>NZ_VNFK01000023.1 GCF_007786235.1 Paenarthrobacter nitroguajacolicus | reverse complement strand
CAAGCACCACACAACACCCGGAGGTCCTCTTATTGCGTCACATCAATCCCGTGTCACCAACCTGCCGGGACACTACATCTAGAAGTGCCGGAGCGTTCTCGGGGAACCGTCGGAATGTGAGAGACGGTTCCCCGGAAACGCTCGGGATGTGAGAGAGGGTCAGAGGGCGGTGAGCCGCAGCAGGATGGCGTGCTCGGGGTGCAGGACGGGCATGGGAAGCCCCACTTCGCCCAGGAAACGTCCGGTAGCCTCTGCCCCGGAAGCCAACCACGGTGCCGGCTTGGCCTCAATGAACGCGTGCCCGTAGTCGGCGTCGCCCGGCGAGGGGAAGATCGCCTCCACACGGTACGAACATGCGGGATCGAGCCCCGGAATGGCCACCCGCCCCACGTGTTCGGCGAAGCCTGTGCGGGTCTTCACCACGGCGAAAAGTGCAGCTGTTTCACCGGGCGCCGAAGTCTCCGCAACTACGCCGTGCACCATCAGCGACTCGTCCGGTACATCGGAGCGCACCATCCGTCCACAGTGGATCAGCCCGCGGTGCTCCTTGTACAAAGCGATGAAGCGCTTGAGTTCATCGCGCTCGGCGCCCTGGACCTCGCGGACATCCCACTCCAAGCCGAAGTGACCGAACAAGGCCGTGATGGCGCGGAATGACAGATCGTGCGTGCGGGCCGTGGTGTGTGAGGTGGTGGGGCCGATGTGGCCGCCCACCAGCTCCGGGGGGACCACCATTCCGGTCCAGCGTTGGATGGTTTGGCGCTCCAGGGCATCGTTGCAATCCGAAGCCCACACCCGGTCGGTCCGTTCCAGGATTCCGAGGTCCACACGTGCGCCACCGGAGGAGCAGCTCTCGATCTCAACACCCGGGTGGGCCGCGCGGAGGGCATCGAACAATCGGTAGGCGGCCAAGGTCTGCTCATGGACCGAGGCGCGCCCGGCATGACCATGCTCCAGAAGGTCGCGGTTCTGGTCCCATTTAAGGTAGCTGATGGTGTTTTCACGCAGAAGGCTGTCGATCCGGTCGTAGATGTATTGCCACGCTTCCGGGTTGACCAGGTCTATGACGTGCTGCTGCCGCCACTCCAACGGAAGCCGGCCGCCGTCCTTGTACGAAGCAGCGGAAGGGCCAACGATCCACTCGGGATGCGCCCTGGCAACGTCCGAATCAACGTTCACCATTTCCGGTTCCACCCACAGGCCGAACTCCATGCCGCGGGACGTCACGGCGTCGATGAGCGGAGTCAGGCCGTCGGGCCAGATGGTCTCGTCCACGTACCAGTCGCCCAGACCGGCGTTGTCGGATCGACGCCCCCGGAACCAGCCGTCGTCGAGCACGAAACGTTCGACCCCAAGGTCCGCAGCCGACTCGGCCAGCTCGATCAGCGTGTCCAGATCGTGGTCGAAGTAGACCGCTTCCCAGGTGTTGAGGACCACTGGGCGCGGCTTGACCACATGGTTCGGCCGCGAGCGGAACCAGCTGTAGAACGCCTCCGTGATCCCATCCAAGCCCCGATCTGAGTAGGCAGCAAACAGTGCAGGAGTGGTGTAGCTTTCACCCGGCTGCAGCACCACTTCGGCCGGTCCCAGCAACTCCGAGCCACCCACCATCGTGCGGCCGTCGGCTACGTTGTCCGCGAACTGCTCATGATTGCCGCTCCACGCCAGGTGCGTGGCCCAGACCTTGCCGTGACGGTTGCCAAAGCCCGCGGTCCCGGCCGCAAGAAGCAACGACGAATCATGGCCTGTGCGGCCGTGGCGGCCGGTGCGGACCCAGGTTCCTTGCTGGATCGCCCGTCGCTGCGGGTGCCGCTCACGGCACCAGCGCCCCGTCAGGTCCAAAAGTTCGACGGCGTCCGGCGCCACCGGGAGCATGGTGGCCAATTCGTCCACCTGGAACGGCGACGTGCCATCGTTGGTGGCCGTATGCCTGAGTTCCAGAAGCCCGCCCGGATGCAAGGTGAGGTTGCTGGTCACCGTGATGCCGGCGTCGGCGTCCGATTGAAGCACGACGGCGGTGGTGCCGTCCGTCGTCGCACTCACCACGCGAAGGCGTACTGAGAAATCAAGACCGGGTACACCGTCGGTGATGCGGTGCCCACGCAGACCGCGGCGGCCCTGCCATGACGACGATGCCTGAGGGAGGAGCCCGGCAGGAACGTTGGCGTCGATGGAGGACGGCGGGATGGGCTCGTTAAGGATGGACAGGTCCGGCAGGGTCTCGCCCAAGTCTGCTCCCCAGTGGGTTATCTCAGCCTCTCCATGATGGGTGCTGATCACCAGGCTGGTACCTGCGGAACGGAGATGGAGCGGGTGCATGTTGTTGAGTCACTTTCAGCTGGGGTGGGCTTCGGGCCCTGGACGAAAGAGTTGTGAGGCCCGTTCTGCGCGCCTGAGGGGCGTCAGAGTGCGCAGAGCGGGCCCCACAACGGGGGGTGGTTGTTACTTCGCGAAGAGCGCGTTGACTTGCTCGTTGGCGGCTGTCAGCGAACTGGCCGGGGCCTTGCCGGCGATCACCGCGTCCACGGCTGGTTTCATGATTCCAGCAACCTTGGAGGCGTTGTCCGTGATCGGGAGCATGAAGGTGGTCTTGTCCTTCACATGCTGGGTGAAGGCGCTGACGTCTACGTTCTTGGCCTTGAAGGCGTCTGCGGCCTTCTCGGAGGAAGTGGTAATGGCCGGGAACACGACAGCCTTTGAGGCCACGACGTCCTGGCAAGCGGTGGAGCCAAGGTATTCCACCCACTTGATGGCGGCGTCCTTCTTCTTGGTACCGGCCCACACGGAATCGGCCAGGCCATTGAACATGGAGGCGCGCTTGCCTTCGGGGCCCTGGGGTGTGGGGGCGATGCCGAGGTCGATGCCCTTGTAGCTGGTGTACTGGCCGATCATCCATGAGCCATTGCTGTTGATGGCGGCCTTGCCTGCGCCGAAGCTGTCGGCGGCGTTGGCGCCAACGGTGGTTTCAAGCTTGGGCATGTAGCCCTTCGCGGCGAGCGAGGCCCACCAGTCGATGGTGTCCTGGAGCTTCTTGTCGTCGTAGTTGAAGTGGGTGCCCCACGGGTTCTTGTCTGTGGTGGTCCAGCCAGTGGTGGCGGACAGGTAGCTCCACTGCGTCTGGCCGGCGTTCTCGGCATCGGAGCCCGGCAGGCCCAAGCCGTAAACGGCAACATTGTCCTTGTCGAAGCCGGCTTCGTCGCCGCGTTTGCCGTTCTTATCGACCGTGAGGTGGGCAATTGCCTTCTCGTACGTACCGCCGTCCTGCGCGTTCCAGGTCAGGGAGCCCATCTGTTCCGGGGTGATGCCGGCGTCGGCGGCCATCTTCTGGTTGTAGAACAGTGCCACGGTGTCCCAGTCTTTGGGCAGGCCGTAGCGCTTGCCATCCTGGCCCACCCAGAGGTCCGCCAGGCCCTCGTTGTACTGGGAAAGGTCCACGTTGTCCTTCGTGATGGCGTCATCCAAGGCCACCAGCTGCTTGGTCTTGAGGAAGTCCGGGTACTTGGAAAGATGGTCCGTGAAGACGTCCGGTGCAGTGCCGGAGGCCATGCCGTTGGTGAGCTTGGACCAATAGTCGTCCCAACCGGTCTGGGTGATCTTGACGGTGATGTCCGGGTTGGCTTTGGTGAAGTCGGTGGCGCACTGCTGGTAGGCAGGGAGCTGGTTGGCGTCCCAGAGCCAGTAGCTGATCTCACCCTTGGCAGAGTCTCCGCCGGAGCTGCCTCCGGAGTTTCCGCCCGAGCAGGAGGACAGTGCGAGGACGGCGGCAGCTGCGACGGCGACGGCGCCGATTGCCTTCTTGTTCATCATGGTTGGTCCTTTCAGGACGGGATGGGTGCGTGCCGACATATGCCGGTTTCCGCGTGAGGGGAGGTGGAGAAAGTTATTTGGTGCCGTTAAAGCCGATGGAGTTGACGATCCGTTTGCCGAAGATGGCGAAGAGGATCAGAACGGGCGTGGCGGACACGAGCGTTGCGGCCATAAGCCCGGACCAGTCCGGCGCGCCTTGCGGGGACTGGGATTTGAAGACTCCCAGTCCCACAGTGAGCACCCGGGATTCCTCGGAAGTGCCTACGAGCAGGGGCCAGAAGTATTCGTTCCACTGACCCATGAAGGTCAGCAGCGCCAAGGTCGCGATCGGGGCTGCGGCGTTGGGCATGATGATTTGGAAGAAGATCCGCCAGTGCTTGGCGCCGTCGAGCATTGCAGCTTCTTCAACTTCCCTGGACATGTTCAGGAAGAACTGGCGCATGAAGAAGATCGCGAACGGTGTCATGAAGAGGTACGGCAGCACGAGGCCGAGCATGGAATTCAGCAGGCCCAGGTTCTTGATGAGCAGGAAATTGGGCAAGGCGGTGAAGATCGGCGGAACCAGCATGGTGGCAAGGAACAGGGAGAAGACCGCGTCGCGCCCCTTCCACCGCAGGCGGGAGAAAGCATAGGCGGCCATTGAGCTGAAGAACACCGCACAGGCTGTGGTGATGCCGGAGAAGAGCAGCGAGTTCCACAGGTACTGCCAGAAGTTGATCGAAGCGCCCGAGCCTCCTTCTGCGATGGCTTCGGAGGCACTCTGGAGGCCGAAGACCCGCTTGAACGCGCCCAGGTTGAAGTCTGCCGGCAGCAGGTTGGCGGAGTTCGCGGCGAGGGAGCCGTTGGAGGAAAGAGCTGTGCGCAGCACCCAGTAGAAGGGCAGGATGCTCACTGCGATGGCCAGGGTGAGGAGGGTCAGTGCGATGGCGCGGCGCCAGTTGAAGGGACGGCTGGGCGGGCGACGGCGGCCGGCGTTCGTGGGTGAGGTGAAAGTGGTCATGGCGTGTCCTTAGTCCAGGTCCGACTGGTTGCCGCGGAGGAATTTCATCTGGATAAAAGCGACGATGGCGAGGATGAGGAAGAGGATGACAGCCAGGGCGGATCCGTAGCCGAAGTCCTGTTCGTTGAAGGCGCGCTGGTAGATGTAGAACTGCAGCACGCGGGTGGCGTTGACGGGACCGCCGGCCGTGGTGACCGCGACGGTGTCGAAAACCTGGAAGGAACCGATCACGGTTACTACCAGGACCAGTACCAGAACGGGTCGCAGCAGCGGGAGGGTGATCCGCCAGAAAGTGTTCATGGCCTTGGAACCGTCGATGCTGGCGGCCTCGTAGACGCTGTTCGGGATGGCCTGGAGTCCGGCGAAGATCAGGAGGGCTGTGTAGCCCATGTGCCGCCAAGTGTTGATGAGTGCTTGGGTGGGGATGGCCCATTGCTCACTGCCGAAGAAGGCTACGCGAGGCAGTCCGGTCCATTCGATGATCTGGTTGATGATGCCGATCTGGTAGTCCAGCATCCAGAACCACAGCAGCGCCGCGATGACGTTAGCCATCAGGTACGGCATCAGGAGCGCGCCGCGGATAAGGGTCGACTTTGCGACGCGGTGCATCAGGATTGCAAGGCCCAGGGCCAACGCCGTCTGAAGGACAATGTTGATCACCACGTATTCCGCTGTGACGCCCAGGGCGTTCCAGAAGAGCGGATCCTTGGCTATGCGTTCGTAGTTCCGTGCGCCGATCCATTCCGGGTCGCCCAGGATGCTGTATTCGGTGAAGCTGAGGTAGATGCCCCTGATGGTGGGGACGAGGTAGAAGAGGATCAATCCGACCATCGCTGGAGCGATGAAGAAGAGCGCGACCTTCAGGTCTCCGATGCCGCGGAATCCGTCGGATGGTTTTCCCCGCTTCCGGGACTTCCTCGGTGCCCTGGCGGAGAGCCCCGGGTCCGGTTTCTTGGTAAGCGTGGTCATCGTCGACCCTTTCGTGGGAGTGATGCTGGTAACAACTGGAGGCGAATCTACACGAGTAGATTTTGACTTGGCAAGAGCTGACGCAAGATTTTGATGAGAAATGTTCAGAAATGTTGTTTCTGTTGACTCGTGTAGATCGTGATGCGAAACTCGTCCGTACGTGTCATGCGACAAACAAACGGCTGCACCCGTGGCCCCAGGAAAGGTAAACAATGACGTTTTCGATAGGTGTTGTGGGCGCCGGGCAGTTCGGCAGCCAGTTCGCCCACCTGTTCAAGCTCCACCCCGGTGTCAGCGAGGTCTACGCAGTGGACGAACTCCCTGAACGGGCCGCCGCAGCGCGGGAGCGCTGGGGCTTGGATGGCGTCCTCGGCAGCTTTGAGGAACTGCTGGAGTCCGACGTCGATGCTGTCGCCATCTTCACGCAGCGGTGGACGCACGGCCCCTTGGTTGAGCAGGCCCTTCGGGCCGGAAAGCACGTCTACTCAGCGGTTCCCATGGCCATCTCCGAAGAAGAGATCGAGCGCATCATCGAGGCCGTCCGCGAGACGAAACTGGTCTACGCCATGGGCGAGACCAGCTACTACAACCCCGCCACCGTCTTCGCCCGGCAGCAGCACCAGGCCGGCAAATTCGGCCGGATCTTCTATACCGAGGGCGACTACGTCCATGACATGGACCTCGGTTTCTACGAGGCCTACCAGTACAGCGGCGGGGAACGGTGGAAGGAGACCGCCAGCTACCCGCCCATGCTCTATCCCACGCACGCCATCGGCGGCGTCCTGGGTGCTGTGCCGGGCCACGCGGTCAGCGTCAGCTGCATTGGCGTCAAGGATCACCGCGGCGACGGCGTCTTCGACAAAGACGTCAGCATGTTCTCCAATGACTTCTCCAACGCGACGGCACTGTTCGAAATGAACGACGGCGGTGCGATGCGGACCAACGAGATGCGCCGCGTGGGCTACCCCTCGCACATCCGGGAGTCGCGCTTCCGCTTCTTCGGCACCGAAGCCAGCTTTGAGCAACTGGCAACCACCACGGTGTGGCAGGACAAGTCCTCCGTGGAGGACGTATCCGAGCAGGTGGAAACCAAGTCCACCATGTCCGCTGATGATCCATCCCTTGCCGACGTGGCCCCGGAACTGCGCGATGCCTTCATCTCAGGACTGGCACCTGTGCACGACCAGTCACGGCTCCCACAGGAATTCCTGGGAGCGCCCAATGGACACGAGGGCAGCCACCAATTCCTGGTGGACGACTTCGTGACGGCCGTGAACAACCGCAGCCTCCCGCCGGTCAACGCTTGGGTGGCCGCCCGCTTCACCCTTCCCGGAATCATCGCCCACGAGTCTGCCCTCCGCGGCGGTGAGCGTCTTCCCATCCGCGACTTCGGTGATGCTCCTGCCGACTAGCTAGCATTTACCTCATGACGACAACAGCAGTACAAACTCCGCGCGGCCCGGTAACACGCAAAGACGTGGCCCGGTACGCCGGGGTGAGTACCGCCGTCGTGAGCTATGTAGTGAACGGTGGACCCAAGAACGTTGCGCCGGCAACGGAAGCCAAAGTGCGCGATGCCATCCGGATCCTCGGCTACCGCCCCAACGCCGCAGCACGTGCCTTGAAACTGGGCTCCAGCGAAACCATCGGGGTAGTGGTGCCGGACAACACCAACCCCTTCTTCACCCACTTGGCCCATGCCGTGGAGGAGGCTGCATCGGAACTGGGTTACGGGATGGTGCTGACCAACTCGGACGGGAGCCTGACCCGTGAACGCAAGAACATCCGCACGCTGGCCGCACGCCAAGTGGATGGCGTGTTCCTTGCCAGTTGCGTGTTCGACCCCGATGTCACCGAGTTGGAAGCCTCCGAGATCCCCGCTGTTCTGCTGAACAACGCAGGATCGCCGCCGGGTTTCTCCAGCGTCGGTGTGGATCTGGAAGCCGGGGCGCGGGCCGCCGTGGAGCACCTGATCGGGCACGGACACACCAACATTGGCCTGGCGATCGGCACCAACACCGGGAACCAGTTGGACGGCCGCGAAGTGGGGTGGCTGGCCACCCTGCGTGACGCCGGATTGCCTGATGGCCCCATGCTGCACGGCCCCTTCACCCGGCCAGGCGGTTACGAGGTTGGCAAGCGCTTCCTCGCCATGGCCAATCGGCCCACCGCGATCTTTGCCAGCAACGACATGCAGGCCATTGGAATTCTGCGAGCCTTCCATGAAGCAGGGGTCCGGGTGCCTGACGATATGGCATTGGTGTCCTTTGACGGCTCGCTCGATGCCGAATACAGCTGGCCTGCCCTGACCACTGTGGCGCAGCCGGTCCAAGCCATGGCCGAGGCGGCGGTGCGAGCCCTGGTGGGCAAGGACCGCGGAGAGGAACTCCAGCACCACATCCTCCCCACCGAGCTGATCATCCGGCAGTCGTGCGGCTGTAAGTAGCTCCGCCGAGGTGGCATTTGATGACAATGTTTGATGCAAACACTGTCATCAAATGCCACCTCGGCGCGGGCAGTGTGGGGACTCCGCGGGCAGTGGGGGGCTACGAGCCCATGCTCGCGTAGCGCTCCGGGCGGGCCAGCACCTGGCCGATCTGCGCGGTGCCGGCCGCAACCGCCAGCCGGACCAGCAGGAAACCGGCCGCGAACACCCCGCCAATGGTCAGGAACACCACAGGCTGGGTCAACAGCACGGCGCCCGTCAGGGGCAGGACGAGGACGGCGGCAGCGGCCGCAGAGACTCCGGCCACCAGGAACAGCGGCGACATCACCGCCTTCACCCGTGCCGCCACCATCAGTTTCCGCGGCATTCCCACCCGGTCCAGGGCCACCAGCGTCGAGGCCCGGTCAAGGACTGCCGCAGCTTGGTTCACCCCGGCTGAGCATGCCACCATCAGGAACGAACCCAGCAGCGTGATCATCACGCCGGTATTGATGTCCCGGACCAGCAGGGCGGTTTCGTCCCCGGCACTGCCTCCCATGGTGTCGGCCACGGCCATGCCCACCCCGACGAAGACACCCACAAAGCTGGTCATCGCGACGCCCCCAACTTGCCGCCAGGATTCCTTGGGACTCTCCAGCACGGTCCTTGCAGCCAGCAGGTGCTCGGGTTTCTTGGCGCGTTTGAGCTGTGAAGACGCACGCAGCTTCAGGATCCAAGGGCCCATGAGGTTCAGCGCGAGCAGTGCCAAACCGAAGCAGCCACCCATCACCGCGATGATCACAATGAACGCGCCAAAGCTGCTCAGCATCCCCATCGCCACCACTCCGATCACCACCACCACAGCCGCGATGAGTCCACGAACCCAATGGGCGCCGTCGGCCGTTTGCCTGGTCCGGACGCCCAATGGCGTCACCACAACCTTCCGCAGGCCCAACGCCGCGCTCGCCGCGGCAAGGACGCAGACCGCCAGGATGCAGCCCAGGATGGAGGGCACGGACAACCACGCGTGGCTCCCGATCGCCTGGCCACGGAACTGGATCAGCCCCAGGAACGGAGCCATGCAGGCGTACAGTCCCGCCCCCGCTACCGCGCCTACAGCTGCCAGGACGGTGGACTCAATGACGGTCATCCAGACCACTGTTGCGCTGTTTGCGCCCAACAGGCGCAAGGATGCCAAGCGGTCATCACGACGGCGGGCGGCCAGTCGTGCGGCCGAGGCGCCGAGCGTCAGCAGCGGGATGACGAGCAGGACCATCGCGACGACGGCCAGGGCTTGGTAGGTGCCGGCGATGTCGTCTGACCAGGACCAGAAAACCTGTGAGCCACCGGCCACGGTGAGGAGCAGCGCGGTGACCGTTCCGAAAGCCAGGATGGGCAGCCCGGCGTCGCGAAGGCCGGTTTCGCGGAGGCTGCTGCCACTGCTTCGCGCAAGGTACGGGGTGAGGCGCAGGGCCATGCTGAGGCTAGACATTGAAGGCACCCTTGAAGCTGGTGGTTGCAGGAGCTGGCTGGGCGGGAGCGGCAACCGCGCTGCCGCTGTCGGCCACGATCCGACCATCACGCAGCTCCACCACACGCTGGCATCGGGCAGCCACATTGGGGTCGTGCGTCACCACCAGCAAGGTGCGCCCGTTGGCTGCAACGGAGCGAAGCAGCACATCCAACACTTCGTTGGACGTTGCCGAATCCAAGGCGCCCGTAGGCTCATCGGCAAACACAACCCTGGCGCCGGTGACCTGGGCGCGGGCAATGGCAACACGCTGGACCTGCCCGCCGGAGAGCTCGCCCAGCCTGCGCTGTTCCATACCCGCCAGGCCCAGGGCCCCCAGCCACTCGGCTGCGCGGGACTCGGACGTAGCGCGATCGGTGCCGTTCAGCATGAGCGCCAAGGCCACGTTCTCCACGGCCGTCAGCTCCGGCAGGAGCATGCCCTGCTGGAAGACGAAACCGAACTCCTCGCGGCGCAGGCGGGACAGCGCAGCGTCGCCCAAGGTGTCCAAACGCAAAGGCGCCGTGGGAGTGCTGAGGGTGATGGTGCCGGCGTCGGGCCTCAAAATCCCGGCGAGGCAATGCAGAAGGGTGGTCTTGCCGGAACCTGACGGCCCGATGATCGCAATGGATTCACCGGCGTTCGCAATGAAGTCGACGTGGTCCAGGGCGATGCTGCCGGGGTAGTGCTTTGTGAGTTGCTGAGCGTGGAGGATGGCGTTCATAAGACCAGCATCGCCAATGAGCCCACGCCGCAGCGTCCGTCTACCGGCTGAACTCCGCGAGCCGGGGTCCACCCAAGGTATGAGAAGTTACGCCCCTGCGATCCTCAGCCTTGCTACGTTCTCGGCCAGCACCCGGCGCGCATCGTCGCCAAGGAGCGAATCAGTGATGAGCTCGTCGGCCTCTTCCAACTGCGCGATCGAGGCAATGCCCACCACGCCCCACTTGCTGTGATCGGCAAGGACTACGGTGCTCCGCGCAGATGCCATGAAAGCGCGGTCGGTCTCGGCTTCGAGCAGGTTGGGCGTGGTGAAACCAGCCTGCGCGTCCATGCCGTGAACACCCAGGAAGAGGACGTCCAGGTGGAGCTGCTTGAGGGAAGCTGTTGCAATGGGACCCACCAACGCATCCGACGGCGTGCGCTCGCCGCCGATCAGGATCACGGTGGAGCCGAAGCGGGCCGGCCCCGATGAAGCGCCGTGGTGGAACAGGTCCGCGATCCGCACCGAGTTGGTCACCACGGTGATGCGCGGCCCGTTGACGAGTTCCTTGGCCAAGGCCCACGTGGTGGTGCCGGCGCTGAGCCCGATCGCCATGCCTTCCTGGACCATCGTGGCTGCTTCGACGGCGATCGCGTGCTTTTCGTCCGTGAGCTGCGTGGACTTGAGTTCGAAGCCGGGTTCATGGGTGCTTGCATCGCCGGGCAGCTTGGCGCCGCCGTGGATGCGCTCCACACGTCCGGTTTCCTCGAGCGCTTCGATATCGCGGCGCACGGTCATGGGGGAGACGCCCAGCAGTTGCGCGAGGTCCGAGACCCGTACGACGCGTTCGCGCTGGACGGCATCGATGATGGCGGAGTGGCGTGCTGCCTGAAGCATCAGGGCCTTTCTGGGAACCTCGTCAAACGTGGGGCTGAGTCTGGGTCCAGTCTAGGACGCGTGGCTCCCGCAGCGCGGAAGGCAGACGCGGCGGCATCGCCCAAGTGGCTGAACGCACGACGGCGCCGCTCACCCCGGGAGGTGGGCGGCGCCGTCGTGAATTGCCTACTTACGGAGCGATTCGGCGATCTGGGTCATGATGCCGGGGTCGGCCAGTGTGGTGGCATCGCCGGTGTCGCGGCCTTCTGCGATGTCTTTGAGGAGGCGGCGGACGATCTTGCCGGAGCGGGTCTTGGGCAGTTCCGGGACGATCAACAACTGCTTGGGCTTGGCGATGGGGCCGATTTCCTTGCCCACGTGGTTCCGCAGTGCCAGGACGGTTTCGTCGCCGTTGTTCACGGCGTCACCGCGGAGGATGACGAACGCGACGACGGCCTGGCCGGTGGTTTCGTCAGCGGCGCCTACGACGGCTGCTTCGGCGACGGACGGGTGGCTGACGAGGGCGGATTCGATTTCGGTGGTGGAGAGGCGGTGGCCGGAGACGTTCATGACGTCGTCCACGCGGCCCAGGAGCCAGACGTCGCCGTCTTCGTCCTTTTTGGCGCCGTCGCCGGCGAAGTACATGGCCTCGAAGCGGGACCAGTAGGTGTCCTTGAACCGTTCCGGGTCGCCCCAAATGCCGCGCAGCATGGAGGGCCACGGTTCGCGGACCACCAGGTAGCCGCCTTCGCCGTTGGCCACGGACTGGCCGTTTTCGTCCACCACGTCCACGGCGATGCCGGGCAGCGGGACCTGGGCCGAGCCGGGCTTGGTGGCGGTCACGCCGGGCAGCGGGGCGATCATCTGCGCACCGGTTTCGGTCTGCCACCAGGTGTCAACGATCGGTGCGGGGTTGTCCTTCTTCTCGCCATTCTTGCCGGCGTTGCCGCCGATGACGTCCCGGTACCACATCCATGCTTCGGGGTTGATGGATTCGCCCACGGAGCCGAGGACGCGGATGGAGGAGAGGTCGTACTTGTCCGGGATGTCCCGGCCCCACTTCATGAACGTCCGGATCGCGGTGGGGGCGGTGTAGAGGATGGAGACCTTGTACTTTTCCACGATTTCCCACCAGCGGCCCTGGTGCGGGGAGTCCGGGGTGCCTTCGTACATGACCTGGGTGGCGCCGTTGATGAGCGGTGCGTAGGTGACGTAGGAGTGGCCGGTGACCCATCCGACGTCGGCGGTGCACCAGTACACGTCCGTTTCCGGGTGGAGGTCGAACACGGCCTTGTGGGTGTAGGCGCCCTGGGTGAGGTAGCCGCCGGTGGTGTGCAGGATGCCCTTGGGCTTGCCGGTGGTGCCTGAGGTGTAGAGGATGAACAGCGGGTGCTCGGAGTCATGCCCGACGGCGGTGTGCTCGTTGGATGCCTTGTCGACGGTGTCGGACCACCAGAGGTCGCGGCCTTCCACCCAGTTGACGTCCTCGCCGTTGCGCTTGACCACCACGACGTTCTGGACCGTATGACCGGGCTTGGAGAGGGCTTCGTCAACGGCCGGCTTCAGGGCGGAGGGCTTGCCGCGGCGGTACGTGCCATCGGCGGTGACCACGAGCTTGGCTTCGGCGTCCTCGATGCGGGAACGAAGGGCATCCGCGGAGAAACCACCGAACACCACCGAGTGCACGGCCCCGATCCTGGCGCAAGCAAGGAGCGTGATGACGGCCTCAGGGATCATGGGCAGGTAGACGGCCACGCGGTCGCCCTTGGCCACGCCGAGGGACTCGAAGGCGTTGGCGGCCTTCTTCACCTCTTCGGTCAGCTGTGCATAGGTGTAGGTGCGGGTGTCCCCGGGTTCGCCTTCAAAGTAGATGGCAACGCGGTCGCCCAAGCCGTTCTCCACGTGCCGGTCCAGCGCGTTGTACGCCGCGTTGACCTCGCCGCCGACGAACCACTTGGCAAACGGCGGGTTGGACCAATCCAAGGCTTCCGTAAAGTCCTTGTCCCAGGTCAGCAGCTCCCGCGCCTGCTTGGCCCAGAACGCGGGGCGGTCCGCCTCAGCTTCTCCATAGGCGTCAGCGCTTGTTACCGAGTTCGCGGCGAAGTCTGCCGATGGAGCGAACTTGCGGTTCTCGTGCAGGAGGTTTTCAAGGGCCTCTACGTGCGGGGCCTGTCCGTTGTGAGCCGTTGAAGCTGCAGCGGTGGCCGTGGATCCGGTGGTGTCCTGGGACATGGTGAACCTCATCATTCATCGATCTTTGCTGCGCGGATCCTGCCATCAGGTCCACCCTCGAGCCGTCTTCGAGCGTCGAGCGGGACCAGCCGAAGGTCCGCAGAGTGCTGTCCGCCATCAACACTATCGCTTCGAGAGGTCCTACGTGTGCGTGGTCACAAATGCGGCAGCGAGCGGCGCAGTTTTAGCGCCGAATGGCGGCTGGTGCGCTGGGGAACCGTTTACATGACGACGACGGCGGCACGTGCTGCACCGCTGTTCGCGCTGATGCCCGTGGGCGCTTCCTGTAAGCGACCTTGGAGTTTGCTGTGGGCGAAGCTGGATGACCGTTTTCAGCTAGAACCCTGTCAGTGGGGTGGCATAGGCTGAAGAAGTCTTGGGACGCATCTTCTGGCGTGTCCGGTTTGGCCGCGGAATCCCGCGGACATCACCGGGCCGGACTGTCCAAGGCGCCGCCGTACGAAGGAGAAATAGATGAACCAGCTGAGCCCAGGCCCGCACGACTCACAACCGACGGGACCGGACACCACGGCTGGAACGGCCGCCGCTCCTGGCGGCAACGCTGCTGGGAATCCTGCGCCGGAAAACATCGCACCCCCCGCCAAGAATGGATCGGTTACCGGTGACACGGCCAGGAACGGTATTGCCAAGTACGACACCGTAGCCGGGCCATTCACTATCCGGGACCTTACTGTCTTCGGCTCCACGCTCCTGATGTTCGTCGCGTCCCTGCTCCCCATGTTCGGAGCGCGCTACAACCTCTGGAACCTTGGAAACCTGTTTTTCCTGTTGCTGGGCATCATCCTCCCGTTGGTGGTGGTGGTGCTCTTCGTCGCCCGCAGATTGCAGCCTGGCACCATCGTCCGCATCGGGTCACTGTCCGTTGACCAGTTCGCGTCCGTCACGGCTTCCTTCGCTTTCCCACTGTTCTTCCTCACCATTGCCAACTCGTTCAACGGCAGCGTTCTGCTGGGCCTGGTGGGTTCAGTAGGCCTGCTGGCCGCCACGGTCCTGGCGCCGCATCTGCCGTGGCTCTCAGCCGACTTCAAGGGGCGTGCTGAAACGCCGGCCCACGTTGTTGCCCGCGAAGCAGCAGTACCCAGCCGCAAACCGGCTGCTCCCAAAGCCCCCAAAGCTCCCAAACCGACGGGCGGCAGCACGTCTGGTTCGACGCCCAGATACCAGCCACCCGCTGCGGCGGCCGTCCCTGCTTCCTCCAACGCCCCGGGCGGGGGCACACCCGCCGGGCCGAGCCCCTTCGCGCCGCCAGCCACCTATGGAACCGGCACCCCTGGAACTGGCACCCCCGACAGTGGCACCCCTGGAACTTGGCCGTCGACGGGACCGGAAGCACCCGCCGTCGTGCATTCAGCAGACGCGAAGGCAGCGGGGGAGTCTGTACCTGCAGCTGCTGCCCCTTCCAGGGCCGGTGCCTCGCCCGCGACCCCCACGCCTCAGCGTGAGGAACCAACCAGCGAATCGGACGCAAAGGACCACTCTGCGAAGGCCCCGGCTACGGCTCCTGAGACTGCCACCACGCAGCACGCCACGCAGGCTCCCGCAGCGCAACAGCCGGCAGCGCAACAGCCGACAGCGCAACAACCGTGGGCTGCCACCATGGCGACGCCGATTGTCTCGGGCGACACCCGCAAGGTGAGCGACACCATCGGTGCCACCGTGGACCCCGCAAGCCGTCCGGAGGAATCGGACTCGCCTGCCTATGAGGCCTTCTGGTTCGCCGTCGCCCAGCCGCGGACTGCGTACGACGAACACACGGGCCTCCCCTCCTTCACCATTGAACCCGGCGGTTGGGTGCTGGCACTCGAGGACCGCGGCCATGAATTCCTGGTCCAGGACACCGACGGCAAGGTTGGGGTTCTTCGGGAGCTCAGCAACATCGAACGCGGCTAGGCAGGGACACCGTGGCCATCGCTGAAGCTGGTTCGCTGCTCGCACTCAAACGACGGGCACGCAAGATCAACAGGGTTCTTGCCGACAAGTATCCGTATGCGCATGCGGAGCTCGACTTCAGGAATCCATTTGAACTGGTGGTGGCTACGGTCCTCTCGGCGCAAACAACCGACGTGGCGGTCAACCAAGTCACCAAGATCCTGTTTGCCCGCTATCCGGACGCAAAAGCGTTGGCTGAAGCAGACCCGGCGGAATTGGAGACGATCCTTCAACCCACAGGCTTCTTCAGGGCCAAAGCGCGCAATGTGTTGGCGCTCAGCACCCGGCTGGTGGACGAATTCGACGGCGAGGTCCCGGGTCGGCTTGAAGATCTGGTCACGCTGCCCGGCGTCGGACGCAAGACCGCCAACGTGGTCCTGGGAAATGCCTTCGGTGTCCCTGGGATCACGGTGGACACCCACTTCGGACGATTGGCCCGCCGCTTTGGGTGGACGGCATCCGATGACCCGGTGAAAATCGAGTTCGACGTCGCTGAGCTCTTCGAGCCAAGGGACTGGACCATGCTTTCGCACCGCGTAGTGTTCCACGGACGCAGGATCTGCCACTCCAGGAAGCCCGCTTGTGGAGCTTGCCCGGTGGCCAGCCTGTGCCCGAGCTACGGCGATGGCGAGACGGATCCGGTCAAGGCGGCCAAGCTGTTGAAATACGAGCTCGCCCCGGGCAACGAGGCCTTGCTTGAGCAACTCCTGGCGGAGACGCACCGGGCCGCAGAGATCCGCATGGAATCGCAAAGGAGGCCCGGGTGACCGCGCTTGAGGAGCTGTCCGCCTTGGTGAGCCGCTTTGAAGCAGGCCAGCAGCAGCACTCGGCCCTGTGGGAGCGGCTTCCAGTCAGCCCGGAAACCAACCGCCCGGCCGCAGTCCTGATGCTGTTCGGCGTGCTTGATAACGTTCCTGCCGAGTCGGGTCGACCCATCGCCCCCGCCGACCTCGACGTTCTCCTCCTTGAGCGGGCCCACACCCTGGACGATCATCCAGGGCAGGTGGCGTTCCCTGGTGGCAGCGTCGACCCCGAAGACGATTCAGTGGTGGCCGCGGCACTTCGTGAAGCGGTGGAAGAAACCGGCCTGGACGCGGAGGGTGTACGGGTGCTGGGAGTGATTCCGGAACTCGGACTTATCCGCAGCAATTTCCGTGTGACACCCGTGCTGGCGTGGTGGGATGCGCCGTCGCCTGTTCGGGTAGTGGACTATGCAGAGTCGGCGCAGGTCTTCAGGGTCCCGGTCCGCGACCTCCTGGATCCTGTCAACCGGGTCACCGCCACCATCACGCGCTTTGGGCGCACGTACACCAGCCCGGGCTTCACTGTTAACGGCGTGCTGGTCTGGGGCTTCACCGGCATGGTCCTGAGCGGTCTCTTCGACGAGCTGGGATGGACGGTCCCCTGGGATCAAGACAAATTGCGGGACATCGACCTCTAGGTGCCGCGCGGCCCGGCCCCCGGACGTTCCCTGTCAGGCGGCCTTACGGCCCGTCGCCGAACGGTCCACGATCAGTCCTGTGGCAGCGTTCTCCCGCACGGCGTTGATGCCGGCAATGACGCCTTCGAGGTGCGTGAACGTGGGTGATTCGGCCACGACAGTGCCATCGGCCGCGGTGAGGCGGAACCGGAACCCTTCGTCGTTGTCCTTGAGAATTTCAAACCTGCCAGCCATCGCTTCTTCCCCCTATGGATGCTTCCTTGCATACAGACATGGAACGGCGAACCGCGTCCACATAGTGAAAGTATCCAGAACCTCGGATCAACCACCAGTTACTGGGCGGTACCCGTCACAGGAGGTTCATTCCGGCTCATATGGCGAGATATGACTGGATAGTCGTCCGTGTTGGTGCTATTTCGCCTTGTCGTAGGAATCGACGACGGCCACGCTCACCGGAAACTCCACCGGTATCCTCCCGAACATCAGTTCCTTCGCGGCAGTCGCCGCCTCCTCGATGGCACGGATGCAGGCATCCACGGCAACGTCAGGCGCATGAACCATCACTTCGTCGTGCAGGAAGAAGACGAGTTCCCCGGACGGTGCGCCCTCGGCACGCAAGGCCCGCAGGCGCCGTCGTAATTCTGCCAACCAGCAGGCTGCCCACTCAGCTGCCGAGCCCTGGACCACGAAGTTTCGGGTGAAGCGGCCCCGTGAGCGGGCCAGGTTGTCCGCCCGGCGCTGCTCCTCCGCGGTGGTGGATTGCTGGCCGCGCAACCAGCCAGCTGACGGAGGCGGGCTGCTTCGACCGAGGCGCGTAGTTACTGTTCGCCCGGCCTCGCCCTCGCGGGCTGCCTGCTCAACGAACCCCACGGCGCGCGGATAGGTACGCGTGAGCTGCGGCATGAGCCTGCCCGATTCGCCAGTGGTAGCGCCGTAGATGGCACCGAGCAGGGCAATCTTCGCCTTCGCCCGGTCGCCACCGAATCCCTGTGCAGCGATGCCTGCGTAGAGGTCCTTGTCCCGTGCGGCCTCGGCCATCTTGGTGTCTTGGGCCAATGCCACCAGGACCCGCGGTTCCAGTTGGGAGGCGTCGGCGACGATGAGCTTATGGCCCGGATTGGCATGGACCGCGGCCCGGATGTTGCGTGGAATCTGCAGGGCACCACCGCCCCTCGACGCCCACCTCCCGGACACCACGCCGCCCACGACGTACTCAGGGTGGAACCGCCCGTCCCTGACCCACGCATCCAGCCAGGCCCAGCCGTTGGCGGTGTGCAGCCGGGAGAGCTTCTTGTACGCCAGCAGTGGCTGGATGGCCGGGTGTTTGGATTCCTGGAGCTCCCATTGGCGGGTGCTCTTGACCTCGATCCCATTGCGGTGCAGGGCACGCATGAGGTCTTGGGGCGAGTCCGGGTTCAGGCTGGGGGAGTTGAGGATGCTCCTGAGTTCGGCGCACAGAACCTCAAGGGCCGGGGGCCTGTGCCCCAGGGGTGGCCGGGTACCCAAGACCTCGGCGAGGATCTGCTGATGCAGTTCCTCGCGCCACGGGACACCAGCATGCTGCATCTCAACGGCAATGATGGCGCACGCTGATTCGGCGGCCAGCAGCAATTGAAGGCGTTGTTTTTGCTGCTGGTCCGTGGCGGCCTGTGAGACCGCGTGTTGCTGGGCCGCGAACTCCTCTTTGAGCTCAGCCAGCCCTGCTTTGGGATTCTTCGGCGCGATGTCCTCGAAGAGGGCACCTTGATCGGCCGGCGGCGGTGGGGGCTGAAGGGCACGGGGCGGTGATGCGTCATCGTCCTGGGTGAGCTTGACCGCGTGCCTGGCGTAGTCGGTGTGCGCCGTGAATTCAGAATGAGCCAGGATGGCTCCGCACAGTGCGAGGTCATGGCAGCGTTCCAGTTCGATGCCTTGCGCGAGCAGTTCGGGGTACCAGTCCTGGGCACGATGCCACACCCAGCGGGGCCGCTGGGCTTCGAATTCACGCACGACGCCGGCCAGCTCGCCTCGGGTGACAACGCGTGCGTCAGCCGTAGCTTTTCCGGTGGGGGAGATCCTCTGTATGGCTGCGCCTTCCGGGTGGGCGGCGAGCAGCAAGTACATGGTCTCCATTCTGCCTTGTGTGCTGGGGTGGCGTGGTTCGCTGGGGTGTGTGGTTCGCTGGGGTGGCGTGGTTCGCTGGGGTGGCGTGGTTCTCAAACCCGCCGCGGCCGGACAACTTGTCCTCCACACCGCTGGCTATCGACTGCTTGTCCACATAGCCCTCTTGCTTCCTTACGCGGGTCCACAGTTCGAACCATTCTGGGTGGATGGGCAAGCGAGATCGTCGAGACAGACAAAGTCGACACAGACAAACCAGCAGCGAAGCAGTCGAGGTGGGGACGGATGGATCATGGGTGCCGCACAATGCCGCGGAGATCCTCCTCGTCTCCGGCGACGCCTATTTTCAGGAGGAAGCCAAACGGATAGTCGCGGCCGCAGGGGGAACGTTGCGGACGGCCACGGATGTGACAGGGGCCTCCCCCGGATGGGACAGCGCGGATGTCGTTTTGGTGGGCAGCGATGTCCGCGAATTGCCGCCGAGGAGAAGGGTCCCCTCTGTGCTGCTGGGAAAAGCCACAGAAGGGGACGGCTTATGGCGGTTGGCGGCGACACTTGGAGCCGAGCGGGTCGCAGTCCTGCCCGAGGCTGCCGCATGGTTGGCGGAACACCTCAGCATGTCCGGCTCTCCCGACCTCGGGGGGACCGTTCTGGGAATCATCGGGGGGTCGGGCGGAGCAGGAGCCACCACCGCCTCAATTTGGCTCGCCCAGGCTGCGGCCGGCCACGGCATCAGCACCATGCTCATCGATGGTGATCCTTGGGGCGGCGGATTGGAACTGGCCGTTACGGCCGACGACGTCCCAGGCCTACGGTGGCCCGACTTCTCCGAGACACGGGGCAGCATTGATCCCACCCAATTCCGGGATTCCCTGCCCATGGCCGGGGGCTTCGCCTACCTGTCATGGCCCGGGACGCGGGAACCGGTTCATGTCCCTGATGCGGGCGCCCACGCCGCAGTCATGGATGCCGCACGCCGGAGCTTCGAACTCATCGTGGTCGACATTGGGCGCTGTGGTGAGGGACTGAGGACTTTCGCATGGGACTGCGACAGGATAGTGCTGCTCGCTACGCCCAACCTCAAATCCGCCGTGGCGGCAGCGCACCTCCTGAACGAACTCCCACCGGTAGACGCGGGGCTGCTGGTCCGTGGGGGCGGTGCTTCCTCCGTGGATGCTCCGTTCATCGCGGAGTCCCTCGGATTGCCGTTGTTGGGCATTATCCCGGAGTTACGGGGTGTGGCAGCCGGCACCGACGCTGGCCGGTTGCTGGAACTCGGCCGCCGAAAGCCCGTGATCCGTTTTGCGGATGACGTGCTGGAGTTGAACGGAGCCTTCCAGTGAACAGATTTGCCGAAGGAGATCGGCGCCGGCAGGGCCGCCGGTTGGACTCCGTTCTCCTTGAGACTGTACGGGAGTCGGTGCTCGCGGGCAGCGGTCCTGTGACACCGTCCACAGTCGCAGCCGCCGTCCAAGCCAGCGGCCGGTTGCTGGGCACGGCCGGGGCGTTGGAGGCAGTGGAATCCATCAATGCCGAGTTGAATGGGCTGGGACCCCTGCAGCAACTGGCCCACGATCCCGCTGTGACTGACATCTTCGTCAACGGTCCGGATTCTGTCTGGTTGGATCGCGGGAACGGGTTGGAACGCTCGGCCGTTTACTTCGACTCTGAACAACACATCAGGTCGCTTGCTGTTCGGCTGGTTTCAGCCGGCGGCCGTCGATTGGACGACGGCTCTCCCTGCGTGGACGTCCGACTGAACGGTGGCTATCGCGTACACGCTGTCCTCGCACCGATATCCACCGCAGGCACTTTGCTGTCCATCCGCATCCGACGTGAAGCAGTGTTCACTCTGGCTGAGCTGAGGGAGAGCGCCATGTTTTCAGAGCCTGTCGAGGTGGTACTCCGGGCCATCATGGCGCGGAAGCTCAGTTTCCTGATCAGCGGGGCCACTGGTTCCGGCAAGACAACCCTGTTGTCCACCATGCTCGGCCTGAGCCACCCGAAGGAGCGGCTTGTCCTGATCGAGGACGCTGCCGAGCTCAACCCCGTCCACCCACACGTGGTGACTCTTGAATCGCGGCACGGGAATCTTGAGGGCGGAGGTGCGCTGGACCTCGGTGAATTGGTCCGCCAGGCTTTGCGTATGCGGCCGGACAGGCTCATCGTCGGTGAATGCCGTGGCGCTGAGGTCCGTGAACTGCTGACCGCACTCAACACGGGGCACACGGGTGGCGGCGGCACCATCCATGCCAATACGGCCGAAGCTGTGCCGGCACGATTGGTTGCTCTCGGGGCGCTCGCAGGGTTGAGCGCTGAGGCCGTGCGTTTGCAGGTCTCCAACGCTTTGGACGTAGTGATTCACGTCGACCGAACCCAGTCTGGACGGAGAATTGCATCCATCGGCGTACTGGCAGACGGCAACGAGGGCCAGAAGGTGGTGAATGCCCTCTGCTGGAGTCCGTCGGGGATGACCCGGGGTCCGGCGTGGCAGGACCTGGCCGCCAGGCTTTCCTTGGCCTCACCCCCGGCGGCAGGGCCGGCCCCGCAGCACAGGCTGCCGGACTTTGGTCCGTCAGCAGGCACGGGACAAGAACCTTGATCATCGGTCTGGTCCTTGTTACTGCTCTCGCGGCCTGGTTGCACCTCCGGGGCCTCCGCGCTGACGGCCCGCGGGTTCGGATGAGCTTGGGTAATGCGCCCATCGATGGGGGCGAGGTTGCCCATCGCCGTCCGCGGCTTGCTCTCTCGCGGCGGCAGCGGACTGAGCCTTTGTCCTTGGTGGTGTTGGTGCAGCAAATCGCGGCGCTGCTGCGGGGTGGAAGGGGATCTTCCAGGCTCTGGGAGGAGCTGTGGCTTGTCCACGGCTTCCAGGCGACCATGGACGGCGGCCCGCGCGTAGCGGCGGAAAGCCCGGCCCGGCTCTCCGAAGAATCCCTGAAGGTCCTCGCCGCGGTACGGGCAGCGTCGGCAGTGGGAGGCTCACCGGCTCAAGCGATCCGTGGGGCGGCGGGAAAAGTGTTTCGCCGTCGTGGCAGTTCGGAGCGTCGTGTGTGGATGGAGATGGCCGCCTGCCTGGAGGTGGCCGAAACCAGCGGGTGTCCCCTTGCCGATCTCCTCGCTCGATTCGCAGCCCAGCTGGAAGCCGAAGAGGACGCTGAAGCCGCACGGCAGACGGCGCTCGCAGGGCCCAAGGCAACCGTTCGGCTGTTGTCGTGGCTGCCGGTGTTCGGGTTGGTGCTGGGGATGGCCCTGGGGGTTGATCCGTTGGGAATCCTCCTGGACAACATCTGGGGTGTTGCCACTCTTGGTGCCGGGCTCCTGCTGACGGTGGCCGGACGGGTTTGGTCATCACGCCTGGTGGTGTCCGCTTCCGGAGGTGTCTGATGGCCGGGGTCTGGATCCTCATCATGATGGCCGTCCTGGCATTGGCTGCATTCGTTGGTTTCGCCTTGCCGGCGCGGGTGAGGTCCCGGTTTGGTGGAGGCAGCGGGGATGACACCGCGCCGGACTACTCTTCGCGACGGCCCGGCGTCGCAGTGGAGGTCAGGGAACCGTTGCACCTTCCCGACGGTCTTCGCGATACAGCGATGATGCTGGAGCTGATGGCGTCAATGCTTGATGCCGGGGCTGGAATAGGCCGGGCGTTGGAACTCATTGCCCGGTGCGCCGCGCCTCCAATCAGCCAGTCGCTGAGGCCCGTGGTGGCCGCGCTGGCGATTGGCGTCGACTGGGAAACCGCTTGGCGGGCGCCCACCAAACACGCCACCGAAGTCGTGCGGTTGAAGGATGCACTGGCTTTCGCTGCCCTGACAGGGGCCCCTTCGGCGGCCATTCTGTACGCGCAGGCCGCCAGGGAGAGGCGCGAGCAATTTCGCGCCGCGGAGAAGCGGGCGGCTGCCTTGGGCGTGAAGCTTGTGGTTCCTCTGGGCTTGTGCTCCTTGCCGGCCTTCATCTGCCTTGGCATCGTCCCCGTACTGATTGCGATGCTTCCCTCCGGTTGAGCTGTGACAGCTGACCACTTTCCCTCCACATCCGGAGCGCACAGAGGTTTATCCACTTGACGTGATCCCTCACTTTCGGGGCTCTTTGCGGCACGGAAGAGTCGAACCAGCCGGCGAAAGCGCTGGCATATATGAAAGGAACTCCACCCGTGAAAACACTGTCCACTACACTTCCCGACCTTCTCAGTGATGTGCCCCAGGACCGGCCGGCTGAAGTCCCTGAGGCTTCCTCCGGGATACCGATGACAACCCAGCAATACGAACTCTCCGAGTACCAGTTGGAACATAACGATCTCGAGCAATCCGATCTTGGGGACGAACCCGGGCAGTACGAACTGGGGCAGTATGAACCGGGGCAGTACGAACCCGGCTTAGAGGACCTTGAGGAGTTCGAGGACGGGCGACTTCAGGACGATGGCTTCTGGACGCGGGCAAGCGCCAGGACCAAGCTGATGGGCTCCGAACTGGGCATGGCCACGGCCGAGTACGCTATCGCCACCCTTGCCGCGGTAGGCCTCGCGGGCTTGCTGGTGGTCATCCTTCGCAGCGAGGAAGTCCGGGGTTTCCTGCTCAACCTGATCCGCACGGCACTGTCCTTGCCATGACGTACGTGCTGCCTGCCCGCTGGAGAGCCTCCCATGGCGGTAAGGAACGGGGTGCGGTCACCGCTGAGTTCGCCGTCGCTTTGCCAGCTGTGATTCTACTTTTGGCATTCCTGCTGGCAGGCGGCGCTGCGGGCATCACCCAGCTGCGGTTGGAAGAAGCGGCCAGGGCCGGAGCACGTGCTTCTGCCAGGGGCGAGGCACCCGCTTCGGTGGACGGGATCGTCAAACGCCTTGCCGGAGAGGGAGCGAGTTCAACCCAGACCCACGACGGCGAATGGCTCACTGTGACGGCTTCGTCACCTGTCGGGGGAGCACTGGGGCACCTTATCCCGTGGAAGCTGACAGCATTTGCGTCTGCCAGGGGAGAGGCCGGTACGCCGTGAACGATGTGCTGCCGGCTTCCCCTCCCGACCGCGGGTCCGGGACGGTTCTGGCGCTGACATTGGGCGCCGTCGTGATGGCGTTGCTGGTTGTGGTGGTTCTCCTCGCGCAGGCCGCGGCCATGGGGACCCGTGCTGCCACCGCCGCAGATCTCGCAGCACTGGCCGGGGCCGATGCCGCTCGGGGCCTCACTCCCGGAGACCCGTGTGCCGTGGCCGCGGACGTAGCGGGACGCCACCAGGCGAAACTCACTTCCTGCACCGTAGTCGGCGGGGAGGAGGTGGAAGTTGCGACGGAACTGGCACACCCTTTCCAGTGGGGTGTTGCCAGCGGCAAGGCGCGTGCGGGGCCGCCTCCGTAAGCCGCCGTAGCCGCGGCTGCTCGCTTCGGCACAGCGTCGGTTAGACCGCGTCCTTCAGCAATACGCCAAGGAGAGTGATGGCGGCTGCCTTGTCCAACGGGTTGTTCTTGTTGCCGCATTTGGGGGACTGAACGCAGGACGGGCAGCCGGCGTCGCATTCGCAGGCTTTGATGGCCTCACGTGTGGCCGTCAACCATATCTTGGCCTTCTCGAAACCCCGTTCAGCGAATCCGGCGCCGCCAGGGTGGCCATCGTAGACAAAGATCGTGGGTACCCCGGTGTCAGCATGCAGAGCGGTCGACACGCCGCCGATGTCCCAGCGGTCGCTGGATGCCACCAAGGGGAGGAGGCCGATGGCGGCATGTTCAGCGGCATGCAGCGCACCAGGAAACTGGGCTTCCACCAGCCCGGCCCCATGCAGTGAACGGTTGTCCACCACGAACCAAACGGCCTTGGTAAAGAGGTCGCGGGCACCGAGTTCCAGCGGTTCCTCACCGAGGATCTCATTCGAAATCAAGGCTTTTCTCTGGAAGGAGACTACTTGGGTGGTCACTTTGACGTCGCCGAAATGCACGGTGATGTCACCCCATTGGACCGAGCGCGACGTTTCCAATACTTCGATCTGGGTCACGTCCCGTGCCGTGGTGTAGAAGTCGGGGTTCACTCGCCGCACCATCACGCAATGGTCCGCTTCGTTCAGGTCCTCCACCAGGTAGCTCTCGCCTTGATGGACGTAGATGGCACCCGTGTGTGCTTGATAGTGCGTCTGTGGCGAGTCCATGGTTCCCAGGAGGGACCCTGTCTCGGCGTCGACTATGCTCACCGGACCACCACCATCTGCCCGGAGGTTCACCATCCCGGCAGCGCTCTCGGGATGGGTCCAGAACCACCCCGCGGGCCGCTTGCGCAGATATCCCTGGACCACCAAGCGGTCCAGGAGGTCCTCGGCGGTGGGACCGAAGAGATCCAGCTCCGCCGGTCCGATAGGCAACTCGGCCGCGGCCGCGCAAAGGTGCGGCCCCAGGACGTAGGGATTGCCCGGATCGAAGACGGTGGCTTCCACGGACACGTCGAAGATCGCTTCCGGATGGTTCACCAGATAGGTGTCCAAGGGGTCGTCGCTGGCCACGAAGGCGGCGATGGCGTCTTGGCCTGCCCGCCCTGCCCGGCCGATCTGCTGGAAGAGCGACGCGCGGGTACCCGGCCAGCCAGCCACCAGCACGGCATCAAGCCCCGAGATATCGATGCCCAATTCAAGGGCAGAGGTGCTGGAGACCCCCAGCAGCTGACCGGACCTCAAAGCTTGCTCCAGGGCGCGCCGTTCTTCCGGCAGATAGCCGGATCGATAGGCCGCCACTCGGCCCGGAAGGCTGGGGTCAACCTCGTCCAGCAGTCTTTTGGTGATGGACGCAATGGACTCCGCCCCTCGTCGGGACTTGATGAAGGCGATGGTCCTGACGCGGGACGAAACAAGGTTGGCCAGGATGTCCGCGGTTTCGGCCACGGCTGTCCTGCGCTGTTTGGCTCCATTTTCACCCTTGACGTCAGTCAGCGCGGGCTCCCAGAAAGCCACGGTGGTGGAGCCGTGTGGAGAACAGTCTTCGGAAACCTCCCGGACGGGGGCCCCGATCAGCCTCCCGAAGGAAACTCCGGGGTCGGATGCCGTGGCGGAAGCAGCAATGAATATCGGCTCAGGGAAGGACGTCCCTGCGCCGTAGTAGGCGCAGATCCGGCGCAGCCGGCGCATCAGGTTGGCCACATGCGAGCCAAACACGCCGCGGTAACTGTGGGCCTCGTCCACGATCACGTACCGCAGCCTCCGGAAGAACCTCGCCCACCACGTGTGGTTGGGAAGGATGCCGAAGTGCAGCATGTCCGGGTTGGCCAGGATGAAATTGGCGTGGTCACGGATCCAACGGCGCGACGAAACGTCGGTGTCGCCGTCGTAAGTTTCCGCCCGCACGGTTGGCAACTTCAGCGAGCGGATGGCTGCGAGCTGGTCCGCTGCCAGGGCTTTCGTGGGGGACAGGTACAGGGTGACCGCGCCGTCGTCGTGGATTTTCCCGGGATCGGACAGGACCCGCAGCTCCGAGCGGTGGATCGCGTCCAAGGCGGGGAGCTGGTAGGCGAGCGATTTGCCGGAAGCGGTTCCGGTAGCGATGACTACGTGCTGGCCGGAATGGGCGAGCTCCGCGGCCTGGATCTGGTGTCTATAGGGTTCGTGGATGCCCAGCGATCCGTAGGCCGCCACGACATCCGGGTGCACCCAGCCAGGCCACGGTTCGTTGACGGCTTTTCGGGCAGGGATCGTGTGGACATGGCGCAGCTGCTCCGGGTCCGGAGTCCGGCCCAGCATGGAGATCAGCGAATTTGGTGCAGCCACCGAATCATTCTGTCACTGTGCGGGCACGCAAACGGCGGCGCCCGTGGGCACCGCCGTCGAACATGGCCGCGAAGCGGCGCTTCTCAGGCCCCCGAGAGATCTGATCCTTCCGCGCCGCTGACCGACATCATGAGCACGTGGCAGACCACGTCCCAGCCAAGATGGGAGTAGAGCTTCTGGCCGTCCAAGGATGCCAGGAGAAGCCCGTTTTCGACGTCGTGCGAGAAAGCCTGGGCAGCGAGGGCCTTCATGATGAAGCTGCCCAAGCCGCGCCGTTGGAACTGTGGTTCAGTGACGATCTTGTCGAAGACCGCGGTGCCGTCCACCACGAACACCCGACCGCTGGCGGCAACTTGTTCACCGGAGTGGACCACTGCGTGATGGACTCCGTTCGCTTCCGAGGTGGCAAGTTCGAGATCGTCGTCCGGGAGCCATGGATCTTCGGCGTCCTGGGTTTCCATGTCCACGATCATCATGGTTTGCGAAGCCGATGTCACCGTGAGCCCGTGCTGTTCAGCCAGGTACTTGTACCGTTGGACGTCGTTGGTGAGGACCGTCAGGATCCGGGTGGGGGCTTCTGCGGTCTTGGCCGCCAAGGCGGTGAACTCTTCGTCCGAGGGGTCATGGGCGAAATACTCCCAATCACCGGTCTTGTCGGCGCGAAGAGCGGCAGGGAAGCGTCCTTCTTGGCGTGACTGATAGCCGCGGCAACCGGACCAACCGGCTACCCAGACTTCCAAGAGGTGCGCAATGTCTTCAACCAAGGCGTCTGGACTCATGTAGAGAGACTATGCCAGCACCCGGTGAAGCAACAGAGCGTAGTCAGCCGAAGGATCGTTGCTTATGGAATTGTGACTTCTTCACCCGCGAGGGCATCCGGCGCCCCCCGGCAAAGGTGGATTTTACTGCACCCAGTACCCTTGAATAGTGGCTTTGAACCGAATTGTGCTCTTCTATGGCTTTACCCCGATCGCCGACCCCGACGCCGTGCGTCTGTGGCAGCGCGCCCTGTGCGAAAAGTTGGGACTCACCGGCCGGATCCTTATCTCGAAGGATGGCATCAACGCCACTGTGGGTGGCGAGCTGAACAACATGAAGCAGTATGTGAAGACGACGCGCGAATATCGGGGTTTCCACGGCATCGACTTCAAATGGTCCGAAGGCAGCGCCGCGGACTTCCCGCGCCTCAGCGTCAAGGTCCGCGATGAAATCGTGTCGTTCGGGGCTCCCGGTGAGTTGAAGGTGGACGACTACGGCGTTGTCGGGGGCGGCAGGCACCTGCAACCCGAGGAACTCCACGCCCTGGTGGACGCCAAGAAGTCCAGTGGCGAAGATGTGGTGTTCTTCGACGGCCGCAACGCGTTCGAGGCCCAGATTGGCAAGTTCAAGGACGCGATCGTTCCGGATGTGGACACCACCCACGACTTCATCAAGGAACTCGATTCGGGGAAGTACGACGACCTCAAGGACAAACCGGTCGTCACCTACTGCACGGGGGGCATCCGCTGCGAAGTGCTGTCCAGCTTGATGGTCAACAGAGGCTTCAAAGAGGTTTACCAACTGGACGGCGGGATCGTCCGCTACGGCGAAACGTTCAAGGACAAGGGCCTTTGGGAGGGCTCCCTCTATGTGTTCGACAAGCGCATGCACGTGGAGTTCAGCGAGGACGCGAAGACCATCGGTGAATGCGTCCGTTGCGCGGCGCCCACCAATAAATTCGAGAACTGCTCCAATCTCAGCTGCCGCACGTTGACCCTTTACTGTGCGGAGTGCGCTTCCAGCCCTGAGACGCTGCGATGCCCCGGAGGCTGCGAAGCCGCCTAGGGGCTTCAGAGCCTGCTCACCCTGTAAGCGAAGTTGGCGTCCGACCTGGACCCGACGGTGATGGACAGCACGGCGTCTGTCTCCAGTTGCACCACGCTCACCCGAGCGTTGGCGCACCCCAGCGTCAAGTCCACGAGCTCTGCCTCGCCCACTTTGACGGCGAACATCACCCTGCGTGTCCCACGGCACGCCAACGTCACCGCATAGGTCCCACCGGGCAACTGGACGGTTTGCTCAGACTTGGACTCGCCAGGGTTAAGGTAGCCACTGCTGGAGTAGAACGACTGCCCTTGCGATTCGGGCAACGCCGATTTTGCCCACTCGTCCAGGGCATCGCCGGTGACTGTCTGCTCCAGCGCAGGGTCGGGCGGAAGAACCACATTGCCCGCTGTTGACGTGGGGCTGGCCTCCGGCCTGCCGTCGTCGTCGTAGGTGTATTCGCACGCCGTCATGCTGCCGCACATCACAATGAGAAGTCCGACGGCGGCCCTCGCCAGCCGCTGCGACCTCACCGAGCGAGCTGCCTTGCTGCCCATGCACTGACTTTACGCCCGCGCAGCCGATGGCTGAAGGTATTTCCGGGGAGGCAGTGGTGACGTTCTAGCTCGCTGTTGGTACGAGGTGATAGGCGAAGATCAATGGGGCATCGACGCTGCTGGTGGAGATACTGAGGGGACCGCTGTCCTGTACCTTGATCTTCACCACATCGAGGCTGCCGTTGCACGCTGCGGCTGCGTCGGCCACCTTGTTGCCGTCCGAAGACACTGCGAAGTACGCCTTGCCGCCTCCGTCGCACGCCATGGTGAGTGTGTAGTTCCCGGCAGGCACGCTGGACGCTTCCTTGGTCAGCGGGTCCCGGTTGAGGATCTTGCCGGAGTCTTCCAGAACCGGGCCTGTGGCCGCCGGGAGGACCTTTTCCTTCCACGCGGGGACGTCCGCGTCCGCGATGTTGGCCTGCGGCTGGCAGGCGCAGACTCCCAGCAGTGTCGCCGCAGTGATGGCAACAAGGCCCGCTCGGCGGCTTGTGGTGGAGAAGTTGAGCATGATTCCAACGCTACCGGTTTCCGGGGCGGGTCTTTGTCCACATACCGCAGACCAAAGGATCCACGGGCCCCTGTGCCGCCCCTACACTTGCAAGGTGACTGACACACCTTCTTTGTTTACCGCCGGCAATATTGACGATGCCCCCCGCAGCGACCATCCCCAGCTGCTCTTGGCGCTCGCCGCGGACCTTCGTGCCGTCTCCTACACGGTGGACGGTGTGGCGGAACATCTGGGAGAGGCCGCCTCGGAGGCACTCGGCAGGGACCAACTCGTTCCGGCACTCCTTGCCAGTGAGCGGCTGGCAGATTCCAAGGACACAGCCATGAGGTCGCTGGCAGCGGTTGTCCGCCTCTGGCTGCTCGCGGTCCCACAGTCCGTCATCGACATGGACGCGGCCCTTCCCGGCATACGAACGCAAGGGCTTGAGGAACTGGGCTTGGTCACAGTGGACTCGGGAGTCGTCCGGGCCAAGGTTGACCTGCGCCCTTATGGTTGGGACGCCAACACGGATGGCACCGGCGGGGCGGAACTCTGGGTTGCCAGCGACCTCGCAGCCCACCAGCAGCCGGGAGTCCTGCGGCATGATCACGTCCTGGGAATTGGGCGGGCATCCACCACGTTGGTCCAAACCACGTTCCGGCAGCACACCGAGCGTGCCCTGGACTTGGGAACGGGATGCGGCATCCAGACATTCCATCTCTTGCACCACTGCGAGCATGTGACGGCCACGGACATTTCCGCTCGGGCCCTCGCCTTCACCCGCTTCAACCTGCTGCTGAACGCAGCAGAGCTGGGGCTGGACCCCCATGACTTGGAGAAGCGGGTGAGCCTCCGGCTGGGCTCGCTCCTGGAACCAGTTGCGGGCGAAAAGTTCGGTCTGGTCGTGTCCAATCCGCCTTTCGTGATCACGCCGCGCACAGGAGGTGAATCGTCATCCGAGCAATTCACCTACCGCGACGGTGGACTTCCCGGCGACGAGATCGTCTCTTCCCTCATCCAGTCCCTCGCCGGGGTCCTCGCGCCGGGTGGCACGGCCCAGATGCTGGGCAATTGGGAGATTGCGTCGGAAACGGCCTGGAAGGACCGGCCCACAGCATGGCTCCAGGGCTCTGGCCTGGACATCTGGTTCATCCAACGGGAACAGGTGGGACCTGAGCAGTACGCGGAGACCTGGCTGCAGGACGCCTCGCAGAACCGTGAAGGTGAGCAATATAGGGAGTCGTACGCCGCTTACCTGCGTGATTTCGCGTCGAGAAACGTGGATGGTATTGGCTTCGGCATGGTCTGGCTGCGCCGCCCGGAATCCGGGCACTCGGCCGTGATCAACCGTTTCGAGGAAATCACCTACCCCATCGAGCAGCCCATCGGCCCGCACTTGGGCGCCGCCGTGGAACGAGCCGATTGGTTGGCGGCCCATCCAATACAGGGTGCGCACCTGGTGGTGGCGGAGGACGTCACTGAGGAACGGCACCAGCGCCCAGGGGCAGTCCATCCCGGAGTCATCCTCCTGCGGCAGGGCGCTGGTCTTCGTCGAACCAACCTGCTGAGCACAGAGCTCGCCGGCTTCGTCTCGGCCTGCGATGGCGAGTTGTCCGTTCAGCAGATCGTCTCGGCACTGGTGGCGCTCCTGGGCGGTGGCGAAGATTTCGATGAAGCTGCCTTCCGTGAGGGGCTGTTCCGCGATGTCACCAACCTGGTCCTGGAGGGGTTCCTGCTCCCGGACCCGGCGCAGGTCAGCGCATGATCCGGGATGCGGCGCCGCGCTCATCAAACACCGGACCTCCGGGAAGTGACCCTGACTACACTGATGAAGTGACTGCGAACAATGAAACATCCCAGGCGTCAGGCGACGTTCCTCGGCGGAAGCGTGCCGAGAAGACCGTTGAGATCACTGATCCCAAGGCTATCCGGGCATTGGCGCACGCTGCCCGGATCGAGGTCATCTCCGAGCTCTACGCCACGCAGGTCAGCCACACAGCCACGGAACTCGCTGCCAGGACCGGTCTCACGCCCAGTGCCATGAGCTACCACCTTCGGGCCCTCCAAAAGTGGGGGATCGTGGCTCCGGCCGAGAACGCCGGCGATGCCCGGGAGCGTCGCTGGAAAGCTGCCGGAACAGACTTCACCATCTCGGGAGGCAGCGTTGCCAGTCCCGAGATAGCCGTGGTGGATCTGGAGCTGGATGCCTTCCGGCGCCGGGCTTCCGCTTTCGCCAAGGCCCGCGGGGAACGCCGTCAACGGGGGGAGGCCGGGGAAGAACCGGCAGCGGTTGTCCTCTCCAGCAACTTGCTGTACCTGACCAACCCACAGCGCAGGGAACTTTTGGACAGAATCCGTGAGGTAGTACGGGAGTACGAACTTGAGGATCCCACTCAGATACCCGAAGGGGCCGAACGTGTGGCAACCTTGTGGTCAATGATCCCGGATGACCGCGTAGCACCCGGTCAGTAACTGCCCCGCCGGGCCGTCGAATGTCCGTCCTGGTTTCCGCACCACAACGCAGGATTCTGCAAACTATGGTGAACTAGGCCAATATGGGCAGCAGCCCAAATACACATTTTTTCTGTAGGAGCACCGTGCCCAGCAAGGCAAAAACCGGCAAGAAACTCGTGATCGTGGAGTCTCCCGCCAAGAGCAAGACCATCGCCAAGTATCTTGGCGAGGGCTTCATCGTCGAGGCTTCGATCGGCCACATCCGGGATCTCCCGCAGCCCTCGGACCTCCCTGCCGAACTGAAGAAGACCTCGCTGGGCAAGTTCGCAGTAGATGTCGAAAACGACTTCAAGCCGTACTACGTTGTTTCCCCGGACAAGAAGAAAAAGGTTGCCGAGCTCAAGGCACAGCTGAAAGACGCTGATGCGCTCTATCTCGCAACCGATGGGGACCGCGAAGGCGAGGCCATCGCGTGGCACCTCCTGGAGGTCCTGAAGCCCAAGGTTCCCGTTTACCGCATGACCTTCGGTGAAATCACCAAGGAAGCCATCCACCGCGCCATGGACAACCTGCGCGACGTTGATACCGCCTTGGTGGATGCCCAGGAGACGCGCCGCATCCTGGACCGCCTTTACGGCTATGAAATCTCCCCCGTCCTGTGGCGCAAGGTAGCCCGCGGACTCTCAGCGGGCCGTGTGCAGTCCGTGGTCACTCGCATGGTGGTTGACCGCGAACGTGAACGCATGGCTTTCCGGGCAGCGTCCTACTGGGACCTGACAGGCCAGTTCGGTGCAGGCTCAGGCTCGTTCAAAGCCAAGCTCGCCGCTGTGGATGGCGCCAAGGTTGCCAGCGGCCGCGATTTCAACGACAACGGCCAGCTCACCTCCTCCAACGTGGTTCACCTCAACGAGGAACTGGCGACGTCGTTGGCCGCCGGCCTGGAGAACGCTGATTTCCGCGTCCGCTCGGTAGATACCAAGCCTTACACGCGCCGCCCCGCAGCGCCGTTCACCACGTCCACCCTGCAGCAGGAAGCCGGCCGTAAGCTCCGCTTCTCGTCGAAGAGCACCATGCAGGTTGCCCAGCGCCTGTATGAAAACGGCTACATCACTTATATGCGTACCGACTCATCGGCGTTGAGCGACGAGGCCCTCACAGCATCCCGCCGTCAGGCCGCTGAACTCTATGGTCCCGAGTATGTGCCCCAGAGCCCACGCGTCTACGCCAACAAGGCTGCCAACGCCCAGGAAGCCCACGAAGCCATCCGTCCTGCTGGTGACTCTTTCCGGACCCCGGCTCAGGTTGCCAAGCAACTGAGCGGCGACGAGTTCCGACTCTACGAGCTCATCTGGAAGCGTACGGTCGCTTCCCAGATGGCTGACGCAAAGGGTTCTACTGCCACTATCCGCCTCGGTGCAGTGGCCGCTGACGGACGCGACGCCGAGTTCTCGGCTTCCGGTACGGTCATCACCTTCCCCGGCTTCCTTGCAGCCTATGAAGAGGGCAAGGACGAGAGCCGTGGGGACGACGAATCCGACGAAGCCCGTCGCCTTCCGAACGTTGCCAAGGATGATTCCCTCACGGCTTCGGACATCGTGGCCGTCGGCCACGAAACGTCGCCGCCGCCGCGCTACACGGAAGCGTCGCTGACCGCTGAGTTGGAAAAGCGGGGCATCGGCCGTCCGTCCACCTACGCGTCCACCATTTCCACCATCCAGGACCGTGGCTATGTCCGTAAGCAGGGCTCCGCTTTGGTTCCCAGCTGGATCGCATTCTCTGTTATCCGCCTCTTGGAGCAGCACTTCACCGACTACGTGGACTACGAGTTCACCGCAGATATGGAAGGTGACCTGGACAAGATCGCCAACGGCCAGGCCGTCGGTGCCGCCTGGCTCAAGCACTTCTACTACGGTGAAGACGCAGACCCCGGCCTGCTGAGCATCGTCAACAACCTCGGCGAAATCGATGCCCGGGAGATCAACTCCGTGCCCATTGCCGAGGGCATCACGCTGCGTGTCGGAAAGTTCGGCCCGTACCTTGAAAGCTCCATTCCCACAGTGGACGAGAAGACCGGCGAGGTGGTTGAGTCCGCACGGGCCAACGTCCCCGAGGAACTTGCCCCGGACGAGCTCACGGCTGCGAAGGCCAAGGAACTCATGGAGACCGCAGCCCCCGAGGAGCGGGTGTTGGGTACTGATCCGCACACGGGCCACACGGTTGTCGCCAAGAACGGCCGCTACGGTGCCTACGTCACCGAGATCATCCCGGAGATGACCGAGGAACAGTTGGCCAACCAGCCGGTGGAGTACTACAAGAACGGCAAGCCCAAGCCGCCGAAGAAGCCTGTAAAAGCCAAGCCGCGAACGGGTTCGCTGTTCAAGTCCATGACCGTGGATACAGTAACCCTGGACGAGGCCCTGCAACTGATGAGCTTGCCCCGGGTCCTCGGCGAGGATGCGGACGGCAACCCCATCACCGTGCAGAATGGTCGCTTTGGGCCGTACCTGAAAAAGGGTACGGACTCCCGGTCCATCGGATCCGAAGAGGAAATCTTCACCATCACGCTGGAACAGGCCCTGGAGATCTACTCGCAGCCCAAGCAGCGCGGCGCACGTGCCTCGGTCCCGCCGCTGGCAGAGTTCGGCCCGGACCCTGTCTCGGAGAAGAACATCGTGGTGAAGGAAGGCCGTTTCGGCCCGTACATCACCGACGGCGTCACCAACATTACGGTCCCGCGTTCCACCTCGCTGGAGGAACTGACTCGGGAACGCGCCGTCGAACTTTTGGCGGAAAAGCGCGCCAAGGGGCCGGTCAAGCGGACCACTACCCGCAAGGCCCCGGCGCGGAAGACCGCAGCCAAGAAGTAGCATCAATGCCGGCCGGGATTGCTTTCGTGAATTGCGTCCCGGCCTGCATCGTGGTCGAGTAGAACCATGACTGAACAGACGGTTTCTCCGGACAACGAACCTTTGAACGACCTCGAAGCGAAGCTCGCTTTGGCCGAACAGCCGGACGCGAACCCGGTGGACGTCATCCTCGCCTTCCTGAACAACGAGGTTTACCTTGTCAGCTCTGAAGCTGTGGACGGCCCTGATTCCTCCGTGGAGCCGTTGGTGCTCTCGAATGCCGACGGCCAGCCTGTCCTGGCGGTTTTCAGCCACCCAAGCCGCGTGGATGAGCGTTTCCTCGAAGCGGCCCCGCACGTCCTGGGCACCATGGGTTCAGCGATCCTCGGCAACATTGGGGATGAACTGGGCATGGTGATCAATCCCGGAAGCGAGTTCGGCTTCGAAATCGACCCTGAAGGCATTGCCAACATCCGCCGCGACTTCAAAAGGGCCGACGAAGCCGGAGAGCCCGTCGAATAACGGGCGGGTGCAATCCAGTCGGCGAAACCTGGCTTACAAGTTGCTTCACGGGCTTCGGTTCGGGGAATAATGGCAGAATGCGTCTTGGCGTTCTCGACATCGGGTCCAATACCGTCCATCTCCTGCTGGTGGATGCTCATCCCGGCGCGCGCCCGGTAGCTTTCGCTTCCCATAAGCGCCCGCTCTCGCTGGTGCAATACCTGGACGACGATGGCAACATCAACGACGCCGGGCAACACGAGCTCATTGAATTCGTGCTGGAAGCTTGGGAGTTCGCCGCCAGGCACAAAGCGGAGGATCTCCTCGCATTCTGTACCTCGGCCATCCGCGAGGCCACCAACGGTCCGGAGGTTTTGGCAAGGGTCAAACATGAAACCACTGTGACCCTCCAGGAACTCACTGGCAGCGAAGAAGCCTCCATGACCTTCTTCGCGGTCCGGCGCTGGTATGGGTGGGGCGCAGGGCCCATCCTGGACTTGGACATCGGAGGCGGTTCCTTCGAAATGGCCTACGGAACGGATGAGCTCCCGGAGCTTGCCACGTCCGTCCCGCTCGGTGCCAGCCGCCTCACACGGGACTGGCTCCACGACGACCCTCCTACTGCCAAGAGCGTGAAGGAACTACGACGCTACATTCGCTCCACCCTGAAACCCGTGGTCCGCAACTTCCACGAACTTGGCCGTGCAAACCTGGTGGCCGGGACGTCCAAGACGTTCCGTTCACTGGCTCGAATCGCCGGTGCCGCACCGAGCGCTGCGGGACCTTACGTGAAGCGGGAACTGCACGCGGCGGACCTTGGCCTGTGGGCTCAACGTATCTCCGCCATGACGGTGGAAGACAGGTTGTACCTTCCCGGCGTCTCGGATGCCCGCGCCCGCCAGTTGTTGGCTGGTGCCCTGGTTGCCGAGGCTGCTTTGGAACTCTTTGAATTCCCCAAAATGGAGATTTGTCCCTGGGCACTCCGCGAAGGCCTGATCCTTCGCCGCCTTGACCAGTTGGTCTTCGAGGAAGCTCTTGATCCTGCGCCCCATGTGGGCAAGCGCAAGAAGGACAAGTCCAAGAAGAAAGCAGCCAAGGAAGCGGCCAAGTCTACGGACAGTGACGAGGCCCGGCCCATAACTGAAGAATTCCCTGTCCCTGTAATTTCCCCTTCACCCATCCCGGCCCCAGTGGCAGGCGGGCTGGCCTCCTGAGATGAGCAACGACGTCGATCCTGAAGTGAATGACCGCCAGATTCCAGTGGCGCTGTCCAGCGCCTCCGTCTACCCCCTGAGCGTCCATGACGCCTTCGCCGTGGCTCAGGACTTGGGCTACGAGGGCGTTGAGGTGATGGTCACCAACAATGCGGTGAGCCAGAATCCTGACGCCCTGATTCAGCTCAGCCACCGGTACCACCAGAAGATTGTTTCCATCCATGCCCCCACGCTGCTGTTGACGCAGCAGGTGTGGGGGACTGCGTGGAGCAAGATTGAGAAGTCCTGCCAGATGGCCGCTGAGGTGGACTGTGACACAGTCGTGGTGCACCCGCCTTTCCGCTGGCAGTCGAACTATGCCGAGAACTTCGTAGAGGGCGTTCGCGAAATGGCAGCGACCTACCAAGTTCGTATCGCTGTGGAGAACATGTACCCATGGCGCGTCCGTGGGCGGGAGGCGTTGGCTTACCTGCCGCACTGGGACCCGCTGGGACAGGATTACGACGACGTCACGTGGGACTTCTCGCACGCCGCCACTGCGGGGGCCAACAGTTTGGAAGCCATCACGGCGTTGGGCAGCAAGCTCCGGCACGTCCACCTCACTGACGGGTCGGGTTCGGGCAAGGACGAGCACCTGGTTCCGGGCACCGGGACACAGCAGTGCGCCGATGCCCTGCAGCATTTGGCGTCCAGTGGCTTTGACGGTGTGGTGGTGGCGGAGATTTCCACCCGCAAGGCAAAGGTAGCGGGGGAGCGCGAGGAAATGCTGGCCGAAACCCTGCGCTTCGCGCGGCAGCACCTCAGCATCCCGTTGGTCCGCAGCGGAGACAACTAACGGCGTCGAGCCTCTGACCGCGGCTGTCGCCCTGCTACGGGGCGGCAGCTGCGGTGTTTAACGGGTGTATGCCAGGCTTAAATGCGAAAGCACCGGCGGCCGAATCGGGAAATGGGGGAAAACCCGCCCGGCCACCGGTGCTGCTGGCGGACATCCCCATGCCCGCCTCATCACTCGCACCCTCAATGAGGTAATAACTACGTTAGGCACCCTGCATGGGTGCTGCCTGCAATAACCTTGGGAACTTGCTGGGAATCCTGATATTCGGAATCCGTTAGACCCCGTCCGAGACCAACTGCAATGATGGAGCCATGAGCAACCGAATCGCATTCCTTGGCTGTGGATCCATGAACGAGGCAATCCTGGGTGGCCTTCTCGCCGCAGGGACGGACCCGTCCGACATCGTCGCCACTGTCCGGCGTGCGGAACGTGCAGACGAGCTGGCGCAGCGCCATCACGTCATGGCTATCGCGGGCGAGGAGGAGCCAGACAACAACAAGTTGGCCACCAAAGGCTCCGGGATGGTCATCCTGGGCGTGAAGCCAGTGGGCATCACGGACCTTGCCCGGGAAATCAGCCCGGCCCTGGCAAAGGACACCATCGTGGTCAGCGTTGCTGCGGCTGTGTCGATCGCTCAGCTGGAAGCTGCCCTGCCGGAGGGGCAACCGGTGATCCGCACCATGCCCAACACGCCCGCACGGCTGGGACGGGGCGTCGTTTCTGTCTCGCCCGGCACCCATTGCACGCCGGATCAGCTCGAAAAAGCCAAGAAGGCGCTTGCCGGCGCCGGCACCATAGTTGAGATCCCCGAAGAGCAGGTGGATGCCCTGTCCGCCATCAGCGGCTCCGGCCCGGCCTACGCGTTCTATCTGGCCGAGGCGATGGCCGCTGCTGGTGTCGAGCTCGGCCTGGATGCGGAGCTGTCCGTCATGCTGGCCCGCGAAACCGTGGCGGGCGCCGGCTTCATGCTGGCCGAGCCGGGCGCCAACCCCACTGACCTCCGCGTCGCCGTCACCAGCCCCAACGGAACCACCGAGCGCGCCATCGCGGCCTTTGACGATGGCGGGATCCCCAAGATCATTGCCGATGGAGCCCGCGCCGCCGCAGCCCGCGCGGCGGAAATCACCAAGCAGCTGGGCTAAGGCCCAACCCTAAGGTCGCGCTGCGAAGCGCTCCAGCAGGTCCACGTGTCCGGACACGATCAACATGTCGTGGCCGGACACTTTGGTTTCCGGCCTGGCGTACGTGAAGTCCTCGCCGGGTGTCTTCACGCCCACGATCGTCACGCCGTACTTGGAACGCACTTTGGACTCTTCCAACGTGAAGCCGACGGTTTCCTTGGGCGGGTACATCTTGACGATGGCGTAGTCGTCGTCGAACTCGATAAAGTCGAGCATCCGGCCGGACACGAGGTGGGCTGCCCGGACACCGGCGTCGGCCTCGGGGTAGATCACATGGTTGGCGCCGATCCTGGTGAGGATCTTGCCGTGGGAGGGCGTGATGGCCTTGACCCACAGGTGCTGGATGCCCAGGTCCACCAGGTTCACCGTGATGAGCACGGACGATTCGATGGACGTACCCACGCCGACTACGGCAGAGCTGAACTCCTGGGCGCCAAGCTGGCGCAAGGCGTCGATGTTGGTGGCGTCAGCCTCCACCACATGGGTCAGCACGGGCGCCCACTTCTGGACGAGGGTGCGGTCGCGTTCGATGGCCAGGACTTCACGGCCCTGCTTCACCAGTTGCTCGGCGGTAGCGGAACCGAAACGGCCCAGGCCAATGACCAGCACTGGCGCGTTGTGGGCGGGGCGGTTGGCGGCCCCCGTGGTACTAGCCAATGATTGGCCTCTCTTCCGGGTAGTGGTATAGCTGGCTGCGTTGGCGCAGTGCCAGGCCGGCAGCCAAGGTTACGGTGCCGACGCGGCCGGCGAACATCAGTGCGGTAAGGACATAAACGCCCGACGGCGGCAGCTCGGCACTGAGGTTGGTGCTCAGTCCCACGGTGGCGAAGGCGGAAATGGATTCGAAGAGCACCCGGTCCAGGGAAGCGCCGCTGATGGAGAGCAGCAGGAACGCGGCCACGGACACCAGGGTGGCGCCCGCGACGATCACGGAGATAGCCACGCGCATGGTGCCCTGGGGAATGGTGCGACCGTAGACTTTGACGTCCGCGTCGCCTCGGGCTTCGGCCATGATGGCGAGGAACATGACGGCAATGGTGGTCACTTTGATGCCGCCCGCGGTGGAGGCGGAGCCACCCCCGGCGAACATGAGGGCGTCAGTGAGAAGCATGGTGGTGGATTCCATATGGTTTTGGTCCACCAGGTTGAAGCCGCCGGAACGTGTCATGACGGAGGCGAAGAGCGAGTGGGTGATCTTGTCACCCAGATCCATTTGCCCGATGGTGCGCACATTGTCCCACTCCATCAGACCCCAGAGCACCGTGCCTGCCGCGAGGAGGATGAAGGAGACCTGGATGGTGAGCTTGGTGTGGAGATTCCACTTCTTCCAGTTGAGCCCGTTTTGCTGGAGCACCATCACCACGGGGAAGCCCAGGCTGCCGAGGAAGACCCCCAGCATGAGCGGAATCAGAATCCAGAGGTCGGTCTCGTAGGGGACGATTCCGTCGGAGTGCGGAGTGAAACCGGCGTTGTTGAAAGCGGAAATGGAGTAGAACACGCCATGCCACACGGACTGCCAAAAGTCTTCGCCGAGGATCATGAAGCGCGGAATCAGTGCCAGTGCCAGCACCGCCTCAATGACCACCGAGGTCACGATGACGATCCGCAGCAGGGTACCAACTTCGCCGAGCCGGCCCGCGTTGTTCATGGCTTCCTGGGCGATGAGCTTGCCGCGCACGCCCAGGCGCTTGCTGACCATGAGGGCCAGCAGGGAGGCGAGCGTCAAGGTGCCAAGGCCGCCAACGAAAATGCCCACCAGGATGACGAGCTGACCGAAAAAGGTCCAGTGGGTGGCGGTGGATACCACCGTCAATCCGGTAACGCACACGCTGGAGACAGCAGTGAACATGGCCTGGTGCAGGGGAGTGACCGTACCGGCCGTGGAGGCGGCGGGGAGGGACAACAACCCGGTGAACACCAGGATCACCACCGCGAAGACGGTCAACGCCAAACGCGCCGGTGAGGTGTTGGCAATGTTGTCGATGAAGTCGCGTACGCGGGTGAAGATCCAGAGACCTTCCCGCTCCTGCTGGTTGGGTTGCCAGTTGGTCGGGCTCGTGGACCGCGACTGGCTTTGAGACATGGCGCTCTTCCTCGGTTGAACAAGCTTTCTTGAGTAGTAAACCACTATTCCCGCGGTGTAACCGGGCGAACGGGTCCTCCGGCCTCAGGTAGCCTGTTCTGGATGAACTCCAGGCTTGGAACCACAGCTTCCAGCATTACGCGCTCCGCACTGCCAACGACGGTGGTGTGGGATCCAGCCATGACTGCCTACAACTTTGGGCCTGGTCATCCGATGGCGCCGCAGCGGCTCGAACTTACGGCCCGGCTGGCTGAATCATTGGGATTGTTCGAGCACCGGCATGTGGCGGTGGAAGCACCCGGTGTGGCAACCGACGTCGAGCTTTTCTCGGTCCACAGCCGCGAGTATGTGGAGGCTGTACGCCGCGTCAGTGAAGACCCGTCCTATCCCGAAGAAGATCGTGGCCTGGGCACGGAGGACGATCCTGCGTTTGCCGGAATGCACGAGGCCAGCGCCCGACTTGCCGGCGGCTCGCTTCTGGCGGCCGACAGCATCCTATCCGGGCACGCTGTTCGTGCCGTGAACTTCAGCGGTGGCATGCACCATGCAGCGCGGGAGCGGGCCAGTGGCTTCTGCGTATACAACGATGTCGCCATGGCCATCCAGCGGTTGCTCGACGGTGGTGTGCAGAGGATCGTCAGCATTGACGTCGATGCCCACCACGGCGATGGAACGCAGAGTATCTTCTGGAACGACCCCCGTGTCATGACCATCAGCCTGCATGAAACAGGCCTCACCCTTTTCCCCGGGACGGGTTTCGCCAATGAAACCGGAGGCCCGGACGCGCCCGGAACAGCAGTGAACGTGGCGCTCCCTACGTTCACGGGAGACGCGGCCTGGCTGCGGGCCTTCCATGCCGTGGTCCCTCAGCTCGTAGGCGCCTTCCAACCCGAAGTGATTGTCAGCCAGCACGGTTGTGATTCCCATCGTGACGATCCCCTGACGCACCTCAACCTGAGCGTCGACGGGCAGCGTGAGGCGGCGTCCGCCGTCGCAAGCCTTGCTGCCCGCTACTGTGACAACCGCTGGATCGCTACCGGGGGAGGCGGATACGACGTCACTGGCGTGGTTCCGCGTGCATGGAGCCACCTGATCGGGATGGTGACCCAACGCCCGGTGCCACTCAGCACCCCGGTGCCGGAAGCCTGGCGAACATACGTGAAGGAAACGTACGGTGTGTGGGCCCCGGAGACCATGGGCGACGACGTGGACGTCTGGTGGCGCTCCTGGGAGGTCGGCTACGATCCTGCGGACGAGGTGGACCGGACCGTCATCGCCACGCGCAAGGAGATTTTCCCGTTGTACGGGTTGGACCCCTGGTTCGACTGACGTCCCCGGGTTACGGCTCGGACCCCTGGTTCGACTGACGTCCCCGGGCTACGGCTCGGACTTCTCCGTCTGGAAGACCACCCCGGCGGCGCCGATGAGCCAGCCCAACAGGGACAACGCGAAAGCTCCGATGAGGTCCGTGGACGCTTGCCCTTTGAACAACCAGACCACCAGGACCAGCATGCCCATGGTCATGTAGACCATGATGGCGAAGATCACCCGGCCTGAGAGTTTCATGGCCACCTCCGCGGGACGGACCATGGGGTTGGGGTCGCCCGCCTTCTGGTTCTCGCTCTTGACCTCAGCGATGGTGAAACCCAGCGCCGACGCCGTCAACGAGCTGAGCGAAGTAGCGAGCACTCCCGCCGCGGTCACCAGGGCGCCGTTCAGTTCGGGCGCATCAGCCCCACCGGTGGGCACCCAGGTCCCTACGCGCACGAGCACGGTGGCCCACACCAACACGAATAGGGCGAGGAACACCGCCGCAATGATGTTGAAGATCTGTCGCCGAAAGAAGTCAGTCATAGCCACTCACCCCGCGCTATGGCGGCCGGGGCCTGGGGGCCCGGACGGACCGTGACTCTGTTGTAGCACCAGCGATGGGGAGGGTCAACGAATGCCCGCTGCATCACAACGAAATAGGGATGCCAATCGGCGTATATGTCGCTAGGGTGTAAGGCATGGTGACTGACGACGTATTTGCCGTCATAGCTGAGGCAACCAGGCGCGACATCCTGGTCTCCCTCCGCTCTGGGGATAAAGCAGTAGGCGAACTGGTGGAAGAACTGGCTGCAAGCCAGCCCACGATCTCCAAGCATTTGAAGGTGCTCCGCGAGGCTGATCTCGTCAGCATGCGCGCGCAGGGCCAGAAGCGCTTCTATGCGCTGAATCCCAAGCCGCTCGCCGGCGTCGCGAGTTGGTTGGAAACGTTCGACGTCGGACCGGCGGCGCCCGCCGTCGTCGCGCCTTCCTCGGAGGTGCCCGCTGCTGCTGTGGACGCCGCCCCTGCTGTCGCGGCGCCTGAGCCCCCGGCCACCACCCGTGCAGATGCCGTTGGTCAGGCAGTGAAGGTCCACGCAAGTGGAACGCCGGTGTCGTTGGACTTGGCGTCGGATGACACGGTTCCCCAGCAGATCGGCCGCACCGTGGGCCGCGCCGCTACCAAGGCTGCTGACCTTCTGGCCAACCTCCCGAACCTGCCAAATCTTCCCAAGTTCGGGCGGAAGCGGTAGCGGGCGCCAAGCTAACGTGACCTTCCTCACATTGTGAGTTCTTGTCAATCTCCTGTTTCCTTGTGTTTTCAACGATTTTCTACAGTTGTGTTAACTCCGCAGCCGGGGTCACATTCCCATCGGATGGAGATCCCATGTCCCGTGGTGCAACCATGAGCGGGACTAATCGTCTCGCCGCGGGTCGGCGCACTGAGGATAGGAACACGCATGGATTCAAGGCTCGAAGCTGTCCGGGACACCGTGTTGGCGCGGAACCCGGGGGAGAAGGAATTCCACCAGGCCGTCACTGAGGTCTTCGAAAGCCTTGGTCCCGTCCATGACCGCCACCCTGAGTTCCTTGAAGGGGCCGTCCTCGAGCGTCTCTGCGAACCCGAGCGCCAGATCATCTTCCGGGTCCCCTGGACGGACGATGCCGGCCGGGTCCACGTAAACCGCGGCTTCCGGGTGGAGTTCAACTCCGCCCTGGGCCCGTACAAGGGCGGACTCCGCTTCCACCCGTCCGTCTACCTGGGCATCGTGAAGTTCCTGGGCTTTGAGCAGATTTTCAAGAACGCCCTCACGGGCATGCCGATCGGCGGCGGCAAGGGCGGCTCGGACTTCGATCCCCGCGGGCGCTCAGACGCCGAAATCATGCGGTTCTGCCAGTCCTTCATGACGGAGCTATACCGTCACATCGGCGAATACACGGACGTGCCCGCTGGTGACATCGGCGTGGGCGGCCGCGAAATCGGCTACCTCTTCGGCCAGTACAAGCGCATCACCAACCGCTACGAATCCGGCGTCCTCACCGGAAAGGGCATCTCCTGGGGCGGCTCCCTGGTTCGCCCAGAGGCCACAGGCTACGGCACGGTGATCTTCGCCCAGGAAATGCTCAAGACCCGGGGTGCGTCCTTCGACGGCCAGCGTGTTGTGGTGTCCGGGTCGGGCAACGTCGCGATTCACGCCATCGCCAAGGCGCAGTCACTCGGCGCCACCGTGGTGGCCTGTTCCGACTCCGCCGGTTACATCGTGGACGAGGCGGGGATCGACGTCGCCCTTTTGAGCCAAATCAAGGAAGTGGAGCGCGGTCGCCTCACGGACTACGCCGCACGCAGGCCGGGCGCCAGCCATGTTGCCGGCGGTTCCGTATGGGATGTCACCGGGACCGTGGCCCTGCCGTGTGCCACCCAGAACGAGCTCGATGGCGATGCTGCCGCCAAACTGGTCAGCAACGGACTGATCGCCGTTGCCGAGGGCGCCAACATGCCCTCCACGCGTTCCGCCGTATCTGTGTTCCAGGAAGCCGGAATCCTGTTCGGCCCGGGCAAAGCGGCCAACGCCGGTGGTGTCGCTACGTCGGCGCTCGAAATGCAGCAGAATGCCAGCCGCGATTCGTGGTCCTTCGAGCACACCGAACAGCGCCTTACCGACATCATGGTGGGTATTCACGACCGCTGCGCGGCGACCGCTGATGAATATGGTGCGCCCGGCAACTACGTGGTGGGCGCCAACATCGGCGGCTTCGTCAAGGTTGCCGACGCCATGCTGGCGCAGGGCCTGATCTAGCCCCTCCCCAACCCAAAAGCAGAGGCCGTTTTGAGCATTCAAAACGGCCTCTGCTGCTATTTACTTGGGTGCTTTAGTGCTGCAGCAGCCGTACGTGGTCCGGGTTGAGGTCCGAGACCTTGCTGACGCCCAGGAGTGCCATGGTCCGTGTCATGTCCTTCTCAAGGATCTGGATGGTGCGGTCCACACCCTCGCGTCCGCCGGCCATCAGTCCGTAGAGGTAGGCGCGGCCGATCAGGGCGAAGTCGGCACCCAGTGCCAGCGCGGCCACGATGTCCGCACCGCTCATAATGCCGGTGTCCAGCATGACGGCTGCCTTGCTGTTGTCTGCCTTCAACGCCGAGGTAACCTCCGGCAGCAGGTGGAACGGGATGGGTGCACGGTCCAGTTGGCGGCCGCCATGGTTGGACAGGATGATTCCGTCGGCGCCGTGGTCCACTACCTTGCGGGCGTCTTCCACGGTCTGGATGCCCTTGACCACCAGCTTGCCCTTCCAGGTTTCGCGCAGCCAATCGAGGTCCTCGTAAGTGAGGGTGGGGTCGAACATGGAGTTGATGAGGTCCGCCACGGTCCCCGTGTAACGCGAGAGCGACGCGAACGTGAGGGGTTCGTGCGTGAGGAAGTTGAACCACCAGGCCGGGCGGTAGGAGGCATCCAGGACGGTCTTCAGCGTCAAGGCCGGCGGGATGGTCATGCCGTTGCGGACGTCGCGCAGGCGGGCACCTGCAACGGCCGTGTCCACGGTGACCATGAGGGTGTCGTTGCCGGCCTTGGCGGCGCGGTCGATCAGTTCGAGCGAGCGGTCGCGGTCCGTCCACAGGTACAGCTGGAACCAGTTGCGTCCGTGGGGAGCGGCGGTGGCGACGTCTTCGATGGATGCGGTGCCCATGGTGGACAGGGTGTAGGGAATGCCTGCGGCCTCAGCGGCTTGCGAGCCGGCGTATTCGCCCTCGGACTGCATCATGCGCGTGAAGCCGGTGGGTGCGATGCCGAAGGGGAGGCGTGATTCCTTGCCGAGAATGTCCGTGCGGAGATCGATCCGGGACACGTCGCGCAGGATGCCCGGGCGGAACTCGATGTCCTGGAAAGCCTGCCGTGCCCGGCGCAGCGTGATTTCTTCTTCGGCAGCGCCGTCGGTGTAGTCGAACGGAGCCTGCGGAGTGCGGCGCTTGGCGATGTCCCGCAGTTCCCAGATAGTGCTGGCGCGCTTGAGCCGCGCGGTCTTGCTGAACTCGGGTTTCTTGAACTGCATCAGCGGTGCCAGGTCCGCGACCTTGGGGACGCGACGCTTCAGTGCCGGAGGCTGCACGACGGCGGGACGCGGCTGGGGCGGGCGGGTCACGTTTTCGTCGCTGCCCGCATTGGCGGGTGCGGCCGTGATCTTGGGATCGAGGGTGTCGGTCATGCGGTTCTCCCTTGAATTCTGTGGTCTTACCACTGTGGTCTAACCACACTGTAATCCATGTGGTTGGACCACATCAACTAGTATTCCGTTATGCGTACCCACGAGTTGGTCCTGCAATGGATCGAGAAGCAACTGTCTGATGGAGATCTTGCCCTGGGCGGTCGGCTCCCCGGGGAACGCGCCATGGCCGAGCAGCTCCAAGTGTCCCGGACCTCCGTGCGGGAAGCCGTCAGGATCCTTGAGGCGATGGGGGTGGTCCGCGCCGGCGTGGGTTCGGGCAAGGATGCAGGAACGGTGGTTATCGCCGAGCCGGGGTCTGCGCTGGGCTCCACCCTCCGGCTGCATGTGGCAACGCGGCACCTCCCGGTGGCCGACATCGTGGAAACCCGCGTCCTGCTGGAGTCGTGGGCGGCGGAGCGGGCCAAGGTAGGCGTTCCGGAGCTGGAGGAAGCCGCGGAATTGCTGGATCAAATGGATGCTGCCGCGGATATCGACACTTTCCTGGCCTTGGACGCGCGGTTCCATGTGGCGCTCGCCCAAGCCGCAGGCAATACCGTGGTCAGTGCCATGATGGCCTCGCTGAGGGGTGCGATCGAGAACTACGCGGGCGAGCTGACCGGGAACCTTCCTGACTGGAACGCGACATCCACCAGGCTTCGGGCCGAACACCGCGCCATACTCGCCGCCGTCAACAGCAACGACGGCGCCGAAGCAGCTGAGCTTGTTGCCGCCCACATCCAAGGCTTCTACACGGAGGCCGGCGTCGGCTCAAACCCTCCGCCGAACTAACAGTTGATGACAATGTCCGCGCCGAACATTGTCATCAAGTGTCAGCTCGCGGGCCGGAGGGCCGGGGCGGCGGTGCTCTTGCGGATCTCCACCCGCGGTGAGAACTCGTCCTGGGCCTGGATCGATGCTTCGCCGGCCTGCTGAATCTGCTCCCGCATCCTGCGCCATGCCAGGCTACCGAGTTCATTGATGGGCACGGCTGCTGTAGTGAGCGGCGGCGTGGTGTATTTAGCAAACGGAATGTCGTCGAAGCCAGTCACGGAAATGTCCTCCGGCACACGGATTCCGCGCTCATGCAGGCCGCTGAGCAGGCCCATGGCCACGAGGTCGTTGAACGCCAGAATGCCTGTGGCGCCGCTGGCAATGATGGCCTCCGTGGATTCGTGGCCGGAGTCGAAGTTGGACCCGCCGTGGAGCAGCTCCAGTTCGATCTCCGGATGCTCCGCCCGGAATTGGTCCAGGCCCACCAACCGTTGGCGGTTGGACGCGCTGTGCTCGGGACCGGACAGGAAGACCAGGCGGCGGTGACCAAGGGAGACCAGGTGCTGCGCCAGCTCCTGGATGCCTTGCCCATAGTCGACGCTCAGGCTCGGGGTGTTGGTGGCAATCGTGGTGCGGTTGATGAGCACCAGGGGGTGCAGGGTGGGCGCCAGCTCCTCGAGTTCGGCGTCTGCCATGCGGGGAGCGCAGAGAACCACGCCGTCACAGCGACGACGAGCTTCGCCGGCCAGGATCGCTTCCTCGCTGGTGACTTCGGAGGAGTCCGCAATAAGGACCCGGTACCCGTCCTGGGCCGCTGCGATGCTGAGCCCGCGGAGGATGGCCTGGAACGTGGGGTTGGCCAGGTCCGGGACCACGATGCCGATGGTGTCGGTCTTGCCAAGCGCCAGGCTTCTGCCTACGGGGTTCGGTTGGTACTTCAGTTCCACCGCAGCGGCCCGGACCCGCGCGGCGATTCCCGGGTCCACGGCGGCGTTACCGTTCATGACGCGGGACACGGTGGCGTGCGAGACGCCAGCCTTCTCCGCGACGTCGGCAATGCCAACGCGCCTGTTGGTGTTCCTGCGTGCCATGTGGCCCCTTCCCATTGGTCGCCCTCCGCATGCTCCGTCGTTGGAGCAATGGTTGACGTGACCACCAGAGTCTTGATACAAAGCTTATAACGCTCTGAGAAAACGCTTTCTCATGATTCTTCCACATGAAGCCGGGCCGTCAAGCGGTTCACTCCTGCCTTTTGAAAGGGGCATACCCCATGGTCAACATGGTCAACGTAGACTCAGCCGAGACCCAGACCGCGTCAGCAGATACGGCAGCCCAGAAAGAAGGACACCAGCGCACCCGCATTGCCCTGATCGGCACCGGAGGACGCTCGGAGATGTACATCCGGGCCATCTACGGACAGCACGCGGATGTCGCCGAACTCATTGCCCTCTCGGACGTCAACCAGGGCCGGGTGGACTTCTACCAGGAGCTCATCAAGGAACTCGGCGGAACAGAGCCGGTGGCTTCCTTCGAGCCAGGCGAGCTCACCAGCTTCATCCAGGCCAATGACATCGAACGCGTCATCGTCACGACGCCCGACTACACCCACGCGGACTACATCGTCGAGGCGCTCGAGGCGGGTGCCGACGTCGTGGTTGAAAAGCCGCTAACCATCGATGTTGAGGGCTGCCGCCGCATCACCGAGGCGGTCGCAAAGACGGGCCGCAATGTTGTGGTCACGTTCAACTACCGCTACTCGCCGCGCAACAGCGCGCTCAAGGAAGTCATCCAAAACGGAGTGATCGGCAAGGTCACGTCCATTGACTTCAGCTGGGTGCTGGACACGGTGCATGGTGCTGACTACTTCCGTCGCTGGCACCGCGAAAAGAAGAATTCCGGTGGCTTGCTCATCCACAAGGCTTCGCACCACTTCGACCTCGTCAACTGGTGGATCAACGATGTTCCGGAACGCGTTTTCGCCTCAGGCGGCCTGCGCTTCTATGGCGACAAGAACGCTGCCGAGCGAGGGTTGGGCGCACGTCCTGAGCGTGGCACCGTTGACGGCCTTGAGCATGATCCGTTCCGCTTGGACATGCGCGAGGACGAGCGCTTGAAGGCGCTGTACTACGACAACGAAAAGTTTGACGGCTACATCCGCGACCAGGATGTCTTCACCGAGGGCATCACCATCGAGGACAACCTTGCCCTTGTGGTGGACTACCAGGGCGGACCCACCCTGAGCTACTCGCTGAACGCCCACAGCCCCTGGGAAGGCTACTGCGTCACCGTCAACGGCACTGAAGGCCGGGCGGAACTCGAAGTGGTGGAGCGCGCCGCCGTCGAGTCCAGCACCGACAAGAAGACCGTGGTTGACCCGAGCGCGACGCCCATCGAGGAAGAGGACGCCGTGCGCCGCAACGGCGAACGCCTGGTGGTCCAGCGCCATTGGGAAGCTGCCTACGAAGTCCCCATCATCAACGGCGAAGGTGGCCACGGTGGCGGCGACAACCTGCTGCTTTCGGACCTGTTCAACGGCCCCGGCGTCGACCCGCTGGGCCGCCCGTCCGGCTACATCGACGGACTCCGCTCAGTATCCGTGGGCATCGCCGGCAACCAGTCCCTGGACACTGATCTTCCCGTCCGCATCAGCGAACTTGGCCTCGGCGCCGATCTCAGCCGCGGCCAGTCCTGACCGGCTCACTACCCACGCAAGGAAAAGACCATGAGCAGGATTTTCGTCACCGGTGGTTCCGGCAGGCTCGGCCGCAGCGTTGTGGCCGGTCTCGCCGAAGCAGGCCACAAGGTGATTTCCGTCGACCGGGACGCCCTCCCGGCGGAGCAGCTGCCCGCTGGCGCCGAGCAATACACTGCAGACCTTCTGGCACCGGGTGAGGCAGAGCGCCTCATCCGGGAAACAGCGCCCGACGCCGTCATCCACCTCGCTGCTATTGCCGTACCTTTCAGCGCACCTGAGGACGTCATTTTCAGCACGAATACCCGGCTCGCCTTCGCGGTAGTCAGCGCGGCCACCGACTCCGGTGTGCCCAAGATCGTGACGGCAAGCAGTCCCACTGCCCTGGGCTACGGCTCACCGGCCGGGTGGCTGCCGCCGTCGTTCCCCCTTGACGAGCGGACGCCGCCCAAGCCGTGGAACGCCTATGCGCTGTCCAAACTGATTGCCGAGCAGACTGTGCAGATGTTCGCTGCGGCGCAGGGGGACAAAATCCGGTACGCGGCTTTCCGTCCGTGTTACGTGATTTCCCCTGAAGAATGGGAAGGCGCGCTGACGCAGCAAGGACACACAGTCCGCGAACGCCTGGATGACCCCGCCCTCTCTGCGCCAGCCCAGTTCAACTACGTGGATGCCCGCGATGTCGCCGACTTCCTGGACGTGCTCCTGGACAAAATGGACACCATCCCCAACGGTGAGGTGTTCTTCGTGGGCGCCAAGGATGCCCTGGCTACAGCGCCCTTGGCGGAATTGTTCCCACGCTTCCTGCCGGGCAGCGGCCCCCTGACCGAACACTTGACCGGCACCAGCCCGGCGTTCTCCATCGACAAAGCCCGCGACCTTCTGGGCTGGGAGCCGAAGCGCACCTGGCGCATCGAGCTCACCCCGCCCTACGAAGGCCCCGACACGGCAGCATCCGATCCAGCAGCACTCAACGACGAGAACCACGCCGGCCTGGTCCCGGCGGGAGCAACCAAGGAGAAACCATGAATTTCGACGGCGTACTGTTCTTCCCCGTCACTCCCTTCGCCGAAGACGGCTCGGTGGACGTACCCCTGCTCAAGGAGCACATCACGTCCCGGCTTCCGTTCGGTCCAGGCGGGGTCTTCCCCGCCTGTGGCACCGGCGAATTCCATGCCCTGTCCATCGACGAGATCCGCACCGTGGTGACCGCCGCCGTCGAGGCTGTCGCGGGAGCCGTTCCCGTGGTCTCCGGTGCCGGTGGCCCGCTGGGACACGCCATCGCCGCGGCCAAGGTGGCTGAGGAAGCCGGCGCCGACGCCCTCCTGGTGCTCCCGCCCTACCTGGTCACCGGCCCAACAGACGGTGTGGTGGCCTACGTTGAGGCCATCGCTGCGGCGAGCAGCCTGCCCGTGATCGTCTACCACCGCGGCACCGCCAAGTTCACCGCCGAAGCGATCACCCGCCTCACCGCCAACCCGAAGGTCGTTGGCTTCAAAGACGGCATCGGAGACGTGGGGTTGGCCCAGGAAATCGTGTCTGCCATCAACGCGAGCGGGCGCACGGACTTTGCGCTCTTCAATGGCCTCCTCACCGCCGAACTGACCCAGGGCGCCTATCGGGGCCTAGGTATCCCCCTCTACTCCTCGGCAGCGTTCGCCATGGCTCCCGAAATCGCCAAGGCCTACTACGACGCCTACATCTCCGGCGACGAAGAACGCCGTCACGCGCTGCTCGAGGGTTTCTATGCGCCGCTGGTCCGCCTGCGCGACCAGACCCCTGGCTTTGGCGTTTCCCTTATCAAGGCCGGCCTGAGGCTCGCGGGGTTGCCCGTTGGTCCGGTCCGCCCGCCATTGGTTGACCCCAGCGAGGAACAACTGCTGGAGCTCAAAGCCATCCTGGCCAAGGGCCACGAGCTGGCCGGTAGCTGATGCCCGCCCGCATTACGGGCCTCACCACCCGGCTGATCACGGTGCCGCTGCTGCGCAGCTGGGGTGCGGAGGCGCCGGAGAACCATGTGATCGTCACCGAGCTGACAACGGACGACGGCGGCAAGGGCCACGGCTTCTCGTGGACTCCCACCATCGGTCCCCAGGCGGTGAAGGCCCTCCTGGACCACGACATCGCTCCGTACATCCTGGGCTTGGAAGCGAACCCGGAGATGGTGTGGGACCAACTGTGGAAGCGGCTGCATGAGGCCGGCGGGGGAGGTCTCACCACCATCGCGATGGCCGGTGTTGACTTGGCGCTCTGGGACCTGAACGCGCGCCAGGCAGGCACCTCCGTCACGGGGCTCCTGGGCCAACGCCAGGAGTCCGTGGAAGTGTACGGTTCCGGCGTGAACCTGCACTACTCCTTGGAGCAACTCGTGGAGCAAGCCCAGCGATGGGTTGCCGCGGGACACAACGCGGTGAAGATCAAGGTGGGTAAGCCCGAGCTCAGGGAAGACGCCGAGCGCGTTGCCGCCGTGCGCCAGGTGATCGGCCCTGACCGGCTGCTCATGATCGACGCCAACCAGCGTTGGGACCTCGCCCACACGTTCCGTGCCTTGGATGTTTTGGGGGAGTACGGACTGGAGTGGCTGGAAGAACCGATTCGCGCCGACGACCTCTGGGCTTACCGCCGCTTGCGCAAGCACTCGCCGGTGCCCATTGCCCTGGGTGAGAACGTCCACACCATCTACCGCTTCCGCGACTTCATCGAAGCGGAAGCCGTGGACATCATCCAGCCCAACATCGTCCGGGTGGGCGGCATTACGCCGTTCCGCAGGATTGTTGAACTGGCCCGCGCCAACAGCATCAGGGTGGCCCCTCACCTGCTACCGGAGCTCTCCGGGCAGTTGGCGCTCACCCTGGCCGAAGCCGTAAGCGTGGAGGACGTGGAAGATGCCTCGTTCGCGCAACTTGGCATCCTGGCAGGACCTTCGCCGGTACGCATCGGCAACAGCAGGCTCAGCTCTGCAGGTCTTCCCGGAATCGGCTTCGAGTTCACTGGGGAACCATCACATCCGCAGGTGTCCGCTATTGAGAACAAAGGAAACCGCATTGAGTACAGCAACTCTTGACCTGACAGCCATCACGGCGGCCGCCACTGAAGCTGCGAAGGTGACCGCAGCAGCGTCCGACGCCGAACGCGCGGCCTGGCTGACCGCCGTCGCCGACGCTTTGGACGCGAACGTCACCGAGCTGGTAGCGATCGCAGACTCCGAAACGAGCCTCGGCACCGTCCGGCTGACGGGTGAGGTGGCGAGGACCAGCGGGCAGCTGCGGCTGTTCGCCAACGTCATCACTGAAGGCTCCTACCTGGAGGCCGTCATTGACCACGCTGACCCTGCGGCCACTCCGCCCAAGCCGGACCTGCGCCGCATTCTGCGTCCGATCGGCCCCGTGGCTGTGTTCTCGGCGTCGAACTTCCCGTTCGCCTTCTCCGTAGCGGGCGGCGACACCGCGTCTGCTTTGGCTGTTGGCTGCCCGGTGATTGTCAAAGCGCACTCCGGTCACCTCCGTTTGTCCGAGCGGACCGCCGAGATCGTCGCTGAGGCCTTGGCGAAGGCCGGAGCCCCGGACGGAATCTTTGCCTTGGTCAGCGGACGCGAGGCCGGCACGGCACTCGTCCAGGACCCGGCCATCAAGGCAGTCGGCTTCACCGGCTCCATCCCCGGTGGCCGCGCACTGTTCGATCTCGCTTCGTCCCGCCCGGAGCCGATCCCCTTCTACGGTGAGCTGGGCAGCTTGAACCCCGTGGTCATCACGGCAGACGCCCTGGCCGAGCGTGGACAGCAGCTCGCAGCAGGCCTCGCGGGCTCGTTCACGATGGGAGCCGGACAGTTCTGCACCAAGCCCGGGCTCGTCTTCATTCCGGCGGGAACGGACTTCGCGTCGCACCTCGCCGAGGCGAGCAAGGACAAGCCCACGGCCGCCATGCTCACCGAGCGCATCGCGGAAGCCTATCCGGACGGCCTGCGTAACGTCGCAGACCAGCCCGGTGTCGCCGTCGTGGCCGGCACGGTGGAGCAGGACAGCCTGGCCGACGGTGCCGCACCCGTGGTGTTCTCCACCAGCGCCGCCAATGTGCTGGAACGCCCGGAGGAGCTGCTGGAAGAGTGCTTCGGCCCCACCACGCTGCTGATCGAATACGCCAACCAGGAAGAACTGTCGGCGGCGCTCGCCAAGGTCCCGGGCAGCCTGACGGGCACGGTGCACGCACAGCCCGGCGAGGACGTCTCCGCGCTGGTGGAACAGCTCAGCACCTTGGCCGGCAGGGTACTGTTCGACGGCTGGCCCACAGGGGTTGCCGTGAACTGGGCCCAGCAGCACGGTGGTCCCTACCCGGCCACCACGTCGCTGTTCACGTCCGTGGGAGCAACCGCGGTACGCCGCTTCCAGCGCCCGGTGGCCTACCAGGACGCACCCGAGACCGTCCTGCACCCGGCCCTGCACGACGCCAACCCGCTGGGCATCCCGCGGCGCGTGGACGGGGTCCTGACGCTCGGCTAACGCAACCAACACGAAAGGGGCGGGGTCACCAGCACGGTGACCCCGCCCCTTTCGTGTGGCCGCAGGAGTTACGGGCGCAGTGTCAGGGGCGCAGTGTCAGGGGCGCAGTGTCAGCGGACGACGGCGGCCGTCCACCTCGGTGGTCGGCCACCGCTCGTCTACGGTCAGGATGCGCAGGCCGGAATCCGTGAGCAGCACGGTGTCCTCGATCTTCACGCCGGGCCCGGACGGGTTCCACGTGAAGGGCTGGTTGAGGACGATCGTGTCCGTGACCTCGGCGGTGACCCGGGGGTCGCGGCCTGCGTAACCAGCGGGGCCACCCTGGTGGTGGAGCGTCCACTGATCGTCGCCGAATCCGTGGCGGGCGTAGGCTGCCTTGATCTCGGTGAACACCTCGTCGAGCCGTGCTCCCGGTAGCGTGGCCCGGAAGATGTCGGCCTCCACTGCTGCGATGCGGGCCTCGGCGTCGAGCTCTTGGGCAGTTCCGGCGTCGAAGGCTACCCAACGGGTGACGTTCGCAACCAAGCCGTTCCGTCGGGCGCACACCACGGCCATGGCACGGCGGCCGAGGGGGGAGTGGGTAGCCAGCGGATGCCGGAAGTCGCTCCGGCCAGCACCGTTGCAGAGGAGGACCAGTGGCTCGGCGCCCCCAGACACAATGCGGGCGGCCAGCTCGGAAACCAGCTGGAACTCCGTGGTCTCCGGGGTCGCAGCCGTGAGGACATCCGTCATGGCTGTGGCTGCGTCGGCGGAAAGTGAGGCATACCGTGCAGCCTCGGCAGGCAGGAGTTGCTGGCGGGCCGCCCGCAGCTCCGTGGCGACGGCGGCTTCCACCAAGGGGTCACCGTCGACCGCAAGACCCGCCGCCGCAGCATGCAGCTGGCCATGCCACGGCACGGTGTCCAGGCTGACGCCTTCCGGCAATTCTTCGGCAGCGATCCGCCCGGCCTCGTTGTTGAACGTGACAAGGTGGTCGCCGGAACGGTCCACCAGAAGGGCGGCGATGGGATCGCCGGCCAGGCTGATGTGGACGCGGCTGCCGTCCAGGTACCAGGTGAGCGCGGTGTTGGACGTGAGCAGGAGCGAGTCGCGGCCGGCAGCGTCCAGGATATCCAGCACGCGCCGGCGCTTCACTGCGCGGTCGGCTACGTTACCGGGAGCCGTGAGGGACGCGGACGTGGTTTGAGTGGGTGTGGTCATGCCGATTCCCCCAGAGTAGTGATGAGCTGTTCAATGTCTTGTGTTGCCAGGAAGCCGTCCGCAATGATCACGGTGACGGTCCGGTGGACAGGGCGTCCGGGTTCGGCGGCCACCGCCGTATCCCACGCCAGGGATAATCCGACTCCGGGATAGCCCGAATGCCGCACGAACCAAGGATCCGGGGCCTGCGGCGAGGCGAGGAAGACGAGTGTGGCCGGGTGTCCCAGCCCGGGATCGCCCGTGGCATGCGCCGCGCCGGACGCTCCGGCGTCGAACGTTCCCGACCACGCCAGCCATGGCGCGACGCTGCCGTGCACTGCATCCTCGCCCCGTGCCTCCGGGGTCCAGATGGTGGCATCGCCAACCTTCGGCAAGCGCCAAAAGAAGCCGCCGTAACCGCCCTGCCGCCGCCCGTTGGAACCGGGACTGCCCAAGGGCACGGCACGGCCGGTGGCGGACTCCAGCGTGAAGTCCAGGGTCAGTTTCCACGCGGAATTCCCGACGGCGGCCCAGCGCCACTCGCGTTGCTCGCGGAGCACAGGTGATCCGTCGGGCCCGATCCAGCTCAGCTGCTCATGGCGTCGCCCATCACCGTGTTCCGCGGAGTCGGTGACGATGTGTCCATGGTCCTTGCGCCAAACATAGCCCCCGGCCTCGCGCGTGTAGGTCCGTCCGCCCCAGAAGTTGATGCCGTCCACGTCCTGGAGGGCCACGCCTGCTCCGAGGTGCCACACGTGGTCCTCCGGGACGTGGTCGGTCACCACAGTTCCGGCCAAGGTGCGCACGGGGTGGAGGTACGGGCGCGGGGACGATGTTGCCCGGATGAGGGACCCGTCCTGGAGGGTGGCGACAGGGGTTCCGTTGATCTGGAGGGTAGGCCCGCCGGACATAGTCCATGGCGCCCCCAGCTCCGCAAACGTGGCCTGGCCCAGCGCTGCCCGTCGGATCAGGGATTCGATGCCGTGGACTACGGGGTGGGCGTCGCCGTCTTCGCCTTCCCACGTCACCCAGTCAGCGTGGATCGGCTGGGGTGGGTGCGCCGTGCGGATGGCTTCAAGCACCGACGCGTACGCTCCGGCGCCGCTGAGCGGGCTGAGCAGATCCGCCTCGTTGCCTGCATCCAACAGGTTCTCCAGCAGGTCCGTACGGCCGAACGTCTCGCTGCGGACACCCTCCGGCGTGGTGATCTCCACGCGATCTTCCGTATAGGAGAGGGTGAGCTGGCCGAGCGTGCCGTAGACGGTGACCGACGGCGGGGACTGCACAGGTGCGCAGAGCGTTAGCGCGCATGTCAGGACGGTGCCGTCAGTGGTACGCACCCGCACTACCGAGGTGTCGTCACTCTCTGTTTCGTTGGCCCTGTAAAGGTCGGTGTCCACGGACTGCACGTCAGCCACGGTCCTGGCACCTGCCAGGCGCAGCCCGGTGGCCACGGCGTGCGCCAGTGCGTTGGTGGCTACGCCGTCCACCACGTCGGTCCCGTTCAGGCTGCGCTTTCCGGCCCATCGAGATCGCTTGTAGTACGCCGTGGTCCGAAGCCACAAGCCTGTGGCACTGATGCCCCGGACCTCGCCGATTTCACCGGATGCCACCAAGGCTTCGATCGCGGGCAGGGCCTCTGATCCCAAGCTCTGGAACCCCACCTGCACCAGGCGGCCGGCGCTCGCCGCGGCTGCCATCACTTCTTCGTATTGCGCCATGGACGCTACCGGCGGTTTTTCGAGGTACACGTTGGCGCCGGCTTGGAGAGCCGCGAGGGCCAAGGGTGCGTGGGTTTGGATGGGCGTCGAAACGATGACGACGTCCGGTGCGGTCCCAGCCGCCAGGAGCTCGTCGAGGGAAGCGTAAACCTTCACTCCGGGGCCGAGTGCTCCGTCGGCGGGAGGCAGGGGATCGGCAACGGCCACGAGTTCAAGGGCACCGGAGGCAGACAGCCGATGCAGGTTATCCAGGTGGCGTTCGCCGAAGCCATGCACCCCTACCAACGCAATGCGGGGAAGCCGGGGGGTGACCTCCATGGCGATGGCGGTTGAGGTTTGAGTCATGAATCTGTCCTAGCGAGGTCAGGGGCGGGTGAATTGGTGCGGGGCCGGGGCTCCAGGGCAGAGGCGAGGAACGCTGCCGCTTCCTCTTGCATGGCCGGCGTGAAAACATGTGGCTCCTGCCAGAAGCTGCCGGTGTATCGTTCGGGCGGCAAGCGCTTGGACAGGTACGCATCGGCGTCGCGCATTCCCTGTTCCGGGAAGAGCTGGTCGTCCAAGGCGTACTGGATCATTGCCTGGGCCTGGGACCGTGCGGCGAGGTCGGGCCAATCCCCAAGCCTCGCGAGGCCGGGGGAATGCAGCAACCACGAGTGCGCGTCCAGGTAGGCCGGCAGCAGCGAGGCGAACGTGGTCATCATGCACGTCACCACATAGCCGCGGATCAGGGGGCTCAGGGCAGCGAGCACCAAGGCCCGTCCACCCCCGCCCGAGAACCCGAGACAACCGAGCCGATCCGGGTCCACGCCGGGAAGCGTGGCGAGGATCCCCAGCGCTGCGAGATCGTCATGCGCAACCGTCCCGGCCACACTGCTGCCGAGGAGAGTCGCGGCTTTCGCCACGGTTTCCTCGTGGGCGGCAGCCGCTGCGTTGTACTGTTCCGCTGCGGAAGGTTCGACGCCGGCCTCCCGCCAGAGTGCCCGCTGGCCGTTGACGGCGCCGGCTGTCCGCCACGGCAGGGGATCGAGGCCGAAGCGGCGGCTGCCCCACATGAAAGTGTCGTGGGCCAGGACAGCGAAACCCTGTTGCGCCAACCACGTTGCGAGGGCCCGGCCGCCGTACAGCTTCGCCCGGACCTCGAGGGGCTGTAACTCAAGGGGCAGATTACCGGGCAATTCGCTCGAGGAGGCGCCGCCGTCGTCATCCGTTCCGGAAGGAAGGGACACGAGCCGATCCGCGCCGTGGACCTTGATGCCGCCGTGGCAGTGCAAGGCCAGCAAACCGGGAAGCGGACCCGCAGCGTTGGCTGGCCGGACGAACCACGCGGTGGTTCTGGGCCCAAAGCCCAACTGCCAGGAGAGCCGAGAGGTGATGACGCCGTCGTGTTCTGTTTCCACGTGGACGGTGTACGGAAGTTCTGTTGTTACGGCGGGAACCCCAAGTGTGTCAGCCAGCTGCTGGGCATCAGCGGAGGCGGCTATATGGCGTCGCCCCATGTAGGCGGGCCAGTCTTCGTAATTGCCCAGCGCGCTGGGCCGGGAGGGCGAGTCTGCCACGTCAGCCCCGGTCATGGCAGGTGTTGTAGGTGGGAAACAATAGTGTCCTGCCTTATCGATGCGGGAGGGTGTGCTGTAGCGCACGCCGGGCTTCTTCAGCGTGGGAAATCGATGTGGGCGCCTTCCGAAGAAAACGCTTTCTCAAAAATTAGCAAAAGGCTGTACATGGGTCAAGAAAACGTTTACTTTGGTACGGAGCCGCTGAACGCCGGGACCCGAATCCTGGTACTTCGCAGGGGTAGCGCCGGACGAACGGCGGCGTCCCGGACGGCAAGCATCAACACATTCGTAGTCCGTGGATGGCCACGATGACCAAAGGAGACCACATGGCCGCATATGAATACACGGGGGCGCCGCAGGGCGTCCGCGGTCAGGCAGGGGGGAAGCAATGAGCGCTATTGGCGAACTCTCTACGATGACCCGGCGCAAGGGCCCCATGACAAAGGAAGAGAAGAAGGCTAACGGCCGCGACAACAAGGCCGCTTACATCTTCCTCCTGCCCTGGCTTGTCGGCCTGGTGGTCATCACCGTGGGACCCATGCTGATGTCCCTGTATCTTTCCTTCACGGACTACAACCTCCTGCAGCCGCCGGAATGGGTGGGCCTGGACAACTTTGTCCGCATGTTCGGTGATGCCCGTCTCCACAACTCGCTGCGCGTCACGTTCACGTACGTGCTGGTGGGTGTTCCGCTCCAGCTGGCCGTTGCCCTGTTGATTGCGCTGGTCCTGGATAAGGGTCTTCGCGGCCTTCCTTTCTACCGCTCCATCTTCTACTTGCCGTCGCTGCTGGGCGGCTCCGTTGCCGTTGCCATCCTGTGGAAGCAGATCTTCGGCACGACTGGCCTGGTGAACCAGGTCCTGGCAATGATTGGCATCGAGGGCCCCGGGTGGATCTCGGACCCCAATACCGCTCTTGGCTCCATCATCCTGCTGCACGTCTGGACCTTCGGCAGCCCCATGATCATCTTCCTGGCCGGTCTTCGCCAGATCCCCAACATGTACTACGAGGCCGCAAAGGTGGATGGGGCCACCACGATTCAGCAGTTCTGGCGGATCACGCTCCCTATGCTGAGCCCCATCATCTTCTTCAACCTGGTGCTGCAGATCATCGGTTCGTTCCAGTCGTTCACCCAAGCGTTCATCGTCTCCGGCGGTAACGGCGGCCCATCCGACTCCACCATGTTCTTCACCCTGTACCTGTACCAAAAGGGCTTCGGCCAATTTGATATGGGTTACGCCTCAGCGATGGCCTGGTTCCTGCTGGTCATCATCGGTGTCTTCACTGCCATCAACTTCATCGCTTCAAAGTATTGGGTGTTCTACGATGACTAAACTTCAGACCCTCCCCGCCGCTGGTGACTCCGCCGACAAGACGGCCAAAAGCCCGCGCCGCCGTGAATCCCCGGGAAACTTGGCCTTCAGCCGCAGTGCCCGCATCAAGGGCCTGATCAAGCACGCCATCCTCATCCTTGTGGGCGGCGTGATGATCTACCCGCTCTTGTGGATGGTGGTTTCCTCCCTGCGCCCGAACGACCTCATCTTCCGTGAGCCCGGCCTCTGGCTGGACAGCCTGGAAATGAGCAACTACACCGATGGCTGGTCGGCGCTCACGCATCCATTCGGCCACTACATGATCAACTCCGCCATCGTGGTCCTAGGCTCGATCGTCGGTAACCTGATCTCCTGCTCCATGGCCGCGTATGCCTTCGCCCGCCTGCAGTTCAGCGGCAAGAAGCTCTTCTTCGGCATCATGCTGCTGACCATCATGCTGCCCTTCCACGTGGTCATCGTGCCCCAGTACATCCTGTTCTCGCAGATCGGCTGGGTGAACACTTTCTGGCCGCTGATCGTGCCCAAGCTCCTGGCCACGGACGCGTTCTTCGTGTTCCTCATGGTCCAGTTCATCCGCGGAATCCCGAAGGACCTCGACGAGGCTGCACGTATTGACGGGGCCGGCCATCCCAGGATCTTCCTCCGCGTCATCCTGCCCCTGATGGTCCCGGCCCTGGCCACCACCACCATCTTCACCTTCATCTGGACCTGGAACGACTTCTTCGGAGCCCTCATTTACCTGACGGACCCGGACATGTTCACTGTGCCCGTGGCGCTGCGGGCGTTCGTTGACTCCCAATCGGCCACCAGCTGGGGATCACTCTTCGCGATGTCCATCGTGTCGCTCTTCCCCGTGTTCTTGGTGTTCCTCTTCGGACAGCGCTTCCTGATTAAAGGCATCGCAACCACCGGCATCAAATAGGCATTAAGGACACTTCCCAGTAGGGCCCCTGCGGCTTTGATCGGCTATTGCCGACTAATCCGCGAGCCTCGAAGTGTGCGATGGGCTCCGGACGGGGACTGCGGTGCCCTGTCCGGAGCCCCTGAGCACACTGCTAATACAAGTAGCAGTCTTGTCATACAAGATTGTGACTTGTATCATAAAGTAAGCGAGAAAGCGTTTTCTCATTCGCAACAAGATCAAAGAAGATCGGAGACAACAGTGCCGGTATTTCCAAAGGGTGAAGCAGTCGCCCCAGCAGGCGCTTCGGGACGCGACACCTCGGAACCCAAAGCCAAGCAGCCCAAGCGCAGGCTTCGTGCATCCGCCCTCATCGCAGCCACGGCTGCGGCAGTCCTGGCCCTGACCGCCTGTGGTGGGGGAGCGGAGCAGAAGAGCGCCGACGGCAAGGTGGAGCTTCGATTCTCCTGGTGGGGTGGCGACAAGCGTGCGCAGTTGACGCAGGAGGCCATCGCAGCGTTCGAGGCTGAGAACCCGAACATCAAGATCAAGGCCGAGTACGGAGACTGGTCCGGTTACTGGGACAAGCTGGCAACCCAGGTTGCAGCCAACGATGCCCCGGACATCATCCAGATGGACGAAAAATACATCACCGAGTATTCCACCCGCGGTGCCCTCCTGGACCTGTCCAAGTACGACGTCGACACGTCCAAGCTGGATGAAGCGGCACTGAATGCCGGCAAGGGCGAGAAAGGCCTGACGGGTATCGCTGCCGGTATCAATGCCGCCACCATCCTCGCCAACCCGGCGGTCTTCCAGGCTGCGGGCGTCGCGCTTCCGGATGACAAGACCTGGACCTGGGAAGACTTTGAGCGCATTGCAGCCGAGGTCACGGCCAAGTCTCCCAAGGGAACCTATGGCGCTGCCGCGTATGGAACGGATGAAGCCTCCCTCGGAGTGTGGCTGCGCCAGAACGGCAAGTCGCTTTACACCCAGGATGGCAAGCTCGGCTTCGAGCCCTCGGACATCAAGGGTTACTGGGAATTCCTGAAGCAAATGAGCGAGAACAAGGCAGTACCGACGGCTTCGGAGATTGTTGAGGCGGAAGCGGCACCTCTGGATCAGAGTGGCTTGGCGACCGGCAAGAACGGCATGGCGTTCTGGTGGTCCAACCAGCTTCCGGCGCTCGAGAAGGCCGCCGGCGGCGAACTGCAGATCCTCCGTTTCCCGTCCAAGACGGGCAAGGCTGAGGACGCCGGTCTCTGGTACAAGGCCTCGCAGTTCTGGTCGGCATCATCGCGGACCAAGCACCCTGAAGAAACGGCCAAGTTCATCGACTTCCTGACCAACAACGTCAAGGCCGGAGAAATCCTGCTGGCCGACCGTGGTGTCTACCCGAACTCCGAGGTCCGCGACGCAATCGCCCCGAAGCTCGCCAAGGCGGACGTCAAGGTAGTCGACTTCATCGGTGCCATCAAGGAAGAGCTCGGTGAAGCACCGGCTGCTCCGCCGAAGGGGGCTGGTGCCATCCAGGAAATCATCAAGCGCTACACGTCCGAGGTCATGTTCAACAGGCTCTCGGCCGAAGAAGCCGGGAAGAAAGCCGTGGACGAAATGAAGTCCGCCATCAGCTAGCTTCTACGCAACGGGAACCGCGCCCCGGGCGATCATTCGTGATCCGCCCGGGGCGCGGTTTTTAGTTTGGGGCCCTCAAGTAGCTGGCAGTAGTGGTTGTTCCCAGCGCTGGGAACAACCACTACTGCCAGTCAGTTGGGTCAGTCCTCCGCGATGACGGCCACGGCTCCAGCGGGTATCACGCCACTGAAGCGCGAGCCGCTCAGCAGATCGTCGCCGTCGGCCTTTACCGTGGCGTCCTCCCTGCCGTGGTTGATGGCGAAGAGGAAGGTGCGGCCGTCATCGGCCCGCCTGCGTGTGAGCTCGACGCCGGCAGCCGCCTCGGTCACGGCCGCCACCCGCGCTTCTTCCACCAGTCGTGCGGTCAGTGCATCGACGCCGGCGGCGTCCGGGAGCGTGGCGAGGTACCAGGCCGAACCGGTTCCAACCGTGCGTCGGGTCAATGCCGGGACACCGTCCAGGGGGTAGTCGGTGAAGGTTGCCAGGACTTCGGTGGCGGTCCCTGCCGAAACGTGCTCGCTCCACACGGAGCCAACCGTTCCGTCGCTCAACGTCACTGCGGTGCCGGGGAACAGTGGATGGAACTCTTCGCTGCTGACCCCCAGCAGTCCGCGGAAAGCACCGGGGTAGCCGCCGAGCCGGACGTGGTCCCGTTCGTCGACGATGCCGCTGAAGTAGCTGATGAGTACCGTGGCTCCACCCTCGGCAGCGGCGGCTATGGAAGCAGCCGCAGCGTCTGTCACGGCGTAGAGGGTGCAGACCAAGATGAGGTCGTATCCGGAGAGGTCGGCGGAGGGGTGCACGAAGTCAGCAGTGATCCCACGCAGGTACAGGGCGCGGTGGAAGGCGCGCATCGTATCGAGGTATCGCAGCGAGTTGTTCGGGTGTGAATCAAGTTCCGAAGCCCACCACGCTTCGTAGTCGAACAGGATCGCCACCCGCGATTCGACGCGCGAGCCCTTGATCGGTTCCAGTTTGGACAACGCGTTACCGAGGTCCACCACGTTCCGCCATACCTGGGTGTCGCGGCCACCGTGGGGGACCATGGCCGAGTGGAACTTCTCGGAGCCGGCCTTGCTTTGCCGCCACTGGAAGAACATGACGGCGTCGGCGCCGCGGGCCACGTGCGTGAGCGAGTTTCGGATCATTTCGCCGGGCATCTTGGGCTGGTTGTGCGGCTGCCAATTCACCGCCGAGGTCGAGTGCTCCATGAGGATCCACGGATCGCCGCCGGCCACCCCTCGAGTCAGGTCGGCGCTGAACGCGAGCTCGATTTCGCGCTCAGGGTCTGCCGCCACAAGGTAGTGGTCGTTGGCAATGACGTCCATATCCTTGGCCCAGTCGAAGTAGTCCAGGGTCTTAGTGGCGCTGGAGACCATGAAGTTGGTGGTTGCCGGAATGTCCGGGGTGACCTCGCGGATCACGGCCAGCAACTGGCGGTAGTAGTCCATGAACGCCCAGGAATTGAACCGCGCAAAGTCCAGCTGCTGCCCCGGGTTGAGCGTGGTGGGAGCAGCGCCCGGCGGGATGATCTCTTCGAAGGAGGCGTAATGCTGGGACCAGAATGCGGTGCCCCAGGCCTCGTTGAGTGCCTCGATGGAACCATAGCGGCGTTCCAGCCACGCGCGGAAAGCGGTGGTGTCTTCTTCGCCGTAGAACTCGCCTACGTGGCAGCCAAGTTCGTTGTCCACGTGCCAGAGAGCCAGCGCAGGATGACCCTTGTAGCGTTCGGCGATGACGCGCGTCATGGCTGTCGCGTACCGGCGGTAAACAGACGACGACGGCGTGTAGTGGCGTCGCGAGCCCCGTTCCAGCCTGGTTCCTTCCGCCGTTACCGGCAGGATTTCCGGGGACTTGCGCGCCAGCCAGGCCGGCGGTGATGCGGTGGCGGTGGCGAGGGCAACTTTGATTCCGGCTCCGTGGAGGTTGTCCATGACGTCGTCCAACCAGCCGAAATCGTAGTGTCCTTCGGTGGGTTCCAGGAGGCCCCAGGAGAAGATGCCGACACTGAGGAAGTTGACGCCGGCTTCCTTCATGAGTTCGATGTCTTCGCGCCGGATCTCTTCGGGCCACTGTTCCGGGTTGTAGTCCCCGCCATAAGCGAGGCCTTTAAGGCTGTTCCAGACGGACGGGGTGCGTGGGATTTCAGGGGAGGACAAGGGGACTCCTTCGTCGGGCGGACCGGGCTGGTGTGGGTGGAGCTCAGGTATGAGTGCAGCGTATCTGTGAAAACGCATTCTTCGGAAAACGCTTGCCCAGACTCTCGATTAGGGATATTGTATCGATTCAGAACGAGTGTAAGCGAGATCACTGCCACGTTGTAGAGAACTCGGAAGCTTGCACCAACTGAGCAAGGAGGCTCTCATGATCGATAGAAGGAAATTCCTCACCACGGTGGCTCTCGGCACTGCATCTGCCGCGTTCCTCTCCGCGTGCGGGCAGTCCTCTTCCAGCGGGCAGACCGGTTCCGCTGACAACCCTGTCACCATCACCTACACCTGGTGGGGCAATGACGACCGTGCCGAGCGCACGCGTAAGGCCATTGCCCTCTTTGAGTCCAAGAACCCGGACATCAAGGTCAACGGCAACTTCTCCGACTTCGCGGGGTACTGGCAGAAGCGCGCCACGGAAGCCGCCGGCGGTGGCCTGCCGGACGTCATGCAGTGGGACCTGTCCTACTTGCGCGACTACGGTCAGCGGAACCAGCTCCTGGACCTGGGCACCGTCAAGATCAACACCGACGCCTTCGAGAAGTCCCTTCTTCCCTCGGGCCAGATCCGGGGCAAGACCTACGGCATCCCCACCAGCACCAATGCTTTTGCGGTGTACTACGATCCCGCCAAGCTCGCCTCCCTGGGGATCGCGGAGCCGGATGGAAGTTGGAACTACAAGGAATTCAACGCATTCCTGGCCGAGGTTGGCGCCAAGGGCAACGGCACCCTGTTCGGCGGCACCGACTACACCGGTATCTGGTGGAACTTCAACATCTGGCTGCGGCAGAACAACATCCAGGCCTTCACCGAGGACGGCAAGCTTGGGTTCTCCAAGGACGACCTGAAGAAGTGGTGGAACCTCACTGCGGACCTCCGCGGCACCGGTGCGATTGTGGGCGAAGACAAGGCAACCCAGTTGCTTCCCAAGTCCCCGTTCGGCTCCAACGTCACTGCCACGGAAGTTACCTGGGACAACTTCATGGCCGGCTACCTCGCGGACAGCGGCGCCAAGGAACTCAAGCTGGTGCCGGTCCCTTCGGATGATCCGGACAACCTGGGCCTGTTCCTCAAGCCGTCCATGTTGATGGTGGCCAGCGCGAAGACCAAGTACAAGGACGCCGCTGCACGCTTCATCGACTTCATGGTCAACGATCCCGAGGTGGGTCAGATCTTCAAGACCTCCCGCGGTGTACCGGCGTCGAAGACCCAGCGCGACGGTACCACCTTCGAAGGCACCGACAAACTCGTGGTCGATTACGAGAAGTCCATTGAAAAGTATCTGAAGGACGCTCCCGAGCCGCCCATCGTCGGTTTTGGCACCCTCGAGTCCACGTTCAAGCGGGTCACCCAGGACCTGAACTACGGCAAGCTCACCGTGGACGGCGCAGCGGATGCGTGGTTCAAGGAAGCCGAAGACCTCATCAAGCAGAACGCCTGATCCAGACCCTCTGTGTCTGAACCTGGCTTCCCCAACTGACGGACTGATCTCGTGACTCAAAGCCCAACCCTGAGCAGGCGCTCCGCTTCCGCTCCCACGCCGCCGCGTAAATCGCGCCGGCGTGGGGCGGACGCCCGCGCCGGCTACACGTTCCTGTTGCCCTGGCTGCTGGGATTCATCGCCCTGACCGTGGGCCCGATGATTTCCTCGCTGTACCTCTCCTTCACCAACTACAACCTCTTCGACGCCCCCAAGTGGATCGGCTTCGATAACTACGTCACCTTGTTCCAGGACGAACGATTCCTGCAGTCGGTGGGCGTGACCATGAACTACGTGATCTTCGGAACCCCGCTGAAGCTCGCGGCGGCGTTGGCGATCGCGATGCTGCTCAACAGCAAACGCAAGGGCCAGGGTTTCTACCGGTCCGCGTTCTACGCCCCCTCCCTGATCGGCGCGTCGGTGTCCATCGCGATCGTGTGGAAAGCCATGTTCGGCGATTCCGGCCCAGTGGACCAGGGCTTGTCCTTCTTCGGGATCAACCTTGGCGGTTGGGTGGGCAACCCGAACATGACCATGGGCATGATGATCCTGCTGACGGTCTGGCAGTTCGGCGCCCCGATGGTGATCTTCCTGGCCGGCCTGAAGCAAATCCCGGCCGACCTGTATGAGGCGGCGTCGATGGACGGTGCCGGCCCGGTCCGGAAGTTCCTGAACATCACCTGGCCCATGCTTTCCCCGGTGATCTTCTTCAACCTGCTGATGGAAACCATCCACGCGTTCCAGATCTTCGCCTCGGCCTACATCATTTCCAACGGTGAAGGCGGCCCGGCAGGATCCACCCTCTTCTACACCCTCTACCTGTACTTGCGCGGTTTCTCCGATTTCCGGATGGGCTACGCCTCGGCGATGGCCTGGCTCCTGGTGATCGTGGTCGGCATCATCACGCTGATCTTCTTCAAGACCTCCAAGTCCTGGGTCCACTACAGCGGTGATGCAAAGTGACAACCATGTCAACCCCCACCCAAACCCCGCCCACAACACCGGCGCCGGTCTACAACCCGAAGTCCGAATCCGTCACGGCCAAGCGGATCAAGAGCACCATCTTCCACATCATTGCCCTGGCACTGGTGGCGATGGTCCTCTACCCGGCCCTATGGATGATCTCCGCAGCGTTCAAGCCGAACTCCGAGATCGGCGGCGCGAACAACGCGTTGTGGTCGGCCAACTTCAGCTTCGACAACTTCGCCACGGCCATGGAAGGCATCGGCGGGGTCTCCACGCTGACGTTCTTCACCAACTCGTTGATCCTGGCCGTCGGCGCCGTCGTCGGCACCGTGCTCTCAGCGTCGATCTCCGCCTACGCCTTCGCCCGGATCAACTTCCCGGGCCGCGGACTGTTCTTCGGCATGATGATCGCCACCTTGCTGTTGCCCTTCCATGTGGTGATCATCCCGCAGTACATCGTGTTCCAGCAGCTCGGCCTGGTGGACACTTACGTGCCGCTGCTGATCGGCAAGTTCCTCGCCGCGGACGCATTCTTCGTCTTCCTCATGGTCCAGTTCATGCGCGGCCTCCCGGCCGAACTCGACGAAGCAGCCCGCATCGACGGCGCCGGACACGCCCGGATCTTTGGGTCCATCATGCTCCCGCTGATGAAACCGGCCCTGATCTCCACCTCGATCTTCTCCTTCATCTGGAGCTGGAACGACTT
>NZ_VNFK01000022.1 GCF_007786235.1 Paenarthrobacter nitroguajacolicus | reverse complement strand
AGCTCCACACAACACCCGGAGGTCCTCTTTATCGCGTTACTCCCAGCCCCGTGTCATCAACCTGCCGGGACAATACAGCTAGAGCCCCCAGGCCTCGGCGAGCAGTTGGTAGGAGTTCTGCCGGTCGGCGGGGTGGTGGGCAATGGTGGTGATGAGCAGTTCCTGTGCGCCGGTGGCCCGCTGCAGAGTTCGCAGCTTGTCGCTGACTTGGTGCGGGTCGCCCACCAGCCGGGTGTCCACTCGGTCTTTGACGAGGTCCTGGGCTTCAGCGTCCAAGTGAAGCTCCAGTGCGTCTTCGGGAGACGGATAGGGGATGGCGCCCTGGCCGCTGCGGATACCGTAAACCCACTGGGCGTAGCCGCGGGCGAGTCGCTGTGCTTGATGTTCGTCCGGGGCCACCAACACGTCTGCCGAGACAATCACGTACGGTTCCTGCAAGATGGCGGACGGTTCGAAGTGGGCGCGGTACTCGGCGATGGAGTCCAGCACGCCCGCAGGCGCAACGTGATAGTTCGCACCGAAGGGCAGGCCCAGTTTTCCCGCTAACCGTGCGCTTGGCCCGGCTGTTGAGCCGTGGACCCAGAACTGCGGCGCCTGTCCCAGAGCCGGTGTAGCCGTGACTTCCTCGCCGTGTTTCGTTCGGTAGTGGCCCGTGAAGAACCCGATGATGTCCTGGACGTCGTTCTCGAAGTTGTCCGTGTCCCCGGGGAAGCGGCCCAGCAGTTCACCCTGCAACCGGAACTTCCTGGGCAGGACAGCGCCGAAGATGGGGCGTGGTGAAGGGATCAGCAAACCGTCCACCACGCGATCACTGACGGCCTCCGCAGCGGGAACCACTCCTGGTGCTGGTTCGCTGGGCGACTTGGGCGGACCTGAGCGACCAAAGCCCAGGTCCAGGCGGTCAGGGAACACTGCCGCGAGCGTTCCTATGCTCTCTGCGATCTGAAGCGGCCTGTAGTTCCCCAGCAGGGTGGCCGCAGTCCCTACGCGGATGGTCTTGGTGGCCGATGCCACCAAACCGGCAAGGATATGTGGGGCAGAGCCAGCAACGCCGGTATTGAGGTGGTGCTCGGCCAACCAGTAGCGCGAGTAGCCGGAAGCCTCGGCAGCAGCTGCGAGGTCAAGCGTGCTGCGCAGTGCCTCGCCGGGGGTCTGCCCGGCTGACACCGGGCTGAGGTCAAGGACGGACAGGGGAGTAACTGGAGGCTTCGGCATGGCACGACACTACGGAGCGCAGTGCCCCGGCCAAAGCCCATCCGTCACCGCGCTCAACCGGGCTAAATCCAGCGAAATCCGGAGCAACGGACCGTCATGGAAAACTTCCGAACGCAACAATGCGGTCGGTACAAATGTGAACATTTCTCATCGAAGTCGCACAGTCATTTCCTGTCAAACCCTTGACCGGGGAGTTGAACCGCTGGTAAACCTTGTTGGCGGAAAGCGTTTTCTCGCAACGTCCTCACTACCCGCCTGAAGTCCGGGAGGTTTTGGACCGAGATTATGAAACGTTCCAAAAGGGTGCGGCAGACCCCCTGCCGCCCTGCATCAAAGGAGATGTTCTTTGGCTCACCCCTCGAAATGTTCCTACCCCACCTCTCGTCATCATGCGTGGAAAGCAGTCCCGCTCGCGGCGTCGGCCTCCCTGGCTGCCGCCGCCATCGCCCTGACAGGTGTCCCACTCGCGCAAGCAGCTCCCACCCAACTGCCGCAGGCGGCACAAGCCGGCCTTCCCGGCGTCGTACCCGCCGCAAAGGACCCGGCTTCGCTGAAGCGCCAAGTGGAAAACCTGGACCGCGCACCCGTAGCCGTCCTGACGGATCAGGGCGTCACGGTGAGCTGGCGAATGCTCGGCCTGGACAAGGACAGCATCGGCTTCCAAGTCCTGCGCGACGGCGTCAACATCACTCCAGAGCCCGTCCGAAATGCCACGATGTTCGTGGACCCGGATGGCACCGCAGAATCCAGCTACGTCATCAAAACCGTCGGCAACGGCCAGGGCCAGGACAAGCTGACCGAGGCCGTCACACCGCTGGCCCAGAACTACCTCGCGATCAAGCTGGACAAGCCGGCCGACGGCGTCACACCGGACGGCAAGCCGTATACGTACTCGGCCAATGATGCCACCGTGGCGGACCTCGACGGCGACGGCAAGTACGAAGTGATCCAGACCTGGTCGCCATCCAACGCCAAGGACAACTCCCAGTCCGGCTACACAGGCAACGTCTACGTGGATGCCTACAAGCTGGACGGGACTAAGCTATGGCGCATCGACCTGGGCCGCAACATCCGCGCCGGTGCGCACTACACCCAGGTCCTTGCCTACGACTTCGACGGCGACGGCAAGGCTGAGGTTTCCCTCAAGACAGCGGACGGGACCCGCGATGCCGCCGGAACGGTGATCGGAAACGCCGACGCCGACTACCGCAACAGCGCCGGTTACGTCCTTTCGGGCCCCGAGTTCCTCACTGTCTTCAAGGGTGAAACCGGCACCATCCTGGACACCGTGACCTACGAGCCTGAGCGCGGTGCTGTGACCGGCTGGGGCGACAACTACGGCAACCGCGTGGATCGTTTCCTGGCAGGCGTGGCCTACCTTGATGGCGAGCACCCCTCCATGATGTTCAGTCGCGGTTACTACACACGCACGGTCCTGGTCACCTACGACCTCGTCAACGGCAAGCTCGTGAAGCGCTGGACCTTCGATTCCAACCTGGCCGGTGATGAGTACAAGGGGCAGGGCAACCACAACCTGTCCGTCGCCGACGTCGACCAGGACGGTAAGGATGAGTTCGTCTTCGGCTCCATGACCATCGACGACAACGGCCAGCCGCTCTACAACACCAAGCTCGGCCACGGCGATGCCATCCACACCAGTGACCTCGATCCGTCCAGGCCAGGGCTGGAAACGTTCGCGGTCCACGAGAGCATGAGCCAGAGCGGCAACCGCGGGGCAACCTTCCGTGATGCTGCAACGGGCGAAGTCCTCTGGAGCATCCCGGCCATCAAGGACACCGGCCGCGGCGCGGCAGGTGACATCGATCCCCGCTATGCGGGTGCAGAGGGGTGGGCCATCGGCGGCAGCGCTGCCTGGGATTCACCTGTTGGCCAGTTGATGTCGGCCAAGGGTGAGCTGATTGCCGAGAAGATCCCGGCCGCCAACTTCCTGGCATGGTGGGACGGTGACCTGCTCCGCGAAATCGTGGACCACGACTACGACGCCACCGTGTCCCGCGGCGTTCCGACTATCTCCAAGTGGAACTGGGAAACGGAGACCAGCGACAGGCTCCTGACTGCTGAGGGTGCCCGCAGCAACAACACCACCAAGGGCAACCCGTCCATCCAGGCTGACATCCTGGGTGACTGGCGCGAAGAGATCGCTTGGCCGTCCACGGACAGCACCGAGCTGCGGATCTACACCACCACTGCTCCCACGGAGGTTCGCCTGCGGACCTTGATGCACGACACCGTCTACCGGACGGCTGTTGCGCGCGAGAACGTGGCCTACAACCAGCCGCCGCACCCGAGCTTCTTCATCGGTGAGGGCATGCAGGCTCCGGCGATTCCCGCCGTCGTCTACACCGGCACCAAGAAGTAGCCGCTTTCCTTAACAGCAGTGCCTCCAACAGCAGTGCCGCCCGGGTCGTATCGGACCCGGGCGGCACTTTTCTTCTGATTGTTACGGCAGGGCACTTGGCGGCGGCGGGATGTAGCCCGGACGGTTGTCGTCGCGTCGCTTCCGTTCAGCTGCACTGAGGGTGTCGCTGTCTGCGGTTTCGTCGGAATCGCCCTCGAGGTCCACTAAGCCGTTGGTCTGGTCGAAGACGTGCGTTGCGGGGTCGATCACTGGCGTTGAAGCCGAGGCCGCGCCGGCGTCCGTGGTGGCAGCAGCTCCGGTGTTCGGGGTAGCAGTAGTCGCGGTCCCAGGAGTCGGAGTTTCGGCTTCCGGTGCCTGCTTCTCGATATACTCCTTGAACTTCTTCAAGTCTGACTCAGCCTGCCTTTCAACAACGTGCAACTTGTCCCCCAGGAATTCCAGGACGCCGTGCGGTTCGTATTCCAGGGATAGGTGAAGGGACGTCTGGCTGGGGCCGGCCTCCTTGAATTCAACCCAGCCGGCGTTCTTTGCGCCCTCCACGGCAGCCCACGCCACGGCGCGGTCCAGGTCCTGCTGAACGATCTTTGCTTCCCAGTGGCGATGGACGCCCGCAATCTCGGCCACCCATTCCAAGCGGTCCTCGCTGAGACGTGTCACGCGTTCGACTCCGCCCATGAAGTGCGGAAACTCCTCGAATTTGGTCCACTGCCTGTACGCCGTACTGACGGGAACGTTGACCATGATCGTCTTGTTTACTTTCGTGGTCACGATGTCCTCCTCCTGCTCGATTCTGCATTGATCAGCATACTTACAGTATCGATCCTTGAGCAGCCGATGAACAGGCCTTGCGGCGGTTCGGAGGGAGTGTCTAGGAGATCACCCGGCCGTTCTGGATGAGGTGCTCCAGGTGCTCCGAAATGTCAGCCAGTACTGAGATGTCGGCTACTGGGTCAGCACCCAGCACCAGCATGTCTGCATCCGCGCCCGGGGCAATCACGCCGAGTTGCCCTTCGCGCTCCAGCAGCAGCGCCGCCGTGGTGGTTGCCGAGCGGATGGCGTCGATCGCAGGCTGGACCTTTCCGAGCAGCCTGAACTGCTCGTTCTGGTGGCGGTGCATTCCGCCCAGGAGGTCGGAACCGAACGCCATTTTCACCCCGGCTTCGTGGGCGCGGGCAATCGCTTCGAGGCCGCTGGTCAGCACGGAGTCCACCTTGCCCCACATTTCTTCAGTGAGTCCGAACTCCTTGCCTTCTTCCTTCAGTGCCCAGTATGTGACCAGAGTGGGGACCAAGAACGCGTCCTTCTCAAGGAAGAGCTTGAGGCTTTCGTCGTCCAGGAGGTTGCCGTGTTCAATCGAACGCACTCCGGCTTCCAGCGCCCGGTTGATGGCTCGCGCAGTGTACGCGTGGGCCGCGACGTAGCGGTTGGCCGCCTCGGCTTCTTCCACTGCTGCCCGCATTTCCTCCATGGAGTACTGCGTGGAGTCGATGCGGTCGGTGGGGGAGGAAACTCCGCCGGATGCCATGATCTTGATGTGGTGGGCGCCCTTGCGGATTTCGTCGCGGGCAGCGGCCCGGACCGCGTCCACACCGTCGGCAACGCGTCCGATGCCGCAGCAGCCGCGGCCATTGGGATCGTGGTCCTCTCCGGGCAAGCGCATGTCGCCGTGCCCGCCGGTCTGGCTCAGTGCATGGCCGCAGAAGTGGATTTTCGGACCTTCCAGCAGCCCCTCTTCCTGCGCCATGGCCAGGCCAAAATCTGCTCCGGAAAGGTCGCGGACGGTGGTGAAGCCGCGGCGAAGCATCTCGCCCATGATGCGGGCCGTCTGGGCGTAGACATACGACGCCGGAGTGTAGGTGAGCGAGCGGAAGTCGGCGCTGGACGCCACCACGTGGACATGGGCATCGATCAGGCCCGGTATGACGAACTTTCCGGTGCCATCGATGACGCGGGCACCTGGAGGCGCTTCAAGGTCAGTGCCAACGCTGGCTATCTTTCCGTCAACACTTACGACGTCGGCAGTGGAGTAGGTGCCTGCCTGGACGTCCAGCACGCTTGCGTTGCGGACGACCAGCGGGGTGGTTTCGGGGGTGGTGCTCATGCTAAACAGTGTCCTTCCCTGGGACTTCTGAGACTTCGGGGACTTCTGGGACTTCGGTGGGGTGGGATGCAAAGGCCTGGACCAGCTCGTCCAGATTCTGGTTGACCACGCCAACGGCGGTGTCCACGCTGTGCTGCGTGTACTTGCCTTCTTCATCCAAGAGAGCCAGAACGCCCACGACGTTGCTGTGGGGGTCGAGCACGGGGACGTTGATGACGGCGCCGCAGCCCAGTTGCTGGATGAGCTTGGAGTCTGCAAAGACGTCCCTTAGCGCTGTGAGATCGGCAGCAATGAAGGGCACCTTGTCCTCAATGACGGTCCCAAGCCAGCCTGGTGAGATTTCCACTGTCTTTTCTCCGCCTACCGGATACTCTCCCGGGTGGCTGGTGAACAGCCGCTTAAGGCTGGAGCGCTGGGGGATCCACTGGAGTGCCGTGAAGAGGATGACTCCAGGGTCCCGCTTCAGGGCGTCAAAGGCCTGCTGGAAAGTGGTGTCGGTTGTCATGAAAGCTCCGCTCACTTGCTTGCTGTTCCTGCCGCTGCCGGATCATGTTCCGCGCGGGCGTTGATGTCCTCCAGGGACTTTCCTGCGGTGGAGGCGCCGAAGATCACGACGCCAAGGACGCCGATGGTCAGCACCACCGTGGTCATGGTGAACACCCCGCCGAAGCCCAGGGAGGCAGCGAAAATGCCAATAATGGATGGTGCCAGGATGCTGCCGATGCGGCCCACTGCGCTTGCCAGGCCAACACCGGTGGCGCGCATCCACGTGGGGAAGAGTTCCGGAGTGTAGGCGTAGACGCCGGCGTAGGTGCCATTGAGGAAGAAGGACAACGTTGCTGCGGCCACCAGGATCATGCCGGAGTCGTTGGACTGGCTCAGCCAGAAGGCGCTGATGGCCGATCCCGCCAGATAAAGGGCAATGGTGTTCTTGCGGTCGATCCGGTCACACAACCAGGCGGCGGAGAAGTATCCGGGAATCTGCGCCAGGTAAATGAGGATTGAGAATTCAAAGCTCTTGGTGATGGTGATGCCCCGGCCCACCAGAAGAGTGGGAATCCAGGAGAAGAAGCCGTAGTAAGAGAACGTGATCACGAACCAGATCAGCCAAATCACGGCGGTCCGGCGGCGCATGGCCTTCGACCACATGAACTTGAGAGCATTCCAGATGCTGATCTTCTGCTCGTGCTTGGTGATCTCTTCCTCTACGGCCGGCAGGGGAGCCAGAGGCTTCCCGGTGGCCTTCACAACGCTCTGCTCGAATCGGTCCACCACGTCCGTTGCCTCTGCCATGCGGCCGCGGCTGATGAGGTACCGGGGTGATTCCGGCAGGCTGCGCCGCCACCACAGGAGAAGAAGGATGGGGATGGCAGTGATGACCTGCGCCCAGCGCCAGCCGTCCTCGCCCAGCGGGACAACGAAGCGGCCGATCAGCGCGGCGCCCACGAAGCCGAAGGAGAAGAAGCCGGCCAAGGTTCCGATAAACCATCCCCTGCGCTTCGGGGGAATGAACTCGGACAGGAACGGCGCGATGATCACACTTTCAGCGCCGGCTCCCAATCCTGCAAAGATCCGTGCAATCAGGAAAATTTCGAAGTTCGGAGCCATGGCTGCCACCACTGACATGAGGCAGTAGAAGGCCAAAGCCCAGAGCATGACCTTCTTGCGGCCAAAACGGTCACCCATCCAGCCGGCCAGAATTGCGCCAAAGAAGAAGCCAAAGGGGGCCGCCGAGCCCACTAGTCCGAGGCTGGCGGTGCTGAGCCCCCACAATTCCTGGATGCGCGGGAGCAGGAAGGCAACCACTGCACCGTCCATGCCGTCGAACGAGTAGCCGAGGCCTCCGATGAGGAGAAGCTTGTAGTGTGGTCGACTGAGAGCCAGTCGATCCAAGCGTGCTGTGAGAGACATGGGGATTCCTACCAAAGTGGGCCAAGTTGTACATTTTGAGGAATATGCACGGATCTGTGCAGATGTGATGTATCGAAGTTAAGGCCAAAGTGTGAGGTAGGTCAATAGGTGGAAGAAGATTTCGACTCGTCAACGTTGACCGAGTGGCTCGATAGCCGTGTCCAGGGGCGGAAGCTCGCGGCACGCCAAATGCAGGTCATCGGCATCCTGCGGTCCCAGCCGCGCCTGGCCTCCTACGGCTCCGTCAGCGACATCGCCGCAGTGGCCGCTTCGAATGCCTCCACCGTCACCAGAACCGCGCAAACACTGGGATTCAAGGGGTGGGCGGACTTCCAGTTCGAGCTCCGGTCCCGCTTCCTGGCGTCGCTTAGCGCCCTGGAAGTCGCGGCCGAACACAATGGCCATATCAGTAGCCCTGCGCAGGCCGCGGTCTCCACGGATCGTGCCAATTTGGCCCATTTTGAACGCACCTTGGACGCCGACACAATCCACGCAATTGCGAAGGCTATTGCAGGTGCGCGGCAGACCTTCATTGTCGCGGCAGGCAGCTACGCCATCCCCGGCAAGGCGCTGGAGCACAATGCCATCATCGCCGGCTACAACGTGCGGCTCCTCGATGCCGACGTCGCAGCCCTCACCAATGCCATTGCACGGCTCGGTGCAGAAGATTTGGTCATCGCCATCAGCCTCTGGCGGGTCTACGACAGCACCATGCGCGCCGTCGATATCGCCCACAACCTGGGCACGCCCATTGTTTCCATTACGGACAGCGCGGGTTCGCCGGTGGCCGTGCATGCGGATCACAGAATCGTGGTGCCCACGGAGGGCGCCGGTTTCTTCCCGTCCCTGACGGGCGCTGTAACCGCGGTCCAGGCGATCGCCGTCGAGCTTGCCTCACTGGATCGGGAACGCTCCAACCAGAACATCGCCGCCTCGGAGCGGACCTGGGACCAGATGCGGATCATGCACCCGCGCTCCAGTTCCTAGGCCGCCCCCAAAGCAACGGAATTTACGACGCCGGGACCTCCTCGGCGGGCAGCTCGCCACCGATGAGGGCCAGGTTTTGGATGACGGCCAAGCCAAACTGGGCGGTGTCGTTAGTGGAGACCGTTGGGGCCTCCTCCACCGGCTGCAAAACATACGGCGGCAGAATGGTCTTCACGGTGAAGGCCTCTTCATGGTTCAGGTTCTCCCCGCCCTCGGCAAAGCTCTCCCACGCCAACCCGGCCAGTTCCGGCGATCCGAGCTTCGCTGCAGCGTAGGCCGTGAGCCTGCTATGAGCCTGTGTGAGGTAGATACCGGCCAGGGGCTGACCCACCTCGGCCACCTGCTCTTCAGGAGTGGCCAGGAACAACCGGCAATACTGCATCCAAGCCGCCTCGAAGTCCTTGTCCGGCACCAGATTGATCAGCTCGCTGCAGATTTCCACCAAACCGAACACGGCACTCAGGTGCGAGACGCTGATGACTTCCCGGCCGACGTCGAACCTTCCGGCATCCAGATCGTAGAGCGCCTCGCCTGTCAGGAATCCGTACTTCAGGGCGCCGATGTCGGCCATCGTACCCAGCAGGCGATCGCGGGAACGCGGATTGCCGGTGCGTTCCCAGTCCGTGAGCCAGGTGGCTGCCAGCGAACCCCAGTCGGTACCGAGCCCGACGCCCAAGGCGCCGCGGTCCGGACGGTAGGTATCGGCGTCTGGCCGTACTTTGCGGACGGGGTCCAGTCCCAGGAAGTTCTGGTCGCTGTCCACCAGCTCGGTGAGGAGATCGCCCGTGCGCTCGTCGGCGGTCAGGTAGTAGTAGAACCGGCGGTAGGCGGGGGTGCTGATGCGCAATTGTTTGGCGCTGCAACCCCAGTGCTGCACATTGTGCCGGGAGCCCAAGCCACGCCACGGGCCGAGGTGGTAAACGTCCACCTCGCCGGTATGACGGGTCATGGCTTCGGCGTAGCGGAACACGTCCGCTCGGCCCGTACGCAGGTACATGTACCAGAGCCAAAGGTCCGGCGAGAGCTCGGAGTTGTCCCAGGCGTAGCCGCCCACATCGTAGCGCCAGACGTGCCGGTCGGTGTCGTAGGTATGCATGACATCGCCGTAGTTCCAGAACCCATACCAGCGCCGCTGTTCCGTTTGGCCTTGGTAGAAGTCGAACAGGAAGTCCAATTTGTCTTCCAGCTCGGCCCGGGCTGGAGTGCTGCGGTCCACGGGGGCCCAGTCGCCGAAGACTCCGGCCGCGTGCAGGTACTGCGGTGTTGGCTGCAACAGCGGGGGAGCGGACGCGGCCCGGGCATCCTCGGCGAGGCTCTCCGTGCTGGGCGTGGTGTCATAGGCGAACAACGTGAGTTCATGCGTTCGTGCGATGCCCGTGGGGTTTCCGAAGCCTGGCTCGTAGTCCTCGTAAGTGATTTCCAGACCCTCGAGCTGGTCCTCAAAGGTGTCCTGGCCCAAACCATCGTGGTAGAAGCGAAGGTCCATTGGCTGGGCTTCCGGCGAGTACAGCCATGCGGTCACCGTCGCCTCCGCGGAGGCTGCCCCGCGGATGTCCAGCTGGCCAGGGTGGGATTGCCAGAAGTCCCGGATGCCGATGCCAAGGCCACCCCCGAGATCGCTCACGGAGCAGAAGCCCGCTGATCGCGTGCCGCCGGAGATGCCGACCCATCCATGACCGGCCGCTGTGCGTTTGCGCAACTCAAAGCCATCGGCGGTGAGTTGGGCCAAGGTGTAGTCGTTCCAGCTCGGAATGAGGTGGAGACGCTCGGAGACCAGCGGACTCCACTCGTTGAGCGGCGGCGTGGGCCGACCAGCCACCTGCGCCGTGCGAACAGCCTCGCCCGGGTCCCGCCGCAAACCGGTCAGCCCGCGGACAGCCTCCACCAGGAAGCCACCGTCCGCGCCTGCGATCCGGATATGCCGATCATGCAATTCGCTGGCCAGGGGAACCGTGAATCGAACCCCGAGTCCGGCAAGGAAATCCCGTTCAGCGTCACCGTCCCAGATGAACGAGTGCATCAACCTGACGCTGCGGGCACCCGCGTAGAAGTAGAACCGCACGGTGAACGGAAGCCACTCGCGCTCGCCGGCATCGGCGCGGTGCTGCCCTTCCACCCGGATTACCGCGCGAACCGGCCCACGCTGCTCCACCGTGACGCTGGTGGTGCGGCCGGTAAATCCTTCACGCGTGGTGCTGCCCGCCTCCTCGCCCAAGTCGTTTTGGCGGAGGCTCACCAGGCGGGCGTCTTTCGCCACCACGGAACCATCACGGGTGAGCCTGCTGAAGAGACTCGCGCCTGAACGCTGCAGGACCATGTCCAAGGATCCGGTGGAGACCGTCACGGACTCTTCTGTCTCGGTGACCGTCACCTCGGGTGAGCCGTGGACGGCGGCTTCCGGGCCGCCGTCGGGAGTCCCGGTGAAGTGGGTTACCTGGTATTCCGATGCGGGCTGATCCGTTGCGCCGAGGGCGATGCCTGCCCACTTAAGGGATCCATCCGGCCAGGTGGCGAGTGGCCACGTTTGCGCGGTGACGTTGCTCCCGCCCGAGTCGAGGACCCTGAGGGCGGCTGCGTCCGGGACTGTGCCGCGTTGAAACGGCATCCCCCACGTCGTGCCGCCGCTGAGTCCGGCGGGCGGTTCGCCATCGATCCACGTGATCGGGGCGTGCTGAGTCATGATCGAATCCACCTAAGGGGTCGGGAAACCAGGATTGGGAAAACGCTTTCTTGAGACGTTTCAATAACTTACCCGCGAGCTGCGTGGCCCGCAAGGGGTGGCCGGGTGCTGGTCCCAGTGGGGGTTGCGGTGCGGTGCCGCCGGCGCCACCCAAATCCGCCGGCGCCTCCCAAACTCCCCGGCGCCTCCCAAACTCCCCGGCGCCACCCAAATCCGGGTGTCGTCACTGAATTTGGGTGTCGATAATCCATTTCAGCGTCGGGGTGACCGTTGACTCTCAACCGGCGGGGGCGTATTGTACAACCAAATGGTTGTAGATCAGCTCAGTCCAACACCCGGAAAAGATGTAGACATCGATCGCCTGTTCCAAGCGTTGGCCGATACCACTCGGCGCGACATCTTGGCGAGGGTGACAGCGGGGGAGTACTCCGTCTCCGGGCTGGCTGCGCTCTACGCCATGAGTTTCGCGGCCGTGCAGAAACATGTTGCGGTCCTGGAACGGGCCTCCCTGGTGACCAAGGAGAAGCGTGGGAGGGAGCAGATCGTGCGGGGAAACCATGATGGACTGCAAAAAGCCCGGCATCTGTTGGATCAATTCGAAATGATCTGGCGGCAACGCGCCAGCCGGATCGCGGACATACTCGCTGAAGATGATGAAAGGGATCTGCCATGACTGTTGTCAGCGTGGACAAGGATGTTGAGGCCCTGAGCCTCACCGTTGTCGCCGAGTTCGATGCCGATGTGAAGCGCGTCTGGAGAATCTGGGAGGACCCGCGGCAGCTTGAACGGTGGTGGGGCCCACCAACCTGGCCCGCAACCTTTGAGACCCACGAGTTCACCGCCGGCGGAAAGGCCGCGTACTACATGACCGGCCCGGATGGCACCAAAGCCCGCGGGTGGTGGCAGTTCACCACCATCAACGCCCCGGACCACCTCGAATTCGACGACGGATTTGCCGACGAACAAGGCGCCCCTGTGGACGAACTGGGTGTCACGCACGCCACCGTCAGGCTTGAACCCGTTGGCGACCGCACGCGAATGACCCTCACTTCCACTTTCGAGTCAGAAGAACAGATGCAGAAGATGGCCGAGATGGGCATGGAAGAGGGGCTGCAGGAAGCCATCGGCCAGATCGATTCCCTCCTTGCCGAGCCGGCCAACGCCTGACGACAGGAACCACAGCAAAAAGAAGCCGACGACGGCGGGTGCCTCCCGCCGTCGTCGGCGTATGGTTTAAGTCCCGGCCGCCTCTCGAAACGGACCAGTGTCATGGCGCGATTGATCATCATGGGACCTCCGGGTTCCGGCAAGGGCACGCAGGCCGAGCACATCGCGAGGCATTTCGGCATTCCTGCCATCTCCACGGGAGATCTGTTCCGCGCCCACGTTCGGGACAAGACTGAGCTCGGCTTGGAAGCCGGGGAGTACATGGATCGGGGCGAGTTCGTGCCGGACCACGTCACCACGGACATGCTCAAGCAGCGCATGGAGGAAGCCGATGCCGCCGACGGTTTCCTGTTGGATGGCTATCCCCGAACGGTGATCCAGATCGGCGCGCTGGACGAAATGCTGGCCGCCCGGGGTAAGCCCCTGGAAGCCGTGCTCGCGTTGACTGCCTCCGATGACGAGCTGGTTGCACGCATGCTCCGCAGGGCCCAGGAACAGGGCAGGAGCGATGATACCGAGACCGTGATTCAACGCCGCCTGGAGCTGTACCGGGACGAGACGCAGCCAGTGGTGACGGCCTACTCGCAGCGCGGGATCCTGGTGACCGTGGACGGATCCGGCGAGCGCGAAACCATCACAGCCGCCGCCATTGCCGCCGTTGAAAAATCCTTGGCCGCCTAACCTGCAGCGGGAAGTCCGGCGCCGAGGGTTCGAAGGTAGGCCGCGAACCCCTCCGGTGCCCGGGCCTGCATCCTGCCGGACGTCACCACCCGGGTGGTGTCCGTTGCGGTGACGGCGAACCCGTGCCGGCGGAGCCGGTCAACAAGGATCCGGTCTTCGTGGGCCCTCAAGGTGGGAAAGCCGCCTGCGGCTACGTAGGCAGAGGCCCGGACGCCGAAGTTGGCCCCGTAAATGTGGGGATGGTCCTCGCGGAACGGGTGCAGTTCCAGCCAGCGGCCCAGTACTGTCGGATCCACGTCGTTTGGGTCTGGCTCCACGGAGCCCAGGATGGCGTCCGCTCCCGCGTTGGCCAGTTCCACCTGCCGCACCAGCCAGTGCTCCGGAACAATGGAGTCGGCGTCGGTAGTCGCCAACCAGGTATTCGCGGTCCCGTCCGCGGGCATGCGATCCAAGGCGGCCCGAATGCCGGAGTCGCGGCTGGCTCCGGTACTCCGGAGGTTCACGCTAACGGCGCCGAAACGGGGGTCCCCAGAGGCGTGCATAGCTGTGATGTCAGCTGAGCGGTCCGTGCAGCTGTCCAGGGCCACGGTGATTGAAGCCGTGATTCCTGGGTGCTCCCGCTGCAGGGCATTGGCGGCGGTCTTCAACGCAGCTAGTGCCGGGCCGATGTGCCGGTCCTCGTTGTGGGCGGGCATCACCACCACTACGCTCCTGATGTCCTGTGGTGCTGGCCTGGTCATGGCGCCTCATGCGGGGCCAGCAGGACCTCCAGGACGAAGTCCTTTTCCCGGTAGAGCCCCTGCGTGGGCCAAGCGAGTTGGCTGCGCGCCATGGAATGCACCGCTTCAGCATCCAGTTGCCAGCCGGAGATGGGGTGCCGCCAGTGGCACAGCAGCAGTGTCCCGCCTGGCCGGGTTGCGGCTTGAATCCGGGCCAGGAGCTCGCTGAGTTCCTCCGCGGACAGGTAGTAGCCCGTCTCGGACAGCACCACCAGATCGAAGCTTCCCTCGGGCCATTCATGCGGCATGGTGAGATGGCGGGCTTCCGCAGCCGGGAACCGTGCCAGCCGCTCTGCTGCCTGGGTCACGGCTGCGCCGCTGGCGTCCACTCCAATGAACTGCCGGCAACGCTGGGCGAGCTCCTCGCTGAGTGTGCCGATGGAACACCCCAGTTCAAGTCCGGATTCATACGATTCCTCCGGCAGGGCCGCCAACGTCAACGCACGCTTCCGCCGTTCGTACCAGCTGCTGGTGTAGTTCCACGGGTCGTCTTCCCGCGAATGAACTTCGTCAAAGATGCGCTCTGCGTCCGCTGCGCTGTTGCTTCCAGCCTTGGACGGGTGCCACGCGAAAGTTTCGAAGGGGCGGGTAAAGTGCTCCAGGAAAGTCTGTGACAGCAGCGTCTCATCGCCCGGTTGCTCGGATAGAGGTTCTATTTGGGAGGCATGGGCCCGCATGGCGTCGGCCTTGGCGCGTTGATCCGCCGGTGTGAGCGGGACGCGAACCCATGACTTCCACGTGGCGTCCTGGGGTTCTGCCCACAGCCAGTACCAAATGGGGTACTCCAGCAAGCCATGGCCTCCGGCTGCGGCAACGTCCCCGGCGACCGTTCCAAGGGTGTCGTGGTCAGTGTGCCCGTCGGAGCGGTACGGCGCTACGACCACCACGTTTTCCGCCGGTTGCCCGGTGACGGCCTCGCGCACCGCCTCGGCGATTCGATCCGCATTGGCCGCCAGCTGCCCATCGCGCAATTCCAAGAACCGCCACGTCGCGCTGGGAGCCAGCCCGGACACAGCCGTGTCGAATTCAGCGAGCCTCACAGCGGCAAGCTGTTCCGGCGTCGTGGTTTGGGAGTCCGGGTGCGAGGCCTCGCCTGCCGTGCAGAGCAGGATGGTCACCGTTGCCCCGGCGGAGCGGAGCTTGGCCAGGAGGCCGCCGGCACCCAGCGTTTCGTCGTCCGGATGTGCGGCGAGAACCACGAAGGTCATGGCCGCGAGTTCACCCGCGTCGAGCGGCAATTCCGGTAGGGCGGCGACACCACTGGCCGCCCATGCCGCCTCCGACGTCCCAGTGTCTGCGTGCGAGAACGTCACCATCCGGCGTCCCCCTTCAAGGTCAGGGCGCCCAGTTGCGCATCGTCCCGCATGGCGTGATGCTGGCGGATGTACAGCGAGAGATCGGCCATGCGTTTTCCGTACGTCCCGTTGAAGGCCAGCGGGCCGGGACCGAGGTTCTGGGACACCACTGTTTGAACACGTTCGACGGCGGCGGCAACAGTTCCGCGGACGCGCAGGGCTTCGCTCCAGGCGCCGGGGCTGTCCGTGGTGAAGCCGGCGTCGATCCGCTCTGCAGCCTGGGCAAGATACCCGGTGACGGACGTGATGATCCTGTCCGCCTCACCCAAGGAAGCGAGGGCGATCTGATCGGGTTCCCGACCGTTGTCCGCGGCTTTGGCCAGCGCGGTTCTGAAGTCCCGGGCCACGGCCACCGCTCCGCCGAGCCAGCACGCGGCCACGCCCATGCCTCCCCAAGCGAAGCCGGGCCGTTTGAAGTACCAGCCCTCGTCGCCCACCGGTGTTGCGGGAACTTGGTCGAAGTGGACCGTGCCGCTGGGGATTTCCCGCAGTCCGCGGCTGGTCCACTCGGGAGTCTCGCAGGACACTCCGGCGTCTTTGAGGTGCACGGCGAAGGCTGCCCGGCTGTTGTCTCCGGTGTAGGCGGTGATCACGGCGCCGTCCAGTTGGGAAGCGAGCGAGCACCACGGTTTGGATCCGTTGAGGACGTAGGACCCGGCGTGATCGCGCTTTGCCTCGAGCTTGAGTCCGGGGCCTTCGGCAGCGAACACTCCCCAGGCGCCTTCCGGTGTAGCGGGTACGGCTGCTTGGGCATCGTCTGCTTGGGCGAGGATGGCTACGGCATCGAGGTGAGGTTCCAGGACCCGACCGGCTGCCACGTCCACGGCTGCGACGGATGCCAGGAGCTCCCATAGCTTGGCGGTGTTGCCCTCGCCGGGCTTCGGTGCCGTCAGCCCGATTTCCTTGGCGATGGCCAGCAGTGCAGGGACGTCGCCCACAGCGGCTCGCACTTTTTCCAGCATCGGTTCCAGGGCTTGTAGTTGAACCGGCTCGGAACTGATGCGGACGGGCTGGGCTTCGGTGTCGCTCATGGAGCCAAGCCTATTCTAAGGAGCCTTAGGTTATGTGTGCGGAGGGCAAAAGAACGACGGCGGGTGGTTGCCGCCGTCGTTCTTGAATATTTTGTTGGGGGAGGCCTTGGCCGCTAAATGATCGCGTTCATGACGTTCCAGCCGGAACCGGCTTGGACCCGGGGAAGCCAGCCCTGCTTGCCGTTACCGGGGTAGAGCCAGAGGGTGCCGGCGGAGTCGCGGGCCAGGAGGTCCACGTTGCCATCGCCGTTGAAGTCACCGGGAGTGGCGATAGCTGTCATGGCGTTCCAACCCCAGCCAACTTGGTTGCCCCAGCCAAAGGAAGTTCGCGGCTCACCCATGAAACTCCACAGCGTGCCCTTGCTGTCACGGGCCAGCAGGTCCTCAAGGCCGTCTTTATTGAGGTCGCCCGGGCCCGAGATGAAGGTCATGCCATTCAGGCCGCTGCCGATTTCGTAGGGTCTGCCTTCCAGCCAGCCACCCACGCCATTGCCCCGGTAGAGCCACAGGTTCCCAGAGCCGTCCCGGGCTGCGATGTCAGGCTTTCCATCCAGGAGATAGTCTCCGATTCCAGCAATGGCCGTCATGCCATTCCATCCTTGCCCCACTTGGGTGCGAACCAGCCAGCCACCCTTGCCGTTGCCCGGATACAACCACATCACCCCGTTGGCGTCGCGGGCCAGCAGGTCCGCCTTGCCGTCACCATTGAAGTCACCGGGGGTGATGAGGGCCGTCATGGCATTCCACCCCTGGCCCACCTTTGACGGCGACAGCCACCCTCCGCTGCCATTGCCTGGGTAGAGCCATAGATCACCGTTGCTGCTACGTGCCAGGACATCGGTCCTTTTGTCGCCATTGAAATCGTGCCGGATGTCATCGGGCGTGACGGTGATAGTGAACGTTGAACTTACGGCATCGGGACTGAACCCGTTGGTTGCGGAAATGCTGAAGGTGTACGTGCCGGCCTTGGTGGGAACTCCGGCGAGTGAAGCGCCTTCAAGGGTCAAGCCGGGTGGAAGTGAGCCGGAGGCAACCTTGAAGGAGATGCCGTAGGAGCCCTTCGCAGTAAAAGCGAAGCTGTACTGGGCACCAACCCTGCCCGATTCCGGAGGTGCGCCGGACGTGATGACAGGAGGAATATTTCTGCCATCAATGATCACCACGTCGCTGGTGTCCTGGTTGTTGGAGCGATACAGGTCTGGGACGAAGACCGTGTTTGTTTTCGTATTCACGGCCATACGGCCGGGAATGCTGAAACCCGGCACAAAGGAGACGGAATTGGTCGCGCCGTCGAACACCCGGACCCGCCCTTGGTACTGATCGGAGACGTAGACCTTGTTGCTGGTCTCATTCAGGGTGAGGGACAGGGCATAAGACCCCGTGGGAACCGTGGCCATTGAATGGGTGTTCCCGTCGAGCACGGTCAAGCTCGAATCCGCGAAGTTGAGGGCGTAGACCTTGTTGGTTGCTCGGTTGACTGCCAGTTCCTGGGGATGGGTGTCGGTGCCGGTCGGTACTACCGTGGTCTTTTGCGTGGCACCGTCAATGACGACGATGGACTGCTCGTAGCGGCAAGCAACATACGCCTTGTTGGTGACGTCGTTGACCGCTATTGCGTAGGCCGAAGTGCACGCGGTGACCTTCGTCATCGCGTTTGTCGATCCGTTCAGCACGGTCACGTTTCCGCCGTCGCCGATGGCATAGACGGTGTTGGTTTTTTCGTTCACGGCCAGTTGGAATGCTGGGCCCGCCTGAACTTTTTTGGTGGTCTTTGTGGCACCGTCGATCACAGTGATACCGCTGCTGTGTGGAACGTAGATCTTGTTGGTCGTTTCATTCACTGCGGGTTTGCCGGCCGAGTCCGAGAGTTGGATCTTCGTGCTGGTTCCGGAGGTGCCATCGATGACCGACACCGAGGTTTCGCCGTAATTCTGGACGTAGATCTTGTTGGTCGCCTCGTTCACCACCAGTTCGCGGGGTTCGGTCCCCACTGGAACCGTCTTCTGGGACCTGGTTGCCGGATCAATGATGGTGACTGTGTTGGCCGCGTCATTGCTGGCAAAGGCCTTATTGGTTGTTTCGTTAACGGCCAACGCGAATACCCTTTGGCCAACCTGCACGCGGTCGGAGAGGACGTCCGCCTCGGCGGCAGGAGTGACGCCTATCAGGAGGCCAGTCATGGCGAGAGTCGCCGTCAGCAAGCCCAAGACTCGGCGCGATGCACCTTCAGCAGGAAAAGCAGAAATACCCAGAGCAGCCAAAGGCCCAAACCCCTCGAAAATTCAAACGCGACCATCGCGTCAACCTGCGAAGTTTATACGTCCAGGGGCCGATGCCTGGCATCGGACGAAAGTGCGACGGGAACGAGCAATGCCCTGGGTTGCCCCAACGATCCCCACCCCCGCGAAAGTTCCCCTTTGTCCTCACGTGACGCACCTACTTCACAGCTTTTGTCATGCTTGTCACATCTAGTTGTCATTAACGGTGACAAGTTCCGTAGCTTGGATGGGTCAGCACTCCCGAGCCAAAGGAACCCCATGCCGCAACCCAACGAACACGCCACCGTCCCCACGGACTCGCACAGCCCGCCGGGAAAGAACCCGGGCAAAGGTGCGACCAAACCCTCTTTCCTCAGGAACCTGAGCGCGGACCTTCCCGCGTCCCTCGTAGTCTTCCTCGTCGCACTTCCTCTTTCGCTGGGCATCGCCGCCGCGTCCGGAGCTCCTGTCATGGCGGGCCTCATCGCCGCAGCCGTCGGCGGCATTGTCGCTGGGAGCCTAGGCGGCTCCCCACTGCAGGTGAGCGGCCCCGCGGCCGGACTGACCGTCGTCGTTGCCGGTCTGGTTGACGAATTCGGCTGGGCGGTAACGTGCGCCATCACGGTCGGTGCCGGCGTCCTGCAGTTACTCATGGGTGTCAGCCGTATTGGCCGAGCCGCGCTGGCAGTGTCGCCAGTGGTGGTCAAGGCGATGCTCGCGGGCATTGGTATCACCATCATTTTGCAGCAAGCCCACGTGCTGCTTGGCGGCCAAGCTGCCGGGTCCGCCGTCGAAAACCTGACCGCACTTCCAGCGGCCATCACCAACGTGGAACTGCACTCGGCGCTGCTGGGTTTGGCCGTCGTCGCGATACTTCTGACGTGGAAGTTCCTCCCCGCAGCGGTGCGGAAGATTCCAGGGCCCCTTGCCGCCGTCGTGGCTGTCACGGCACTATCTGTAGCGGTAGCCCCAAGCGTTGAGCGCATCAGCTTCAGCGGCTCCATTTTCGACGCCATTGCGCTCCCCAGCCTGCCCGACGGCAACTGGCGCGCCGCAGGCATGGCCGTCATCACGGTGGCCCTGATCGCAAGCATCGAATCGCTCCTGTCAGCGGTCGCCGTCGACAAAATGCACGGCGGTTCGCGCACCAACCTCAACCGCGAGCTGGTGGGCCAAGGCTCCGCGAACGTTGTCTCGGGCATGCTCGGCGGACTCCCGGTGACCGGCGTGATCGTCCGCAGCGCCACCAACGTGGAAGCCGGCGCGAAAAGCCGCACCTCCGCCATCCTGCACGGCGTCTGGGTCCTGGTGTTCTCCGCCCTGTTCGCCGGCCTGATCCAGCTGATTCCGTTGTCCGTGCTGGCCGGGTTGCTCCTGGTGATCGGCGCGAAGCTCATTAAGATCGCCGACATCCGCACCAGCCTCCGCACCGGCGACCTGCTGGTCTACGCCGTGACGCTGGTATGCGTCGTGGCCCTCAACTTGCTGGAGGGCGTCATCATCGGACTGGCCCTCGCCGCCCTCTGCGTGCTGTGGCGCGTGCTCAGGGCGCAGATTCACGCTCATGCGCCCGCTGGTTCGGGCCTGTCGTGGCGCGTCACCATCGCTGGCTCGTGCAGCTTCTTCGCCCTGCCCCGGCTCAACCGCGTCCTCCATTCCGTGCCCGAAGGTCAGGACGTCGTAGTGGAACTCAACGCCGACTACCTGGACCACGCCTTCCGCGAAGCGTTGGTGGCCTGGCAGAAGCAGCACCGCAATACCGGCGCCTCCGTGGTTCTGGAGGAACATGGGACCACTGCTTTCACGGACGCCGAGGACAACACTCCCCAGCGGCAGGACTTGCGCGAATTCCCGCTGCCGCCCCGCACGTCGTGGCAGCCTGCTGACGTGGTCACCGAAGCAAAGGACGACGACGGCGGTCAGCTGCCGCTGCGGTCGATCCTCCTGGGCATCGACAAGTACCATCGTCGCCACGCGGACAAGGTCCGCCCCCTGGTGCAGGACCTCACCGAAAGTCAGAACCCTGACACGTTGTTTGTCGCCTGCGTAGATTCGCGCGTCAATCCGAACCTGATCACCAGCAGTGGACCCGGAGACCTCCTGACGCTTCGGAACATCGGCAACGTGGTGTGCAGTGACAATCACGATGCTTCGATCGACTCCGCGCTGTCCTTCGCAGTCAAGGCGTTGTCCGTGGACTCGATCGTCATTTGCGGGCACTCCAACTGCGGTGCGATGAAGGCAGTCATCGCTGATGCCGAGGGTGCTGCTCCTGCCTTGGGATCCGGTTTTGATACCTGGCTGGAACACGCCCGGCCCAGCTACTCTGCCCTGTTGGCCGGCCACCCGGTGGCCATGGCTGCAGAGGCGCACGGGTACAGCCGCTTGGATCAACTGAGCATGGTGAATGTGGCCCTGCAACTCCGGAAGCTCGAGGACCACCCCGTCACGGGGCCGGCTATTGCCTCCGGCCTGGTTCAGGCCACCGGCTTGTACTACGACATCTGCACGGCACGCGTTGTGCTGGTGAGCCCGGAAGGCATCGAGCAGCTGGATCCGAGCATGGCGGTGCGCTCCTAGTTCCGGCGTAGTTCCGGCCGGGCCGCCACCACCTACTTCGAGCTGCCCGACACGCCACTTTTGCGGCGGGTCGGGGTTGGTTCACCGTGAAAGTGGGTGGTGGCGGCACGTTGCGCGGGACTTCGCCACGTACAGCGTCACGCAGATGCTCGCGACGAAGCTCAAGGCCAGGGCTGCGACGCCAGCCCATGCGGCCACGTAGTAGCTGGCAGGAGGATCGACTGTGTCCACGACGGGTTCCATGTAGGACCAGAGCGTCACACCTGTGGCCCATCCCAAGAGAACAAGCAGGGCCGTGACCGCCCACGCCGCGATGACCATCAGATTCAGCTTCATGTATGCCCCCACATCACATTGCTCGATTTCTACTGGACAGCGTCCGGCAGGGCCTTAACGAATTCCTCAATCCTGCTGAAGACGCCCGATTGGAGCTCTTGCGAAGCTCGCCAGTCATTCGGGATCTGGAGGGAATGGTCCGCGCCGGGGATCTCAACAAATGTCCCCACCGATTCAGACTTTTGGCCGCCGTCCCAGAGTTTGTCCTCGGAACCGCCGATGAAGAGGTCGGCCTTGTCCGTATGAGCGATCGTCTCCCTGACTTTGGCGTCCGTCAGCAACGGTGTGAGCCACACACCCGCTGTCTTTGTGTCTTCAGCCCAGGGAATTGCCAAGGTCCCGAACGACTTCGCAACCACCAGCCGCCGGCTTGTTAACGGCACGGCAGCAAAGGCCTCCTCCGCCGCCCGCGCTACAAATGCGTGCGGGTCCGGCCCAGGCTCGTCTTCGGGCGTCCATCTGACAGCTTGGACGTGCCAACCGAACGCAGTGAGCATCTCACCAACCCAGAAGAGAACCGGGCCTTGCACCGGGTACCCCGAGCCCGGGAGAAGGACGGCAACCTTGGCTTCGCCGGCGTCGCTGGTTTTTGCCTTGGCCCAGGTGAATGACTCCATGGCCCCCATGCTAACGGGCCGGAGGTACGGGCCTCGCCCGTGGCCCGCATCTTGCGGAATACTGGACCCAGAACCACGATGTCCGACAGGCCAAGGCTGCCGTGTGAGGAGGTGGCGAGCACCGTGAATGCCGAGAACAACGCCTTCAGGCGGAAGCTTGAGCGTGGCGCGGAACTACGTGCGGTACGCGGATGGGGTGGAAGCGCCCAAGAGGACGCTGAGATCGAGGCCGCTGACGCTGAAGAGCGGGAGAAGCGCCGGAAGGTGGACGATGCTGCCCGGGTTGAATACCTGATCCGGGATGCCATGAACCAGGGCAAGTTCGACAACCTCAAGTACGCCGGTAAACCCATCCCGGGCTTAGGGGAGCACTACGATCCCGACTGGTGGGTCAAAGGGCTCATCCAGCGCGAACGCCTGAGCGGGATCGGCCCACCTGCGATCCTGCTGCGGATCGAGGATGCTGAGCTCGACGGCAAACTGGACCAGCAGTACACCGATAAACAGGTTCGGGACATTCTTGAGGACTTTAACAAGCGGGTCATCGAGGCCCGGCGGCAGCTGCAGGGTGGCCCTCCAGTGATCACCAAACTCCGCGATATAGACGCCGAATTGGAGCGCTGGCGGCAACGGAGGGCAGCGGCAGCTCCACTCGAGCCGGAACCCGCACCGGACACCAAACGAACGTGGTGGCAGCGGATCTGGAACGGCTCAGGCTAGCCCGGCTGCTACCAACCCGGCGCACACAACAGCAGCCGACGGCGGAACCCAGGTCTAGGCGAAGCTGTCTTCCTTGGCCTCCGTAGCCGGCTTCCGCTTGATCAACGCCGACAGGTGCGCCTGCTGCTGGCGGAAGTGGCCGTGGGCGGTGAGGCCGAACTCGTAGGCTGACTCGGCGTGCTGGGTGAGGTCCACGCCGGTGACTTCGTGCTCGTGGGGGACCCGGAAGCCGATGGTCTTGTGGATGGCGCGGCCGATGATCAGCGTGCCGAGTCCGGAAAGGGCGATGGTGACCAGCACGGCCATGGTCTGCGCGATGAGCTGCTGAGGGCCGCCACCGTAGAGAAGGCCGCCAGCCACACCGTCCTGGGGGAATGCGATGAAGCCGAGCGATAGCGTGCCGATCACACCTGCGCCGAAGTGCACGCCCACTACGTCGAGGGAATCGTCGAAACCGAACTTGTACTTCAAGTCAACGAACACCGCGCAGGCAGCACCGGCCACCAAACCCAGGCCCAGAGCGGCCAGCGGGGTGATGTTGGCGCAGGATGGGGTGATCGCAACCAGGCCAGCCACCACACCGGACGCAGCACCCAGGGAGGTGGGGTGTCCGTGGCGAACCTTCTCCACCACGAGCCAGCTCAGCATGGCCGCTGCCGGAGTAACCAGGGTGTTGACCCAGATGAGGCCGGCCTGCTCCGCCGTTGCTGCGGCGCCGCCATTGAAACCGAACCAGCCGAACCACAGGATGGCCGCGCCGATCATGATGAAGGGGACGTTGTGTGGGCGGTGGTTGGGGTCCTTGGCGAATCCGTGGCGCTTTCCCACGATCAATGCGAGGACGAAAGCGGCAGTTCCGGAGCTCACCTCAACCACTGCGCCACCGGCGAAGTCGATGACTTGGCCGAAGATTTCCGTGAGGGCACCGCCGGCGCTCATCAGGCCACCGCCCCAGATCATGTACGCCAGCGGGCAGTAGACCACGGTGACCCAGATGGGGACGAACACTGCCCAGGCACCGAACTTGGCGCGGTCGGCGATGGCGCCGCTGATCAGGGCGACGGTGATGATGGCGAACGTTGCCGCGAAGCCTGCCTTGATGAGATCCGGTGAACCCATGAGGTCCTGGAGCCCGAAGTGCGCGAAGGGGTTGCCGAACAAGCCCAGGAATCCGTCGCCGGTGGTCATCGAGTAGCCCCACAGGACCCAGACAACCCCCACGATGCCGGCTGAGATGAAGCTCATCATGATCATGTTGAGCGCAGCCTTGGCACGCGTCATGCCGCCGTAGAACAGGCCGAGGCCCGGGGTCATGAATAGCACCATTGCCGATGACAACATCAGCCAGACGTGTTGCGCAGAGATCTCCACCTGCGTTCCCTTCTGATCAAGCCTGTCCGAAACGGGGCCGTTGTTGCACGGCCCACACCAACCCCCCGATCAATATTCGGTGAGCTATGTTTCCGACTCAGAAGAGCTAAGTTGCAGCTAAGTTACAGAAATCCCTCGTTCGTGAAGATCACGTCACTGGCGTGTTTCGGGCATGTTAACGGCGCTTCTCGCGAGGGCCGGCCGGGTAGCCGCCCCGCCTGCTGGCGATGATGATCACCAGCGCTATCGCCGTAGGAACCGCCGCGGCCAGGGGCACCAGTTGAGCTCCCACCGTGGTGAGGGCGAACGCGCCATAGACAGCCCCGACCGCGATGCCCAGTTGGATGGTCACCACGGTGAGGCCGTTGGCGGCATCCTTGTGCTCACCTCCGGCACGGAGGATCGCCGCTTGGTTGTAGATTCCCACGGCGCCGAAGGCAATGCCCCAGAGGGTCATCAGGGCAAACGCGCCCACCCAGCTGCCGCCCAGCGCCGGCAGCAGGGCGAAAGCAAGGGTCAGGAGTCCGACGGCGGCAATCACCGAGGTGCGCGGGCGGGAGTCAGCGGTCATGCCGGCAATCCAGATGCCCACCAGGCTGGCGATTCCCACTACAGAGAGGGAGAGGCTGGTGGCTGATTCGGGCAATCCGGAAGCCAACAGGAACGGCGCCACGTAGGTGAACAGGGTGAAGTGGGCCAGGAGCAACAGCGGCCAGGCGATGGCCACGGCGATCACCCCCGGCAGTTTCATGGCCGCACGGAGGGACGGGGTCTTCTGGCTGGCGTGGTCGTGCGCGCCGGGCAGCAGCCAGAAAGCCAACACTGCCAAGAGCGCGCCGACGCCCGCGAGCACCATGAAGGAGGCGCGCCACGTCATCAGGGAGCCCATCAACGTGCCGATGGGTGCTCCCACGGCCAGCGCGATGCTGTTGCCGCTGAACACCACGGCCATGGCCTTGCCCACGGAGTGGGCCGGAACGATGCGTGCCACGTACGGTGCCATGCTGGACCACAGCATTCCGTGCGCGATCCCGCCAAGGAGCCTCGCCCCGATCGCCCAGCCCAGAGTGGGGCTCAAGGCCAGGAGGACGTTACTCAGGGCAAAGGCCAGCACAGTGGCGATCAAGAGCGTCTTGCGGGGAACCCTGCCGGCCAGGAAACGGGACAGCGGGAGGGCCGTGAAGACGATGATCGCTGCGTACACAGCAGTCAACGAACCGACAGCCGACTCATCGACTCCGAGGTCGCGGCTGATTTGCGGAAGCAGGCCGGACGGAAGAAGCTCGGTGGTAACTGCCGTGAAACCAGCGGCCGCCAGCACCAGGAGTCCGCCCCACGGGATCTTCTTCGGTTGCTGCCGTTCAGCAGGTGTCGCCTCCGGCGATGGTGTTCCGACGACCACAGGGTCCTGCTTCAAAGATTGCTCCTCAGGGATGAGTCATGCTGGGGGTGCTGTTTCATAGGGGGTAAGACAACGCTATGCAGGCACGGCGACGTGAGGGAGTCTCTGTCAGACACCCCCTTGCAGCAACACACTTTGTCACCCAGCCATTCCTCACGCAGACTGGGCCTGTGAAGCCCTTCCTCTTGCTGGCCACCCGCGCCGAAGACGCCGCAGCCGATGACGAGTACCAGGCCTACCTCCGGTACTGCGGCCTGAAGCCGGAAGAATTGGTTCGGATTCGGCTTGAATCCGGGCCTTTGCCGCCCCTTGACCTGTCCGACTACTCCGGTGTGATTGTCGGTGGCAGTCCCTTCACGTCCAGCGATCCTGTGGAGGAGAAGAGCGCCGCCCAGATCCGGGTTGAGACGGAACTCTCATCGCTGCTGGACCGGATCGTGGCGGAGGACTTCCCGTTCTTTGGTGCCTGCTACGGGGTGGGGACCCTGGGTGTGCATCAGGGCGCCGTCATTGATCGCCGCTTCGGGGAGCCGGTAGGAGCTACGGAGATCACACTGACCGTCGAGGGGGAGCGCGACCCCATGCTTCAAGGTGTCCCGCGCACTTTCGAAGCCTTCGTGGGACACAAGGAAGCGTGCAGCCAACTTCCCGAGCACGCAGTGCTGCTGGCCAGTTCCGAAGCCTGCCCGGTGCACATGTTCCGGATCAAGAACAACCTCTACGCAACGCAATTCCACCCCGAGCTGGACGCCGACGGCCTCATCACCCGGATCACCATCTACAAGGACTCAGGCTACTTTCCCCCGCACACCGCGGACGAACTCATCGAATCGGCACGCCAATCATCGGTGACGGAGCCGATGCGCGTGCTCAGGAACTTCACGGAGCGCTACGCCCGCTAACGTCGGCCGTTGTGAGGCCCGCTTTGCGCGCCAAGCGCGGGAAATGCCACGCAGAGCAGGCCCCGCAACGCCAGCGCACGACGGCGGCAGGTCGCCGTCGTACGTATTGTCACTTGGTGCGACGATCCCCAGGGCCTGCCTACCGCCCCGTGAGCCTCGGAACCGCGGGTACCGTGGCAGCAGGTGCCGGTGGCGGCGGGGGAGCGGGTGCCGCGAAAGGCCCGCTCGGATACAGTGCCGTGGCTTCCATCATGTAGTTGGCCCACTGCGGGCCGGCGATCATGTAGCCATCCAGTGACTTGTAGAACTTGCCGTTGATGGTGACGTTCTGTCCCGCCCGCTGCTGTCCCGCCGTCGTGTCTCCGAAGAACGAGGCGGTGGCGAGGGCGGTGGTGTAGCCGGCCACCCACGTAGCGCCGTTGTTGTTGGAGGTACCGGTCTTGGCCGCAACAGGGACCCGGGTGTGGACCTTGGGTTCGATCCACACACCGGAGCCAACCTTCATGACGTCCTGCAGGACGGCGTTCACACCGCGTGCCACGGCCGGCTTTACCGCTTCCCGGCACTCCGGTGTTTGGGTCTGGTACTCCCTGCCCTGGGAATCGCTGATTCCCGTGATGGCGATGGGCTTGCAGTAGGTGCCGTCGTTGGCGAAGGTGGCGTAGGCGCTCGCGAGCACCAGCGGAGCCACGCCGATGGAGCCAAGGAGGTTGCCGATCTGGTGCATGTTGACCGGTGCGTTGTCCAAACCGCTGTGCAGTCCCACGGTGTCCACCATCCGCTGGATTCCACAGAAGTCCAGTTGAGCGGCAGTGGCAAAGGTGGCCGTATTGATGGAGTTGTAGAGGCCGTAATTGATGGGCATGGGGCGGTAGTAGCCGACGTCGTTGTTTTGCAGGTCATCGTCGGCACCAAGGTTCTGCGCCTTCTGTGCCGAGCTGTAACCACCCAGCACCCTGCCGCAGCTGGAACGCCACGGGAAACCCACGGGGTAGACCCTGCGGGAGGCGTCAACCACGGCGGTGGGGTTCTTGCCTTCGTTGAGCCACTCGGCGTAGATGAAGGGTTTCATGGTGGAACCGGGCTGGAAGCCGCCTGCGCCATTGAGGTCGTAACCGTTCTCATCCTTGGCATCCACGTTGAAGTTCAGCTGGGTATCGTATTTTCCGTCCTGCGGCACGAACACCGTGTTTTGGGCCATGGCCAGGATCTTGCCGGTGCCGGGCTGCACCGTGGTCAACGCAGCGCCCCATTTATCCGGGTTGGCACCGGCGGAAGAGTCCACTTGCTGCTGGGCGACGGCCTGGAGCCTGCTGTCCAGCGTGGTGGTGATGGTGAGGCCGCCTCGATAGAGGAGCCGTTCACGTTCCTGCACCGTTGAACCGTAGGCCTCGTTATTGAGGATGAGATGCGAAACGTAGTCACAGAAGTAGGTAGCAATCGACGCCCCTGCGCAGCCTTGCAGGGAAGGGGTGATGTTGAGTTCGATGGGCGTTGCCGCTGCGACCCCGTGGTCCACCGCGGTGATCTTGCCCTGCTCCAGCATCCGGTCCAACACCAGGTTGCGGCGAATGAGCGCAGCCTCCGGGGCGGCTGTTGGATCATAGATGCTGGGGCCATTAACCAGGCCTGCCAGGAGCGCAGCCTGCGGCAACGTCAGTTCCTTCGCTGACGTACTGAAGAAGTACCGTGACGCGGCCTCAATGCCATAAGCGTTCCGGTTGAAGAACACGATGTTCAAATACCCCTCGAGGATTTGTTCCTTGGTGAAGCGCTTCTCCAACTCCAAGGCCAGCTTGATTTCGCGGAGCTTATCGCCCATGGTCTTCTCGCCGCTGAGGACTACATCCTCTGGGCGGCCCTCGGACAGGCGCGACTCGTTGAGCACGTTGGTTACGTACTGCTGGGTCAGCGTGGAGGCGCCTTGCCGGGTCCCTTTGGTCAGGTTGGAACTCAGCGCCCGCATGATGCCCTGCGCATCAACGCCGGGATGCTCGTAGAAACGGCTGTCTTCCATGGCCACGATCGCTTCCCGGATGAATGGCGACATTTCCTCCAAGGGAACCTTCACCCGGTTCTCGGCGAAGAAGGTTGCAATGTGTTGCCCGTCTGCAGTGACCACCGTGCTGGACAGGGAAGGGGAATCGACGTCGAGTTGGCTGGGCAGGCTTTGGTAAAACCCGATGGACCCGCCCACCGTGGTGCTGGTGAAAGCGACCACGGGCACCACGAAGCCGGAGATCAGCACACCGCAGAGAATGCTCACGAAGAAGAACACGAAGACCCTCAAGAGGACCTTGCCCAGACCTAGCTTTGGACCCTTGTTCCGCGCCATTTTCGTTGCCATTCCGTTGGGATGCAGGCTGAAAAGTAGCTACAGAATACGTCCGGGAGTGCCGTCGATCCATGGGTTGGGAGCCCGATTATGGTCCCAAATAGGACTCAATCCAGCGGCAGCGTGACCCTCACACTGGTGCCCCGCCCAACTTCTGAGTCGATGTCCACTGTCCCGCCGGCGTCGTGCACTGCGATGGACATCATCAGCAGTCCGAAGCCGTGCCGGCGTCCACTGGGGGCGGCATGGATTTCGAATCCGTTGCCATCATCCGTGATGGTGAGCTGGATGCCGTGGTAGACGGCGTTGAGCCGGACGGTGAGTTCGCTGGCCTCGGCATAATTGAGGGTGTTGCTGAAGGCTTCCTGCGCCACGTGATAGAGCAGTGCGGCGGCCGATGACGAGATCTCGATGCCGTGGTGCGGAGTGTGCCAGTGCACGGTCACGCCTGCCCGTCGCAACGGGGCTGCCAGCCTGTCGATGCATCCGGCGACGCCCAGCGCGTAGAAATCCACGGGGTGCTGATCCTGGATGATGCCCTTCACTGACACCACCTCGCTTAATGCTGCTGACTGGTCCATCTGGTCCCCCACATCGTTGTGTTCCATACCGGAAATTCGTTGCCGAAACCCCGAGGTATTGGTGTTCCGACTGCTTCCAGCGTGGCGCCGCAACATCAAGGAACCTTTTCGATTTGCTCAAGTTCGCATCAAGTTTGCGGGTGAGGCTTGCGGCATGGACGCGCCTCGTGCAGTGACGCCCGACGGCGGCCCTTGCGGACCGCCGTCGGGTTGTGACTGGCGTGTGGTCAGCTGTCCTTCGCCAGCAAGGTGAGCAACAGCCGGCAGGCGCTGGGCACCGGTTGGATGATGGCGACGGAGGTGGACTCGGCAAGTCGCCGGGCGGTGGCACTGAGCGGGCCACCGGCGATGATCACCGCGTCCGCACCATCCTTCTCCGATGCCGCAGACACAGCATGGGCCAGTTCCCGGTACTGCCTTTCGGGATCGGCCGCCAGGACCAGGGGCTCGGACTCCGTCAAGCGAACACCGGCAAAGGACTCTTGGAACCCGTGGGCTGCCACCAGTTTGCCCAGTGCCTCCACCAGCAACGGTGTGCTCGTTGCCATGGCGAAACGGCGAAGGTGCCCGTCGGGGTGGTGGGCGGCGGCATCGAGGGAACCCTGCCCGATCCCGACCACGGGAATCTCCAGCTCCCGGTCCAGTTGCTCACGCCCGGGATCGCCGATTGCCGCCACAATCACGGCGGCGACCCTGCCGCCGTCGGGTCCTGAAAGGTAGCCGTGGGCTGCTTCCCTGACGTGTTCCGCGGACTCGGCCAGACTCTCCGGGTCCACGATCATGGAGGGGCCGGCGGCTGCGGTGATTCCAGTGACCCGGAGGCCGTGTGACGCGAGAGTCTCCGCGGCGAGGTCCACCATCATGGCGGTGGTGTTGCTGTTGGTGTTCGGATTGATCAGCAGGACTGTTTTGTCCCTCGGTGCGTGACTGTCAGTGCCCATAGATGGCAGCCTCCTCGTCCTCGTTCGCTTCGGCGTCTTCTTCCAAGGGCTTGCCGAAGGTTTCCGGCGGGAACTGGACCACGACGGCCAGGACAATGAACAACACTGCCAGTGTGGTGAACATCCCCGGCAGTCCGGCCGAATCGAAGACAGCCCCTGAAATGAGCGGGAACAAGCCGCCGGAAAGGGAACCCGCGGCCAGGATGATGGACGTTCCGAACCCGCGGGTGCGGGTGGGGTAGAGCTCCGGAGCGAACAGCCAAATAGTGGTGTTCAGGATGATCACGGAGAAGTTGAAGAGCACCCCGAAGATCACAATGAGCACGATGTCGCTGGCCAGGAAAGCCATGGACAGGCCGGACAGGCAGCCCAGGATCGCAGCCGATGTCAGGACCTTTTTCCGAGGCAGCCGGCTGGCGAGGTATGCGGCAGTGCAGGCGCCCAGCAAGGAACCTGATTGCATGATCAGCGTGAACCACAGGCTGGTGTTCACGGCGTAACCCCGGGACACCAGGATGGTTGGCATGAGCGTCAGCATGGAGATCTGGGCGGCGTAGGACATGCAGACGGCGATGCACAGCAGGACCGTGCGCTTGAGGAGCTTGCCGTGGAGTGCGTCCTTCCAATGGCCGGACGTCTTCACCACCACGGGGTCGGGGACTGCGGTGATATAGGTTTCGGGATCGGTGACGGGGCCGGAGAGCTTGTTGCGTGCCAGCCGGGTGATGACCAGGTTCGCTTCGTCGATCTTTCCTTGCGAGGCCAGGAAGCGGGGCGTTTCCGGAACGTAGCGACGGAAGAACATCACCAGCAGTGCGGGGATGAACAGAAGGCCGAACACCCAGCGCCACTTGTCCGGGCCGTCGAAGAGGGTGAAGACGAGGATGCCGAAGGCCGGTGCCAGCATGTTGCCCAAGCCGGCAGCGGTGACGTTGATCAGGCCAACCGCCGTGCCACGGTGTTTGGCAGCGAAGAACTCCGCCATCATGATCACGGCTACCGCGATTTCGCCGCCCAATCCGAAGCCGACGATGAAGCGTCCCACCGCCAGGATGGGATAGTTGGGGGCCACCGCGCAGAGCAACGAGCCTCCGGCGAAGATGATGAGGTTGATGACCAGCATGTGGCGCCGGCCGTATTTGTCGACGATCAGGCCCGTCGCCAGCCGTCCGAGTGCGGTTGCCGTAAACGTCATTGTGTTCAGCAAGCCGATTTCGGTGGCGCCCAATCCCCAGGACTGGCGAAGGATGGGGCCGGTGATGCCTACGGCATTTTGTTCAAGGGCGTCGAAGAAGACACCCAGCAGGATCATGAAGACGATCTGGCGGTGCGCGCCGGTCACCCCGATTCGCTGATACGCGCCTTCGATTTGTTGTGCCAGGGATCCGGTCCGCGGTGTTGCAGCCTCCTGGGCATGGTCTTTTTCCACAGTGCGCTCCTTACTGAGCTCTGAAGGGGTTCCGTCATACGGAATGCGAATATCGCATGAGGGAATGTGATGGAGATTACACTTTGGGATACCAGAAGGCCATAGCTGCCGTGTAAACAGAATGTGACCGGATCCTCAGCGGTGGCTTTGATGTGGTGGACTATTGACCCCCATTGGATGACCCGCACAGCAAATTCATCCAAAAAGGGTTGATTTAAGGCCCTTCAGTGGTCGAAAGAGAGCAGTAAGGCTCACTCTGGACGCTACTCAGGCTCACCAAGGGGCGGTCCTGATCCGAGGGCCGATCGCAGCGTAGTATGCCATCGCGAACCAGCGGCCCGAACCAGTGGCCCGAACCAGTGCGTCCCGTTTCTGCTGGATCATTCGCTTGTTTCCCTCTGAAGATCCCCGGATTACGGGGGACAGCGTCGGGGCGATGACGAATGATCCAGCAGAATTGCACCTGCCTCGAAGCTCAGCGGCGGCCGGGACCTTGCGCCTGGGTGTACTGGCCCGCGGTCACGGTGCCCTGTTCCTCTGCGCCGTCGATGGAGCCCGTGGTCACTCCGGCTTTCGCCTCGGAGCTGCCGCCCGTGTACACCGTGTACGTGGCACCGTCGGTGATCGCGGAAGAGGAGAACACCAGGGATGCGATGGTCTTGGTGGTCACGAACGTCGCCACCACGGCTCCCGACGAGTCCACAATGTGCACGGGAGTACCTGCGGCAACGGAAGAATCGAAGGTCAACTGAACGCCGGACTGCGTGGACGACGTTCCCGGGGTAACGGCCATTCCGGCGCTTCCCGCAGCAGCCACGGTGCCGCCGGTGACCGTCAGTTCACCGTTCACATCCAGTGCTCCGTTGCCATCGTTGGTGGGCCCGTTGACCACCACCGTTCCACCGGAGATAGTGGCATTTCCGTTGGAGTCCAAGCCATCGCCCTGCGCATCGATGGTGAGAGTTCCGTCCGACACCTCAACGGTGTAGTCGCCAACGGTCTCGCCGCCGCCCATACCTGCTCCGCCCATGCCGCCGCCCATGCCAGCGCCGGTGTCAGTACTGGTCGACGAACCTCCGGATGCGTTCACGCCGTCGTCGTTGGAAGTGACCGCCACGTCACCGCCGGAGATCACGATGTGCTGCGCTTCCAGCCCCTCTTCGGACTCGGCCACGGTGACCGTTCCGCCGGTGACGGTCAGCGTGTTGAACGCTTTGACGCCGTCGTCGCCGGCGTTGACAGTGAGGGCGCCGCCGCTGACCATGAGCCAGCCTCGGCCCTCGTCCGTTTCATTGTCGGCCTTCACACCGTCACCGCCAGCGGTCACCTGGTAGGCGCCGTCCAGGAGCACCGTGTAGTCCTTGCCGCGGATGCCGTCGTCCACTGCATCCACCGTGACCTTGCCCGATGCCAGCACCAGGCCGTCCTTGGAAACGATGCCGTCGTTGAACTTCCCGTTGACGGCAAGGGAGCCCGTGCCAGCGATGGTCAGGTCGGCCATGGAATAGAGGGCTGAGTTGGGTGCGTCCTCACCTTGGTCCGAGTACGCGGTGGCGTCGGTCAGCGTGTTGGTGCTGCCATCCTCCAGGTACACGATCGCTTCGTCGGCGCCCTGCACCACGAACGGCGAGCCAGTGGAGTTGCCCAGTTCCACCCCATCCAGGACGATGCGCACGGTGTCCGAATCTCCGGCGGCTACCACGATTTGGCCGTCGCTGAGCGAACCGCTGAGACGGTAGGTGCCGGCCGCGCTGATGGTGACGGTGTTTCCGTCAACCGCCACACCTGTGGAGGACGACGACGTCACTCTACTGCCGCCGTCGGACAGGCTGATTGCCACTTCAGCAGCGGTGTCCCAGCTGAGGTCGTCGCTGTCGTAGTGGGTGTCGTCCTCGATGGTGGCGGTCGTGACGGCTTGCTGCGTAGTTGTGGTGGACGTGCCCGTGGCGCCCGTTGACGTAGAGCTGGTGGCAGCGGTGGAGCAGCCGGCCAAGGAGATAGCCAGGGCGACGGCGGAAACGGACAGGGCTGTGCGGAAGGAGCGCATGGTGATTCCTTAGCTTTGGGGGAGTTGGTTGACGGGGCGCAGGGGCATGCGGCGCCGAAGTGTTTGGTTCCAGCGGTTGGCCGGCAGTTCGGGATGGAGTGCGGCCATGCCGGTGGCGAACTTGGAGATGCGGCACGGCCGGACGCCGTTGGCCCAGAGGTGCCGGTCCAGTGGGCCGGGAGCGGAGCCGGATTTGGTCTCCACCACCACCGCGTCATCAAGGACCCAGGGCTGGCCGTCCGGGCGTTGCCAGGTGACTTCCGAATCGATGGTGGCCCGGCTTCCCGATTCGGGAAGGTACAGGGTGGTGCGGTCGTAGCGCGTGGACAGGACGGGCTCCAGCGGACCGAACGGCACTTCGCCGATCGCTGCGCAGAGGGTCTCATTGACGTAGGCCAGCCCTTCCTCCGTCAGCCGGTCGCGGTCGCACAGTTCATACGGAACGCGTTCCTTGACGGTGGCTTCGCGGGCGCCTTCGGTCTTGACCTCCAGGAAGCTCACTGCGCTGTCCACGTAGGTTCGTGTGCGGATCTTGAAGCGTCGGCGGCGGCCATGGGCTGCCAGCATGTAGCTGTCCAAGTCGGGGGTATCGAAGTACACGGAGTCGTACGCGAAGGTGCGCGTGCCGTCCATGTCCAGGACGCGTGCCTCCGTGCTGAAAGTGGAGAGGACCCGCCGGGCCGTTGCCGAGGGAACCAGGTACTTGCGGTCAACCCGGGTCAGCAACGCGGCTTCGGTGGTGAGTTCTTCAAGCCCGACGGCGGGGAGCTGGCTCAGTTGCGGCATGATCGGTGGGGCGTCGGCGCGGTTCATGCGACACCGGCCGAGGTGGGCACGGACTGCTGCGGTGCCGGCTGGGACGGCAGTTCCTGTGGTGCCGGGGAGAGCGCGCCGGCCGGCTGGTTGAAGCCAAGCTGTGAGTGCCGTGGCTGTGACGGGTCCCGGTGGAAGGGCCGGACCGCATACCGGACATCCACGATCGTCTTGTCGTTGACCATATCCAGTTCCTGGATGGTGGCCGAGTGGACGGTACCGTTGAGGACTTCCTCAAGGCGGGCGTAGAGCTCGGGTTCGTTGTTGATGGCACGGTCCAGCACCACGGTCTGGTGACGGTAGGCCGGGAGGACCCTGGGATTGTCGCCCACGAACATCACCAACAGCACCAGGGCCATGAGGGACAAGGTCAGCCAGAGCGGTTCCACGCCGATGCCTGCGATGAGGCCGAGCGCCAGCGCCGAGAAGTAGTAGGCCACCTCGTGCTGGGCGAGTTCCGTGGACCGGAGCCGGATAATGGAGAGAACGCCGAACAGGCCCAGTCCCAATCCCACGCCCGCAGCCGAACCAGACAACGCCGTGGCCACCGCCAGGACTCCCACGTTCATGCCGAGGTAGGAAACCACCAGGTCGCGACGCCGGTGCCGGCGGAGGTAGAGGGCAAGGGTCAGGACGGTGATGGCGGCCAGGTCTGCCGCTATGAGGATGATGGTGTTCATCAGTTGCTCCGGAATCTCTCGGGGGATTGGTCTCCACTTTTCCCGGTCGGGCTGTGCTGAAACTGTGCCGGGACCAAGGCTGGGATATGTGTTTCAGGGGCCTGCGGTGCCGCGGCACGGGCCTTGCGGACGAACAGGAATCGCTGCTGCACGGCATAGCTGATACCCAGCAACGTCACCTCGGTGACCACCTTGGCTACCACGTCCGGAACAGCGGCGGACGTCAGTGCCCACATCGCGCCGTAGTTGGCCGACAAGAGCACCATCACCAGCGCCACATAGCCCGTGGCAGCGGAGCGCAATGACGTGTCCTTGCCATGTTCAAAGACCAGCCGGCGGTTGACCATGAAGTTCACTGAGGCGCTGACCACGCGGGCGCCCACCACCGCCAAGAGCAGCGAATCCGTGAAGGCGCTGAGGAGCAGGAACAGGACCGTGTCCACCATGAAGGCTGTTAATGACGAGCCCAGGAACTTCAGCAGCGGTGCATAGATCCGGACGGAATCGGCCACGGGACGGAAGTGTGATCCCGAGTTGTGGTCCAGGTAGACCGTGGCGATCTCCACGGTAGCGATGCCGTAGCCGGCTTGCTTCGCTTCGAGCAGCAGGTTCAACTCGTACTCGTAGCGTTGGCCCCGGACAGTCAGCAACCACGGAAGCATCTCCGCCGGGTAGCCTCGCAAACCCGTCTGGGTGTCCGTGACCCGTTGCCCGGTCGCCAGCCTGAACAGCGCACGCGTCACCGTATTGCCGAATTTGCTCCGGGCCGGGACGTTTCCCGTGAAGTTCCTGCACCCCAGCACCATGGCCGCGGTGACTCCACGGACCCGGTCGGCGACGGCCAGGATGTCCGCCACGCCGTGCTGCCCGTCGCTGTCGGCGCACACTACGTCATGGGCCGGGAACCGCTCGGTGATGAAGGCAAAGCCGCTCTTGAGGGCGTGGCCCTTGCCGCCGTTCACGGCGTAACTGAGCACATGGCACCCAAAGCGGGTGGCGGCGTCGAACGTGTCCTGGTACTCCGGGCCGGAACCGTCGTCCACCACCACGATGGTGACCCACGGGTCGGCTTCCCGGAGGGTGCGGACAAGGGTTATGAGCTGGTGGTCCGGCTCGTAAGCCGGTATCAGGATGATCATGACTGGGCGATGTAGAGGATGTCCGAGGTGCCGCGCTCTTTGTTGTCGCCGAGCGGATTGTTCACCAGGGACCCGTCGAAGTACATGGTGGAAGAACCGCCGCCATCGATGTTGTAGGCGGTGGTGGCGCCGAGGTCCTTCATGATCTGGGCCAGGTCCGTCATGGTGACGCCGGCGCTGTAGCCGGGGCTGCGGCCATCCACCACCACGAACACCAGATGGTTCCGGTCGATGACGCCCACGGCCGTGCGGGGCTGTTCGCCCTGGATGGAGTGGTTGCCGAAGTTCGTATCAACCTCAACGTCCTCGATGCCCGACGCGATCTCGCCGCTGTCCAGCAATGAAGGCCCGAACGAGAGCGTATTCCACACACCGTCGGCGACCAGCTGGTCAGCAGTGGTGGTGGTTTCGTCGTAGACCTTGACGCTGCCGTCCTTGTAAAAGGCCAGGCCCTGCCGGGCGCCCTCGTCCCGGTACACCACACCGTTGCGGATCACGATGCCCGTGTCACGGAATCCGTAGTAGTCGCCGTTGATGGCGAAGATCGCGTTGTGGTCCTCGGCGATGGCGGAGGTGGTCTCCGTGATGTTCTCGCCGTACGTGTCCTCCGCGAACGCCGACTTCAGCGTGGTGGCGTCATCAAGCACGACGTCGGCAACGTAGTAGGTGACGGTGTCGTCGCCGCTGCCGGTTGTCACTGTGGAGACTGTGATGCCGGTATCGCCCGAGGTGTACGAGGTATCGGTGAGGACGGCACTGGCCGACGTGTCAGCGGAAGTCTCATCCGACGTCGTGGTTGTTTCGGCCTGGCTGGCCTCGTATTCCGAGACGTTGGTGATTTCTGCGTGCGGTATGACGAAGCGGTCCAAGGCCCAAGCGGCGGCACCACCGGCAGAGAGAGTGACCGCCAGAACGGCGGAGATCACGGCGCGCCGGGTCCGGCCGCCCTTACGGTGTTCAGTCTGTGGAGGAGTCATGCCTCATTTCTACGGAGCGAGGCTACGCCGGAGGTTTGCTCCACTTATGCGGGGGCTGTGAAGGTAGGGGCGACGGAAGGTTCAGTAGTGGCGGCGGTCGGTCTCCCGGGCTGCCTCTTCGATGCGATACCGGTGGGCTGCCCATTCTTCGGAGTTGCGGGCCGGAATGTTGGGATCGCCTGGTCGCTGCCCAGCCGTTCCGTCAATGAGTTCGCGGATGATGTCTGCGTGGCCTGCGTGCCGGGCTGTCTCGACGCACATGTGCACCAGGATCTGGTGGAGCGTCACGTTCTTCTTCTCCTCGGACCACCACGGCACTACGCCCGGTGCATCTAACGGGAGGGACTCGATGGTCTCATCGCTGTGCTTGGCGGAGAAGTGGTGCAGCTCCAGGATTTGCTCACGCGTCTCGGTTACCGGCACCCACATATCCGAATCCGGCTCCGCGTCCTCGGCCAGCCATGGCAGGTCGCGCCCGCTTGGCCGCCCAAAAGTCACGCCGAAGTAGTCCAGTTCCACGCTGGCAACGTGCTTCACAAGGCCCAGCAGGTTGGTTCCCGTGGGGGTCAAGGGCCGGCGCGAATCATACTCGCCAAGGCCGTCCAGTTTTCCGAGCAGGTCCGCCCTGCGGAGCCGCAAATAACCGAGCAACATAGCTTTGTCATCCATGGTGAGCACTCTACCGAAGCGGTCCTGCAACGACTTCGCCGCGAACCCGGGGCAGTCCGCGACAGTCGGGACGAAGCTCTTTTCATCAGTACCATTCTGGTACCATCGATGCATGGCCATGAACCTGCGCGTACCTGAAGACCTCGATCGACGGCTGGAGAAGTTGGCCGCAGAGGAACACACATCCAAGTCCGCGCTCCTGCTACAGGGGGCAGAGCTGGTTCTGCAGCGCCATGCGCGCCGACGCGAAATCAGCGAGGGCCTTGAGTTCGTCATGAGTCATGATGCTGAGCTCCTGACGCGCCTTGAAGACGCGTGACAGCATACCTGGACATCGAGGATGCCCTTCAAGTCGTTGATCGGTACGGCTTCCATATCCGCGATGTCGGCCTGCTCGCCTCGGCTTTGGCCAGGCCGGCTACAACCGTCTTGGGCGCAGATGCCTATCCCGATCTTGCACTGAAGGCGGCTGCGCTGTTGGAGTCCGTCGCCCGGTTCCAACCACTCATTGATGGCAACAAGCGAACCGCATGGACACTCATGGTGCTGCTGCTTTGGGTCAACGGATATCAGCATGACTTCACCACAGATAAGGGCTTCAAGCTTGTCGTCGGTGTCGCCAGCGGCACCATCGAACTGCGGGATTCTGCCGCCGAAATCTCCCAACACCTGGTGCCACGTTAGTCGTACCGGGAATCAGCCGCCCGTACAGTCTCCCAAGCGACGCTCCCTAGGCAAAGCAGTGCAGAAAGCCCAACTGTTCGCCGCAGCCGGGGCCCGGGAGGTCGCGACGGCGGTCTCGCACGTTTCCGGCGACGTGGACGTGATCAGGTACTGCTTTATTCCTCTCTTCGGCATCGCGTTGACTTCAACCCAAGCCAGTGGCGGACCCGGCGAAGGACGTCGGACCCCGTCCCGCCACGAGTGTTAGGAGCAACTCCTTGTCACTTCAATTCCCCCGCAGGACCCTGCTCCAGGGTGCCGGCGCACTATCCCTGGCGGCAGTGGTCAGTTCGATGTTCGCTCAGAACGCCTGGGCCGAGGCAGAACCGGGCGCAGCGGAGTTCGCAGCGCTGCGAAACCGTTGGGTGGACCAGATCACGGGCCGCAACGTCATTCAGGCCGGCGACCCCGATTTCGCCAAAGCCATCACCGCACTGAACAACAAAGCCGTAGACTCTCTGGCCAAGCTCAACACGTCGTCGGGCCGAACCTCGGTGTTCACGGACCTGTCCTTGGCCAAGGACGCAGAAATGGTCACCACCTACACCCGCCTGTCCCAACTGGCCACGGCCTGGGCCACCCCCACAGCGGCCGTGTTCGGGGACGCCGCGGTCCTTGCCGCCATCAAGGCCGGCCTGGCCGATGCCAATTCCCTTTGCTACAACGACAGGAAGGAAGAGGTAGGAAACTGGTGGTCCTGGGAGATCGGCGTACCCCGGGCGCTCGCTGACGCCATGGTGCTCCTGCACGCGGAATTGTCCGCAGCGGAGCGCACTGCCTACTGCGCGGCCATCGACCATTTTGTGCCCGACCCGTGGCTGCAGTTCCCGCCCAAGCGCGGCAAGATCACCTCCGTTGGCGCCAACCGCGTGGACCTGTGCCAGGGCATCATCGTCCGTTCCCTGGCCGGTGAAGACCCGGCCAAACTCAACCATGCAGTGGCCGGGCTCAGCCAGGTGTGGCAGTACGTGACCAGTGGGGACGGAATCTTCCGCGATGGCTCGTTCATCCAACACAGCACTACCCCGTACACGGGCTCCTACGGAGTTGTCCTGCTCACCGGACTGTCCAAATTGTTCTCCCTGCTTGGGGGCACGGCGTTCGAAGTCTCAGACCCAACCCGCAGCATCTTCTTCGACGCCGTGGAGGGCTCGTTTGCGCCCGTCATGATCAACGGCGCCATGGCCGATGCCGTCCGCGGCAGGAGCATCAGCCGCGAGGCCAACACCGGCTATGACCTGGGGGCGTCGGCGATCGAGGCCATCCTGCTCCTGGCGCGGGCCATGGATCCGGCGACGGCGGCCCGATGGCGGGGTTTGTGCGCGGGCTGGATTGCGCGCAATACCTATCGACCGATCCTCAACAGTGCGAGCGTGCCCAGGACGGCACTGGTCAAGGAGCTCCAAGCTACTGGTGTTGCCCCCGTGGCAGAAGCGACCGGCCACAAGCTTTTCCCTGCGATGGACCGCACCATGCACCGCGGACCCGGCTGGGCATTGTCGCTCTCCATGTCCAGCAACCGCATTGCCTGGTACGAATGCGGCAACGGCGAGAACAACCGCGGGTATCACACCGGCTCCGGCATGACCTACTTCTACACGTCCGACCTCGGCCAGTACGACGACGCGTTCTGGGCCACGGTCAACTACAACCGCTTGCCCGGCATCACGGTGGACACCACTCCCTTGCCGGACAAGGTGGAGGGGGAGTGGGGCGCTGCCGTTCCCGCGAATGAGTGGAGCGGGGCCACCGCGCTGGGTGAGGTGGCCGCCGTCGGACAGCATCTGGTGGGGCCGGGCCGCACGGGCCTGACCGCCCGGAAGTCCTGGTTTGTCAGCGGCGACGTCACCGTTTGCCTCGGCGCGGACATCAGCACTGCTTCGGGCGCCAAGGTGGAAACCATCGTCGACCACCGCAACCTCCACCAAGGCAGCAATACACTCACGACGGCGGCGGGCACCATCGCTGGAACGGCAGGCACCGTTGAGGTGCTGGGCGATGGGCGCTGGGTTCACCTGGAGGGATTCGGCGGGTACGCGATGCTCGATGATTCCCCGCTCCACGTGTTGCGGGAAACCCGGTCAGGCAGCTGGTCCGGGGTCAACATCAATGGCAGCGCCACAGTGCAGCAGCGCAATTTCGCTACCCTCTACGTGGACCACGGGGCCGGGCCTGTCAACGGCAGTTATGCGTACATGGTGGCGCCGGGAGCATCGGTGGACCTGACCCGGAAGCTGTTGCAGGGAAACAAGTACAGCGTGATCCGCAACGATGCTACGGCACAGTCCGTGGAGTTCAAGACCGCGAAGACCACGGCCGCAACGTTCTGGAAGCCCGGAATGGCGGGGGATCTTGGCGCATCGGGTCCTGCCTGCGTGGTGTTCTCCAGGCATGGGAATGAGCTGAGCCTGGCCGTCAGTGAGCCGACGCAGAAGGCTGCCGGCCTCACGCTGACCTTGCCGGAGGGAACGTGGTCCAGCGTCCTGGAAGGTGCCGGCACCCTGGGGACGGACGCCGACGGGCGGAGCACCCTGACGATCGATACCGCCGGGCTTAGCGGCCAGACAAAGCTCATCAAGCTCCGCCGCTAGAGCCTCGTTGTGGGGCCCGCTCTGCGCGCCATTTAGCCCCCGAAGGCCGCAGAGCGGGCCTCACAACGCTTCGCCCCGCAGGAGTCACGGACAACAATGCGTGGCCGCAACCGGATTTGATACAACGGACATGCGTCGCCTTCGGTCAGCCGACGCAGCAGGACATCGGCGGCCATGACGCCCAGCCTGTGCTTGGCGGGCGAAACCGCCGTGAGCGGTATCCGGGCGAGGTCAGCCATTTCGTCGTCATAGGAGACGAGGGCGAGGTCCTCGGGAACCCGAACCCCGTGCCTGGACGCGGCGCCTTCCAGCAGAGCGGCTTCCCGGTCTCCGAAGACCAACGCCGCCGTGGCACCACTGCCAGCCAGCAGCCCGAACATGTGCTCGGCCTGGTCGGCTTCCCACTCCGGCTTGGTTGCGCTGAACGCCATGCGCCCGTCGGTCTCCAACCCCAACGCCGTGATGGCAGCCGTATACCCTGCGATGACCGCAGCCTGCGTGGGATTGCTGCTGCGAGCGGCCTCATTTGCCCGGGTGAGCAGCCCGATCTTTCGGTGACCCAAGCGGTGGAGGTGCATGACGGCGTCGTACGCTCCGCCTTGGTGATCCGAGCAGACGTGTTCTGTGAGGTCGCCCGGCCCCAAGTCGTCCAGGCTCCGCTCCAGGAGGACAACCGGCACGGGAAGTGCCATGAGTTCGGCGACGCGCTGCTGGGGGTTTTCCAGACCCGTCAGCGTTGGCACCAGGATGAGGCCGTCCACTCCGGCATCCAGGAGGAATTGGATGCTGGCATTCTCGCGGGTGAAGTCGTAGTGGTACGTGGACAGCTGCAGGCTCGCGCCCCGGGCCGAGAGGTGTTCCTCGATCCCCTGGAGGACGCGCGGGTAGTACAGCTGCGTGTCCGGGAGCAGGACGCCGATGACGAACCTTGAGCGTTTCTGCGTGCGCTGGGGTGCAGCGACGAAGCTGCCGGCGCCCTGCCGCCTGACCACCAGCCCTTTGCCTACAAGGTCCTCGAAGGCCCTCCGCACCGTGGTCAGGGAAAGGCCGGTCTCTGCCGCGAGTTGCTGCTCGGTGGGGAGCTTGGTCCCCACGGCCCACGTCCCGGCGATGATGTCCCTGCGGAGGTCGTCGCTCAAGTCCTGGAACTTCAAGTTGGCCTTGGCGGTGTCGCGAAGAGCCGCTCCGCCGGAGTCCGGCTCCTGTTTCCTCTTTGGCATGATCCATCTCCACCTGTGGACAGACGATTTCTCTTATCATGCACCACGATTTAGAGAGTATTCAGGGAGTAATTGTCAGATCCTGGGAGTATTTTCACGCCAACCGGGAATGCTCATTGATTCCTTGCCTCGAGGCTCAGTAGCTATGGGAGGGTGTCCAACAAGAAGCCGAACATCCTTTTCATCCTCAGCGACGACCAAGGCGCCTGGGCGCTGGGTTGCGCCGGAAACACCGAAATTCACACGCCAAATCTGGACGGCCTCGCTGCCCGCGGCACGCGGCTGGAGAACTTCTTCTGCGTCTCACCCGTTTGCTCCCCGGCGCGCGCCAGCCTGATGACCGGGAACATCCCGTCGCGCCACGGCGTACACGATTACCTGGCGGGCGTCGAAACCGGACCCCGGGCCATCGACTACCTGCAGGGGCAGCGGCTGTTTACGGATCACCTCGCCGATGCCGGTTATCGCCTGGGCCTGTCCGGCAAATGGCACCTTGGCGCCAACGACGCTCCCCGGAAGGGCTTCAGCCACTGGTTCGCCCTGGAAGGAGGCGGCAGCCCGTATGACAGCTCGGTGATGTACAGGTTCGACGGCGGCACCAGCCACCGGGAACCGGTCACCGAATACTTGACGGACGCAATCACCGGCGACGCCTTGGACTTCATCACCGAAGCCTCGCAAGGGCCTGAACCCTTCTTCCTGGCCCTTAATTACACAGCTCCCCACAAGCCGTGGAAGGGGCAACATCCGCCGGAATTTGAGGAACTCTACAGCGACTGTGAGTTTTCCAGCTGTCCACAGGAAGCCATGCACCCGTGGACTCCCACCGTGGACGGTGTGCCGATCGGCGGCGAGGCGGACGTCCACGCTGCGCTGGTGGGATACTTTGCCGCCGTCAGTGCCATGGACGCCGGGATCGGGACGGTCCTCAGCCGACTGGAACAACTCGGCATCCAGGACAACACCTTGGTGGTCTTCAGCAGCGACAACGGCTTCAATTGCGGCCACCACGGCATTTGGGGGAAGGGCAACGGGACGTTCCCGCAAAACGTCTACGACTCCTCCGTCAAAGTGCCGGCGATCTTCGCGCTCCCGGGCAGGATCCGGCAGGGCTCGGTACTGACGGAACTGTTGTCCGCCTACGACGTGGCGGCCACCATCCTGGAGCTGGCGGGGGTAAACCACAGCCCCTTCGAAGACGGGCCAGGACGGTCTTTCGCGGAGCTTTTAGGCGGGCTGCCACCGGCGGCCGGGGACCGCGCCGTCGTGGTCTTTGACGAATACGGTCCGGTTCGGATGATCCGCAGCACCGACTGGAAGTACGTGCACCGGTATCCGCACGGTCCACATGAACTCTACGATCTTGTGGCCGACCCGGACGAGCGAGTCAACCTCGTGGACCAGCCGGCCCACTCGGCGCGGGTGTCCGCCATGCGTTCCCGGCTCCAAGAATGGTTCCAGCGCCACGGTGTCCCTGGCCTCGACGGGAGCTGGCTTCCCGTGGCGGGGGCAGGCCAGACTGCGTCCGTGCTTGATGATCCCCTGGGGGCATTCACCCCACCCAACTGGGATGGCACGGACGCAGCCGGTGGGTCTTCCTAGCCGACTTCGGTCAGGGTGCGTCCGGTGCTGATGCTTTCGCCGGCTTCCGCGAGCTGCACGGGCCTGCCGGTCTTGTCGGCCTCGTAGGACGCCAGGACTACCTCCACGATGTGGCGGGCGTGCTCAACACTGACTTTGGGCGCGCCGCCGTCGAGCACAGTGATGAAATCCTGCAATTGCAGGAAGAAACCCTCCTGGATGTCCTCGGGCCGCGGTTCCCATACCGTGCGTGTCACGCCGTCGCGCCGGACCAAGGTTCCATGGTGCGGGCTGCAGGACAGGGTGCCGAACTCACCCACGATGAGGATCTCGTCCAGGCGTTGGGCAGCGTCGGACACCACGGAGATGCTGACATGGACCCCGTTCTTGAGGGTCAGCGCAATGGCACCGTCAGTTTCCACGGGAACGCCGAAGCGTTTGAGGGTTGAGGCGCTCACGGATTCAACGGGTGCGCCACCGAACCAGATGGAGCGGTCAAGGCAATGGCCTCCGATGTTCATCAGTGCACCCCCGCCTGCCATGGCCTCGCTGAAGAACCAGTCCGGCCGGGTTCCCGGACGGTAGTCGGTGGTCCTGTAGTCGCGGATCATCAGGACCCGGCCGAGCTCGCCGCTGGCCAGCACGTCCTCGGCTGCCAGCTTCTCCGGGAGGAAATGCTGGATTTGCCCGATGACCACGGACACCCCGGCCTCCCGGCACGCTTGAATCATGCGATCGCAGTCGGCCACTGTGGTGGCCATGGGCTTTTCCACCAGCACGTGCAATCCGTGGTCGGCTGCGGCCAGCACCATCTCCAGGTGCAGGGCGTGCGGGGTATTGATGATGACGGCGTTCAAGCCGGCATCACGGTACATGGCCAGGTAGTCCCCGTAGACGGAAGCCCCCCATGGCGATGCGACCCTCTCTGCGGCTTCAGGCCGCAGGTCGCAGACGGCGGCCAACTCCACGTTGCTGATCCGCGCTGCGGATGCTGCATGGAAGTGTGCCACGGCGCCCGCGCCAATGATTCCAAGTCGTATCAATGTCCCTCTTTAGCTCGGAGCCGGAGCGCGGGCTCGTTCGATCGGAACGCCGCGCAGGTCTCCTCGATTGTTGGGCAGCCGGAAAAGAGGAATAAATGCCTAATTGGGTCCCACCGCACACGGGCTGCCTGGCAGGTGGAGAAACTTACAAAATACTCATTGAATCCTGCTTTCGGGGGCTGTGAGAGTCGTCTCACTGAACCGCATCCGGCTGGTTCCCCCTCACTCGAAAGGTGATTCCCATGGGCAAAACAGCCCGTCATCTTCGCCCGCTGGCCGCCCTGTTGGGTGCAGCGCTTGCCTTGTCCACCACTGCCTGCGGCGGAGCCACCGATGCCTCCTCGGCCGCCGAAGCCGTGGATATTTCCGGGTCCATTTCCGGCCAGACCATCAACTATTGGTCAATGTGGAAGGACGGTGAACCGCAGCAAAAGGTCATCGCCACTGCCATCGCAGACTTCGAAAAAGAAACCGGCGCCAAAGTCAGCGTTCAATGGCAGGGACGCAGCAACACCGAAAAGCTCGTCCCCGCCCTGAACACGAACAACGTCCCGGACCTGGTGGACGGAACGCTCGCCAAGCTCGCTCCGGTGATCGGCGAAACCGGGCAGGCCAGCCCCCTGACGTCCGTCTACTCGTACGAGCTGGATGGGAAGACCGTCAGCTCAGTGATCCCGGAGAAGTTCACCAGCAACGGCGTCTTCAAGGGCGAAGACGGACAGCCCTGGATGGTGCCCTACAGCATCAGCTCGGACGGCATCTGGTTCGATGCCGCCAAACACCCGGAGCTCAAAGCCACGCCGCCCGCCACCTGGGATGAATTCATTGAGGTCCTGGACAAGCTGAAGGCCGGTGGAACAGCACCCATTGCCGCGGACGGTGACATCGCCGGCTACAACTCCACCTGGTTCGTTACCTCGCTGCTCCGGCTCAAAGGCGCAGGCAGCTTCAAGGCCCTCGCCGAGGACAAGTCCGGCGCAGGATGGGACGACCCCGCCGTTCTTGAAGCAGCCCAAAAGGTGGAAACCCTGGTGAAGGGCGGATACCTCAACAGTGGCTACAACGCCAGCAAGTTCCCCGCCCAACAGCAGCTCTGGGCGAACGGCGACGCTGCCCTGATCCTCAACGGCTCGTGGACGCCCACCGAAACCGGCTCGTACGCCGCACCCGGCTTCGAATATTCCTCCTTCCAGTTCCCGGCTATCGGCGACAAGCCGGCCAGCGCCCGCGTGGACTTCATCGGCTTCGCTGTTCCAGCAAAATCCAAGAACCAGGTTCCTGCCCAGCGACTTGCGGCGTACCTGCTGGGCGCCAAGTACCAGGACGCCCTCGGAACGGACGCCAAGGTGCTGCCGGTGAGGCAGGACGCACCGGTGGATCCCGCCGTCGCAAGCGTCAAAGCCGCCATCGACGCCGCTCCAGCCACGCACCTGCAGAACGACGGCGTGACGTTCCCCGGATACACCGAGAAGGTCTTCTTCCCCAGGAGCGATGAACTGTTCCTTGGAAAGACCACAGCCTCGGAATTCGTGGCCAAGATGAAGGAAGCCCAGATCCAGTACTGGAAGGACAACGGCTGATGTCCGTCGGCCTGAAGGAACCCCGCGCCGGCAAAGCGGCACTGCAGAATCCCGACTCCCGGAAACCGGTGACCAGGAAGGCCTCAGCTCAGGGCCGCCAACCCGGAAGCTCCATCGATGTGCAGCGCAAGAAGCTGCTGGTTCCCTTCGTGGGTCCGGCGTTCGTCCTGTACACGGTCCTGTTCATCGTTCCCGCCCTTGGTGCAGTGTGGATCAGCCTCCACAAATGGGCCGGATCCGGACCCATGAAATTCGTGGGTCTGGATAACTACGGCCGGATCTTCCGGGACCCGCTGTTCCTGTCGTCGTTCGGCAACACCCTGCTGCTGCTGTTCGTGGTGGGAGCCGCGATCTTCATTCTCGCTTTCGCCATGACGCTCGTCCTCCGGGACATGGCAGGGAAGAAGGTGGTCCGTAACGTCATCTTCTTCCCGCACCTCATCAACGCGCTCGTGTTCGGTGTCCTGGCCGGCTTCATCTTCAACCCTGGCGGGATGGTCAACAGCCTCCTTGCGCCCCTTGGGGTGACGGACCCGCCCAAGTGGCTGGCACAGGACAACATCTTCCCGCTCATCATGGTCACCCTGGTCTGCACCACTACCGGTTACTTCACCACCATCCTGATGGCCGGCGTCGACCGTATTCCGCCCTACTACTACGAGGACTGCGCCCTGGCAGGAGCAACCGCATTCCAGAGGTTGCGGTATGTCATTCTCCCGCTGACCTGGGATGTCTTCGGCACCTGTGCCGTGCTGTGGACCATCTCGTCGGTGAAGATCTTCGAGATCGTGTGGGTTTTTGGCGGTAGCTCCGGGGCAGGGGTGCCGCCCACCCAAAGCTGGACGGCCGCCGTCTACACCTACGTCAACGCCTTCTCCGGACAGTCAACGCCTGCCTATGGAGCCGCAACGGCCTCCGCCGTGTTGTCGCTGGCGCTGATCTCCGTCCTGGTTGTCCTGCTGCGCCGCGCCATGCGTCGCGACGCCGTCGAGTTCTAAAGGAAATGACATGAGCGAATACAAATTGCTGGCTCCCGTGACCGCCCGCAGGCGGGGACGCCGCGGCGTCAGTCCCGCCCTGCGCGGGGAACGCAGCGTAGTCCGGGGCATCGGTGTGGGGTTGCTGTGGCTGGTGGTTGCGATCAGTATCGCGGCGCTGGTGTGGATGGTGGCGCAGGCCTTCCGGGATACGCGGGCCATTCTTGATGACCCGTGGGGCGTGCCGGCATCCTTGGACTTCGGCAACTTCGTTCGGGCTTGGACCGTGGGAGACTTCGCGGTGGCCACGTGGAACAGCCTTCTGACCACAGTGGTGTCGTCGGTCCTGACCGTCGCCATCGCCGCACCGTGCGCCTACTACCTGAGCCGGGTGGACAACAAGCTCACCCGTAGCCTGAGCCTCTACTTCATCCTGGGCCTCGGCATTCCGGCGCAGGTCATCCTGATTCCGCTGTTCGTGATGCTGAACAAGGTGTACCTCACGGACAGCATCATCGGATTGAACCTTGTCTACATTGGGGTTTCCATGCCGTTCACGGTCTTCCTGCTGACCGCCTTTTTCCGTTCCCTCCCCCTGGAAATGGAGGAAGCCGCAGCCCTGGACGGGACCACGGCCTTCGGAACGTTCTGGCGCATCACCCTGCCTTTGGCCAAGGGAGGCATCCTCACCGCCTTCATCCTCCAGGTCATCTCGCACTGGAACGAGACCCTTCTGGCCTTGACCCTGCTGCAATCCACTGAGAAGTACACGCTCCCGGTAGCGCTGATTTCGTTCGTCCAACAGCAGACCTACTCCGGCGCTGACTGGGGTGGACTGTTCGCCGGCTTGGTGATGGTGGTGTTGCCCATGCTGGTCATCTACGTGTGGCTGGGCCGGCGGCTTACCGAGGGACTCACGCTGGGTATGGGCAAATAGACCTCCGACGCCGGGGCTACCGCGGACTCTGGTCGATAACGCAGAAGCACGGGTTGCCGGGCATGTCTTGTCCTCGGAGGCGCGCCAATGCCACAGTGAACCATGGCCACCGAAGAGGACGTCAGGAGCATCTGCCTGGAGATGCCGGGTGTCAGCGAACGCTTGAGCTGGGGTCAACCCGCCTGGTTCGCCAAGACGCTCATGGCACGTATCTGGGAAGACGGGGTTGTCACGGTCAAGACCGATGAACGTGAAGCGCTCGCAGCCATGGAACCGGACACCTATTTCTGGACACCTCATCACGACCAGTCCCCGAAGCTGCTCCTGATCCGGCTTGAGGGCATCGATGTGGACGAGCTCGACGAACTGCTGCAGGAGTCGTACAGGATCGCCGGCGGCCGGGCAGGTTAGACTCGGCCGCATGGGGGAACACAACGCACTTGGGGAACACCACTCACCGCAGCCTGCCCGAAAACTGGCGGTCGTCGTCGTGCCTTTGCTGGGCCTGGTTGCCGTGATCGTTGGGCTGATCGTGGCGTGGAACAACCAGAGCACGGACTTTGGCTTCTTTGCCTATGCGCCGCTGAGCGACACGGTCTTCGTGGGGGATAACGGCTCATTCGTGAGCAAAGGAACGCAACTGGGGCTGGCCGTGACGGGGGCCGGCCTGCTGGTCCTCGCGTTCTGCGCCGGGCTGGCCATCGGCCGCCGCCAAGTTCGCCGCTGACTTCGCCGCAGGAACGCGAAAACGCCGCAGAAACGCGAAATCGCCGGAGAGCTCCAGCGAACTGGCAGCTTTCCGGCGATTTCGGCGCAAGCAGACGGCTAGGTGAGCTTTACCTGGCGGTTCATGTCCTTGTACAGCAGGTAGCGGAACTCGCCCGGTCCACCGGCGTAGCAAGCCTGCGGGCAGAACGCGCGCAGCCACATGAAGTCGCCGGCTTCCACCTCAACCCAGTCGTTGTTGAGCAAGTACATGGCTTTGCCTTCAAGCACGTACAGGCCGTGCTCCATGACGTGGGTTTCCGGGAAGGGAATCACGCCGCCGGGCTGGAACGTGACGATGTTGACCTGCATGTCATGGGCGAGGTCGCTGGAGTCCGTGAAGCGGGTGGTCTTCCAGACGTCGTCCGTGTCCGGCATGGAGGTGGGCTCCACGTCCTTCTCGTTGGTGACGAAGGACTTGGCCTCGAAGCCTTCAAGGCGCTCGTAGGCCTTGCGGATCCAGTGGAAGGAGACGATGTCGTCCGAGACGTTCTCCAAGCCCCACTCAGCGCCGGCAGCCAGGTAGGCGTAGCCGCCCTCCTCGAGGTGGTGCAGTTCGCCGTCGAGCGTCAGGTTGACCTGGCCCTTGGTCACGAAGATAACGCCTTCAACGCCGGCCTCGAACTCGGCCTTGGGGGCCCCGCCGCCCGGTGCGATCTCGACGATCAGCTGGGAGAACGTGGTGGCAAAGCCGGAGATCGGCCGGGCGATGATCCACGAACGCGTGTTGGAGAAGCCCGGCAGGTTGCTGGTGACGATGTCCGTCATCACGCCCTTGGGGATCACCGTGTAAGCCTCGGTAACGATGGCCCGTTCGGTGGTCAGTTGGGTCTGCGGCGGCAGGCCGCCCTGCGGGTAGTAGTACTTGCCCATGCGAGATGCTCCTATCAGTGCGAAGTTGGTTGCGCGAGCCGCGGGTGCGCCAGTGCGGTCAGCTGTGAAAGTTCGACGCCGGCAAGCGCCTTGACCTCGTCGGTCCCCACTGCGCCGCATTGGACGCCGCGGAGGACGAAGCCGGCAAGCGCGCGGGCAGTGGCGGGCTCGTCCATGACGCCGCCTTCGGTGCGTTCCACGTAGTTGCGGAGGCGCAGTGCCGCGGCGGGAAGGCCTTCGCGGTAGAACGCATACGACGCCGAGAAGCGGCTGGGCAGCTGGGCGGCGTGGAGATCCCAGCCTTGGTAGTAGCCGTTCTCCAGGGAACGGCGGACCAGCCGGCCGTGCAGCTTCCAGGCGTCCTCGACGGCGTCACCGACGGGGATGATGTTGGTGGAACCGTCGGAGAGGCGGATTCCCGTGCCTGCAACAGCGAGCTGCATGACTTCCTTGGCGAAGTCGGCCACGGGGTGCTCCATGGACTGGTACTCGGCGGAGATTCCCAACGAGGCGCTGTAGTCGTAGGTCCCGTAGTGCAGGGCGCTGATACGGCCCGGAACAACGTGGGGGAGCTGGGCTACCGGAGAGGTCCCGTCGGCACCGATGATGAGCTGCGGCGTTTCCACCTGCACCTCGAAGCGGAGCCGGCCTGCGGGCAGTCCGTGCACTTCTTCCAACCGCGACACTGCGAAGTCCATGGCCTGCACCTGTGCCACCGTGGTGACCTTGGGCAGCGTGAGGATCAGCCCGGCAGGGAGTTCCCCGGCCGCAGCCAGAGTGGAGACGAACAGGTCCAGGGTCTTCAGGCCGCGGGCCCGCGTGGGTGCTTCGAAGCACTTGAAACGGATGCCGATGAACGGCGGGGCCGTTCCGGCCGCAACTGCAGCGGCAACGGCGTTGGCGGCAGCAACGGCGTCGGCGTCTTCTGCCTCATCGCCGCGGTCGCCGTAGCCGTCCTCGAAGTCCAGACGGAGGTCCTCGATCGGCTCGGAAGCGAGCTTCGCGGCGACGCGCTCGGCAACAGCGGCAGCCAGGTGCGGTTCCTGGCCCAACAGCTGACCGAGCTTTTCGAGGCCACCGTGGGCTTCCGCCGTCGCGAGTGCCTGGGCGCCCCACTCAGCTGCGAGAGCCGGCGTGAAGCGGTCGGCCGGAATGTAGACGGTGTGGATGGGCTGGCGTGAGCCGTCGTCGCCGGGGTAGCTGCGGTCCAGCAACTGGTCCGTTGCCTCCAGCTGCGACTCAATGTGTGCCAGGTCTGATGCAGAGAATGAACCCATCTCAGCCCACCAGCTCATACGCGGGCGTGGTGAGGAAGTCCGTGTAATCGTCGGAGAGACAGATGTCCTCGATCAGCTTGGACGCCGGCTCGTAGTACTTGGTGAAGTTCTCGTCGCCGAACTCGATGCGCAGGCGCTCGGTTTCTTCGCCCAGGATGCGGGTGACCAGTTCGCGGGTCACGGTGTTGCCCGTGTCCGCGAGGACCGACTTGTTGCGGATCTGCTGCCACACCTGCGAGCGGGAGATTTCCGCGGTCGCGGCATCTTCCATGAGGTTGTGGATGGCTACCGCGCCACTGCCCGAGATCCACACGCCCGTGTAGGCGACGGCGACGTACAGGTTCAGGCGCAGGCCGGCTTCGGTGACGTGGCCTTCGGCGGACGCGACGTCGATCAGCTGCTCAGCGGTGACGTTTACCTCGGGGCGCTGCTTGTCCAACTGATTCTTCTTACCGCCGTTGGCAGGGTCGCCCAGCACGGCGTCGAACACCTCGCGGCAGGTGGGGACGAGGTCCGGGTGGGCCACCCAGGAGCCGTCGAAGCCATCGTTCGCTTCGCGGGTCTTGTCGGCGCGGACCTTGTCGAAGGCAGCGGCAGTGACGTCGGGCTGCTTGCGGTTGGGGATGACGGCGGCCATGCCACCCATGGCGAAGGCGCCGCGCTTGTGGCAGGTCTTGACCAGGAGTTCGGTGTAGGCGCGCATGAACGGTGCCGTCATGGCAACGGTGGCGCGGTCCGGAAGGACGAACTCTTCGCCGGCATCACGGAAGTACTTGATGATGCTGAAGAGGTAGTCCCAACGGCCGGCGTTCAGACCGCTGGCGTGATCGCGCAGTTCGTAGAGGATCTCGTCCATCTCGAACGCGGCCGGGATGGTCTCGATCAGCACGGTGGCGCGGACGCTGCCCTGCGGGATGCCGAGGAAGTCCTGGGCGAACACGAAGACGTCGTTCCAGAGGCGTGCCTCCAGGTGGCTCTCCATCTTGGGCAGGTAGTAGTACGGGCCGTGGCCGTTGAGGAGCAACTGCTTGGCGATGTGGAAGAAGTGCAGGCCGAAGTCCACCAGCGCACCCACGGCGGGTTCGCCGTCGATCAGCAGGTGCCGTTCCTCCATGTGCCAGCCTCGCGGGCGGGCAACAACCACAGCCAACGGAGCGTCGGTCCGCAGACGGTATTCCTTGCCTTCGGGGGAGGTGTAGCTCAGGGTTCCCTGGGCGGCGTCGCGGAGGTTGAGGATGGCGTCGATGACGTTGGGCCACGTGGGCGTGCTGGCGTCTTCGAGGTCCGCCAGCCACACTTTGGCGCCGGAGTTGAGGGCGTTGATGGCCATCTTGGCCGGGGTAGCGGGACCGGTCATTTCAACGCGGCGGTCCTGCAAAGCTGCGGGAGCCTCGGCGACCTTCCAGTCGCCGTCGCGAATTTCCTGGGTCTCCGGGAGGAAGTCCAGGCGGCTGGTGTCGGCAACCTTCTGGCGCTTGACGCCGCGTGCCTCCAGCAGCTCGTTGCGGGTGCCGGCGAAGCGCTTGTGCAGTTCCTCGATGAAGGCCAGTGCCTTGGGGGTGAGGATTTCCTCGGCGCGATCGATCGGCCGGGGATCAGTGACTGTGATAGCCATTTGGCGGTGTCCTTTTCTAGAGTGCGCTGGCGGCGTTGGCGTGCGCAGCTGCTGCTACGGCACTGGCCACATCGGCGGCAACATGGGGATCGAAGACGCTGGGGATAATGTAACTCGCGTTGAGCTCATCGTCAGCTACCCGGTTGGCGATAGCCTCGGCTGCGGCCACCAGCATGTTCGGCGTGATGTCCGATGCTCCGGCGTCCAGCAGGCCCCGGAAGAAGCCCGGGAAGGCCAGCACGTTGTTGATCTGGTTCGGGAAGTCGCTGCGACCCGTGGCCACCACTGCTGCGTGCTTGGACGCGACTACCGGGTCGATTTCCGGCGTGGGGTTGGCCATGGCGAATACGATCGCGTCTTCGGCCATCGAAGCAACCTGCTCCTCGCCGATCACGTGCGGGGCGCTGACGCCGATGAAGACGTCCGCTCCCTTGAGGGCGTCGTGCAGGGTGCCGGAGAAGCCTTCTTCGTTGGTATTCGCTGCGATCCAGCTGCGGTGTTCGTCGTTGTATTCCTCGCCGGAGTGGATGGCGCCGGAGCGGCCGGCGGCGATGATGTGCTGGGCACCTTGGGCCTTGAGGAGCTGGATGATGGCGGAGCCGGCAGCGCCGACGCCCGAAACAACGATCTTCACTTCGGACAGTTTCTTGTCCACCACGCGGAGGGCGTTGACCAGGGCAGCGAGCGTGACGATTGCGGTGCCGTGCTGGTCGTCGTGGAACACCGGGATGTCCAGTTCTTCGCGGAGGCGGTTCTCGATTTCGAAGCAGCGCGGTGCAGCGATGTCTTCGAGGTTGATGCCGCCGTAGACCGGGGCCATGGCCTTGGCGATCATGATGATTTCTTCGGTGTCCTGGGTGTCCAGGCAGACCGGCCAGGCGTCGACGTTGGCGAACTGCTTGAACAGCGCAGCCTTGCCTTCCATGACCGGCAGGGCTGCGGCGGGACCGATGTTGCCCAGGCCCAGGACTGCTGAGCCGTCGGTGAGGACGGCGATGGTGTTGCGCTTGACCGTCAGGTTGCGGGCAGCGGCCGGGTCCTCTGCGATCGCCATGCAAACACGGGCGACGCCGGGAGTGTAGGCACGTGACAGGTCGTCGCGGTTGCGCAGGGCTACTTTGGGGACGACCTCGAGCTTGCCGCCGAGGTGCATGAGGAAGGTGCGGTCCGAGACGTGCTGGACGGTGACGCCGTCGAGGGCGTTCAGGGCGTCCTTGACGCGGGCTGCGTGGTCGTCGTCGGTGGTGTTGCAGGTGACGTCAACAACGATCGTCTCGTGGTGGGATTCCGTGACGTCCAGCGCGGTGATTGCTGCACCGGCTGCGCCGACGGCTGCTGCCAGTTCGCTGGTAGCGGTGAAGCTCGACGGTGCGGCGACGCGCAGGGTGATCGAGTTTCCGGGGCTCGGATTCGCCATTGAAATTCCTCCTGTTAGGCCCGTTCCCGGGCCGCCGTTCCAAACTAAATGTTTTCGTATTATGGATATTATTATCTACAAAGTGGAAACACAACCCCCTGCTTGGTCATGTTCGGTGTCGTCGCGCAGGTGCGCGCTGTGCTGTATGTTGGGTGTTCTAAGCAATTCTTTTCACGATGCGGATAAGAGTTGTCGGAATCTGAGTCATTGGAGACAAGGGAATGGCTGAAAAAGCCTCCGGAGGCGTGCAGTCCGTTGAGCGCGTCTTTGAACTGCTGGAACTGATCACGGATGCGGGTGGCGACGTCACCCTGAGCGAGCTCTCGTCATCCACTGACCTGCCCTTGCCCACCATCCATCGCCTGTTGAGGACCTTGGTGTCCCTGGGCTACATCCGTCAGCTGCCCAATCGCCGCTACGCCCTGGGCCCGCGCCTGATCCGGCTCGGCGAAGGCGCAAGCAAGCAGCTCGGTGCCGTGGCGCGTCCGCAGTTGAAGACCCTCGTGGAACGCCTCGGGGAGACGTCCAACATGGCCGTCCTCGACTCCGACATGGTCATCTACGTCGCACAAGTCCCGTCCATGCACTCCATGCGCATGTTCACCGAAGTCGGCCGCCGCGCCCACACGCACGATACCGGCGTGGGCAAAGCCATCCTGGCCCAGCTGGACGACGAGGTTGTCCGCGGCATCGTGGCCCGCACCGGCATGCCCACTCCCACGGCCAAGAGCATCGGCGACATCGACTCCCTGCTCGCTGACCTCAAGCTCATTCGCGAACGTGGCTACTCCATTGACGAGGAAGAGCAGGAACTCGGTGTCCGCTGCTTCGCCATGGCCGTGCCGAATGCGCCTACCCCAACGGCGATTTCAGTCTCTGGCCCCATCACCCGCGTGGACCAGAGCTTCGCCGACCGTGCCGTGCCCATGTTGCGCGAGGCAGCGATGGCGATCTCCGCGGAGCTGAACCAGAACTAACGCCGAGCTGGCATTTGATGGCAATGTTTCCCAGAAACATTGCCATCTTTTGTCATTTCGGCGCGGGTTAGAGCCTCGCCGGACTGCTCCGTGGCGGTGAAGGTGTCCGTCGTGGCGCCCACTGGAAGGGACGGCCAGGCAAACGTCGGCAGTCCGGCGTCGGACCCTTCGCGAAAGTAAGGGAACGGAAGCGGGATTCCTGTTCAGTCATGGCCTGATTCAACGGTGCGCTTCCCCAAGGTGTACCGCGGCGAAGGTGAGTTTCCTTCAGCGGCGACGGCCGCCGTCGTACATTCACGCAAGACGACGAAAGGCGGCAGTGTCCCCCAAGGAAACACTGCCGCCTGTCATCTGCGGAAGGGTGCTAGTGCTCAGACGCGCTGGACGTTTTGAGCGGGACTTCCTTGCCATCGGCGTCGATCAGCTTGCCGTTCTCGAAGCGGTCGCCTTCGCTCAAGCACTTGATGTCCTCTTCGCTGACGATCCGGTCAGTGCCTGCGACGAATACCGACTGGTTGTCGGAGTTGCCGGCCTTGAAGTGGTTGAAGAGGATGTTCAGCAGGATGGCCATGACGGCCGCCGAGCTGATGCCGGAGTGGAAGATCGTGGCGAACCAGGACGGGAACTGGTCGTAGAACTTCGGGGCGGCGATGGGGATCATACCGAAGCCGATCGATGCCGCCACGATGATCAGGTTCATGTTGTTCTTGTACTCGACCTTGGCCAGGGTGCGGATACCGCTGGCTGCCACCGTACCGAAAAGCACGACGCCGGCACCGCCCAGGACGGGAGTCGGAACCGCTGCGACAACACGGCCCAGGATCGGCAGGAGTCCGAGGATCACCAGGATGAGGCCGCCGGCGCTGACTACGAAGCGGCTCTTGATGCCCGTGATGGCCACAAGGCCAACGTTCTGGGCGAAGGCGCTCTGGGTGAAGGAGTTGAACAGCGGGGAAATGGCGCTGGAAAGCATGTCTGCGCGGAGGCCGTCGCCGATGCGGCGGGAGTCAACCTTGGTGTCTACGATTTCGCCCACTGCGATGATGTCGGCGGATGTCTCGGTCAGGGTCACCAGGATGACGATGAGCATGGAGATGATCGCGGCGATTTCAAAGGTCGGTGCGCCGAACGCGAAGGGAGTGGGGAAAGCGACGATGTCGCCTTGGCCAACCTTGGAGAAGTCAGCCATGCCGGCCACCAGCGCGATGATGGTGCCGATGACCATGGCCAGCAGGATCGAGAGCCGGGAGATGGCAGCGTTGCCAACCTTGCTCAGGAGGAGCACGACGCCCATGGTTGCTGCTGCAAGGCCGATGTTGGCCATGCTGCCGTAGTTGTCAGCCTTGGCGTTGCCACCCATGGCCCAGTTTGCAGCCACTGGCATCAGCGTCAGGCCGATGGTGGTGATCACGGTGCCGGTGACCACCGGCGGGAAGAACTTGATGATCTTGGAGAACAGGGGAGTGATCGCCAGGCCAATCAGCGAGGCCACAATGACTGAGCCGAACACCGCCTGGATGCCGCCGCCACCTTGGACGATCGCCACCATGGTGGAAACACCGGCGAAGGAAACGCCCTGGACCAACGGCAACTGCGAGCCAAAGAATGGAATGCCCACGGTCTGCAGGATGGTGGCCAGGCCGCCAACGAACAAACAGGCGGCGATGAGGAGACCGATGTCCTGCGAGGACATGCCGGCTGCTGCGCCGATAATCAGCGGGGGTGCAATGATTCCGCCGTACATGGTGAGGACGTGCTGGAAGCCGTAGGCGAAGGTGCTGCCAATTGACAGGCGCTTGTCCTCGGGGCGTTCCGGCTTGTTCGTCTGCGAAGAGGTGGTATTCGCAGGGCGGGATTTCTTCTTGATGTTCATGGCAGACTTTCTGGGTTCATGGCAGACGCCTTCGTCTGGCTAACTGTGTCTGGCTAACAAATCTTGGGGTTGTTTTGGGGTTGGGTTTGTGTGCAGGTCCGGCCTGTACGGGGCGCCGTTGGGGAGACCTGCACACAAACCCGGAGGATAGTGCGGTCTAGCAGAAGCCGGCGATGCCGCTCCAGGCAACGGGTGCAGCCGTGGTGTCATCACGCTGGACGGTTGCTTCGATGAGGCCGTACGGGCGATCCGCGGCGAAGAAGACCTCGTTGGGGTTGTCCAGGCCGAACGGGCTCAGGTCAACCAGGAAGTGGTGCTTGTTGGGCATGGAGAACTTGATCTCGTCCACTTCGCTGTGTGCTTCCAGGACCTTCTTACCCATGTCGAACAGCGTCTGCTGCAGTGCGTGGGAGTAGTTCTCGGTGAAGCCTTCCAGCAGGAGCGCCTTGATGTCCTCGTAGCTCTTGTTGAAGTCGGTGCCGGCAACATCAAGGTTGGTGTTGTAGCGCCAGCGGGCGGAGACGTCGGTGGCAAGGATGCGATCCGTGGTCTCCGGCAGGGTGGTGTACTTGTCGCGCGGGTAGCCGACGAAGCCGGATTCCGTGGTCTTCAGGACGGTCAGGTCCTTGAGGCCGGAGATTACGTGGGTGGTTGCGCCATCGCGGACGACGACGGCGGTGCGCACCTCTTGTCCGTTGCGGACGAAGCTGTGGTTGTGTCCCTCGCCGTGGGCCTGGATGCGGTCCCACGAGTAGGCTTCGGCTTCCCAGCGGCCGCCGGTGACCCAGTCGAATTCGCCGGTGAAGTGATCTGCAAGGCGGAGGAGGAAGGACTCGGGGGAGCCTACTCCTTCACGGGCAAACGCGTAGACGGTGTTCTTCTGGGTGTCAGTGGCAACGACGTGGCCGTTGTCGCCCTGGAGGTGAGCGGCCTGGAAGTCGCCACGCAGCTGCGAGGTGACGTTCAGGTCTTCGATGTGGTGGCGGTCAGTATCCCGGGTGACCTTGACGACGCGGACTTCTGCTTTGCCGTACTGGTTTTCGCCGAGGACGATGTTGTTGCTCATGGTCATATCCCAACTTCTGTGAGGTGGAACTTACGTTCCATCAATGAAATTAAGCGCGTGTTTCCACCGCGTTTCTGGTGGAGTCGACCCAACAAAAAAGAGCCGACATCCATTGATGCCAGCTCATTACGACCCTGCCTGCTGCTCCCAGGTTACGTGACCTACGCCACGAACTGATTCGAGAGTAGCGCACAAATTCGTCTTGTGTATACGGGTTTCCCGGGATCGTTATGAACCTTCCAAATGTGACCGGGGCAACTCGATTGGTCCCAGGGGAGGTCTTGACGCCTGCTTTCAGGGCTGCCTACACTTTCCACATAACAATAAAAATTTTCCGGAGTACGGAAACTGCTTGCACGAGAAAGAGGAGGAACAGATGGACTCGAAGGATACGAACAACGTCGTGGAATTCCCGGCGCCGGGCCAGGAACTGTACCTGCCGTTCGGTGCAACAGATCCGGACTTCTACATTCCGGCCGACTGTGACCGCAAAGCCGGCGGGTTCTCCCGTTGGCTGCGCGCGCTCCCGGTGTTCGGCCGGCAGCGCCCCTAGGATCTTCCTGCATCAACGGGGCGCGGACTCTGCGCAACAGAGCCAACGAGGCGGGTGACACCTGGGGAGGTGTCGCCCGCCTTTCCGCATGCCCTGCCGCCCCGCCCCCACCCCGTTTCGATGCCTTGCTGCACACCGTGCCGTGCGTACGGCGTAGTGCGCAGCAAGCCCCCGAAATGGGGACTATCCTGGGCTCCGCAGAACGCGCAGGACGCTCATCTTGAACTGCTGCTCCCGGAACAAGTGCTGCCATTTGACCCGAATGAACGTCCATCCTTGAGCCATCAGTGCCTTCTCTCGCTGCCTTTCCCGGTAGATGACCTCCGCAGTGGGCGCGTAGTCGAAGTACTTGACCTTTCCGTCGAACTCCAAGGCCACCTTCTTCTTGCGCCAAGCAAAGTCCAGGCGATGATGGCCCTCCGACGAAGATGCCTCCACCTGGAGCTCGGGGAGTTCGATCCCCAAGCGTTGGAGTAGCTCGCGGGTAAGCGTCTCTCCCGGTGACTCGGATCGGGCATCGGCATTCTCCAGGGCCCGGCGCAGGGTGCGAACTCCGTTGCGCCCGGCTAATGACGCGCACATCTGCTGGATCTCTCCCACGGCCGCACCCATGCGAAGGGCGTGGTCCATCAGCACCAGGGATTGTTTGTAGTTCAGCATGAGGCAGCAGTCCACTACGGTCTGTTCCAGAGAGGTGCATGGCATGTCGTCCAGGAAAACAACACCTCCCGACCTCAGCGCACGGGCGTGCGGCACCACATCCTTGCCGTGGGATGTGCGTGATGCAGTTGACCCGGTGGTGACGTGCACCCTGTCATCTACATCCCACAGGAACAACCCGTGGAGGCGCGCGGCCGAGGTGTGGCTGTAGACCAAGCCGCCGGCCGACGTCGGGAGCGTTCCGTGCGCGTGCGCGGCGATCAATTGCCGGCTGCGAACCCAGGGCTTTTGCTCTGTCCACGTGCTGCCGCGGATGTAGCAGCCGCGACGTAGTCGCACTAATTCGCCGGCGCGCAGCAGCGATGCAATCTTTCTGTCATTCAAGCCCAGGTCGTGGAGCTCGCTGGTTCGCCATAAATCCATGCCCATTGGGAGTTCGCCCAGGCCTCTCTTCGTCATGGGATAAGCCTCAAACGTGCCGTGCCGCGGGAACAGGCGCGAGCCCCGTTATGTGGAGAAATCCATTTCGATGGCTTGCTGCAGGCAATGCCGAACGAACGGCCCGATGCGCAGCAAGGCGTCGAAACGGCCGGCATGGCGCAAAAGTGTGTCACGTATGCTGGGTTGACGGCCGCCTCTGGGTACTTGAAAGGTCGTCGCGGCCCTGACCGGACACGGGCCGCATCCTCTCGTTCCACGGGACCGTCCACAGGCGGGCACCGGACAGGAACGGGAATCCGACGCGCATCGCCGCGCCGTGCCGGGCTTGATCCTGGCTGAAACCCTGCGAATGCAGGTGACGGAAGAGCCGGTCTGGGGGCCGGTACCGGAGCAGCTGAACCCTGGCTGCAACCCCGAAGGAACACACGCTATGAAACTCAAGGTCTCAACTCTTGGGGCGGTGATCGCGTTGGCTCTAGCTGGATGCACGACGCCGACACCGCAGCCTACGCCGTCGGTAACTGTCACGGCGCCGACGCCGACGCCGACGGTAACCACTGCGACACCCACTCCGACGCCGACCACGGCAAGTCCGACGCCGACGCCTACGCGTACTGCGACACCCACGCCGACGCCGACGCCTACGCGTACTGCGACACCCACTCCGACGCCGACCACGGCAAGTCCGACACCCACCCCGACGCCGACCACGGCAAGTCCGACCCCAACCCCAACACCCACCCCGACACCCACCCCGACTCAAACCATCGGCAGCCTCGCCAACCTGGCAAGGGTCCCTTGGGACGGCGGCCCTGCGTACTGGGCGAAGTTCCCCGGCGCGGCGAAGCTCAACAACCCCAACCTGTTCCCGATCAGCGTCTACTACGGCAAACCTGAACACGCCCCGCAGCTGAAGGACATCGGCGTGAACGTTTACCAGAACGCGGAACACGACGGCTCCACGATGGCCTCCATCACGAACACGGGAATGCTGGTCATCGCCGGCACCGAGTGGTCCCGTACCGAAGTGGGCAGCAACACGGGTGTGGTCGGCTGGGACACCTACGACGAGTGCGACATGCTCGGACTGGGCTGCAGCGGCTCCACTTACGCGCAGAACCTACAGCAGATGCAGAACAAGGTGGCACAGATCCGCGGATTCAACGATGGCAGGTTCGCCTTCGCCAACTATTCCAAGGGCATCCTGGGCACCTACTGGGCGCCGGGACTTATGGACGACTTCATGGCAGCCGTTGACGCAGCGTCAGTCGACAATTACATGTACGCCCGGGCTGATTTGCAGGATGAGTTGAACCGCACTCCGGCATGGCCTCAGGGCGCGAGGACAGCTACCTCGGCTGCTTATGGCTGGCAAATAGACCAGATGCGGAAATTCCAGGCCACCCCTGGCAATAAGCCGAACTGGATTTTCGTTGAGTCCGCCAAGCCATTCCTGAATGCCTCCAACGACCGGACCATCATGCCGGAACAGATGGAGGGCGCTATGTGGTCAGGCATCATCCATGAGGCGCGTGGGATCAGCATCTTCCAGCACAACAACAACGGTCAAGCTGGTTTCGGGACGTATTCCTTGGTCCAGGCGCCGGCTGACCGGAAGGCGAAGATCAAGGCTGCCCTCGCTGGTATCCAGGCCCTGGCACCTGTCCTGAACACCCAAAGCTACGTGTGGAACGCGGGGGCTGCGGGAACAGACACGATGCTCAAGGCCAAGGATGGCAGTGCCTACCTCTTTGCGGGGATCGGGCTGAACGGGACCACCGGCTCCAAGACCTTCACGCTCCCGGCCGGGATCACTGGCTCGCAAGTGGAGGTTGTGGGTGAGAACCGGACCATCGCCGTGCAGGGCGGTAAGTTTACGGATTCGTTCGCCAACGAGTACACGCACCACGTCTACAAGGTCACGATCTAGCCAGGCCAGTCCATTTCGATGGTTCGCTGCCAAACGTGCCGTGCGAACGGCCCAGTGCGCAGCGAACCATCGAAATGGCCAAGCCAGTAGAACAGGCCTACCCAGCCACCAGCTTCCGTGCCGCCGCGGAGTGCTCGGCGATCAGTCCGGCCACGTCCAGCCCGGGAATCGTACCTTCCACTACCCGCCAGGCCCCACCAACCATCACGCGGTCAGCCCGATCCGCCCCGCAGAGCAACAACGCAGCAACGGGATCGTGGCTGCCGGAGAACCGCAGCTCGTCAGGCTTGAACAAAGCCAGGTCGGCCTGTAATCCCGGAGCCAGCTGCCCGATGTCGGAGCGACCCAGAACAGCTGCGGATCCCCGTGTCGCCCAGCCCAGGGCGCGCTCCACGGGCACGGAGGCGCCGTAGCGCAGACGCTGCAAGTACAGTGCCTGCCGTGCTTCGAGGATCATGTTGGAAGCATCGTTCGACGCCGATCCGTCCACTCCCAGCCCCACGGGAACACCCGCTGCCTCGAGTTCCAGGACGCGCGCGGTCCCGGAGGCGAGGCGCATGTTGGACGTGGGGCAATGCGCGACGGCGGTTCCTGCGGCTCCCAGCCTGGCGATCTCCTCGTCGTTGAAATGGATGCCGTGGCCCAGCCAGGTCCGGTTACCCAGCCAGCCCACGGATTCAAGGTAATCCACGGTCCGCAGGCCGAACATGGATTGGCAGAAGTCTTCTTCGTCGATGGTTTCGGCAAGGTGGGTGTGGAGCCGGACGTCGAATCGTTCGGCCATGGCGGCGCTTTCGGCCATGATTTCCTTGGTCACGGAGAAGGGCGAGCACGGGGCAAGGGCGATCTGTACAACGGCCCCGTCACCGGTCTCGTGATACTTGCGGATGAGCCGTTCGCTGTCCGAAAGGATCGCCTCAGGCGACTGGACCGTGGTCCTGGGCGGCAGCCCGCCGTCGTCCTCTCCGAGTGTCATGGAGCCGCGGGTCAACGTGGCCCGCATCCCCATGGCGCGGACCGCAGCGACCTCGATATCGATGGCATCTTCCATACCGTCGGGGAAGAGGTAGTGGTGGTCGGCGGCGGTGGTACAGCCCGACAGCAGCAACTCAGCGAGGGCAACCTGCACCGCGAGCTCAAGGCTCCGCGGGGTCAGTCGTGCCCACACAGGGTAGAGGTTCTGCAGCCACGGGAACAGCGGTGCGTTGGCCACGGGACCCCAGGCGCGGGTGAGCGTTTGGTAGAAGTGGTGGTGCGTGTTGATGAGGCCGGGGAGGACCACATGCCCGGATGCGTCAAACACGGCGGCAGGAGCCGAGGGCTGTCCGCCCGAAGGCACCAGCTCCACGATTTTCCCGTCGGAAACTACCAGGCCGCCGCCGGCATCGAGGTCGTTTGCAGTGAAGATGCCCAGCGGATTCTTGATCCAGAGCCGGGTGGGGGATTGCGACATGAGGGGTTCCTTGTCTGGTCGGCATGTATGCGTTCCAGCTCAGTTAGGCCCTGTCTGCTGATCCAGGTTGCCGGGCCGCCTCGGGCGCCCGGTGCAAAAAGCGTAAAATGCTCGACGGCGGCAGTCAACGCCCGCAGCGACGTGGCGGTCACATTTGGCGGACACTCGGCATGAATAACTAATTTCGTATGACGAAATTAAATTTTCAAAAAACTATGGCGCGGCTCACAAACCCGGTGCTACGCTCTAACTGCCAAAGGCGGGCACCCGGACCTCGGGAAGCTATCTACCAGGCGCAACTTAACCTTCATCGCACATGCTGAAGCCTGGTAACCAAGCTAACTGGAGCTCCTTTCTGTAGCGCCCCCAAACAGGTCACCTGGCTTCCTCAGCACTAAGGAAGTCGCAACATGAGTACAACCGTCACGGCCGAGCAATTCCTGGCCACATCCATTGAGCTGGCAACAGCCAATGTCCTCAACAGTGGAGGCCCCTTCGGCGCCGTCATTGTCACTGCGGATGGACGAGCCTTCGAAGGCGTCAACCGCGTCACCGCCACCAACGATCCCACCGCTCACGCAGAAGTCACGGCCATCCGTAACGCGTGCCGCGAACTGGGAACCTTTGATCTGAGCGGAGCCACCCTCTACACCAGCTGCGAGCCATGCCCCATGTGCCTGGCCTCCGCACTTTGGGCACGCGTTGACCGCGTGTTCTTTGCCGCAGACCGTCACGACGCCGCATCTGTCGGCTTCGACGACGCCGTCTTCTACGAGTACTTCGAGAACGACAACCGGGACGCGCTGATGCCGGTAGCCAAGTTGGAACTGGGCGACCCCCAGGCTCCGGCGGCCCTCCAGCCGTTCAACACATGGAACACGCTTGATTCCAGGATTGATTACTAGGGCCCGGTGGCTGACATGGAAATCCTGGATACCGCAGATATGCCCAAAGCAGCTGAAAAGCAGGCTGCGCTCTTCCCCAACGGAAACGACGGCGCAGAGCCCACAGCGGCAAAGCACACGGCAACCGGCCTGGCAGGCGGCAACAAGAAGCCCCCGGTGTCGAACTCCTTCCTGGACAAGTTCTTCCAGATCTCAAAGCGTGGCTCCACGCTGGCCCGCGAATTCCGCGGCGGCCTGGTCACGTTCTTCACCATGGCGTACATCGTCATCCTGAACCCGCTCATCCTGGGTGGTTTCTCGGCAGACAACGCCCCTGTTGATGTCGCGGGCGGTTGGCTCTCCGCCGCGCAGGTGGGTGCCGTCACCGGCCTCACCGCCGGCGTTATGACCATCATCTTCGGCTTGGTAGCCAACCTGCCCTTTGGCCTGGCAGCGGGCCTGGGCATCAACTCCTTCCTCGCCGTCGCGGTCATCCAGGAAGTCACCTGGCCAGAAGCCATGGGCCTGGTGGTCATCAACGGCATCCTGATCGTCCTCTTCGGTGCCACAGGCGCCCGGACGGCGATCTTCAAGGCAGTCCCCAAGGAACTCAAGGCCGCCATCACCGTTGGCATTGGTCTCTTCATCGCCTTCATCGGCTTCGTGGACTCCGGATTCGTTCGCGCCACCACGGGCGGCCCACCGGTCCAGCTTGGCGACAACGGTTCCATCACCTCCATCCCCACCCTCGTCTTCATCATCGGACTGCTGACCATGGGAATCCTCGTGGCACGCAAGATCCAGGGCGGCCTGCTCATCGGCATTGTCGCCACCACCGTCCTCGCCGCTGTCGCCGAGGCTGTGTTCCACATTGGCCCAGGCACTGCCGACAACCCCGGCGGCTGGCACCTCAACGTGCCCATCCTGTCGAGCCAGCTGGTGTCGGTCCCGGACCTGAGCCTGGTGGGCCAGTTCGATCTTTTCGGTTCTTTCGCAAGGATCGGCGGCCTCGCTGCCACCATGTTGGTCTTCACCCTGGTATTCACCAACTTCTTCGATGCCATGGGCACCATGACCGGCCTGGCCAAGAGCGCAGGCGTGGCGCACAAGGATGGCACGTTCCCCAAGCTGAAGTCCGCCTTCATTGTTGAAGGCATGGGCGCAGTGGTGGGCGGCGCGACGTCCGGCTCGTCCAACACCGTGTACATCGACTCGGCAGCGGGCATCGGCGAAGGGGCACGCACCGGCCTGGCCTCCGTGGTCACCGGCCTGCTGTTCCTGGGCTCGATGTTCTTCACGCCGCTCACCTCGGTGGTGCCGCTGGAAGTGGCTGCTGCAGCACTGGTGGTGGTGGGCGCGATGATGATGGCGCAGATCCGCGAGATCAAGTTCACCAAGTTCTCCATCGCGCTGCCCGCGTTCCTGACCATCGTGACCATGCCCCTGACCTACTCCATCGCCAACGGCATCGGCGTCGGTTTCATCTCCTTCGCCGTCATCAGCGCGGCGTCGGGCAAGGCCAAGAAGGTGCACCCGCTCATGTGGGTGGTCACGGCAGGCTTCATCATCTACTTCGCCCGTGGCCCCATCAACGCCCTGATGGGCGTCTGACCCGGAGCCCCACCCCGCGCCGGCGGGCATCATTCCGGCACTCCGATCGACGGTCCGTCGGAACCCACCGCACGAATAGGCGTCCGCCGTCGTCGTCCCTATAGAACAGGCACGACGGCGGGCGGCGGCCGGGTTCCGACGCTCCGTCAGGGAACGGGGGCAGGGAGATGAAGCCCTTGCCCCCGTTCCTATGAACTCTTACTGATTGAACTTTTACTGATAAGCCGCGACTACCCCGCAACATCCTCTGGAAATGAGAATATGGGGCAAGATCGCGCACTGCTCCGGCCGGGCCACCCGGCCGGGACACCTGGAATAAGGATGTGTTGCCATGCTGGATCTGATGCCTTCACTGGGCAGCTGGCGGCCTGCGGTCTCCGGCCAACTGTGTGCCGTGGCCACGATCGTAGGGACGGGCGGCTCTGTGCCGCGGCCTACCGGGACCTCCATGATGGTCTCCGAACATGGCGAAATCCTGGGCAGCTTGTCCGGCGGATGCGTGGAAGGTGCCGTCGTTGAGGCGGCCTTGGAAGCAATGCGCGACGGCGGCCCGCGCCTTGAATCTTTCCGTTACAGTTCCGAGGATGCGTTCGCCGTCGGACTTACCTGTGGAGGAGAGCTGGAAGTCCACATCCAGCCGCTCACGGCAGGCGCACCCGAACTCTCTTTGTTTGCTCAAACACAACGCCCCGCAGCGCTGATCCGGCGCCTCGATGCCGGCGGCGGAGTCGTGGTGGTCAATGATCCTGTGAGGTTCCGAGCCATGGAATCGGAGGAACTCGCCAAATTGGTGGGAGACCACCCTGCCACGCTGTTCGCCGCTGCGGCCCAGGTTGAACCGCTCCTCCAAGGTGGCCGTGCCGGCTTGGTCCGTCTGGCCGCACCCGAGGGCTGCATCGATGGGTGGGTCACCACTGAGAGGTTGGCTTTGCCCCCGCGGGAGGAAACCCAGCCCGAACCCATCACCCTGTTCGTTGAAAGCCGTTTGCCGGCGGCACGAATGCTGGTCTTCGGTGCCAACGACTTTGGGGCGGCACTGCTCCCCGCAGGGCAACTCCTCGGCTATGACGTCACCATGTGCGACGCCCGGCCTGCCTTCGCCGCACAAAGCCGCTTCGCCGGAGCCGATCAAGTGGTCACCGACTGGCCCCATCGGTACCTCGAATCGGAGGCAGCGGCAGGACGTATCGACGCCCGGACGGTGGTGTGCATCCTGACCCACGACCCCAAGTTCGATATCCCCTTGCTTGAGAGCGCCCTCCGGTTGAACCTGGCGTACGTTGGCGCGATGGGTTCCCGTCGCAGCCACCGCCAGCGGGTGGAGGCACTGCTTGATGCCGGTACGCCCCCGGAACGATTGGAACGGCTGCATTCACCCATCGGACTGAACCTCGGCGCTGTGACTCCCGCAGAAGTTGCCGTCTCCATCACGGCCGAAATCATCGCCGGGCGCGGGACCAGCCACCACAAAGACGGCTTCCCTTCCCTCAAAGACAGCACCGGTCCGATCCACCCGGCACCTCAACACCTCACCCAGGAGGACCCATGGACATGAACACCATCGAGGCCGTGGTCCCCACCACGGACCCTGCGCAATGGCGCGACGGCGATGCCTGGCTCGCCGGAGGCACCGTCCTCTTCTCCTACGGAAGCACCGTGCTCAAGAGGCTCCTTGACCTCGGACAAGCCAACTGGCCAGCCGTCACCGTCACTGACCAAGGCATCGAACTTGCCGCCACCTGCACCGTGGCCGAGCTTTACGCCTTGCCGCTTTCCGCTGAAACGGCGGACCGCGAGTGGCCTGGCCTGGCCCTGGTCCGTCCGTGCTGTGACTCGTTCGTGGCATCGTTCAAGATCTGGAACATGTCCACGGTAGGCGGCAACATCTGCACCGGATTGCCGGCCGGACCCATGACGTCGTTGTGCGCTGGATTGGACGGCATCGCCACCATCCTGAGCCCGGATGGCACCAGCCGAACTGTTCCCGTGGCCGATGTCGTCATTGGAGACATGCAGACTGTCCTGGCTCCGGGGGAGTTGCTCCGCAGCATCCACCTACCGGACCCTGCGTTGTCCGCCCGGGTAGCGTTCCGGCGTCTGTCGCTTAGCAACCTCGGTCGCTCCGGCGTGCTGTTGATCGGGCGGTTGGACCCCGACGGCGGCCTGGTCATCACGGTGACCGCGTCCACCAAACGGCCGGTACAGCTGAGGTTCCCCGCTGGGCAGGTTCCCGACGCCGGGACCCTGGCTGACGCCGTCGGGAATTCCATTCCCTGGCCGCTCTATCACGATGACATCCACGGGCTCCCGGCTTGGCGCCGGGACATGACGTTCAAGCTCGCCGAGGAAATCCGCGCCGAGCTGTTGGGCGAATCGATGACGGTTTCCGGCGATTTCTGGCCGCCGCACGCCACGTCGCCGCAACCGTCCGCACAACCCAGCACCCAGCAGAAGGAGGCCCGGAATGGCAATTGAAATCAATGGAGCCGCCTCGCAGGCCACACCCCGGCCCGGCCAATGCCTCCGCACGTTCCTCCGCGAAGAAGGCAACTTCGGCGTCAAGAAGGGCTGCGACGGCGGCGACTGCGGAGCCTGCACCGTCCACGTCGACGGCACGCCGGTCCACAGCTGTATCTACCCGGCCGTCCGCGCCGAGGGTAAAGCGGTGACCACCATCGAAGGCCTCGGTTCCGCTGATGGGCTGCACCCTGTGCAGGAGCAGTTCCTGGAGGGTCAAGGCTTCCAGTGCGGCTTCTGCACCGCTGGAATGATGATGACCGCGGCCACGTTCGACGACGAGCAACGCGCCAACCTGCCCCGCAACCTCAAGGGCAACCTGTGCCGCTGTACCGGCTACCGCTCCATCGCGGACGCCGTCTGTGGCCACGGCGGCGATCACCAGCACGACGCCGGGGCCGACGTTTCGGGGGCCCAGCCGCCTGCCGCTGCAGGAAACCCCACCGTGGAAGCAACTCCCGGCCAGCTGGGCGACAACGTCCCGGCGCCCGCAGGCCAAGCCATCGTGACCGGAACCGCCCGATACACCTTGGATGTCCCCTCCGAGCAACTCCCCGGCCTGCTGCACATGAAGCTCCTGCGTTCGCCGCACGCACATGCCCGGATTGTGTCCATCGACAAGGCTCCGGCCCTGGCCGTTCCCGGTGTAGTGGCAGTGTTCACGCACGAAGACGCACCCCGGTTGTTGTTCTCCACGGCCCAACACGAGAACTTCGCCGACGACCCCGATGACACCCGGGTCCTGGACAACGTAGTGCGATTCATCGGGCAGCGGGTTGCCGCAGTGGTGGCCGAATCCGTGGGTGCGGCCGAGGCCGGTGCCCGTGCACTGGCCGTCCAGTATGAAGTCCTGGAACCCGTCTTTACTCCCCAGGAAGCCATCCTTCCCGGCGCCCCGGCGATTCATGGGGAAAAGGACGGCGAAGCTTCCCGGATCTCACGGCCGCTCCAGAACGTGGTGGCCGAGGTCCACGCCGAACTGGGCAGTGTGGCCGACGGCTTCGCGGCCGCCGACTTCATCCACGAGCACACCTACCAAACGCAGCGTGTCCAGCATGTCGCGATGGAAACCCATGCTTCCATCGCGTGGTTGGATGAGGACGGCCGTCTGGTGATCCGATCTTCCACGCAGGTTCCGTTCCTGGTGAAGCGCACGCTGAGCCGGGTGTTTAACCTGCCGCCGGAGACCATCCGCGTGGTGGCCGGCCGGGTTGGCGGTGGATTCGGCGGAAAACAGGAAGTCCTTACCGAGGACCTGGTGGCGCTGGCAGCCTTGGCCCTCCGCAGGCCTGTGCAGCTTGAGTTCACCCGGACGGAGCAGTTCACGGCAACCACCACCCGCCACCCCTTCACCATTCACCTGAAGGCGGGTGCCAACCGCGACGGGTACCTGACCGCCCTTCAGTTGAATGTCCTCACCAACACCGGTGCCTACGGAAACCACGCTCCCGGCGTGATGTTCCACGGCTGCGGCGAATCCTTGGCTGTCTACAAGTGCGTCAACAAGAAAGTGGATGCGCACGCCGTTTACACCAACACCGTTCCAGCCGGCGCTTTCCGTGGTTATGGGCTGAGCCAGATGATCTTCGCGATCGAGTCAGCCATTGACGAGCTCGCCGTAGGCATCGGCATGGATCCTTTGGAATTCCGCCTGAAGAACATGGTCCGGCCCGGTGACCACATGCTCTCCACCACGCCCGAGCCTGAGGAAGACGTGCACTATGGAAGCTACGGGCTGGACCAGTGCGTGGCCTTGGTTCGGGACGCCTTGGATCGTGGCAAGGAGCGTTACCGTGCCGCCGGACTGGACGACCTCGGACCGGACTGGGTCATCGGAGAGGGCTCCGCGTTGTCCATGATCGACACCGTTCCGCCGCGCGGCCACTTCGCCCACACCCGGGTGAGCCTGGAAGCGGACGGGAGGTTCGCCGTCGACGTCGGTACTGCGGAATTCGGGAACGGCACCACAACCGTGCATGCGCAGCTGGCTGCCACCGCGCTGGCGACAGCCGCGTCCAAGGTGACCGTGCGCCAGTCCGACACCGACCTCGTGGAGCACGACACCGGCGCGTTCGGTTCTGCCGGAACCGTGGTGGCCGGCAAGGCGACGCTCGGAGCTGCGCTGGAACTCGCCACCCGGATCCAGACCGTGGCTGCGTCCCTGACGGGTGCGGCCCTGACGGATTGCCGTTTGGTGGACGGAGCGGTTCAGTGCGGCGACCGTACTGTGGCACTGAAGGACATTGTCGACGCCGCCCGGCTGCAAGGCGTTCGGCTCGCCACCGACGGAAACTGGGGAGGAACGCCGCGATCGGTGGCGTTCAACGTCCACGGCTTCCGGGTTGCAGTGAACACGGGAACGGGTGAGCTGCGGATCCTGCAGAGTGTGCAGGCCGCAGACGCCGGTGTGGTGGTCAATCCACGGCAGTGTCGCGGGCAGATCGAGGGCGGCATTGCGCAGGCGCTCGGCGCGGTGCTGTACGAGGAAGTGAAGGTGGACGACGCCGGGCGCGTCACCACGGACATCCTGCGGCAGTACCATATTCCGTCTTTCGCGGACGTGCCCAGGAGCGAGGTGTACTTCGCCACTACCAACGACTCCACCGGTCCGCTCGGCGCCAAGTCCATGAGCGAAAGCCCGTTCAACCCTGTGGCACCCGCGCTGGCCAACGCCATCCGCAACGCCACGGGCATCCGCTTCGGTGAGCTGCCCATCGCGCGGGACAAGATCTACCTTGCCCTCCGCGACAGGACCACTGCGCCCGTCTAACCCAAGCGACCCAACCAGGGGACAGCAGACGCCGGTATGAGCCTTCATTACGACGTTTGCTGTCCCCTACTTGGGTGAAACGGTGAGCTCCATGAACACGCTGTTCGGGTCCAGGGTGTAGTCGGCGAATGGTGGGCATTCGGTGAAGCCGTGCCGGGAATACAGGCGGCGCGCGGGGGCGAAATACTCCTCGGTGCCTGTTTCCAGGCTCACGCGTTCGTAGCCCAGGCGGCCGGCCTCGGCCACGATGTGCTCCAGCATCAGGGTGGCGACTCCGCGCCCACGGGCACTGGCTGTTGTGCGCATGGATTTGATCTCGGCATGCCCACCGGAGAGCTTCTTCAACGCGCCGCACCCCAACAGCACGCCGTCCTCGCGGGCTGTCCAGAACGTGATCGACTCGTGTGACAACGCTGAGTGATCCAAGGCGTGGACACTCTCGGCCGGCGACGTTGCGAACATGTCGGCCAGGTGCTCGCTGAGGAGTTGGTGGACATCAGGGCGCGCGGGATCATCAGGTTCGATGCGGATCATGGACCCTAATTTACCCTTCTAAAAGATGCAACTGATCTTTCGTGTCCAAGTCCTCGCCCGAGCAGAGGTCGCTGCAATCCACCAGATCCACCAGCCCTGGATGGGCCTTGAGGAAAGACCTCGCGCCCGTGTCGCCATTCGCTGCTTCCGCGGCTTGCTGGCGGAGTCCGACGTCGAAAATCACCGGGTGCCTGCGCTTCAGGCGGCCTGCCTCATCAGGGTAGGCGGCCGCAGTGACCCGACCAGGACGGTGGCTGCCCAGCAGCCGGCTCACCGCCGTCGGGGTTAATCCGGGCTGGTCCACCAGCGCCACCATGATGCTGTTGCCTGGTGTTGCGGCGTCGATGCCTGCGCGGAAGGAACCGGCCATGCCCTTGCCCCAGTTTTCGTTCTCCACCACTACGTGTGAACCCAGGTCCACGACGCTCCTAACACGGTCGGCCTCGGCCCCGATCACCACCACTACCTCGCGGCAGCCGCCATCGAAAAGGGTGTCGGCGAGGACTTCCACCAGTGTGCGGCCGCGGAAGGGGAGCAGCGCCTTGGGGCCGCGGCCCAGCCGGGTGCCGGCGCCCGCGGCGAGCAGCACGCCCGTAACAGGGGCCATGCCGGAGTCAGTCATATCCTCACGATACGCGCGGGGTTGCATGCGGTCTCTAGCTCCTAGCGTGCTTTCGAAGAGATCTACCGATATCGGTTGCAAATTACTGATCGGTAGGGCTTTTGATGGGAGGAAATGGCCGTTAGGGTCGGTGGAGAGTTATGAAGTCAGCTCGGGTACGCAACGACGCGTGAGGACAGGGGAAAATGGCGGGCAGTTTCGAGATTCTCAAAGCAGGTACTAACTCATTCCGATTCCGGCTCACAGCCGAGGACGGCACGGTTGTGGCAGTGTCGCCGCAGTTTCCAAGTTTGAAGGCCGTGGTGGCCGGTATCAACGCAGTCCGCGAGAACGCGGCAACAGGCTTTGTGGTCGACAGGAGGAACCTGGGCACCTGAGCCAGGTTCGCAAAACCCAGCACAACGACAGTTGGCGGCAGTGTTCTTTACGAACACTGCCGCCAACTGTCGTTAGTGCGGATTGTCAGGCGTCGCCGCCTGCTCCGCCGGTGGTGCCGGCGTTTACGTCGAGCAGTTTGTAGCGGTCAATGGCGTACGACGGCGCGCCCTCCTCAACCTCGCCCCTCGCCGCCAGCAACTGGAGGGTTTTGGCGACGATGGAGTGGGTGTCGTTTTTGAAGTAGCGGCGGGCGGCTTGGCGGGTGTCGGAGAAGCC
>NZ_VNFK01000021.1 GCF_007786235.1 Paenarthrobacter nitroguajacolicus | reverse complement strand
CACCCTGAGCAACGGCGCCGGGCTCTGCGAAGCCTGCAACCACACCAAAGAAACCCCCGGCTGGAGAAGCAAAACCACGCCAACAGACACACCAGGCACCCACACCCTCGAAATCACCACACCCACAGGCCACACCTACCGATCCACAGCCCCACCCCTGCCGGGACATGCACGCTCGGCGACTTCACCGCGCGCGAGGACCAAGGCGGCCCTGGCTACATCGGTGCCGGTGGAAGCATCGGAGTCGGGAAGTGCTGATCCGCGAAGCCCTGATTCGCGAAGCGGCCTGCGACCGCGTCGGGAGTTGGAACGGAACCGCGCCCACACTTAGGCAGAGGGGTGCAGTCCAAAGCTTGACTGTTAGGGCACCTAACTATTAGGCTACCTAAATATGAGCGATACTTTCGATCCCCGCCTCACCGACCTCGCGCAGGAATTTCGTGAGGCACTGCGTTTGGGTGTCTACATGTTTCGTCGACTGGACCCGGAGGGTGACCTTACTGCCGCGCAGCTGAGCTTGCTCTCCATGATCTCGGACGGTGGTCTCCGTGTGGGAGACATCGCCAAGAATTTGGGGATCAAAGTCCCGAGTGCCACCGAGCAGATCATCAAGCTTGAGCGCGTCGGCCTGGTGACCCGCCAGCCTGACCCCGACGATTCCCGCGCTGTCCAAGTGGCCATCACCCAAGCCGGGACCGCCGCCGTCGAGTATGCCAACCAGCGGCGCAATGCCATGGTGGCCGAGCTGCTGCAGGGCCTCAGTAAACAGGAGATCGAGCAGCTGGCCGCGGCACTTCCCGTCATCAGCAAGATCAACAGCTCATTCCAGAAATAGGAATTAACGCACCGACAAGGAGCAATTGAATGTCACGCCAGTTGGCTGACGCTTCAGCAAGCGCCGAAACAACCATCGAGACCACCCTTGAGGCCGAAAAGGCTTCACTGCTCAAACAGCCCAAGGCGGTGTGGGCCACGGCCCTGGCGGCCGTTTTCGCCTTCATGGGCATCGGGCTCGTGGACCCGATCCTCCCGGCGATCGCCAAGAACCTGGAGGCGTCCACCAGTGAAGTGTCGTTGCTGTTCACCAGTTACTTCCTGGTGACTGCGGTTGCGATGCTGATCAGCGGGTTCGTGTCCTCGAGGATCGGTGGAAAGAAGACGCTGTTGATCGGTCTGGCGATCATCGTGGTCTTCGCGTCGTTGTCCGGGCTCTCCGGCAGTGTCGAACAGTTGGTGGGCTTCCGTGCAGGGTGGGGTCTCGGCAATGCATTGTTCGTCGCAACTGCCCTGGCTGTGATCGTTGGTGTGGCCAGTGGCGGAACTGGCACCGCCATCATCCTCTACGAAGCCGCCCTCGGCCTCGGCATCTCGCTCGGCCCATTGCTCGGTGCCTTGCTGGGAGGTTGGCAGTGGCGTGCACCGTTCTTCGGCACGGCAGTCCTCATGGCCGCCGCGTTCATTGCCCTGCTGGCTTTGCTACCCAAAACAGCTGCTCCCGCAAAGAAGTCCCGTCTCAGGGATCCGCTCCTTGCGCTTGGTCACAAGGGTCTCCGCACCACCGCAGCCAGCGCACTCTTCTACAACTACGGCTTCTTCACCATCCTGGCCTTCACCCCCTTCATCCTGGGAATGGATGCGTACGGGATTGGGGGAGTGTTCTTCGGCTGGGGCGTTGCCGTAGCCGTGTTCTCGGTGTTCGTCGCTCCCGTACTCCAGAAGCGCTTTGGCGCCGTTAAAGTCCTCACCGGCACTCTGGGCGTCCTCATGCTCGACTTGATTGGCCTCGGACTGGCCGCTGGGCACTCGGTGACTGCCGTCGTCGTGCTCGTCATCGTGGCAGGTGCCCTGCTGGGCATCAACAACACGGTTTACACCGAACTGGCCATGGGTGTCTCCGATTCGCCGCGTCCGGTCGCGTCGGCCGGCTACAACTTTGTGCGGTGGATGGGCGGTGCGCTGGCCCCGTTCGCGGCAGCCCAGCTTGGCGAGCACTTCGGCCCGCAGGTGCCGTTCTTCGCCGGTGCGGCGGCCATGGTGATCGCCATCCTTATCGCCTTCGGCGGCCGCAGCTACCTATCGTCGCACGAGCCGCACCTGGTCTAATACACCAAAAAACGAGCCCCGCGGTATTCCGCGGGGCTCGTTGTGTCACTACTTGGATTCGTCCGAGGGGACCGGCAGTGGCGCCACCGGCGCTCCCTTGGGGACGAACAGCGTCTCGGCCTGTTCAAGGGACATGCCATTCGTCTCGGGAACCTTGAACATCACAAAGAAGAACGACGCCGCAGCGAACGCCGCGTACATGGCGTACGTCAGCGGCAGCGAACCAGCGGCCATGATGGGGAAGCTGAGTGTGATCGCAAAGTTTGCGATCCACTGTGCAGCAGCGGCCAGGCCGAGCGCGCGGGCGCGGATTCGGGATGGGAAGATCTCGCCCAGCAGCACCCACACGAGCGGACCCCACGAGGCACCGAAGCTGATCACGAACACGTTTGCCGCAACGAGCGCTACGGGACCCCACGCACCTGGCAGGGAAATCTCCGAACCCGTACCCGTAGCCGAGGAGAAAGCCAATGCCATGACACCAAGCGACGCTGCCATACCGACGGAGCCTGTGAGCAGGATGGGCCGGCGGCCAATGCGGTCCACCAAGGCGATAGCCACGAGCGTGACAAGGATGTTGGTGACGGACGTGGCGACGGAGATTGTCAGGGAGTCTTTCTCCTGGAATCCGACGGCCTTCCACAAGGTGGTGGAGTAGTAGAAGATCACGTTGATGCCGACGAACTGCTGCAGCACGGAGAGGATGATGCCGATCCACACCACGGGCAGCAGTCCGAACCGGTTACCGCGTAGCGAGCCCTTCTTGGTGGAGAGCTTTTCCTGCTGGATGGATTCGCGGATCTCGCGGATGTGCCGTTCGATATCGTCGCCGGGAATCAGCTTGTTGAAGATGGTGCGGGCTTGGTCTTCTTTGCCGTTGAGCACCAGGAAGTGCGGCGACTCCGGCAGGCGGAAGGCGATCCAGCCGTAGACAGCGGCGGGCACGGCGCAGGCGATAAACATCCAGCGCCAGGCTTCGATGCCAAACCACAACGTGCCGTCGGCGCCGCCGGCCGAGTTGGCAAGCACAGCGTCCGAAAGCAGTGCTGCGAAGATGCCGGTGGTGATGGCGAGTTGCTGGAGTGAAGCCAAGCGGCCGCGTACGTGCCGCGGGGAGATCTCGGAAATGTAGGCGGGGGCAATCACGGACGCCAGCCCAATGCCCAGGCCGCCCACCAAGCGCCAGAAGATCAGATCCCAGACGCTGAACGCCAAGCCGGTTCCAACTGCGCTCACCAGAAAGAGCAGGGCGCCGATCTTCATGGCGGGGATGCGGCCATAACGGTCGGCTACCTTACCGGCCAAGTAGGCGCCTGCGGCACAACCCAGCAAAGCGACAGCGACGGCGAACCCGGTGAGGGCCTCGCTCATAACGAACTCGTCTGCCATGGCATCAACGGCACCGTTCACCACGGACGAATCAAAGCCGAAAAGGAATCCACCCACCGCGCCGGCGACGGCCAGGCCGATCACCTTCCGGGAAACTTGGGGCGCGCCTTCGGTGCTGGGACTGGACATGGGTCTCCCTTGGGGAATGGTGTGTGGGATTGCGGTGCGGGACGTCGTCGGCAATTCCGACGGGGACGCCGGTGCACTCGCGCTACACAGTGTGGCACGTCATATCCGCCAAGTTCCAGTCAAGTGATGGACGTGACATGCATTCACTTTCTTAACCCAATGGGCTCTGGCCGTGAGCTGAACGTTCTCTGGGAGCCGCGAGGGGGCGGTTTCGAGTGCCAATCCCCTTCTTTGGATCCACTTATTGAACACAAAGTACGACGACGGCCCGTGGCTCTCGGATTCCGCTGCTCCTGACCAGCTGGGACCTTCGCGGCGACGTGGAGCAGGCCCACCGGCTCGTTCGGGCCGCTCACTAATACCGCTGCACAGCACAAGAACGGCAGGCTGTCCGGAGACTGCCTGCCGTTCTGTGTCTAACTGCCGGTATCTGCTAAACCGTGCACTGAGTGCGCAGGTCTGAACTCGCAAGGCCTGAACTCGCAAGGTCTGAACCTAGTGAGCCGGAACAGATTCCTTGGCCGCGGCCTTGGGATCCGTCAGCTTCTTGTTCGGCAACGCGAAGCTGATCAGGAACGCGATGATCATCAGCCCGGCCGCGGTCAGCATGACCACGTCAATTGCTTGGGCGAAGCCCTCGGTGATCGGCCTGGTGAGCGTGCTGTTGGCCGTGTGGAGCCAGCTGGTGTCGTTCAGGGACTCGTTGTTGGCGCCGTTCTTAAAGAAGTCGAAGAGCTTGGCGTTCGCGGGGTCCGAAGCTACAGCGGGGTCACGCATTACAGCCTGGTAATCCGGGCTGGCGGCGGCGGTCTTCATGCCATCGGCGATCTTGTCCGCCGCTGTGCTGAACAGCATGGAGATGAATACGGCGGTGCCAACGGCACCACCCATGGAGCGGAAGAACGCAGCCGTGGAGGTGCCAACGCCCATGTCCTTGGGAGGAACTGAAACCTGCATGGCGAGTGTCAGGGGTTGCATGCAGAAGCCCAGGCCGACGCCGAAGAACACCGCAATCAGTCCGGGGACCCATAGCCCGGTGTCGACTCCAAGGACGAGGCCCATGACAGTGGCGGCAGCTGCCAGGATGGCTGTGCCCATGATGGGGAAGATCCGGTAGACGCCGGACGATGAGATGGTGCGGCCTGCCGAGATGGACCCGAAGAGGATGCCCACAGTAAACGTGATCATCATCAGGCCGGCCTCGGTGGGGGTGAGGCCCTTCACCAGCTGCAGGTACATGGGCAGCATGGCGATGGCGCCGAACATGCCGATGCCGATGATGAAGTTCAACAGCGATGACAACCCAAAGGTCATGTTCTTGAAGAGGCGCAACGGAATCAGTGCGTAGTCACCGGCGCGCTTCTCGGCGAGCAGGAACGCGACGATGCCGATCACGCCGAGTCCGTAGCAGAGCCACGATCCGGCGGACGCCCAACCCCAGGTGCGGCCCTGTTCGGCAACCAGCAGCAACGGCACGATGGCCAAAGTAATGGCGGCGGCACCCCAGTAGTCAATCTTCTGCTTCACATGCCGGGCGGGCAGGTGAAGATACAGGAAGACCACCACCAGCGCGGCGAGGCCAATGGGCAGGTTGATGAAGAACACCCAGCGCCAGCCATCGAAGCCCAGGATGTTGGACGAGCCGGCGAACGCGCCGCCAATCACCGGACCGAGCACGGACGAGATGCCGAAGACCGACATGAAGTAGCCCTGGTACTTGGCCCTGTCCTTCAATGCCACGATGTCACCGATGATGGTGAGTGCCAGTGCCAGCAAACCGCCGGCACCAAGGCCCTGGATGCCGCGCGCGATTGCCAGTTCGGTCATGGAGTGGACCGACCCTGCATACAGCGAGCCAGCCAGGAAAATCACGATGGCAACGAGGTACAGCGGACGCCGCCCAAAGATATCGCTGAGCTTTCCGTAGAGCGGCGTGCTCACCGTTGACGTGATGAGGTACGCGGTGGTGGCCCACGCCTGGAGCGAGAGGCCATCGAGGTCGTTGGCGATGGTGTAGATGGACGTGGAAACGATGGTCTGGTCCAGCGAGGACAGGAACATGCCGAGCATGAGTCCCACCATGACGGTGAGGGTCTGACGATGGGTCAGGACCTCTCCGGCGGCCCGGACGGGCGTGGTTTTGGACATATCTTCTCCAGAGATGGCAGAAAAGGGGCTTAAGCAGGATAGTTGCTTTCAGTAACTATCATACGGCCCCGTTGATTCCCGAGGGGAGAATATTTCTTGGGCCCTGGCATTGAGTCGGCCGTGCCGGTAGGTTCAGCGCTCCACCAGGATGCCGTCCGGATCGCAGAAGATCATCACACCCGGCTGGATGCGGACGCGGTCAATCACCAGCTGCACATCCACTTCGCCGACACCTGTCTTGGCGCTCTTCTTGGGGTTGCTGCCGAGCGCCTTGACGCCGAGCGGCAGGCGGGAGATTGCCTCACGATCCCGGATGGCGCCGTTGATCACCACGCCGGACCAGCCGTTGGCCACGGCGCTTTCGGCAATCATGTCCCCCATGAGTGCGGTCCGGAGGGAGCCCTGCCCATCGATGACAAGCACGGCGCCTTCACCAGGAGTACTGAGGACAGTTTTCACCAAGGCGTTATCTTCGAAACACCGGATGGTGCGGACCGGGCCACTGAAGTGTGAGTGGCCACCGAGATTCTGAAATTGGACGGCTATGGATTCCAGCTCTTCGCCGCGCTCGTCGTAGAGATCGGCTGTATTCACGTGCTCGCTCACAGTGCTGCTCCTCTGTCGGTTTGAGGCCACACTAGCCCCTGTAACAGCGTGACGGCACGGCAGCAGTTGGGCGTATGTGGAAAAAAGTTGGACGGCGGTTTTGTGTACTCCCGCCGCGCTAGGCTGAATCCAATCAATGAATCTAGGGGGAACCTGCCATGAGCTTGTCCGACCTGCCGGGTCCGGTGCCGGATCCTGCTGTTGTCCGCGGTGGGACCACCACGGCGCTCGCAGAGCCTGTCGCCCGTGTTCGGCCGATCTGGGTCACCGGCGTGGTGCTGGTTAATCTGGGCATCAACGCGGCATTCTTCGGTCCGTTGCAAGTGCTGTTGGGCCAGCAGGCAGCCCACTTCGACGATGGGCAGAAGGAAGCCATCCTGGCATTGGTGACCGGCTGTGGCGCTGCCGTTTCCATGGTCGCGAACCCCTTGTTTGGTGCCTTTAGTGATCGCACGACATCCCGGTTCGGCCGCCGTGTTCCATGGGTACTCATGGGTGCCATCCTGGGAGCTGTTGCGTTGGTCGCCCTGGCGGGTGCTCCCAATGTTGCCGTGATGACTTTGCTGTGGTGCCTTGTGCAGGCCGGAGCCAACGCCATGTACGCCGCCATCACTGCCGCTGTGCCGGATCGCGTTCCGGTGCCGCAGCGCGGAACTGTGGGCGGACTGGCTGCCATGGGGCAGACGGTGGGTATTCTCGTCGGCGCGGTGATCGCCGCCGTCGTTGCCGGTAACTTCGCCGCTGGGTACTGGGTGTGTGCCGCAGCGCTGCTGGCCGGCGTCGTGCTTTATCTTTTCAAGAGCGACGATCAGCCCCTGCCGCCAAGCGAGCGTCCCGCGTTCCAACTGGCGACATTCCTCAAGGGCTTCTGGGTCTCGCCCAAACGCTATCCGGACTTTGCGTGGGCCTGGATGACCAGGCTCTTGGTCAGTACGGGCAACCACATGGTCACGCTGTATTTGCTCTTCTTCCTCAGTGATGCCGTGCACCTGGAGGAAACCGAAGGTATCAAACCAGAATTCGGCGTTCTCATCCTCACCGGCCTTTACGCCATCACGGTGATCATCACCAGCGTCCTGGGCGGTAGGTTGAGCGACAGGATGGGAAAGCGCAAGCCGCTGGTCATAGCGTCATCCGTCATCATCGCGGTGGCGTCGCTGATCCTCGCATTTGCGCCCACGTGGATCGGCGGACTGGCCGGCGCAATAGTGCTGGGCATCGGGTTCGGAGCCTACCTTGCCGTGGACTTCGCGCTGATTACACAGGTCCTGCCCACCGCCATGGACCGCGGTCGGGACCTGGGGATCATCAACATCGCGAACTCGCTGCCGCAGGTGGTTGCACCGTTGATCGCCTACCCATTTGTGGCCTACTGGGGCGGCTACGTCTCGTTGTACGTAGCCGCCGCAGTCATCGGCCTCTTGGGGGCCGTGTTCGTGGTCAAGATTAAGAGCGTGGACTAGGCCTAGAAGACGGCGGTGAAACTACCCCAGCCCCAGCCGACGGTCGGGGAACCCTTCCATCGGAAACCGGCGATGCCGTAGTGCGAGTAACCCGATGTGTCGCCCAGATACATCGTGAGCCGACCGCTGCTGTCTATTCCGTAGACGTCGGAATTTCCATCGCCGTTGAAGTCACCGGCTACGCCGATTCGTGCCACTGACTCCCAGCCCCATCCGATGGAGCCGGCAAAACCACCAGGCAGGCCATATTCTTCAAACCACCCGTTTCGGTGCGTGGTTCGCACCTCCAGGTTTCCCCAGAAGGGGCGGGTGAGAACAACGAGGTCTGGCGTACCCAGGAAATGTCCGGCACCGACGGCATAGTGGCGTTCCCATCCTTGACCGATCTTGCGCGGGGTAAGCCAACCACCGCGACCGTTGCCCGGATAGAGGACCAGATTGCCTGCGTTGTCCTTTGCAAGGATGTCGTTGGAGCCGTCTCCGTTGAAGTCTCCGGGGGTGATGAGATCCGCAAAGCCCTGCCACCCCTGCCCAATTTGGAGTGCCTTCTTCCAACCACCAGAACCGTTTCCTTGGTACAGGAAGAGCCGTCCCTGGGCATCCCGTGCCATGACGTCTACGGTGCCGTCGCCGTCGAAGTCACCGGGCGACACCAGCAAGTTGAAGTTGTTCCAACCCCAACCGATCACTTGGGTTGGCTGCCAGTTGCCGTGCCCGTCCGTGGGGTAGAGCAACAAACGGCCGGAGGAATCACGGGCGAAGATATCCAGCGTGCCGTCTCCGTTGAATCCGCGGGCACGGGCAGCTGCTCCTACCCGAAGCGGGTGAGCGGCTTGGATCGTGCTTACAGAATCGGCATCGTACGTAACCGTGACAGATGCCGCGACGACACGTCCCAAGTCGGCCGAAGTTGCGCGATAGGTTGGGCCGCCTGCCCCGGGAATCACCACGCCGTCGCGGGTCCAGGAATAGGAAACCGACGCGGACCCACCCTCGGGCGATACGTGGGCAAACGTATTCGAGACATCCACTTTCAGTAATCCACCGACGGTTGGGTCGCCGCCCAACCTGGGTGTGCCGCTGATGTAGACGTAACGGGCCGGTACCGCACCGGCTTGAACAGCCGCCTCCGCAGGCAGCGCCGAGGTGACGAGCAGACCCGCCACCACGGACGCGGCAAGAACCGAAAACAAACGCCGTCGCCTGCGCGCAACGGTAGGCAAAGGAGTGCTCGTCTCCAAAGGATTCCTCCAGGAAAGAGGCTGCCTCGGGCAGCCGTAGATGAGTTGGGAACTGCAGGCCCCGCCCGAATCCATCGGGCGGGGCCTATAGGTCGAAGTAACGCAGGTTTCTAGAAGACAGCGTTGAAGCCGCCCCAGCCCCAACCGACCACTGCCGAGGTCTTCCAGCCGCCTGAGCCGTTGCCGTAGTACATCCGCATCTGACCCGACGTGTCGATGCCCCAGACATCATTGGCTCTGTCTCCGTCGAAATCGCCGGCGCCGCCCAGCTTGGTGATCGCGTTCCAGCCTTGGCCGATCACGCCGCTGGTAGTCCATCCCCCGTGGCCGTTGCCACCGTAGAAGCGAAGGTTTCCAGCCGCGTCGCGGGCCAAAACGTCTGGCTTGTGATCGCCGTTGAAGTCCCCGGGAGAGAAGACGGACGTCATGCCGCCCCAGCCCCATCCGACTGTCGAGGCTGCCAGGAAGCCGCCATGTCCATTGCCCGGATACAGGACCAGCTCACCGGAAGATTTGCGTGCAAGGAGGTCGTTGTTGCCGTCGCCGCTGAAGTCGCCAGCGGCAAAGATGGAGTTGAAGATTCCCCAACCCCAGCCGATCTGCTGCCGCGCATGCCAGCCACCGCCGCCATTGGATGGATAGAGGAAGAGCGATCCGGCGCTGTCACGGGCGATCACATCATTTTCGCCGTCGTTGTTGAAGTCGCCGGCCGAGAATATGGTGTTAAAGATGTTCCATCCCGAGCCGACCTCGTAGGCTTGCTGCCACGTACCGTTTCCACCGGTGGGGAACAAGCCCAAGCGACCCCATGAGTCACGGATGAACAAGCTCATGGTGTACGGATCCCAGTACTCAGCACGGTAGAAGCCCGACGTGTGCGGACGATCAATGTCCACGGGAGTCACGTAGTTGAAATCCAAGGGCTCCAAGGACACCGCCGCGGTCCCCGAAGCCGGGAGGTTGCCTGGGTTGTGGATCAACGAACCATCACGCCAGTATCCGAGTTCCTGACCGGCCGCAGTTTGGATCTGCATGTACTGGGCAAGATAGGTCCCCGGAGGGGTGCCCTGGGCAAAGAAGACATCGAACGTGTACGTCGAGTCAGCAGCGCTGTACGAGCCCTGCGTCATCTGCGTGTGGAGTTTGCCGGTGGCTGTGTTCCGGAACAGGACATAAACGTCAGTGATGGGACCGGAGGCCTGGACGGTAACCCTGGATGTTGCTTGTCCTCCTGCAGCAATCGAATCCGGCGTCGTTGAGACGGCCACTGGAACAGGTGCGAAGGTGTCATCGGCGTGCGCTGCCGGGGCGAAACCCAGCCCTCCGACCAAAACGATGCTGCCCGCAAATGCGGCCAGCCAGTTGCGCACACGGCGCAGAGGAGTGCTCCCCATGGTTCCCCCAATTCAGGGCCGGTCCCAGATGGCCGGCGGGTGTAAGTGAATTGAGAGTACATTGGCCGAACCACAGTCTGGGAATTTGCTGGCAAAAATTGGGGAAAAGACAAGTCAAATCCTAAACTCAACCGAAATCGGCTTAGAACACCGCGGTGAACCCGCCCCAGCCCCAACCAACGACGCCTGCGCCTTTCCAGCCGCCCGCGCCATTTCCGTAGTACATGTTCAGCTGGCTGGAGCCGTCGATCGCCCAGACATCGTTGAATCCGTCGCCGTTGAAATCGCCGGCGCCGCCGATGCGGGACATGACGTTCCAGCCGGTGCCGATGGCCTTCGCCGTGGTCCAGCCCCCGTTGCCGTTGCCGCCGTACAGTCGGAGGTTTCCGGCGCTGTCCCGGCCCATGACGTCGGGGTTGCCGTCGCCATCGAAGTCACCGGGAGAAAAGACTTGGTTGAGGGCGTCCCAGCCCTGGCCAACCGCTCCTGGGGAACGGAAACCACCGACGCCGTTGCCGGGATAGAGCACCAGCGCACCTGAGGGTGTCCGGCCCAGGAGGTCGTTGTTGCCATCTCCTGAGAAGTCGCCCGCGGCGATGACGGAGTCGAAAACGTCCCAGCCCCAGCCGATCTCTTTGCGGGGCAGCCAGCCACCGGTCCCGTTGCCGGGGTAAAGGAACAAGGTACCGGCGTCGTCACGGGCTATGACGTCATTGAAACCGTCCGAGTTGAAGTCGCCGGCATTGAACACCAGGTCAAAAACGTCCCAGCCATAGCCGATGGTTTTCGCTGTTTGCCAGCGGCCGGCGCCGTCTGTCGGGTAGAGAAGAAGGTTCGCCGCGGCGTTCCGCGCGAAGAGGTCCAAGGAGGTCCCGGCGTCGAAACCTGCTGTGTGGGATTTGTTCCGCACCACGGTGCGGCTGAAGGCCGTGAACGGCCGCGTTGCTGTCGCCGGGTTGCCGGCTTGGACTACTGCACGGAAACCCACGACGGCGCCGCGGTCGGCCGCGGTCAACGTGTAGGTTTTGGCGGTGGCCCCGTTGATTGGGGTTCCGTTCCGCACCCATTCATACTTGACGCTGACGGGCCCTCCGGCGGTGCCCGTGGAGACACTGGCTTCGTTGAAGACGCCGGTGAGTTTCTCACCAACCGTCATCTTGCCTTGGAGTGTGGGAGCAGTCGCTGTGATGGGCGAGGTGGGTGTCAGCGGGAGCGAGGATGCAGACACGGCCCGGTAGCCTGCCCGTGTGGCAGTGACCCGAACTGAGAGGGTTTGGTCCAAGTCGGCTTCCACCACCCTGTAGCTGTTGAGCGTGCCGCCAGTGATCGGTTGGCCGTTGCGGAGCCATTGGTAGGCGAAACCAGTGGGTGGGTACGTCCATGAGCCGTTGTCCGTGGTCAGCACTTGGTCGTATCGCGCCACTCCGCTGATGACCGGGGCCTTTTTGTTGGGATTGTCCACCAGCGGAAAATTGGGGTTGTTGACCGCAAAATCGACGCCGTCCAAGGCGCCGGGACGCTGCGTGGGTGCTTCAAGGCCCGGGCTGAGGAACGTGACGTTACCGTCGCGGCCGTAGCGCACGGAGCCTTGTCCGGAAACAAGCACAACGCTGACGCTGAGGAGCTTGTATCGGCCTGTTCGCTTGAAGGCGCTTCCGTTCACCGGCACTTTGGCTTGCGCACTGTACGGCCCGGGCGCTTGGCTGGTGGGCCCGTACAGGGTGGCCTGCTCAAGGGTGTCCTCGTTGACGTAGGTGAAGCCCACTTCCTGGGCGGGGCCGCTCAGGGTGAAGGACAACGAGATGGTATTTCCCGGGACCACGGTTGCCGGCGATGTCCGGGTCACGACCGTGGGGATGGGAACGCTGGCGCCCGCCGCTGAAGCGCGCGGCGCGGGGACCATGATGGCGAGGGCAACGCACAGCAGGGCTGCCATGAGGATGCGCAAACCGGTCATCGGTGCCGGGCGCAGTGCAAAAATTGCCGCCATTGTTTCCCCCAAACCCTAGAAGACTGCGTTGAACCCGCCCCAGCCCCAGCCGATGGCGACGGCGCCATTCCAGCCGCCGTCGCCGTCGCCATAATAGGCAAGCAACTGGCCGGATCCATCCACTGCGTAAACGTCCGCATTTCCGTTGCCGTCGATGTCGCCGGCCGCGCCGATGGTGGTCATTCCACCCCAGCCCTGTCCGACGACGGCCATTCCGGCCCAGCCTCCAGCCCCATTGCCCTTGTAGAGGCGCAGGGCGCCGGCGGTGTCACGGGCGACGACGTCCACGTTGTTGTCGCCATCGAAGTCGCCGGGGGTGATGATCCTGTTGACCACATTCCAGCCGCTGCCCACAACGGACCGGGTCAGCCAGCCGCCGTCGCCGTTGCCGGGGTAGAGGTAGAGGAGGCCGCCGGAGTCGCGGGCGAGAATGTCGTTGTGGCCGTCGCCGTTGAAGTCGCCCGGGGACACGATGGAGTTGAAGGCATTCCATCCGCTGCCCACTTGGCGTCCGGCCAAGAAGCCGCCGTCACCTGTTCCTGCGTAGAGGAAGAGGTTTCCTGCCGAATCCTTGGCGAGGATGTCGTTGGCGCCGTCGCCGTTGAAATCACCGGGGGAGACCACGGTTCCGAAGGCGTTCCAGCCCGGTCCAACGGTGCGGGGAGATTCCCAGGCGTTGCTGACGCGGGGATACATCATGAGGGTGCCGTCGGCGCGGCGGGCCAGCATCTCATAGGCGCCCCGACCGGTGAAGCCGTTGGCCCGGTTGGACGCGGAGATCGGCGCGGTCTCCTCGCTGGAGACTTCCTGCGGATCGCACCCGTTCTGGCTGGCTACGACGTGGGCGGCGATGGTCTTGCCACGATCTGATTCATCGAGCGTGTAGGTCCACCAGGCCCAGTGGTCTTGGGCTCGAACGCCGTCGCGGGTCCAGTAGATGCTGTAGTCCGGGCCGGCGGCCGCGCCGCAGCCACGGTAGGAGGCAGGATCGATTTCAAGGGTGAGCGTAGAGCCTACAAACGGCGCACCGTGAATCACTGGATTCGAGGGATCCATGGTGGCCATGGCGGGCGCGGGTGCGAAAGCTATGGCGGCAACGACGGCCGCGGCTATCCCAGCCACCATTCGGCGCACACCTGACGTAGGGCGTGTTGGTGCGTTCATGATGTCCTCCCCAGACTTTATGCGGCTAATTCTACCGCGATGGGGATTCCTCTAGAAGATCGCCGTGAAACCGCCCCAGCCGTTTCCCGCGACCTCGGAGCCGCGCCATCCGGTGCGGCCGTTGCCGTAGTAGATCACCAGGCGGCCCTGCTGATCGACGCCGTACACGTCATTGAAACCGTCATTGTCGAAGTCGCCGGCCCCGCCGGCCGCCTTCAGCGCGTTCCATCCGACGCCGATCAGCCACGAGCGTGTCCATCCGCCTGCCCCGTTGCCGCCGTAGAAGTACAGGTATCCGCTGCGGTCGCGCGCGAGCACGTCCACCTTGCCGTCACCGTTGAAGTCGCCCGGCGTCAGTAGAGCGTCCATCACTTGCCAGCCTTGCCCGACGGCGGTCCGCGCCAACCAGCCACCGGAACCATTCCCTGGGTACAGGTAAAGGGCGCCGTTTGGTTCGCGGGCAAGGATGTCGTTGTGGCCGTCGCCGTTGAAGTCGCCGGGGCTGACGATGGAGTCGAAGATGTTCCAGCCCTTGCCGATGGTCTGGGCCGGTTTCCATCCGCCGGTTCCATCACCCGCATAGAGGTACAAGGTTCCTGCCGCATCCCGCGCGATCACATCGCCCTTGCCATCGCCGTTGAAGTCTCCCGGGGAGAGAACGGTGTTGAAGATGTTCCAGCCCCACCCCACGGTCCGGGCGGCCTCCCAGGCGTTGCCCTTGCGGCCGTACAGCTGCAGGGCGCCGTCATTGGCGCGGGCAAGGAGTTCGAAGCTGCGGCCTGTGAAGCCGGCTGCGCGGTTCGCGGCTCCCACGGGCTTGCTCTCGTCGCTGTGCAGCGATTCTCCGCCGCAGGCGGTTTTGCTGGCAGTGACGTGGACGGCCATCCGGGCTCCGGTGTCGTCGGGTTGCAATGCATAGCTCCGCGCTGTCTCGCCTGCCACCAGGAAACCATCCCGGGTCCAGTAGACGGTGAAGTCCGGGCCCTTCCCGCCGCCGCATCCGTAGAAGGTGTATGGGCCGATGTCTGCGGTCAGTGTCTGGCCGACGAACGCTTCACTGTTGAGTATGGGGTCGGGTCCGCTGCTTATTGCGGCCGACGCCGGCAGGGGGCCAAGTGCCATGGCCGCCACAGTGGCGGTCAGCAGCGTTGCTGCCATCCGGCGTCGTAATGTCCGCATGTGTTCCTCCCGTAGACCGCCCCTAACCTTCCTGCAGTGTATGTGCGGGTCAGCGCAATAACCGGGAACGGCATGAACCCTTCAGGCCAGGAGAGTTCTCAGGAAACGGTCATTTAGCTCCCGTATCATTGATGCGATCGGCCAGCCGCGGGTCTTGAACTCCAGCCGGCCGCTTCCTTGTCAGCCTGCCAAGAGATCGCCGGAAATGCCCGTATCAAACTCACTGGAACCGTACTCCCTTGACCTGACCACGGGGTTGCCCCGTATGGCTGCCGCGCCCACCACGCCGCGACAGCAGCTGCGCTATGCCCGCATCCTGAAGACGGCGGCCGGGTTCGCGCAGCGGCAGTTCGATACCTTGAGCCTTTCCGACGTTGCGGCCCGCGCTGATGTTCCGCTGGGCACGCTGTACCGTTACTTCCCTTCCACGGCCCACCTGATGCTGGCCGTCTACAGGCAGCAGTTGCGGGAGCTCCGGGACGGCGTTCGCCGGCGCGAGGGCAAGGGGCATGCGCTCGCGGGATTGATGATGGAGATCTTCCACCTCCGGGTCATGCAACCGGGTGTGGAGCACTGCCTGATCCGGCCCGCGGGTAAGGATGACGATTCGGCGCAGTTGCTCCGCGAGATCGATGCCCTGTCAGAAGAAGTGGTCGGTTCGCTGAGCAAGGACAATGGCAATGACACCGTCAGGGCCCGAATCTTGCTGCACCTGGTCAGCGGATTGGTCCAAGCAGTTCGGTGCCGCAGGCTGTCCCTCTTTGAAGCCGAGAAGGATCTGAAGAAAGCCTGCACGCTTTTGACTGGAGAGTGACGGTTTTTGACCGGTGGTCTAGACCGGAGTGATCTCAGAACACGGTTTTTCTCATGACCTGGATCACATTAAGCGCAGGTTGAACGTTTTACTCTCGAATCGTCTCTCTTGGTATTGAATCTTGTACCCCCGACGCTTCCCTAGGCTGGAAACACCGAAGCGGCTAGCAGCCCCCTACCTGCAGAAGCAACGCCGGGCCAGCCACCCTTGGCCCGCACCAGCAGTTCTGTTCCTGCCCGAATCATGCCGTGGGTCCACGGCTAGCCTGAGGAGACAAAGACGTGTCCATCGAGACAATTGCCACTGACAATGACGCCCTGGTACTGAGCGAAGAAGAGATCTTCGCCGCACACGAGGGCGGTAAGCTGACCATCTCCAGCACCGTTCCACTGAACAACAAGCGTGACCTCTCCATCGCGTACACACCGGGCGTTGCCCAGGTCAGCCGCGCCATCCACGCCAACCCCGAGCTCGCCCGCACGCACACCTGGGCCGAGCGCCTGGTTGTTGTGGTCAGCGACGGCACCGCCGTCCTTGGCCTTGGCAACATCGGGCCGAGCGCCTCACTGCCCGTCATGGAGGGCAAATCCGCTCTCTTCAAGTCCTTCGGCGACCTCGACTCCATCCCCTTGGTTCTCAACACCACCGATGTTGACGAGATCATTGAGACCCTGGTCCGCCTCCGCCCCAGCTTCGGCGCCGTGAACCTCGAAGACATCTCGGCCCCGCGCTGCTTCGAACTCGAAGAGCGCCTCATCGAAGCCCTTGATTGCCCCGTTATGCACGACGACCAGCACGGAACCGCCGTCGTGGTCCTCGCCGCGCTGACCAACGCCGCCAAGGTGACCCAGCGCGAACTCGCCGGCCTGAAGGTTGTGGTCTCCGGCGCCGGCGCCGCAGGCATCGCCATCGCCGAGATCCTCCTGGCGGTAGGCATCAAGGACGTCGTCCTGCTCGATTCCAAGGGTGTTGTGGATGCCAACCGTGCCGACCTCGTTGCCGACTCCGGCTCCGTCAAGGCCCGCATCGCCCAGCGCACCAACCCCCGCGGCATCACGGGCGGCCCGGGCGAGGCACTCACGGGCGCCGATGTCTTCGTCGGCGTCTCCTCCTCCAAGCTGGACGAAGAGCACTTGAAGCTCATGAACCACCAGTCGATCGTGTTCGCTTTGTCCAACCCGGACCCGGAAGTCCTTCCCGAGGTCGCCCAGCAGTACGCAGCCGTAGTTGCCACCGGCCGCAGCGATTTCCCCAACCAGATCAACAACGTCCTGGCCTTCCCGGGCATCTTCCGCGGCGCCCTCGATGCCGGCGCCCGCCGCATCACGCCCGCCATGAAGATCGCTGCCGCCAACGCCATCGCTGAGTTGGCGGCGGAAGACCTCTCGGCGGACTACATCGTGCCGAGCCCGCTGGATGCCCGTGTGGCACCGGCGGTCACCGCGGCTGTTGCGGCCGCAGTCACCGAGTAGCGGTTACCTACGCAAGACCGACGACGGCGACGCTTCCCGGGCGGGGAGCGTCGCCGTCGTCGTCGTTAAAGGCGCATGGATTAGCGGCCCATAGACTTGGGCCATGAATGCCGAACTTATCGTGACCATCCTGTGCGGCCTGGCCATCGCAGTCGGCGTGGCCGGAACCATCATTCCCGTGCTTCCGGGCAGTATCCTCATCGGCGCGAGCCTGCTGGCGTGGGCTATCTGGGGAGGCGCAGGACCGCTGGGCTGGGTGATCTTCGCCGTCGGAATGGTGTTTGTGGTGGCTGGAATGGCCGCCAGTGCGGTGCTGACCGGACGCAAGCTGAAACAGCACGGCATTCCCAACAGGTCGGTGCTGATCGGCGTCGTCCTGGGCGTCGTGGGAATGTTCGTCATTCCGGTGGTGGGCCTCTTTGTGGGCTTCGCCGTTGGGCTTCTCCTGAGCGAAGTTCAGCGGACGCGTGATTTCCGGACGGCCGTCCGTTCAAGTGGTGCCGCGCTCAAGGCCACGGGTATCGGCATCCTGGTGGAGTTCGGTCTCGCATGCGCAGCCGCGAGCACGTGGATCATCGGAGTGTGGATCAACGCCGTCAACGGTTAAAACCCCCGCCGAGTTGGCATTAGGTGACAGTTCCAAGCTTCAACATTGTCATCTTTTGCCAACTCGGCGATGTTTTTAGCGGAGGGTGGGCGCTCCGGTGGGCACTCCGGTGGGCACCTTGACTTCCGCTGCGCGGAACGTTGCTCCCGCGCCAGGGAACAGTGGGATATCGATCCGGGCGTGCGAGTGGACTTCCCGGATTGTGTCCTTGGTGTGCCGGGCAATCTCGGCCAAGGTGGTGACCCACATGCCGTCCAGGTCCTTGACCCGTTCGATCAGCTGTTCCAAGGCCACGGCGCGGGATGGCCGGCCGGAGATGAACGGGTGGTTGGTGAGGACGAAACAGCTGCCCTGGGAGTGGTGGGCCTCGGCCTCCAAGGTCCACATCTCAAGTGCCTTGGCCGGGCTCTCAATGACGCCACTGCCCGTGACTCCGGGGTAGAAACCGTATTGCTCCCAGTCGTCCAGTGCCCAATCCACGGGGATTTCCACGATGTCCCGCGGGTCGTCCTCGGCGACGGCCATCCGGTAGGGGGCGTCGCCGTCGAGCAGGCTTGAATCGTAGAGGAAGCCACGGTCCGCGAGCAGGGCCGGCGATTGCCAGTTCAACTCCCACCAAGGTGCCCGGTAGCCCACCGGGCGGATGCCGGCTACGTTGGCGAGTGCCTCGAGGCCGCGATCCAGGTAGCTGGCTTCGGTGGCGGCATCAATGCCCTGCATTGGTTCGTGCAGATAGCCGTGATGGGCGATTTCGTGCCCGGCATCAGCGATCCTGCGCACCACGTCAGGGTAGCTCTCTGCCGTGAACCCCGGGATGAAGAACGTACCTTGGATGTCCTGTCGATCCAGGATCTGCAGCAATCGGGGAACAGCTATCTTTGGCCCATAGGACTGGTGGCTCATGAGGGACATGCGCCGCGTGCTGGAGGGGTCATGGGCGATGGTGCAGGACTCGGCATCGACGTCGAAGGTGAAGGACGCTGCGGCCTGGAAGCCCTCGGGCCACATGATCGGGTGGAGCGCATCAGCGAAGGCGGGCTGGTTCATGCTGTGGTCCTTTCGGGAACTGAAGGTGCGGCTGGCTGTGTCACTGATACGTGGTTCGAGTCCGCGAGAAGGTACTTTTTGTGTGCGCGGGGGCCCAGGATCGCGTAGGCAGCGGCGCTGGTGAGCCCGCCGGCCAGCCACGAAAGGTCCCAACCGCCCAAGGCGACGGCGATGGGGCCCTGCATGGCGGGAACCAGGCCGTACATGAACAGCCACGTGGAGAAGATGCCCACCAGGAGGGATACGATTCCGGCCCAGTTGATGACGGGAAGCCGGTGGGTGCCGACGCCGTCGAAGAGCCGATCCACCTTCGCCGGCCAGCGCTTCTCAAGCCAGAAGTAGTGCACCAGCATGACTCCGCCCCAAGCAGCAACCCAGGCGACCAGGCCGATCAGCCAGGCGTCGAGCACTGCTGCGAAGTCCTCCTGGAAGATGAAGAACACGACGGCGATGAGCGAGAAGACGCCCACGAACAAGTTCAGCTTGCGGCGGCTGATGTTGATGTCCAAGGCCTGGGTGGCAACGGAGAAGGTGTAGATGTTCAGGATGTTGGTAGCGATGGGGCCGTGCAGCACCATGAGCAGTACGGGGAGGGCAAGAACTCCGAAGTTTTGGACAATCAGCTTGCCGGGATCGATCTCGCCGCTGTTGGTGGCCAAGCTTGCGCCGAGGATGCCCAGCCAGACGACGGGGATGAACTGGCCGAGGACCGAGGCCAGGTAGAGCTTGCGCTTGGGAACCGAGGTGCTGACGAAGCGGGAGTAGTCGGCGGCGTAGGTGAACCAGGTGATGCCCCAGCCGATACCGATGGCGGTCATGACTGCGCTCATGGCGGCGATCCGCTCTGAGCCTTCGAGGATGTTGCCGGCCGGTCCTGCGTAGCCCCAGTCGATCTTCATGCCGAACCAGGCCACGGCGGACATCACGGCCAGGATGATGATGGTGGGCGGAACCGTCCACTTCTCAAAGGCCGCGATGGCTTTGTAGCCGAACCAGGCGATGGCGACCTGCGCGGCCATGATGGCCGTGGCGACGCCGATCTTCCAAGCGCAGTTCTGTGCGTTGGGATCCACCCAGCCGAGGGTTCCGAAGAGCGCCATGACCAGGTCCAGGATGATCCAGGTGTTGACGGCGCACCACCCGATGACCAGAAGTGCCTGGATCGCTGCCGGCAGGTAGTTGCCACGGCGGCCAAAAGCCGCCCGGGCCAGAACCATTCCTGTGGCACCGGTCTTTTGTCCAAGGAGGACGAAGCATCCGAATAAGAGCATGCCGATCAGGTTTCCCAGGACCAGGACTATCACGGTGTCTGCGAAGCCGAGGCCCAGATGGATGCCCAGTGCACCCAGCACCCAGTTGATAGGGGCAAGATTGGCGCCGGCCCAGATCCAGAACTGTCCGGAAACCTTGCGGGTGCGGTCTGATTCGGGGATGGGTTGGAGCCAGGCTTCGCTGTCATGGGCCGGCGCCGTTGCTGGCCCTGACTGCGCTGAAGGTGAAGGCGAAGGGGAGAGGTTGTCTTGCATGGGGAGAGCCTCCGTGTGTGAAAGGGACCCTTTCAGCGTATGTGCGCCACATCACAGCAACAAGATACGATGTGTCTAAACAAATCACCCCAAACCGTACGGAGCGTCATGCCGATTCTGCTGGGCGCGGCTCTGGAGTACCAAAGCCTCAGATCTGCCGAACCGAAGCTGCTCAATGACGTGCCGGAGACGCTGGCCCGGCCTGTCCGATGGGTGCACTCCAGCGAGGTCCTGGACATCGCTCCGCTCCTCAGCGGCGGCGAACTGCTCCTCAGTGGTGGGCAGGCGCTCGCCGGCGTGACGGCAGAACGGCAGGCTGACTATGTCCGCGACCTCGCGGCCCGGGGAGTCGCTGCACTGGCCCTCGAGACGGGTCCGGCCCTGCCCGAAGTGCCTGCGGCCATGTTGGAGGTCGCCGAGGCTGCCGGATTGCCAGTCATCGAGCTCCGTCAGGTAGTCCCGTTCGTCGGCGTGATGCAGGAAATCAATTCGCTGCTGGTGAGTGAATCCGTAGAGCACCTCCAGCGCGGTGACCAGGCAAGCCATGCCATGGCCGCCGAACTTGCCCACGGCGGCGGACTCGATCAACTCCTCGCTGTGTTGGCCGAAAGGACAGGCGCCAGCGCCAGGCTGGTCTCGCCGTCGGGCCTCACGCTCGGGGCGGCCGGCGGCACCTTTTCGTCCGACGACGGCAGCGTCACCGTGGTGGACGTGCCGGTGCGGGGCGTCCTTGCCGCTCGGCTCGAGGTGAAAATGCCCGACGGCGGCGATGCCGGCCTCGCGCGCGTGGCCGGCGAACGGTCCGTGGACATCCTTGGCCTGGCGCTGCTGCAGCGCATGCCTCCGGGATTGAAGGAACTGGCAGGCATCGAGCTCATGCGGGCCATCAATTCCGGAAGCCAGGAGTGGCAGCTGCAACAGCTTGGACCGGCGTCAGGCTTCCCCGTGGATGGTGCGGTGGCCGCCGTCGTGATTCGATCCACCAGCGCGGGACATCTGCGTCCGGCCGTTGACGCGCTGCTCCGCGGCTGCGTCCCGCACAGTGCGAGCTACGCCAATAACGCGGAGCTGATCGCGCTCGCCTCCCTGGGCGGGAGTGCCACCCGGCAGATGTTGCTGGAAGCGCTGCGGGCACTCGACGTGCCATCAGGGTCCGTGGTGGCTGTGGGCCCGACGGGCAGGGGTATTTCCGAAGCGCCGTGGTCATTGGCTGAAGCAAGGAGAGCCTTCGACCTCGATACGACTGGACGCGGAGTGGTGGATGCAGACACCCTCGCCGTTGAACTCCTGGCTGGCGAATCCCTGGACCCGGCCACCCGCGAGGGGTTTGTGCTGCGGCAGTTGGGTGCCGTCGTCGAGCATGACCGCCTGAAGAAGTCCGAACTGATGCGGACCTTGGCTGTCTGGTTGGATACGGGCTGCAACACGGCCCAGGCCGCCCGGGAATTGCACCTGGAGCGGCAGTCCTTGCACCACCGTCTTCAGCGGATCTTTGAGCTGTGCGGAGGAGATCCCCGGGGATCGGGGCGGCTTGCAGCGTTGCATTTGGCTACCCGGTTGGAGCGGCTGTAGCTCCTTAAACGCCAATTCGCGGGTCCACTGACCACTTCGCCGTTGCGGAACGGCGAACGTGCAGCGGACCCGCGATCTCGGCGCAGCAAGGTCCTACTTCAACACAATCGTCCTATTCCCATTCAGGATGATCCGCCCCTCGCAGTGCCAACGAACGGCGTTGCTGAGGGCCTTGCATTCGGTGTCCCGACCGGCGGCTACGAGATCGTCCGGTCCGAACGTGTGGTCCACCTCCACTACCTGCTGGGCGATGATGGGTCCTTCATCCAGCTCGCCATTGACGTAGTGGGCGGTGGCGCCAACAGTTTTAACGCCGCGCGCGTATGCCTGGTGGTACGGCTTGGCGCCCTTGAAGCTCGGCAGGAACGAGTGGTGGATGTTGATTGCCCGGCCATCGAGCTTCCGGGCAAGGTCATCGCTGAGCACCTGCATGTAGCGCGCCAGCACAATGAGTTCCACGTCGAGTTCGTCGATGAGTTCCAGCAAACGCGCCTCGGCCGCCGGCTTGGTGGCGGCGGTGACTGGCACATGGAAGAACGGAATCCCGTGCCACTCCACAATGCCCTGGTGATCGGTGTGGTTGGAGACGACGCCCACCACATCGATCGGGAGCTCACCAATCCGGGCACGGAACAGGAGGTCGTTCAGGCAGTGCCCGAACTTCGAGACCATGATCAGCACCTTGCGCTTGGACCCCTGACGCTCCAGCTGCCAGTTCATGGCGTACTTCTCGCCGACCGGGGCGAAAGCCTCCCGCAGCGCATCAAGCGTGGAGGCATCGCCGTCGGACGCGAAATGCACGCGCATGAAGAAGTGCGCCTCGGCGCGATCGCCGAACTGCTTGTTGTCGATGATGTCGCAGCCGTGTTCCAGCAGGAAGCCGGACACGGCGTGGACGATTCCGGGCCCCTCCGGACAGTCGAGGGTCAACACGTGTTCCACGGTGGTCTCGGAAGAAACAGCGGACGTTTCAGTTTGGATGGCAGTCATGGCTAGCACTCCACTACGTTGACGGCGAGGCCTCCGCGGGAGGTCTCTTTGTACTTGGATTTCATGTCGGCGCCGGTCTCGCGCATGGTTTTGATGGCTTTGTCGAGGGACACTTTGTGGCTGCCGTCGCCGTGCAGGGCAAGGCGGGCGGCATTGATGGCCTTGACGCTGGCAATCGCGTTGCGCTCGATGCAGGGGATCTGCACAAGACCACCCACGGGGTCGCAGGTGAGGCCCAGGTTGTGTTCGATGCCAACTTCGGCCGCGTTTTCCACTTGCTCGGGTGTTCCGCCCAGGACCTCGCAGAGCCCAGCGGCGGCCATGGAGCAGGCAGAACCCACCTCGCCTTGGCAGCCCACTTCGGCGCCGGAGATGGACGCGTTGATCTTGAACAGGATTCCGACGGCGGCCGCCGCGAGCAGGAAGCGTACGACACCGTCGTCGTTGGCCCCGGGAACAAACTTTGTGTAATAGTGCAGGACCGCCGGGACAATTCCGGCGGCACCGTTGGTGGGCGCGGTGACAATCCTGCCGCCCGCGGCGTTCTCCTCATTCACGGCCAGAGCGAACAGGTTCACCCATTCCATGGCGAGGAGGGGGTCCGAAGGATTGGATGCAGCCCCGTCGGCCTTGTTTGCGGCGTCGGTGGCCGCGAGCGTCTTGAACAACGACGGCGCCCGTCGCCTGACCTTCAAGCCGCCAGGCAGGATGCCCTCTGCAGAGCAGCCGTTGTCCACGCATTCCTGCATGACAGCCCAGATTCCCAGCAGCTTTTCGCGAAGTTCTTCCTCGGAGCGCCACACGAGCTCGTTGGCCAGCATGATGTCGGAGATGGACTTGCCTTCGCGCATGCAAATGGCCAGCAGTTCATCAGCGGTGGTGAAGGGGTACGGGAGAACGGTGTCGTCCACCACCACTTTGTCGGTACCGGTTGCGTCCCCATCCACCACGAAGCCGCCGCCTATGGAGTAATAGCTGCGTTCCCGCAACACTGCCCCGGTGTGGTCCAACGCCCGGAAAGTCATCCCGTTCGGGTGGGCAGGCAGCGACTTGCGGCGGTGCAGGACCACGTCCTCGTCCCAGTTGAAGTCCACCCGGTGGTTGCCGCCCAGGCGCAGTTCGGCGTCGAGCGCCGCAGCTGCAACCTGGTCGTCAGCCGTGGCAGTGTCCACAGTCTCAGGGGAGTGGCCTTGCAGCCCCAACACCACGGCCTTGTCTGAGCCGTGGCCCCGGCCAGTGGCGCCCAGGGAGCCGAAGAGCTCGGCCTGGACGCGCACTGTGGCCGGGAGTTGGCCGGACGATTCAAGACCGTCCGTGAACTGCTTTGCCGCGCGCATCGGGCCGACCGTGTGTGAGGACGACGGCCCGATGCCAACAGAAAACAGGTCAAGCACACTCAGTGCCATTAGGGGACCTCGGGGGAGGCGTACTCCCGCATGGCGTCGAGGAGCCAGCGTCCCAGGAAGTCGGCAAACGAGGCCCGGGGAAAGATCCGGTAGCTCTCGTCAGAGGTCTTCCACAGCATCACCGGGATGTGGGCGAGCTCGGTGGAGACAGCCGTGCCGGCCTTGAAGACACGGGGGTGCAGGTCCAGCGCGCAGGTCTTCTCGAGCACCGCCCGGGCATGGCTGCCCGAGAGCTCGAACGTGGTGCGGTTGGCGGACAGGTCCACCACCTGACCCGCATCGTTGCCCAAGGCCGCGAGCAGATCGCTGACCAAGGTGCCCCCGAGTGAATCGTGGGCCTCCTCCGGTGCGACCACCAGGAACTCGGTGGGGCCAAGCCACAAGGTGTTGACGGAGTCCTTGTCCGAAACGGCGCCCGTCACCTCACCGCAAGCAGCAGGCAAGCCGCCGGTCACGGACGCAACGCGGGCAGCGGCGTCGGACGTTCGGTCAACCCGGATCCCCACCATGGCCTGGTACGGAATCTCGGTGAGCGTCACCGTGCCCGGCACGGAGCCGGAGGTGAAGGCGTCAGCCAAGTGCTCGGCCGGGCTGCGGCGGGCGCCCCGTACACGGTTGACTGTTTCTGATGGTGTTGCTGTTTCAGCCATCTTTGCGGGTCCCTTCAGCATCGAAAAGTACGGTTTCGCCAACAACCACGTCCACCAACTGGTCTCCCAGCGAAGCCACGAGGGTCTCGCCGATGCGGTTGCGGCCGTTTTGAATGAGTGCCAGGGCGAAGGAACGGCCCAGCGCGGCGCTGTGATAGCTGGAGGTCACGAAGCCCTCCATGGGAACGGGTCCGTCAGCCGGGTTGACCGGGATGCCCTTTTCCACCAGCTGTGTGCCTTCCGGCAACCGCAGCGAGTGGTCCACGGGAAGAACACTGACCAGGTGCTTGCGGTCCTCGCGGCTGGCGTCCTCACGGAGGTAGGAGCGCTTGCCGATGAAGTCCTTGGCCTTGGAAACGATCCAGTCCATGCCTGCGTCCTGAGGGGTGACTGTACCGTCGGTGTCCTGCCCGACGATCGGGTAGCCCTTTTCGGCGCGGAGCACGTGCATGGTTTCGGTGCCGTATGGGGTGATGTTGAACTCGGCGCCCGCGGCCGCAACGGCTTCCCAGGTGTTGAGCCCGTACCAGGACGGGATATTGATTTCGTAGGCCAGTTCGCCGGAGAAGGAGATGCGGCAAACGCGGGCCTGCACTCCTGAAGCCAGCGTGGTCTCGCGGAAGGTCATGAACGGGAAGGCCTCGGCATCCAGGCCGCCATCCACGGCGAGCTCGGGTGCAAGCTTCGCGATCACGGCGCGGGACTTCGGTCCGACGACGGCGATGGTGCTCCACTGCTCGGTCACGGACGTGCAGACCACATCGAGTTCCGGCCACTCCGTCTGGTGCCACTCTTCCAGCCAGTCCAGAACCTTCGCTGCGCCGCCGGTGGTGGTGGTCATGAAGTAGCGGTCTTCATCCAGGCGCAGGGTCACGCCGTCATCGAAGATCATGCCGTCCAAGGTGCACATCACGCCGTAACGGGCGGATCCCGGGGCGAGCTTCTTGAACGCGTTGGTGTAGACGCGGTTCAGGAATTCGCCGGCGTCCTTGCCGCGGATCTCGATCTTGCCCAGCGTTGTGGCGTCCATGAAGCCCACGGATTCGCGGACGGCTGCGCATTCGCGCAGGACGGCCGTGTCCATGTCTTCACTGCCCTGCGGGTAGTACCAAGGACGCTTCCACTGTCCAACATCTTCGAACAGTGCGCCCTGAGCAACGTGCCAGGGGTGGATGGAGGTGACCCGGGCCGGGTCGAAGAGCTCGCCGCGCTGGCGTCCGGCCAAGGCTGCGAAAGCCACGGGGGTGAACGGTGCACGGTAGGCGGTGGTGCCGATCTCGCCGACGCCGGGAACGCTTTCGGCGCCACCGAACTTCAACGCGGCGGCAATGACGCCGATCGCGTTGACTCCGGAGGTCTTGCCCTGATCGTTGGCCGTGCTGATGGAGGTGTACCGCTTCACGTGCTCCACGGACCGCATGCCGGCACCGGTGGAGCGGAGGACATCCGCCACGGACTGGTCACGCTGGAAGTCGACGAAGTGGTGGTGCCACTCACCGGGCTCACCGGACTGGCCGGGAACCAGCCACAGCTGGCGGCTCGGCGCGCTCGCCACAGGGGCCTGCAGTTCCACCGGGGTGGTTGCGGATTCGAAGCCGGCAGCGATGGACGCCGCTGCTCCCGCCGAGATGCCTTCAGCCAGGCAGTCCTGGAGTTCGTAGCTGCCACGGCCTGCGCCCACAACCTGCTGGTCTCGGACCGGCGTGGTGGGGATGAAGGCGGCGAGCTCGTCATCCCAGCGCAGCTTGCCCTGGCGCTGGCTGTGGAGGTGGACCACCGGGCTCCAGCCACCTGAAACGGCGAGCAGGTCGGCAGCCAGCTGTTCGACGCCCGAGGTGAGTTCGCCGTCGTCGTTGATACTGCGGACGGTGACGCCGTTCAGGCGGCCGTTTTCATCCGCGGACGTGTCGGCCACGGCGCTGCCGATGAGGACACGGACACCGGACTCGACGGCGGCAGCGGCCTTCGCGCTGATCTGCGGACGGGCATCGACGACGGCGGCAACCGCCACGCCTGCTGCCAACAGGTCCGCGGCAAGCGCGTAAGCGGAATCGTTGGTGGTGCCGATGACGACACGTGAACCGGCTGCCACCGCGTAACGGTTCAGGTAGGTACGGGCGGCCGAGGCGAGCATGATGCCGGGGCGGTCGTTGTTCTCGAAGACCAGGGGACGCTCATGGGCGCCGGGAGCCAAGACAACCTGCTTGGCACGGATGTGCCAAATACGCTGGCGGGAGACGCCCGAAGCGGCCGGAACGCTCAGGTGGTCCGTGCGGTTCTGGGCTGCGATGAAGTAGTTGGAGTCGTAGGAACCGAAGGCCGTAGTACGGTTCAGCACCGTGCATTCGGCGGCGGAAACCAACTCTGCCTCAACGTCTGCCACCCATTCGAGTGCCGGCTTGCCTTCGATCTGCTCGGCGAGTCCTTCGGCGGTTGAACCGGAGAGCAGCGAGCCGCCGAGTTCGGGCTGGTCGTCGATCAGGATGACGCGGGCGCCGGTGCGGACAGCCTCGCGGGCTGCTGCCAGGCCGGCGATGCCGCCTCCGACCACCAGGACGTCCGTGTGGACGTACTTCTTGTCGTACTCGGCTTTGTCCTCGTTCGGGTCAAGCTTGCCCAAGCCGGACAGGAGCTCGATGTTCATGCCGTCCACCAGCGAAACCGCAGTGGCCGGGAGCATGGATTCGGCAACATGGCCGCGGAAACGGGGAGCGATCTTGACCAAGGCGTTGGACTCTTCCACGCCGGCGGCCATGATGCCGCGGGGGCGGTCCTCGTAAAGGGAGTTGCCGGCGTTGATGTGGCCGTTGGCCAGCAGCGCCGAAGCTATGGTGTCACCCGGGTGGCCGGTGAATTCCTGACCGTCCACGGTGAAGCGCCAAGAGATGCTGCGATCGATGCGTCCGCCGGTGGCGAGGCGTGCGTTCTTGCTGGTCACTTCTAGACTCCTTCCGAGGAGATGGGGGTGGTGGCCGTGGGTGAGGTGGCGCCGGGAGCCAGGCCTGGTTCGCCGGCCTGGCCGAAGTCGCCGGACTGGGTGAACTCGCCAGGCTGTTCCGGTTCGCTCTTGGGGCTGGTTGTCTTCAGATCCGGGCGGGGCTGGCCCATCGCGTAAATGGCGTGGATGTCGTAGCTCACGGTGTCGCGGAGCATGTTGAACCACTGCCGGCAGCCTGTGCTGTGGACCCAACGCTCGGCGAAGGTGCCCTTGGTGTTCTCGCGGTAGAACAGGTATTCAGCCCATTCCCGGTCCGTGAGGTCATTCGGGCTCTCGGGGTAGGCGATGTGCGCCTGGCCACCGTAGTGGAATTCGGTTTCGTCGCGTGGCCCGCAGTTGGGGCATGAAATGAGGAGCATGTCTTTTCCTGTCCTGGCTAGTGGGCCACGGCTGCGGCGCCGTGTTCGTCGATCAAGGCACCGGTCTCGAAGCGTTCCAGCGCGAAAGGCTTGTTCAGCTTGTGCGGGGCACCGGTGGCAATGGTGTGCGCGAACGTCAGGCCTGCTGCGGGGGTGCCCTTGAAGCCGCCGGTTCCCCAACCACAGTTGACGAACATGTTCTCCACAGGGGAGAGGCCCACAATCGGAGAAGCATCCAGGGTGGTGTCCACAATTCCACCCCAGGTCCGGAGCACGTGGGCCCGGGCGAAGATGGGGAAGAGTTCAACGGCCGCGGCCATCTGCTCCTCGATCACGTGGAACGAGCCACGCTGACCGTAACCGTTGTAGGAATCGACGCCGGCGCCCATCACCAGCTCGCCCTTGTGGGCCTGGGAGACGTAGACGTGAACGTGGTTGGACATGACCACCGTGGGGTGGACGGGCTCGTGCAGTTCGGACACCAGCGCTTGGAGCGGATGGGACTGGATCGGCAGGCGGAAGCCTGCCATCTCTGCCAGCACGGAGCTGTGTCCGGCGGCGCAGAGGCCCACCTTTTCAGTGTTGATGGTGCCGCGGGTGGTCTGCACGCCGGTTACCCGGTTGCCGTCCTTGATGAAGCCGGTGACTTCGCAGTTCTGGATGATGTCCACACCGAGTTCATCGCACTTGCGGGCGAAGGCCCACGCCACGTGGTCGTGCTTGGCGATGCCTGCGCGCGGCTGGTACGTGGCGCCCATGACGGGGTAGCGGATGTTGTCGCTGATGTTGAGGATGGGGCAGAGTTCTTTGACCTGCTGCGGGTCAAGCCACTCAGCGTCCACGCCGTTAAGCCTGTTGGCGCCCACGCGGCGAACGCTTTCGCGGACGTCGCCCAGGGTGTGCGCGAGGTTCATGACGCCGCGCTGGCTGAACAGGAAGTCGTACTCCAGCTCTTCCGGAAGGATCTCCCAGAGCTTGAGGGCATGCTCGTAGATTGCTGCGCTCTCGTCCCAGAGGTAGTTGGAACGGATGATGGTGGTGTTGCGGGCCATGTTGCCACCGGCCAGCCAACCCTTTTCCAGGATGGCGATGTTGGTCATTCCGTGGTTCTTGGCCAGGAAGTACGCGGTGGCCAGGCCGTGCCCGCCGCCGCCTACGATCACGGCGTCGTAGCTCTTCTTCGGATCCGGGTTGCGCCAGAGGAAGTCCGGGTGCTCGGGGAGGTGGTCTGCACTCACTGGGCTGCTCCAATCAGTTCTGCTTCGGTTGCGGTTGCGGCGCCATTGCCGAGATGCGGGTAGAGGGGGAACTTGTCCGCCAGTGCGGTCACGCGGTCGCGGAGTTCGACGGCGGTCGCGTCGTCCAGCGCGACGTCACCTTCGCTGCCTGCTTCTGTGCCTGCTTGGGCGCCGCTGTCTTTGGTGCCGCTGTCTTTGGTGCCACTGTTCGCTGCGGCGATCAACGCCGTCGCAATAATGTCCGAAACTTCGGTGAACTCTTCAGCACCGAAACCGCGGGCGGCGAGGGCGGGCGTCCCGATGCGCAGGCCGGAGGAAACCATCGGCGGGCGGGGGTCGAACGGGACTGCGTTGCGGTTGACCGTGATGCCGATGCGGTGCAGGGTGTCCTCGGCCTGCTGGCCGTTAAGGACTGAGTGGCGGAGGTCGGCGAGGACCAGGTGGACGTCAGTTCCACCGCTGACCACGGAGATGCCGGCTGCAGCTACGTCTTCCTGGAGGAGGCGCTGGGCCAGGATCTTTGAGCCTTCCAGCACGCGGACCTGGCGTTCCTGGAACTCCGGCTCGGCTGCCATCTTGAAGGCCACGGCCTTGGCTGCGATGACGTGCTCCAGGGGACCACCCTGCTGGCCGGGGAAGACTGCGGAGTTGACCTTCTTGGCGATGTCGGCGTCGTTGGTCAGGATCACGCCGCCGCGGGGGCCGCCGAGGGTCTTGTGCGTGGTGCTGGTAACGATGTGGGCGTGCGGGACCGGCGACGGGTGCAAGCCAGCGGCCACCAGGCCGGCGAAGTGCGCCATGTCCACCATGAGGTAGGCACCCACCAGGTCCGCGATGCGACGGAACTCTGCGAAGTCCAGCTGCCGCGCATACGCGGACCAGCCGGCCACGATCAGCTGCGGCTTGCTCTCAAGGGCGAGGCGCTCTACCTCCGCCATGTCCACGGTGTGGGTGTCTTCGCGGACTCCGTAGGGGACAACCTTGTAGAGCTTGCCGGAGAAGTTGATCCGCATGCCGTGCGTCAGGTGGCCGCCGTGGGCGAGGTTCAGGCCCATGATGGTGTCGCCCGGGGTGATCAGCGCGTGCATCGCCGAAGCGTTGGCCTGTGCACCGGAGTGCGGCTGGACGTTGGCGAATTCGGCTCCGAATAGTGACTTCAGGCGGTCGATGGCCAGCTGTTCGATCACATCAACGTGTTCGCAGCCGCCGTAGTAGCGCTTGCCGGGGTAGCCCTCGGCGTACTTGTTGGTCAGCACCGAGCCCTGGGCTTCCATGACAGCCGTCGGGGCGAAGTTCTCAGAGGCGATCATTTCCAACGTGGACTGCTGTCGGATGAGTTCCTGGGCGATCGCCTGATCGACCTCCGGGTCCGCCTGTGCGAGCGGGCGGATCAGCGGTTCAACCATGGTGTTCTCCTTCTGAAGTACTTGAAGCGGCCATCTGTTAGGCAACTGATATATTAGAACTATTGCCATAGTATGTTGGAGATCACATAGTCGTCAACAGGTCTTCGGTAACTCATCCAACAGACTGGGATTACGACAACGGGAGAGAGCAATGAGCGCAGCATTGGAAGCACTGGAGACAGCTCCGCAGGGCACGTCCCTCGCAGAGAATGCATACCTGCTGCTGCGCGACCGGCTCATCATGCTGGACATCAAGCCCGGCGATCCCATCAATGACGGTCAGATCGCTGCGGAACTCGGCATTGGGCGAACCCCCGTCCGCGAAGCCATCAAACGCCTCGAAAGCGACCACCTGGTGGTTTCCTACCCTCGGCGGGGCACCTTCGCTACCGGCGTGGACATCACGCAGCTCGCCGAGGTCTCCGAAATCCGCGAGCTCCTGGAACCCCTGGCCTCCCGGAAAGCGGCGCGCATGGCAAGTCCGGGCATGCGTTCAGAGCTCCGTGCTGTCGCTGCGGCGATTCGCGAGCTTGAGGGCCAGGATGCTTCCTCGCAGGAACTCATGCGCTACGACATCCAAGTGCACCGGCTCATCTACAAGGCCTCCGCCAATGCGCACCTGGAAGACGTCCTCATCCGCTACGACAACCTCGCCACCCGCATCTGGTGCCACATGCTCGAGAAAATGCCCTCCGTCTCCGGCCACATCTCCGAGCACGCCGACCTCTTGACCGCCATCGCCGACGGCGACGAAGACCGCGCTGCCGAGCTCGCCCTGCACCACGTGGTCAGCTTCGAAGAGACCATCCGCAAGGTCCTCTGACCCCCTCTCACGTCCCGACCCGTTTTTCGGGTCGCTCTCTCACGTCCCGACCGGTTTTTCGGGTCGCTCTCTCATATCCCGTCGCGACGGACCGTCGCGTCAGTCCGTCGCGACTTTCCTCGCCTTGGCTGCGGCATAGTCCTTACTCGTCGGGCCTTCTTCACCCAGGTGAGAGAGGGGCGGTGAGAAGGGGTTGGGATGTGAGAGGGGGTCGGTGGGAGGGGTTGGGATGTGAGAGAGGGGCGGCGGAAAGGGGTTGGGATGTGAGAGAGGGTCGGTGGGAAGGGGGTGGGATGTGAGAGAGGGTCGGCGTAAAGGGGTTGGGAGGTGAGAGAGGGCCGTGAGGTTGGGGCATCTGATCCACTTGCTGCAACAGTGTTTGTTTGAATGCAACAGATCACAAAAGGGCGCTCGGCACTCTCGGTGACTTCATTGGAGTGCAGCCACCTGCACCAGCAAAAAAATAGCTCTTGACCGTGGCGGCGCTCACACATACTCTGGTGCAACAGCGTTGCGTTGTATGCAACCCCAATGATTTTGGTGGACACATGAGCAATGAATCCTCTGTGGCAGCCGAGCAAGGCATCTCACCCGCCTCCGGCCACAACCACACACCCAGCCCCAAGAACACAGTCAGCAAGGACACCCGACGGCGGGTTGTCACTGCCAGCTTCATCGGCAACTTTGTCGAATGGTTCGATTACGCCGTCTACGGTTATCTGGCCGGCATCATCTCCTCGGTCTTCTTCCCTGAGTCCGACCGGCAAACCGCCCTGCTCGCGACCTTCGGAGTCTTCGCCATCAGCTTCTTCGTGAGGCCCCTCGGCGGTTTCATCTGGGGGCATATCGGCGACAGGCTCGGCCGCAAACAAGCACTCAGCCTCTCGATCGTCCTGATGTCGGTGGCCACTTTCTGCATCGCACTGATCCCGGGTTACGCCACCATCGGCGTCATGGCGCCGATCCTGCTCCTCCTGGTCAGAGTGGTCCAAGGCTTCTCCGCCGCAGGCGAATACGCAGGCGCCTCCGCCTTCCTGGTGGAGTACGCGCCGGCCAATCGACGCGGACTCTATGCCGCCGTCGTGCCTGCAAGTACCGCAGCCGGACTGCTGCTGGGATCCCTGCTGGCCGCCCTGCTGAGTTCTGTCCTCACCACAGAACAGCTCAACGAATGGGGATGGCGCCTGCCCTTCCTGCTCGCGGCACCCATGGGCCTGATCGGTCGGTACATCCGGACCAAGCTGGAGGATACGCCGGCATTCCGTGAACTGGCCGAGAAAGACAATGCGGTGAAGGCCCCGGCGTTCGCCATGTTCAGGACTTACCGGAAGCAGCTCATCATCGCCACCGGTGCGGTGCTGCTCAACGCCGTCGGCTTCTACGTGATCCTCAGCTACATGCCCACCTACCTGTCGGAGGAGCTGGGCTTCGGAGCCACGGAGTCGTTCCTGGCCACCACCATTGCTTTGGCCAGCTACATCGGCTTTATCTTCCTGACCGGCATTGCATCGGACAAATTCGGCCGCAAGCGCATGCTCATCACGGCATCAGTCCTCTTCATACTGCTGACCGTCCCGGCCTTCATGCTCCTGGACACCCGCAACTTCCTGGTGATCGTGTTGGTGCAGATCCTGCTGGGCGGGATGCTCACCCTTAACGACGGCACCTTGCCCAGTTTCCTCGCCGAACTCTTCCCCACAAAGGTCCGCTACACCGGCTTTGCTGTCAGCTTCAACCTCTCCAACGCCCTGTTCGGCGGCACCGCCCCCTTCATGGCCACCCTCTTGATCGGCATGACCCACAGCACGCTGGCCCCCGGCTGGTACCTCGTGGCCGCCGCCCTCGTTTCCCTCATCGCAGTCCTGTTCGCCGCGGAGACTTCCAAGAAGCCTCTGCTGCAGGACTAGAACAACCAACCCTTGAAAGGAACCACCATGACCATCACCCAGAACGAGTCCGTCAACGATGTCGCCAAACTCGAGCGCACCAAGGTCCTCAACAATGGCGGGAAAGTCTCGCTGACCTTCTCCGACGCTGAATTCGAGCGCCGCCTTGCAGGCCTTCGCCGGATCATGGCCGAGAAGGACCTCGACGCCGTCATCCTCACCAGCTACCACTCCATCAAGTACTACTCCGATTTCCTCTTCACCTACTTCGGCCGGTCCTACGGCATGGTGGTCACCAAGGATGACACGGTCACCATTACGGCAAATATCGACGCCGGTATGCCTTGGCGCCGCAGCTACGGCGACAACCTGGTGTACACGGACTGGCGCAGGGACAACTACATCTACGCCATCCAGGAAGTCCTGCGGGCCCGCGGCATCAACCCGCGCCGCATCGGCGTCGAGGATGACTCGCTGCCCTTGGACAATCGGAACAAGATCCAGGCCGCGTTCTCCGGCGCGACGCTGGTGGACGTTGCGCAGTCGGCCATGCGCCAGCGCATGATCAAGTCCGACGAAGAGATCGCTGTCATCAAACACGGCGCGCGCATCGGTGACTTGGGCGGCGAAGCCATCCGTAACGCGATCACTGCGGGTATCACGGAGTACGAGGTTGCCCTGATCGGCACCGAGGCCATGGTCCACGAGATTGCCCGGACCTTTCCGGACTCGGAAATCCGCGATACCTGGGTGTGGTTCCAGTCGGGCATCAACACCGACGGCGCCCACAACTGGGCCACCACCCGCAAGATCCAGGAACACGACATCCTGTCCCTGAACTGCTTCCCGATGACCAGCGGCTACTACACCGCCCTGGAGCGCACCCTGTTCTACGGCGAACCGGACGCCCGCTCACTGGAACTGTGGAACGTCAACGTTGAGGTCCACAAGCGCGGCCTTGAACTCATCAAGCCCGGCGCTGTCTGCAAGGACATCGCTGCGGAGCTCAACGAGATCTACATCAGCCACGGCCTCCTGGCGAACCGGACCTTCGGCTACGGCCACTCGTTCGGTGTGCTTAGCCACTACTACGGACGTGAAGCCGGGCTGGAGCTGCGCGAGGACATCGACACGGTCCTCGAGCCCGGCATGGTGGTTTCGATGGAGCCCATGATCACTGTGCTGGACGGCCAGCCGGGTGCCGGCGGATACCGCGAGCACGACATCCTGGTGGTAGGCGAAGACGGCGCGGAGAACATCACCAAGTTCCCGTTCGGCCCCGAGTACAACATCATCGGAGCCTAGGTGGAACGGCCGGCGGGCGCAGTGCACGGCGTCCGCCGGCCCCGGTTCGGAACTTCCGGACGGCCCCGGCGAAATATAGTGATCCCATGACTCCCACGGAAACCAGCGAGACTCCTGACGGCAACAACGGTAACGGCGACAGCAAGAGCACGTCCGTCATCGTCAACGCCATCGCGGTGCTGAGGAGCTTTACTGCAGACGAGCCGCTCCTGGGAGTCACCGAAATCGCGGGCCGGATCGGCCTGCACAAGAGTACGGTTTCGCGCATCCTGGCCACGCTGGAGCAGGAAAACCTGGTAGAGCGCGACGTCGATTCGCGCAGGTTCCGCTTGGGGCTGGGGATGATCGCGATGGCGGGCCCCCTCCTGGCGGAACTCGAAGAGCGACGCGTGGCCTACCCCGTACTGCGGGAGTTGACCGAACGCACGGGAGAGACGAGCGCCCTCATGGTGTGGAACGGCGTCGAGTCCATGTGCGTGGAGCAGATCCCCAGCCGCCATCAGGTGAAACACCTGGCCCCGCTCGGAGCCCGCTACAACGAGGCATTGAGTTCATCGGTGCAGGTGTTCCTTGCCAACGAAGACAAGGACAGGGTGCGGAACCTGCTGCGCAGTGGTTCCATCACCCTGCCGGGCCTGGACGAAGCTTCTGTGGAAAGTTACCTGGCTCGGCTTGGGGAAGCCGCAAAGCGGGGCTGGGCCGCCAACTTTGGCGAAACCTCCATCGAAGAGGTGGGCGTTGCTTCGCCGGTCTACGACCACAGGGGCGACATCGTGGCCTCCGTCTTGATTCCTGCCCCCAAATTCCGGGTTTCACAGGACACCTTGGCCAGCCTCGGCGAAGCCTGCGCTGCAGCGGCCGCCAAGGTCACTTCACGCCTGGGTGGCCGCTCCCCGCGGTAGGCGCCCATCCGCCGTCGAGATGGCAGTTGATGACAATCCGCCGCTCCCGGACTGTCATTAAGTGCCACGTCGGCGCGGATCAGAGTGCTTGACCCCGCCCTCAAACCTTCCTAGGGTGTTCTGAGAAAGCGTTTTCTTACCGTTTCTCAACCATTCCCGGAGAGCCCTGAGCCTCCAAGTACTGGGGCACGCCGTTGTGCCCCGGGAAGGATCATCCATGCGATCGACCCGAAGAAAACCGGAAATACGCCGAAGCGTGGGAGGCCTCGCGCTTGCAGCAGTGATGGGGTTAGGTTGCGTCGTGGCCGCGGGCCCGCCGGCCACTGGGGCTCCCGCAGGCAAAACAGACAGCCCGGCGTGTTCCAGCTCCAGCATCCAGCTTGATTCAGGCACCGGCAGGGCGCCACAAAACCTTTGTGTCCCTTCGCAAGCCACCGGCAGTGACAAGACTCTGCTGGTGTGGAACAAGCCGGACCTTTACGACGACGTCGTGGACTACCGCGTCTACATGAACGGCAGGGCGTTGGGAACCGCGGAGGAGAACGCGCGGATCTTCTCGCCGGCCCAGGAGTACGTGGACGCGTTCCGGGCCGCCGACAAGGATGGATTCCACATCCGGACCGTGGCCCATAACTTCACGGTGACCGGCCTGTCTCCGCGCACCAGCTACCAGTTCACTGTCACCGCTGTGAGGAAAGACGGGACTGAATCTGCGGCGAGTGCGCCGATCACCGTGACCACCACCCCGTCACGGCACAAAGTCACCATCACCAATCCCGCGTACAAGGCGGTGGGCGATGGAAAGACCCTCAACACCAAAGCAATCCAGAAGGCCATTGACACCTGTCGAACACCGGGCTGCACCGTGGTGGTTCCTGCAGGCACCTTCACAACGGGGGCACTTTTCCTCCACTCGGACATGACCCTGGAACTCCAGGAGGGCGCACGTCTGCTCGGCTCCGACCAGGCGGAGGACTACCCCTTGGACAAGGGCTATTACCTCTACCCGGTACCTGAGCCCCTCCCCGCCGAGGCCGAATACCGGAACTACCGCCGGCCGCCGTCGCTCCTTAATGTCCTTCCGGAGGACAACGGCCGCTCGACGGCGGGGCGCGAGCCAGGCGCTGCGGCCAGCAATGTCCGCATCGTCGGCAAAGGCGTGGTGGACGGAAATGGCTGGAAGCGGACGGCCGGGGGGTCGATAACTGACGAAGCGGGCAACGAACTTCCCCAATACGCAGCAAGTTCCGCCGGAAAAGTATTGGACGATGGCTTGTTGGCGGCCGAGCAGTTCCGTAATGCGAAGGAGAATCCGGACTTCCTCACCGGCGTGGTCAACAAGCCTGAAACGCTGGAGGATTCTGTTCTCTACGGCCAGTACCGGTCAAGCCTTATGACGTTCATGGGCGTGGAGAACCTGTACATCGAGGGAGTCACCGCGGACAACCCGGCCTTCCATGGCGTGATGATCCTGGACAGCCGGAACACCACTGTGAACGCCATGCGCCACACCACGTTCAACGCCAACAACGGTGACGGCCTGGAGTTTGGCGGGACCAGCAACGGGATTGTGCTCAACAACTTCTTTGACACTGGCGATGACCAGGTCAATTTCGCGGCCGGCCAAGGCAAGTACGGAGCCCAAGGGAGGCCCAGCGAGGACGTCTGGATCTTCAACAACTACATGCGCATGGGCCACGGGGGAGTCGCTGTCGGTTCGAACACGGCAGCCTGGGTGCACCGGGTCCTCGCTGAGGACAACGTCATGTACAAAGTTGAAACCGGCGGCCTCCGGATGAAAAGTACCTCGGACATGGCGGGAGGCGGCCGGGACTTCCTGTTCCGCGATACTGCGATGGCGTGCATGGGCAGCAGCGCGTTCATCATGTCCCTCAGCTATAACCAGTCACCGTCCGGGTATGTCGCCGCTGAATCGGCCACCTTCAAGGACGTGGTGGTCCGGAACGTTTCCGTGGACGGCAACAACTCGCCCACCTGCGGCATGGCTGTATCCGACAGCAAACCGGTGATCGATATCCAGGCAGGGCCGTCCCTCGGCGAAGGAACGGCCAGCCTCAGTGCCTTCACTTTCCAGGATGTGGTGTTCCGGAACGTGAACCCCGCCAACATCAAGGGTCTGCAGGATTCCACGTTTGACGGCGTGACGTTCCAGAGTGTGCGGAACAACGCCAATCCCTGGCGCCTGGACCAGTACTCGACGGGAAACACGTTCACGGATGTTCGTCCCATGCCGGCTGCCCAGTAGCGCCCAGTAGCGCCTGGCGCTGCCGAGGTGGCAATTAATGACAGTCGCGGGCACAAACATTGTCATCAACTGGCATCTCGGGACACGAAAAGGCGGCCGTCCCCGGGAAGGGGTCGGCCGCCGTCGTTGGTTAATCCACGGGTGCTACATGTTCCTCCGCGCCGTGGGTGATTCGTCCATGGCATCCCTGCCCAGCCAAGCGCCCAAACCGATCATGGCAACGCCAAGGATCAGGTGCAGCCAGTTATCAGCGGTGTTAAACGGGACGAAGTTGGCGCCCGTTTCCTGGTTGATGACCAGGCCATAGATCCAAAGAACGATGTACACAGCGCCGCCGCCCAAGAGGAACAGGCGGGCCATGCGTGCGTTCCTTGCCATGGCCAAGCCGGCCACGCCAAACAGCAGGTGAACGATGTTGTGGAGTATGGACACTTGGAAGACTCCAAGCAGCATGGCGCCGGATTCATGTCCCGCGAAGGTCATGGCGCCGTAATTGGTGGTGATTCCCGGAATGAAGCCCAGGATGCCTACCAGCAGAAATACAATGCCAACGCCCATGGCGGTGTTGCGAAGTGTCAACCCCATCATGTGGTGGTGTTCGGCGGGGTGCGAAGCGGTGGTCATCAGTCCTCCCTTTCACGCGGTTATCCGGCTCTTCTCCTGGAGAGCCGACCTGCGGCAAGGGGTGTGGCAAAACCTTGCCGACGCCGCCATAATACTCCTGAAATGCCTCCGATAGCAGGGGATGAGCCCAGTTCAGGGCCGGTTAGCATGGTTTTATGAGCCAACCCCCGAATGGCCGAATGCACACGATCTTCCATGACACGCGGGATTTCACGCCGTTCCGCGAGGGTTATGTCCGGACGCCCGTGCGCGGATTGGCGGACGGCATGAATGAGGTGCTTTCCGGTGTCCTTGGCGGCCGTGACCATGCCAGGCTGTCCGTGGTGGGGAATGTTCCGCGGTTGAAGATGTTGTCGTCCAAGCCCGCCAAGGCCATGCACGAAGCGGTTTTTACCTCTACGGAACCTGATTCCCTGCTGGCGTTCGGCCGGATGAACCCCGGGTGGGCCGGCTTGTGCCACGTGATGGCAGGCCTGCTGGCGTACAAACACGGCGGGTTCTTGAGGGCTTCCGAGCTGCTGCAGCGCGGTTTAACAACAAGGATCGACGACGACGCCAGCCAGTTCTCGGCGATCTACCTTGGGCAGGTGGTCACTCGGGTTGAGGTCACCGAACGCATAGAGGTTCCGGTTCTGTTCAGCGAGGAGTCGGTGTTCCTTGCCCTGGCCCACTGCCTTCGGGAGATGGGTATGACGGAGTCGGCGCTGGAAGCGGTGGTGGGGTTGCCGCCGTCGTTGCCTTCAGCTTTAGCGCGTTGCACGGCGGCGTATTCGCTGGACCGTCACCGGGACGTGGTGCTGTGGACCGAAGGGCTGTTAAACACCGACGACCTCTCGGCTGCCTTGTTGCTGATCCGGGCGCGGTCCCAGCGCGCACGTGGTGATTTCGAGTCGGCCCAAGTTGCGTTGAAGGAAGTACTCCGACGCCGGAAAACCAACCTGGCGTTGAAGAATGATGCCCTCACCGACCGGGCGCTCCTTGCGTTGGATCAAGGCCGGCGCACGCTGACGCCGCGGTCCAAGCGACCGGCCCCTCCCGCGGAGCTCGAGACGATGGAAGTCATCCGCAAGGACGCTGAGATGCGCCGGTTGTGGGAGAACGATTTCAGGCAACTGGGCGGCGAGTAAGGGGACCATTGTGCTCTTCCGCAGGAAGGCGTAACGTTGTAATCAACCAAATCATTGATAAACGATTCGGTTGATTACGAAAGGATTTACGCGGCGATGGAACAAGATGCTCTCGACAAGGCCTTCATGGCCTTGGCCGATCCGGTGCGGCGGGCCATGGTTGCCCGGCTCTCCCGCGGAGACGCCACTGTCAACGAGCTCGCAGAACCATTCACCATCACCAAACAGGCAGTTTCCAAGCACATTCAGGTGCTGGAGCACGCGGGGCTCGTGACGCGTTCCCGTGATGCGCAGCGCAGGCCGGTTCACCTGGACGCGGCAGCCCTGGAGCACCTGACGGCCTGGATTGACCAATACCGATTGATCGCCGAATCGCGTTACCGGCAGCTCGACCAACTGCTGGGCGCAGGCACTGAAGAACCGCATGAGAAACCAGCAAAGAAGAAAGAGGAACTGAAATGAGCAATCCAACAACAATCACCGCTGACGATGGCGTCCCGTTCGTTGACACAGCCCGCGAATTCGATGCCCCAGTCAGTGCAGTTTTCAAGGCCCATGTGGATCCCGACCTGCTGGCCAAGTGGCTGGGCCCACGCAGTACGGTCACCAAAGTCACCGAATACAACGCGACCACCGGCGGCAGTTGGCATTACGAGAGCGGAGATGACAGCGGAATGTATGGCTTCCGCGGCATTTTCCACACCGTGGATGCTGATGCGCTGATCATCATGACGTTCGAATTCGATGGCGCCCCGAATCAGGTTGGCCTCAGCACCACCACGTTTGAGGAAGTGGACGGCCGCACCCGCATCGTTGCCCACGAGGTCTACCCCTCGGTTGAAGCGCGGGATATGGCGCTGGCCACCGGGATGAACTACGGCGTGGTGGAAGGCTACGAGCGCCTGGACGAGCTGCTGGCGGCCTAGGTGCTTGCCGCAGAAATCTGCGGAAGAAGCGGAAGGAGTTGCTCCGACAGCAGCACTGCCCCCAGCCCGATCATGATGATTCCGCTGACCAGTGTCACTACCTTGGCGGCACCCGGCCTGGAAGCCAACAATTTCCGGGAGGTCAGGGCGACCGCCGTGTAGACCGTGCCGGCGAGTATCACGAAGGTCAGGCCCAGCAGGCCTGACTGCAGCGGAACGGGGAGTGCTGCTTCCGGACTCACGAACTGCGGAACCAGCGCTACAAAGAACAGCAAGCCCTTGGGGTTGATGCCGCTGGTTCCCATACCTTGAAAGAACGTGCGGACTTGATTGCCGGAATGTACGACGGCGTCTTCCGCGCTGAAGCTGGCACCTCGCCAGGAGCGGATGGTGCCGATGCCGAGCCACAGCAGGTAGGCAGCGCCGGCAATTGTCAGCCAGCCTAGAAGTCCCGGGACTCCTGCCAGGAGGGCGGCCAGCCCCGCAACCATCAGCAGCGTATGGACCACGTAGCCGCTGCACAGGCCCGCAACCGCCGGTACGAAACTGCGCTGGCGAAGACCAGCTGAAATGGAATACGCCCAGTCGACGCCGGGGGTGCACGCCAAGGTGACGGCTACAAGAATGAAGGCGAGGAACAGTTGCGGATTCACGGGTCTCTCCGGGGCTAGGGGGTAAGAAAACTCTAGGGAAAATTTGCCCATAAGTGTTCCCTCATTTAGCCCTCGCGCATTGATTCTCGGTAAGATATTTGCGTGATTGATGGAATCGATAGAAGTATTTTGCGCCACCTCGCAGAAGATGGTCGAATGACTGCCACGGCTCTCGCTGCAAAGGTGGGTTTGACTGTGGCTCCTTGCCACCGTCGGCTCCGCGATCTGGAGTCCTCGGGTGTGATCCGTGGCTACCGGGCCGACATCGATCCTGCCGCGGTGGGGCTGGGTTTCGAGGCAATCGTTTTCGTCACCCTCCGGCAGGTGGAGCGCACCATCATGGCGGACTTCGAGGAGCGTGTGACAGCGAGTCCCAACATCGTGGAGGCCCAGCGGCTCTTCGGTTCCCCGGACTACCTGCTGAAGGTCATCGCCGCGGACCTGCCTGCCTACCAGCGTTTCTATGATGACGAACTCGCGGCCCTGCCAGCTGTCGAGCGCCTGACCTCAACGCTGGTGATGAAGAATCTGAAAACCAACATCGGACCGCCGGTCTAGGGCTGGCTGTCTTCCAGCAGGCCTGTTGTCCTGTAGGGGATCACTTCGCGGAGAAACATGCTGGTTGATGTGCGCACAATTCCAGGGCACAGCCGGATTTCCTCGGAGACGCGGTAGAGATCATCCGGGCTCCTGGCCACAACCCTGATGATGAGGTCGGTGTCACCGGCAGGCGCATGGCATTCGAGGACTTCGGGGATGTCCCGAAGTGCTGCGATGGCCTCATTCAAATGGCTTTGGTCGAGCTCCGCGCTGACTGCCGCAGCCACCCCGCGACCCAGCGCCGTGGGCAGGACCCGGCTGCTGTTGGCGCGCAAGGCTCCGGATGCCGTCATCCGTTCAAGGCGCGATTGGACGGTGCCGCGCGCGAGGTGCAGCTTCTGGGCCAACACCATGATGGGGACCCTGGGATCCTCGTCCAGCGCGGCGAGGATGCGTCGGTCTGTGGCGTCGAGTTCCTGCAAAGTGACCACTTCCTGTCTGGTTTTTCGGTTGGTACTGGTCAGATCGACCAAGTTTTTCCTCGTCCATTGCACCTACTGTATGTCTCCTGTTGAAATGGTGACAACGAAGCAGGGCGAGGCTACCGCCGGATCCCGCAGGCACCAGGCACCCGGCACACCACCCGGAACCCTGCAGAGGTTTCCCGCAAGGAAACAGCCGCTGATTGACTCTTGTTCACAGCATTGTCATTCTGCACCCGCCCGTCGTCAGGGCGGCACAAAGTAAGAGCCCCTGAGCCACCGGATCGTTGCGGTAGCTGAGGGGCTCTTGCGTTGCCCTGCCCCGGGCGGGGACACATAGGCTTGGGGCATGACTTCCGCTGGCCGCTTCGCCCCGAGCCCTTCCGGTGAACTCCACGTTGGGAACCTGCGGACTGCCATCCTGGCCTGGTTGTTCGCGAAGTCGAGCAGCCGCAGCTTCCTGCTTCGCGTCGAGGATCTGGACCGCGCCCGGTCAGGCGCGGAAGCGGAGCAGCTCCGCGATTTGCAAGCCGTCGGTGTTAACTGGGACGCCGCCGTCGTTCGCCAGACTGAGCGCGCGGCGCTCTATGACGACGCGATTGCCCGCCTGACCGCTGAGGGCCGTACCTACGAATGCTTCTGCACGCGGCGGGAAATCCAGGAGGCGCCGTCCGCACCGCATGCGCCGCAAGGCGCGTACCCGGGGACGTGCCTGCGGTTGTCCCACGCCGAACGCGAGATCCGCAGGGCGTCGCGTCCCGCGTCGATCCGCCTGCGCTCGGACACCGCTGAGTGGGCTGTTGAGGACCAGTTGCACGGCACCTTTGTGGGGATGGTGGACGACTTCGTGCTACGTCGCAATGACGGCGTCACCGCTTACAACCTCGCCGTCGTCGTGGATGATGCCGCCCAAGGGATCGACCAGGTAGTGCGAGGTGACGACCTTCTTCCCTCCACGCCGCGGCAAGCGTATCTGGCAACGCTCTTGGGCCTGCCGGCCCCGGAATACGCCCACGTTCCGCTGGTGGTGAATCACGCCGGCGCGAGGCTGGCCAAGCGCGACGGCGCGGTCACGCTGGGCGACCTCGCCGCCGTCGGAATTCCAGCGCAGCGCGTGCGGGACCTGATCCTTGAGTCGCTGGGACTGCCCGCAGGAACCTTGCGGGATGCGCTGTCGGAATTCGATCCGAAGAAGCTGCCCAAGACACCCTGGGTGTGGAAAAATCCCCAGGCATAAGCAGCCCACCAAGTCGGCTGTTTGGATGCTGTCGGCTTAGCTGAGCTGCGCGGCGGGAACGCCGGCGGCCATGCCGGCCCAGAGCATGTCGGTGGTGGCAGCCACGACATCCTCCACGGTGGTTCCGTCCAAGTGTTTGCCCGCGGCCAGAACGGCAGCGCCGTGGAGGCTCACGAAGCACACCATGGCAAGTGTTTCCGGGTCGCCGGCAGCCAGGTCACCTGCCTCCTGGGCCTCGGTGATCATGGCCTGGGCTACCTGTATCCCTTGTTCGCCTGTGCTTCGCAGCTCGGCGCTGGAGTCAGGGTGATGCTTGGTGGAGTACATCACGGACAGGAGCGCCGGGTGGGCTACAGCGAAGTCAACGTACGCCTGCGCTACGCCGACGAATCGGCCGCGGAGGTGGTCTCCCGACTGGGCGGCGCCGTGGATGCGACGGTTCATCGACTCAAAGCCAGCCAACGCCAGGGCGTCAATCAGGGCTTGTTTGTCGCGGAAGTGCTTGGCAGGAGCGCCATGGCTGACGTTCACATCCCGGGCAAGCTGACGCAGGGAGAGGCCGTCCACGCCAGCTTCTTCGATGGTTTCCATGGCGCGCTCCAGCAGGGCCTCGCGGAGCTTGCCGTGGTGGTAAGGCTGGTCGGTCATGGGCCAAGTCTAGGCCAATGTAGCCATTGACAACAAAGTAGACACTGCCTACCATGTTGACAGCGACTACATCAGACTCCAAATGATTGGACATGCCATGACAATGACTTACTCCGGGACCACTGCTCTCATCACCGGCGCCAGCTCCGGGCTCGGTGCCGAGTTCGCCAGTCAACTCGCAGCCCGCGGCTCCCACCTGGTCCTGGTGGCCCGCCGCGCAGACCGCTTGGAAGAAGTCGCCCAGGACCTGCGTTCCAAGCATGGCGTCAACGTGACCGTCCTGCCCATGGACTTGGGGCGTCCAGGCGTTGGCCGCGAGCTTCTCAGCGAACTGAGCAGCCGCGACATCACCGTGGACACGCTGATCAATAATGCGGGCTTCGGCACCCACTCTGCCTTCGTGGACGAGGATCCGGAGGTCATTGCCTCTGAGATCTCCCTCAACGTTGCTGCTTTGGTGGACATCACCCGCGCTTTTCTTCCCGGCATGTTGTCCTCCGCGAAGGGCGCCCTGGTGAACGTTGCCAGCACGGCCGCCTTCCAGCCCATTCCGGGGATGGCCGTGTACGGTGCCACCAAGGCTTTTGTCCTGAGTTTCACGGAGGCCGTTGCCCACGAGACCAAGGACTCCGGACTCAACGTCCTCGCTCTTTGCCCCGGAGCGACGCGCACCGAGTTCTTCGACGTTTTGGGCAGCCAGTCCGCTGCGGTCGGCCGGATGCAGACCTCGGCGCAGGTTGTAGGAACGGCCATCAAGGCGCTCGATCGCAAGGGAACGCCCGGCAGCGTGGTCTCCGGCTGGGTCAACCGGGTGGCGGCAGGCTTCGCGCAGCGCCTGCCCAGGGCCGTCACCGTCGCCATTGCCGCAAGGGCCGTGCAGGACTGGTAACCCAGGTGTTCCCTGTCCGGGGAAGCCGATAGCCTGAAGGCAGGACCGATCACTGTCGGCACCTCACCAATCCGGAGGCCAACATGACCGAACCACGATTCACCGTAGAGACAGCCCAAGTCCTGGCAGAGGTGGCCCACAACCGGCAGAAGGACAAACTCAAGCGACCCTACAGGGAGCACGTTCTGGCCGTGGGTGATGCCCTCGCCGACTTCGACGACGACATCCAGATCGCGGGCTACCTGCACGACATCGCAGAGGACACGCCCATCACCCGGCAGGCCCTGCTGGACATGGGGGTCTCGGAGCGGGCCCTTGCCATTATCGAGCGCGTCACCCGCCGCTTTCACGACGATCCCGAGGATTACGACGCCGGCATCCGTTACGTCGCCGAGGACCACGACGCCACGTTGGTGAAGATCGCGGACAACGCGCACAACTCACTTCCCGAGAGGGTCCAGGCGCTCGCCGAAAAATGGCCGGACAAGCCGCCGACAACCCGCTACGCCGACGCCCGTCCGGTCCTGTACACGGCCGTGCCCAGGGAAGAGGTCAGGATGATCCTCCAACGGATCAATCCGCATCTGCTTGCCGAGCTGGACGAGATCGTTCCGGAGTAGTCACGTGGAGCTAGCCGGCGGCGGTTTCCAGTCGTCGGAGCGCTGCTGCCCGGCCTTTGTGTCCGCGTCGCTCATCGTAAGCAATGGACAACCCCAGGACCACCATCATTTCCAGCATGCACAGTGGGACGGACGCGCCTGCTGCGGCCATGGCGATACTTGCACCCAATCCCAGGACCACCAACGCGGAGCTCCAGAGCAGTTCCCGGTCCGGGCCGAGCATGATGCTGTAAAGGGTGGTGAGCGAGACCTTGAACAGGATGATCGGTATGGCGATGGAAGCCACTGCACCTGCGGCGGAAATGTGCGCTTCGTGGTCGATGAAGTAGGCAGCGATATGAAGGCCGGCGCCGGTGGCCGCGATGGCCGCGAAGACAAAAATGTGTCCGTAGCCGAAGATCCAGGAGCGGTGCCGTTGGAAATGGAGTGCAGGCCCTGAAGGCAGGATGAAGTAGATCCACCACATGGCGAAGGCCAGCCCGGTTCCGCTGAACCCCACCAAAGCAGCGTCCAGGGTCCAGCCGTGCAGGGCCACGATCGCCCGCAGGGTCTCAATGGCTCCGATCAAGCACTCGCCCAGCGCAATGATCGCCAGGAGCCCGTACCTTTCGGCGATGTGATGTGCATGCCACGGGGTGCGGATCTTGCGCTCGGCAAAGTAGGGAGTGGCCATCTCCAGGACGAACAACGGGGCCGCCATGAGGAACGTGGTGAGGACATCCGTCTCGATGACCAGGGCGATGACCCAGCCCACCTGAACGATCGCCAGGTACTTCGCGTACCGGAGGCAGGTCTCGCGGCGTTCGGGATCCTGCCGGGCGGCACGCAGCCACTGGAAGATCAGTGCGACGCGCATGATGATGTAGCCAATGAGGATGGCCACATTGTTGACGTGGTCCCCTTCCACGATCGAGTGGAACATCGGCTCAATGCCCATGGCCAGGATCAGCACACCCACCATCTGGACCATGGTGACTACACGGAACACCCAGTCATCGGTGTCGTAGGCGCTGGCGAACCAGGTGAAGTTGATCCATGCCCAGATGACGGCGAACATGGCGAAGCCGAAGCCCAGAAGGCCGGCTCCCACATGGGCTTCAGCCACGGCGTGGGCGAACTGGCTGCCGGCAACACCGAACGCAATGACGAACGTCAGGTCGAAGAACAGCTCCAATGGGGTGGCTGTGCGGTGCTTCTCATGGGGATCGCGGCCGCCCATGCGTGAAAGGGCATGGCGAAGGGGATTCGTGGACATGGCTCAAAGATTACCGGCTCGCATTGGATCCACGCCGAGATCGCGGGAATGCGTCCATCTCGCCGGATAGGCACGGCGATCCTGCAGCATTCCGGCGATCTCGCGGCCAGAAGCCCTACACGCGGCCCAGCACGTCGATGTCCTCAAGGAAGTCCTGGTGCACCTCGGCGCTCACCGTTGTCCGGGTATCAGCGATCGCGTCAAGGTAGTCCTGGGTGACCGGCCCCTTGCGTCCGTTGGTCGCAAGACCGGAGCCCTCGTCGTCGTATACAGCTTTTTCCAGGGCCCGCTGGGAGGCACTGCGCGCCGCGAACTCGATGTCGGCGGGGGAGAAGCCCTCCGTCCGCTCCACCAGCTGGGCGATGTCCACGGTGTCCACCACGGTGGAGGGAATGAAGCGCTGCCACATGGCTTCGCGGGCGTGGACATCCGGGAGGCCGATGGGGATGACGTAATCGAAGCGGCCGTGACGCAGGAACGCGGTGTCCAGCGCGCGGATGAAGTTGGTGGCGCAGACCAGCAACCGGCCGGGCTGTTCGCGGAAGGCCGGAATGATCTTGAGGAGCTCGTTGGTGACGCCCTGCAACGGCGACGGCGGATCCCCGGCACGCTGTGACGCGATCTCCTCCACCTCGTCGATGAACACCACGGCGTGCTCCAGCTCGGCGATTTCCAGGAAGGTCTCGCGCAAGGCCCCCGCCAAGCCCTTGGGATCCGAGGCCAGGCGGGAGGGGAAGACCTCAACAAACGGCCATTCCAAACGGGACGCAATGGCTTTGGCGAAGGTGGTCTTGCCCGTGCCCGGAGGGCCAAACAGCACCACTGCCCGCGGAGGGACCACACCGTATTCGTCGGCGAGGTCGGCCTCGGCCAGGGGAAGGACCAAGCGGCGCTCCAGCAGCTCCTTCTCGCGGCGCATGCCTGCCACGTTCTCCCAAAGATCCCGTGCCAGGATCCGCCCGCCCAGCAGCCCCAACGCGCCGAGCTCCTGGCGCTGCACGGGAATGGTCCGCTCGAAATACCGCAGGTTCTTCTTGACCACGAAGCCGCGGCCCAGGAATGCCTCCACCCGGGTCTCGGTTTCCGGCATGAGGGCGGACAACTTGTTGAGGCCATGCGGAGCCATGCGGTTCTCGACGGCGGACAGCAGCGAAGTGCCGATGCCGCGGCCCCGGAACTCGGTCAGCGTGGCCAAGAAGACGATCCAGCCCTGGTCATGTGCCGCGCGACCGACGGCAGCACCCACCACCTGCTCACCCTGCACCGCCACCACCGCGTGGTCCTTCTCGCAGGACGCGAGGACCTCGGACAACGCGTAGACGGGCTCGACGCCGTCGGCCTTGAGTGACTCCCACAGGTGCAGGATGCCGTCCAGGTCGGACGAGTGGAAGTCCCTGATGCGCCAGTTGCTCATGGCCGTGTCTCCTTGGTGGATCGCCGTTGATTCCTTGGAGTTGAGCATAGGCGAACACTGACGGCAGGACGTTGCGGGACAGTTGCGTTACGCAGCCCCCTACTGAACCGGCCTCAACCGCAAGCCCTGCATGCCGCCGTCGACCGCCAGGGAGGTTCCCGACGTCGAGCCTGACAGTGGGCTCGCAAGGTAGGCAACGGCGCCGGCTACCTCGACGGGGTCCACCATCCGGCCGTGTGGCTGGCGGGCGTTGAGGGCCGCGCGCTCGCCGGCGGGGTCGGCGGCGGAGTCCAGCAGCCGGTCCACCCATGGAGTGTCTACGGTGCCGGGGTTCACGCAATTCACCCGGATGCCCTCACGGACGTGGTCCGCCGCCATGGCCAGCGTCAGCGACAGGACCGCACCCTTCGACGCCGAATAGAGTGCCCGCTGAGGGAGCCCTGCCGTTGCCGCGATGGAGCAGGTGTTCACGATCGCGGCCGCTGGAGATTGTCGCAGATAGGGCAGGGACGCACGGCTGACGCGGGCGATGCCCACCACGTTGATGTTGAGGACACGGAGCCATTCGTCGTCGTCGTTCGCGGTGATGTCGCCTTGGGCGCCGATTCCGGCATTGTTGATCACGATGTCCAGGCGGCCGAATTGGCTTACAACGGTCTCGACGCCGGCACGCACCGAGGCGTCGTCGGCTACGTTGCACTGCACGCCGAAGTGCGGACTGCTTTCGGGTGCGAGGTCCAGGACCGCTACCTGTGCCCCGCCGGCTGCGAGGCGGTCGGCGATGGCCGCCCCGATGCCGGACGCGCCGCCGGTCACGAGGGCTGCGAGGCCGTCGAAATCGTTGCCCACCGAGGATGCCATGCCTTAGGCGTGGGTGCCGGCGAGGGAGACGGCCTGTGCAGCGCCAGCCTGTGCTGCGTTGGCCTGGAAGTACTCTTGGCGCTGGCGTCCCAGTCCCTCGATTTCCAGTTCCACCACGTCGCCAGGCTGGATGAACGGGAAGCGGCCGGACAAAGCCACGCCCTCGGGGGTGCCGGTGATGATCACGTCACCGGGCTCGAGAACCATGTACTGGCTGAGGTGGTGCACGATCGTGGCGGGCTCGAAGATCATGTCCGAGGTGTTGGAGTCCTGCCGTGGTTCGCCGTTGACCAAGGTTTGGAGGCGGAGGTTGCCGGCATCAATGTCGTTGGCTGGAACCAGCCAGGGACCCAGGGGAGTGGAACCGGGCAGCGATTTGCCCTTGGTCCACTGTCCTGCAGCGCCGGGAATCTGGTACTCGCGCTCGGAGAGATCGTTGGCCACCGCGTAGCCGGCAATGCAGGCCGCCGCCTCTGTAACGATGGAAAGGTATGACGCTTCCTGGCCAATGACGATGGCCAGTTCCACTTCCCAGTCGTACTTTGTGGACGACGGCGGGATGGGAGCGGCGTCGAAGGGGCCACTGATGGTGTTGGTCGGCTTCAGGAAGACGACAGGAACCTCGGGCGGCGTGGCGCCGGATTCGGCGGCGTGCGCGGTGTAGTTGAGGCCGATGGCCACCACGGCGCCCGGGCGGGCGACTGGTGCGCCAATGCGGAGGCCTTCCGGAGAGATTTCCGGAAGTTCCCCCTTGTTCAGGGCTTCACGGGTGCGTTCGATGCCGTCCGAGGCGAGGAAACCGCCGTCGATGTCGTTGGTCAGGGCCGTAAGGCTGAAGTACTTCTCGGTACCGTCGGCGTCCTGGGCAATGACGGCCGGTTGTTCGTTTCCGGCCGTACCCAGCCTGGCGAATTTCAAGGTCATGGCTTCCTCCGTGCGTTCGGGACTAACATCCGAGCTCTAGTGTGCTGTTTTCCCCCATAATACGGAAATGTGACCCATTGACAAGGCAGACATCGGATGTTTAGGCTCGGTGAAGAATCATGACGCACTTTCAGGAGCCGTATGAGCATCGTTACCGCGGTGGATACATTCGATATCCGCTTCCCAACATCCTTGGAACTGGACGGCTCGGATGCCATGAATCCGGACCCCGACTACTCAGCCGCCTACCTCATCATTCGCACGGACGCCGGTGACGGCCTTGAAGGCCACGGCTTCGTGTTCACCATCGGACGCGGCAACGAGGTGGAAACGGCTGCGCTCAATGCTTTGCGCGGCCACATTCTTGGGCAGGACGTTGACTCGTTGCTCGGCGACATGGGCGCGACGTGGAAACTTTTAACCCACGATTCCCAACTCCGTTGGCTGGGGCCCGAGAAGGGCGTCATGCATATGGCCATCGGTGCGGTAATCAACGCGCTGTGGGACCTGAAGGCGAAGCGTGCCGGGTTGCCCCTGTGGGAGTTGCTCGCTGGGATGACCCCGGAAGAGCTCGTGGCTCTGGTTGACTTCCGCTACCTCACCGACGCCCTCACTCCCCAAGACGCACTGGCCATTCTTCGCGCCGCCGAACCCGGCAAGGAAGCGCGAAAAGCCGCCCTTCGTGCCGACGGCTACCCCGCGTACACCACGACGCCGGGCTGGCTGGGTTACAGCGACGAGAAACTGACACGGCTGGCCAAGGAGGCCGTGGCTGACGGATTCGCGCAGATCAAGTTGAAGGTGGGGGCATCCTTGGAGGACGATATCCGCCGTGTCAGGGCTGCCCGGGCTGCTGTCGGACCCGATATCAGGATTGCCGTCGACGCCAATCAGCGCTGGGACGTCCAGGATGCCATCGAGTGGATGGCCCACCTCGCCCCCTTCGACATCGCCTGGATCGAGGAGCCCACCAGCCCGGACGACATTTTGGGCCACGCTGCGATCGCCCGTGGAGTGGCGCCAATTCCCGTGGCCACCGGGGAACACGTCCAGAACCGGGTGGTGTTCAAGCAGATGCTGCAGGCCGACGCGCTCCAGATCCTGCAGATCGACGCCGCCCGTGTGGCAGGGGTGAACGAGAATATCGCCATCCTGCTCCTCGCTGCCAAGTTCGGCGTGCCCGTATGCCCGCATGCCGGTGGGGTGGGCCTGTGCGAGGCTGTGCAGCACCTGTCCATGTTCGACTTCATCGCCGTATCCGGGACCAAAGAAAACAGGACCATTGAGTTCGTGGACCACCTCCACGAACACTTCGTCACTCCCGTGGACGTCCACGACGGCGTGTACTGGCCGCCGTCCGCTCCTGGAGCCGGCAACGAAATGTACCGTGAAACACTGGCCGCCTACAGCTTTCCGGACGGCCCGGTATGGAAGGAAACCCGTTGATCCAGCATGCACCTTGGTTCGAAGAAGCACGCTTTGGAATGTTCGTGCACTGGGGCCTCTACGCGCTCCCGGCACGCCATGAGTGGGTGATGAACCGGGAAGAGACCACTGTTGAGGAGTACTCCCAGTACTTCCGGCGCTTTGACCCTGATCTCTACGACCCCCGCGAGTGGGCACGTGCCGCGCGCCAAGCCGGCATGAAGTATGTGGTCCTCACTACCAAGCACCACGACGGCTTCTGCCTGTGGGACTCGGCATTGACGGACTACAAAGCCACCAACACGCCCGCCGGCCGCGACCTGATCGCACCGTACGTGGAGGCACTCCGGGCCGAGGGACTGAAGGTCGGTTTCTACCACTCGCTCATCGACTGGCACCACCCGGACTTCACCATCGACGGCGTACATCCGCAACGCAACGCGGCCGACGTCGAAAGTTTAAACAGCGGACGGGACATGGCCCGCTACCGGGACTACCTGCATGGCCAGGTGCGTGAGCTCCTGAGCAACTACGGCACCATCGACTACCTGTTTTTCGACTTCTCCTACGCCGGGCTCGGCCACGAAGAGGAATTCTGGGGTGGCAAGGGCCGAAAGGACTGGGCTTCGGAAGCGCTGCTCGCCATGGTGCGGGAGCTGCAGCCGGGCATCGTCGTCAACGACCGCTTGGACATCCCGGGAGACTTCGTTACGCCCGAGCAGTACCAGCCCGCCGGCCCCATGATGCTCGACGGCGTGCCTGTCACCTGGGAGGCCTGCCAGACCCTGAACGGCAGCTGGGGGTATGACCGGGACAACCTGAACTACAAGTCCGTGGACCTGCTCCTCCGGATGCTGGTGGACGGCGTGTCCAAGGGCGGCAACCTGCTGCTCAACGTTGGCCCCACCGGCAGGGGCAGCATTGATCCCCGGGCTTTGCATTCGCTGGAGGGCATCGGCGAATGGATGAAGTTGCACTCACGGGCCATCTACGGTGCGGGGGCTTCAGCCTTCACTGCCCCGGCTGACGCGCGCTACACCCAGCGTGGCGACCGGCTGTATGTACACCTGTTCGCGTGGCCGTTCGAGTACGTCCATCTCCCGGAGCTGGCGGGCAAAGTGGAGTACGCCCAGCTGCTGAACGATGCGTCAGAGGTGTTCCTCAAGGAGGTGGATCCCGCGCAGCAGGCCATGAACATGACCCCGGGCGGCCAACCTCCGGGAACGCTCACCATCAAGCTGCCGGTGCAGCGGCCGGACGTCGCCGTGCCTGTGCTGGAATTGTTCCTTAAGCCTGAGGTCACCGATGACTGAAAGCATCGCCCTCCACACCCGCCTCAAGCCGGGAGCCGAAGAGGAATACGCCGACGCCCACGCGCATATTCCCCCTGAACTGGTTGCGGCCCTCAAAGAAGCCGGGGTCAAGAACTGGCGGATCTGGCGCAGCGGGCTGGACCTCTTCCACGTGGTGGACGTCGAGGACTACCAGTCCATGCGGCACGCGCTCGCCGATCACCCGGCCAACGTCCCGTGGCAAGCCCGAATGGCTGAACTTTTGGCGGTCCAGGACGATTACTCGGGGGAGGACGCGGGTATTCAGAAAGTATGGGAACTGCCATGAACTCACTCGATCTCGGCAAGCTCGGCTTCGGCGGAGCGGGCATTGGAAACTTGTACCGGGCCATCCCGGACGGTGAAGCCCTCGCTACAGTACTGGCCGCCTGGGATGCGGGCATCCGCTACTTTGACACCGCGCCGCACTACGGCCTGGGTCTGTCCGAGCAAAGGCTTGGAGCCGTTCTCCGGGACAAACCACGGAACGAATTCATCATTTCCACCAAGGTGGGCCGACTGTTGGAACCTAACTCCTCCGGCGGCCAGGATCCCGAGGGTTTCGATGTTCCGGCCACCACCCGCCGGGTGTGGGACTTCTCCGAGGCAGGGATTCGACGCAGCATCGAGGACTCCCTTGAAAGGCTCGGACTGGACCACGTGGACATCGCCTACCTGCACGACGCTGATGTCCACGATCTCCAGGCCGGAATCTCCCAGGGTCTCCCAGCATTGGAGAAGTTGCGCGACGAAGGGGTAGTGCGGGCCATTGGAGTTGGGCTCAACTCAGCGGAAGCCGCCCTCGAATGTGTCGAAGCCGCGGACCTGGACCTTGTGATGCTCGCCGGCCGTTACACGCTGCTGGAGCAGCCCAGCGTCCCGCTGCTTGAGCGCTGTGTGGAGCGCCGCACCGGCGTCGTCAACGTGGGCGCCTACAACTCGGGTTTGCTGGCCCGGCCGGAAGTCCCCGACGACGCGCATTACAACTACAACCAAGCGCCGCCGACCGTCTTGGCGCGAGCGCGCCGGCTTGCAGCAGCGTGCCGCGACTTTGGCGTTGACCTTCCGACGGCGGCCCTGCAGTTCCCGCTACGGCATCCGGCCGTGGTGAACGTGACCGTAGGGGCGACTTCTCCTGAACAGGTGGTCACTAATGCGGCCCGGATGGGAGCGCCTGTGCCGGAAGAGTTGTGGGCGGCTGTGGAGGCCACACGGCGTGATTGATGCGCACCTGCACCTGTGGACGCTGGACACGTTCGTAACTGGCGGTCCGCGCCACTACTCGTGGCTCGGACCTCAGCACGGCGAACTTTTCCGCAGCTTCGGCGAAGACGAGGCCCATGAGACGTTGGATGCCGCCGGCGTCACGGGAGCTGTGCTGGTCCAGGCTGATGACACTGTTGCCGACACCGAGAGCATGTTGGCTGTGGCGAAACGCAATCCATGGGTGCTCGGCGTGGTGGGCTGGGTCCGGATGGACACCCCGGACCAAGCTGCAGAACAGTTGGACCGATTTTCCACCCATTCCTCTTTCAAGGGCGTGCGGCACCTGGTTCACGACGATCCTCGGGACGACTTCCTGGACCTCCCCGCCGTCCGTGAGTCGTTGGCGTTGGTGGCGCAACGCGGGCTCGCTTTCGATGTTCCGGACGCGTTTCCGCGGCATCTGGACGCAGTCGCCCGGCTTGCCCGGGACGTTCCGGAACTGACCCTGGTACTGGACCACCTTGGGAAACCACCGCTCGCCGACGTTGTCGCGATGGATGCGTGGCGCAATGACTTCAAGGCCCTCGGCCGGGAGCCGAATGCGGTGGCCAAGCTCTCCGGACTGCACCTTCCGGGTGTTGAGTACACTGCGGAATCCTTACGTCCGCTGTTCGAAGAAGCGCTGGCGGCCTTCGGTCCGGGGCGGTTGATGATCGGCGGGGACTGGCCGGTCAGCACCCTCGGGGCGCCCTACGGCCGGACGCTCGATGTGCTGCTGGAACTGGTCTCCTCGCTAAGCCCAGCCGAGCAGGATGCGGTGCTGGAGGAGACGGCGATCCGCACGTACAAGCTCGACGGTGCCCCTCTTAGCCAGACCGCCGTCTAGCTAGAGCGCCTGCCGCAGCCAGTTCTCCACGCCGCTGATGTGCACGGTCACGAGGGCCCGCACCAGTTCCGCGTCGCCACGCTCCAAAGCGTCAGCGATGGCCCGGTGCTCCGCCAAGGTGTGCGCCACGGCCTTTTCCTGCGTCAACCCACGCCAGATGCGGGCCCTCACGGTGCTGCTCGAAAGGGCTTCCAAGAGGCTTCCCAGGTAGTCGTTGCCTGCGGCTTCGGTGATGATGCTGTGGAACTCAAGGTCATGGGCAACCAGTTCCTCCACGTCCGTGTTCTCGTCAATGCCGTCCATGGTCCTCCGAAGCGCCAAGAGCTCATCCGGAGTAATTTTGCTGGCCGCCAAGTGGGCCGTAGCGGGCTCCAAGATTCGTCGGACCTCAAAGAGCTCAAGAATGGAGCGGTCTTGGTGCAGGTCGACCACGAACGCCACTGCCTCGTTGAGGAGTTTGGCATCGAGGCTGGTCACGTAGGTCCCATCGCCGCGGCGGACGTCCAGCACGCGAATCAGTTCCAGCGCCTTCACGGCTTCGCGCAGCGAACTCCGTGAGAGACCAAGCCGCTCGCTCAGTTCCTTTTCCGGCGGAAGTCGGTCGCCGGCCTTGAGTTCCCCGCGGATCAGCATGTCTTTGATCTTGCTGATCGCCTCGTCTGTGACAGCCATGGACCAATAGTAGCCACGATTGATCGGATGTCTGCTGATGTCGCGTCCTCCCCCTGTTTGGGGGCGTTAACCAACGACGGCGGCACCCAAGTTCCGTTGCTACGGAACCCGAGTGCCGCCGTCGGGCGCTTATGGGTACTGCTGCTATTTATCGCTGCCAGGCAGCGGGCGGTTGGCGATCACCGGGGCGCTGCCCGTGTAGCCGTCGCGGGTGGCAGCAAGCTCATGGATCTGCTTGCGGCACAGGAACCAGCCCCAGACCATGAGTCCACAAGCTACGGCAGTGACCAACATGGTGAGGGGAGACTCGATGAATACCATGACCAGGACACTTGCCAGGAAGATCAAGGACAGCCAGCCCGTGTACGGGGCACCGAACAGGCGGAAGGAGGGACGCTTCAACCAGCCTTTGTCGGACCAGCGTTTGAGCTGCATCTGGCACAGGACGATGGTTGCCCACGTGACGATGATGCCCACGGAAGCGACGTTCAGAACGATCTCGAAGGCCTCGGAGGGAACCAGGTAGTTCAGGGGGACACCCAGCAGCGAGACACCGGCAGTGATGGCGATGCCACCGTATGGCACACCTGCCTTGTTCATGCGCTGGGCGAACTTCGGAGCCGAACCGGCCACGGACATGGACCGCAGGATACGGCCGGTGGAGTAGAGGCCGGCGTTCAATGACGACAGGGCTGCGGTGAGGACCACGAGGTTCATGATGACGTCCACGCCTTCCACGCCGATGGAACCGAAGAACGTCACGAAGGGGCTGACACCCTTCTCGTAGGACGTGTACGGGAGCAGCAGTGCAAGCAGGATGACGGAGCCGACGTAGAAGACCGCGATGCGGAAGACCACGGAGTTGATGGCCTTGGGCATGATTTTCTCCGGGTTGGGAGTCTCACCGGCTGCGGTGCCCACGAGTTCGATCGAGGCGTAAGCGAACAGCACACCCTGCATGAGGATGATCATCGGAAGGATGCCATTCGGGAACACGCCGCCGTTGTCCGAGATGAGGCTGAAGCCAACTTCCTGGCCATCAACCGGGGTGCCGAAGATGACGAAGTAGGTGCCCACCAGAAGGAAGGCCACCAGCGCGGCCACCTTGATCAGCGCGAACCAGAACTCCATCTCGCCGAAGACCTTCACGGATACCAAGTTGAGGCAGAGCACTACCACCAAGGCAATGAGCGCCCAGGCCCACTGCGGCACGGCTCCCATCCAGGGAATGTATTTGCCGAAGAAGTTCATGTAGAGCGCGGCCGCGGTGATGTCCACGATGGTGGTGGTGGCCCAGTTGATCCAGTAGAACCACCCCGAAACGAAGGCAGCCTTCTCGCCGTAGAACTCACGGGCGTAGGAAACGAAGGAACCCGAGGAGGGGCGGTGGAGCACAAGTTCACCGAGGGCGCGGAGGATCAAGAACGCGAAGAAGCCGCACACTGCGTAGGCGATGACGAGGGACGGGCCAGCCGCGTTGAGCCGACCGCCGGCGCCCAGGAACAGGCCGGTGCCGATGGCGCCGCCGATCGCGATCATTTGGATCTGGCGGGGCTTGAGGTCCTTGTGGTAGCCGGAGTCCTCCTTGTGGAGGGCTTTCTCGCTGGCGTGCGCTTGGGCCGGGACCGTGTGGTCCGTGATGGGATTGGTCATTGGAATCCTTAGGAGTGTCCTGTTGGGGGTGTCCTGGGCGCGTCCGGTCGGGGATCCGGGCACGCAAGACAACGCCTCGTGGCGGTATGCCTCATCGGGCGGGACGGCTGGCTGAAGCCGCTGGGCTTAGTGGTCAGTTTCGACCTATTTGCTGAGATTTGCCAGACGTTCGGGGCTGAGGAGTTCTTCAAGCTGGGCTGCGGTCAGCAGGCCATGTTCCAGAACGAGCTCTGCCACACCCTTGCCCGTTGCCAGCGCCTCCTGGGCGATAGCGGTGGCGGAGGCGTAACCGATATGGGGGTTCAATGCCGTGACGAGACCGATCGACTGCTCCACGGTAAGCCGTAGCCGTTCGGTGTTTGCGGTGATGCCCCGGACGCAGCGTGCCGTAAGGGTGCGGCACGCTGCTTCCAGGTGGGAGATGCTCTTGTGCAGGCTGTGCACAATGATCGGTTCGAAGGCGTTCAGCTGGAGCTGGCCCGCCTCCGCGGCCATGGTGACGGTGACATCGTTGCCGATGACTTCGTACGCCACCTGGCTGACCACTTCCGGGATCACCGGATTGATCTTGCCGGGCATGATCGACGAACCGGACTGCACTGCCGGAAGGTTGATCTCACCCAAACCCGCGCGCGGTCCGGAGGACAGCAGGCGGAGGTCGTTACAAATCTTGGAGAGCTTCACCGCGACGCGCTTCAGCACACCGGACAAGTGAACGAACGCGCCCACATCCTGGGTGGCCTCAATGAGGTCCGCGGCGGTGAGCAGGGGGAGGCCGGTAATCTCAGCCAGATGGCGGCACGCGGCTTCCGCGTAGCCGGCCGGGGCGTTCAAACCAGTGCCGATGGCGGTGGCACCCAGGTTGATCTCGTGGATCAGCATGTGGGACTCGTCCAGGCGTGCCCGGTCCTCGCCGATGGTCACGGCGTAGCCACCGAACTCCTGGCCCAGCGTCATGGGAACCGCGTCCTGCAGCTGGGTACGGCCCATCTTCACGACGGTCCGGAACTCCCGGCCCTTCTCGGCGAACGCCAGCTCCAGTTCTTCCAGGGCTTCCAGGAGCTCCTTCACGGAGAAGATCGTGGCGAGGTTCACCGCCGTCGGGTAGACGTCGTTGGTGGACTGGCTCAGGTTGACGTGGTCATTCGGGTGCAGCTTGGAGTAGTTTCCCTTGGGGTGGCCCAGGATCTCCAACGCGCGGTTGGCGATGACCTCGTTGGCGTTCATGTTGGAGCTGGTGCCGGCGCCGCCCTGGATCACGTCCACCATGAACTGGTCCTGCAGCATGCCGTCCATGATGTCCTGGCAGGCCTGCTCGATGGCACCGGCCCGTTCGGCATCCAAGAGGCCGAGTTCATGGTTGGTACAGGCGGCAGCCTGCTTTACCGCGGCCAAGCCCCGGACCAAGTGCTTATTGGTGGAGAGCGGCTGCCCGGTGATCGGGAAGTTCTCGATTGCGCGGAGCGTGTGGACGCCCCAGTAGGCATCCGCGGGGACATTACGGTCGCCCAAGAGGTCGTGTTCGGAACGGAAGGGGATCGCCTGATCGACGGTGGTCATAGCTGTCCTTGGTTTAGTTGCTGAAAATTTGGGCTGCGCGGAGCTCGCCGACCGGAAGGCCGCCGCCCAGCACAGGTGGGCTCTGAAGCGTGTCCAAGCTGCCGCCGTCGACACCCAACCGGCGAAGAACCTCAACGGTGACGGGCATGCGGGCGCGATCGCCGCCGTCGGAAATCTTGACCGCCAGCCCGGTGCCATTCGGGAGGCCGACCAGCTGGAGGCCTTCGAAGCCGTCCTTGGCAAGCAACCCGGGGACCGCACGCATCAGCGCCGTGACATCGCGGCCTTCGCCGGCCACCATTTCCGGGAAGCGGCGCATGGCGTGGGCAACCTTGCCCTCGTTGGTGTCCTCGTCGGCCGCGGCGAGGCGGCCGTAGGCGCGGGCCATGCCGTGCAGGGAATGCGCAAAAAGCGGCGTCCCGCAGCCGTCAGTGCTGACTGCCGCGGCTTCCTCGCCGGTCAACTCCGTGATGGTGTCGCGGACCAAGACCTGCAGTGGGTGCTCCGGGTGCAAGTACCCCTCCACAGGCCAGCCGTTGACGACGCAGACAGCAGTCATTGATGCGTGCTTGCCGGAGCAGTTCTGCGCGATCTGGGTGGGTCCGTTGCCTGCGCGGAGCCATTCTTCACGTTCCGCGACGCCGTACGGCAAGTCCGTGCTGTTGCCCAACGCCGCTTCGGTGAGGCCGTGCAGCCTCAGGATTTCGGTGGCGCCGTCGCGGTGCGTCTTTGCGCCGGAGTGGCTGGCGGCCGTCAGGGCGAGGAGTTCCTGGGGGATGTCCAGGCCGGCTTTGAGGAGCGCCACGGCCTGCAGGGGCTTCAGGCTTGAGCGCGGGTACATCGGGGCGTCCGGCTCGCCGGCATCCATCGCTGTGTTGCCGTCGGCTTTGAGCGCGATCAGTGAGCCGTAGTGGATGCTCTCCACCAAGCCGTCGCGGGTGACCTCGACAAGCGGGACGTGGTTTGGCGCTTTAATATTCTGCGCCGCGGCCTGATGGGCCGGTGCTGCGGGGACGGGCATGGTGTCCTTTGGGTGTGTCATTTGTTGAGGATCGTGTCCAGTGCAACGCTGACGGCCTGAAGATGGTCGGCCATCGCCTTGCTTGCTGCTTCAGAGTCGCCGGCTTCAATAGCGTTGAGCACGGCCACATGTTCCTCGTCCGAGCGGTGCTGCCTGTCAGCAACGAGGTTGAGGGTTTCCGACTGGTGGGCCAGCGCTTCGCGGATATCCGAGACGACGCTGGCGAACACGCGGTTTCCGCTGGCGCGGGCGACGGCGGAGTGGAAGGTGGCGTCCAGGTTCACCCACGCTTCGGGGTCGTTCTCGTTGAGCATTTCCTGGACGATGTCCTTGAGGTGCTCAAGCTCTTCATCCGTCCGCCTTTGTGCGGCAAGTCCGGCCGCCGGGATTTCGATGTGCGGACGTGCCTCGTTAAGATCACGCGCACTGTACTGGCCCAAGGTAAGGTCGTTAGCAACCTTGTTGGCCACAATGAACGTGCCCTTGCCAGTCTTGGTCATGGTGAGGCCCAAGGTGTTGCAGGACCGCAGCGCTTCTCTGATGACGGAGCGGCTGACGCCGTATTGTGCCGCGAGCGTCGCTTCAGAGCTCAGCTTGGTGCCGATGTCGAACTGACCGCCCTCGATGGCTCGCCGGAGGGCCGCAAAGACCGCTTCAGCTGCGGAAATGCGTGAGATAGGCGTATGCGCAGCGGAGTTGCCCGGGAATTCGGGTTGTCCGGCTGTCCGGCTGTCTGACAGGTTCACGCTTTGAATATGGCACGGGTCACAAGGGGCTGTCAACGCTGAAAGAACCGCTTCACGGTTGGGGGGTCGACGGCGGCAGCTGCCGTGGGTTTTCAGCTCACCTTCGCGTGGTTCTCAATGGAGCGGAGGATGCTGATCAGCTGCCCGATTTTTTCATCGCCGAACAGCATATCCGGCCCGGACGGGGCCAGCTCGTTGTACGGGGAATTGAACAACGCCTTCGGGCTGACCTTTCCGTTTTCCATCAGGTGATTGGTCAGAACGTTGAGGAAGTTGAGCTGCTGGGCTGTGAGCGTAGTACCAGCCACAAACTCTGACAACGCTTCCTCGACGGCCTCGCGGTCCAAACCAACCAGGGAACGGACAAAGAGGCCGAGGCCATCGTTGGCGGCACGATTCAAGTCTTCAAGCGAACCCAAACCGCTTTCCAGAAGAATGCGTTCAAGCTCGGCAAGGTCCAACGCCGTCAGTTGCTTGTTACGCCGGAGCCGTTGAATGGTTGCATGCTCCTCGTATTGCGCCAAGTACGAACGCATTTTTTCTTTGTACCGAGGGAGGTCGACGAAGCCATTGGTTGTCCCCACCAGTTCGACTTCCTCAAGCACGCCGAGCTCGTCCTGGAAGTTTGTGTAGACCACTTTGCGCTTCCGCTTCTCGATCAGATAGACCAATCCGCGGAGCCGCTTGCGGATGTCCTCAAGCCATTCCAACGAAATGGATTCCCATTCGTCGTCGTGGAGAATGGTTTCCAGCAGGGGCAACTGAGCGGCGATGGCCGGGATGCTCTGCTGGTCCTGCAAGGCCGAGGCGATGGCTTGGATCTTTATCCGGAACGGCCCAACCGCCGATCCCTGCAGCGACGCCAACTCTGCCTGAAGCATCAGGTAGTCGAACCGCCTGGCCTCTTCCGTGTCCGCAGGCGCGCTGATGGTAGCGAGCCTGGCAATCTGGGTTTGCAAAGCCTGGAAGTCCTCGGCTCCCAACGATTTCCAGGCTGCTTCTTCGGCGAACCTGTCCACCCATTTGCGTGCCGGTTTAACGAGGAAGTTGTCCAGCGGGAGCCGGTCAACTGCGTGTTTCAGGGTTTGCCGGAGGTCGGCAACTACGGGCGCTTGCGGGTCCCATTGAAGGTCAGTGAAAGTTTGCAGGAGCTGGACGCGCGCAGCGAACGTAGTCTCCGCGAGTGACTTACCCACAGAGCCTTCATTGCTGGGCATTCCCGCATTGAAGAACTCGGCATTGCGGCAGAGGTCGAAGATAAAGAAGTCCTTCTTGTCCTCGCCCGGCCCATACAGTTCCGGCCGGAGTCGCGTACCGCGGCCCACCATCTGCCAGAACTTGGTCTTGGACCGAACCATCTTGAAGAAGACGAGGTTGACGACGTCCGGCACGTCAACGCCGGTGTCCAGCATGTCTACCGAAATAGCGATGTGGGGATCACTCTCGGTGGTCGAGAATTGGTCGATGAGAATCTGGGCGTAGTTCACCTGATAGGTGATGACGCGAGCAAACTGACCCTTGTAAGCCGGGTAGTTCTTGTCAAAGCGTTCAGCAATGTACTCCGCGTGTCTGTTGTTCTTCGCGAAGATGATGGTCTTGCCCAGGCGATCCCCGCCGGCGACTTTGTGGCCGCGGGTCATAAGGACTTCCAGTGCCTTATCCACTGTGTCGGCGTTAAACAGCCAGGTATTGATAACGCTTGAATCGACCGAGTCCGGGATCTCGCCGTCTTCGTCCCATTCGAGCTCGTCCCACTGCTCTTTTTCAGCTTCTGGGAGGTCCTCGTACGAGATGCCTTGGTCAGGAAACTTCAGCGGAACCGGAACGACCCGCGGTGGCACAAGATATCCGGCCTCGATGGCCTCGCTGAGCTCATAGGCAAACGTTGGAACGTTGTCCTCGATGCCGAAAAGGCTGTAGGTGTTGCGGTCCACCTCTGACTGTGGCGTGGCTGTCAGCCCGATGAGGAGTGAGTCAAAGTAGTGGAAGATGGCCCTGTATTTTTGGTAGACCGACCTGTGGGCTTCATCAACGATGATGAGGTCATAGTGGCCAATGCCAAAGGTCCGCTGGCCGAGCTTTCCCTCGGTCCGGTTGATGAGGTTCATCATCGTCGGATATGTAGCCACATGGATGCGGCTGTCTGCTTCGTCGCCCGAGCCCAGAATGACAGGGCTGGAACCGGGAAGGTGGGCCTTGAACGCGTTGGCCGCTTGCTTGACCAACGCAACCCGATCCGCGAGGAACAGAACGCGTTTGGCCCAGTTGGCTTCCTGCAGGAGCTTGGCGAGTGCGACGACGGTGCGCGTCTTGCCCGTGCCTGTCGCCATGACTACAAGCGCCTTGCGCTCGAAGTCCTTTTCGTAGGCCTCCGTGACGGCCCGGATGGCGTTGTGCTGGTAGGGGCGTTCGACGATGGAGTTGTCGATTGTCTGTTCAGCCAGAGGCTTTCGGCTCTGACGGCGGTTGATCAGCAGTTGAAGTTGATCCCTTGTGTGGAAGCCCTGCAACGAGCGCTCCGGGTACATGGTGTCGTCCCAGATCCATGTCTCGTAACCGGAGGTGTAGTAGATGATCGGTCGTCGACCATAGCGACGTTCCAGGCAGTCGGCGTACAGCTTGGCTTGTTGCTTCCCTACATGGGGATCCTTGGTTGTCCTTTTCGCCTCGACCACTGCGAGGGGCAGCCCGTCAGCGCCCCACAGCACGTAATCCACGTAACCCACTCCGCTGAGCGTGCCGCTCGCCGTGGGCATGGTGTCTACCTTGAACTCGCGGTCTTCTGTATTGGTGAGCGGCCAGCCTGCCTCGTTCAGCTCAAGATCGATGAGGTGCCTGCGGGTCAGGGCTTCGTCATAGTCGTGGTGGTCAGGGACGGTCTGGTTCTGTTTTTTGGCCTCCGCGACTTCAGCCTGCAGAATCTCCAGCTGGGCCTTAAGGTCTGCCGAATCCGCTGCTGCTTGTGCAAGGGCCTCGTTTTGGGCTTTGAGTTGGCTCTCGAGTGCCTGGAGTTCTTCGGGCGACTGCTGCTGTGCCGGCGTCTTCGGCTTTGGGGCCAGGATACTGGCGTCGAAGACCAACGACGGCGGCAGCTGGCTACCGGTTCTGGCGTAGTTCCTGGCGAGCCAATAGCAAACGTGGTGCAGCTCGCGAAGGACGAGCTCAGCGCCCTGGATGGTGGGGCCAACGGAATTGTGGACCGCATTGTTGCCGGCTTTGCGAATGATCGTGAGCTTGTTGGCAATAGGACCGCCCACAAGATTCTTAAAGGTGGGCTCGTTCAGTAACGCGTTGAGGTCATCTTTGTAGGGGGTCACCAACCCTGGCTCCACTTGATAAAGCCACTCAACAATACGTTCGATGGTGTAACGGGCGTAGAACACGGAAGCTCGTGGATCGACCCGGGCGAATTGTTCGGCCCGGCGTGCCTGCTGGGCCAACTCGGGCCACTCGCCCAGCATGAACCCAAAGTTGCTGGTAACTGCCCCCATGCAGCCGTCTCCGATCCGTTGCTCCGATGTCCTGAAGGTAGTCAATCATGGGACTGCGACCGTTTATGCCTTATTTCAGACCCGTGGCCTCGACGAGTGGCAGCAGTCGTACCTGCAATAGTGTCATCGGTGATTTTCGGCAGGGATCCCAGCTGGGATTTCAGCCCTTCCCTGGCAGCTTCGAATGCTTCCACTATGCCGCGAGAATAGTGTTCGACCATTTCCCGGGCTGCTTCAGCATCAACGCCAAACTGAGTGCTTGTCGAGACCAGCATCTGCTTGCTGATCTTCTGAAGCCTGTATTCGGCTTTCACACTCATGGCCAAGTCGATACCTGAGTCCGCGTCCCAATACGGGGCATAGGTGGCGAGGTCGTAGAGTGGCGATAGCTGCGCTCTACTGCCATTGAGGAGGAGGGAGTAGTTTTTGGCGTGCGCGTCGGTGCAACCGGCCACTGTGTTGAAAACAAAGGCCCGGTACAGCCCTGCTCCTGCTGCCCGGCGGTCCGCTTCAAAAGGAAGCGACCGGATAAGGGCGGCCATATCGCTCGCGCCCGGCCCGCCGTCACGGTGCTGGTATTTCTTGGCTGGAGGAACGCTCAATGCCTGGCAAAAGTCTTCTTGATGGATGCGACGCCAGGTTCCACCCACTTCCTGGCGGTCATAGCGACGTGTCACAAAGACGTCCCAGTCGCCGATGCGGCGGAGTTCGGACTTGGCCACCTCGAGCCCCAGAAAAGATGCTGCCCTCATGGTCAGCTGTTCCACAATATCCAAGCGACTGAATGTGCCAGCTGCCGGTTTGAGGATGTGCGTCGTGGGGGTAGCGTCTTCGGGTACCGCCCAGTCGCCGTTGGGAAGTTGGTGCAGGGCGATCTTTGGCTGAGCCCCGGCGAGGCTGAAGCGTCCTGCGGAGTCGTCGTAGGGCGTGCCGTCTTTGTACTCAGTCACGACGTGGTCCAGCATCTCGGCCACATCCCTGTCCGAAACTGGCTTCACCGCCGTTCTTGCGAGGGTGCCATCCGAAGATCCGGTTCCCGGCCGCATGAACTGGAGCGCACCCGCGACATCGGCACCGATATGTTCAAGGATGGCGAAGGGGTTGGACGGGGACACCCGGAACCGTCGGGCAATCGTCTGGAGGGCCCCTTCACTGTCGGGCAAGAGGCCCTGGAGAAAGGGCAGGACGTTTCGCTTCTTGTGGAGGGTGGCGGCCAAGGGCATGGACAGTGACAGCGGTGTCGCGTTGGGGGCTGCCTGGTATTCGGGGTAGTAGCGGAACGTCAGATTCCCCGACGACGACTGTTCAACCCGGCCGCAAAGTGTCCCGTCCATGAACACTTCAAGAGCGCGCGCACTCACCACCGAACTGCGCCCGTCTCGCTGTCGCGTATGGCGATCTCGAAACCAAGGGCTTGAAAGACATCCATGAACTTGGACGTTTCCACCGATGCTTTACCGGATTCAAGATCGATGACAAAGGTGCGTGAGACGCTGGCCCGTCGGGCCAGCTCTGCCTGTGACCAGGCTCGCTCTTCCCTGAGTTCCCGGACCAAGGGCCCTGCCTCTCGAACCGTACGCAATAGCTGCTCCTGTCGCCGTACGGCAACTTTCACGAATGTCGCCGTACGCCGACTTTAGCATTTGTTGCCGTACGGCGACAGACCTGTCTGAGCGCCGGGTTCCTGCCTAGAGTTCACCCTTGAACGCGCGGCTTTGGAGCGAAGCGAAGAGCGCGTCCAATTCCGCCAGGTGCTTGCGGTGGGTTTCCTTCAAGCGCTCGACGGCGGCAACTCGGTTTGCGAAGGTCTGCTGCAGTTCAAGCGGGGGCACTGGGATTTTCAGCGCCCCTAGAGCCTGAGTGTTGATGTTGTATTGTCCAGCCGAGGTCTTGGCTCCAGAACGAAGCTGGTCTCGTCCACTGGTCGACTCGAGATAGGCGTGAGCAAAGCGAGGTGACAAAGCGTTGAAGTCGTGGAACCGGGCTCGGATGAGATAAGACGCGTAGATTACATTGCTTTCATCGCGACTGCTGAAAACAGCGGCCCTTCCGACGTAATCCGGATTACCGTTACTCCGCACGAACAGAAGATCGTTGTCCAGCAGACGAAGCCTGTCGAGTTCGTCATTCGTGACGGGCACCAGTTTCAAGTTCGACCAATCAATTTGCCCTCCCACCACATTAGGTATTCGCAAGCATTCTTCTCCGGCGCCAGCGGATTTGTTGGACGATCCATATCGGAACATTGCTAAGTCACCCAGGTTTTTCGTAGGCCAAGTCGTGGTGCCGAACATGGAGTGGAAAATCGACTGGGTGAGGGTGTTCAGGTGGGCGATTGCTTGGCGGCGCTTGCCGCGGAGCTCATCGGCCTTGTCCAAAATCGCCGCAATCCGCCGCTGCTCCGCTAAGGATGGCAGAGGAAGTTCAATCCGCGAAACAGTGGCTTTTGAAACCTCCTTGAAAGTCGCACCAACACCAAGACTTTGTAGCCATTTCCGGTTGAATTCGAGCCAGCGGTAGAGATACCGGGCCTCAAGCTGGGTAGGGTCGGGAACAAAGCTTTTGAACCCTTGGTTTGTTGCCATGGGAACGCTGTTGATGGCCAACAGACCGATTGGCGCACGGGAACTGAACAAAACCGAATTAGCGGGTAGAACCTCGGCGCTGCTAGCATTCAAACCCGCCGGGGTCAGTCCCCGGGGAGTTGAGTGGATTTCTACAGCCCTGAGGCTGCTTAGGTCCTTGGGTGTTGCCCATGGAATGTCCCCGTCCCAGTACTCTGCGACGGCAGTCTTGGGCGTCCCGCCAGAGACGACACGAGCGACCTTGACGAGTGGCACAAGCTTCACTTCAGCAGCTCCCGCAGCTCGTTCATGCCCTCGGTGATTTCAGTCTCGAGCTGATCCAGTGCAGCCAGGATCTCCTCAGGGGCAGCATGCTCGACCTCTTCGTACTCGATCTCCTTGTACCGGTTCAGCGACAGGTCGTAGTCGTTCGCCACGATCTCTGAAAGCGGAACACAGAAGGACTGTTCCGTGCGCGCCCGCTCAAGTTCCGCCGTCGTGCGCTGATTCCAACGCGAGAGGACGTCCTCAAGGTCGGAAGAGCCGATCGGCGTCCGTTTGTCGTCGAGGCTGAACCCGTCCGACTTTACGTCGTAGAACCAGACGTTATCCGTGCCGCCGGAGTTGGTTTTCGTGAAGAAGAGGATGGCGGTGGAGACACCGGCGTAGGGCTTGAACACGCCGGACGGGAGTTTGACGACGGCGTCGAGCTTGTGGCCTTCGACCAGTGTCTTGCGGAGGGACTTGTGTGCGCCGGTGGAGCCGAAGAGGACGCCGTCTGGAACGATAACCGCAGCGCGTCCACCTGGCTTAAGCAGCTTGATGAAAAGTGCCAGGAAGAGGAGTTCGGTCTTCTTCGTCTTGACGACGTTCAGCAACTCTTTCGACACGTTCTCGTAGTCCAAGCTGCCAGCGAACGGCGGGTTGGCGAGGATGACGTTGTACTTCTCTTCCTCGACGGAGTGCAGGTCGGCAAGTGAATCGCGGTAGGAAACATCCGGGTTCTCGACCCCATGGAGCAGCATGTTCATTGAACCGATGCGGAGCATGGTGGAGTCGAAGTCGAAGCCATGGAACTGCTCGTGATGGAAGAACTTACTGGTCTCGTCATTGGTGAGGAGATTGCTGTTGTTCTTACGGAGGTATTCGCCGGCCTGAACCAGGAAGCCGCAGGTGCCAGCGGCCGGATCGCAGATGGCTTCGAGTGGCTGGGGTGCTGTCATCGCGACCATGAGGTCGATGATGTGCCGTGGGGTTCGGAACTGTCCGTTGGTACCCGCCGATGCCAGCTTAGACAGCATGTACTCGTAGAGATCGCCCTTGGTGTCGCGGCCCTCCATGTTGATGGAGTCGATGACATCCACCACCTGCTTCAAGACACCCGCGTTCGGGATCTTGAACTGCGCATCCTTCATGTGGTGGCTATAAGTGGAGTCTTCGCCGTTGGACTGCTTGGTCAGCTCAGTTCGGAGGAACGGGAAGATGTTCTGCTGGAAGACCGTGAACATCTCAATCTGACCAAAGTCCTTGAAGTTCGACCAGCGGAGGTCCGAATAGGGGCGGCCCTGGGGGTCAACACCCTCGGGAAACACCGCGTTCTCGATCGGCTCGCCCAAGATGTTGGCCTGCTTCTCCGCCCGAGTCTGGTTCTCGTCCAGGCGCTTGAGGAACAGAAGGTACGTGATCTGCTCGATGACTTCCAGCGGGTTCGAGATACCGCCGCTCCAGAACGTATTCCAGACTTTGTCTACTTGGGACTTGATTTCACCTGTGATCACTCATGCGAGTTTAGTGCGTTCTCATGTGAGCCACGCCCATCGGTGAGAAGGCCTGGCATCCCCTAAGGGACACCAGGCCTTCAGCCAAGCCGGTTGTCAGCAGGGACGCCAGGACTTGCCGCCGGGAGCGTAACAGCGGGGGCCCGTGTACCCCGGGTAGGGATTCGATTGGGCCGGTGGCGCCGGCGGTACGTAATTCTGAGCTGGCGGAACATACGGCTGGACTGGCGGAACATAGGGAGCTGGTACGGGTAAGTTGCGTATCCGTTCAGCCTCGGCAGCCGCTGCTGCTGCCCGAGCCTGTTCCGCCGCGGCGGCCTCATCGGCAGCCTTCTTTGCTGCCGCCTCTGCTTCCGCAGCAGCCTTTCGTTCTGCCTCCGCTCGCGCCACAGCGGCTACTCGTTCTTCCTCTGCCTTCTTCTCGGCCGCGGCAAGTGTCTTCTCTTGTTCCTTGAGCTGGTTGTGTGCAGACTCAGCCCGGTTTATTACTGCGGTCAGGCCGGTCAACTTGGCGGTTGATTCGCTGGCGGAGTAAGCCGCCCAAAGGATGGAGTTCTCTGTTTCTCTGGCTGCGGACAGAAGGTCTTTTGCTGCCTTGGCAGTAACGATGGCCGTCGCCAGTCCAGTAGCCGATGCTCCCGCTCCGGCCGACGTGGTTGCCGGCGCCGCACTCTGTGCCGCTGTCAGTGCTTCGTTGGCAGCTGCCAGTTGCGCAGGGAGGGTGCATTCGATGCCCTCTCCGAAGAGCCCGGACTTGGCAGTACGCGCTTCCTCAAAGGCGGCTTCGACAGGAGGCAGGAACTTTCGGTTTTCACCGACGACCATTGGAACCCCCAGTCCCCGGCGTGCGATCTCAGCGTTGACCAGCTGGTTCTTGGCATTGAAGACACCCGCCAAGGTTCTGCCGTATTTGTCATGGCGTTCGACGTCGAACTCCAACCTGACCTTGCTGCCCACCGGCAGTACTCCCTCGAGATGATCTGTCGCCTCCGGCCCAAGGCATTCGGTGGGCTTGTTCGGATCCTTAGTTTCCGGAGTATTGATGTTCAGCAGGCGAACTGTCTGATCGATGTTGTTGATGGATACGACTATGGTGTCGCCATCGATTACCCGGACGACGGTTCCGCTGTCGGCATTGGCGGCAGCCGCCGCTACCAGGGAGCCAGTCACGATCGCGACTGCTGCCGTAGCTCCAATGATTAGCTTCCGCATGATGTCTGGCCTCCCACAACTGGGGCCTGAAGTGGAGGGTGGCTGTGGGACAGCCGGTTCTGGGTGCGCAAATAGTCCCCCTATTTATGCGAATGGAGTGATGAGTCGGCTGCTCAGCAGCCGTGAACACTTTAAGCTACAAGTGGTCTTGGCGAGGCTTCGGGCCGGGTGGTAGCGGGATGTGTGACGGGTGCTTGACACAATGGACCATGCTCTTCACCAAAAAGGCCCTCACCGAGGACGGATTCACCGGATTTCGCGTGTTCGATGAACTCGATCCCATGCGGATCCCACAAGGCCCCGGGATATTCGTGGTCCTTCGCCCGGCCGGATTTGAACCGGTCTTTCTGAACAAGAGCACCGCCGGGACCTTCAAGAAGAAGGACCCATCATTGAAGCGCGAAGCACTCGCGGCCGAGTGGCTTGCAGACGCCTCAGCGCTCTACATCGGCAAAGCCAGCGCGGGCAGTCAGGGCAACCGGGGGCTCCGGAAGCAGATCCAGGAATTCATGGACTACGGCCGCGGGCGACCAACCGTCGTGTGGGATGCGCGCCTCATTTGGCAGCTGCGGGACGCCTTGGACCTGGTCATCGCTTGGAAGGAACTGCCGGCGGAGGGGCTGAGTGCAGCCGAAGCCGACTATCACGCCGCGTTCATTTCCGCTCACGGACGCCTTCCGTTCGCCAATCTCGTCCAGGCGCGCGCCAGGAAATAGCCCAAGGAGGCCGACGGCGGGAGGTGCCTTCCGCCGTCGGCCTCCCGCTGCGTGGGTGATCGGCGGATAATGGCGTCCATGACGGCCAGCACCCCCACTGGAAGCACCGCGGGTCAACCGCGCATCACGGTAGAGGTTCCTGTCCTTCGGATCGGTGGCGGGCAGGCCGATTACGAGGGCCTCAAGCGATTCGTTGATTCGCTGCGCAAGCCGCAAGGGCTCCACATGACGCTGCTGCACGTGGGGATCCTCGACGAACTCGCTGATGATATTGCCGCGTGGACCAAAGGAAGGGCGACGCCGGAGAGGGTTCTGCCCGAGATTACGAGCTGGTTGACGGAACTGCCGGTGCTGCAGGGGTTTCTGGGTAAGTCGGACAAAGTGGTCCCGCTGGGTGGCGGTCGGCTGATGGGGCTTGAGGTGGACGTTCCCCAGGAAGTTCACGACTACCAAGCGCTTCTGGTGCAAGGCTTGCACGTGCTTCTTGATGATCTTGGCCTCGACAACATTGATGACTTCATCCTGGGCTCACCCGCTTTGGGCTACAGGTCTCCGCGCTGGTTGCCGCACATTGCCGTGGGAAGGGCGCGGTCGCGACACGAGCCGCCCGTGGAGATCGCTCCGGTGGCCATTGAATTCGGCGACTCGCGCATCCGGAACAGGCTGGCGCTCCCTGGGCAGGGGTGATTCTGACGGAGCCCGGCCGCCACGGTAAATTGGACATGACTCCAGATCTCAACCAGAGGACTTCCATGCAGCCCCGTGCCCTGTTCCGTACCGTCGCTTTTGCCGAGGCCGTGACATGGACGCTGCTGCTGATCGGGCTGTTCCTTAAATACGTCACGAAGACCACTGACCTCGGCGTGAGTATCGCCGGAGGCATCCACGGCTTCGTGTTCCTTTGCTACGCAGCGACGGCCGCCTTCACCTGGATCAACCAGAAGTGGACGATGCGGACCGGCCTGCTCGCCATCGGCTCCGCTGTGATTCCCTATGCCACCATCCCGATGGAGAAGTCGCTGGATCGCCGGGGTCTCCTGGCTGGCGGATGGCGTTTGGCCGCTGGGGGAGATACGCCGCGTGGGGGCTTTGAAAAGGCTCAGGCCTGGGTCCTGCGGAACCCGGTTCTCGCTGTTGTGGTGACCCTGGTGGCTGTGGGTGCAGTGTTCAGCTTCCTGTTGTTCATGGGCCCTCCAGGCACCTGGTTCTCCTAGGATTCAGCTGGCGGAAAGCATCGGTTCTTTGGAACTGGTGCTTTTCTTCTTTAAGGTTCACTCCCGGCGTTGGCCTTCACACCCACTTTGAATCCTGGACGGCCTGGACACGCCGTGTTGTGGGTGTGTTGCCGGGGCGTCGTTGGTCAAAGTGGTGGTGGGGCTGCGTGTTAGGCATGGGGATCGTAGAAGCATGTCGGCCCGCCGACGGGAATCCAGTCCTGCCACCCGGGGTTGGCTATCGTGCGGAGTGCCCGCTTCCAAATGACTGGCCGACCCTCTGTAGCGCCGTCTGCGGTGGCTGGACATTCCATGGTCAAGCATCCGGCGTCCTTGGAGTCAGGACCATCGTCACGGCAGTGGAAATCTGGCATGAGTTGATAGAGGCCATCGGCCGACACGATGGAACCGGACGCCAACTCCGGATATTTGGACGTCGGATCGGCCGACATCCGATCGGTAGTTGCCGAACCAGCCGGGTTCCCGCCGCTCTGGCACCCGCTCAAGAGAAGCACCCCCGTGATGGCCAGCGCCGCCGTGCGCCAGTGAACAGATGTTGTGACGCGGGCAATGAGGCTCAGATCCATGTGTTGGTCTCCCAGTGGTTTTGGCGATGTGTTGAGATGTGTCGAACAGCCTAAATCGGTTGAATGGAACCAGGCGATGTGATGGTCCGGGCCCTGTGGATATCGTTCGGAGTGGCGCCAAATCCGGTCTGGTCTACAGCGGTGGAACCGGTCTGTGACTCCACGGCTTTTGGGCATGTCGGAACGAGGCAGCCTTCATTCGTGAAGAGTGCCGGATCGCCGTCAGTCCTAGTCCCGGGGCAGCCCCAGGAGTGGGGGTTTTGTTGGCAGGTGTCGGCGACGAGTGCTCTTTGTGTTTTCCAGACGTGGATGGTTTTGGTGGGTGTGGTCAGGTTCAGGGTTCCGTTGATGGGTAGTGGTGGGCCGTTGTTGACGGAGTAGGTGCCGGTGAAGTTGGTGGTGATGGTGGCGGGGTAGTTTCCGGTTTCGGTGTAGCTGTGGCTGGTGCGGGTTTCGGTGGTGAGCCATTCGGTTTCGGGGATGGCGTAGCCTGCGGCTGGTGTGGGGCCTAGGGTGGTGCCGTCTCCGTAGGTGTAGGTGTAGCTGGCCGGTGTGGCGGTGAGGTGGACGGCTTGGCCGAGGATGGTGATGTCGAAGGCCTGTTCGCCGGCGGTGGTGTAGAAGTTGGTGGGTCCGCCTTTGAGGGTGTGGGGGAAGGGCTGGACTTGGAGGGTTCCGGGGTTGACGGGGAGTTGTCGGAAGTCGTTGAGGATTCTGGCTGCGATGTTGGCCAGGACGTTTTGCGGCTCTGCGTCATAGAGACACGCGGGCTTACCATCGACAGGCTGCCAATCGGTGAATGTCGGGTTAGTGACGGCTTTCGGTGCTTTCAACCAGATGACAGGTGAGCCTTTCTCACCGTCGGGTGTTGTAGGTGGGCATTCAAGGGTCAGGCAGCCCATTTCGCGCGCGCCGGGGCCACCGAGACTGCATCGAAAGTCCGGCTTGTATTGGTAGGGATCTTCCCCGCCGGCATCATTGCCAAGCTCGGCGGTGGGTACTCCGGTTTTGCCATCGAGTATGTAGTGGGCGCTCAAAGTCATCCCCGTTTCGCCTCTATTCGCCCGGATTTCCGGCTCATCTGCCGCTATCGCGGCCGTAGGGCAAATCGGGACTAACAGCGCGATGCCGAGAAGGAGCATGCCCGCAGCGCATCGACGGATTCGCGTCATGAGCCCAAGATCAGGCCGTTGTCGATTACTTGCCAAGCGCCGTTTCTGAAGGTGACTTTTACGGCCTCAGCTGTGTTTGATGCTTCCGAGGTCCGCTGTCTGACAGTTGCATGTGCATCCAGATAACCTATTTCCTCCTGGATAACCTGCACTTTGGCAACTTGGGAGCCAGCTCCCGGCTGCCAAAGCACCTCAATCCTAGGTACGGAAATCCGCCCTCCCACCAGCCAGCTTCCGCTGGCGTAGTTTGCATCGATGGCCTTCTTATAGGCGGCTCCGGACTCCGTAGCCGTATCAGTTGCCAGACTCCATGGGCCGAGGTCACCGGTCTCAGTCGCATAAGAGTACGTCGCGTACCAATACCCAATAAAGGCCTCCAGCCCGGCCTTTGAGTTTTCCTTCGCCAGCTCGGGCATCACAGGCACCGGCACATTCTGGGCTTTCCCCTTCGCATCCGCCGGTTTGTACGCAGCCGACTGAGACGGAGCAGCCGAAGCAGCGGGTGACGAAGCGCTTGAGATGGGCGACGCCGTCGTCGTGTGTGTTGCCGAAGGGCCCGTACCGGGCGACCCGCCCTGGCAACCGCTCAGAAGAACCGCCGCCAGGATGGACGACAACATGGCAGACGAAAGGCGTGACATGGCAAGCTCCCCAACAGCTGTTCGACGGTGTGGCGGCCAGTCTAAGCAGCGTGCGCGGGGGGATTCACGTCAGAAAAATGGTCCTGTGGATAAGTGCCAGGTAATTTCTGCTGGATGATCGGGACGTCGATATCGCAAAATGCTTGGGATTCCGCGGTTTCTGGCCGGCGCCCAGCCTGATGATCCAGCAAAATTTGCGTGGTGCACCGCAAGGTTACCCCCGCAGCTTCTCCATATCCCTGCGGTCCTTCTTGGTGGGCCGGCCGGCACCGCGGTCGCGCTGGGGAAGGCCCAGCTTGGGCGCTACGGGGCGCGGCGGAGTGTGGTCGGTGAAACAGTGGGAGGCGGCTTCGGCTCCGACGCGCTTCGCGATGAGCCGCCTTACCTCGAGGATCCGTTCCCAGCCGGATTCCCGGACCCGGATGGTGTCGCCGATGATTACGCTTTGTGACGCCTTGACCGGATTGCCGTTGATACGGATGTGCCCGGCTCGGCAAGCCGCGGTGGCTGCGGAGCGGGTTTTGTAGGCTCGGATCGCCCACAACCAGGCATCAACGCGGACGTTTGCTGGGGATGACGACGGAATACTCATGATCTGAACGAGTCTAACCGGGCGTCACGCGCACGACGAGAACGCTGGAAGAAGTCCGGAACGCGGGAAAGGTGCCGAGTTCGCTGGAACGCTCCACCGTACTCGCAACGTTCCAGCGAACTCGCACCGTCGCAGCGCTCTCAAGGGGCGCAAGGGGCGCCAAGGAAACTAGCGCACCGTCACCTCAACCCGCTGTGCCATATTGTTCCCGATGCCCTGATAGTTCCACACCTGCTCGGTAGGCTGCAGCGCGCCCGAGGTATCCATCGCCCGGCACCGCAACACGTGTTCCCCTGGGCTCGCGACCCACACCATGGACCACGACCGCCACGCAAAGTCCCCCAAAGGCGCGTCGAGATGCGCAGGCATCCATTCGCCGTCGATCCCCACTTCCACCCGCTCCACTTCACCGTGCCCGGACCATGCACGGCCGTGCAACATCACCGGACCGGCGTCCACGATCCGTCGCCGGGTGAAGAACTCCGGGATCCCCGGCGGCACCATCAGGGAGCGCACGCGGATATGGGTGACAGGGATGCCAGGCCCGTCCGGACCCTGCAAATAGTGATAGGCCACAGACTGCTGCCATCCCATGAACCGCGATGTCACCGCTTCGATCGACGTCAACCACTTCACACTTGCCATCCCGTACCAGCCAGGGACCAGGAGCCTCAAGGGGAATCCATGCTGCAGTGGTAAGGGCTGGCCGTTCATGGCGTAGACCAGCATGACTTCCGGATGCATGGCCTCGGCGACAGAAAGACTGCGCGCATACGGCTCTTCGGCTCCGCCTTGGATGCCGTTATCGGCACCGGTAAAAACAAGTTCGACGGCGTCACTCGCCAACCCTGCCTCCTCCAGCAGCGGTGCCAGGGGAGTTCCGGTCCACTCGGCTGTGCCCACCGCGCCAAGCACCCACGGTTGGCTCAGGGGGCGGGGTTCCAGAAGCGAGCGGCCGTTGCCCGCGCATTCAAGAGTGACGGGCATGGTGACAGCCGGCCGGGCTTTGATGTCCTCGAGGGTGAGTTCAAGGGTATGGTCAACAGCCCCGCCCAGTCGCAACCGCCAAGTCTCAGGTGACAGGTGCGGGATGTCGAAGTGGATCAGCAGGTAATGCAGGCCCGCCGGGGTGATGTCGTCCTGCAGGGCCTCCAGCGGCATGGAATGGTTCCGCCCGGAAAGCTGCAGTTCTTCGTGGGTCAGGGGACCTTCGGTCGGCTGCCCGGGGGCTGCGGTTTTCGCTGCTCTTTGCTTGGTGTGGTGTTTGGACATGGGACGGCGGCGTTCTACTGGAAGCTAAACGCTGCGGAGTGCCGCAGCACTTAGGACAAGGATCACGCCGGGGGCGAACCTGCGTCAATACCTCGTTGCGAGGCCCGCTCTGCGCGCTAAGACGGGCGCAAAGAACGCAGAGCAGGCCCCACAACGGAAGGTGGCTACCGGCGTCGTAATTCCGGGTACTCAAGGTGCGGGGCAACGGTGCCGGCGTCGCGCTCCAGGAAGTTGACCGCGGGAGCCACGATGTCGTCGATGTCGTCGAGGATGGCTTCACTGAGCACCACATCCGCGGCCTTCAAATAGTCGGTGAGGTGCTCCTCCGTGCGCGGCCCGATAACAACGCTGGTCACTGCAGGATGGTTTAGGGCGAAGGCGACGGCGAGCTGGATGAGCGTGAGACCGTGGCGTGCCGCAAGCTGCGCAAGAGCGTCGGCGGCGTGCAGCTTGCCTTGGTTGAAAGGTGCGTTTACGTCGAAGCGGCCGGGAACTGCCGCGGACCGGGAGCTCTCGGGCTGCCCGGCGCCAACGCGGTATCCGCCGGCCAGCCACCCGCCGTCGAGCGGACCGTAACTTAAGACCCCGACGCCGTACTGCTGGGTGATGGGGAAAACGTCGCGTTCGTTGGCGCGCACCAGGAGCGAGTACGGAACCTGGTCCACCACCGGCGGGGTCAGGTGGTTGGTGTTGGCGATCCACTGGGCCTCGACAAGTTGGGCGGGGCTGAACACGGAGGTGCCGTAGTAGAGGATCTTGCCCTGCCGGATGAGGTCGTTCAGGGCCGTGATGGTCTCAAGGAGGTCGGTGTTGTAGTCGGGGCGATGCGCTTGGTAAAGGTCGATCCTGTCGGTGTTCAGCCGCCTCAAGCTGTCCTCCACAGCCCGGACGATCCACCTGCGCGAGTTGCCTGCGTGCGCAGGGTTGGAACCCATCTGCCCGTGGAACTTGGTGGCGAGGAAGACGTCGTCGCGGCGACTGTGGATGGCCTGGCCCACGACGGTCTCGGCCTCGCCTTGGGAATAGATGTCCGCGGTGTCGACGCTGGTGATACCGGCGTCGAGGGCTGCTTTGATGATGCGGATGCTCTCGGCAGGACCTGTGGGTGCGGCGCCGGTGCCGAAGTTCAGGGTTCCCAGGGTGAGGGGGCTGATCAGGGCGCCAGTGCGTCCAAGCGTTCGTAGCTCGTTGAGGCTCATGTCGGCTTCCTGTGGTGGGACAGTGCTGGTGTCCACGACTGAGTCAGCGGTGTGGACGGGATGTTCAATCGAGGCTACACACGGCCGTCGGAGGCATAAACGCAAATGGTAGAAGTTCTTCGTTTTTCGTCTTGCGGGGTAATGGAAGCGGCCTTACTTCGCGATATTTCTTGACATGCGGCAACACAAATGTCTTGCGGATCAACAAATATTGCCGTTCCGGGAAGCACGTGAATTATGGGAAGGGAACTCAAGCAACGCACGAAGGGGACAGCGGAATGACACAGACCACAGTGGAAGAAACGGCGGCCATCAAGGCAGCATTTGCGCAGTTCCCGTCCGGAGTTGCTGCTTTCAGCGCGATGGTGGACTTCACTCCGGAAGCGCTGGTGGCCTCGTCCTTCACGGTGGGAGTCTCGCTGGAGCCGCCGCTGGTGATGTTCGCGGTGCAGAACTCCTCAACCACCTGGCCCAAGCTCCGCCAGGCCCAGCGGATGGGGGTTTCAGTCCTCGCCGAGGGACAGGAAGCAGCCGCACTTCAGCTGGCCTCCAAGACCCGTGATCGCTTTGCCGGGCTCGATACCAGCGTGAGTGATTCAGGCGCGGTTCTCATAGACGGCGCAGTGCTGGGTTTCGAATGCGAAGTTGTGTCGGAGACGCCCGCCGGGGATCACGCGATCGTTGTCCTGGAAGTCAAAGCCACCACCATCAACCTCGAGTCCAAGCCGCTCATCTATCACGGCGCGGGCTTCCGCCAGCTGGCAGCCTAGCTGTAGTGTCCCGGCAGGTTGGTGACACGGGATTGATGTGACGCAATAAGAGGACCTCCGGGTGTTGTGTGGTGCTTG
>NZ_VNFK01000020.1 GCF_007786235.1 Paenarthrobacter nitroguajacolicus | reverse complement strand
AGAGTAGGACACCGCCGGACAACCATTCGAAGAGCCCCGACCACAGGTCGGGGCTCTTCACCTTTAACACCCACACAACAAATAACACCCACACAACAAATAACACCCACACAACAAATAACACCCACACAACAAACACCGTTCCAGCGGGCGGGCATGAACAGCGAACGTCCCCCCGCGGCTGATTGTTCCGGCGTCACTGCCACGTTGTGAGACTTGCCACGGGTGGCGCAAAAACACCCTCCGCGTTCTGGGGTGTTGGCGGGGTCGAATAGAATTGAACAAGATATACGAGCCGGGAGCTACGCGCTGCCGGCGGCGTGACAACGAAATAAGGGTTATGAGCGACTACGCACGCGCCAGTGGTCGGCTCGCAACAGGAGGAATCCACCATGGCTGAGCACAACGGCGGCAATCGCGGCGGCAATCGCGGAAACTTCGGCGGGAACCGGGACGACCGGGGTTCGTACCGCCCCAACAACAATTCCGGCGGAGATCCCCGTGGGTTCCGTTCCAGGGAAAACCGGGACGGCAATGACCGTCCCGCACGCGACGGCGATCGTCGCCCCTTTGGCAGCGATCGTCCGGCTCGTGATGGTGAGCGTCGTCCGTTCAACAATGACCGTGGGGATCGTAAGCCGTTCGGTGACCGCGATCGTCCGGCTCGTGATGGTGAGCGTCGTCCGTTCAACAATGACCGTGGGGATCGTAAGCCGTTCGGTGACCGCGATCGTCCGGCTCGTGATGGTGAGCGTCGTCCGTTCAACAATGACCGTGGGGATCGTAAGCCGTTCGGTGACCGCGATCGTCCGGCTCGTGATGGTGAGCGTCGTCCGTTCAACAATGACCGTGGGGATCGTAAGCCGTTCGGTGACCGCGATCGTCCGGCTCGTGATGGTGAGCGTCGTCCGTTCAACAATGACCGTGGGGATCGTAAGCCGTTCGGTGACCGCGATCGTCCGGCTCGTGATGGTGAACGCCGTTCGTTCGGTGACCGTCCTGAGCGCGGCCCGCGGAACTTTGACGGTCCCCGTCGAGACAGCGATGACCGCCGCCCGTTCAACAATGACCGCGTCAACAACGACCGCGGCGGCCGGAAGCCCTTCGGCGATCGTCCGGCTCGTGATGGTGAACGCCGTTCGTTCGGTGACCGTCCTGAGCGCGGCCCGCGGAACTTTGACGGTCCCCGTCGAGACAGCGATGACCGCCGCCCGTTCAATAACGACCGCGTCAATAACGACCGCGGTGATCGGAAGTCATTCGGTGACCGCCCGGACCGTGGCGGCGAACGCCGCTCGTTCGGAGACCGCCAGGACCGCCCGGCACGCGATGGTGAACGCCGATCCTTTGGCGGCGACCGTGGCAATTCCTGGGAAGAGCGCCCGGCCCGCGTGCCGAACGCCAAGGATATCCGCAGCGCCAACCGCCCTGACCGTGAACGTTCGCCCGAGATCGATGAAGACGTCACAGGCAAGGAACTCGACCGCGCCACGGGTCACCAGATCAAGACCCTCGAAGAGCAGAGCGCAGGCTGGGTCGCGAAGCACCTGGTCATGGCAGGCCGCTTGATTGACATCGAGCCTGAGTTGGCGTTCCAGCACGCCCTCGCTGCCAGCCGACGCGGTGGCCGTCTCTCGGCCGTCCGTGAAGCTGTGGGTCTGACCGCCTACGCTGCCGGTCACTATGGAGAAGCCCTGCGCGAATTCCGTACGTACCGCCGCATCAGTGGGTCCAATGTGCATCTGCCGGTGATGGCTGACTGCGAGCGTGGCCTTGGCCGTCCGGACCGCGCACTTGACATGGTCCGCTCTCCGGAAGCCCAGGATCTTGATGCTCCGGGCAAGGTGGAGTTGGCGATTGTGGCGTCGGGGGCGCGCGCTGACTTGAAGCAACTGGATGCTGCTGTCAGCGAGCTGGAGATCCCGCAGTTGGACATCAACCGGGCCTTCTCGTATAGCCCGCGCCTGTTCCGTGCGTACGCTGAGGCACTGAGCGCTGTGGGCCGCAATGAGGAAGCTGACAAGTGGGCCCGGCAGGCGCTCGTAGCCGAGAACGCTTTGGGTGTCGGCGACTTTGCGGAGCCGGAGATCCTTGACCTCGGCTGGGATGAGCAGGACGAGGAAGCCGCACGCAAGCCGCGCTTCCAGAAGCCTGCCCCGGAGGCCGACGTCGTGAAGGCCGAAACTGAAACGGTCATCGTGGAAGCCGCAGCGGCTGACGTTGATCACGATGATGTTGAACTGGATGACGCTGAGTCGGACTACTTCGAGTCGGATGACGCTGAGTCGGACATCGACTCCGTTGAGGACGAGGATGAGCACAAGGAAGCAGCAGAGGCTGACAACGAGGGTACCGAATCCCAGCATGGCTGATTCACTGATCTCATCATTTGATGCTGTCCTGTCCGATCTTGATGGAGTGGTCTACGCAGGACCGCACGCCATCCCTGGGGCTGTGGAGTCGTTGCGGCGTCTCGAAACCGTGGGCGTTGGCCTGGGTTACGTCACCAACAACGCATCCAGGACTCCAGCGCAGGTCGCGGCGCACCTGCGTGAGCTTGGTGCGCCGGCCGAGGACCATCAAGTGGTCAGTTCCTCCCAGGCAGCAGGGGAGCTTCTGGCTTCCATGCTGCCTGCGGGGGCGCATGTCCTCATCACTGGCAGCGCAGCATTGGCCCATGAGATCGAATTGGTGGGCCTCAAGCCGGTTCATAGCGCCGAAGAGTCTCCTGTAGCGGTGGTCCAGGGGTTCAACCCGGAGATCGGTTGGAAGGACCTCGCGGAGGCGTCGTACGTGGTGGCCGGCGGAGCCATGTGGTTCGCAACCAACACGGACATGTCCATCCCGCAGGCCCGAGGCATGGCGCCCGGCAACGGAACACTCGTTGCTGCCGTTGCCGCAGCCACAGGTAAAACACCCCTGGTGGCAGGCAAGCCTGAAGCGCCGTTGTTCCATGCGGCCGCCAAACGGCTAAAAGCCGATCGCCCACTGGTGGTTGGCGACCGCTTGGACACAGACATCCTGGGTGGCAATCGCGCAGGATTTGCGACGGCGGCAGTCCTCACCGGTGTTGACACCACCCACACCATCTTGGCTGCGCGGACCGACGAGCGCCCCGACTACCTGCTGGCGGACCTCGAGGGCCTTTATGCTCCCTATCCCGAGGTCATGGGCGACGCCGGTTCCTACCGATGCGGGGCAGCCTCAGCTGTGGCTGAAAACGGCACGGTGACGGTGACTGGTGACGCACACGACCTCGATGCGTGGCGCGCCGCGTGTGCAGCCTGGTGGGCTGCCGTCCCGGACACGTCGGTAGCGCAGGCGCCGAAGCTGGAATGGCGAACTCACTAGACTGGTGCGATGACCGAGCCCAACACTTCTCCGCTGCCCGAGACTCCCGGGCCCGACCTCGACGTTCAGTGGCCTGACGACGCCACACCCACCGGTGACGCACTTGTTGACAGGGCGCTCGGCTTGCTGGAAGGCGTCCCGGACTCCCCGGTAGCCGAGCATGGTGAACTGTACGCCGGGATTCATGACTCCCTGTTGGAGGCTTTGGATGCGGAGCCGGGGCTCCCGGCCGCGCCGAGGCCCAACAGCCCGGAAGGCGATAGCTAGCGGATGGCACGACTCGATCAGGAACTCGTCACCCGCGGGTTGGCGAGGTCCCGTACCCACGCGGCCAAACTCATCAGTGATGGCAAGGTCAGTTCCGAGGGCCACGTCCTCGGCAAGGCTGCCCACCAGGTGGACCCCGATACGGAGCTCACGGTCCAAGCCCACTTGGAGGACATCTACGTCAGCCGTGCCGGACATAAACTCGCCGGTGCGCTGGAAGCCTTTCCCGCCGTCGTGGTCGCCGGAAGGCGGTGTCTCGACGCCGGTGCCTCCACCGGCGGTTTCACTGACGTGCTGCTTCGGCAAGGTGCGGCGCACGTGGTGGCAGTCGACGTCGGGCATGGACAGTTGGTGCCGCACCTTCGGGACGATTCACGCGTGGACGTCCATGAAGGTCTCAACGTCCGGTACATGAGCCCGGAACAGATCGGCGGCACGGCTGCATTGACCGTCGCGGACCTGTCTTTTATTTCACTGACGCTGGTAGTGGGGCCCTTGGCGTACTGCACCGAGCCTGGTGGTGACCTTGTCCTCATGGTCAAACCCCAGTTCGAAGTGGGCAAGGAGCGGCTGAGCCGGACGGGCGTGGTGTCGTCGGAGAATGAACGACGCCGTGCGGTTGCCCAGGTGGCCCGCGCAGCAGTGGATGCGGGGCTGGATCTACAGGACGTGGCGGCCAGCCCGCTCCCGGGTCAAGACGGAAATGTTGAATACTTCCTGTGGATGAAGCGCAGGATGTCCGCGGAGTTGCCTAAGATCGAAGAGCGGGACGAGCACGTTGCTGCGTTGATCAAGAAACTCTGGCCAAACCACTAGAAAGCAGAACCCGATGAGCAGGCGTGTACTGGTCCTTGCCCACACAGGGCGGGAGGAATCGCTACGCGCAGCATGGGATGCCTGTACGCAACTGCACTCTTCAGGCCTGGTTCCCGTGCTGCAGAAATCAGAACTTGCCGATATCGAGCGGTTCTTCGGTGCCTTGGATACGCCGATCGAGATTCTCAACGACCACGTCAGCCTGGAGGACGTGGAGTTGGTCATGGTCCTGGGCGGCGACGGAACCATCCTGCGCGCGGCCGAACTGGTCCGTGAAGTGGATGTCCCGCTGCTGGGTGTGAACCTGGGACATGTGGGTTTCCTGGCCGAAAGCGAACGGGCTGACCTCGCCCAGACGGTGGAGTGGATCGCGAGCCGCCAGTACACGGTGGAAGAACGCATGACTATCGATGTCCAGGTGTGGATCAAAGGTCAAAAGATCTGGCATACGTGGGCTTTGAATGAGGCAGCCATTGAGAAGGCCAACCGGGAGCGGATGCTGGAGGTCGTCACCGAAGTGGATGAACGTCCACTGACGTCCTTTGGCTGCGATGGCGTGGTGATGGCTACCCCCACCGGTTCCACAGCCTACGCTTTTTCATCGGGCGGACCCGTGGTGTGGCCCGAGGTAGAGGCCCTGGTCATTGTTCCCATCAGTGCGCATGCCCTCTTTGCCAAACCGCTGGTGGTATCGCCGCGCTCCAAGCTGGCCGTCGAGATCATGAACCGGACGGACGCCCTGGGGGTGCTGTGGTGCGATGGGCGGCGGTCGGTGGACCTCCCGCCCGGTGCCCGTGTTGAAGTGACACGCTCGGCAACTCCGGTGCGGCTCGCCCGGACCCACAAAACGCCGTTCTCGGCCCGACTCGTCCGCAAATTCGAGCTCCCCATCCACGGCTGGCGTGGCCCGGCCCCCCGGAGCGGCGAAGTCCACACTGGTCCCATCCCCGTGATCCGGACCCTGTCGCCGGCTCCCTTGCCCAGTCCGCGGGATGTTGAAAGTCCCCGGGACGGTGAACCTTCCGACCCCACGAATGCGAAGTGAACCATGCTTGAAGAACTCCGAATCCGTGACCTCGGCGTCATCACTGACGCCGCCCTGCCGCTGGGCCCCGGGCTCAGCGTCGTCACGGGCGAAACCGGCGCGGGCAAAACCATGGTGGTGACCGCCGTCGGGCTTCTCCTTGGTGCCCGCTCGGACGCGGGAGCTGTCCGGAGCGGCGCCAAGTCCGCCTCTGCGGAGGCCGTGCTGAAGCTCGATCCCGCGCACAGTGCCGTTGAACGCGCCAAGGAGGCCGGCGGTGAGGCCGAGGAGTTCGACGGCGTCGCAGAGCTCCTGTTGGCCCGCACCGTGGGTGCCGATGGGCGCAGCCGTGCTTACGTTGGCGGACGTGCGGCACCTGTGGGCGTGCTGGCGGAGTTGGGCGAAAGCCTGGTGGTGGTCCATGGGCAGTCGGACCAGATCCGCCTCAAGAGTGCTACGGCGCAGCGGCATGCCTTGGACAGGTTCGCTGGCGCCCCCCTCGCCAAAAGCCTGGGGGAGTACCAGGAGCTCTTCAACCATTGGAAGGCCATCCAGGCCGAGCTCGAAACCTTGCGGAGTGAAGCTCGCGAACGTCTCCGTGAAGCTGAGTCGTTGGACGCTGCCCTCAAGGAAATCGACGATGTCGACCCCCAGCCGGGCGAGGACGAAACCCTCAAGGCCGAGGCCGTGAAGCTGGCGAATGTCGAAGAGCTGAGGCTGGCAGCGGCTGCGGCCCATGAATCTCTCATCGCGGAGGAATTCGGGGACGCCGGGGACGCAACCTCCATGGTGGATGCGGCAAAACGGACACTCGAGCATGTGGCCGAGCATGACGAGGAGTTGCGTTCTGCCGCTACCCGGCTTGCTGAAGTCGGGTTCCTCCTCAATGACATCGCGGCCGAGCTGTCCAGCTACCAGGCCGCGTTGGACACGGAAGGGCCGGAACGGCTCTCCGAGATCGAGGACCGCCGAGCCGCTTTGGCCAAGCTGATCCGCAAGTACGCCCCCAGCATCGATGAAGTGCTGGAGTGGGCAGCGGCCGCGAGGACTCGCTTGGACGAGCTGCAGGACGACTCAAGCCGTATCGAGTCCCTGGACGCCGAGGTGGCTTCTGCCGAGGGCACCTTGAGGAAGCAGGCGGCAACAATCAGCAAAGCCCGCCAGAAGGCTGCCAAGGACCTGTCATCAAGGGTCAGCGCGGAGCTGAAGGCCCTGGCCATGGCGGACGCCACGTTGGTCATCGAGGTGGACGGCAGCGGATCGTTGGGCCCGTGGGGCACCGACGAGATCGCCTTCCTCCTGCGGCCGCATTCGGGCGCTCCCGCCAGGCCACTGGGCAAAGGGGCGTCAGGCGGTGAACTCTCCAGGGTGATGTTGGCTATAGAGGTAGTTCTGGCAGCTGTGGATCCCGTCCCGACTTTCGTCTTTGACGAAGTGGACGCGGGCGTTGGCGGCCGGGCCGCCGTCGAAATCGGACGCCGCTTGGCCATGTTGGCCCGCCACGTCCAGGTGCTGGTGGTGACCCACCTGCCCCAGGTGGCTGCTTTCGCCGACCAGCACATCCGCGTGACCAAGACATCCGTGCGGGGCTCCGACGGAAAGACGACCACAGGATTCACCTCCAGCGACGTGCAGTTGCTCAGCGACGACGAACGTGTCAAGGAACTTGCCCGCATGTTGGCCGGGCAAGAGGATTCCGAGTCTGCGCAGGCCCACGCCCAGGAACTGCTGGACGACGCGAAGCTCCTGCCCCAGCGCGCCTAGCCGGCTCAGGCAGGAGGGTTTGACCGACGTGCCCACAATCACATCGCAGCACTTGGTCCGGCCCGGCTCTTGATTGGAACGCGGTCCTGGGCAACTATTGACCATTTGGGGAATCGAACCGGACGCTTGGAAGGCGTAATTGATGATAAGCTCGAATTCCGTGGTGCAGCGATCAAATTCCCGTGTAAATTCCCGGTTCCCGGGCTCGTCCAAGACGACCAAACACATCTTCGTCACCGGTGGTGTGGCGTCCTCGCTCGGTAAGGGTCTGACGGCTTCCAGCCTCGGCCACCTGCTGCGGGCACGCGGTTTGTCTGTAACTATGCAGAAGCTCGATCCCTACTTGAACGTGGATCCGGGCACGATGAACCCCTTCCAGCACGGCGAAGTATTCGTGACGGATGACGGCGCCGAAACCGACCTCGACATCGGACACTACGAGCGCTTCCTCGATGAAAACCTCGAAGGTTCGGCCAACGTGACAACCGGCCAGATCTACTCCACCGTGATTGCCAAGGAACGCCGCGGCGAATACCTCGGAGACACCGTTCAGGTCATCCCGCACATCACGGATGAAATCAAGCGCCGTATGCGACTGCCTGCCGAAGGCAAGAACGCTCCGGACGTCATCATCACCGAAATCGGTGGCACGGTGGGCGATATCGAGTCGCAGCCCTTCCTCGAGTCGGCCCGCCAGGTCCGCCAGGATGTTGGCCGCAACAACGTCTTCTTCCTCCATGTTTCCCTGGTGCCGTACATCGGTCCTTCCCAGGAACTGAAGACCAAGCCGACGCAGCACTCCGTGGCAGCCCTTCGCTCCATCGGCATCCAGCCTGAAGCCATCGTGATCCGCTCGGACCGCGAAGTGCCCGATGCCATGCGCGAGAAGATCGGCCGCATGTGCGACGTCGACATCGACGCCGTGGTCAACGCCGCGGATGCCCCCAGCATCTACGACATCCCCAAGACGCTGCACTCACAGGGCCTGGACTCCTACATCGTCCGGGCACTGGATCTGCCGTTCAAGGACGTTGACTGGAGCAAGTGGGACAAGCTGCTCGAAGCCGTCCACAACCCCAAGCACGAGGTCGAAATCGCCCTGGTGGGCAAGTACATCGACCTTCCGGATGCGTACCTCTCGGTCACCGAAGCGCTCCGTGCCGGCGGGTTCGCCAACGAAGCCAAGGTTAAGATCCGTTGGGTCCCTTCGGACGAGTGTGAAACCCTCGCAGGTGCCACCAAGTCCCTGGCCGGCGTGGACGCCATCTGCGTTCCGGGTGGATTCGGTATCCGCGGACTCGAAGGCAAGCTTGGCGCGTTGAAGTTCGCCCGTGAATCCAAGCTCCCCGTCCTGGGTCTCTGCCTTGGCCTGCAGTGCATGGTCATCGAGTACGCCCGCAACGTCGTTGGCCTGGAAGGCGCGTCCTCGAGCGAGTTCGAGCCGGATTCCAAGTACCCGGTCATCGCCACCATGGAAGAGCAGTTGGACATCGTGGAAGGCAAGGGAGACCTCGGCGGCACCATGCGCCTGGGCCTCTACGAAGCCAAGCTGGACGAGGGCTCGGTCATCGCCGAGACCTACGGCACCACCACTGTCAGCGAACGCCACCGTCACCGCTACGAGGTCAACAACAAGTACCGCGACCAGATCGCGGCCGAGGGCCTGGTGTTCTCGGGTACCTCTCCTGACGGCAAGCTCGTGGAGTATGTTGAGCTTCCCCGTGAAGTGCACCCGTTCTACGTTGCAACGCAGGCGCACCCGGAGCTCAGCTCCCGGCCTACGCGCCCTCACCCGCTGTTCGCTGGCCTGGTCAAGGCTGCACTGGAGCGTCGTGAAGGCGGCCCTGTTGCCACCAAGACCGGTGCCCGCGCGGTAGCTGCCAAGTAAACGCAAGAAAAAAGCAAAGGACGGCGCGATGCCCGGTATCTCTGAAACCCCCCGCACATCAAGGCAGGTTTCGGACATGCCGAGCCCGCGCCGTCTTTTGTCTACCAGCAAGGTTTACGAAGGCCGCATTTGGGATGTGGTCAGCGACTCGTTCCAGCTGAGCGAGGACACTGACGCCCTGGTCCGTGACTACATCGACCACCCTGGCGCAGTAGCCGTGCTCCCCATGAACGTGGACGGTGAGGTCCTGCTGCTGAAGCAGTACCGCCACCCCGTGGGCATGGATCTTTGGGAGATTCCGGCTGGCCTGCTGGATGTCGAAGGTGAAGATTTTGTGGTGGGCGCAGCACGGGAGCTCGCTGAGGAAGCCGACCTCGTTGCAGCTACCTGGAATGTACTGGTGGACTTTTTCAACTCTCCGGGCTCCTCCAGCGAAGCGGTTCGGATCTACCTGGCCCGTGGCATCACCGATGTCCCGGAGGCCGAGCGACACGTTCGCACCGACGAAGAGGCGGAGATCGAGCTCCAATGGGTTCCGTTGGACGAGGCCGTGCGTGCCGTCCTCGAAGGTAGGCTGCACAACCCCTCGGCAGTCCTCGGAATCCTCGCGGCCGCCGCTGCCAAGGCTGACGGATTCAGCAGTCTGCGTCCTGCCAACGCACCATGGCCGGCTCACCCGAGCCAGCGCTGAGCATGGCCGAGGCCGCCACGCGAACCGTCAACGGCGTTGACCGCGCAGTGACTGACTATCTTCAGCACGTCGGCGTGGAACGCGGTTTGGCCGCGAACACCTTGGCCGCTTATCGCCGTGACCTCGCAAGGTACTCAAATTTCCTCGCGGCCCAGGGGGTGGAACGGCCTGGCGACATTACCCGCCACCATGTCACCGCTTTTGTTCAAGCGTTGTCCGACGGTTCGGATGGGGCTGCCGTCCTTGGTGTCCGCTCAGCCGCACGCACGGTGGTAGCTGTCCGTGGACTACATAAGTTTTGGGCCCTGGAAGGAACAACGACGGTGGACCCCGCCAGCGATGTCCACCCGCCCATGCCGGGCAAGCGGCTTCCGAAAGCCATCAGCGTCGGTGAGGTTACGCGCATCCTGGAAGCTGCCGGCTCGGATAGTGCCACAGGACTTCGGGACCGCGCCCTCCTGGAATTTCTGTACTCCACCGGGGCCCGCATCAGTGAAGCCGTGGGACTGGACGTGGACGACGTTTCCCTCGAGGACACCGGCGGCGATCCTGCCATCGTGAGGTTGTTCGGCAAAGGTTCCAAGGAACGGCTGGTGCCGCTGGGCTCCTACGGTGCACGCGCCGTCGGGGCTTATGTTGTCCGTGGCAGGCCCTTGCTGGCGTCCAAAGGCAAAGGCACTCCGGCTCTGTTCCTGAACGCCCGGGGCGGGCGGATCAGCAGGCAGAGCGCATGGACCATCCTCAAAACGGCTGCCGAGAAGGCCAATATCACCAAGGACGTCTCGCCGCACACCCTGCGCCACTCTTTCGCCACGCATCTCCTGGAGGGCGGGGCGGATGTCAGGGTGGTGCAGGAACTGTTGGGCCATGCGTCCGTGACCACCACGCAGGTTTATACACTGGTCACCGCGGACACGTTGCGCGAAATCTACGCAGCGGCACACCCGAGGGCGCTCGGCTAGTTGCTATCGTCCCGCCTAAAACGTCCGGCCAATTAGTCCAGTACGTTCAGCGTCAGTTCCACGGCGTCCACAAACAGCGCCAGCAGCGACGTTCCCAAACCTGCTACCAGCAGGAGACCGGGGTGCGCGAGCCCTACCACTACACGCTTGAGCCGGGGCCGTCCGCGGAGGAACTTCTTAGGCACACGGGTCTTTACCGGTATCTGCCGCCAGCCGCGCAGCCTCCGCAGGAACCAAGCACAGCGCACGATGAAGGCCATCCACAGGATTGAGAGCACCAGCGGAACCGCCGCCAGCATGAGGTTGAAGCCGAGAGCAGTAACTTCCTTCTCGGAATCGCCAATCACGGACTGGACTGTCGTGGAGATCGAGGCACTCATCACGACGGAGGCCGCCCACACCATGAACGCTGCTACAAGCGCCAGGAACCGCACAAAAAAGTGGCCCAGCACGGTGGCGTCCACGGCCCTCAGGTGACTGCGGGGAGTGGCATGCAGCACCACCAGGGTGGAGACCAAGGTGGGGAGGGCGGCCACAAGGACCAGGAGGTACCACGTCCATCCGGCCAGGTCCACCACTTCGTCCAGGATGATGAGCCCTGCCCACACTACTGTCCACGCCCAACCGACGTAGAGGGGGTGCGCCACCAGCCAACGGGGCAGCCAGGAGTCCCGTTCAGGCTTGGCTGCACGGACAGGACCCGTGGCGGTCTCATCCTTGGCGTTCCCTGCCTTTGGCGGCACCTCAGCAACCTCATCGACGGCGGCCACGTTGGCACGCACGTCACCCCCACCTTCGCTCATGGGCTCACTGTAGCAATGGCGGCAACGGCTGGGGAGATCAGGTTAAGGTAGGCAGCATGACTGCAGCCCATGTGACTCTGTGCTTCCTGCTCCGCAACGGCGCGGATGGGGAGTACGTACTTCTCGGCACCAAGAAGACCGGCTTTGGCCGGGGCAAGGTGGTGGGCGTCGGCGGGCACGTTGAACTGGGGGAGACCGCATCCGAGGCGGCATGCCGGGAGGTCATGGAGGAAATCAACGTTGTAGTCCATGCGAACGATCTGGTTCCGGCAGGAACTGTGGATTTCGTGTTTCCGGCCAGGCCTGACTGGAACATGGCCACCACGGTGTTCCTCACCAGAGCCTGGGAGGGCGAGCCGTCGGAAAGCGAGGAGATCGCCCCGGCCTGGTTCCCCGTGGAGCGCTTGCCGGTGGAGCGCATGTGGGCCGATGCCGAACACTGGCTGCCGGCCATGATTTCCGGTCAACGCATCGCAGTACGCGTCGACTTGGCGGCAGACAATGAGAATGTCGCCAACGTCCACACGGTGGCGTGGACGATCCCCGAGGAGTAGAAGGAACAACGGCGGGCCGGTCGCCTCTTCGGTGACCGGCCCGCCGTCGTTCTTCCTTCTGTAAGCCAGAAGCGTTAGGGCACGTGGCGCTCTTCCGGTCCGTTGTATTCGCTCAGGGGACGGATCAGGGAGTTGGACGCCACCTGCTCCATGATGTGGGCGGTCCAGCCGGTGATGCGGCTGGCGACGAACAGTGGCGTGAACGTCTGGGTGTCGAAGCCCATGAGGTGGTAGGTGGGCCCGGCGGGGTAGTCGAGGTTGGGCTTGATGGCCTTGGCCTCATCCATGGCCTGCTCGAGTCCGTTGTACAGTCCCAGGAGTTCGGGTCGTCCGTAGTGGGCGATCATTTTGTCCAGGGCAGCCTTCATGGTGGGCACGCGGGAGTCGCCGTGCTTGTAGACACGGTGCCCGAAGCCCATGACCTTCTTCTTCTGGGCCAGGGCATCTTCCATCCATGCACGGGCACGGGTGGCGGCTTCCTCAAGGGATTCTTCGCTGCGGATGCCGATCTCGTCAAAGGTGTGCATCACGGCTTCGTTGGCTCCGCCGTGCAGCGGGCCCTTAAGGGCACCGATGGCTGCTGTGACAGCTGAGTGCAGGTCTGAGAGTGTGGAGGTGACCACGCGGGCGGTGAACGTGGAGGCGTTGAAGGAGTGCTCTGCGTACAGGATCATGGAGACGTTGAACGCCTCCACTACTTCGTCCACCGGGTCCTCGCCGAATGTCATCCACAGGAAGTTCGCCGAGTAGTCCAGGTCCTCGCGGGGTTCCACTGCGTCCTGGCCCCGGCGGCGACGCTGGTCGTAGGCCACGACGGCGGGCATGGCGGCCCAGAGGTCGATTGCCTTCTTCATATTGGCTTCGGGCGAGGAGTCCTCAGCCAGCTCGTGCCGGGCGCCGAGCACCGACGTCGCCGTGCGGCAAACATCCATGGGGTGGGCAGTGGTAGGCAACGTATCCACCACAGACTTGACCACCGGGTCCAGGGCACGGCCCGCGCGCTCACGGGCCGTAAACTCGGCGAGCTGCGTTTCGTTGGGCAGTTCGCCATTCCACAGCAGGTATGCCACCTCTTCGAAGCTGCATTTGGCGGCCAGTTCCTGGACCGGATACCCGCGATACAGCAGCGAGTTGGTGTCCGGGTTGACCTTCGAGACGGCGGTGTAGTCCACCACGACGCCGGCTAGGCCCTTTTTGATGTCAACAGCTGCCATGCTGCTCTCCTTCGTTCATTGTGCAGGCGCGCCGGGTGTTTCCGGAGTGCCCGCGTTCCCCTTGATGAATCCGGAACCTAGCGGACGCCAGGAACCTGGAAGTTGAAAACGCCGGTATCGAATTGGTTGTATGCCTCGTAGTCGACGAGTTCGTAGAGGCGCGCACGCGTGAGCATGTTTTCCACTTGCGCTTCTTGGGTCCCCGCAGCCCTAATCGATTCCAGAGTACGCTCTGCAGCGCCCATGGCAATGCGGAGCAGCGTGACGGGGTAGATGACCATGTTTACGCCGACGTTTTGGAGCTGGTCGACGGTGAACAGCTCGCTTTTGCCGAACTCGGTCATGTTGGCCAGGATCGGTACATCCACCGCGTCGCGGATGGCTTGGAACTCGTCCAGGGTTGCCATTGCTTCGGGGAAGATTGCGTCAGCGCCGGCGTCTACCAGGGCCTTCGCACGGTCCTGGGCAGCTTGGATTCCTTCCACGGCCCGGATGTCGGTGCGGGCCATGATGAGGAAGTTCGGGTCCCGGCGTGCGTCTGCCGCGGCGCGGATGCGTTTGGTGGCGGTGTCGATGTCCACCACGTTCTTGCCGTCCAGGTGGCCGCAGCGTTTCGGGTTGAACTGGTCCTCGATGTGGCAGCCGGCCAGGCCTGCGTTTTCGAGTTCCTGGATGGTTCGGGCCACGTTCATGGGCTCACCGAAGCCGGTGTCCGCGTCCACCAGGGAGGGCAGGTCCGTCATGCGGGCGATCTGCCCGGCACGGGTTGCCACCTCGGTGAGGGTGGTCAGGCCGATGTCGGGCAGGCCGAGGTCGTTGGCCAGGACTGCGCCGGAGATGTAGACCCCGGCGAAGCCCTTTTCCTCGATCAGCCGTGCCGAGAGCGGGTTGAACGCACCCGGGAACTGCTGCACGGTCCCTGAGGCGAGGAGCTCCCGCAGCCTCACTCGCTTCTGTTCGGGGGTGACTTTGGAATACAGCATTTAGAACAGTCCCTTGGGTGCGTTGTTGAGGTCGATCACGCCGGGTGCTGCGGTGATGTTCAGTTGGTCCAGTTCGCCTTCGCCCAGTTCGGTGACGCGTTCGACGGCGGCGAGGAACCTTTCGATTTCGGCTTCCTCCACGAGTCCTGCAGCGAGGGTGCGGAACTTGTTGACGTATTGCTCGCGGGCGAACGGCCGGGCACCGAGCGGGTGGGCGTCGGCCACGGCGATTTCGTCGGTGATGACCGTTCCATCAGTGAGCGTGATTTCAACAGTGCCGCCGAAGGCCTTCTCTGCGATGTCCAGCGAGTGGTACCGACGGGTCCATTCAGGGTCTTCCACGGTGGTGACCTTGTGCCAGAGTTCCACGGTGTCCTGACGCGCTGCACGCTCGGGGGCGTAGGAGTCCACATGGTGCCAGGCGCCGTCCTGCAGGGCGACGGTGAAGATGTACGGGATGGAGTGGTCCAGGGTTTCGCGGGAGGCGGTGGGGGAGTACTTCTGGGGATCGTTCGCGCCGGAGCCGATCACGTAATGCGTGTGGTGGCTCGTTTTGATCAGCACGGATTTCACGTTGGCCGGGTCCGTGGCCTCGGGGTGCTCGCGGTTGAGCTTGCGGGCGAGGTCGATCCAGGCCTGGGCCTGGTATTCGGCGGAGTGTTCCTTGGTGTAGGTGTCCAGGATGGCGCGCTTGGCTTCACCGGGCAGTGGCAGCGGGACCTCGTAGGAGGCGTCCGGGCCGTCCAGCATCCAGGCGATCACACCGTCTTCGCCTTCGTAGATCGGCACGGGGGAAGTCTGGCCACGCATGGAGCGGTCCACGGCTTCGACGGCCATCTTGCCCGCGAAGGCCGGGGCGTGGGCCTTCCACGTAGAGATTTCGCCCTTGCGGGACTGCCGTGTGGCGGTGGTGGTGTGGAGGGCCTGGCCCACGGACTGGAAGATGGTCTCGACGTCCAATCCCAACAACGTGCCGATGCCTGCCGCGGCGGAGGGGCCAAGGTGGGCCACGTGGTCGATCTTGTGTTTGTGCAGGCAGATGGCCTTGACCAGGTTCACCTGGATCTCGTACCCGGTAGCAATGGCACGGACCAGATCGGTGCCGTTGGAGCCCACGTGCTGGGCGACTGCAAGGATCGGCGGGATGTTATCGCCGGGGTGGGAGTAGTCCGCGGCTAGGAACGTGTCGTGGTAGTCCAGTTCACGGACGGCCACGCCGTTGGCCCAGGCGGCCCACTCGGGGGAAACCTGCTCTTCGATGCCGAACACGCGGGCGCCCTTGCCGTTGGCGGACGGTGCGTGGGTCAGTGCCTGGGCGCGGGCTGCGACGATCGGTGCCCGGTTCAGCGAGGCGATGGCCACGGAGGCGTTGTCGATGATCCGGTTGATCACCATGTCAGTGACTTCGGGCGATACTTCGACGGGGTCGGCGGCGACCACTGCGATCTTGTGCGCCAGCTGTTCCTCGCGCGGGAGGTTCTCTTCGCTCTTGTAGACGCGGACGTGGTTGTTCTTGACCATGGTGCTCCTTCTAATGAGGGGTATGGGTTGCCTTGACGTGGGTGAGGCTGCGGTGCAGGTGAAGTGTGGTGGCGGCTTCCGCCAGCCGTGGGTTGCCGGCTGCGATGGCCTCGGCAATGGCGGCATGCTCGGCTGCGGCTGCTCGGAGCCGGGTGGCATCGTCAGCCGCCAAACGGCGGACGCGGACCAGATGGACGCGGAGGCTGCGCATGGCATGGGCCAGGTACGAATTGGAGATCGCGGCATCGATTGCCTCATCCAGGCGGCCCACCAGGGCGTAGTAGTCATGCCGGGCTGGGTCGTTGTCACTGAGCAGCTCAGGCGCCAGCAGCAGCTGTGCGTGCAGCTCGGCGAAGACGCCGGGCTCGCCGCGCTCAGCGGCCAGGGCCGCAGCCCGTACCTCAAGGGTTTCGCGCAGTTCGAACAGTTCGTCGATGCTGTCCAGCGAGATATCGGTGACGACGACGCCGCGGCCCCCTGCCGCCATCGTCAATCCTTCAGCGGTGAGCCGGCTCAGCGCCTCCCGGACCGGCGTGCGGGACACACCGAGGCGTTCGGACTGCTCCACTTCCGCCAGGACCGTGCCCGGCCGTAGGCGCCATTCAATGATGTCTTCACGAAGGGCCGTGTAAGCCCGATCACTGGCGCGCATGATCCCAGTGTATACATGAGCGGGGTCATTAAGTCAGCAGAAGTAGGAAATCTTCGCTCTGTGTATACATTGGGCGCCACTCACGGTTGGGTCCTGAGCCCGACAGAAACGGATAAACCCTAGCCCCGGTTCCAGCCGTACTCATTCTCCGGGCGGCCGGGGGTGCCGTACCGCGGCGCCCTGGTGACTGTCCCGGCGTCGGCCAAGTACTCCAAGTACCGGCGGGCGGTGACCCGGGACATGCCCAGCGCCTCCATGACCTCGCTTGCCGACACGGCGTCCTGCCGTGCCCGCACCAGGTCCTTCACTGACTCCAGGGTGGACCCGGAAAGGCCCTTGGGCAACGGCAACTCTGTCGGGGCGCGAAGACTCGCAAAAGCTTGGTCAACGTCGCTCTGCGAAGCGCCCGCCTTTGAGATTCCGGACATCGAACCTGCCAGCTGTTCGCGGAACGTTCGGTAACTGCTGAGCTTGTCGGCGAAGGTCGCGAAGGTGAACGGTTTGATGAGGTACTGCACTACGCCGATGGACACGGCGCTGCGTACGATGTTCAGTTCCCGAACGGCCGTGATGGCGATGATGTCCGCGAAAACGCCGGCCGACCGCATCCTGCGGGCGACATCCAGGCCGTGCAGGTCCGGGAGGTTCATGTCCAGCAGGACCAGGTCCACGGGGGCGCCGGACGCGGCGAACTCGCCAAGGATCCGCAGCGCCGATTGGCCATCCGGGGCGGTTCCCACCAGCGTGAACCCGTCCAACCGGCCGATGTAGACGGAGTGGGCGTCCGACGCTATCGGCTCGTCCTCCACTACCAGGACGCGGATGTCTGTCATGCCTTCTCTTCCTCGGGAACCGGCGCGGGCAGCACAACATGGAACTGTGCACCGCCGGGATTGCTGATGGTCATCGTACCGTCCAACCGCTGGACGGCCTGACGTACCAACGCGAGGCCAACGCCGCGGCCGTGGGCACCACGAGGATTCCCTTCCGCTGACTTGGTGCTGAAACCGTACTGCAGAACATCATCGATCGAGTCAGGATCAATGCCGCGGCCGGAGTCCTTCACCAGGAACTCGACGGCGGCCGGACCCGCTTCCACTGACAACTCCACCTGCCGCGGGAACTCGCCGCCGGCCGCAGCGTCGATGGCGTTGTCGAGCAAGTTTCCAAGGATGGTCACCAGATCCTGGATTTCCAAGCCGCGAACGCCCGAACTCCCGGAAGTCCGCACCACCAGTTCCACGCCACGCTCGTGGGCCTCCGCTGCCTTGCCCATCACCAGGGCACTCATCACGGGCTCATCCACGGAAGCAACCATGTCATCGGTGAGTTGCTGGCTGAGCTCCAAGTCCTTGGTGGCAAACTCCAAGGCTTGCGGCGTTCGCCCCAGTTCCAGCAACGAGACAATCATGTGCAGCCGGTTCGCGTGTTCGTGGGTCTGCGCCCTCAAGGCGTCCGAGAGAGTCTTCATGGTCTGGAGTTCCGTGCCCAGTGATTCGATCTCCGTGCGGTCCCGGATGGTGGCGACCGTGCCATAGACCGCGGGCTTCTGGCGGCTGCGCTCAGGCACGGGCCCTACGGCAGGAGCTTGGTTGACCACCAGTATCCGTGAACCCGTGAGGTGGATTTCGTCATGGGCCGGCCTGCCGGATTCGAACAGCGCTCGCAGGCTGCCATCGAAGGGTAACTCGGACAGTTTTGGAGCAGCGTCCGGCGACCGGTCTGCGTCGGAGGGCTCCAACCCCAGCAACTCCGCCGCTTGGTCGTTGTACATCACGGCCTTGCCGTGCGTGTCGATCAGGATCACGCCTTCGCGGACGGAGTGCAGCACGGATTCGTAATAGGCGAAGAGCTGGGCCAGTTGTTCAGGGCCCCAGCCCCGGGTGACCGAGCGGAGGTAGCGGCCCAGGAGCCAGGAGGCAAAGGATCCGAACGTCAAAACCACCAGCGCTATCCCACCGATCACGCCCAGCCGTTCGGCAACGTCAGTGTCCACCGTGCGGACCGTAACGCCCGCGGCGACCAGGGCCTTAACCGTCCCGTCCGTGTCTTTGACGGGTGCGATGGTCCGGACGGAGGGCCCCAACGTTCCAGCGGTGACTTCAGTGAAGATCTCACCCCGCAGGGCAGGCTCGATAGTGCCGATATATGGCTTTCCCAGCTCTTCGGAGCGGGGATGTGTCCAGCGTGTCCGGTCGGGGGCCATGATCGTGATGAAATCGGCGTCGGCGTCCTCCATGACGTCCCGGGCATAAGGCTGCAGGACGCTGGAGGGGTCTGCCGTGCCGGCCGCTTCCAGGACCAGAGGATTGTTGGCGATCGACGTGGCGAGGGAGAGCATCCGTCCGCCGGCATTGTCATAGGCCCTGTCCCTCGCCTCCACCACGGAGAACGCGCCGAAGACGGCCGTCAGTACCAGGACGAACAGCAGGTTTGCCACGAACAAGCGGCGGGCGATGCTCCAGCTGTGAAACACGTGGACCTCCATGACCAATATGACCGCAACGGTGATGTGTGTCACCAACGGCTCAATGATGGATATCACACAAGGGCAGCGGATTGGACATCAGTGCAGGACCGCAGCGCCTTACACAGTATCCAGAAGGAGAATCCCATGACCTCTCAACGAGGAGAGTCGGCAGTAGCTGCCAAAGGTGGACGCAAGGGGCTCGATAAGTCGCACTACCTGTACATCGCTGTCATCCTGGCCGTAGTGCTCGGCGCCTTGGTCGGCTTGATGTTCCCTGAGGTCGGCAAGTCGCTCAAGCCACTCGGCGACGGCTTCATCAAGCTCATTAAGATGATGATCGCTCCGGTCATCTTCTGCACCATCGTCCTGGGCATCGGCTCCATCGCCAAGGCCGCAACGGTCGGCAAGGTCGGCGGGCTGGCATTGGGCTACTTTGTGGCCATGTCCACCTTCGCACTTGCCATTGGCCTGGTGGTGGGCAACCTCATCCACCCAGGCGAGGGCCTCAAGCTGACCCCCTACGATCCCACCAAGAAGGCCGACACCAACAGCACCGTGGACTTCCTCCTGGGAATCATCCCTGGCGATATTCCGGTCCTGCCCACGCTGCTGGCCGCGATCCTGGTTGGTTTCGCCCTGCAAAAGATGGGCAAGCAAGGGGCGCCCATCCTCGCCGCCATCGGACACGGGCAGCGACTCGTCTTCCGCATCCTCATCATGATCATGTGGCTGGCTCCGGTAGGCGCCTTCGGTGCCATCGCCGCCGTCGTAGGTGCCACAGGCGCCCAAGCGATCCTCAGCATGTTCACCCTGATGCTGGCCTTCTACATCACCTGCGCCCTGTTCATCGTGGTCATCCTGGGCACGCTGCTCCGCGCCGTAGCCGGGGTCAACATCTTCAAGCTCATGAAGTACCTGGCCCGTGAATACCTCCTGATCTTCTCCACCTCATCCTCCGAAGCGGCACTGCCCCGCCTGATCGCCAAAATGGAGCACTTGGGCGTTTCCAAGCCGGTGGTCGGCGTCACGGTCCCCACGGGCTACTCGTTCAACCTGGACGGGACGGCGATTTACCTGACCATGGCTTCCTTGTTCGTCGCCAACGCGATGGGTACTCCGCTGGATCTCGGGGCGCAGGTCTCCCTGCTGGTCTTCATGATCATCGCCTCCAAGGGTGCCGCAGGTGTCACGGGTGCCGGACTGGCCACTCTTGCCGCCGGCCTCCAGGCGCACAAGCCGGAGCTCCTGGGTGGCGTGGGCATGATTGTCGGCATCGACCGCTTCATGTCCGAGGCCCGTGCGTTGACCAACTTCACCGGAAACGCCGTGGCGACTGTCCTGATCGGTACCTGGGTCAAGGAAATCGACAACGGACAGGTGGAGCGGGTCCTCTCCGGCAGCGAACCGTTCGACGAGCAGACCATGATCGCCCACGGCGGCGAGGAGGAAGCTGCTCCCGAGGCAGACACCCGCGAGAAGGCAGCCGTCTAGCAACACCAGCACCAACGCAACACCACGGCACGAAGGTCGGCACCCGCAGGGTGTCGGCCTTCGTGCCGTTCCTGATTTCGGTAGGCCCAGGGGCAACCTTAGACCTCAACTAGAGGGTCAAGGCTCAAATAGCGGACAAAGTCAAGTTCCCCGAATAACCGTGTCGGGCGCTGTAGCCTAAAGGGGTAGTAGCGCTGTAGCTGGGGGCCAGCGGCAGGGAAGATCGTCGTCGAAAGAGTGGTTAGATACGTGAGCATCGAACGGGGAACAGCTACGCTGGAAGGCGCCGGGCTCGATCTGGAAGACGCCATCATGGGGCCCACGGGCCGCCCTCATCGCGAATTCCCGGAACCCGCTCCGCTTGACTCCCATGGTCCAGCGAGGGTTATCGCCATGGTTAACCAAAAAGGCGGTGTGGGTAAAACCACGTCAACCATCAACCTTGCAGCGGCGCTGGCGGAGTTTGGCCGACGTGTCTTGTTGGTGGACTTTGATCCCCAGGGTGCGCTTTCCGCCGGTCTCGGCGCGAACCCGCATGAACTCGACCTCACCGTCTACAACGTCCTGATGGACCGCAAAGTGGACATCCGCGATGCCATCCAGCAAACCGGCGTGGAGGGCGTGGACCTGCTCCCCGCCAATATCGACCTCTCCGCAGCCGAAGTCCAGCTTGTCAACGAGGTGGCCCGCGAACAGGTTCTTGACCGCGCCCTCAAGAGCGTCGAGGACGATTACGACGTCGTACTCATTGACTGCCAGCCTTCCTTGGGTCTGCTGACAGTCAACGCCCTGACCGCCGCACACGGTGTGATCATTCCGTTGATCTGTGAATTTTTCGCCCTGCGAGCCGTCGCCCTCTTGGTGGAGACCATCGAAAAGGTCCAGGACCGCCTCAACCCGCGCCTGCAGGTGGACGGCGTCCTGGCCACCATGTACGACGCCCGTACCCTGCACAGCCGCGAAGTAATTTCGCGCCTCGTGGAGGCATTCGGCGACAAAGTCTTCGAGACCGTCATCAAGCGTTCCATCAAGTTCGCCGACGCTACTGTGGCCGCTGAACCGATCACCAGCTACGCCGGCAATCACATCGGCGCCGACGCCTACCGCCGGCTTGCCACGGAACTGATTTCGCGCGGCGGCGCGCCCTAGCGGACGGTGGTACCGTCACTGGCTCCGACATCGGAAGCAGAACCCGCCGCTGCAGCGGAAACGCCCGACGCCGGTACCTCCGATTCCCGCAAGGCGGGCTTTGAGGTACGGCTGGCCAACTTCACCGGCCCCTTCGATCTCCTGCTCGGCCTCATCTCCAAACACAAATTGGACATCACCGAGGTGGCGCTTGCCACGGTCACTGATGAGTTCATCAAATACATCCGCCGTCTCCAGGAACTGGGGGAGGAATGGGCGCTTGATGAAGCCAGCGAATTCCTGGTGATCGCTGCCACGCTGCTTGATCTCAAGGCCGCCCGCCTTTTGCCTGCCGGCGAAGTGGAAGACGCCGAGGACATCGCCCTTCTGGAGGCGAGGGACCTGCTGTTTGCCCGGCTATTGCAATACAAGGCCTTCAAGCAAATCGCCGGAATCCTGGGCGAAACACTGGAACAGGAAGCCAGGCGATACCCGCGCCAGGTCGCGCTGGAAGGCCATTTCGCCGCACTGCTGCCCGAGCTTGTCTGGCGACACAGTCCGGAGCAGTTCGCCGAACTGGCAGCCAAGGCGCTCAAACCCAAGGAAGCTGCACCTGAGGAAGTGGGCTTGGGCCACCTCCACGCGCCGCCCGTGAGCGTCAAGGAACAAGCCGAGATCATGGGGTATCGCTTGAAACTCGGCGCCCCTCTGTCCTTCCAAACACTCATTGTCGACGCCGAGACCACCCTGGTGGTGGTGGCACGGTTCCTGGCGTTGCTGGAGATGTTCCGGGACAGGGTTGTCGCCTTCGAGCAGCCCGAGCCTTTGGCGGAACTGACAGTTCGCTGGACCGGCGACGACGCCGAGTGGGACAGTTCAAGCCTGAGTGAAGAGTATGAGGCAGGGCCTGAACCTGACGGAATCGGAAGCGGGGAAAACGGCAGTGAGTGAACAGAAAACGCTCCAGGACGGATTGGCGGAACTGGAGGCACTTCCCGGTGGCCCTCGGGCAGCGCTTGAAGCGGTGCTCATGGTCATCGACCAGCCAGCCACGTCCGAAGAGCTCGCTGCAGGACTCAACGTCACGGTCGCCGTCGTCGAGGATTTGCTGCAGGACCTGCAGCGGGAGTATAGCGGCTATACTGTTAAAGCCCCGGACGTGGATGCTGTCGGCTTTGCCGATGCCAGCACTGCACCCCGGGGTTTTGAATTGCGGAACGTCGCCGGGGGGTGGCGAATCTATTCACGGTCGGATTTCGCCGACATCGTGGGCAGGTTCGTCCTCGAAGGGCAGACCACCAGGCTTACTCAGGCAGCGCTTGAGACACTGGCGGTCATCGCCTACCGGCAACCGGTCTCCAGGGCCCGGGTGTCCGCCATTCGCGGCGTCAACGTCGATTCCGTGGTCCGGACTCTTACCCAGCGAGGTTTGATCGAGGACTCCGGAAACGATCCCGAATCGGGTGCTGTCCTGTACCGGACAACCTCGTACTTCCTGGAACGGATGGGCATCGGCTCGGTGGCGGAATTGCCCCAGCTCTCGCCGCACCTTCCGGGTTTGGAAGGAATCGACGAGTACTACGACGCCAGCCGGATGTAGCCGCAGGCTTACACCGGCGCTGCACGACAATTCCATACAGATTCACAGCACCTTTCAGGGGTGCACAGCGACAAGGGGCAGACGATGTCTGCCCGGCTGGCTAGTGTTGATTTCAACACCAAATGCCGGCCATTACTACACTAGGACGGGTCATGACACAGGCGGGACGCCAGAGTTCACCACGTAACGGTTCGGGACGCAACAGTTCTGGACGCAATGAGGCCAGGGGTGGCACGGGCCGCTCCAACGCCGGCGGCTTCTCCGGCCGCGGCGGCAGCGCCGGCGCTGGAAAGCGCAACTTTCCCCAGGGCGAGGGTCGCCCCTTCAAGGCTTCCAAGCCTCGCGAAGCGGCACCCTTCGATCCCGACAACCCCACGTCGGCCGGCGACTACGATCGCGGCCAGGCCGCCAGGCCGGCCAAGCCTTTCCGCAAGCCCGGCTCCAATAAGCCCGGCTTTGGCAAGGCCCCCGGCACGCCGGGCGCGCTGAAGCCCAAGGCAAAGCCGGCCAAGCAGTACGGCTCCAAAGCCTTCGGAAGCGAACGCTTCGGCCAGAACCTTGGTCCCATCCGCAAGCCGGGCCGCAATCGGGGTCCGCGCCAGGAGGTCCCGCAGTCTGATCTTCACGATGTCGACGGCGTCCGCCTGCAGAAGGTCATGGCCCAGGCCGGCGTGGCTTCCCGCCGCGTCTGCGAGGAAATGATCCTCGAAGGCCGCGTCGAGGTCGATGGCCAGGTCACCACCGAACTGGGCATGCGCGTAGATCCGACGTCCGCCGTGATCCACGTGGACGGCATCCGGATCCAGCTGGACGAGACCCTCGTCTACATGGTGTTCAACAAGCCCAAGGGCGTCGTTTCCACCATGGAAGACCCCGAAGGCCGCCCGTGCATCAGCGACTTCCTCAAGAACAACAAGAACAAGGGCGAACGCCTGTTCCACGTCGGCCGCTTGGACGTCGCTACCGAGGGACTGCTGCTGCTGACGAACGACGGCGAACTCGCCAACCGGCTGACGCATCCTTCGTATGAGGTACCCAAGACGTACCTGGTCCAGGTGCGTGGCCCGTTCCCGCAGGGCGTGGGCGCAAAGCTGAAGAACGGCGTCGAGCTTGAAGACGGCGTAGCTGCCGTGGACTCCTTCCGTTTGGTTGATTCCACCCCGGGCCACGTCCTCATCGAGGTCGTCCTGCACTCGGGCAAGAACCGCATTGTGCGCCGTATGTTTGACGCCGTCGGGTTCCCGGTAGAGCGGCTTGTCCGCGTCAAGGTCGGTCCCATTGGCTTAGGCGACCAGCGCCAGGGCAGCATCCGCAACCTTGGCAGGCAGGAAGTCGGACACCTCCTGGCATCTGTGGGGCTCTAGGGCATGTCGGCATTCGGTACGCACGGCCGGGGCCATCTTGATGGCCCGGTCGTCGTTCTCGGTACGGGCTTGCTTGGGGCCAGCATCGGCCTCGGCCTGCGCGGACGCGGGGTTCCGGTGTTCCTTTCCGATCCTTCGCCCACCAATCAGGCGGTCGCGGTGGATATCGGTGCGGGTCGGCCTCTGGCGGAGCTGGACGAAGAACCCCAGTTGGTAGTCGTCGCCGCTCCGCCGGATGTCACGTCCGACGTCGTGGAGAAAGCCCTGGCGGACTACCCTTCCGCCGTCGTGGTGGACATTGCCAGCGTTAAAGCGACCATCCAGGCGCAGTTGCGCGAACGTGGCGTGGATCTGTCCCGATACGTGGGAACGCATCCGATGGCAGGTCGGGAAAAGTCCGGCCCTGTCGCGGCCAGGGGTGAACTTTTCACTTCGATGCCGTGGGTGGTCTGCCCGTCGGAGGAAACCGCGGGCGACGCCGTCCAAACTGCGCGTTCACTGGCGGGGGACCTTGGGGCGATCGTTTCGCAGTTCACCGCGGACGAGCACGATGAAGCTGTGGCGCTGGTATCGCATTTGCCGCAAATCATGTCCTCGCTTCTGGCGAGCCGCTTGCAGGGTACACCTCTGCACGCTCTCTCCTTGGCAGGCAACGGACTCCGTGACACCACCCGTATCGCAGCCAGCGATCCCACCCTCTGGGTGCAGATCCTGGGTGGCAATGCGGAAAAGGTAGTGTCCATCCTGCACGGTGTCCGCGAGGACCTGAATCGTTTGATCGGCACGCTGGAAGAACCGTTGGCACCCGGTGCACGGCTTGACCTTGCACAGCTGATCAGTGAAGGCAATGCAGGCCAGGCTAGGATCCCCGGCAAGCACGGCGGACCTCCGCAGGCATACTCGTGGCTCACCATCCTGGTGGATGACAAGCCGGGCCAGATCGCACACCTCCTCACGGAGATCGGTGAGATCGGCGTCAACGTCGAAGACCTTCGCCTCGACCATTCGTCGGGACAAAACGTGGGCATGGTGGAGCTTTCCGTCCTTCCCAGCAAGCATGACCTCCTTGTTGAAGCTTTGACTGACCGTGGATGGCGGGTACTCCAGTAATGACGCGTGAATTTTTTGGACCGGAGACAGTCGCCCGTCCCGGCAAGCCGCTCGTGATTGCGATCGACGGCCCGTCAGGATCGGGAAAGTCCAGTGTCAGCAAGGAAGTCGCCAGACGCTTGAAGCTGGCGTACCTCGACACCGGTGCGATGTACCGCGCCCTGACGTGGTATTGCCTCAAGACCGGCGTCGACCTCCAAGATGGTGCTGCGGTGGAACAGGCCTCCAAGACCATGCCTTTGGAGATCAGCACCACCACGGCCACGGAGTACGTTGCTGTTGATGGAACAGACATCACGGACGAAATCCGGGATCCGTTGATCTCTTCGTCGGTGAGTGCAGTGGCTACCACCCTCGGCGCCCGTACCGAGCTGATCCGACGTCAGCGCGAGCTGGTCGACCAGCACCACCACCGCATGGTGGTGGAAGGACGCGACATCACCACCGTCGTCGTTCCCAATGCCGAGGTCCGCATGCTCCTGACCGCCAGTGAGGAAGCCAGGCTCCGGCGTCGCGGAATCCAGTTGGGCGGCACCCAAAGCAAGGAACAGCTCGCCGCCCAGGTCTTCCAGCGCGATGCCAAGGACTCCACGGTGGTGAACTTTACGCAAGCAGCCGACGGCGTGGTGACACTCGATTCCTCGGACCTCAACTTCGAAGAAACCGTGGATACCGCTCTGGCGATCGTCAGCAAGGTCATCTATGGGGACTGAGAATCAGCTTCCGGCTGAGTGGACCCGTCTGTGGAGCCGGCCGGTCGGGTGGATCCTGGACCACGTCATCTATCGGACAGCGGTGACGGGCAAAAGCAACGTGCCCGCCGCCGGGCCGGTGGTTTTCGCCGGAAACCACATCAGCTTCCTGGATGGACCAGTGATGTTCGGCGCTTCGCCGCGCCCCATGCACATTTTGGTCAAGAAAGAGATGTTCAAAGGCTTCCTGGGCAAGGTCCTCCGGGGCTCCGGCCAAATTCCGGTGGACCGGACCGGTGACCGCACCGCATTGCATACCGGCAAGAAACTGCTCGACGCCGGCCGTTGCGTCGGAATTCTGCCGGAAGGGACCCGGGGGAGTGGCGCAGCGGCGAGTATCAGTTCCGGAGTTGCCTGGCTCGCCCTCAACTCAGGAGCAACCGTCATACCTGTCGCCATCCTTGGAACCCGTCAGGGCGACGAGCATCGAGACCATATTCCAACACCACGCCGAAAGCTGTATGTCAGCTTCGGCGAACCCATCACGGTGAAGCGCCGGAAGGGCGAACCCGGGCGTGTTTCAATGGACAGGGCGGCTGCGGAGATCCGTGCAGCCCTGGCAGAACATGTCCAGGGTGCCATTCGGGCCACAGGCCAGGGCCTCCCCTCGGAGCCTGCGCCCGGATCATCCACTCCGCAGCACCGCCAATCAGCAGTAGCCGGGACGCCGGCAGACCACCACTAAGGAAAGTGCAATGAGCGATACGACTCAAAAATCCGGCCTCCACGGAGCCGGCGACGACGAATACACGCCCACCGGCACCGACCAGGTGGCTGAAAACCTGGCTGCCCTGGACGATGACGAGGCCGAGCTCCGAGCCGCCACCCTTCGCGCGGGTCTGGACGACTACGACCTCGACGACGAAGATGCTGCGCTGCTCAGCGGCGAGTACGGCGATGAAGGCGACGAAGGTCCCCTCAAGCTTGACCCCGTCCTGGCCATCATCGGTCGTCCGAACGTGGGCAAGTCCACCCTGGTGAACCGCATCCTGGGCCGCCGCGAGGCAGTAGTGGAAGACACCCCGGGTGTTACCCGCGACCGTGTCATGTATTCCGCCCGCTGGAACGGACGCAACTTCACCCTGGTTGACACTGGTGGATGGGAACACGATGCCCGGGGCATCCACGCCCGCGTGGCCGAGCAGGCCGAGATGGCCGTGGAGCTCGCTGACGCTGTTCTCTTCGTGGTGGACTCCGCCGTCGGCGCTACCGCCACGGATGAGGGCGTCATGAAGATGCTCCGCAAGAGCAAGAAACCGGTCATCATGGTGGCCAACAAGGTGGACGACTTCGCACAGGAAGCGGACTCCGCAGCATTGTGGGGCCTGGGCTTCGGCCAGCCGTACCCTGTTTCGGCACTCCACGGCCGCGGCGTGGCCGACCTCCTCGACCACGTCATGGACACCCTTCCCGAGTACTCGTTGGTGGAAGGCGTGGAGCGCTCAGGTGGTCCTCGCCGTATCGCCCTGATCGGCCGCCCCAACGTTGGCAAGTCCTCGCTGCTGAACAAGCTCGCTGGCTCCGAGCGCGTCGTGGTGGATCCGCTGGCCGGCACCACGCGCGACCCCGTCGATGAATTCATCGAACTCGGTGACCGCACTTGGCGCTTCGTTGACACCGCGGGTATCCGCCGCCGCCAGCACATGGCACAGGGTGCCGACTTCTACGCATCCCTGCGTACGCAGGCCGCGCTCGAGAAGGCGGAGGTCGCCGTCGTGCTTCTTGCCGTCGACGAAGTCCTGAGCGAGCAGGATGTCCGCATCCTGCAGTTGGCGATTGAGTCCGGCCGAGCGCTGGTGCTCGCGTTCAACAAATGGGATCTGCTGGACGACGAACGTCGCCGTTACCTCGAACGGGAAATCGAGCAGGACCTGGCCCACGTCGAATGGGCTCCCCGCGTCAACATCTCGGCCAAGACCGGCTGGCACAAGGACCGTTTGGTCCCTGCGCTGGATATTGCTTTGGAGAGCTGGGACCGCCGTATCCCCACCGGACGCCTCAACGCGTTCCTGGGCGAGCTGGTTGCAGCGCACCCGCACCCCGTCCGTGGTGGAAAGCAGCCCCGCATTCTCTTCGGCACCCAGGCATCCAGCCGACCGCCGAAATTCGTGCTGTTCACCACTGGCTTCCTGGACCCGGGATACCGACGCTTCATCACGCGTCGCCTCCGCGAAACCTTCGGCTTCGAGGGCACTCCCATCGAGGTCAACATGCGCGTACGCGAGAAGCGTGGCAAGAAGCGCTAACTGAGACGGGCATCACAGCGGAGTTTGGCTGAGATGGCGTTGGCACCCTCCAACTTCGTGTAAGCTTTTGGAGGTGGTTCGGCCGGACTGCTTAGGTGGGACTCTTCGGAGGAAAACTTAGGCGGAGAACGGTGGAACCAGCGGGCTGTAGCGCAGCTTGGTAGCGCACTTGACTGGGGGTCAAGGGGTCGCAGGTTCAAATCCTGTCAGCCCGACCATAAAGGCCGGAATCACGCGGAAACGCGGGATTCCGGCCTTTGGTCGTTAATGCCCGGGCGGGTCCGGGATTTGGCTAGACCTTCTGCAGTGCGCCGAGCGCCCTCACCAGCGGCTCGAGCTCAGGCACGGACTCGGCGGCGTCAAGGGCTGACGCCAAGGTCTCGTCATGGACCGGCTTGGCAGCTTCGAGGAGCTTCTGGCCCGCTGCCGTGAGCTCGGTGTAGATGCCACGCCGGTCATCAGCGCACAGGATCCGGGTGAGCAGCCCCCGGTCTTCGAGTCGGTTGACCAGGCGGGTGGTGGCGCTGCTGGAAAGTGCGGTGGCGCGGGCCAGTTGCTGCATCCGCATGTGCCAGCCGTCCTGGCGGCTCAGTGCATCCAGCACGGTGTACTCAACTACAGACAGGTCGCTGGAGGACTGGAGTGCCTTCTCCAGTTCCGCCTCGATGCTTCCGTGCAGGGCCGCAAGGGTTCGCCAACCCTGTGCCCGTACTTCTACGGCGTCATCCTTGATGCCCATGTCTGCTGTGCTCCTGCCTTGTTTTCGGATAAATCGCGACGCGTCCACAAAGTAGTTGCTTGCGCAAGTATCTAGCGTGTGCAACTATATATAGAGCGTCTGCAACTATTATTCTACGGTTCCCGGCGGCGCACTTCCACTTTCCGTGGAACCATCAATTAAGGAGCTCCACATGCCCGCAGGGTTGATTGCCCTTGCCCTCGGTGGATTCGGCATCGGACTGACCGAATTCGTGATCATGGGCCTCTTGCCGGAAGTTGCTGCCGACTTCCAGGTCAGCGAGGCTTCAGCTGGCTGGTTCATCTCCGGCTATGCCCTGAGTGTCACCGTTGGCGCCCTCCTGGTGACGGCCGCGGTCACCCGGCTGCCTCGCAAGCCGGTCCTTATCGGCCTGCTTGTTCTCTTTATTGCCGGCAACTTCCTTTCGGCGATTGCCGATACTTACACAGCCATGTTGATCGGTCGCATCGTTGCAGCACTGTGCCACGGTGCCTTCTTCGGCATCGGCTCGGTCGTTGCTGCCAGCCTCGTACCCGCCCACAAGAAGGCCGGTGCCATCGCCATCATGTTCACGGGGCTTACTGCGGCCAATGTGCTGGGTGTGCCGTTCGGAACCCTGCTCGGCCAGAACTTTGGCTGGCGTTCCACGTTCTGGGCCATCACCGCAATCGGCGTAGTCGCGCTGCTTGGCATCGCACTCATGGTCCCCAAAGCCAGCACTGAGCCCGCCAAGGGTCTTCGCAGCGAGCTGGGCGCCTTCAAGTCCGGCCAAGTATGGCTGTCCATCATCGTGACCATCCTCGGCTTTGGCGGCATGTTCGGCGCCTTCACCTATATTGCTTTCACCCTCACTGAGGTTTCCGGATTCGAGTCCAGCGCAGTTCCGTGGCTCCTGGTGCTCTTTGGTGGCGGTCTATTCGTTGGAAACTTCCTCGGTGGCAGGGCTGCCGACAAGGCCCTGGATAAGACCCTTATTGTCATCCTCGCCGGCCTTGTGGTGGTGCTGGTCTTCTTCGCCCTCACCGCGGGCAACAGTACTGCCACATTGATCTCGCTTGCCTTGATGGGTGGTTTTGGCTTTGCCACGGTTCCGGGGTTGCAGATGCGGGTCATGCACTTTGCGTCCACTGCCCCAACGTTGGCTTCCGGTGCGAACATCGGTGCCTTCAACCTGGGTAATGCGCTGGGAGCCTGGCTTGGCGGGGTGACCATTACCGCCGGCCTGGGCTACACCTCGCCCATCTGGGCCGGGGCAGGCATTACCGTTGCCGCACTGCTGGTCATGCTGGCAGCGGCTGCAACCGCAAAGCGCAGGGGAGGCGGGACGCCCGCCGCAATGTCCGACGTCGAACGCGAACCGCGCGAGGCGCCTGTCGCCTGACGATGGGCTGCCTGAACGAAGAAGCCCGCCGCTGACCATGTCCGCGGCGGGCTTTCGCATATTAAACGTTCGGTGTGGGGTCCTGCCGTTCCGCCTCTGCGGTTTTCGCAGCCCTGATGCGTTCGTTTTCTGCTTGCCTCAGTACCTTCATTTGCTTGCCACGCCGCCGCCAGAGCGCCCAGAGTACGGTGACCGCAATGAAGACCACCACGGCAGCGATTGCGGAAACCGCCGTCCAGGTGGTGAAGAATCCTGCATCGACGCTCAGCGTGCGTTGCCCGGCGTGGGCTGATTCCGTGCTGCCGAAGACGATGCCGGCGGTGAGCAGGTTCGGAGTAGCGATGGCGACGGCTACCAGGAGTATGACGATCTTCCACGGCCATCCCACCGATTTGCGCGTGGCCTGCCACGCAACCAGGAGTGGAAGGAAAGTGAAGACGAAACCGTAGAACATGCCCACCAGGACGCTGGCGCCGAGATCCCGACGGATCTGGCCGGCGATGACATCGGACCACCAGCGGGGAAGTATGGCACCAAGAATGAAGTAGGCTGCTACGGCGACAAGCAATGCCACCAGGATCAGGATAATTTTGACGCCCCAATTGCGCTTTTTCTGAGCTGGTACTTGTGCTTGTTCAGTCATGGGTCAATCATTGCAGAGACCCCATCAGGCGCAGGGGAATTGTGCCTATACTTTCAGCGGTGGCCGACAGTGTGGGCCGCCGTCGAGGTTCGTAATTGTCCCGATGAAAGGCCACCCGTGAGCAATATTCCAGAAGAACTTTCGTACACCGCCGAACACGAATGGGTTACCGCTCCAGATGCCGATGGCGTAGTGCGGATTGGCATTACCGACTTTGCGCAGGACGCGTTGGGTGATGTGGTGTATGCCCAGATGCCCGAACCGGGGACGAAGGTCACCGGCAATGAGGTTGTGGGCGAGGTCGAGTCCACCAAGAGCGTCAGTGACATTTACGCCCCGGTGTCCGGCGAGGTCACCAATCGCAATGACGCCCTGGACACTGATCCTGCCCTGATCAACTCGGACCCGTACGGCGAAGGTTGGCTCATTGAGGTAAAGCTCGCAGAAGCAGATGCAGTGGATTCCCTGCTCAGTGCATCGGAGTACGAACAACAGGTAGGCTAAAGTTATCTGGCCCGCCAGTCTGGTTTTCCTTAGCGGGAAAGCGCGACGGCGGGCCAGCAACCGATTTGCCCGGCGGTACCGGGATGCGGAAGTGGCTGGCAGGTTTTGGAACTGCCGGCGGATGAGGAGGAAATTCCATGGTTGGCGGCGAACAGAATCAAGCCAATGTCGGGAACGGCGCGGAGGAACAGCCGACGTCGGAGACCACCTCGATCAGCATCACGCCAACGTGGGACGAGCCAAGCGTTGCACCCAAGTTGGCCCCTGAAGAGCGTGCATCCGTGGAAGCACTTCCGCCGAACTCGGCCTTGCTCATCGCCCATAGCGGGCCCAATGCCGGTGCCCGGTTCCTGCTGGATGCGGACACCACTACGGCTGGTCGGCACCCGGATGCGGACATCTTCCTCGACGACGTCACGGTTTCGCGGAAGCATGTCCAGTTCCTCCGGTCTGCGTCCGGCTTCGAACTGGTGGACATGGGGAGCCTTAACGGAACGTATGTAAACCATGACCGCGTTGACCGCGTGCAGCTGAAAAGCGGTAACGAGGTTCAGATCGGCAAGTTCCGGTTGACCTACTACCTGAGCCCTGTCCGCGCAGCAGGCCAAGTCTGACGGGGTAACTGCCTGTGGCTATTGCCCAGCCGGACCGGCGCGGACCGCAGGTCCTGAACATTGGTGAGGTCCTTGCCCAGCTGAGCGACGACTTCCCCGGGATGACTGCGTCCAAAATCCGCTTCCTTGAGGAGAAGGGGCTCATCACTCCGAAGAGGACCCCTGCCGGCTACAGGCAGTACGTGGACAGCGACGTTGAGCGGCTCCGTTTTGTCCTGGCGCTGCAGCGCGACCAGTACCTTCCCCTCAAGGTCATCAAGGACTACCTTGACGCCATTGACAGGGGAGAACGGCCCGACAATTTGCCCCCTGGTGTTTCCGTGTCGCCCAGGGTTGTTTCTGCCGAGATGGCTGCCGAAGTCCAGGGACGTGCTCGCGCACTGACGGAAGAGCAGTTGCGTGCCGAGTCGGGCGCCAGCGTGCCGTTGCTGGAGTCGCTCCTGAGTTTTGGGCTGATCAGCCATATCGGCGGTAAATTCGATGAACACGCGCTCCAGGTAGCCAGGGCCTGCGTTCAATTGGAGGGCCACGGCCTTGAACCTCGGCACCTTCGTCCCTTCCAAGCCGCAGCGGAACGGGAATTCGGTTTGGTGGAAAGGGTTGTTGCACCCCTGACATCGCGGCGTGACGCTGCGTCCCAGGCCAGGGCAGCCGAGGCTGCGCGGGAAATCAGCGACCTCTGCCTCACCCTCCACAGGGCTCTCGTTCACGACCGAATCTCGCGGATGGACAGCTGATGATCGAAGTCGAAATCGTCGGTGTCCGGATCGAATTGCCGTCCAACCAACCGCTGGTACTCCTTCGGGAAATCAACGGTGAACGGCACGTTCCCATCTGGATCGGAACTCCCGAGGCCAGCGCCATTGCCTTGGCCCAACAGGGCGTCGTCCCGCCCCGGCCGATGACGCACGACCTTTTGGTGGATGTTGTTGAATCGCTGGGCCACTCGATTATCAGCGTCAACATCGTGGCCGTTGAGGACAACATCTTCTACGGTCAGTTGCAGTTCGACGACGGCACAGTGGTCAGCTCGCGCGCTTCGGATGCGCTGGCGCTTGCACTGCGGGCCAAATGCCGTATTTGGTGCGCCGACGCCGTTATGGAAGAGGCCGGCGTCCGTATCACCGAGCACGATGAAGGCGAGGACTCCGAGCCGGACCCCACCGTGGACGAAGAACGCGAAATGCGACGCTTCCGGGAGTTCCTGGATGACGTTGAGCCGGAAGACTTCGAAGGCTGAGCTGGCCTAAGCTTAAAGTTGAGGGTGAAACTTTCGACACGACCGGATTTTGATGCGAAGGTCTTTGACCTCGGAGCCTCACGGGCCTAACGTCGAAGATATCAAGTTCCCGTTGCATACACTGCCTGCGCAAGTCACACTGGAAGGTGCGGACTTGCGGGAATTACACTGCTGCATTTCGTCGTTGTATCAGGGTATGCACCGTCCCCAAGGGAACTGAGAACAAGGAGGTCACGTGAGTCCGAAAGGCGAAGCAGGCGAGCTGAAGCAGTCCTCTGCCAGCATGGCTGCGCCCGCATCCGGCGCCCAAGGTCTACTCTTCACAGAGGACCTTCCTGTGCTGGACGAGGACGCGGGCTACCGCGGTCCTACTGCATGCAAGGCCGCAGGTATCACGTACCGCCAACTCGACTATTGGGCACGAACCGGCTTGGTGGAGCCCGCAGTGCGCGGTGCTGCCGGCTCCGGTTCCCAGCGACTCTATGGATTCCGTGACATCCTGGTCCTCAAGGTGGTCAAGCGCCTTCTCGATACCGGGGTATCCCTCCAGCAGATTCGCACCGCTGTTGAGCACCTCCGCGAGCGGGGCGTCGAAGACCTTGCCCAGATCACGCTCATGAGCGATGGCGCCAGCGTCTACGAATGTACCTCCGCAGACGAAGTCATCGACCTCGTGCAAGGTGGACAGGGCGTTTTCGGCATCGCTGTTGGGCGCGTATGGCGGGAAGTTGAGGGAAGCCTTGCCGCGCTTCCGAGCGAGCACGCCGCGGAGCAGTCCTTTCCGGACGACGAATTGAGCAAACGCCGTGTAGCGCGTCGCATCGGCTAAACACCATCCACGGAACTTCAGATCATTCAAAGAAAGCCTCTTCCCCGCGGGGAAGAGGCTTTCTTTGTGCGTCGGTGAAGGTGTGATCAGCGCTGGCGGCGATCCCGGAATGCAGGCTGGCCTTCCAGGAGGCTCTGGAGCAGGGCATCGAAAAGTTTGGCGGAGTTCTTGGCGGAATCGCCAGGCCAGTGGTGCACCGAATGGGCTGCGCCTTGGATCTGTTGCCAATTGGCCTGTTCCGGAATGTGAGGGGTCAGCAGCAGTTCCCCGAACATTGATTCCATCTCGGCCAGGCGGAACGTGTGCTCCGCTGATCCAGTGCGGACCCGGTTGGCAACGATGCCGGCCGGGGCCAGATGGGGAGCAAACTCCTGCCGGAACAGCTGAATGGCGCGCATGGTCCGCTCAGTGCCTGCGACTGAGAAGAGTCCGGGCTCGGCGACAAGTACTACACGGTCGCTGGCGCTCCATGCCATCCGGGTCAACCCGTTCAAGGACGGTGGGCAGTCGACGAGCACCAGGTCATAGCTGGTGGTACCGGCCAGCACGGCGGACAGCCTGCGGAGGTCGCGCTTGCCAAGGTCGGGGCGGTCATAGATTCCCGTGAAGGCCGAACCCACTGCGACATCCAAAGTTCCATCACTGGAACCGTTGGAGACCCAGCTGCTGCCGGCCACGTTTTCCTGGAGCTTGGCCTTGCGAGGGCTTTTCAGCATGCGGCCGATGTCCAGTTGCCCGCCAGGCTGAACGCCGAGGGCCGTAGTGGCGTCGGCATGGGGATCGAGGTCCACCACCAAAGTAGGAATGCCGGCTGCGAGGGCTGCGGACGCCAGACCCGTGGTCACGGACGTCTTTCCCACTCCACCTTTGAGGCTGCTGATGCTGACTACTTGCACTTGAAAACCCAAAACCTAACGCCGGTTGCCGTATCGCGCTGATTCGGCTCCGGAAGCGCCGGAGCCGGGGCTTGCCGAAGCCCCCTCAACATCATATGGTGCATCGCCGTCGATTCCCGCTTTCTACGCGCCCGGCCGAGGGAGAGAAGGGTTGGCATTAGAATGCCGGCGGATCGCGCGCACGCATATACAGCCCACATGACGATTCCTTTGTGATGGTTGCCACAAAGATTTGTGTTTGATGCTGGCGGCACTACACACTGTGACCACCGACCGATCCACCCGCAATGATGCAGGAGAAGTATGTTTTCGAAAATTCTGGTGGCCAATCGCGGCGAAATCGCGATCAGGGCGTTTCGCGCTGGTTATGAACTGGGCGCCAAGACCGTAGCCGTCTTTCCGCACGAGGACCGTAACTCGATCCACCGGCAGAAGGCCGACGAAGCCTACCTGATCGGCGAGGTGGGCCACCCCGTCCGCGCCTACCTGGACGTCGAGGAGGTTGTCCGCGTTGCCAAAGAAGCCGGCGCAGACGCCATTTACCCCGGCTATGGCTTCCTCTCCGAGAACCCGGATCTCGCCCGTGCCGCCAAGGCCGCGGGAATCACTTTCGTGGGTCCCCCCGCCGAGGTCCTTGAGCTCGCAGGCAACAAGGTTGCCGCCCTGGAAGCTGCCCGCAAGGCAGGTGTGCCCGTCCTGAAGTCGAGTAAGCCGTCCAAGGACCTTGACGAACTTATTGCAGCAGCCGACGATATTGGCTTCCCCATCTTCGCCAAGGCTGTTGCCGGCGGTGGCGGCCGTGGCATGCGTCGCGTCGAGACGCGCGAAGCCCTCCCCGAAGCACTGCAGTCGGCCATGCGCGAGGCCGACGCGGCCTTTGGCGACCCCACGATGTTCCTTGAGCAGGCTGTACTGCGTCCGCGCCACATCGAGGTCCAGATCCTGGCCGATGCCGAGGGCAATGTCATGCACCTCTTCGAGCGGGACTGTTCGTTGCAGCGCCGCCACCAAAAAGTTGTTGAAATCGCTCCGGCGCCCAACCTGGACGAGAACATCCGCCAGGCCCTCTACCGTGATGCCGTCGCATTCGCGAAGGCCCTGAACTACGTCAATGCCGGAACGGTCGAGTTCCTGGTCGACACCGAGGGTGAGCGCGCAGGTCAGCACGTCTTCATTGAAATGAACCCGCGCATCCAGGTGGAGCATACTGTCACCGAGGAAATCACCGACGTCGACCTCGTGCAGGCACAGATGCGGATTGCCTCCGGCGAGACGCTGGCGGACCTCGGATTGAGCCAGGATTCCGTCTCCATCAAGGGCGCTGCACTGCAGTGCCGCATCACTACCGAAGACCCGGCCAACGGTTTCCGCCCGGACGTCGGAAAGATCACGGGTTACCGTTCCGCCGGTGGTGCCGGTGTGCGGCTCGACGGCGGTACGGTCTACTCGGGTGCCGAGATCAGCCCGCACTTCGACTCCATGCTGGTGAAACTGACCTGCCGCGGCCGCGACTACCCGGCCGCCGTGGCACGTGCACGACGAGGCTTGGCTGAGTTCCGCATCCGTGGCGTGTCCACCAACATCCCCTTCCTGCAAGCCGTTCTCGCCGACCCGGACTTCAACGCCGGCAACGTGGCCACGGACTTCATCGACAAGCGCCCGGAGCTGCTCAAGTCGCACATCTCGGCAGACCGCGGCACCAAGTTGCTCACCTGGCTGGCCGAGGTCACCGTGAACAAGCCGAACGGCGAGCTCCCTGTCCACTTGGACCCCGCAAGCAAGCTGCCTGCCATCGAGGGGCCCGTTCCAGCTTCGGGTTCGCGCCAGAAGCTGATCGAACTCGGTCCTGAGGGGTTTGCGAAGGCGCTTCGGGAGCAGCAGGCCGTGGCCGTCACGGATACGACGTTCCGCGACGCGCACCAGTCGCTCCTGGCCACCCGTGTCCGTACCCGTGACCTCGTTGCGGCAGGCCCGGCCGTCACAGCCCTCATGCCGGAACTTCTTTCGGTTGAAGCATGGGGTGGGGCAACCTACGACGTCGCCTTGCGCTTCCTCGGCGAAGACCCGTGGGACCGTTTGGCAGCCCTGCGCCAGGCACTGCCCAACACCTGCCTCCAGATGCTCCTCCGCGGACGCAACACGGTGGGTTACACGCCGTACCCGGAAGAAGTGACGGAGGCCTTCGTCAATGAGGCCGCAGCCACGGGCATCGACATCTTCAGGATTTTTGACGCCCTCAATGACGTGAACCAGATGGCCCCGGCCATCCGTGCCGTGCGTGCAACGGGCACAGCCGTTGCCGAGGTGGCCCTGTGCTATACCGGCAACCTGCTTGACCCGAACGAGGACCTGTACACCCTCGACTACTACCTGGAGCTTGCCCAGAAGATCGTCGATGCCGGTGCACACATCCTTGCGATCAAGGACATGGCCGGGCTGTTGCGTCCGGCCGCTGCTGCCAAACTCGTCACAGCTTTGCGTGAGCGTTTTGACCTCCCCGTGCACCTTCACACGCACGACACCGCCGGTGGCCAGCTGGCCACAATCCTGGCGGCTGTCGACGCAGGCGTGGATGCCGTTGATGTCGCCTCGGCGTCTTTGGCGGGCACCACCAGCCAGCCGGCCGCCTCCGCCCTTGTGGCAGCGTTGGCCAACACGCCCCGCGATACGGGCCTCAGCCTGGCCCATGTCGGTGCGATGGAGCCTTACTGGGAAGCTGTTCGCCGAGTGTACGCGCCCTTCGAGTCCGGCCTGCCCGGTCCCACAGGGCGGGTCTACCAGCATGAAATCCCCGGCGGTCAGCTGTCCAACCTTCGCCAGCAGGCGATCGCGCTGGGCTTGGGCGAGCAGTTCGAAGCCATCGAGGACATGTACACGGCGGCCGACCGCATCCTCGGCCGTCTGGTCAAGGTGACCCCGTCCTCCAAGGTGGTGGGCGATCTCGCCCTGCACCTGGTGGGGCTCAACGCTGACCCTGCCGACTTCAACGAGAACCCTCAGAACTACGACATCCCGGACTCCGTCATCGGGTTCCTCTCCGGTGAACTCGGTGATCCTCCCGGAGGCTGGCCTGAGCCGTTCCGCACCAAGGCCCTCCAGGGCCGCAGCGTCAAGGTGCGCGACGTCGACATCAGCGCCGAAGACAGTGCTGCGCTCAAGGGCGACTCCAAGACCCGTCAGCACACGCTGAACCGCTTGCTGTTCGCGGGTCCCACCAAGGACTACCTGAAGAGCGTGGACACTTACGGCAACATCTCGGTGCTTGATACCCGTGACTACCTCTACGGTTTCCAGCAAGGTGCGGAACACGTGATCGAGCTGGAGAAGGGTGTCCGCCTCATTGCCCAGCTGGAGGCCGTGTCCGAGGCCGACGAGAAGGGCATGCGTACGGTGATGTGTACGCTCAACGGCCAGTCCCGTCCCGTGGTGGTGCGCGACCGCTCGGTGGTCAGCAACGTCAAGGCAGCAGAGAAGGCAGACCCGGCTCAGCCCGGTCAGGTCGCAGCCCCGTTCGCGGGCGCCGTCACCGTGACGGTCAAGGCCGGCGATGTGGTCAACGTAGGCGACACCGTTGCCACCATTGAGGCGATGAAGATGGAAGCATCCATCACGACGCCGGTGGCGGGCACGGTCTCGCGGCTCGCCATCTCATCGGTAGAGCAGGTCCAAGGCGGCGATTTGCTGTTGGTGATCGGCTAGCCGTCCAGGAACCAAAAGTGCCCCGTCCGGTTTTCCGGACGGGGCACTTTTCTGTTCAGCCTTGCCTGACCCGTCTTGCCTGGGTCTTTTGTTAGGGTCTAGGACGCGCGGGGTGCCGAGTACATTTCCTCGATCACGGCATCGAAGTCCTTCATGACTTGGGCGCGCTTGACCTTGAGGGACGGCGTGAGGTGGCCGGAAGCCTCCGTGAAGTCGGCTGGCACAATTCGGAAAGACTTGATGGCCTCGGCTTGCGACACAGACTGGTTGGCCTTGCTGATGAGCTCCTGGACCGCGGCCTTCACCACTGGATGGGCGGTGGCCTCGGCCAACGTGGTGCTTGACGGGAGTCCGTGGCGATCCAACCACCCGGGCAGTGCTTCTTCGTCCAATGTGACGAGTGCGCCGATGAAGGGTCGGTTGTCACCGACCACCAGGACCTGGGAAACAAGGGCGTCGGCGCGGATCTGGTCCTCCAGCAGCGCCGGAACCACGTTCTTTCCGCCTGCAGTGACGATGATTTCCTTCTTGCGACCGGTGATCTTCAGGAAGCCGTTGCTGTCCAGCTCGCCAATATCACCGGTGCGGAACCAGCCATCGGTGAACGTTTCTTCCATGAGGTCGTCCCGCTTGTAGTAGCCGCGCATGACGCAGACACCCTTGGCGAGGATTTCGCCGTCGTCGGCAATCTTGACGGAGTTGCCTGGCAAGGGCGCTCCCACCGTGCCGATACGAATCATTGACGGGGTGTTGACGGAAATCGGTGCCGTGGTTTCGGTCAGGCCGTAGCCCTCCAGGATCTGGAGCCCGATGCCCTGGAAAAAGTGGCCGAGCCGTTCACCCAGGGGGCCACCGCCGGAGACTGCGTGCGCGACGTGGCCGCCCATGGCGGCCCGGAGCTTCCCGTAGACCAACTTGTCGAAGACGGCGTGCTTGATTTTCAGCCCAAGGCCCAGGGAACCTGACTGGCGGGCCTTGGAATAGGCGATCGCAGTGTCCACGGCCCGGTGGAAGATGGCTCCCTTGCCTCCGTCCTCTGCCTTGGTCAACGCCGAGTTGTAGACCTTCTCGAATACTCGGGGTACGGCAAGGATGAACGTCGGCTGGAAGCTCTGGAGGTCGGCCAGGAGGTTCTTGATATCCGGGGTATGGGCTACCTTGACGCCGCCAGCCACTGCAAGCACTGAGATAAATCGTGCGAACACGTGCGCCAGCGGGAGGAACATGATGGTCTTTGCGGACTCGTTGATGATCTCCGGCAAGGAAGCGCGGGCATTCTCGGAGAGTTCCACGAAGTTGCCGTGGGTCAGTTCACAGCCCTTCGGTCTGCCCGTGGTGCCGGAGGTGTAAATGATCGTGGCGACGTCGGCCAGGCCTGCCGAGGAACGGCGGGACTCGAGTTCGTCGTCGGGGACCCCGGCGCCTGCGGCGCGCAAGGCATCCAGTCCGGATCCCTCAAGCTGCCACACGTTTGCCACTGAACTGATGTCCTCGGCGGCAACGGCCTGGCGAATCACATCCTCGTGGTGCGCAGCTTCGCCAAAGGCTGCCACTGCTCCGGAGTCACCCAGGTTCCATGCCACCTGCGACGGCGAAGATGTTTCGTAGATCGGAACGGAGACGGCTCCTGCGAACCAGATGGCGAAGTCCACCAAGGACCATTCGTACCGGGTTCGGGACATGATTCCAACCCGATCGCCTTGGCCCACTCCGCTGGCGATGAGGCCCTTGGCCAGGGCCCGCACGTCCGCGAGGAAGTCTTTGGCACGGATGTCCTGCCACTGTCCACTGCCGTCCAACTTGGCAAAGAGTGCAGGGTTGGATGCCTTTTCCGCTTCTCGGATCACGAGGTCCGTGATGTTGGTTTCCGGGGCGATGTTCACGAGGGGAGGAACACTGATTTCACGCACGGTAGCTCCTTTGATATCCACGGGCCACGAGAGGGCTGCTTTCACTCTAGTATGCCCGCTCGCGGAGGTGTGTTCTATTTCACCTACTGGCGAGTAACTTTACGGATGTGCCGTCATTTCAAGCAACTTGGGGGCCATCCGGGGCTCGGTTGCCCGCTGGCGGCAACCGCGCGGAATAGGATGGTGGGATGCCCGCACCAAGGTCCAGTTTCCGCGCCCGACTCAGGCCGCCGGCCACAGCGTGGAAGGAAGTGCCCTGGGCGGCCCGCCGTAGCCACCTTGGCCGACGAGGCTTGGCGATCGGCATCGACATCGGCGGGACGAAGGTGGCTGCCGGCGTGGTGGACGCTGAGGGTCGCGTCCTCGCCGAGGCCCGCAGGTCCACGCCGGGTGCAGACCCCCGGGCGGTGGAGCAGACCATCGTGGAACTGGTGGATGAGCTGAGCGCGGACCATCGAATTGCATCTGTCGGGATCGGCGCGGCGGGATGGATGGACCTTGACGGCGGCACGGTTCTGTTCAGCCCGCATCTTGCCTGGCGCAACGAGCCTCTGAGGGAGAGCCTCCAGAAGCTGCTGAGGCGTCCCGTCCTCCTGACGAACGACGCCGACGCCGCCGCCTGGGCCGAGTGGCGCTTCGGCGCAGGCCAAGGTGAGAGCCGCCTTGTCTGCATCACCCTGGGCACCGGAATTGGTGGTGCCATGGTGATGGACGGAAGGGTGGAACGCGGACGCTACGGCGTGGCCGGAGAATTCGGGCACCAGATCATCTTCCCAGGGGGGCACCGCTGCGAGTGCGGCAACCGTGGCTGCTGGGAACAGTACGCCTCAGGCAACGCCTTGGGGCGCGAAGCCCGGCAGCTTGTGCGAACCAACTCTCCGGATGGCATGGCTCTCTTGGAGAAGGCCGGTGGGACTGCGGACAGCATCACCGGGGCCGCCGTGACGGCGTTGGCGCTCGATGGCGATGCGACGTCGAGGGAACTCCTGGCGGATCAAGGAGATTGGCTTGGCCTTGGCCTGGCCAATCTGGCCGCCGCCCTGGACCCTGGGATGTTCGTTATTGGCGGGGGCCTGTGCGATGCCGGTGAGCTGCTGGCAGGGCCGGCACGCGATTCGTTCGCCAAGAACCTGACGGGCCGTGGGTTCCGTCCCATGGCCAGGATCGAACTTGCGGCGCTGGGACCCCGGGCCGGAATGATCGGTGCCGCCGACCTTTCGCGGGTCAGCGGCAGGGCCCACAGCTAAGCCGCGCTGCCTGAAAGCCGACGTCGGCAGCTAGATGCGGGCGCCGTCGTCGTCCTCATTCTTTTCCTGCGGAAGCCGCATGATGAGGTAGACCACGGACGCCACGAAGGCGGCAACGATCCCCAGGATCGCCGCGAGCGGCGCTGACCGCCAGAACATAGCAGTGAAGAGCAGCGCGATGGGTCCGCCCACGGCTCCAACCCATGCCAGCATGATCAGTGGCTCAGTTCCCACAAGGCTCGGAGGGTCCTCAGGGACGAACGCATCTTCAGCATCGTCGACTTCGAAATCCCGGGGGCCCAGCGGGCGGCCCCTGGCTTCGGATACAGCCGGGACAGCTGCCGCGTCATCCGCTGGCTCCGCGGCCGGGGTGGACAAGCCCAGAGGGTCGAAGTCCCTGAATGTCTTGCCGGATTCCCGGGGTGCATTCGGGGCTTTTGGGGCATCGGGCCCGGCAGGATCGGATGCCGGGACGTCCCCTGCCGTGGATGACTCCGTTGCTTCCAGTCGGGCCACCAGATCCTGCCATACGGCGTCGTCGTCCTTGTTGGCGCTTTGATCGGCGGAATTGGGGTCAGGCCTGTTCATGGGCTGTGTCCTTTTCGGGGGAGGGCCCGTGTTCGGCCAGGGCCGCTACGGTCTTGTGGATGAAGTCGGCCGTGCCGGCGAAAATTTCCGGTGCGTCGTTGTCGAGGGTGGCAACATGGCGGCTGTTGTGAAGGTAGTTGATGTCCACAGATGCCTGCACGCGGTAACGGAGAAATTCGAGGCTGGCGTTCGATATGACGTTGTCGACGGTGGATTTGTAGACCAGGACAGGAGAGCTGATGCGGGGGAGGAGGCTGGCCGTGTCCTTATACATCTTCTTCAGCTGGTGTGCCGCCGCAACAGGTGTCCGTGCGTAGGCACCCTCGTCCTGATCCGGTTTGAGAATGTCGTTGGCAATGGCGGGAGTTGTCTTCACCACATACTTGAGCGCGGCAACGATGACGGCGCGGGGGTCATCGAGCACCAGTCCGGGGTTGACCACCACCGTTCCTGCCACGGGGCGGGTGGCTGCGATCCGCAACGCCAAGGTGCCTCCCATGGACAAGCCGGCCGCGAAGACGTAGTCGCATTCATTGGCAAGCTCAAGATAGGCGTCATCCACTGCACGGTGCCACTCCCGCCACGAGCGTGTCGCCATGTCCTGCCAGGTGGTGCCGTGGCCGGGCAGCAGCGGCAGCCTAACGGCGTACCCGGCCGCTGCCAGGTGTTCAGCCCACGGCCTGACGCTGTGCGGGCTTCCGGTGAACCCGTGGGACATGACCACACCGACGCGCGGTCCAGTTCCGCTCCAGCTGCTGAGGAACGGCGAGAAATCCGGAAGCATTTTCATGATGATTCTGAGGCTACTCTGTCGCCGGCGTGCTGACGGAAAAACGCAGCTGATTCTTCGAAGATGGTGGGGCCGTCAACATCAAGGGTGGCCACATGGCCGCTGTGTGGAAGGGTGACAACCTTCAAACGGGACGAAGCAAGGTGCCTGCTGATGGTGGCCACTGAGCTGGGCGGGATGACACCGTCCACCGCTGACTTGAAGACCAAGGCCGGGGCCTGCACCCTGGGCAACCCACGCGTAGCCGCACGGAAGAGCTTTTTGAGCTCATGCACCGACTTCAGCGGTGTTTTGGAGTAGTCGCCGGTCTCATCGGTGAGCGGGGCAGGGTTGTCTTCCACTATGGGAGTGGTGGTCGGCATGACGTATTTCAGGGCGCCCACGTACTTCACCCTGCGGTCGTAGAAACTCAGGCCCGGGTTGACCAGGACCAGCCCGGGCACATCGTGGAGTGACGCCACCCGGAGTGCCACGGCCCCGCCCATGGACAGTCCGGCCACGAAGCAGGTCTCAGTCTGTTCGGCAAGGTCCAGGTAGCTCTGTTCAAAGGTCCGGTACCAGTCCTGCCAGCGGGTGGTTGAGAGGTCCTGCCAGCTGGTGCCATGGCCGGGGAGCAGGGGAACAGAAACGGCGAAGCCCTGCCCCGCCAGGTACTCGGCCCAGGGGAGTATGCTGAGCGGACTTCCCGTGAACCCGTGGCAGATGGCCACGCCGATGGAGGCGTTGGGGCCATGCCCTGCGTGGTGGAAGGCCAGCGGCGCGGCTTGTGAGTGTCGATCCGTCATGCGTCCCATCGTGTCACTGTTCCGGAGATTTCTCACTGGAGTAGGGTTGCTGTTGAATGCCCGCCGGGTTGGCGGAGGCATGCCAGCCGTCGGCCGTGAGAGGACAAACGTGTTCTATTGGGTCATGAAGCGGATCTTTCTAGGTCCCATCCTCAAGCTCCTGTTCCGGCCATGGGTCAAGGGCCTGGACAACGTCCCGGAAAGCGGTGCAGCCATCCTGGCGTCCAACCACCTGTCGTTCTCGGACTCCATCTTCCTTCCGCTCATGGTCCACCGGCCGGTGATATTCCTTGCCAAATCCGAGTACTTCACCGGAAAGGGATTCAAGGGGCGGCTTACGGCGCTGTTTTTCCGTCTGAGCAACCAGCTGCCCATGGACCGTTCCGGTGGCGCGGCCTCGGAGATGTCGCTGCAGGCGGGCAAGGACGTGCTGACGTCCGGAGGCTTGCTGGGAATCTACCCCGAAGGTACCCGCAGCCCGGATGCCAGGCTTTACCGCGGCAAGGTGGGCGTCGCCAGGCTGGCCCTGCAGACGCGTGTCCCGGTGGTTCCGGTAGCCATGATTGGAACTGAGAAGGTTCAACCCATTGGCAAGAGGCTTCCAAGCATTCGCCGCATTGGCATCATTTTTGGGCAACCATTGGACTTCAGCCGCTATTACGGCATGGAGGACGACCGCCTGATCCAGAGGGCGGTCACCGACGAAATCATGTACGAACTGATGCGCCTGTCCGGCCAGGAATACGTGGATGAGTATGCGGCCGTGGTCAAGGCCCAGTTGGCCGGTAAAGGCCCCGAGCCGGTCCATAAGCTCGAGGTTGCAGAAGACGCCGCGGTGGACATTGCAGAGGACAGGGACGAACCCCGCAAGGACGGGACCGGATCACCGGAGAAACTGTGACGCGGGCGGCAGCATCAGTTACGGCTGCAGTCCCGCAACCTTGCCGGAGGCTACTACTCTTGAAGGGTGACTGAGCTAACCGCGAACACCGCAACCCCCGTAGCAGATCCCCTCGCCAGCACCGCCCAGAGCGGAGCAGCGAACTATCCCGGGCTCGACGCCTGGCGGGACCTGCCGATTTCCCAGCAGCCCACGTGGTCCAACGCCGATGTCTTCAAGGCTTCCGTCAAGGAACTTTCCGTGGTGCCGCCGTTGGTGTTCGCCGGGGAAGTGGATGTCCTTCGTGAGCGCCTCGCGGCTGCCGCCCAAGGCAAAGCCTTCCTTCTGCAGGGTGGCGATTGCGCAGAAACCTTCGAGGCCGCCACCGCTGACAAGATCAGCGCGCGAGTTAAGACGATCCTGCAAATGGCCGTGGTACTCACGTACGGCGCCGCCATGCCTGTCATCAAGATGGGGCGCATGGCCGGCCAATTCGCCAAGCCGCGTTCGTCCAATGACGAAACCCGTGATGGCGTGACCCTTCCCGCCTACCGCGGCGACATCGTCAACGGCTACGACTTCACTCCGGAGTCCCGGGCACACGACGCTGGCCGGATGCTGCAGGCCTACCACACCTCCGCTTCCACGCTGAACCTCATCCGGGCCTTCACCCAGGGTGGTTTTGCCGACCTTCGCCTGGTCCACCAGTGGAACAAGGGCTTTACGGAGAACCCGGCACACGCCCGCTACGAGTCGTTGGCACGTGACATCGACCGTGCCATCAGCTTCATGGACTCCTGTGGCGCGGACTTCGAGGCACTCAAGCGCGTTGAGTTCTTTGCCAGCCATGAGGCCCTGCTGCTTGATTACGAGCGCGCACTGACCCGCATCGATTCCCGGACGGGCTTGCCCTACGACACGTCCGCGCACTTCCTGTGGATCGGTGAGCGTACCCGTGAACTCGACCACGCCCACGTGGACTTCCTGTCCCGCGTCCGGAACCCCATTGGCGTCAAGCTCGGCCCCACCACCAGCGGGGATGACGCATTGCGCCTGATCGACAAACTGGATCCCAACCGGGAACCGGGTCGTCTCACCTTCATCACCCGCATGGGTGCCAAGAACATCCGCGAAAAGCTGCCGACCGTCGTCGAACGTGTCACTGCCTCCGGCGCCCAAGTGCTGTGGGTAACTGACCCAATGCATGGCAACACGGTGACCTCGCCCAACGGCTACAAGACCCGAAACTTCGATGACGCCATCGATGAAGTCCGCGGCTTCTTCGAAGTGCACCACTCCTTGGGCACTGTTCCCGGTGGCCTGCATGTCGAAATGACGGGCGACGACGTCGCAGAGTGCCTGGGTGGCGCTGATCCGATCGACCAGGACGCTTTCCTGGACCGCTACGAATCAGTCTGCGATCCCCGCCTCAACCACATGCAGTCGCTGGAGATGGCATTCCTGGTAGCAGGAGCCCTGTCCAAGCGCTAATGGCTGACAACAAAAGGCGCGGTCCGGATGAATCCGGACCGCGCCTTTTGTTGTTCCGTGTCTGCTAGACCACGGTCAAGGTGATGAGGGAGCCTTCCGGGACGTCGGTGTTCACCGGGTTCTGCACCAGAACGAGGTTCAAGATCACGACGTCCTTTTTTATGACCACCTCAAAACCGAGCTTCCTCAGTTCTCGCTCAGCAGCATCGGCATTCTTACCCACGAAGTTGGGCACCTTTACGATGATCGGCCCTTTGGAAACCGAAAGCGTCACGGTATCGCCCTTGAACAGGTTTCCGTTGGCCGGCGCCTGTGAGGCCACCGAACCCTTGGGTACCGTCTTGTCGTTCACGGTCTCCGGAGCGATGACGGCCTTCAGGCCGACGTCCTGCAGCGCCTTGGCGGCTGCGTCCTGTGCCAAGCCGCGCACATCGGGAACAGGTATCGGTTGAGGGCCCTTGGAGACCACCAGGGCCACAGGGGTGCCGTGCCTTACCTCGGTGCCCTTGGCTGGGTCCTGCGAGATGACGACGCCGGCAGGCACTTTCTCGTCGAAAGCTTCCGTGACGTTGCCGAGGGCCATCTCCGCTGCATTGAGAGCGGTCTTGGCCTCGGCCAGCGTGCCACCGGTCAACGTGGGCAAGGCGAACAGCTGTGCCCCCTTGGAAACGAAGAGGGTGATCGGCTGAAACTTCCGCACCTGGGCCCCGGACTCCGGCTCCGTCCCGACAGCAAGCCCGGCCAGGATATCGTCGTCGAAGACATCCCGCGGCTCGGACTGGAATCCGGCGGTGCGGAGCAGCTGCTGCGCCTCCGCGACGGTCTTGTTCTTGACATCGGGCACCGTCCCCGGCGAACCCGGCCCCATGCCGAAGAACCACCCCGCAGAACCTGCGAGCAGTGCCAGGATGACGATCACGATGGTCCAGATGACGCCCCGGCGACCGGGATTGCCTTCCCGGAGCGGGCGAACAGGTGTGGCAGCCGCCCGGGCCCTGTCCTTGGCCTGTTGCCGCTCGAGCCTTTTCAGCTCACGCTTGCCTGGCTGGCGCAAGTCTTGGTCCATGTCCGCACCGGCCATGGAGCCCTTGGCCAGCGAACGGGATGGACCATTCGCGGCCATGATGGTGGTGGGGTTGCTTTGGGGGGAAATGAATTCCGTGGGTGACACTGTGGTGGGCAGAGCTTCAGTGGGGTTACCGGCCGTGCTGCCCAACGTTGTTGTTGCAGCAGTGGGCACAGCAGGGGGGAACGGCAGGGGAGCCGGCCCCTGCCGGTGATCCAACTGCTCGTCAGTCAGCGTCGTCCGAATGTGGCGGAGTTCGGTCAGAAGAGCTGTCCCATCCACCGGCCTGTTCTCGGCGTCGGCCGCCGTGCACCATTGCACCAGCTCGTCGAGGTCTTCGGCCAAGCCGGGAGCGGCGTCCGAAGGGCGTCCCACCACTGCATTGACGTGCTGGTACGCCACTTGGATGGGAGTTTCACCCGCGTAGGGCTGCTTCCCGGTCAACATTTCGTAGAGCATGATGCCCGCCGAATAGATATCGCTGCGCGCGTCCGCCGCTTGGCCGAGGACCAACTCAGGGGCCAAGTAAGCAACGGTACCAATCAGGGCGCCGGTGCTGGTATTTGCTGAGACAGCCCGGGCCAGTCCGAAGTCACCCACCTTGATGCGACCGTCGTCGGCAATAAGGACGTTCTCGGGTTTGATGTCGCGGTGAATCAGGCCGGAGCCGTGGGCGGCGGCCAAACCCTCAATGACGGGATCGATCAGTGCCAGCGCGAGTCGGGGCGGCAACGCGCCTTGTTCGGTCAGGACGTCACGAAGAGTATGTCCCTTGACGTACTCCATGACCAAGTAGGCAATGTGTCCATCTTCGCCCTGGTCCAGCACACCGACGATATGGGGGTGAGAGAGGCTTGCGGCAGCCTTTGCCTCGCGGCTGAGCCGTTCCAGAAAGGTGGGATCGTTGGCCAGGTGCGGGTGCAGGACTTTGAGGGCCACGTCGCGCTCGAGGCGCTGGTCCGTGGCCAGGTATACGGTGGACATTCCACCCCTCGCGAGGCGTGAACGGACCATATAGCGCCCGTCCACAATGGTTCCGATGAGGTGGTCCTGCGTTGGCTCTTGCACCATACGATCCTAAACGAGGCAGGGAAGGGGCCCGAATCCACGCGGGATGCGGGCCCCTTCCGAGGTGCTGCAAAAAGGCTTAGCCAAAGGTGCGCTGGCGGGCCTTGATCGATTCGACGTAACGCTTCGTGTCGTCGTACATGCCGTACTTGCTGACCGAGTACTGGCCTTGGTAGTAGCCGGCGATCGCGGTGTCCAGATCCTTGCTGGTGGCGATCAAGGCACGGATGATGGCGACGCCCGCAGTGGCATTGTCATAAGGATCCAGCAGGTTGAGCTTTCGACCCACCAAATCCGAGGCCCACTGGCCTGACGAGGGAATGACCTGCATGGTGCCGATGGCGTTGGCCGGCGAGACAGCACGCTGGTCAAAACCGGATTCCTGCTCGGCGAAGGCCAGCGCCAGCGAGGGGCTGACGCCCATGCGACGGGCAGTATCGGCCACGATGCTCTTCATTTCGGCCCGGCTCGGAACCGGGGACGCGTTCAGCAGAGCCTTGTTTTCATTGGCTGAGCTGACAACGGCGGCCGGGTAGGTGAAGCCAAGGAACGTGCTGGGCACCAGCGGCTTGGTGTCACCGGCCGGCTGCAGGCTCGCGCCGGGGATGGTCAGCTTCTGGCCCGGGTAGATGACGGTGGTTGCTGTCACCTTGTTCGCCGACATCAGGGCGGCCAGGGAAACGCCGTGGCGGGAGGCGATGGAGCTGAGGGTGTCACCGGCTTTGATGCTGTACGAACCGGTGCTGGCCAGGGGAGCTGGTGCAGGTGCGGGGGCAGGCGTCGAAGTTGCCGGCGCTGACGGTGCGGATCCGCCACTGACCTTGATCTTTTGGCCAGGATAAATGATGGAGCTTCCGTTGAGGCCGTTCCAGCTGAAGACGCTGGACAGAGGGACCCCATGCTTTGCGGCGATGGCTCCCAGCGTGTCACCGGACACCACCGTGTAGACAGACGCGTTGCTGGGCGCAGCGGGAGCTGCGGGAGCCGACGGCTGGGCCGGGGCGGGCGTCGCCGTACCGGTGAGCTTGATGGTCTGTCCCGGATAGATCAACGTGGTGGCCGTGAGCTTGTTGAGCTGAAGGACTGCCGAAGTGTCCAAGTTGAATCGACGCGCGATTGCGCTGATGGTGTCGCCGCGAACAATTGTGTAGGTGTCCGGCGCTGACGGAGCCATGGGGCGAAGGGCGGCCGGAAGAGTGGTTGCAACCGACTGGGCGGGGATAACAGTACCGGCGTTGACTGCCTGAGCCTGCATGGCGGCTGCAAGTGTGGCCGGAATCTTGCGGGGCTGGGGCGCAGGCGCGGCCATGGTCGGTTGGGCCAGGGCAAGCGAGGACAAAACCACAGCGGGAAGCGCAGCCGTGGTCGCCGCGATGACCGGCATGCTCATGGTTCGTTTCGGCGGGCGGGGCGTCGTCATGAAAGTGTCCTCATCTCGAACAGCGGGGAGTGATTGTTAGCGCTGTTGTCAGTGTTACCAATGTTACTGATGTTATCAATGGTGCAAGTGTGATCAGTGTGAATCTCTCACACTTAATGAATCGGCACAAGAATTCCGGCGGTAGGGGATTATTGGCACCAAATTCTGGGAGTGAAATGGTGCCCTGGCAGCGGTCGTCAACTACCGGCGTCGGACTCCGGCTAGGCGCCGGGTGGGGCGGCGTGGCAACCTTGTTCCGTGAGTAATGTAGAAAGCCTTGTTTCCGACTGGCTGCCGCTGCCGGATGTTGCCGAACTGTTGGAAGTTTCCATCACCAAAGTCCACGGACTTCTGGACGAGCGTGCGCTGGTCGCCATCAGGCAGGGAGAGCGGAATATTCGCTCCATCCCTGCCCTCTTTATCCAGGATGGGCACGTCGTGGACAGCCTAAAGGGAACCGTTGCGGTTCTCAGCGACGCCGGTTATACCGACGAAGAACTGATTATCTGGCTTTTCACTCCTGACGATTCATTGCGAGGGCGCCCCATCGATGCCCTGCGCGAGGGGCGAAAGACGGAAATCAGGCGTCGCGCCCAGTCCCTGGCCTGGTAACAGCGCCTCCTCAAAGCGGGAGGCCGGACAAAAAACGCAGACGACGACGGTTCTCACCGTCGTCGTCTTCGTCAGGTCATGTTCCATCCGGGCCCGCGCCCATAATGCGTCGTCTGGATCAGGAGGCGCGGCTCACGGCAGCTTCCGCCAATTGGCGCAGGGCCATCAAGGGCACTTCCTGCAGGGGCAGCCGTTCCAAGGCTTCGAACGCCTTGTTGCTTAGATCCGCAATGAGAGATTCCGTGGCGTCCAAAGCCCCGCACTGAACAATGATGCTGCGGATACTGGCCACGTCGTCGGGCCCCAGGTCGGGATTGCCCAGTATACGGTCGACGTAATCCGCCTCGGCTGCAACCGCTTGGTTGATGGCAAAGCCCACAAGGACAGTGCGTTTGCCTTCACGGAGATCGTCACCAGCTGGCTTGCCGGTGGTTTCGGGATCGCCGAAGACACCCAGGACATCGTCCCGCAGCTGGAATGCCTCGCCAAGGGGCAACGAGAACTCCGAGTAGGCCTCCAGCAGGTCCGCCGGTGCACCTGCCAGCGCCCCGCCCAAAGCCAGCGGGTGCTCCATGGAATATTTCGCGGATTTATACCGGATGATCGACTTTGCGCGGTCCACCGATCCAGCCCGGTCACGAACCGGTCCTGCGACTTCTTCAAGGATGTCGAGATATTGGCCGGCCATTACCTCGGCCCGCATCACGTTGAAGATACGGCGCGCGGTACTTCCGGAGGCTGCCCTCGGGCCGATCTCGGTAAAGGATTCCTCGCTGAAGGACAGGCACAGGTCTCCGGTCAAGATCGCCGCCGCGTCTCCGAACCGTCCACTGTCCAGCGCCCACCCATTCAGCTCATGGAGCTGGCTGAACCGTTTGTGTACGCTGGGACCGCCGCGACGGGTATCGGAGCGGTCAATGATGTCGTCGTGGATCAGGGCAGCTGCCTGGAAGAGCTCGAGCGCGCAGCCCGCCGTGACAATGTCTTCGTCGTCAGCGACGCCACCAGCTCCACGCCAACCCCAGTAGCACATCAGCGCCCGCAGGCGCTTGCCGCCCGTGACCAGGTTCGAAATGGAACCGATGAGCGGCTCGACGTCAGGAGAAACTGTGGCCATCATGTCGCGTTGATCTGCCAGGAAGCCACCCAGCTTGCCGGACACGCCGTCGATGAACAGCATCTGCTCGGATGCTATTCGGGATGTCGCAGTCACGTGGGAAGAGGCCGTCACTTGACGGACCCGGCCGCCACGTTGGCACCAATGGTGAACGTGGAGACGCCCTCCTTCTGCCGGATGGACACATTGACTGTTTCGCCGTCGCCACGAATGAAGTCAAGCGAGGTGACATTGCCCACCGCTTCCGGCCCGGGGACAAGTTTGAAGCCCTGCGCCTCGAGTGATGTCTTGTAGTAGTCCACCACCCCTTCCGGCGGGGCTTTAACTGTCCCAACGAGCGCAACTGTGGCCAGGGAAGCGTCCTTATCAAAGCTGCTCGAACGGACCGACGTCTTAGGCATGACGGGAATGAGCTGCTCCGGGAAGCCGGGAACGAGCGCGTTGACCGTGGCCGTGGCGTTGGGCACTGGTGCCGTCTCCGTGCTGCCCGTCGTTTCCGGTGTGGGGGTGGCACTGGAAGGTGCCGGCGATGTAGTGGACGACTGCGAGGAAGCACCCGTAGGGGACGGCGCAGCCGAACCACTTGGCGACGGCGTGCATGCCGAGGCCGCCACCGCGACAGTTGCTGCGAGCAGGGCAAACCCTCGCGCTTGAGGAGTTCCAAAGAGCTTCACAGGGGACCCTTCCTGGGGCTGAGTCGAATGGTGCCTCCAGTTTAGTCAGTGGTCGGGCATAGTATTGCCGTTGTGAGGCAGGAACCGTTCGGTGGCGCCCCAGGTGCCGGCCATCAGCCCGCCCGCAGCGCTGGAGACGCCCTGCGGGAACTGAGGCGAACCAGCATACTTCATGTGGATATGGACGCTTTCTTTGTCTCCGTGGAACTCCGCAGCCGTCCAGAACTTCGAGGAAAGCCCGTAATCGTAGGGTTCCCGGCGGAACGGTCAGTAGTGCTATCCGCTTCGTATGAGGCTCGCGCCACCGGAGTGAAGTCCGCCATGCCGATGTCGATCGCCATGAGGCGGTGCCCCGCCGCCGTCATCATCAACCCTCGACACACCGTGTACTACGAGGTCTCGGCCCAGCTGATGGAAATTTTCGCGTCTATTACGGATTTGGTGGAACCGCTCAGCGTGGACGAAGCCTTCCTGGACGTAGGTGGAGCAATTCGCAGGCTGGGTTCACCGTTGGACATCGGTCACCTCATTCGCCGGAGGGTCCAGTCGGAACTTGGCATTACGGCATCCGTGGGAATCGCCGGCACCAAGTTTGTGGCCAAGATCGCCTCCACGCGATGCAAGCCCGACGGCATCCTCCAGATCGATGCCGCGGACACCATCCCGTATCTGCATAGCCTGCCGGTCAACGCGCTCTGGGGTGTCGGAGGGAAAACGGGCGAGGTGCTGGCGCGGTTGGGTATCCGCACCGTGGCTGACGTGGCAGCTACTCCGTTGGCGTCCTTGAAGAAGGTCCTGGGTGCCAGCGGAGAACACGTTCACCGGTTGTCCATGGGAATCGATCCCCGGCCCGTGACACCCACCAGGCTGGAGAAGAGTATTGGTGCGGAGGAAACGTTCTCTGTGGATACTGCGGATAATGCGCTGCTGCACCGGGAGTTGTTGCGGTTGTCCCACCGAACTGCTGCCCGCTTGAGGAGTTCCGGCATGCTGGCCAGGACCGTGGCTCTCAAACTGCGGTACTCCGACTTCTCCACGGTGACCCGGAGCCGAACCGTCCATGCCCCGGTGGACAGCGCACAGTTGATTTACCAGGTGGCCGTGCAGCTCCTCGATTCCCTGGGAACACGATCCATGAGCGTCCGATTGGTGGGGGTGCGGGCCGAACAGCTGGAACCCGCGGGCCAAACGTCCATGCAATTGAGCCTGGATCGTCGGGACGACAATTGGCGGGCGGCTGAGCAAGCCTTGGATCGCGTATCAGAACGGTTTGGCTCCAAAACCCTGCTTCCGGCGCGACTTTTGGAGCCCGGTAAGCCCTCGAACGGCAAATAGCACCTGCGGGTGGCCCGGCCGGGCTCCGGTGCGTCTTTCAGATCGGCCTCGGACAAACTATTCTATTTATTACAGAGATTTAGATCGTCTGGACAAACTGTTTCCTGAACAGTCGGCCCTGAGATGCCCACTGAACCCAGAGGGAATTTTGGGAACGATTTTCTTGGTCCGATCGTTTTGGTAACAGACGCACAGGACGCGTTTTGTCCAGACGCTGGCTGACTAAAGGAGGTCGCGATGCCCCTCTCGGAGCATGAACAGAAGCTGCTTGAGCAACTTGAGAAGCAACTTCATGAGGACGATCCGAAGTTTGCCAACACCATGGGTTCGGATCCCATCCGCAGCTGGTCCACCCGGCACGTCATAATCGGCGTACTAGGCGCGATTGCCGGCATACTCCTCCTGCTTGTTGGCGTGTCCATGCAGGCGATACCTGTTGGCGTCCTGGGGTTTGTTGTCATGGGCGCAGGCGTGTATTTCGCCACACTGCGGGGCGCGGCGTTCGGCAAGGCAAACAAGGGAAAGCCCGGTAAGGCCAAGTCGAAGAGTTCCTTCATGAGCAGCTTGGAAGAGCGCTGGGACGAACGGCGCCGCGACGACAATTGACGGACCACGAAGGTTTCGTAGCGCACAACGGACGAGCATCCTGAATCAGTCACGCTCCTGAAGCTCTTCAGGGGATAACGAAAGACCCGCCTTGCGGGTCTTTTCGCGTTTAAGCGTAGTTTCCCCCCATCGCCGCAGAACCCCACTTCCCACCATTCACTCCACTTTCCGCCACCCAGGTCCCGTTTCCGCCACCCAGGTCCCGGAGTCGCGCCGTCCGCTGGCCGCGCAGCAGTTCCCAGCGGAAGGAGTGGCTATTCGGTCCCCGGCCTATGCACCCTCCCTCCACTTCGCCCCACGGCCGAGAAATCCGCGCGGATTCAGGGCGCTTGATTCTCAAAGTGGTGGAGAAACGCCTTCGATTGCGTTGACTGTGGGGCGTTGTGGAGTAAAGTGGAGTGCATAAGAGGGTAGTGGCAGCGTTGGGTATGTGCGGGCACCTTGACTGAGGGGCGGTGGGGCCAGTGTTTTTGGGTACTCACTCGCCGCGTCTCGATGAAAAGGGCCGGATCATACTTCCCGCCAAGTTCCGTGAGGAGCTTGCCGATGGATTGGTCCTCACCAGGGGGCAGGAACGCTGCATCTACGTCTTCAGCCAGAAGGAATTCGAACGCATTCACGAGTCGATGCGGGAGGCGCCATTGTCTTCCAAGCAGGCTCGTGACTACATCCGGGTTTTCCTGTCCGGGGCCTCTGACGAAGTACCTGACAAGCAGGGGCGAGTGACGATTCCTCCGGCGCTACGGGCATATGCAGGCCTTGGCCGGGAGCTGGCAGTTATTGGTGCCGGAACCCGGGCGGAGATCTGGGATGCCGAAGCTTGGAATGAGTACCTCAACGAGAAGGAAGCAGCCTTCTCGGAAACGGATGACGACAATCTGCCCGGGTTCATCTAACCGGTCGGAGGGAGCAGTAGTCCCGCTTCTTGAATGGGATCTCCAGCCGCCCATCGAACAGTCTTCCTGGCTCAACTTCCCCTGAGCCAGGCCGACCGAACGATAGGCGCGGATGGGGATCCGATTCAAGAAACAGCATGCAAGCGATTAGGAAAGAGGAGGCAGCGTGGAAGAGCAGGACGCGGCAAGGCCCACATCGGAACGCCACGTACCCGTCCTCAAAGACCGCTGCATCAATTTGCTTGCCCCTGGTTTCGAAGCAGCCAGGAAGCGTGGCGAGACGCCAGTGGCCATCGATGCCACGTTGGGTATGGGAGGCCATTCCGAGGCCATGTTGCAGCGATTCCCGGACCTTCATCTGGTGGGCATTGACCGCGATGAGGAAGCCCTCGCCTTGGCTGGCGCCCGCTTGGAACCGTTCTCGGCAAGGACCGACCTCGTTCATGCGGTCTACGACGAGATCGAGGACGTCCTGGCGGATCTGGGTATTCCTGAAGTCCACGGCATCCTCATGGACCTGGGTGTGTCCTCCCTGCAGCTGGATGAGCGCGAACGTGGATTCGCCTACTCTTACGATGCTCCCCTCGACATGCGCATGGACACCAGCCGCGGGCAAACCGCGGCCGATGTGGTCAACAACTACAGCGAAGACGAGTTGGTGCGCATAATCCGCAAGTGGGGCGAAGAAAAGTTTGCCGGGCGGATCGCCAACCGGATAGTCAACGCCCGGGCAGACAAACCGTTCGCAACCACAGGGGAGCTGGTGGAACAGATCCGCAGCGTTGTTCCCGCTGCTGCTGCTAAGAGCGGCGGACACCCTGCCAAGCGGACGTTCCAGGCGTTGCGGATTGAGGTCAACGAGGAACTCGATGTCTTGGAACGTGCAGTTCCGGCGGCTGTGGCAGCCACAGGCATGGGCGGGCGGATCGTGGTGATGTCCTATCACTCGCTGGAGGACAAGATCGTCAAGTCGGTCTTCCAGGCCGGATCCAAATCCTCTGCTCCGCTCGGGTTCCCCGTTGAGCTCGAGGAGCACAAACCTGAACTAAAGACCATTACCAAGGGCACGGAAGTGCCGACGGCAGCAGAGATAGCCGAAAACCCACGCGCGGCGTCTGCCCGCTTGAGGGCCGTGGAGCGCATCAAACCGAGGAGAGACGCATGAGCAACGCCGCAGCGAAGACATTGCCCTCCGTGGTGGGCAACACCGCCCGCGCTCTTCCGGCTCCTGCAGGAAGGCCCGACACCGGTCGAAAGTCCCGCACACCGCTGTCCGTTGTGCGAAGTGCACCGGGTAAGCGAAGGACACCATTCGTCGTACTGTGCTTCGTGGCCATGGCGGCCGCCCTTCTGACGGTCCTCGTCTTGAACATCTCAGTCTCGACGGCCCAGTACCAGCTGGTGCAACTGAAAGCCGAGGCCGCGACCCTCAACAAGGAAAACCAGGACCTGACACAGAGGAAGCAGAACTTCGAAGCTCCCCAGAATCTGGCAGCGAAGGCTGCAGAATTGGGGATGGTACCTTCCACTGTTAAAGGCCAGATCGACCTCAATACCATGGCAGTTACCGGAAAGGCGACGCCTGCGGTCAAGGGAGACAACCCCGGCGCCCAGTTGGCCCCGCCTGCCGTGGCGGGCATGCTCGATGTGGTGCCGTCGGTGACTACCAAGGATCCGTTGGAGAACCTCAAGCCCGTCACTCCGGTTGCACCGGTCACGCCGGCGGCCCCGGCCGGAACGCCGTCGGCCCCGGCATCAGCACCGCCGGTTGAACTCAACGGAGGGTCAGTCCCGGCCCCCCAGCAAAAGGCACCAGGGCAGTAGTCCATCAGTCCACTGAAGCAAGGCCAGCAGCAAGGAATCAACGTGGCGCAGAACCCCGGCAAATCGAAAAAGACGAAGACGCCGGCGGCAAGAAAGCGGTTGCGGGTTGGCCTCGGCATCATGCTGACGCTGCTGCTGGTGGTGGGCGGAAAGCTCTTCATGGTCCAGGGCCTGGACGTCGGCGGTATGGCTGAGGCTGCGTTGGCCAAGCGCCTGACGCCAATGGTCCTCCCCGCAGAGCGTGGAAAGATCGTCGATGCAAACGGCACCGTTCTTGCCAGCAGCGTCATCCGCTACAACCTCGTGGTGGACCAAGTGCTGAACACCAACACCCCCACCTTCAAGCGGTACAACGAAAAGACGGAGGAGATCGAGGAGATCTCCAGGGACCAGGGAATTTCGGAGCTCGCCGCGCTGCTGGGCTCGGACGTGGAGAAGATCCGCGAGGCAGTGACCGGCGACAAGAAGTACTTCGTGGTGGCCAAGGACGTCAAGCCCGAACTGGAGGACCGGATCTCCAAGCTCAATATCCCCGGTATTGTTCCGGAGGGTGTCAGCAAACGCGTGTACCCCAACGGCAGTGTGGCCGGCGGGGTGGTGGGTTTCCTCCAGGACGGTACCACTGGGCAGGCGGGCATCGAGCAGACGCAGGACGAGATTCTCCGGGGCACGGAAGGCAAGCGTGTCTTCGAGATCGGAGCCGATGGCCTCAGAATTCCGGTGGCCACTGATGAGCTGACACCCGCTGTGGATGGCAGCGACGTAAAGCTGACCCTCAACACGGACATCCAGTATTTCGCGCAGCAGGCCATCCAGAGCCAAGTGAACAAGATGAACGCCGAATGGGGCTCCATCATTGTGATTGACACCAAGACCGGCAACCTCGTGGCCCTCGCGGACACCAACTCACCTGATCCCAACGACCCCGGCAAGGTGGACGCCAAGGACCGTGGAGTGCGCTCCGTAACGGCAGCCTACGAGCCCGGTTCCGTTCAGAAGATGATTACCGCTGCTGCGGCCATCGAAGAGGGAAAGTCCTTCCCCCTGGACCATTTCACCATTCCGACGTCCTACACCATCGACGGCCAGACGTTCACCGACGCATTCGAGCATGGCACTGAGGAACGTACCCTCGCGGGCATCCTGGGATGGTCCATGAACACCGGCACGGTGATGGTCGGCAGCCGGCTCACCAAGGAGCAGCGCTACGATTGGTTGAAGAAATTCGGCATCGGCGAGCAGACGGACATCGGCCTGCCCGCCGAAGCGACGGGCATCCTCGCCAAGCCAGATCAATGGGATGAGCGCCAGCAGTACACGGTGCTTTTCGGGCAAGGTGTGTCGCAGTCCACGCTGCAAACAGTGCGGGCCTTCCAGTCGATTGCCAATGACGGCGTGATGCTGCAGCCCAGGCTTATCGACAGCTACATCACTCCCGATGGTGGGGAGCAAAAAGTTCCGGCAAAAGACTCCCGCCAGGTGGTGTCCAAGGAAACGGCCCAGCAGGTGCGGGACATTCTGGAAAGCGCTGTGACCGAGGGCCAGATCAAGGATGCCGCCATCGACGGTTATCGCGTGGGCGCCAAGACGGGAACGTCACAGGCTCCCCGTGAGGACGGACTGCCCGGGTTCGACGGCTACACCGCCTCCATGGTGGGTATGGCACCCATGGACGACCCCCGTTTCATCGTCGAGGTCGTCTTACAGCGCCCCAAGGGAAACATCTACGGCGTCACCAATGGGCCGGTGTTCCGGTCCGTCATGTCGCAGGTCCTGCGGACCTACAATGTGCCGCCATCCACGGGGACACCCGCGCGGTTGCCCCAGTTCGTCAAGTAAGCTTCTTGGGCGTCTGTTTCGGCCTAAAAGTAGATCCACCACTAACGGCCCGGGCGCCGCTGGCCCCCAGCCGGTCGTTTCACGAGCACCAACGGAGAACCACGTGTCAGAGCACAATGAGGCAGCTGTCAATGCCACGACGACGGACGCCGGCCGGTCCGGCTTCCGTCCAGAGTCTGTGGCTGCGGTGTCCTTGGCCACCATTGCCGAAACGCTGGGCATTGCAGCTCCGGACGGCAGCCACCACAAGGGAGTGACGGGCATAACGCTCAACTCCAGGGCTGTCGAAGCCGGCGACCTCTATATGGCCTTGCCGGGCGCTTCTCGCCACGGTGCCGACTTCGTTCCGCAAGCCATCGACGCCGGTGCGGTCGCCGTCGTCACGGACGACGCCGGAGCGCGCCAGCTCGCCCTGGCCGGTGAGCAGCCGGTTCCGGTACTCATCGTCGAGGAGCCTCGTGCCGCCGTCGGGCGCTTGGCCGCATTGATTTACCGCAGCCAGCCTGCGGATGGCGGCTTCCCGTCGCTGTACGGCGTCACCGGCACCAACGGAAAGACCACCACCACCTACTTCATCAACTCGCTGCTGCGAGCCCTCGGCAAGACCGCCGGGCTTATTGGAACCATCGAGATTGTTGCCGGCGGCGAGCCCATCCCGAGTCTCTTGACCACGCCGGAGTCCACGGACGTCCATGCTTTGCTTGCCCTGATGCGTGAACGTGGGCTGGACGCGGCTTCCATGGAAGTTTCGTCCCATGCGATCTCTTACCACCGCGTGGACGGAGTGATGTTCGACGTTGCAGGCTTTACGAACCTCACACGAGACCACCTTGACCTGCACGGCAGCATGGAGGAGTACTTCCGAACCAAGGCAGAACTTTTCACTGCCGGCCGGGCACGGCACGCTGTGGTTACAGTTGACGACGACTGGGGGCGCAAGCTGGCGGAGGTGGCAGACATCCCGGTGACAACCCTCTCGGCAAAGGACGGCACCGACGCCCACTGGCGTGTGGCTTCCGTGTCGGCGCGCGGGCTGGGTTCGGAATTCGAACTCAGGCACGCGGACGGCAGGACGTTGCGCGTCCACACCGGCCTGCCGGGCGACTTCAATGTGGCCAACGCTGCGTTGGCCACCATCATGGTCCTGGCGTCGGGCGTGGAGATGGCGACGCTGCAGGCTGCTTTGGACGCCCATGACCCTTTCACCGTCGCAGTGCCCGGACGCATGCAGCTGGTCTCCACCGAACCGGCGTCGGTGGTTGATTTTGCCCACAATCCTGATGCCTTGGCGCGCGCCCTGGAAGCCGTTCGTTCCCCCGTGGAGGGTTCCCGGGTCATTGTGGTCTTCGGAGCGACGGGCCAGCGCGACCAAGGCAAGCGGCCCACCATGGGAGCCATCGCCGCACGTTTGGCTGACGTCGTGATCATCAGCGATGACGATCCCCACGATGAAGATGCTGCGGCTATTCGCGCCGATGTCCTGCAGGGCGCAGAGGCGGCGCGGGAATCTGAGCACCTGACCAGCCAGATCATCGAGTCCCACCCGAGGGATGCCGCCATCCGGTTGGCCGTCGAGATGGCCACTGCCAAGGACACGATCCTCATCGCCGGACGCGGCCACGAGGTGTGGCAAGAGGTTAAAGGGGTTAACTTGGCCTTGGATGACAGGGTTGAGTTGCGTGCCGCCTTGACATCCAAGGGATTCAGCGTTTCAACGGACCAGCGGATAGAGTCCTAAACCGAGATGATTGCACTAACTGCGGCGGAGATCGCCAACATCACCCATGGCCGATTGACCGGAGATACGGACATCGTCCCGACCTCTGTCGTCACTGATTCACGGGAAGCGACACCAGGTTCGCTGTACGTGGCCAAACCCGGCGAGAACGCCGACGGCCACGACTTCATGGACGCCGCTTTCGAACGTGGTGCCGTTCTGGCCCTCGCCGAACGCGAAGTGGCCGATGCCCACGGCAGCCCCTATCCCGCCGTCGTGGTTGACGACGCTGTCCTCGCCATGGGTGCGTTGGCAGCCGAAGTCGTCCGCCGCATCCGTGCTGTCCGGACGCAACGCGGCGAGGATTTTACCGTCATCGGCATCACCGGGTCCGCAGGCAAAACCACCACCAAGGACCTGCTTGCCGGCATACTGTCCACGGCGGGCGCTACTGTGGCGCCCCAGGGTTCCTACAACGGTGAGGTGGGTGTCCCGCTCACGGTTTTTGCCGCTGATGCCGATACCCGCTTCCTTGTCATCGAGATGGGCGCCACCGGCTTGGGCCATATCAAATACCTCGCAGAGATGGTCAAGCCGGACATCGGCGTGGTCCTGGTGGTTGGTACGGCGCACGCCGGGGAATTTGGCGGCGTGGAGAATATCGCCAAGACCAAGGGTGAACTGGTGGAAGCCCTTAGCGAACATGGCACCGCCGTGATCAACCTCGACGATGGCCGCGTGGCTGCCATGCGCTCCCGAACCAAAGCCAAGGTCCTCGGGTTCACGGCCTCGCCCGCCACCACTGAGGAAGTGGAAGCCCGCAACGTGGTGGTCAACTCCCAGGGCTACCCTGACTTCGACCTCATACTGCCCGACGGCGGCCCTGCAGTTCAGGTGCGAAGCCGCCTGATAGGCGGCCATCATGTGACCAATCTGTTGGCGGCTGCGTCGGCCGCGTTCGCGGCCGGCATCCCGGCAGCAGACATCGCCTCCTCGCTCAGCTCCCAGTCGGCGGCCAGCCGTTGGCGCATGGAGCGGATCGAGCGCGCTGACGGCGTCACCATCATCAACGATGCCTTCAATGCGAACCCGGAATCCATGCGGGCAGCCCTTCGTACCCTGGCCGATCTCGGCCAAGGCAGAAGGACCTGGGCTGTCCTGGGAGCCATGCTCGAACTGGGGGAGGACTCCATCCGCGAGCACACCGCGGTAGGCACCCAAGTGGTGCGGCTGAACATCTCCAGGCTGGTGGTGGTGGGCCGCGAGGCCCGTGCCCTCTACGTATCCGCCATCCAGGAAGGCTCCTGGGGCGATGAGTGTTCGTTCACCGAAACGGTGGATGAGGCATACGAACTCCTGCAGAAGGAACTGGAACCCGGCGACCTGGTCCTGTTCAAGTCCTCAAAGCGCGTCGGGCTAAGGCACCTGGGTGATCGGATAGCATTACCTCCACGGGCCGAGCCCACCGGAGAGAACGCGGCCGAAGACGCCGCAAGCGAAGGGAACGAGCTGCTGTGATTGCACTTTTGATCGGCGCCGGCGTCGCCCTTCTGGTGGCCTTGATAGGGACACCCCTGTTCATCAGGTTCCTCGTGGCTAAAAGCTACGGGCAATTCATCCGCGACGACGGACCAACCTCGCATCACACCAAGCGCGGCACGCCAACCATGGGCGGAACCGTGGTGGTTGCGGCCGTGCTCATCAGCTACTTCGTGACGCACCTGATCATGTGGATGATGAACCCCCGGTCTCCCGGGCCGTCCGCGTCCGGGCTCCTGCTGCTTTTCCTGATGGTCGGTATGGGCTTTGTGGGCTTCCTTGACGACTACATCAAGATCTCGAACAAGCGCAGCCTGGGGCTCAACGCCCGCGCAAAGCTGATCCTTCAGGCGGCCGTTGGCATTATCTTTGCGGTCTTGGTCCTGCAGTTCCCCAACGAGGACGGACTGCGTCCCGCATCAACGCAGATCTCGCTGGTTCGTGACATTCCCTGGTTGGATCTGGCCTTCGGCGGCACCGTGGTTGGCGCCATCCTGTTCGTGCTGTGGTCCAACCTGATCATCACCGCCGCCACCAACGGCGTAAACCTGACCGACGGGCTGGATGGCTTGGCCGCGGGCGCGTCCATCATGGTCTTCGGTGCCTACACCATCATGGGAATCTGGCAGAGCAACCAGGCGTGCGGTTCGCCGCGCCAGGCCGGCGGAGGGTGCTACCAAGTCCGTGACCCCATGGATCTTGCGCTGCTGGCTGCCATCCTCAGTGCGGCATTGGTGGGGTTCCTCTGGTGGAACACTTCGCCCGCCAAGATCTTCATGGGTGACACAGGTTCGCTGGCCATCGGAGGCGCCGTGGCTGCATTCGCCATCCTGTCGCGCACTGAACTCCTGCTGGCCTTCATCGGCGGCCTCTTCGTCCTGATCACTTTGTCCGTGATTATCCAGGTGGGCTTCTTCAAGCTCAGCGGCGGTAAACGTGTCTTCAAGATGGCACCACTTCAACACCACTTTGAACTCAAGGGTTGGGCGGAAGTCACCGTAGTTGTCCGCTTCTGGATTCTGGCCGGTCTCTTCGTGGCCGCCGGCCTGGGAGTTTTCTACGCTGAATGGGTGGTGCTGCTGTGAACGCAACCCCGGAGACACCAACAACGTCCGCCGAAAGGCTCAAGGACCTTACAAGCTGGGATGCTGACTGGAGGGGCCTGCGCGTCGTCGTCACAGGGATTGGCCTGTCCGGCTTCTCCGCGGCGGACACGCTGATCGAGCTTGGTGCCAAGGTGGTGGTGGTGGACGCCGCCACCACCACCAAGGCCGAAGCCCAAGCCGACACCCTGAAGATCGTGGGTGCCGTTGATGTGTTGCTCGGGGCGGAGGCAGTCAATGCCCTTCCCTTGATCGACGGTGCCTTGCCGGAGCTGGTGGTCACCTCGCCGGGATGGCGGCCCGACCAAGCCCTCCTGGCAGCTGCCAAGCGTAAGCACATAGCCGTCTGGGGCGACGTGGAACTGGCATGGCGGCTTCGGGTCCGTGCGGGACGCAAGACGGCCGATTGGCTCACGATTACGGGTACCAACGGCAAGACCACCACAGTAGGCATGACCGAATCCATGCTGCAGGCTGCCGGGCTCAAGGCAATCGCGGTCGGCAACGTCGGCACCCCTATCCTGGACGCCCTTCGGGACCCGGTCGACTACGACGCGTTCGCTGTTGAGCTCTCCAGCTTCCAGCTGCACTGGAGCCACTCGTTGTCCCCGGTGGCAAGCGTCTGCCTCAACGTTGCTGAAGACCATGTGGACTGGCACGGGTCCTATGCCTCATACCTTGCCGACAAGGCCAAGGTGTACGAGAACACGCAAAAGGCTGCCATCTACAACGCCGAGCAAATCGAAACCGAACGCATGGTTGAGAACGCGGATGTTGTGGAAGGGTGCCGGGCCATCGGGTTCACCACCAACACTCCGGCCATCAGCATGCTCGGGGTGGTTGACGGCCTGCTGGTGGACCGCGCCTTCATTGCCGAGCGCAAGGACTCTGCCGCGGAACTGGCTGCCATGACCGATCTTGGTCCCGTGGCACCGCGCCATATGGTGGCCAACGCCCTGGCGGCTGCGGCACTGGTCCGCGCCTATGGGGTTGAGCCTGCTGCCGTGAAACAGGGCTTGGCAAATTTCCTTCCGGGGGCCCACCGTATCCAGCTGGTGGCCAACCAGAACGACATCCTGTGGATCAATGACTCCAAGGCAACGAATCCGCACGCAGCATCCGCTGCGCTGTCCGCGTTCCAGCAGGTGGTGTGGATTGCCGGTGGGCTTTCCAAGGGCGTCAACTACGACGACCTGGTCAAGGAACATACATCCAGGCTGAAAGCCGTGGTGCTGATCGGAACCGACACGGAGGCGCTTGAAGGCTCCCTCCAGCGACACGCACCGGATGTCCCCGTGATAGCACCGCCCAAGGGCGACACTGAAGAGGTGCAGACCGCAGCCGGTAACGCAGCATCGCCGATCTATGGCGAGACCATCATGGCCCAGGCCGTGGCATCGGCAGCCGGCGTGGCAACCGCAGGCGATACCGTCCTGATGGCACCCGCTGCTGCATCCATGGATCAGTTCTCTTCCTACGCTCACCGTGGCGATGCTTTTATCCAGGCAGTTCGCGAGCTTGTGGAAGGGCAGGCAACGACCACCGAGGAGTAACAATGGTCAGCACGCCCACCCGCACCCGCGGCAAGGATCCCCGGGACGGGAAACCCAAGGCCACGCCGACGGCGGACAAACAGCCTTCCGGGCTCCGCAGGCACCTGCGCGGCTTCTGGGACGGCCTTGAAGGCAAGGGCTCAGCTCCCAACAGTTCCACCTACTACCTCATTCTTGGTTGTGCCCTGGCCTTGACAGCCATCGGCATCATGATGGTGTTGTCGGCCTCCAGTGTGGAAGCGATCTCCGAAGGCAAGTCGCCCTACGCGGATGCCCTCAAGCAGGCCATGTTCGGCGTCATCGGCCTCGTTGGCATGTACGTGATCTCACGGACCAACGTGAACTGGATGAAGAGGTTGTCGTGGTGGGCGCTCGGCGCCGTCATTGTCCTCCTCGTCCTGGTCCAGGTCATGGGTAACAGCGTCAATGGCAACAAGAACTGGATCGACATCGGCGGAGTGACGCTCCAGCCTTCCGAGACGGCCAAACTCATTCTCTGTGTTTGGATTGCCGCGGTACTGGCGCGCAAGCAGAAACTCCTCAACCGCTGGTGGCATGTGATCATCCCCGTGGTGCCGGGCGCAGGCCTCGTCATTGGCCTCGTGATGCTCGGAAACGACCTTGGAACCGTGATCGTCATTGCCGCCATCACAGCGGCGGGCCTCTACTTTGCGGGCGTGCCCGGACGGATGCTGGCCATTGCCGGTGCCGTGGGAGTGGTGGGCGCCGTGCTGGGCACCATCAGCAGTGCCAACCGGATATGCCGCATCACCTCCTGGCTCGGGACGGCGTCCGCATCATGTACCGAGCAGTTCGATTTCGACTTCCAGTCCACCAACGGCATGTACGGGCTGGCGCAAGGAAGCTGGACGGGGCTGGGCCTGGGCCAGAGCCGACAGAAATACAACTGGTTGCCGGAAGCCCACAACGACTTCATCTTCGCCATCATCGGCGAGGAACTTGGCTTGGTGGGGACCATTGTGGTCTTGGTGCTTTTCGCGATTCTTGGCATCGCCATCTTCCGTGTGGTGGTCCGGCAGACGGATCCGTTCCAGCGCACCCTTGCGGGTGGAATCATGGTGTGGCTGCTGGGCCAGGCAAGCATGAACATGGCGGTGGTGACCCAGTTGCTTCCGGTGGTCGGTGTGCCGCTGCCCTTCATCTCCTACGGTGGCTCTGCACTCGTGATGTCGCTGTGCGGGGTGGGCGTAGTGTTGTCCTTGGCCCGCGGCCAACTGCCACCGCAGCAGCGTTCAGGGTTCCTTCCGCGCCTCATGTCCAAGACCGCACGAAAGCGTAAATAGCACTTCATGACTTTTGACTCCAACGCGTCCAAGCCTTTGTCCGTCGTCCTGGCCGGCGGCGGAACCGCCGGGCATATCAGCCCGCTGTTGGCCATCGCCGACGCCATCAAGGACAAGCGTCCGGACGCTGCCATCCTGACTGTTGGCACGCCGTCGGGCATGGAAACGCGGCTCATCCCGGCCGCCGGCTACGAGCTCGCCACCATCGACCGGGTTCCGTTTCCGCGACGACCCTCCGTAGACCTCCTGAAGCTTCCCGGACGACTGAGTGGAGCGGTACGCCAGGCCCGGCGCATCCTGGAGGAAGCGCAGGCTGATGTCCTCGTGGGGGTGGGCGGCTATGTCTGCACACCCATGTACCTTGCTGCCCGGAAACTCGGGATTCCCATCGTTATCCATGAAGCCAACATGAAGGCCGGCCTCGCCAACCGCGTGGGCGCCCGGTTCAGCAACTACGTTGCTGTGGCGTTTGCCGGAACACGGTTGCGGGGAGCACGCCACGTGGGCATGCCCATGCGCCGGGCCATCTCCGGCCTCGACCGGGCCAAGGCTGCACCTGCGGCCAAGTCCCTGTTGGGGTTGGATCCGGAAAGGCCGGCTTTGATCGTCACGGGAGGCTCGTCCGGGGCGTTGAGCATCAATCGTTCCATAGCGGCCGCACTTCCGGCTCTGGCAGCTGCCGGAGTCCAAACCCTGCACATTACGGGCAACGGGAAGTCTGTCCTCAATGACGACGGCGAACTGCTGGCTGCCGACGGCTATCGCCAGGTTGAGTACGTGGACGGGATGGAGAGCGTCTACGCAGCTGCCGATGTGCTTCTGGCCCGCGCGGGTGCTGGAACCGTCAGCGAAGCAGCGGCGGTAGGAGTTCCGGCCGTGTTCGTGCCGCTGCCGATCGGAAACGGGGAGCAGGCACTGAACGCGGCTCCGTTGGTGAACGCCGGTGGCGCTCTCCTGGTGGACGATAAGGACCTCAGCCCGGAATGGCTCGAAAGCGAACTCATTCCACTGCTGTCCGACCACGGCAGGCTCCGCGAAATGGCCCGCAAGTCCGAGGCCCTCGGTATCAGAAACGCCGATCAGCGCATGGCTGATCTTGTCTTGGAAGCGGTAAACGCATGACCACCAGCATCGCCCCCCTCGAATCCCTGGGACGCGTCCACTTCATTGGCATCGGCGGAGTGGGAATGTCCGCCGTCGCCCGGATCATGGTGGCGCGGGGTGTCCCTGTCAGCGGAACGGATGGCAAAGACTTGCCGGTCATGCACGACCTCGCTGCGGCTGGTGCGCGCATAGCCGTGGGATACGACGCAGAAAACCTGGGCGATGCGCAGACGATCGTGGCCGGCTCGGCCATCCGCGCCGATAACCCGGAGCTCACGGCGGCGCGGGCTGCAGGACTGCCCGTGTTGCACCGGTCCGAAGCCCTGGCTGCCACTATGGCCGGTCACCGGGTGGTTACAGTGGCGGGTACGCACGGTAAGTCCACCACCACCTCCATGATCGCCGTCCTGCTCAAGGAAGCAGGCGTTGATCCCTCTTTTGCCATTGGAGCGAACGTCCCGGCTCTCGGTGTGAACGCCGCGCACGGGGCTTCGGACATCTTCGTTGCCGAGGCCGACGAGTCGGATGGTTCCTTCCTCAACTATCGGCCGCTGATCGCCGTCGTCACCAACGTCGAGGCCGACCACCTGGACCACTATGGAACTCCCGAAGCAGTCTTTGCCTCGTTTGACAGCTTCGCGGCCCTGCTGCCGCCCGAAGGTATTCTCCTGGTTTGCGCCGATGATGCCGGCGCCCGCGCGCTGGCGGACCGTACTGGTTCGAAGGGAACCACCCGGGTACTGACGTACGGAACAGCGGACGACGCCGACATCCGGCTTCACGACGCTGGTCCAGGAGATGTCTCGGTGGCTGTCGCGGGCGAAGTCCACCGGCTCGAACTGCAGGTACCCGGGCGCCACAATGCCCTGAATGCGGCAGCGGCGTTCGCGGTCGCCGTCGAACTCGGGGTGGCACCTGATGCCGCAGCAGCGGCGTTGGCCCACTTTACAGGGGCCTCGCGGCGGTTTGAACTCAAAGGCCAGGGCAGGGGAGTGCGGGTCTACGACGACTACGCCCACCACCCCACGGAAGTTCGGGCGGCACTCTCGGCGGCGCGTTCAGTCGCGGCCGGCAACAAAGTGCATGTCCTCTTCCAACCGCACCTGTTCTCGCGCACCCGTGAATTCGCCGACGAGTTTGCGGAGGCCCTGAACTCAGCGGACACGGCTCTGGTCCTGGACATCTATCCGGCCCGCGAAGATCCCATTCCGGGGGTCACCAGTGCATTGATCGCCGATCATTTGTCCACGGGCCGCCTTGTTTCCGCAGACGAAGCCGTGAGGGCAATAGCCACAGTCGCAGGCGAAGGTGACGTGGTCCTGACAGTGGGCGCGGGAGACGTTACTGCGTACGGACCCGTGATCGTGGAGGCGCTGGGTGGCTAGTACCCGCAAGCCGACGTATAAACCGGCCACGGATACGGGCCAGCCGACCGCCGGCCGCCCCCGGAGCAAAGACTCCGGGACCGTCATCAGCGCCCAGCGTTCCCTTGAACCTGGAGTGACGCCAGCAGTTAAATCAACAGGTTCCGCCAATCCGGTAGACAAAAATTCGAAGTCCGGCAAGGCAACTCCACCGGGCAACGTCATTGCCTTTCCGGAGCCAAAGGGAAAACGCCAGCGGAGGCTGGTGCTGTGGACGATTTCCATCGTCGCGGCGTTTGTTGCGGCGCTCATCGCCGGTGCCGTGTATTCGCCGGTCCTCGCAGTCCGGACCGTCACTGTGGACGGAACCACCCTGTTGACTCCTGATGCCGTGCAGAAGGCTCTCTCGGAGCTGGAAGGCAAGCCACTGCCCCAGGTCAGCGAGCAGGAGATCAACGAGCTCCTGAAGCCTCTGGTCCAAGTTCGGTCGGCCACTATGGAGGCGCGGCCACCTTCGGAATTGTTGGTTCATGTCAACGAACGTGTTCCGGTAGCGCTGCTGAAACAGGGCGACTCTTTTGTCATGGTTGACGTGGACGGCGTTCAGCTCGGTGCCACCAAGGACCAGTCCGCGGTGGCCCTGCCGTTGATCGACGCCGGCGCGGGTGCGACCAACACGGAGCTCTTCAAGGCAATTGCTGCTGTCCTGGACACCTTGCCGGCCGACGTACTGGCCAGGATGTCCACCGCTTCGGCAGCCTCCGCGGATGCGGTGGAGCTCAAACTGGTGGACGGAAAGACGGTAGTGTGGGGCAATGCCGAGGACAGGGAATTGAAGGCGAAGGCACTTGAAGCGCTGCTCAAGATGCCAGCAGATCCGAAGGTTCCCGTGCGTGTCTACGACGTCAGCGTCCCACGGCATCCATTCACCAAATAAGCAGTTTGAGAACGTAACCTCCGGCCGTCGGTGGCCTTATTTCGCGACAATCACACGACACGCGCAAGCGGTCATTGCATGTGCGAACCATAGGAAATACCGTCGCAGTAGAGTTACTTGACATAACTATAACCTTCAACTAGAGGGTTAAGGTCCAAGAATTCAAGTTGGACTCGATCAGTTTCGCTATAGGACACAAGCAAGGGGCACGAAACGTGGCAGCACCGCAGAATTACTTGGCCGTCATCAAGGTCGTCGGCATCGGCGGCGGTGGCGTGAACGCAGTCAACCGCATGATCGAGGTCGGCCTTCGGGGCGTCGAGTTCATCGCCATCAATACTGACGCGCAGGCGCTGCTCATGAGCGACGCCGACGTCAAGCTTGACGTCGGACGTGAACTCACGCGTGGACTCGGAGCCGGCGCCAACCCCGAAGTCGGCAAGCAGGCCGCCGAGGACCACGCCGACGAGATCGAAGAAGTTCTCCGCGGCGCTGACATGGTCTTCGTCACGGCCGGCGAAGGCGGTGGCACCGGTACCGGTGGCGCCCCCGTGGTGGCGCGCATCGCGCGTTCCCTGGGTGCGCTGACCATTGGTGTGGTGACCCGTCCGTTCACCTTCGAAGGCCGCCGCCGTGCAGGTTCCGCCGAAGCCGGCATTGACGCGCTTCGCGACGAAGTCGACACCCTGATCGTCATCCCCAACGATCGCCTCCTGTCCATCAGCGATCGCAACGTCTCCGTCCTGGACGCTTTCCGCTCCGCGGACCAGGTGCTCCTCTCCGGCGTGCAGGGCATCACCGACCTGATCACCACCCCGGGCTTGATCAACCTCGACTTTGCCGACGTCAAGTCGGTCATGCAGGGTGCAGGATCAGCCCTGATGGGCATCGGTTCCGCCCGCGGTGAAGACCGTGCGGTCAAGGCTGCCGAACTTGCCATCGCCTCCCCGCTCCTGGAGGCCTCCATTGACGGCGCCCACGGTGTCCTGCTCTCCATCCAGGGTGGTTCGGATCTCGGCCTGTTCGAAATCAATGAAGCAGCCCGACTGGTGCAGGAAGTGGCGCACCCCGAGGCCAACATCATCTTCGGTGCGGTCATTGACGACGCCTTGGGCGATGAGGCCCGTGTGACGGTCATTGCTGCAGGTTTCGACGACGTCAAGGCAACCTCGCCCTCCATGGACCAGTCGCGTCCGGCGCAAAACCCAGTGCCCTCGGATCGTCCGGCTGCACCGAGCAGCGCACCTTCCAGTGCCGCTGCACCCCAGCACGCGACGGCAGGTATCGGTGCCGCGGGCTTGAGCAATTGGGGTCAGCAGCGCCCGTCCGCGCTGCCTGCTGACTCGGGCTTCGACGTCGACCTTCCGGCCGTGGTGGAGCCCGACCTGTCGGGTAGTCGCTCGGACGACCTCGACGTCCCCGACTTCCTGAAGTAAGCCGCGTTCGGAGAGTCAGTTCCTGGTGTTTTGGTGGCGCAATGAAGTTCGGCCCGGCGTTTCTGTAGCCTTCACGGATGCAGGCGCCGGGAACCTGGCTCTCCACGTAGGGGACAACCCTGAGCAAGTGAGCGCACGGCGAACCCGCCTCGCGCACGCGGCGGGGTTGGGTGCGCGGCAGTTCCAATACATGAATCAAGTCCATGGCAACACCGTGGAGTTCATCGCTGCCATTGGGCCCGGACCCACTGCCGACGCCATGGTTTCAGCTGCCACGGATTCCCCGGGGGCGGCGCAGCCGTTGGCTGTCATGGTGGCCGATTGCGTGCCCGTGGTGTTCGCAGGCGTGGACGCCAACAATGACCCCATCATTGCCGTGGCCCACGCGGGACGCCCCGGCGTTGCTTCGGCCATCGTGGGGGCCACTGTCGCTGGAATGCGTAGCCGCGGCGCCGTGGACATCAGCGCCTGGCTGGGTCCTTCAATTTGCGGTTCCTGCTACGAGGTGCCGGAACAACTGCGTACCGACGTCGCGGCGAAAGTCCCGGCCACCTGGTCCACCACGTCGTGGGGGACTCCCGCCCTGGACCTGCCCGCGGGTGTGCGGGCGCAATTGGCTGCATTGGATGTTCCTGTGGCTTATGCGGGGGAGTGCACCCTCGAAAATGATTCCCTTTTCTCTTACCGGCGCGAGTCCCGCACCGGTCGATTCGCAGGTTTGGTGTGGACGCATGACTAGCACTGGACACGACCACCGGCCGCAGGCTGCCGGTGGCGATGCCCGTACCGCTGAGCTCGCTGGGCGGCTGGAGGTGGTCAGGAGCCGGATCGAGGCAGCGGCGGCCGCTGCCGGACGAAGTGACGTCCCGCAGTTGATCGTCGTGACCAAGTTTCATCCGGCTGCCGACGTCCGCCGCTTGGCTGCACTTGGCGTTGGCGACTTCGGTGAGAACCGCGACCAGGAAGCAGCGTCCAAAACCGCGGAGCTGGCCGACCTTGAAGTGCGATGGCATTTCATCGGGCAGCTTCAAAGCAACAAGGCAAAGTCCGTTGCCAAGTATGCGGCGTCCGTCCAGTCGATTGATCGGCCCCAGCTTGTTGACGCGTTGTCCAAGGCCGTCGCCCGGGAGCAGGATTCTACGGGGCGGAGCGACCTTGACTGCTTCGTTCAGGTCAGTTTGGAGGACGACGCCGGTGCGCACCGCGGCGGTGCCGCTCCGGCCGACGTGGAACTGCTTGCAGCCAGGATCGAGTCGGCCATTGGCCTGCGGTTGGCAGGGCTGATGGCCGTGGCACCCCTCGGTGCCGATCCTGAGGCGGCATTCAACAAGCTGGCCGCAATTTCAGAGGCGCTCCGCGTGGCGCATCCGGCTGCTGCCGGCATCTCCGCCGGAATGAGCCAGGACCTGGAAGCAGCCGTGAAGTTCGGGGCGACACACCTGCGAATTGGCTCCGATATTCTGGGTTCGCGTCCGGCCGTGGGGTAGCGTCAAAGTATTGGAATGACGGGCCGGGGTTCCAATATGTCAAGTCATGGCGGCCCGCCTACTGCAGAAACGATAGGAGTGCACCATGGCTGGCGCTCTGCGCAAGACAATGATCTATCTTGGGCTCGCCGACGGCGATGAACACTACGAATCTGAGCAGGCCGTCGCCTCGCACCACGACGAAGAACGCCCCCAGGCACAGGAACGGGAAGAGCGCCGGGCGCCTGCTCCCGTCCGGGAAGTTGTCCGTGAAATGCCCACTGTTGATGCCGAAGAGGAATACCGCGCACCCGTGACACCCATCAAGCGTGCGGCGTCCAGCCGCGAAGATGCCTCGGGCCTGAGGCAGATCACCACCGTTCATCCCCGTTCGTACAACGATGCCAAGGTCATCGGTGAAAGCTTCAGGGATGGCATTCCGGTCATCATGAACGTCACCGACATGGGAGAAGCCGACGCCAAGCGCCTTGTGGACTTCTCGGCCGGGTTGGTCTTTGGCCTGCATGGGAGTATCGAAAGAGTGACCAATAAGGTCTTCCTGTTGTCGCCGTCGTACGTCGAGGTCATCGGAGATGACAAGAAGGCCAGCGAAACGCAGGCCAGCTTCTTCAACCAGAGCTGACACCAGATTTTTTCGCGGATGCCAGGCGGGTCAACCTGCCTGGCATCTGTGTTGCAATAGTAGGGACCGATCGGCATTCCGGAACAAGTGGGAGATCTGAGCTAACTCGTGGGCATTGTTTTCGGCCTTATCTATATTGTGTTGTTGCTGTTCTTCATTGCCTTGATCATCCGACTCATCTTTGAGTGGGTGCAGATGTTCGCCCGCCAGTGGCGTCCGCGGGGTGTGGCATTGGTAACAGCCCATGTGGTCTACTCCGTGACGGATCCTCCGCTGGGGAGGCTCCGCAAACTGATACCGCCCCTCCAGCTGGGTGGAATTTCCTTGGACTTGGGGTTCCTGATCCTGATTGTTGTAGTTGTAATCGCCATGAACGTGGCTGGCGGCTTGGCATAGCTGCCCGCGGAACCCGGACCACCGATGGTCCAAAGGCCGCAAATTCTCCAATTCAACACGATGGTGTTGAATTGGAGGAACCAGATGATATTTAGGTACCGTAGTTTTGAACGGCCGGAAGGCCTACTGACTAACTAGACCAACGAGGTGACCAGATGGCTTTGACGCCAGAAGACGTTGTCAACAAGCGCTTTCAGCCGACCAAGTTCCGCGAAGGCTACGACCAGGACGAGGTAGACGACTTCCTCGACGAGATCGTGGTGGAACTTCGCCGCTTGAACCAGGAGAATGACGAACTTCGCAAGAAGCTCGGCGAAGCCGGTTCGGCTGTGCCTGCTGCAACTGCTGCGGCTCCGGTCGTCGAGAAGGTTCCGGCCCCGGTCAAGGTCGACAAGGAAGCTGAGGCCAAGGCGGAAGCCGAGGCCAAGGCTGCCGAAGCTGCCAAGAAGAAGGAAGCCGAGCAGGCCGCCGCTGCCGCTGCTGCTGCAAAGGCTCCCGCTGCAAGCAACGGTGTCACCCCCTCCGCTGAATCCGCTGCAGGACTGCTGGCCATGGCTCAGCAGATGCACGACAAGCACGTTTCGGACGGCGCGCAGCAGAAGGAAAAGATCATTGCCGAGGCTCAGATCGAGGCTTCCAGCCTCGTCAACGATGCCCAGGAAAAGTCCCGCAAGATCCTTGGTGCCCTCGAGCAGCAGCGCTCCGTTCTCGAGCGCAAGGTGGAACAGCTCCGCGGCTTCGAGCGCGACTACCGCTCCCGCCTGAAGGCTTACATCGAAGGCCAGTTGCGCGACCTCGACGCCCGTGGTTCCGTCGCTGCCCCTGAGGTCGGCGAAGCTACCGCAGACGTTTAGCAAGTATTCTGAAAGCCGGTGGCTGAGGACTCCTCGGCCGCCGGCTTTTGCTGTTAACTACCCTGATGGCAAACCTCCACGCTTCACGAATGAAAGCACTATGACCGACGACTTAACCGATGACGCCTCGCAGCCGGAGCCAACCGTCCGCCGCAAGTGGCGTCCGGCCATGCTCTGGCTTTTTGCCGGCTTCGCCGTGTTCGCCTACGCCTTTGACCAGCTCACCAAGCTCTGGGTGACCAGCACCATGACGGAGGGTGAACGCATTCCGGTGCTGCCCCCGTTGCTGCACTGGTACTACATCCGGAACTCCGGGGCGGCGTTCTCCATTGGGGAAAACGTGACGTGGGTTTTCACTATCGTCATGGCTGCCGTATCGGTGGCAATCCTCTTCCAGTTGCGACGTCTGGGCTCGGCCTGGTGGGCGCTGTCCCTTGGCCTGCTTCTGGGCGGGGCGCTGGGCAACCTGACCGACCGCCTGTTCCGGGAGCCGTCCTTCGCCATGGGCCACGTGGTGGATTTCATCCAATTGCCCAACTTCGCCATCTTCAACATCGCGGACTCGGCGGTGGTGTCCGGCGTCGTCATTATCTGCCTCCTCACCCTTCGCGGCATCGGCATGGATGGAAAGCGCCAATCAGCGGCGGCCAAACCAGCCAGTGATGCCAAGCCTGCTGCCGGATCCGCGGGGGAGACTGCCGGTGAGTAACACGCTGGTGATTCCCGAAGAACTGGCCGGGGTGCGCGCCGATGCCGGCCTGGCGCAACTGCTGGCCATCTCCCGCTCGGCGGCAGCGCTGCTGATTGCTGAAGGAAACGTGACCAGCGGCGGTGTGGCACTCGGCAAGTCGGCAAAGCTCGTGGCCGGCGCAGTACTGGACGTTACTGTTCCCGAGCGGCCGGACCCCTTGGAAGTCGTGGAGGAAGTTGTGGAAGGCCTGAAGATCCTGCTGGATGACGAGGAATTCGTTGTCATCGACAAGCCCGTGGGGGTTGCAGCGCATCCCTCGCCAGGCTGGGTGGGACCAACGGTGGTCGGTGGCCTCGCCGGGGCCGGGTACAGGATTTCGACGTCCGGAGCACCCGAGCGTGCAGGCATCGTGCACAGGCTCGACGTCGGGACCTCCGGCGTCATGGTGGTGGCGAAGACCGAGCATGCCTACACGGTCCTGAAGCGCGCTTTCAAGGAACGCACCGTGGACAAGGTGTACCACGCTGTGGTCCAAGGACTGCCCGATCCGCTTGAAGGCACCATCGATGCCCCGATCGGACGCCACCCGGGCCACGACTGGCGTTTCGCCGTGATCGAGGACGGACGGCCATCAGTAACGCACTACGAGGTGCTGGAAGCGTTCGGCAAGGCCACCTTGGTGGAGGTTCACTTGGAGACCGGCCGTACCCATCAGATCCGAGTCCATTTCTCGGCCTTGCGGCACCCCTGTGCTGGAGATCTCACGTACGGGGCCGATCCCCGGCTCGCGGCAACACTGGGGCTCACAAGGCAATGGCTGCACGCCCGCCAGCTCGGGTTCACTCACCCCCGAACCGGTGACTGGGTGGAGGTCAGCAGTGACTACCCTGCCGATCTCCAGTACGCCCTGGATCTGCTCGCAACCGGCTCTGCATAGGGGCCTCGCCGTCCGGGTCCGCTTCCTGTCGGACCCGGGACGGTAGACTGTCGTGGTGACTTCCAGCAATGATTCGTTCGTCCACCTGCACACCCACACCGAGTACTCCATGCTGGATGGAGCGGCCAGACTGGGTGAGTTGTTCGACGAAACCGAGCGGCTGGGAATGCCCGCGCTGGCCACCACGGACCACGGCTATTTGTTCGGCGCCTTCGACTTCTGGCGCAAGGCGACTGACAAAGGCATCAAGCCCATCATCGGCGTCGAAGCCTATGTGACGCCGGGAACTGCCCGCGGTGACAAAGAGCGTGTGCGCTGGGGCGACGAAAGCCAGCGCAAGGACGACGTCTCCGGCGGTGGCTCGTACACGCACATGACGCTCCTGAGCTACAACAATGTGGGCATGCGGAACCTGTTCCGGGCATCGTCCATAGCCTCCCTCGACTCTGTGTTCGGTAAGTGGCCCCGACTGGACCGGGAGCTGCTCAACACCTACTCCGAAGGCCTGATCGCCACCACCGGCTGCCCGTCCGGTGAAGTCCAAACCAAGCTTCGTCTTGGCCAGTATCGCGAGGCCGTTGAGGCCGCTGCTGAGTTCCGGGACATTTTCGGGGCGGAGAACTACTTCTGCGAGCTGATGGACCACGGGCTGGACATCGAACGCCGCGTCACAGGAGACCTCCTCCGCCTGGCCAAGGAGCTCAACCTGCCGCTGGTGGCCACCAACGACCTCCACTACACGCACGAACACGATGCCAAGGCCCACGAGGCCCTGCTGGCCATTCAGTCCGGCTCCACCCTCCTTGAACCGACGTATGACAACGGCGGCTCCCGCTTCGCCTTCTCCGGCAGTGGCTACTACCTGAAGTCGCCGCAGGAAATGCGTGAACTGTTCCGCGACCACCCGGAGGCTTGTGACAACACGCTGCTCATCGCTGAGCGTTGCGAAGTCTCGTTCAATACCGGTGCCAACTACATGCCACGGTTCCCCTGCCCGCCAGGGGAGGATGAGACGTCCTGGCTGGTCAAGGAAGTGGATGCCGGCCTCAAGTACCGGTACCCTCAAGGCATTCCGGACAAGGTACGCAAGCAGGCCGACTACGAACTCGGCGTCATCACGTCCATGGGATTCCCCGGCTACTTCCTGGTGGTTGCCGACTTCATCAACTGGGCCAAGAACAACGGGATCCGTGTGGGTCCGGGCCGCGGTTCCGGTGCAGGCTCCATGGTGGCCTACGCCATGCGTATCACCGACCTCGACCCCCTGCAGCATGGCCTGATCTTCGAACGCTTCCTTAACCCGGACCGCGTCTCCATGCCCGACTTCGACGTCGACTTCGATGATCGCCGCCGCTCCGAAGTGATTGACTATGTCACCAAGAAGTACGGCGACGAGCGCGTGGCGATGATCGTCACGTACGGCACTATCAAGACCAAGCAGGCACTCAAGGACTCCTCGCGCGTGCTGGGCTACCCGTTCAGCATGGGGGAGCAGCTGACCAAGGCACTTCCGCCTGCCGTCATGGCCAAGGACATCCCGCTTGCGGATATCCAGAACCCCGAGTCCAAGCGCTACAGCGAAGCCGGAGACTTCCGCCAGCTGATCGCCACCGATCCTGAGGCCGCCAAGGTCTTCGAGACCGCGCTGGGTATCGAGGGCCTGAAGCGCCAGTGGGGTGTCCACGCGGCTGGCGTCATCATGTCCTCGGACCCCATCATCGACGTCATTCCGATCATGCGCCGCTTCCAGGACGGCCAAGTCATCACGCAGTTCGATTATCCGACGTCCGAAGGCCTTGGCCTGATCAAGATGGACTTCCTGGGCCTCCGAAACCTGACGATCATTTCGGATGCCCTGGAAAACATCAAGATGAACCGCGGCGTTGACCTGGACCTGGAAAACCTCGAACTCGACGACGCTGCGTCGTATGAGCTCCTGGCGCGCGGCGATACCCTGGGTGTGTTCCAGCTGGACGGTGGCCCCATGCGGTCCCTGCTCAAGCTCATGAAGCCTGACAACTTCGAAGACATCTCCGCTGTGCTGGCCCTCTACCGGCCTGGGCCCATGGGCGCCAACGCCCACACCGACTACGCCCTGCGAAAGAACGGGATCCAAGAGGTCATCCCCATCCACCCTGAGCTGGAAGAACCGCTCAAGGAAATCCTTGGCGGCACCTTCGGCCTGATCGTGTACCAAGAGCAGGTTATGGCCGTGGCGCAGAAGCTTGCCGGCTACTCACTCGGTCAGGCAGACATCCTCCGCCGCGCCATGGGCAAGAAGAAGAAGTCCGAGCTGGACAAGCAGTTCGCTGGCTTCTCCCAAGGCATGCAGGACAACGGTTACTCCATGGCCGCCGTCAAGACCCTCTGGGACATCTTGCTCCCGTTCTCCGACTACGCCTTCAACAAGGCGCACTCGGCAGCGTACGGGGTAATTTCCTACTGGACCGCCTACTTGAAGGCGCACTATGCCCCGGAGTACATGGCTGCCCTGCTCACCTCGGTGGGCGATGACAAGGACAAGTCGGCCATCTACTTGAACGAGTGCCGCCGTATGGGCATCACGGTTCTTCCGCCGGATGTCAACGAGTCGTCGCTGAACTTCACTCCAGTGGGCACGGACATTCGCTTCGGCATGGGCGCAATCCGTAACGTCGGCGTCAACGTGGTGGATGCCATGGTCTCCGCCCGTACCACGGAGGGCAGCTACACCTCGTTCAAGGACTTCCTCCTGAAGGTGCCCGCGGTGGTGTGCAACAAGCGCACCATCGAATCCCTCATCAAGGCCGGTGCGTTCGATTCGCTCGGCCACCATCGCCGAGCCCTTGCGATGATCCACGAAGAAGCCATCGACTCCGTCATCACCCTGAAGCGCAACGAGGCCATTGGCCAGTTCGACCTCTTCGCAGGGTTCGAGGATCAGGAGCCGGAAGCGTCGCTGACCACCGAAATTCCGGACCTTCCGGAATGGGAGAAGAAGGACAAGCTATCGTTCGAACGGGACATGTTGGGCCTCTATGTGTCCGACCATCCCCTCCAAGGACTCGAGGGCGTCCTCAGCCAGCACGCTGAACAGTCCATAACGTCGATCATCGCGGAAGACGGACCACACGACGGCGCAATAGTCACCATCGCCGGCATGATCACCTCGTTGAGCCGGCGAATCGCGAAGGCCAGCGGCAATGCCTATGCCCGGGCCGAGATCGAGGACCTCGGCGCTTCCATGGAGGTCATGTTCTTCGGTCAGGTCTACGGCCCCATTGCTTCGGTCTTGGCAGAGGACTTGATTGTTGTGGTCAAGGGACGGTTGCAGCGCCGGGATGACGGGGCAGTGACACTGAACTGCATGGAGCTCTCGGTTCCGGACCTCAGCGAAAGCGTGAACGGCCCGGTCGTGATCACCATTCCCACGTTCAAGGCCACGGAATCAGTGGTGACTGACTTGCGCGACGTCCTGCGAACCCACCGTGGAAACTCCGAGGTCCGCCTGAAGCTGATGGGTGACACCAAGGTGGAGGTCATGGGGCTGCCCGTTCATATGCGGGTAAACCCGAGTCCTTCGCTTTTCGGTGATCTCAAGGTGCTTCTGGGTCCTGCGTGCCTGGATAACTAGGAGTTCGGAGCCCGTTCGGGACTGGTCCGTCAGATCTCGTAGTCGAGCGGTGCCGGCTGGCTGTAGCCGCCGCTGTGGTAAAGCAGGGGAGTGCCGTCTTCGCCCACCTGGCCGTCGATGACTTCCACCACGATCACGGCGTTGTTCTCGAATGACAGGCGCATTTGAATCTTGCCCACCAGCCAGCCGCTGACATCCTTGAGAATCGGGACGTCATGGGGACCCGGCTCCCAGTGGTCGCCTTCGAAACGATCCCGGGTCCGCGCGAACCGGTTGGCAAGGGCTTGATTCTCAAGCCCCAGCATGTGAACACCGATGTAGTCAGCGCCGGCCACGGCGGGCCATGAACTCGAGCTCCTGGCCATGTTGAAGGTGAAACGAGGCGGCTCGGCGGACAATGATGCCACGGACGTGGCAGTAAAGCCGAAGGGCTTCCCGTTGAGGTTGGCCGTAATGATGGCAACCCCGGCGGCATGCCTGCGGAACATCTCCCTGAAAGTCTGCTCAAATCCGGATTGTTCGCTTGCCACGTGGGTGTTTCTCCTGCGCTGGGGGCTGTGCTTCTCTCCTCAGGGTATTCCTCCTCCGCAGTGGTCCCTTATTTTGTTGAGCCCGCGTGAACGTTTGTTAATGTGAGTTGCATGACCGAGCCCAGAGTAAGCCTGCCCGCAGTTCCCGAACCTGCCCCCGAGGCCGCTCACCGGCGCCCAAGGGACGTGTTCTGGCTGGTGGTTCCAGCAGCCTCGGGCGTGGTGCTTGGCGTGCTGTGGTGGTTGCTTGCCCCGGGCGGACTCAATCTGGTCTCGGGCAACCCGGACCTGGCGGATCCAGCCAACACCGAGTCCTGGCTCCCGCGCGATTTGGTCCTCGCGGCGTTGATGCTGGTGGCCGGAATCGTCACCGGACTCATGCTCGACGGAAAGCTGCAGGGCGTGTACGCAACGCGCCGGCTGGTATTGGCACTCCTTGGCGGGGCAGTGGGAGCTGTCATCGCTTGGTTGGCAGGCCTGCTTGCCGCGCAATGGTGGGGCCCGGCTCAGGATCCTGCCGTTGACCCGGCGTTTGGCTTCACGCTCCGGTCTTACGCGGTGCTGGTGCTGTGGCCTGGTGCCACGGCCTTCATCACGTTCGTCCTGGCACTGTTCGGGGTTCTGTCCAAGAAACCCGTAAAATAGCCGGGTGACCACTTCTTCGGATACTTCCGCCCCCGCAGCTGCCTCCCTCGACTTCCGGAGCATCGACTTCCGGGGGCGACACCTTTCGCTGGCCGAACTGCGCGCAGCAGTGCCCAGGGCGCGCCACCAGACCATGGCCGACGCGGAACAGAAGGTCCAGGACATTATTTCGGCCGTGCGAAGCCAGGGTTTTGCCGCCTTGTCAGACTTGGCGAAGACATTCGACGGCGTAGAACAGTCCCACCCCCGAGTCCCGGCGGAGGCACTGACTCAGGCCTTGGCCGAGCTGGACCCGGCGGTCCGGGCTGCGTTGGAAGAGTCGATCAGCCGCGCACGACAATTTGCCGATCAGCAGCGCCCGGCAAACGTGGACGTCGGGCTGGCCGATGGCGCCGTAGTGAGCCAGAATTGGATTCCCGTGGGACGCGTCGGACTGTATGTTCCCGGCGGCCTCGCTCCCTTGGCGTCCTCAGTGATCATGAATGTGGTACCCGCAGTGGCGGCCGGTGTTGAGTCGATTGCGCTGGCTTCCCCTCCGCAAAAGGACTTTGGTGGACTGCCGCACCCCACCATCCTGGCTGCAGCCAAACTCCTCGGCATCGACGAGGTGTATGCGATTGGTGGAGCGCAGGCAATCGTTTCGTTTGCCTATGGCATCCCAGGATCAGGGGATGAATTGCCCATCGAACCTGTCGACGTCGTCACCGGGCCAGGCAACATTTTCGTTGCCACGGCCAAGCGGCTGGTCAAAGGCGTGGTGGGCATCGACTCGGAGGCCGGAACCACCGAAATCGCCATACTCGCCGACTCCACGGCCCACGCCCCGCTGGTAGCAGCCGACCTCATCAGCCAGGCCGAGCACGATCCCAAAGCAGCTTCCGTCCTGGTGACTGATGACGCAGAGTTGGCTGACGCCGTCGTGATTGAACTCGAACGGCAAGCCGCCGCTACGAAGCACAGCGCCCGCGTGCTGGAAGCGTTGTCCGGACCGCAGTCCGGCGTCGTGCTGGTGGACGATCTTGAGCAGGGGATCGCCGTGTGCAACGCCTACGCCGCAGAGCACCTGGAGATCATGACTGCCGATGCTGCAGCAGTTGCGTCTCGCATCCGCAATGCCGGAGCGATTTTCGTGGGCGACTACAGCCCTGTCAGCTTGGGCGACTACTGTGCCGGTTCCAACCACGTATTGCCCACCAGCGGAACTGCCGCCTTCTCGTCCGGACTGAACGTCACCACGTTCCTGCGTGCTGTGCAGGTCATTAATTACAACCGTGCGGCGCTGGAGCAGGTCAGCGGCCATATTGTGAGCTTGTCCGGGGCCGAGGACCTTCCCGGTCACGGGGATGCCGTGCGAATCCGCTTCGCAAATGACCTCTAACCACTACATATAAGGGTGGTAACTACTACATGTAGTAGTTACACGCTTGTCATTACGGTGCGAACAAACGTAAACTGGTGCCGGAAGTGAATCTTCCGGCACCTTTTGCGTATCCGGCGTCCTGCTGGTTCCGGTACCGTGCCGGAGCTGTCAGGGGAGGCCCAGCGTGTATTGTCCGTTCTGCCGGAATCCCGACTCCCGCGTCGTCGACAGCCGTATGGCGGACGACGGATCTTCCATTCGACGCCGCCGTCAGTGCCCCGAATGCGGCCGCCGCTTCACCACGGTGGAAACCACCAGCCTCTCTGTCATCAAGCGGTCAGGCGTGGGGGAGCCGTTCAGCCGTATCAAGGTGATCAGCGGAGTCCGTAAAGCCTGCCAGGGCCGCCCGGTCACTGAAGACGACCTCGCCATGCTGGCGCAGGAAGTCGAAGAGAACATCCGGTCATCGGGCGCCGCTGAAATTGATGCCCATGAAGTGGGCCTGGCAATTCTGGGGCCCCTGCGGAAGCTCGATGAAGTGGCTTACCTCCGCTTCGCCAGCGTGTATCAGGCTTTCGAATCCTTGGAGGACTTCGAGTCTGCAATTTCGCTTCTTCGCCACGAGGCCGAGGCACATGCGAAGACTGGCGACAAAGAAGCCAAGGGTTCAGAGAAGAGCCAACTCTAGCTCCGGTGGCGGCAGCGGAGGGGAAGCCGCAGCCGCCACCGGCACCACGGCGGGGTTATCGCCCGCCTGAGACTGGGAGAACTGCGCCGGTAATATAGCCGGCCTCATTCGACAACAGCCACATGACTGCCGCAGCTACTTCTTCCGGCTCGGCTCCACGGCCCATGGGAATGGTCGGGTTCAGCCGCTCCACACGGTCCGGCATTCCAGCTGCTGCGTGGAGGCCAGTGTTGGTGCTTCCAGGCGCCACCGCGTTGACCCGGATGCCCTGCTTGGCCACCTCAGCCGCCAAACCGACCGTCAGGACATCCACGGCACCCTTGGTGGCGGCATAGTGGACCCAGGTTCCAGGGGAGCCGGCTTTGGTTGCCGTGGACGAAATGTTAACGATGGAACCGCCGACGCCGCCGCGGTCCGTCGAAAGCCTCCGGACGGCTTCCTGGCACATGAAGATCATGCCGGCAACGTTGACGTCCACAACGCGTTGTAGTGTGTCCGCGGGCACGTCCACCAGAGGACCGATCCGGTTGCCCGTGATTGCAGCGTTGTTGATGACGGCAGTCACCGGGCCCAGGAACGCGGCTTCCTCAAACAAACGCACGACGTCGGCCGGCTGGCTGACGTCGGCCTGGACAGCTTGCGCCCTGCCGCCGTGGTCAACAATGTCGTCGACGACGCTTTTGGCGCCGGCGCTGTCCGCGGAGTAGTTGACGACGACGCCGTACCCGGCACGGGCCGCAGCGTACGCGACCGAAGCACCGATCCCACGGCTGGCCCCCGTGACAATCGCGATTCCGGATGCGGCGTTATTGCCCTCAGACATCCCAGGACTACTTGGCAAGCTTGTGGTGCAAAGCGACCTCAAGCGCTGCGCCAACAATACCGGCGTCGTTCTTCAATTTGGCGGTGACGATCTTGGTGCGCAGCTCGAGGTGCGGGAAGTACTCGTCGGACCGCTTCGAGATGCCGCCACCCACAATAAAGAGCTCAGGGGAGAACAGGAACTCAACGTGCTGGAGGTAGCGGTTGAGGAGGACGCCGTATTGATCCCAGCTGAGGCCGTCGCGCTCCCGGGCCACGGCTGATGCCTTGGTCTCGGCGTCGTGTCCGTCCACCTCGAGGTGGCCGAGCTCGGCATTGGGAACCAACTGCCCGTTGAAGATGAAGGCGGACCCAATGCCGGTGCCCAACGTGATCACGAGGACGGTGCCGTCTACGCCTTCCCCCGCGCCGTAGCGGGCTTCGGCCAGGCCCGCCGCGTCGGCGTCATTGATGACCTCGACGGGGCGGCCAAGGCGTTTGGTGAAGGTGGCATCAATATCGGTGCCGAGCCAGGTCTTGTCTACGTTTGCCGCAGAGTTGACTACGCCGTGCTGGATGATCCCGGGGAAGGTCACGCCCACCGGCGAATCGGCAGCGGGTGCGTCGGGACGGTTGGAAAGTTCCTCAACGATTTGGGCGACGACCTCGGCAACGGCCTCCGGTGTTGCCGGCTGCGGAGTGGGCACGCGGAAGCGGTCGCCAATCAGCTTGCCCTTCTTCAGGTCGACGATGCCGCCCTTGATGCCGGTGCCGCCGATGTCGATACCGATCAGCGGGGCGTTCTTGTGGGTCTTCTCATCCTTCTTGGACAATGCATTTCCGATCATGGCAGGAGGGGATGGGCATGGCGCAGCCGCCCGGGCTGCAAAGACCTTCCGAGGAGCTTAGGGAAGGGTCAGGATTTCCGCGCCGGTCTCTGTGACCAACAGGGTGTGTTCGAATTGGGCCGTGCGTTTGTGGTCCCTGGTGACGACCGTCCAGTCGTCGGCCCACATATCCCATTCGATGGTGCCGAGGGTCAGCATGGGTTCGATGGTGAACACCATGCCTGCCTCGATCACGGTGTTGTACGCCGGGGCTGCGTCGTAATGCGGAATGATGAGGCCCGTGTGGAAGGCCTCACCCACGCCGTGGCCAGTGAAATCCCTCACCACGCCGTAGCCGAAGCGTTTGGCGTAGGACTGGATGGCGCGGCCGATTACGTTGATTTCGCGGCCCGGGGCCACGGCCTTGATGGCCCGGTTGAGCGACTCCTGCGTACGCTCAACCAGCAGACGGGATTCTTCATCCACGTCGCCAACAAGGAAAGTGAAATTGGTGTCCCCATGCACGCCGCCGATGAAAGCGGTGATGTCGATGTTCAGGATGTCGCCGTCCTGCACCACGGTGGAGTCCGGGATACCGTGGCAGATGACCTCGTTGAGGGACGAGCACAGGGACTTGGGGAAGCCCCTGTAGCCAAGGGTCGACGGGTAGGCCTTGTGGTCCAGGAGGAATTCGTGCCCCACCTTGTCCAGTTGGTCCGTGGTGACACCCGGCTGGATATGCTTGCCGACCTCAACGATTGCTTGTGCCGCGATTTTGCCGGCGATCCTGATCTTTTCGATGGTCTCCGCGGACTTCACTTCGGAGCCGGTGAACTTGGCGGGTGCCTTCTTGCCGACGTACTCGGGCCGGGGGATCGACGCGGGGACGGGTCGTTCAGGGCTGATGGTTCCCGGGGTGAGGGCGCCAATGGGTGCAGTCGAAGCAAGAGAAGGCATAGATTGATCATATAAGGCACACAAGAGACGTAAGTAACAATGCGTGGCTGGGTTTCCGTGACCCCGCCAACGTTACGCGTCCAGAGGCCCGAGGATCGAGGAGGAGACGTGACGGAGTACTGGTACAACGTCAAGACGCACGAGATCGAAGAGGACGCCATGTCCGATTGGACCCAGCTGATTGGCCCCTATAAAACCAGGGAAGAAGCCGAGCACGCCTTGGAAAAGGTCAAAGCACGAAATGATGCCTGGGACGCCCAGGACGACGACTAGAAGGAGTGTTCCGGTCCGGGGAAATGCCCGGACCGGACATCCTCGCCATAGGCGGCCGCTGCATCACTCAACGTTGTGCGAAGGTCTGCGTACTGTTTGACGAACTTGGCCATCTTGCCGCCCCGCAAACCGGCCATGTCCTGCCACACGAGGACTTGGCCCGTGGTGCTCTTGCCGGCCCCGATGCCGACTGTCGGTACCCGCAACGCGGCGTCGACGACTGCTGCGGTTTCCGTGGGGACCATCTCCATGAGGACGCTGAAGGCGCCGGCGTCCTGCAGTGCCACGGCGTCGTCCACCAAGCGCTGTGCGTCATCGCCGCGCCCTTGCACCCGGTAACCGCCCAGGGAGTGTTCGCTCTGTGGGGTGAAGCCAATGTGGGCCATGACGGGAATGCCGGCCTGGACCATGGCCTTGACGGTGTTGGCGTAGTACGCAGTGCCCTCGATCTTGACGGCATGCGCCAGTCCTTCCTTGAGGAAGCGGACACCGGTAGCAACGGCCTGCTCAGCCGAAACTTCATAGCTGCCGAAGGGCAGGTCCGCGACGATGAGTGCTCGCTTGGCCGACCTGCTCACGGCCCGACACAGGGGAAGAAGCTCGTCCACCGTCACGGGAAGGCTCGTTTCGTTTCCGAACACGTTGTTGGAAGCGGAGTCGCCCACCAGGAGGACTTCGATTCCAGCCTGGTCAAAAATCTCAGCGGTGTACTGCTCGTAGGCGGTCAGCATCGCGAAGTGTTCGCCGTTGTCTTTTGCCTGCTGGAGGTGGTGTATCCGGACCCTGCTGATCGGCTTCCTGCCGGACGTCGAAGGCGTCTGTGCCGTAGCTGCTGGACCGGTGCCGTAGGGTGCGGAAACTTCGGCGGGCGTAGTGGACTCAGGAAGGTTGCTTGGGGCCATGGATAGAGCCTAAGCGGTGCCGACGGCGCCTGCCACCAGTGTGCCCAGCGTCACCTTATGTAAACGCTGTGTTACGCACAGGTACTGCTGCGGCATTAGCACGGAACTCTTAGTAGAGTGAAGGCTGAGCTGTCGTGGTTTCAATCCATTGAAACCAGCGGCATGGACACCGAATCGGAAAAGAGGCCCTATGGACCGCCAGCAAGAGTTCGTTCTGCGGACGATCGAAGAGCGTGACGTGCGCTTCGTACGCTTGTGGTTCACCGACGTCGTGGGTTCCCTCAAATCGGTGGCCCTTGCGCCTGCCGAGGTTGAAGGCGCCTTCGAGGAAGGCCTTGGCTTCGACGGTTCAGCCATCGAAGGGCTTGCCCGCGTTTTTGAGTCAGACATGCTCGCCCAGCCGGATCCCTCCACGTTCCAGATCCTGCCGTGGCGTGGTGAGACGGAACAGACCTCACGGATGTTCTGCGATGTTCTGACTCCCGATGGTGAGCCTTCGGCGGCCGACCCCCGCAATGTCCTTAAGCGCACCCTGGCCAAGGCTGCGGACATGGGATTCACCTGCTACACACACCCCGAGATTGAGTTCTACCTACTCAAGTCCAAGGACCTGGGCCCGGACGGCTCGCCTGTTCCGGTGGACGAGGGTGGCTACTTCGACCACGTCCCGGGTGGCGTCGCACAGGACTTCCGCCGCACAGCCGTCACCATGCTGGAGTCGGTGGGCATTTCCGTGGAGTTCAGCCACCACGAAGGTGGACCGGGCCAGAACGAGATCGATCTCCGCTATGCGGATGCCCTCCAGACCGCGGACAACATCATGACCTTCCGTACGGTCATCAAGGAAGTTGCGCTCCAGCAGGGTACGTATGCCACTTTCATGCCCAAGCCGTTCACCGACCACCCCGGCTCCGGCATGCACACCCACTTCTCGCTGTTCGAGGGCGACACCAACGCGTTCTTCGAAGCTGGAGCGGAGTTCCAGCTCTCCAAGACGGCACGCCAATTCATTGCAGGGATCCTCAAGCACGCGCCGGAATTTACGGCTGTCACCAACCAGTTCGTGAACTCCTACAAGCGGCTCTGGGGCGGCGGTGAGGCCCCGAGCTACCTGAGCTGGGGCCACAACAACCGCTCCGCACTGGTTCGCGTCCCCCTGTACAAGCCCGGCAAGGGCCAGTCGGCGCGGATTGAGTACCGCGGCATCGACTCCGCCACCAACCCCTACCTGGCGTATGCGGTCCTCCTTGGCGCCGGCCTGAAGGGCATCGAGGAAGGCTATGAGCTTCCCGCCGCCGCTGAAGACGACGTCTGGTCGCTGACCACTGCCGAGCGGAAGGCCATGGGACATGCTCCCTTGCCTGCCAGCCTGCACGATGCCATCCGCGCGATGGAGGAATCGGAATTGGTTGCCCAGATCCTGGGTGAGCAAGTCTTTGAGCACTTCCTGCGCAACAAGCGTGCAGAGTGGCAGGACTACCGCCTCCAGGTCACTCCGTATGAGTTGCAGCGCAACCTCGGCATTCTGTAGGCAGGGCCAGTGAGCCTTGCACGTCGGCTCATTTCAGCCGGATTCAGTGACCTCGAGAAAGGGGAACGTTTCCTCGCTGCCCCGGAACTTGAGGGGGTCGACCAGGACGCCCTGTTTGCCGGACTGTCCATGTCCGCCAGTCCGGACACTGCGCTCCAATCGCTGGTTCGGCTCATTGAGAAGAACCCGGGGCTGAAGAAGCTGGCGGCAACGGACCAGGACACCAGTGAGCCCATGTATCGGTTGCTGGGTGCATCCGAAGCCTTGGGCGAGTTCCTCATGCGGAGGCCTGAGCATCTGGATGTCTTTGATGTCCGGGTGAGTCCGGAACCTGTCCAGGCCTCCAGCGAGGAACTGCGGGCCCTACTCCTTCGTTCCGTGAAGGCGGAGCCGGGTGCCCAGCGTCCCGTCGCGGGAATCACCGGGCTGCCCGCCTATGCGGCCTTGCGGACTGCTTACCGCCGTGGACTCACGGAGCTGGCCATTAAGGACCTCTGCGCGGCATCCCCCCAGGACTTTATGCCGGCCGTCGGTGCCGAACTCGCGGATCTTGCCGGAGCTGCGATCGAGGCTGCCCTGGCAGTGTCCAGGGCAGAGGCAGCGGGCCAGTACGATGCCGATGAGATCGCTGACGTTGGCTTGGCCGTCATTGGCATGGGCAAGTGCGGCGCCCGCGAGCTGAACTACATCTCCGACGTCGATGTCATTTATGTCATTGAGTCCGGAGACCTGGACGACGCACGTGCCTCAACCATCGGCACTGCCTTGGCCTCGGGTATTTCCCGGGCGATTTCCTCTTCGGCGCCCGAGCCCGGGCTATGGGAGGTCGATGCCAACCTCCGTCCGGAAGGCAAGTCCGGGCCGCTGGTACGAACCCTCCCTTCGCATTTGAGCTACTACGCCAGGTGGGCCGAAAGCTGGGAGTTCCAAGCACTGTTGAAGGCCCGCACCATCGCGGGCGACCGGGAACTGGGCCAGCGCTACGAGAAAGCTGTGGAGCCCCTGGTCTGGTCCTCCGCGGGCCGGGACGGTTTTGTAGAGTCAGTCCAGGCGATGCGGCGCAGGGTGACGGACTACATCCCGGCGGCCGAGGAGCAGCGCCAAATCAAGTTGGGCCGCGGCGGCCTTCGTGACGTTGAATTCACAGTCCAGTTGCTGCAGTTGGTGCACGGTAAGTCCGATGAGTCGCTACGGTGCAGGGACACCACATCAGCGATTGCCGCGCTGTCTGCCGGTGGGTATATCGGCCGCACGGACGCAGCGGCCTTCGATAACGCATACCGCTACCTTCGCCTTCTGGAGCATCGGATACAGCTGTTCCAGCTGCGCCGGACCCACCTCATGCCTGTGGCAGAGGACGCCCAGCGTTTCCTCGCCAAGGCCGTCCTGGGACCCTTCTCGCTGGAGCGCCCCCATCCGGACCAGCTGATGGGGACGTGGCAGAAGACCAAGAAAGCTGTCCGGGAACTGCACGAGCGGATCTTCTACAGGCCGCTGCTGAACACCGCGGCCAAGCTGAGCAGCGAAGACGCCAAGCTCAGCCCGGAGGCAGCGCAGGGCCGCCTTGCCGCTCTGGGTTACTTGGATCCCCAAGGAGCGATGCGCCATATTGAAGCGCTCACGGCGGGTGTCAGCCGTCGTGCAGCATTGCAGCGCCAACTCCTTCCCATCCTTCTGGGCTGGCTCGCTGAGGGCGTCGATCCCGACGCCGGGCTGCTGGCGTTCCGCCGGGTCAGCGAGGCCCTTGGAACCACCCATTGGTATTTGGGATTGCTCAGGGATTCACAGGCGGCAGCCGAGCGGTTGTGCCAGGTCTTGTCGAACTCCCGCCTGATCTCGGATCTGTTGGAAGTTTCACCGGAGTCAGTGGCTTGGTTGGGCAGCGACAAGGATCTGGCTCCCGTCCGTTTCGAAGCCCAGTGGCAGGAAATCCAGTCCAAGCTGTCCCGTCATGCTGATCCGGAGAGCGCCATGCGGCTGATCCGGTTGATCCGTCGCCGCGAGATACTGCGGACGGCCATTGCGGACAGTTCGGGATTGCTGGATCAGGACGCCGTTGGCCTCGCTTTGGCGGAGACGGACCGCGCAGCGGTGCTCGGAGCATTGCACGTGGCGGAGTCCGTGGTGGCTGCAACCGAACCGTTGAAGACGGACGTGCTGGTCGTAGCCATGGGCCGGCAGGGCGGCCGGGAAATCGGCTATGGTTCGGATGCAGACGTGATCTACGTCCACCGTGCCCGCCCCGGGTTCAGCGACGCGGAGGCGCAGGAACAGGCGACGGCGATTGTCGCCAAACTGTCGAGCTTCCTCACCCAACCGCTCAAGCCGGCGATCATGGCCGAGCGCGTCCTTATGGTGGACGCCGACCTTCGGCCCGAGGGCAAAAACGGCGCCATGGTGCGTTCCCTTGAATCGTATGCCGAGTATTACCGACGATGGTCGCTGATCTGGGAAGCCCAGGCACTCTTGAGGGCCCGCCCGATGGCCGGCTCGGACGAGTTGGCTGCGGATTTCGTTAGCCTCATTGATCCCATCAGGTACCCGGACGAGCTCCCGGAGCAAGATGTTCGTGAAATCCGACGCATCAAGGCCCGTGTGGAGTCCGAGCGGTTGCCCCGCGGCGCTGATCCAGCCCGACACGTCAAGCTCGGACGCGGCGGCCTCAGCGATGTCGAATGGCTGGTCCAGTTGATCCAGTTGCAGCATGCCGGAAATCACCCCGAATTGCGGACCAGTTCCACCTTGGAAGCTCTTGCCGCCGCAGAGAAAAACGACTTCATTGGCGAAGAGGACGCTGCACTGCTGCGCGAGGCATGGCGGTTGGCCAGTCGCATCCGTTCGGCCAATGTCATCGTCACAGGCCGTGCTTCAGACGTGCTGCCATCGTCGCGGAAGGACCTCGAAGCTGTGGCGCGTTGGTGTGGCTACGCACCTGGCAACGCCGGCCACTTCGAAGAGGATTACCTGCGGCTTAGCCGCCGCGCCAGGGGAGTGTTTGAGAAGAAGTTCTACGGCAACTAAGCGGTGGCGGCTGCAGCCCTTTCGCGAGCGTGCCGCAGCATGGCAACGACCGGAGCTCCCGGTGTGAGTGTGCCGCCCTGTACGTAACCTTCTTCACGGTCTTGTAGGGCTTCCACCATGCGTTGCCGCCACATCTGGAGTTCGCCCTGGTGCGCTGCGTCGTCGGCGAGGTTATGGCACTCCTGCGGGTCGTCGTCGAGGTTGAACAGTTCTTCCGTACCCCTCCCGGAGCCCCAAATGTATTTGTGGTGCCCGTCCGTCAACCAATGCAGGTTCTGGCCCCAGTACACATGTTCGCCGTGCAGGACATCCCGGACGGCTTCGGTGCTCTGGCCCCGGACAATACTGGCCAAGGACTTGCCGTCGACAACTTCCGGGATGGGTAATCCAGCGAGGTCCAGCAGGGTGGGCATGATGTCCCTGAGTTCCACCACGTGGTCCACCACAGTTCCACGAGCTGACCGCTCCGCCGACGGCGCGTTGGCGATGATGAACGGCACGCGGGCAGATCCTTCGTAAGGCACAGCCTTGCGGAACATGTGGTGATCGCCCATCATTTCCCCGTGGTCACTGGTGAAGGCGATCACCGTGTTGTCCGTGAGGCCGAAGTCCGCCAGTGACTCCTTGATGCGATTGATCTGGAGGTCAATCTGCGCCATCAGGCCGTAGTATCCGGCCCTGGCCCTGTGGACCACATGGTCCGGCATACGGCCGTAGCTGGCCTGATAGTCACCGTCCTGCCGATGCTCGTCCCAATGGTGTTCCCAATTGCCCTCCACTGCTTTGTAGGCGGGAATGTTGAGGTACTGCTCGAAAGCCCACGACGGTGGGTCGTACGGCGGGTGGGGGCGGTGGAAGGAGAGGTAGAGGAAAAACGGCTTCACTGGGTCGCGGCGGTGCATCCATTCAATGGCTTGCGTGCCGATCCAGTGCGTGGGGTGCAGGCTTTCGGCTTTGTCCCAGGGGCGGGCCACGATGGAATTGCAGTTGACCCCGTGGTCGAAGTATTCGGCGTCAGGACCCATCCCGGGTTGCCTGCGGAGCCAGGGAACGTAGTCGTCAAACATGGCGAAGTGCTGTTGGTGTTCCCGGCGGGCGTGATGGAGGTACCCGTCGTGGAGGATGACGTCGTCGAAGCCCAACCGTGAGCGTTCGGGCCATACGTGCATCTTGCCGATGGCCTGCGTGTGGTAGCCACCCTTTCTGAACTCGTCCTGTACTGTCACCGGGTGGACTGCGTGGAACGGTACGCCGTCGTTGTAGCCAACGCGCCCGTGCCGTTCCTGCGATTGACCGGTGAAGAGTGCCGCACGGGCTGGTACACACGAGGGCGTAGCAGAATAGCCTTTGGAAAACCGGACGCCGTTTCTGGCCAGTTCGTCGAGGTGGGGAGTCTCCACATGGGGGTGGCCTTCCGAGGACAGGCAATCGCCCCTCCACTCGTCGACGCAGATCAGAATGACGTTTGGCTGGCTCATGGGAGGGGTTCCTCTGACGTAGGAAACTATTGAGATAACCCTAAGGGGAGGACGCTGGAAAATGCTTGAATATGACTCAGGTGAAGCATTTTCAATCGGAAAAAATCAGTTTGGGTGGGGAGATGTCTGGCTAATACCGTTGAAGATGCTGGACGATGACTCCCGCGCCATCCAGCTGGGCGCGGTGGCTGAGCTGGCCGTGGAGGACGGTCAGCGCCGATTCGTGGGCGACCCCTTGCGCATGATGCTCACTGGTCTTGAAGAGGAATCCCGCTTGCCCTATGTCATCGAATCCGGGGGAGTGGCCGTCGGCGTTCTGACCCTCCAGTCCGGCGCGGCGCGGCTGGCGGGTTGGGGCGATGACGATAGCGCGTGGCTGCTGCGGGGCTTCCTCATCGACACCGCCAGCCAGGGGCGCGGTCTGGGCACCAGGGCCGCAGATGCCGCAGTGGACGAAGCCCGCAAGCTCACGGCGAGGCTGGGAGGCGGGCAGATCGGCGTCGTGCTTTCCGTTAACGAACTTAATCCTGCGGGGCAGGCTGCCTACGCCAAGGCGGGTTTCGTTGATGAGGGACCGTATCTTGGTGGGAACTCCGGTCCCCAACGGACAATGTTCAGGGCTTTCGAATGAGCCAACCTTCGTCAACGGCGGTTGACGTCCACCAAGGCGTCAACTATGGTTGACGACATGGAGGTGGACCGCATGAAAACGTTGGTTGGATCGATGGATGGCATGGGACCGGCTGAGGCACTCTATGCCGTGGCGGAGCTGCAGAAGGAAGTAGGCCGGAGGGAAGCTTCTCTGGTGCGGGCCGCCCGCCGGTCGGGCTTGTCGTGGGAGGCCATAGCCCTCTGCCTTGGAGTGAGTAAGCAGGCTGTGCACAAGAAGTACGGCAAGCAGTAGCGGGCGGGGCGGCCGGGGGCTGTTCCCGGCCGCCCCGCGTCGTCTACGATTCTCCCGTGACGGTGATGCTGGATCCTGAAGGCGCGACCTTTTCCGATGCGTCCTGCTTCCGATGTGAGCAGCCCGGGCCGCACTGGTCCTCACGTCATGGTCGGGCCGGAACCTTTGCGTGCCGTCGATGCTTCGCGACCTTCGTCGACATGGAACCCGGTGGGGCAAGCGCCGGTGTCCCGGTTGGTCATTCTGTGCCCGCCGAGACTATGGCTCGTTGTGAAACCAAGTAGTCGCCGCTGCCGGTCGGCGAAAAAACGAGTACACACTACTCGTGTCCCCAGGCTCCGGTGCGGGCAGCATATTCGGTATGACAGCCTATGTGATTGAACCAGCGGCATTGCTCCACCGCTGCCAGTGCTGCGGTGAAGAAACTGATCGGGTGTTCTGCCCGGACTGTGCGGCTCCGGAGCCGCCAGGCCTAACGCCCTCTACCAAACATTGATTCGTTCGGATACCCGGACGATAAGTATCCTTATAGACTTCTTCTGTATCTGATCTCAAGGCATAGGGGAACTACATGGAATACAACGGAAGTTCGACCGAAAAGGCCATTCCTGCCGGAGAGCTGGATCGACGTCACGTGGGTCAGTCCGTGAGCTTTCAGCCCAACGACTTCACTGTTGTCTTCGGCACCATCGCAGGAATTGCACGGACCGAGGCGCTCGTCTATCTGTCCCTGAACGGAGTGGCGGGTGGCACCCATCTGAAGGATGAGTACGACCTCCCAATCGATAAGAACGTCTACCTTCAGTTGGACCCGCTCGGCAGCGCGGAGAAGGGGCTTTCCGAGGCCGCCGGCTTCGTCAAAGACAAACTGGATGAGATCACCAGGAACATTCGCGAACGCGAGCACGACAAGTCGGAGTAGTCCGCAGGCATAAAATCGACCAGCCCCAGTGACTTGTGGGGCTGGTCGATTTTTTCTCTCCGCTATTGGACCGTGGAAGCCCGTCGCCGGTGGGTATGCCGCCTCGTGATGAGCTGTGTTTGTCGACGCCCCGGAAAGCGGGTGGGATGTTCAACGACGTGGTGCGCGAAATGGCGCCATTTGGTTTTGGCCCGGCGTTGCTTGTGATCGAGGGCGGTCAGCATGGTCAGGGTTACTCCAACCCATAAAACCGCCGCCGCGAGGAGGATACCCATCAGCATGAGGGGCTGCATGCTTGAAGTGTAAACCTTGACGATCCCGTGAAGAAGAGCGGGCAGGCCGCTGATTCCATCCAGTCGAACCCTCCGCAAAGCCAGTGTTTCCACGACCTGAGGCAACATGTCCGGACACCCAAGGCATATGTGGCCGGACAAGGAAGATACGGCACGCGCTGCTGTCGCCTGTGTCCTCACGGACCGGCTCGATTCGCGAGCGGAGAAGCACGCAGAGGCGACTGGCCGCTAAAGACAATAGGCCGGTCCCGAGGTGGTGAAACCTCGGGACCGGCCCTGTCTGCTTCTTGATTCCTGCGGACTGTCTGCGGACTATGCCCGCTTCTGCCGCATGATCCAGCTAGACGCCGTAGTAGAGCTCGAACTCGTACGGGTTCGGGCGCAGCGACAGCGGACGGATCTCATTCTCGTACTTGTAGTCAATCCAAGTGTCGATGAGGTCCTGTGTGAAGACGCCGCCGGCCTGGAGGAACTCATTGTCCTCGCGCAGGGCCTCAAGGGCCTCTTCCAGTGAGCCCGGAGCCTTGGGGATGTCCTTGGCTTCCTCGGCCGGGAGCTCGTAGAGGTCCTTGTCAATGGGTGCCGGGGGTTCGATGCGGTTGCGGATACCATCGATGCCAGCCATGAGCTGTGCAGCGAATGCAAGGTACGGGTTGGACGAGGGGTCCGGAGCGCGGAATTCGATGCGCTTGGCCTTCGGGTTGGTGCCCGTGATCGGGATACGGATACCGGCCGAGCGGTTACCCTGCGAGTACACCATGTTCACGGGGGCTTCGAAGCCCTTGACCAGGCGGCGGTAGGAGTTGACCGTCGGGTTGGTGAAGGCGAGCACTGCGGAAGAGTGCTTCAGGAGGCCGCCAATGTACCAGCGTGCGGTGTCGGAAAGGCCAGCGTAGCCCTTTTCGTCGTAGAACAGCGGGTCGCCGTTGCTCCACAGCGACTGGTGGCAGTGCATGCCCGAGCCGTTGTCACCGAAGACCGGCTTCGGCATGAACGTGACGGACTTGCCCCACGCGTCAGCGGTGTTCTTGATGACGTACTTGAACTTCTGCAGGTCATCAGCGGCTGCGGTCAGCGTGGTGAACTTGTAGTTGATCTCAGCCTGGCCGGCGGAGCCAACCTCGTGGTGGGAGCGCTCCACTTCAAGGCCTGCCTTATCCAGCTCGACGCACATGGCGTCGCGCAGGTCAGCCTGCTTGTCGGTGGGGGATACCGGGAAGTAGCCACCCTTGACGGGGGTCTTGTACCCGAGGTTGCCGCCTTCTTCCTTGCGGCCGGTGTTCCAGTGTGCTTCTTCGGAGTCGATCTTGTAGAAGCTGCCCTGCGGGGAGGACTCGTACTGGATGTTGTCGAAGACAAAGAATTCTGCTTCGGGAGCGAAGAAAGCGGTGTCCGCGATGCCTGTGGAGGCGAGGTAGGCTTCTGCCTTTTCTGCCACGCCACGGGGGTCGCGGTGGTATGGGTCACCCGTGCGGGGGTTCACGATGGAGAAGTTAAGAGCGAGCGTCTTCTCGATGCGGAACGTGTCGATGAAAGCCGAGGTCACATCCGGGATGAGCTGCATGTCGGACTCTGCGATGCCCTGGAAGCCGCGGATGGATGATCCATCGAAGAGCTGACCGTTCACGAAGAAGTCGAGGTCAACGCTCTTGGCCGGCACATTGAAGTGCTGCTGGACACCAGGGAGGTCGGTGAAGCGGATATCGACGAATTTGACGTCTTCGTCTTTGATGAACTTGAGGACTTCGTCCGCAGTCTTGAACATCTATGCTCCTTATGCATATCAAGTAACAGGCCCGGAAGGCCGCGTGGTGCAGCCCATACCAAGGGTCCGGAGACACAAAAAGATCCCCATGCCGTGGCGGCTGGCAACTCATACCACCATAGGGAGATGGGATTTCCCGGGGGTGTCAGTATTGTTTCCGGCAGGTTACAGAATCATCTGTTGTGTAAACGGTAGTCGGCTTTGCAGTGTCCGGTCCAAGTGGGTCCGCTGGGCGAACACCCGGATCTGTTGGCGTCGGACAGCGAGCACCCCAGCCGTTAGGCTTGGAGTGTGGTTGATCGAAAAGATATTGGCTCCTGGTTGAGCGGCCCTGATACGTCCGGAATCTCCAAGTATCCCGGAGAAAGGCTCGGGTTGCCTGAATCGGGCCCCGGTTCCATTGCTCGGGCGGGCCGCCGTATCCTGGGCATCGTGGTGGACTGGACCATTGCACTGGTCATCAGCAACTTTGCCTTTGGCGGCAACCAATGGGCGACGCTTGCGATTTTCGCCGTCGAGCAGATTCTCTTGATCGGGACCTTGGGCTACAGCATCGGTCACAGGGTGGCGGGAATCCATGTGGTCCGTCTGGGAGGGGCGCCCGCCGGCCCGGTAGCGGCCATCGTGCGGACGTTGCTTCTTTGCCTTGTGATTCCCGCAGTCGTCTTCGACCCCGACCAGCGCGGACTGCACGATAAAGCCATGAATACGATCTTGATCCGTATGTAGCCGCTGGTGTGTCCGCCTCAACGACAGAAACCAAAACCGCCCCTGTCTCTGACTCAGAGACAGGGGCGGTTTAGTTTGATGCTTAGCGTCCGCGGGCGGCCTTGCGGTCCGGGCGTGCTTTGTAAGGATCGATGCCCTTGGGGATGGGGAGTCGGTTGCCCAGGGAATTGATGCGCTTGCTGACGGCGTTGACCTCCACCTTAGTGAGTTCCTTCTTCAGTTTCCCCATGGTCTTGGCCAACTTGTTCAGCGGCACCTGTCCCTCTCCGCGCCCGGACTCGAGAACGTGGATGGTGACGTTCGGGAGAATGCGTGCCAGGCGCTTGCGCTCTGCATCCACGAGTGGCTTGACGCGGTGCGTGGGCCCTTCGGAGACCAGGACGACACCGGCACGGCCAATAGCCATGAACACGGCATCCTGCGTACGGGGGTTGACGGCGACGGGCTGGTCCTGGGTGACCCAGCCGCGGCGGAGGGTACCAAGTGCGGCACCCGAGGCGCCCGGCTGGTTTTCGATCTGGGCGAAGGCCGCCTTTTCGGCACGGCGGGAAAGGATGAACACCGCCGCCAGGAGACCGAGGGGAATACCGATGATCAGGCCAGTGACCCAGTTCTCCAAGAGGTAGCCAATAAGGAAGGCCACCGCCACCACGGCAAGGAACGCCAGCAGCATGATCCATACGACCTGAGGGTCGTTCCGTCGGGTCATTTTGAAGACTTCAGCGATCTGCTTCAGCTGGCTAGGCTTCTTTGCCTTGGCTTCCTTGGGCTTGCGCTTGAACAGCCCACGCTTGGGAGCGTCGGCCGAGGGGGTCGATTTGCTGGAATCAGGGGAGTTCGCCATAGTGCCTTAATTCTACGTGATGTACGTCGAAGGACCGGACGCCGTTACGCATGGCATCCGGTCCTTCGGTACTGCTGGTGTGTGGTTCGGGGGTTTAGCC
>NZ_VNFK01000002.1 GCF_007786235.1 Paenarthrobacter nitroguajacolicus | reverse complement strand
GAGCTCCAGGCCCCGTACGAGCTGGTCAAGGAAATCGCCGCGACCGGCAAGCTCCCCGTGGTGTTGTTCACTGCCGGGGGCATCGCGACCCCGGCTGATGCTGCGATGATGATGCAGCTCGGCGCCGACGGCGTGTTCGTTGGTTCGGGGATCTTCAAGTCCGGCAACCCCGCAGAGCGCGCCGCCGCCGTCGTGAAGGCCACCACGTTCTACGACGATCCCGATGTCATTGCCAAGGTCTCCCGCGGCTTGGGCGAAGCCATGGTCGGCATCAACGTCGACGAAATCCCCCAGCCCCACCGCCTCGCAGAACGCGGCTGGTAAAGAGCAAAAGAAGTACGACGCCGGGCCGGTTACCTTCGAGGTGACCGGCCCGGCGTCGTTCCTACTCCAGCCCGCGGCGCTTCAGCAACGGCTCCAGCTCGGCGTCGCGGCCCCGGAACGCCCTGAACGACTCCAGAGGGTCACGGCTGTTGCCGCGGGAGAGCAGCTGGGACCTGAAGTGATCGCCGTTCGAGCGGGTGAGGCCACCGTTTTCCTTGAACCACTCCACGGTATCGGCGTCCAGGACCTCGCTCCAGATGTAGGAGTAGTAGCCCGCAGCGTAGCCAGCGCCGGCGAAGATGTGTTGGAAGTAGCCGGTGCGGTAACGTGGCGGAATCAAGGGGTGGGCGATGGATGCATCTGCAAGTGCCTTGGCCTCGAAAGCCAGGACATCGTCCGGTACGTCTGCTGCGGAAAGCACGTGCCAGGCAAGGTCAAGCAGCGCAGCGCCCAGATACTCGGTGGTCGCGAAGCCTTCGCCCCACAACAGTGAGTCATTGAGTTTGTCCACGATGCCCTGGGGGAGCGCCTCCCCGGTGGAGTGATGGCGAGCATAGTTGGCCAGGACCTCCGGCCACATGATCCACATTTCGTTGACCTGTGATGGGTACTCCACGAAGTCCCGGGGCACGGACGTCCCGGAAAAGCGCGGATAGGTGACATCGGAGAACAGCCCATGAAGGGCGTGCCCGAATTCGTGGAACAGCGTCCGGACTTCATCGAGGGACAACAGCGTTGGTTCGCCCGGAGCAGGCTTGGTGATGTTGAGGTTGTTGATCACCACCGACTGCGTGCCAAGCAGTCGGGACTGTTCCATCAGGGAATTCATCCAGGCACCACCACGCTTTGACTCCCTGGAGTAGTAGTCGCCCAGGAAAAGTCCGATTCCGCTGCCGTCTCCGTCGCGAACCTCCCAGACACGGACGTCGGGGTGGTAACCCTCCAAATCACCGCGCTCGTGGAACGTGATTCCGTACAGCTGCGATGCTGCATGGAAGACGCCGTCGTTCAGCACGGTCTCCAGGGCGAAGTACGGGCGCAGGGCCTGCTCATCCACCGCGAACTTCTCCTTGCGGACCCGGGCCGAGTAGTAAGCCCAATCCCACGGCTCCAGTTCGTGACCGGCCGATCGCGCCAAGGCGTTCGCTTCGGCCTGGGCGTTCCGGACGGCGGCAGGTGCCAGTCGGCCCAACATCGCCTGCACATCGGCAAAGTCCGGAGCTGTTTGCCGGTCCACCACCAGCTCCGCGAAGTTGGCGAAACCCAGGAGTGTTGCCTTCTCCGCGCGCAGCCGCACCGTGGCAGTAATGAGGTCGCGCACATCCAAGGGGCCACCGTCGGTGCCGCGCGCCAAGGATGCTTCATACAGCCGACGGCGGACGGCCCGGTTTTCCAAGGAAGCAAGGGCAGGCTGATTGCTGGGTTGGATCAGTGTCAGCAGGTACTTGCCTTCGTGTCCGGCCGCCTTGGCGGCCTCCGCAGCTCCGGTGATGGACTCGGCCGGCAAACCCTCCAAGTCCGCGGCGTTTTCAAGCAGCAGGGCTGATGCTTTCATGGCCTCCTTGACGCGCTGGCCAAACTCGGTTCCCAGGCGCGAAAGTTCCGCGTTGACGTCCCGTAACCTGCTCTGTCCGGCATTATCGAGCTGGATACCGGACTGGCGGAACTCCTTGAGGTACTCCTCCACGAGCCTTGCTGACTCGGCGCCAAGGTTTGTGGCATCGATGGCAGAGAACCGTTCGTACAGCGTGCGGTTCATGAACACAGCATCCTGATGGGCTGAGAACTTGGGCGAGAACTCCGTTTCCAGCGCCTTGATCGCTTCGGAGGAGTCAGCTGAGACAAGGGTGAAGAAGGCTGCCGCCGCCCTGCTGAGGAGGCGGCCGGATTGCTCCATGGCTACGGCGGTGTTGTCGAACGTCGCTGGGGCCGGATCACCGGCAATGGCGTTGATTTCCTGCAGGTGTTCGGCAAGCCCGGTTTCAAGGGCCTCGGCATAATGCCCCGGAGTTATGGCGGCGAAGGGCGGTAGTCCATAGGGCAAGGGGCTGGGGCTCATGAGGGGGTTGACCATGAAATGACTCTTTCACGTAAGAAACGTGTCCTCAAGGGCGGCACGCCCGGTTCCACGCTGCTTCAGCCGTAGGATGAAATCCATGGGGAAAATCACATCTTCAGAGGCAGTATCTCGTCCTCTTAAGGCGGCGATGGGACTGACCGTCCTGGCTCTGGCCGTGACGTTGAGCGCCTGCGGGGTCATTGCTGAAACGGATGACCAGGACCGCAGCAGTGCCGCTTCGGCCCCTGCCACTGAGACGCCCGCGCCGACGCGTACTCCTGCTCCGAACCCGACTCCGGGCAAAGGCCCAGCGTGCCCCGAACTGCGATGCACCTCCATTACAGTCACCGGCGACATGCTGGTCCATACCCAGTTGTGGCAGCAGGCCCGGGCGGACGCCGCAGCGGCAGGACTGCCGGGCTACACCTTCGTTCCACTTCTGGAAGGACAGCGACGCTACATCGCCAACAGCGATCTCGCCATCTGCCATCAGGAAACCCCGGTGGCAACTCCCGAGGGGCCGTTCTCGGCCTATCCGTCGTTCAACGTGCCGCCTCAGATCATCACCGCGTCCAAGGATGTCGGCTACCAAGCGTGTACGACGGCGAGCAATCACACCATAGACCGTGGAACCGACGGTCTGCTCCGGACCCTGGACGCCCTCGACGCCGCCGGCCTGAAGCACACAGGATCCTACCGAACGGAAGCGGCGTCCAAGGAAATCCTGATGATCCAGACCGATGCTGCCAAAGTGGCCATCATCATCGGGACCTACGGGCACAACGGTCAGATCCCGGAGTACCCGTGGCTTGTGGACGAGTTGGATCCGGCCGTCATGATTGCGAAGGCAACCCAGGCCAAAGCGCTTGGCGCCGACATCGTCTTGGGCGTGATGCACGCCGGAGATGAGTACGCCAGCGAACCCAACACCCAGCAGCAGGAAGTCGCACATGCTTTGATCGACAGCGGGCAGTTCACCATGGTCTACGGGCACCATACCCACTCGGTGCTCCCGATCGAGAATTACAAGGGCACCTGGATCGTGTACGGGCTGGGCAATGGCGTTACGGAATTGTCCCCATGGTACGTCGTCAACAATGAAGGGCTTCTGGTCAGGGCACAGTTCAGCCAGAATGCCGCGGGCGCCTGGGTTGCCTCGGATTTGGCCTGGGCCCCATCGGTGATCGTCCGCGACCCCTACCGTTGGTGCTCAGTGGCCAGCGATGCCCCGCAGGGTGTATGCGCAACACCGGAGGCTGACGCGGCAACCTATCAGCGCACCAAAGCGGTGGTCGAGTCCATGGGAGCCGCAACCGCTGGAGCCCATGAGCTCCTGATCACCAAGGAAAAGTAGCTACCGCGGACGGCGGGCGGCGTGTTCGCGCGCGAGGCGGGCGTAATCGTCGTCGGGCGCTCCCGGTACGAAGGTGCCGTATTTGCGTTCTGCCGCCGTCCTGATGAGGAAGTCGGCAATGGCAGGGTTCTTTGGCAACAACGATCCATGCAGGTAGCTGGCTACCACGTTGTTGTAGCGGGCTCCCTCATGACCATCCTTGCTGTTGTTGCCCGCGCCTTTGGTGACGGTTCCGAGAGGCTCGACGCCGGGACCGAGCGTGGTCTGACCGCTGTGGTTCTCGTAGCCCAGGATGTCACCGAACTCGGCTGACTTCATGATCACGTTGCCGATCAGCCGTTCATCCGTGCCGTGGGTTTCGACGTCCAGGATGCCGATTCCTGGAATGGTGGGTCCCGTGCTGGTCTTGAAGAACTTCCCGAAAAGCTGGTACAGCCCGCAGATCACCAACATGGGAGCGCCCTCGTCGGCGAGCTGCCTCAGTTGTTCTGCTCGCGCCTGGAGGTCGTCCTGGATGACGAGTTGGCCGCTGTCCTGCCCCCCGCCGCCCACAATGATGTCGACGTCTTCGGGAAAATCGTCGCCAACGTTGTACTCCAGCAGCTCCGGCGTGTAGCCGTGCCATTTGATGCGTTGCTGGAGGACCAGGGCGTTGCCCCAGTCGCCGTAGATGTTCATTTCCCGCGGGTAGAGCTGGACCACGCGGATGGTTCCCTTGCTGGGATGTGCTTCCCGGGGCGTCGGCTGTGTTTCCGAAGTCATGAGACCACCTCAACTATGGTGATTTTGGCGAGTTCGCGGCGAATGGCGAGCATGGACGTGTACGTGCAGAAGACCCGCTTTGGCTTGCCGCGCGAACCGTCGATGAACGTGCGCAGAGCAGCGGTGATGTCCGGTTCCACCACGCCGAAGGGCACCTCGTCGTACTGGAGGCGCAGAGCCATGTCATAGGCCCGGACGCCGGTCAGGACCTCCACGCCGTCTTCTCGAAGGGACTCGAATTCAACGTCCCAGAGCCAGGACATGTCACGACCGTCCGCGTAGTTGTCATTGATGGCGATCATGGTGGCGTAGCCGCCGGCCGGAAAAGACTTCAGGCCAAGCCGGAAACCGCTTGGGTTCTTAACCAGCACCAATTCAAGCGGCTGTCCATCCACGGTAAGGCTTTCGCCTCGACCGAAGGCGGGCGCCACCTCGCCCAACGCCTTCACAAGCTTCGGAGTGTCAACTGGGCCTGTTCCCAGGACGGCCCGCGCCAAGGACAAAGCGGCAGCTGCGTTGAAGATGTTGTAAACGCCGCGCAGCTTCATGGCTGTGGTGACCGTCTTGCCGTCGAACTCGAAGTCGGCGTCCTGGGCACCTACCCGGCGGAGTACGACGTCGGCGGCCGGCAGGGCGACGATGTCACCGGTTGCGGCAGCAACGGGAGTGCCGGACGGGGAAGGGCCGCTTCCGGTGCGCATCTCGTCATCGTTGGGAAAAGTGCTGCGGAGCGATTCGTCGAGGCCGAAGTAGCGCACGCTGGGGTGGTGAACGGCATCAAGGCCATTGAGGGTGTCGGCGATTCTTGCCACGCGCGGATCCTCGCGGTTCAGGACCACGGTGTCCGTTGTCTTGGAGGCGATGTGTTCCAACAAGCGGGCGGTCTTGTCGATTTCGCCGAAGCGGTCCAGTTGGTCGCGAAGGACATTCAGCAGGAGGCTGAACCGGGGCTGGACCTTGTTAACGAAGTGCACGGCGTGGGCTTCGTCGAGTTCGAGGATGGCGATGTCGGCGTCGAGGCGTCCGCGCCAGTCGACCTCCCCGAGGAGCGATGCGGCCACCCCGCGGGTGAAGTTGCTGCCGGTGCGATTGGTGAAGACCTTCAGGCCTTGGCTTTCCAGGAGTTCCACCACCATCTTCGTGGTAGTGGTTTTGCCGTTGGTGCCGCTGACCACCGCGACGCCGTGGGGGAGTGAAGCCAGCGTTCGCTGCATGAAGCCGGGGTCGATTTTCTCAACCACCAGGCCGGGAAAAGCCGAGCCACCGCCCCGAAGCCGGGAGAGTGTGCGGACCAGCTTGCCGAGGGGGACGCTGAAGGAAAGCATGCTCTGTAATATATCCCAGTTAAGGCATGGAACCCGGCCCGCTGGCGGTACCCCACCGTCATTCGGAACGTTGAGATGGATACAGGCCACTATGATGGTCGAATGACCAAACCCCTTTCCGATGCTTCATCGCGCGTGGGTTCAGGACTCCGGATCGGCGTATTGGCTCTCCAGGGCGACTTCCGCGAGCATATTCACGCTGTGGAGGCTGCTGGCGCCACCGGCGTGGGTATCCGCCGGCCCGCCGAGCTCGACGACATCGACGGCCTGATCATCCCGGGCGGAGAATCCACCACCATCGACAAACTGTCCCGGATCTTCGAATTGCGCGATCCGTTGCAGAAGCGGATCGCGGACGGCCTTCCCGTCTACGGTTCCTGCGCCGGCATGATCCTCCTGGCTGATGAAATCGCAGATCCTGCCACCGACCTCGCAGGAAATCCCCAGCAGACCTTTGGCGGCCTGGACATCACGGTGCGTCGCAATGCCTTTGGCCGCCAGCGCGAATCCTTCGAAACCGACCTTGATTTCAAGGGTTTGGATTTCAGCGCGGGAGAGTCGGGCGTGGATCCTGTTCACGCCGTGTTCATCCGTGGCCCCTGGGTAGAGCGAGTGGGTCCCAACGTCCAAGTCCTGGCGCAGGTTGATCCGGACCACGCCAGCCACACGGCTACTTTGCACGGAGTGGCTAGAATTGTTGCAGTGCGTTCCGGCCAATTGCTGGCCACCTCCTTCCATCCGGAAGTGACGGGGGAGAAACGCGTGCATGAACTCTTTATTCGAATGATCAGAGGAGAAGCGTAAAGCATGTCAGGCCACTCCAAATGGGCGACCACCAAGCACAAGAAAGCCATCATTGACGGCAGGCGTGCAAAGTCGTTCGCAAAGCTGATCAAGAACATCGAAGTAGCTGCCCGCATGGGTGGCCCCGACCTCGCCGGCAACCCTGGCCTGGAACTGGCCGTCACCAAGGCAAAGAAGACCTCGGTTCCCAATGACAACATCGACCGCGCCATCAAGCGTGGTGCGGGCCTCACGGGTGAGGTCGTCGACTACACCGAAATCATGTACGAAGCCCGTGGTCCCCAAGGCTCTGCTCTGCTGATTGAGTGTCTCACCGACAACAAGAACCGGGCTGCCTCCGAGGTGCGCCTGGCCATTTCGCGTAACGGCGGCACCATTGCCGACCCCGGGTCCGTCAGCTACCTCTTCGCCCGCAAGGGTGTAGTCGTACTGCCGAAGAACGGCCTGAGCGAAGATGACATCCTGATGGCGGTGTTGGAAGCCGGCGCCGAAGAAGTCAAGGACAGCGGCGAGAACTGGGAAATCCACTCCGAGCCTTCGGACCTTCAGGCTATCCGCGACGCCCTGAAGGAAGCGGGCATCGACTACGAAACCGACGAAGCCGAATTCGTCCCGTCCATGCAGGTGGACCTCGACGTTGATGGCGCCAGGAAGTTCATGAAGCTCGTGGACGCGTTGGAAGATTTGGACGACGTCCAGAATGTGTACAGCAATGCGGACCTCAGCGAGGAAGTGCAGGCTGCCCTCGACGCCGACTAGGCGGGGCAGCACCTTATTTTGATGACCGCCAGGAAGGCCCGGACTTGACTCTTCGCGTATTGGGAGTCGATCCGGGCCTTACCCGTTGCGGAATCGGCGTGGTGGACATCGAGCGCAACCGGCGGGCCACGATGGTTGCGGTCGGCGTGGTAGGTACCTCTGCCGAACTGACACTGGACAAGCGGTTGCTTGTCATTGCCGAAGCCATCGATGAATGGCTGGACCGGCACGAGCCAGACGTCGTCGCCGTCGAACGTGTTTTCTCCCAGATGAACGTCAGCACCGTGATGGGCGTGGCCCAGGCGTCAGGCGTCGTTATTGCGGCGGCGGCGCGCCGCGGCATCCCGGTCGCGTTGCATACACCGTCTGAGGTCAAAGCCGCGGTGACCGGCAGTGGGTCGGCCAACAAGGATGCCGTCACCAAGTTGGTGACAAAGATTCTGCGTTTGGATGCCCCGCCGAAGCCTGCAGATGCCGCTGATGCCCTTGCCTTGGCCTTGACGCACGCCTGGCGTGCCGGAAACGGGATGGGCGCTGCCGGCGGCAACTCCGGTGCGGGTACCCTCACCCCGGCCCAAAAGGCGTGGGCCGAAGCCGAAGCGAAAGCGCGCCGCGCGCGGTGATTGTCGGCTGCCCTTGCTAGGGTATTCGTAGATATGTTCGGATAGTCCGCTTTGGCCGTAAGAATTCAGGAGCCGGGTCTTGATCAGTTTTCTCCGTGGAACCGTAGCCCACGTTGGTTTGTCCACCGCCGTCATTGACCTCAACGGTGCGGGCATGAGCGTCTTCGCCACCCCGCAGACCTTGAGCCACCTCAAAGTGGGTACTGAAGCCAAGCTCTTCACTTCCATGATCGTCCGGGAAGACTCCCTCACGTTGTTCGGCTTTGCGGACGACGACGAACGCGAAGTTTTCGATGTCCTGCTGAGCGTGAGCGGGGTTGGCCCCCGCCTGGCGTTGGCTGTGCTTGCTGTCCATGAGCCCGAGGCAATTCGGGTCGCTGCTCACACCGGTGACGGCAAGGCTTTCACCAAAGTACCCGGCATCGGGCCCAAGGTTGCGGGGCGGATTGTGCTGGAGCTCGCCGGAAAGCTGGTTCCGCATGGCACGGGTACCACTACGGCCCCGGAAAATGCCATCAAGGCCGAATGGAAGCCGCAGGTAGTTGCGGCCATGACCAGCTTGGGTTGGTCCGAGAAAGACGCCACGGTCAGCATCGACAAAGCCATGGCCGATTCTCCCGAGCTTGTGGACGCGGGCAACGTAGCCCAAATCCTCCGCGGCACGCTGCGTTGGCTGGGCCAAGATGGTGCACGCGCCGGCAACCGCGTAGGCAGCCGTGGCTGAACAATCACTCGTCAGCGGGGGAGAGGAGCCGGAGGAGCGGGTCATTGAGGCTGCCCTCCGCCCCAAGAACCTGCATGACTTCGTGGGCCAGCACCGGGTCCGCAAGCAACTTGCACTCGTCCTTGAAGCCTCGAAGATGCGCGGCCGCAGTGCCGACCATGTGTTGATGTCCGGTCCTCCCGGGCTGGGCAAGACTACCCTGGCCATGATCATTGCGGCCGAGATGAACGCGCCGCTGCGCATCAGCAGCGGTCCGGCCATCCAGCATGCCGGGGATCTGGCTGCCATCCTTTCCTCCCTGTCCGAGGGCGAGGTTCTGTTCCTCGACGAGATCCACCGTATGTCCCGGCCCGCAGAGGAAATGCTGTACATGGCCATGGAAGACTTCCGCGTGGACATCGTCGTTGGAAAGGGCGCGGGCGCAACAGCCATTCCCCTCGAACTCCCACCCTTCACTTTGGTGGGCGCCACAACCCGTGCCGGTCTCCTGCCTGGGCCCCTTCGGGACCGCTTCGGTTTCACGGGGCACCTGGAGTTCTATTCGGTGGCTGAGCTCGAACTCGTCCTTCGACGTTCCGCCGGATTGCTGGACCTGAAAGTGAACTCTGCCGGGTTTACCGAGATCGCAGGCCGGTCGCGAGGTACGCCGCGTATCGCCAACCGCCTTCTTCGCCGGGTCCGTGACTGGGCTCTCGTCCATGGGATTGAGCAAATTGACGCCCGTTCGGCGTCAGCTGCCTTGGACATGTACGAAGTGGATGAGCGTGGCTTGGACCGCTTGGACCGCTCCGTGCTGGAGGCGCTGATTACCAAGTTCAATGGCGGCCCCGTCGGCCTGTCCACGTTGGCGATAGCCGTGGGCGAAGAACCCGAAACCGTTGAGACCGTGGCAGAGCCGTTCCTGGTGCGTGAGGGTTTGCTGGGACGTACGCCGCGCGGGCGCATAGCCATGGCATCCGCGTGGACGCACTTGGGATATGCGGTGCCGTCAGGAGTCTTCGGCCAAGAGACCTTGGCACTGTTCGGTGAGGATGAAAACCACGCCGAAAGCGTAGATACCGTTGGTTAACACGCCGTGTTCAGGTTTTCCCTCTAGACTGGTATGACGCTCGGCACGTTCGAGTCCTTGATCCATGCGCCCGCTTCGCGGATCTGCCAGGGACGTTGCCGGGAACCAAAACGTAAGTACAGAACGGAACTTCCCTGTGGATCCAATGACCATATTGCTGTTCGTCATGCTTGGACTCTTTGTCTTCATGATGTTCCGCCGCAACAAGAAGACCCAGCAGCAGCAGGCTGAAATGCAGTCCAAGTTCGCTCCGGGCGTCGATGTTATGACCAGCTTCGGTCTGTTTGGCCGCATCGTTTCCATCGACGAGGCTGAGAACAAGGTCGTTATCGAGCTGTCCCCGGGCAACGAGGCCACGGTTCACCGCCAGGCCGTCACCAAGGTGGTCGAGACGGCCCCTGAGGAAGCCCCGGTTGTTCCGGACGACGCTTCTTCCCTGACCGCAGCGGAGACTGAAACTCCCGCAGCCGTCGAAACGCCGGAAGAAACCATCGCGCGCCTCAACAAAGAGGACAAGAAGGACAACTAGCATCGTCAACCGCGGCAACACCGCGGAGGACAACTTCTACGGCAGCGGAAAGCCGCCGGCTGACGCTCACCAGCGTGCGCCGGCGGCTGTTCGGCGATAACAGGAAGATCGATAATGGCACGGACCGGCCCCAAAAACTCAGCCCGCAGGGTGCTGACTTGGCTTGGAGCAATATTCGTTGTACTAACCGCTGTCCTGGCTGGCGGAGTGGTGACTGGCAATGCCAGTTGGGCTCCCAAGCTTGCCCTGGACCTCGAAGGCGGAACCCAGATGATCCTCGCCCCCAGGGTGGAGGGTTCCAGCGAGATCAATGAGGAGCAGCTCAACCAGGCAGTTGCCATCATTCGGCAGCGTGTCGACGGCTCCGGCGTGGCCGAAGCGGAAATCAGCACGCAGTCCGGCCGCAACGTGGTGGTTAGCCTTCCGGGTACACCTTCCAAGGAAACCCGGGACCTCATCCAGGCTTCGGCCGACATGAACTTCCGCCCGGTCATCGCTGCGGCCGACCCCGCCGCCATTCCTGTCGAGTCCCGGACGCCGGAAGACCAGCTGAACAAGCCGACAGCGGAGCCGGCCAACGCCAGCGACCCCAATTGGATCACTCCGGAAGTCCAGAAGGAATTCGAAGCACTCGATTGCGTCAATCCCTCCACCGAACGGCGCGACCGCTCCGATCCCGCCAAGCCCCTGGTGACTTGCGAGGCAGCCACCGCCCAGACTCCCGCGGTCAAGTACATCCTTGGTCCGGTTGAGGTCAGGGGGCAGGACATCAGCGATTCCACCTTCTCCCAGGTTCAGGGTGCACAGGGTTCCGTGACCAACTCCTGGGGTGTCAACATCGTCTTCAACGCGGATGCCACCGCGAAATTCAAGGCCGTCACCGAGCGGCTCAACCAGTACTATGTGGCAGCACAGGCGCAGGGTACCGACGATCCCAAGTCCCAGTTCGCTATTGTCCTCGACGACAAAGTAATTTCCGCGCCGCGTTCCCTTGCCGTCATCACTGACGGCCGCCCGCAGATTACGGGCAACTTCACGCAGGCGTCCGCCAAGGCCTTGTCCGACCAGTTGCGCTACGGTGCGCTGCCGATCAGCTTCGAGATCCAATCGCAGGAGCAGATCTCAGCCACACTCGGTGGCGACCAGCTGCGGCTCGGTCTGCTGGCCGGCATGATCGGTTTGTTGCTGGTTGTTGTCTATTCACTCTTCCAATACCGTGCCCTTGGGTTGGTCACCATTGCGTCCCTTGTGGTGGCCGGTGTCCTGACGTATCTGGCGATCGCCATCCTCGGGTGGACCGAAAACTATCGCTTGTCCCTGGCAGGGGTGGCCGGCCTGATTGTGGCCATTGGTCAGACCGCCGACTCGTTCATCGTCTACTTCGAACGCATCCGTGATGAGCTGCGCGAAGGACGTGGACTTGTTTCCGCCGTCGAGAACGGCTGGAAGCGCGCCAAGCGCACCGTGCTGGCCTCCAAGGCCGTCAACCTCCTGGCCGCGTTGGTCCTCTACTTCGTGGCGGTGGGCAACGTGCGCGGTTTCGCGTTCACCCTGGGCCTGACGGCCCTGGCCGACCTCCTCGTGGTCTTCATGTTCACGCACCCCATGCTGCAGGTTCTTGCCCGCACCAAGTTCTTCGGCGAAGGACACCGGTTCTCCGGACTCTCGCCGGACCGCCTTGGCGCCATACCGCTGTACCGCGGCGCCGGCAGGCTTCGGGCTCCGGATGAGAAGCCCAAGCCCGTGCGCGCACGCAACTCCGGCGCCGTGGCTGAAGCCGAACGACGCATGACCATCGCCGAACGGCGCCTCGCCGAGAAGGGCCAGCTGACTGGTACTTCCAACGGCACCAAGGAGGAGAAGTAATGACCACGAGCTTCGCAACCTTCGGCCATGAGCTCTACACGGGCAAGCGCTCGTACAACTTCGTCAATTCCAAGAAGATCTGGTTCATCATCGCGGCGGTGGCCGTGGCCCTCTCCATCCTCATTCCGGTGGCAAAGGGTGGCTTCAACCTGGGAATCGAGTTCCGCGGCGGCTCGGAGTTTACCGTTTCGAACGTGAGCACCACGGATGCAAGCCTGGGCGAAAAGGCCGTCCACGACGTCGTTCCGGGTGCGATTCCGCGCGTCGCCAATGTCGCGGGAAACACCATGCGCATCCAGACGGATCAGCTGACCGATGACGAGACCAACCGCATCAAGGACGGCCTCACAACCGCCTACGGTGTCACGGAAAACGAAGTGACATCCAACTTCGTAGGCCCCACGTGGGGGCAGGATGTCACGCGCCAGGCACTCATCGGCCTGGTGGTCTTTGTTGGCTTGGCCGCCATTCTGATGGCGTTGTACTTCAGGACCTGGAAGATGTCGTTGTCCGCCCTGGTTGGCATGCTCGTCACGATGTTCACCACAGCGGGTGTTTACGCACTGAGCGACTTCGAGGTGACGCCGTCGGCAATCATCGGCTTCCTGACCGTCCTCAGCTACTCGCTGTATGACACCGTGGTGGTCTTCGACAAGATCCGCGAGAATACAGCCGATATTTCCACCTCCACACGCCGCACGTTTGGCGAAGAGGTGAACCTTGCTGTCAACCAAACCCTGGTCCGTTCCATCAACACCATGATGGTGGCGGTCCTCCCGGTGGCGGCGATCCTGTTCATCGGTGCCGGTCTCTTGGGCGCGGGAACATTGCGTGACTTGTCCTTGGCGCTGTTCGTGGGCATCCTCATTGGTACCGCGGCCACGATCTTCATCGCTGCACCCCTGTACGCCTGGTTGCGGCAGGGAGAACCGGAACTCGTGAAGCAGGCCAAGAAGGTAGCGCACCGCAGGGCTGAAGTCACGGTCTAAGGTCCCTGCAGCCCAGTGTTTCGCCAAAGAGCCGGTCCCCGCAACAGCGCGGGGACCGGCGCTTTGACTTGCCGCTGTCATCGTCATGTGCTGTCCAGTTGCAGAAGCATTCACTTGCGGGAATAGACTGGGAGAATTAAATCGGTTGTGAGGGGTACTTCTGTGGAAGAACGTGCGACGTCGGCACCACCGGCGGGCGGGGAAGACGGCCGCAGTGCTGTGGCGGTTCCGGCAACGAGCGTGGCTGGACGGACCGCAGGTGCGGTACCGGTCGATACTCCCGGCGTGCGTCCAACCTTTCCGGGGCGGCGTGAGCGCACTCGTTCCCGACTGGCACGGCTCACCGGCCGCGGCGTCGCTCCGTACTCGCCGATCCTTGAGCCCCTGCTGCGGACTGTTCGGGCCAACAATCCCAAAGAAGACTTTGACCTGATCCAGCGCGCCTTTGCCGTAGCAGAGCGTAGCCACCAGGGCCAGAAACGCAAGAGCGGCGATCCTTACATCACCCACCCCGTCGCAGTAGCCACCATACTGGCTGAGCTCGGTATGACGGGTACGACTCTGGCCGCGGCCCTGCTCCACGACACCGTCGAAGACACTCCGTACACGCTCGCTGACCTGACGAGGGACTTTGGTCCTGAAGTCGCCATGCTCGTGGACGGCGTGACCAAGCTGGACAAGGTCAGCTTTGGCGAGGCCGCCCAGTCGGAGACCGTCCGCAAAATGGTTGTGGCGATGGCCAAGGACATCCGTGTCCTGATGATCAAGTTGGCCGACCGCCTGCACAACGCACGTACCTGGCGCTTCGTTTCCGCAGAGTCTTCGTCGCGCAAAGCCCGCGAAACACTCGAAATCTTCGCGCCGCTGGCCCACCGCCTGGGTATGAACACCATCAAGTGGGAACTTGAGGACCTGTCCTTTGCGGCTCTCTACCCCAAGGTGTACGAAGAAATAGTCCGCATGGTGGGAGACCGGACGCCGGAGCGCGAGAAGAGCCTCAGCGTCATCCGCAACCAGATCGCCGACGATCTCCGGACCGCCCGGATCAAAGCCACCATCACCGGCCGGCCCAAGCACTATTACTCGATCTACCAGAAGATGATCGTCAGGGATAAGGACTTTGACGACATCAACGACCTCATGGGGGTTCGTGTCCTGGTCGATTCGGTGCGCGACTGTTACGCAGCACTTGGCACCCTGCACTCGCGATGGAACCCCCTTCCGGGTCGGTTCAAGGACTACATCGCGATGCCGAAGTTCAATATGTACCAATCGCTGCATACCACCGTCATAGGTCCCGGTGGGAAACCAGTGGAGATCCAGATCCGTACCCACGAGATGCATCGCCGTGCAGAATACGGTGTTGCTGCGCACTGGAAGTACAAGGATCAGCCCAACAGGACAGCCCAAGGCCCGGGCAGCCCGCGCGACGGCGACATGGGCTGGCTGAGGTCCTTGGTGGACTGGCAGCAGGAGACGTCCGATCCTGGGGAGTTCTTGGATTCCCTGCGGTACGAAATCAACGCCCGGGAAGTCTTCGTGTTCACGCCCAAGGGCGAAGTCATGGCACTTCCTGCGGGGTCCACGCCTGTGGACTTTGCCTACGCCGTTCATACGGAGGTGGGACACCGCACCATTGGTGCGCGGGTCAACGGCAAACTGGTTCCCCTCAACAGTGAGCTGAACCATGGCGACTGGGTGGAGATCTTCACCTCCAAGGCGGAAGGCGCCGGACCAAGCCAGGACTGGCAGCATTTCGTTAAATCGGCCCGTGCGCGCAACAAGATCCGTCAGTGGTTCACCAAGGAACGCCGCGAAGAAGCGATCGACCGCGGCAAGGACATGCTGACACGCGCCATGCGGAAGCAGAACCTCCCATTGCAGCGGCTCATGACTCACGATGCTTTGTCGGCAGTCGCGGAGGACTTCCACTACGTCGACATTTCCGGGCTCTACGCGGGGGTCGGCGACGGGCATACATCTGCCCAGTCCGTCATGGAAAAGCTCATGGAGCAGCTGGGCGGCCATGAAACGCCGGACGAAGACCTCGATGAAGTCAGTATTGCCACGCAGGTTGCCAAGTCCAAGTTCTCTGATTCGGGCGTCATTGTCCGCGGCGTGGGCGATGTTTGGGTCAAGCTGGCCCGGTGTTGCACGCCTGTGCCGCCTGATCCCATCCTGGGCTTCGTTACCCGTGGATCGGGCGTATCCGTCCACCGAACCGATTGCACTAACGTTTCGGGTCTCCGTGACCAGCCGGACAGGATCGTCGAAGTTGAGTGGGCACCCACGCAGTCCAGTGTCTTCCTGGTGGAAATCCAAGTGGAAGCGCTGGACAGGAAGTCCCTCCTGTCCGACGTGACGCGTATCTTGTCCGAAAATCACGTCAATATCCTCGCCGCATCGGTTCACACTTCCAGCGACAGAGTAGCCATCTCGAAGTTCGCCTTCGAGATGGGTGATCCCAAGTACCTGCACCACGTGTTGAACGCCGTGCGCCGCATCGACGGTGTCTTCGACGTCTACCGCACCACCGGCAACCGGCGCCGCAGCTAAGTCGCATCTTCATCAGCCAGTCGTGAAAGCGTGGTCAACGCCCGTTTTTTATGGGGCACTCTTGGTGATGCCTCCACGGCCAGAATGAGGAGGCGCAGCCTGATCCCGAGTTCCTTCCGGTTCAGGAGGCGCCTTAGCGCGGGCAGGGCGCGGTCTGTTTCGACGTGGAGGGCGATGTCCGCGGCCGTACGGAGTGGACTGCTCACCAGCATTCCACCCAGGCTCACCACATCCAGCTGTCCAAGCCGCACCTCATGGAGGCTGCATGGGGTGGTGCCTCGCAAACTGGATATCCGGTGCTTCGCGTCAACCAAGAGCGACAAATGCTCTGGAGGTTTGGCGCAGCCGTAGATCCATGCTGCTGTCAGCCGTCCGGCGACCACCTTGGTGCGAATCCGTTCCGGGACGGTCAGGGCCGCTGCACGGGCACGCAGCCGGTGCGTGACGGCCACACCCGGTGAGGCGTAGCTCTTGCCGTAGAGGGGCAGCAGGATGCCATCCAAGGCCATCCCCTGCAATTCGTGCCAGGTGAAGATTCGGCTGGGGGAGTAGAGCTCAGGGATGACCGGCTCGACTAAGTGCGGGGTGGTTGCAGCGGGGACCATCCATTGATCATTCCGCGCAGCGGCCTAACGAGTACAGGCTCCGTCCCGGTTATGTGGATAACGGGAACGGAGCCTGTATCAAGCGAAACGCAGAAAAGAACTAAGCGAGGTCGCTGGCCGAGCGTTGGATCTGGTCAAGCCAAGCCTGGCGTGCTTCCAAGGCCTCGCGCGCGGCCTTGATACGGCGCTGGTCGCCTGCCTTCTCCGCCTTTTCGAGGTCTTCCTTCAGGCCGGCAATGGCGGTCTCCAGCTGAGACAAGGCGCTGTTGGTCCGGGCCTTTGTCTCGGGGTTGCTCCGGCGCCACTTCTCTTCTTCAGCGTCGCGCACAGCGTCCTCCACCTTGCGAAGGCCAGCCTCAATGCGACCCATGTCTGCGCGCGGAACCTTGCCTGCCTCTTCCCAACGGTCCCGGATGGACTGGAGGGCCTTCTTGGCGGCGTTGAGATCGTTGATGGGAAGGAGGGCCTGCGCCTCGGCTACCAGCTGTTCCTTGACGGCCAGGTTGGCAGTGTATTCCTGGTCGATTTGATCATTGGCCGCCTGGCGATTGCTGAAGAATACGTCCTGGGCCGCACGGAACCGACTCCACAGGGCGTCGTCGTCCTTGCGGCTGGCGCGAGGGGTAGCCTTCCACTGGTCCATCAGCCGGCGATACTCGCCGGCAGCGAATCCCCAGTCGGTGGACGAGGACAGTGCCTCGGCCTCCGCAATCAGGGCTTCCTTGGCGGACTTGGCAGCAGAGTTGTTGCTGTCCAGTTGGGAGAAGTAGGCCCGGCGGTGTCGATCAAACACTGTTCGTGCTGAACGGAACCGCTTCCACAGGGCGTCTTCGTTGCTGCGGCCGAGCCGGACGCCGCTCTTCTGGGCAGCCTTCCATGTCTCGAACAGTTCGTTCATGCGGGCGCTGGAGGTTTTCCACTGGATCTGTGCAGGATCCTGGCCGGCAATGGACTCCGCTTCGGCCACGATGGCTTCCCGGGCTGCAAGCTCGGAGGCGCGGACGGCGTCATGGGCAGCCTTTTCGGACTTTTCCAGCTCCACGATCTGGGTGGACAGGGCGTCAAGTCGGGACTCGGCGGAGCGGATGTCGCCCACCATGTTCCGTTCGGCGAGCTGCTCACGCAGATGGGTGACAGTCTTCTGCATGTCCGTTGCGGGTGCCTTGGACTCCACCCGGTGTTCGAGCAGGACCACCTGGGCGATGATGTCGTCGAACTTCCGTGCGAAGTAGCCCAGCGCTTCATCGGGGCTGACGCCTGGGTATTGGCCGACGGCGATTTCCTCACCATCCAGCGTCAGGAAGACGTGGCCGTCACCTTCGGCACGACCCCATTTGGCTGCTTCAGCAAGTGTCGCCGCGGACACTGCCGGAGCGGCAGGCACGACGGCGGCGGGAGCCTTGGGCCGGGCCGCAAACGCTGCGGGGGAAGGCGCCGGAGACGGCGTAGGGCGAGGTGCAGCCGCCGGTGCAGGCTCAGCCACTGCAGCGGGTTCCTCCGCTGCGGAGGCTGCGGGCTCAGCCGGGGTTGGCTCTTCTGCGGTCACGGGCTGTTCTGCAGATACAGGAGCGGACGCTTCCGTACTGTTGGTATCGGTCGCCTCGACTGCTTCTTCGTTGGCCACTGCTGCTGTTTCGTCGGATTTCTGACTGTCTGTCACCGCTAAAAGTCTTTCGCTTGGAGGGACTGCTAAGGTAATGCACCCCGGGCCGGGGCCTGGGGCTGGTTACTTCAGAGAAAACGAGTCTATCGTGACAGGTGCCACAGGGGCGCCGTCGCCGGTGTTTACGCCAGCTTTGAGGCCTGCGGCCGCAATCGTGGTGACCACGTCCAAACCGCTGGTTACCTTGCCCACCACGGTGTAGCCACCGGCCGTGTCCGCAGGGATGGTGGTGTCCTTATACACAATGAAGAACTGGTGGCCATTGCCGTAGGCGTCGTTCCCGGTGCGGGCAACAGCGATCGTTCCCGCGGGGTATTTGTTGTCCGCCGGAGTGTTTTCCAGAGGCCCCCAGCGGTAGTTGGCGTCATCGGCGCCATCTTCGGTCTTCGCGCCGCATTGCAGGAGCCCAAACGTTTCGGATGTGGTCAGGCGGTGGCAGAACGCGCCGTTGTAGTAGCTGGCGTCGCTCAGCGACTTGAGCACCGCGGCAGCCTGTGGCGCAGCGGTTCCGTTCAGTTCAACGCCAATGACGCCGCTGTTCAAGGCGAGCTCACCAGTGAAGGTTTTACCCGCGGCAGTGTCGGGGCTGGGAATGTCGGCACTGTTTGAGGCCGCCGGTGAAGCGGACGGAGAACTGAGCCCGGCTTCGGCCGCGGCGAACTCAGCCTCGGTGGGATTCGAGCTGAACACCGTCAATTGCAGAACGACGGCAAGAATCACCGCCGCGGTTCCTGCGCCGATGGCGATGGTGTTGTCGCGTTTGCGCCGCTTGCCCTGTTCCTGTCGCAGGGCACGCTTGGCTTCCATCTGCCTGATGCGCCGTTTCGCTTCGCGGTCATCCCGCGACCTTGTTGCCAAGAGTCCTCCTGATTGTGTCCACGTTCGTTGGCTGCCGACAGGAACCCGGGCGTGCTGCATTAGATGTGCACGCGCGGAAAGCATAAACTGGCTGCCGCACATAGTTTATGCATGACCGGCTGGACGCCCGCCCTGTAAACGCCGAACGGGTGTTTAAAGCTGCGGCGCTGTTGGGCTGGGTCAGCTTTCTTCGAGGAGACATTTCCACCATGGCACGTACCGCCTCCCTGTCCGGATTCCCCGAGTGGCTTCCCCAGGAGCGGTTGGTGGAGCTCCACGTGCTGGACACGCTCCGGAAGACATTCGAACTCCACGGATTTTCCTCCATTGAGACCAGGGCTGTGGAAACGGTCGGCCAATTGCTCCGCAAAGGCGAGATCGACAAAGAGGTCTATGGCCTGAGCAGGCTTCAGGACGATGAGGCAGACGCCGCGAAGCAGAACCAAGCGGACAAGGCAGATCCCAACGCCCTGGCCCTGCACTTCGACCTCACCGTTCCCTTCGCACGCTATGTGGTGGAGAACGCCGGGTACCTGGCGTTCCCCTTTCGCCGCTACCAGATCCAGAAGGTATGGCGGGGCGAGCGTCCTCAGGAGGGTCGCGCCCGCGAATTCACCCAGGCGGACATCGACGTCGTGGGCGATGGCGAGCTGCCCTTCCGCTACGACGTCGAGATCGCGCTGGTCATCGCCGAGGCCCTGAGTGCCTTGCCGATTCCGGACTTCCGGCTTCGAATCAACAACCGCAAACTCGCGGAAGGGTTCTACCGCGGCATTGGTTTGACGGACACCGCTGGCGTTTTGCGAAGCATCGACAAGTTGGAGAAGATCGGCGCCGGGAAAGTCGCTGAGCTGTTGAATAGCGAACTGGGAGCGACCGAGGAACAAGCGGCCCTGGCTCTCAAGCTCGCCGGCATCCGCACGGAAGACACGTCGTTCGTCCAGCAGGTGCGTGCTTTGGGTGTGACCGATGAGCTTCTGGAAGAGGGCCTCAACGAGCTGGAGCAGGTCATCCAGGCAGCTGTACAGCGCGCCCCGGGCAAAGTAGTCGCGGACTTGAGCATCGCGCGAGGACTCGACTACTACACGGGGACCGTCGTGGAGACCGTGCTGGTCGGCCACGAGCAGCTTGGTTCGATTTGCTCCGGCGGACGCTACGACGCTTTGGCGAGCAAGGGCAACCGCAAGTTCCCCGGCGTCGGCCTTTCCATCGGCGTGACCCGACTCGTCTCCCGCATCCTGAGCCAGGAACTGGCCACGGCATCCCGCTCAGTGCCAACCGCGGTCCTTGTTGCCCTGAACACCGACGACAGCTGGTCAGCCGCCCAGGACATCGGGGCCCAGCTGCGTGGTCGTGGCATCGCAACCGAGGTTGCGGCCAAGGCTGAGAAGTTCGGCAAGCAGATCAAGTTCGCGGACCGCCGCGGAATCCCTTTCGTCTGGTTCACCGACGACGACGGCCAGCACCAGGTCAAGGACATCCGCTCCGGAGAACAGGTGGACGCCGACCCGGCGACGTGGACACCTTCGGAAGAAGACCTGCACGTTCGAGTCACCACTGCCTGATTCCCGCACCCTTCGTTCCGTCCTCGTGGCGGGAGCCGCGGCCGGGGCGGGTAAACTCGGACGGGATCGTCTTTGCGGCGATCCCTATAAATTTCATGCTGAAAGGAATGCTGTGCTGCGCACACATGACCTCGGATCCCTTCGCTCCGAGCACATTGGACAAACCGTTACCCTGGCCGGCTGGGTGGGCCGCCGCCGTGATCACGGTGGCGTTGCATTCGTTGACCTGCGTGACGCCTCCGGGGTCGCCCAGGTGGTTGTCCGTGAGGAAGAGGTCTTCCACGGCCTGCGGAACGAATACGTCCTGCAGGTGACGGGCACGGTCAATAAGCGTCCTGAAGGCAATGAGAACCCTGCCTTGGCTACGGGTGAAATCGAGGTCATGGCCGATAAAGTCGTCATCCTCAACACCTCCGAGCCGCTTCCGTTCCAAATCGACGAGCACGTCGAAGTTGGCGAGGAAGCACGGCTCAAGCACCGCTACCTGGACCTTCGCCGTCCCGGCCCCGCCCGCAACATGCGCCTGCGTTCTGAGGCCAACCGTGTGGCACGCGAACTGCTGCATCAGCGCGGTTACATCGAAATTGAGACGCCCACGCTGACGCGTTCGACGCCGGAAGGTGCCCGCGACTTCGTCGTGCCGGCACGTCTGGCCCCGGGCTCCTGGTACGCGCTTCCGCAGTCGCCGCAGCTTTTCAAGCAACTCCTCCAGGTGGGCGGCTTCGAAAAGTACTACCAGATTGCCCGTTGCTACCGCGATGAAGACTTCCGTGCGGACCGCCAGCCGGAATTCACGCAGTTGGATATCGAAGCCAGCTTCGTGGACCAGGACGACGTCATTGAGCTCGGCGAAGCAATCGTCAAGGCACTCTGGCAGCTGATCGATGTCGAGATCCCCACTCCGATCCGCCGGATGACCTACCTGGATGCGATGGCCAAATACGGCTCGGACAAGCCGGACCTGCGGTTCGGCGTTGAACTGACCGAGCTCACTGAGTTCTTCAAGGACACCAACTTCGGCGTCTTCAAGGCACCATACGTGGGCGCCGTCGTCATGCCTGGTGGCGCGTCACAACCCCGTCGAACTCTGGACGGCTGGCAGGAATTCGCCAAGCAGCGCGGGCACAAAGGCCTGGCCTACGTCCTCTTCAAGGAAGACGGCGAGCTTGCTGGTCCGGTTGCCAAGAACCTGACGGAGGCCGAGCGTGAGGGGCTCGCCGACGCTGTTGGCGCCAAGCCCGGCGACTGCATTTTCTTCGCGGCCGGCGAGAAGTCAGCCGCCCGCGCCCTCCTCGGAGCTGCCCGCGTGGAAATCGGTCACCGCACGGGTCTGATCGATCCCAAACACTGGGCTTTCGTGTGGATCGTGGATGCGCCGATGTTTGAGCCCGCTGCAGCAGCCGTCGCTTCCGGCGACGTCGCTGTCGGCGGTGGCCAGTGGACGGCAGTACACCACGCGTTCACCTCGCCAAAGCCCGAGTTCCTGGACACGTTCGACAAGGACCCCGAGTCCGCACTTTCCTACGCCTACGACATCGTCTGCAACGGCAACGAAATCGGTGGCGGCTCCATCCGTATCCACGAGCGCGAAGTTCAGGAACGCGTCTTCCAGCTCATGGGCCTGGACAAGGAAGACGCCGAAACGAAGTTCGGTTTCCTGCTGGAGGGCTTCAAGTACGGCGCACCTCCGCATGGCGGCATGGCCCTCGGCTGGGACCGCGTCGTCGCCTTGCTCGCCGGCGTGGAGTCCATCCGCGACGTCATTGCCTTCCCGAAGTCAGGCAACGGCTACGACCCCCTGACTGCGGCGCCGGCTCCGATCACGGCGCAGCAGCGCAAGGAGGCAGGCGTCGACTTCAAGCCGGAGGCCAAGCCTGCGGCCAAGCCGGAAACGACATCCGAGTAAATCTGTAGCCAAAGGCTCTCCACCTCGGTGGGGAGCCTTTGGTGTTCCCTCGACGAAAGGTGAACCGGCCGTGGTTGAGCAAGCCACCATCGAGTCACTCATGGACAAAGCCTGGCCCGCCCTTGAGCGGGAGGCGGCAGGGGAGTGGGTGCTCCGAGCCTCGGATGGAGTGACGCAACGGGCCAACTCCGTGTGGCCGAGGTCCATACAGGGTCACGATTCCGGTCTTTCCGCTGAAGGCGGACTCGAAGCGGCCATCCGCTCGGCTTCTCAGTGGTACCGGAAACGACGGCTGCCACTGATTTTCCAGGTCTTCGAGGATTCCCGGAGTGCTGCCCTTAATTCCGTGTTGGACGGGCAACGCTTCACGCGGCAGTCTGAGACAAGGATCATGGTCCGTGGTGTGGACGGTCTGCCTCCTGGCTCCCCGGACGTGGAGATCTCCCACCGGCCCTCGGAAGAATGGCTTGAGGTGTGGTGGTCTGTCGACGGTCGCGGCGGTGCCGCTGAACTGTCCGTCGCCCATAAGATCCTCACCGCTTGTCCCTCGCTCTATGCCTTGGTGCGGGATGACGACGGCGTCCCCGCCGCCGTCGGACGGCTTGCCTTGGTGGACGGTTGGGGCGGTATCTACAGCATGGCGACGTCGGCAGCCCACCGTAGGCGCGGATACGGAGCCAAGGTCTTGGCGTGCCTGCTTGAGGGCGGCGCCGAGAAGGGCTTGGAAGGGTTTTGGCTGTTGGTGACAGCAGCCAATAGCGCAGCGCAGTCGCTCTACGCCCAAGCCGGTTTCTCTGAATACGGCAGCTATGTGTATCGCCAGGCTCCGTTGAAACGCGCACCCGGCGGCTGTTGAAGAGTGCTCCTGAGTTGAACAGTGCTCCTATGCGGACGGATCAGTCACGATGATCCGCACCGAGCAGGCGTCCGCCGCGGCCTTCGCCAGCGCCGCGGCCTTGGGCTCTTGAACGTCCAGGAAAGCCAGGCGGGTACGTCCGGACACGGCCTTGAGTGCGGGGTGGGCGAGCACTTGACCCACCAAAGCACGGTCCCCGCCAGGAACTATGTACTCGATGCGGTGTTCGTTGAAGATCCTCGCGGCGTGCTCGGCTGTTGCTTTGGTCTCAACGAAGCGGTTACCGCTTTTTGAACCAAGAATGGTGGAGCCACTGGCGGCGGCCAGGGCGTAGCCGCCCCTGCGCACCAGCAGCAGGCCAAGGCCGCGTTCCTGGCTGGCAAGCGAGGCCATGCGCTCCAGCTCGGTAGCGCCCCGGCCCGGGCGTCCGTCGGTCGGCCACGGCGCCCGCAACAATGCGGTTGCTCCGTCGGCCGCGCGCAGGATCAACCCGCCGTCGTCGAAGTCTTCAACAACGGGACCATGGCTCGCAGTGAAACGGTGAAGCCAACCCTGCAACCTTGCTGCGGGCACCACAGCGGTCCGGTTGCCGGAGTGCTGCGGCGGGGCCGATGCAGGACGGTCCATGGTGGATGTCTCCTTTGCTGGAACTATGAGTAGCCTATCCATGTGGAAGATCTCTTTGGTGCCGGTGCAGTCAACGACGACGAGTCGGAGGAACTGCCTGCCGCCGGGGGGCCTTCCGACGCTCACTGGATGGCGTCGCAGCGCAGCCCGTTGGCTGTGAGGATGCGGCCCCGCACTTTGGACGACGTCGTGGGGCAGCAGCATCTGCTGGGGCACGGTTCACCCCTGCGCCAGCTGGCAGCCGGGGCGGAGGCGGCCGGACCGGCGGGTCCGAGCTCGGTCATCCTGTGGGGTCCGCCTGGAACCGGCAAGACCACCCTGGCTCACGTGATCGCCCGCGGCCCGGGGCGGAAATTCGTTGAATTGTCGGCCATCACGGCAGGCGTCAAGGATGTCCGGCGCGTCATGGACGAGGCCTTGACGGCCCGGGACTTGTATAAGAAAACCACGGTCCTGTTCCTCGACGAGATTCACCGCTTCAACAAAGCCCAGCAGGATGCACTGCTGCCAGGAGTGGAGAACCGTTGGGTGGTGCTGGTGGCAGCAACTACGGAAAACCCGTCGTTCTCGGTGGTGTCGCCGCTTCTGTCCCGTTCGCTGTTGCTGACGCTGAAGCCGCTCACCGACGACGACATCTCGGGTCTGTTGCAGAGGGCCGTGGCCGACGCCCGTGGCCTTGCCGGTCGCGTGGAGCTCAGCCCGGAGGCGTTGGACCATCTGGTCCGGTTGTCCGGAGGCGACGCCCGCAGGGCGCTGACGGCGCTGGAAGCTGCCGCCGGTGTAGCGTTCGGTGACTCCGCCGCCGTCGGGAATATCGGCTCCGCCGAGGCGGAGGAGGTCGGCGACGACGGCGAACCGGGACTTGCCAACGACGGCGCGCCTGACGCGCCGGTACTGGTGGAACTGCGCCACACCGAGAGGGCACTGGACGCCGCGGCCGTTCGATACGACCGCGCCGGCGACCAGCATTACGATGTGGCCAGCGCCTTTATCAAGTCCATCCGGGGCTCGGATGTGGACGCTGCCCTTCACTATTTGGCCCGCATGCTGGAAGCCGGCGAGGACCCGCGGTTCGTGGCCCGCCGCATTGTGATCTCAGCTGCGGAGGACATTGGCATGGCTGACCCCACGGCGCTGCAGACAGCGGTAGCCGCGGCGCAAGCGGTCCAACTGATCGGTATGCCGGAAGGCCGCATTGTCCTGGCCGAGGCTGTGGTCCACCTGGCCACCGCACCCAAGTCCAATGCCGCCTACATGGGGTTGAATAAAGCCGTGGCAGATGTCCGGGCCGGATTCGGCGGCGGAATCCCCATGCATCTGCGTGACGCGCATTATCCGGGGGCCAAGCAGCTGGGACACGGCAAGAGCTACAAGTACGCGCACGACGAGCCACACGGCGTGGCAACCCAGCAGTATCCGCCGGATGATTTGGTGGGCAAGGACTACTACGAGCCCACCAGCAATGGCGCCGAACGGGACATCGCAGCAAGATTGGAACGCCTTCGCAAGATAGTCCGCGGTGAGTAGACCACAGCAGGAGGCCGACAGTGGGTGGCGGGCCTGCACATGGTAGGATAGTTGCTTGTCTGGCATGGCCCGACGCACAATCCCTTTGAAGATTTCCTCATTAGTGCTGTGCGCCCGGGCTAGTAGCAAGAGGCAGCGGTTGGCCGATGCTCTCCCTGATGGAGGCCAGTAACACTGACACACCGCAGTAATTGGAAGGACACAAGTGGCTAACAACACTCGTGCTCGCCGTACCGCACGCCTCTCGCGTGCACTCGGCATTGCTCTGACCCCCAAGGCCGCCAAGTACATGGAGCGCCGCCCGTACGGCCCCGGTGAGCATGGCCGTGCCCGCAAGAAGCAGGACTCCGACTACGCCGTACGTCTGCGCGAAAAGCAGCGTCTGCGCGCCCAGTACGGCATCCGCGAAGCACAGATGACCCGTGCCTTCGAAGAAGCACGCCGCACCAAGGGCCTCACCGGTGAAAACCTGGTTGAGCTGCTCGAAATGCGTCTGGACGCCCTCGTGCTCCGTGCCGGTTTCGCCCGCACCATCGCACAGGCACGCCAGCTGGTTGTGCACCGCCACATCATGGTTGACGGCATCCGCGTGGACCGCCCGTCCTTCCGCGTTGGCGAAGGCCAGCTCATCCACGTTCACAGCCGCTCCGAGGTTATGCCCCCGTTCCAGGTGGCAGCTGCTGGCGCACACGTCCTCAACAACGTGCCGGCTTACCTGGACGTCAAGATCGAGTCTCTGCAGGCCCGCCTGGTTCGTCGCCCGAAGCGCTCCGAGGTCCCCGTGATCTGCGAAGAGCAGCTCGTCGTCGAATTCTACGCTCGCTAAATCCAAGCAGCGCATACAAAGAAGCCCGTGGCAAACGCCGCGGGCTTCTTTGTATGTAAGGTACCGGCCCAATGTAGGTAAGGTACTTGGGGAGGCCTTGGCCAAAGCCACAACATGGCGGGTGCAAGGCAGCGCAACGATCCTAGGAGAAGAGTTCTATGTCTGGTGGCGACATCGCCGGCCTCATCGCAGCAGGAGTCTTTGCGCTCCTTGTCTTGCTGTTGGCCGTGCCCATCCTGAAGCTGGGCAGCGTCTTTGACGAGGTCCGCACCTCCATCCGTTCCATCAGCGACGGCGCAACGCCCCTGATGGACGAAGTGACCGCAACGGTCTCTACCACCAACCAGCAGTTGAAGAAGGTTGACGGTATCGCCTCCAACGTTTCCGACGCGTCGGCCAACATCTCTGCGCTGTCCTCGCTTGTGGCCGCAACAGTGGGTTCGCCACTGATCAAGGTGGCCGCCTTCAGCTATGGCGTCCGTTCCGCCTTCGCTGGCCGCCGGGCCCCTTCCTCAGGCCGTCGCAGCCGCTGAACAAGCAGCCGCCGAACAATCAGTAGCTGAACACAGGGAGACCAGAAACCCATGAAGAGAATCGTTTGGATGGGCATTGGCGTCGCAATCGGCGTCATCGCCTTCCGCAAGATCACCGAGGCGCAGGCAAACCTGGGCCCCGAAGGTTTGAACCGTGCCGTTGGCCGGATGGCTGACGGGCTGTTCGACTTCGCCGATGCAGTGCGGTCGGGCATGCACCAACGGGAAGAGGATCTCCGGGCCGCGCTCGGGATCGATGACGCCGCAGCAGGCGGACGGTAGCAGGAGCGGTTCGCTCCCAGGCCCTCAACAGGGCAGAATGGAAAGCTGCGGAACGGCACCAGCCGGTCCGCGCACATCGTGTGCAGTGAATTGAGAAGGGTAAGTAATCAGCTAATGAAGTCGCAGGAGATCACCAAGCGCTGGGTGGACTTTTTTGTCAGCAAGGGCCACACCGCCGTTCCCTCCGCGTCGCTCGTTTCCAGCGACCCGTCACTTCTCTTCACTGTGGCCGGAATGGTTCCCTTCATTCCTTACCTGACCGCACGCGAAGAGCCTCCCTACAAGCGTGCAACCAGCGTGCAGAAGTGCATCCGCACCGGAGACATTGAAGAAGTAGGCAAAACAGCCCGGCATGGAACGTTCTTCCAGATGTGCGGCAACTTCTCCTTCGGTGACTACTTCAAAGAAGACGCCATCAAGTTCGCCTTCGAACTGCTCACCACCAGCGTGGACGACGGCGGTTATGGACTTCCCGCCGAGCGCCTTTGGGTGACGGTCTACGAAGAGGACGACGAAGCCAAGGAACTGTGGCTCAAGAATACCGGCATCCCGGCTGAGCGCATCCAGCGCATGGGCAAGGCTGACAACTACTGGTCCACAGGCCAGCCCGGCCCCGCCGGCCCCTGCTCGGAGATCTACTACGACCGCGGCCCCGCCTACGGCATCGAGGGTGGACCCCTCGCCGATGAGACCCGGTACATCGAAATCTGGAACCTCGTGTTCATGCAGTACCAGATTGAGAACGTCCGCTCCAAGGTGGATTTCGACATCGTCGGCGAACTGCCACAGAAGAACATCGACACAGGCCTTGGCATGGAGCGCCTTGCGATGATCCTTCAGGGCGTCGAGAACATGTACGAGACGGACCAGGTCCGTCCTGTCATCGACAAAGCCGCCGAATTGTCGGGCCGTGAGTACACCTCCGCCGAGTCCCCGGACGATCCGCACCACACGGACGATGTCCGTATGCGCGTGGTGGGTGACCACATCCGTTCCGCCCTGATGCTGATCGCCGATGGCGTATCACCCTCCAACGAAGGCCGCGGCTACGTGCTGCGGCGCCTGATCCGCCGTGCTGTTCGCGCCATGCGCCTGCTGGGCGTCGAAAAGGCCTGCCTGCCGGACCTCCTTCCCGCCTCACGCGACGCCATGAAGGGTGTCTACCCGGTGGTGGAGACTGACTTTGCCCGTATCAGCCGCATCGCCTACGCCGAAGAGAAGGCGTTCCTGCGCACCATTGCTTCGGGTACGGCCCGCTTGGAGGACGCGGTGGCTGAGTCGAAGGCTGCCGGAGGTCCTTTGTCCGGCGCCGATGCCTTCGCCCTGCACGACACTTACGGCTTTCCGATTGACCTGACCCTGGAGATGGCGGAAGAGGCCGGCCTCAAGGTTGACGAGGCGGGCTTCCGTGCGCTCATGCTCGAACAGCGCCAGCGCGCACAGGCTGACGCCAAGGGCAAAAAGGGCGGCCACGCCGACCTCAGTGCCTACCAAGAGCTCCTCGGCAAGGGCGAGACCGTCTTCACGGGCTACGACGAACTTGAAGGCGAGGCTAAGGTTCGCGGCATCGTCAGCGGCGGCCGCGCTGTGGCGCACGCCTCCACCGGCGACGAAATCGAGCTCGTCCTCAACGAAACCCCGTTCTACGCCGAAGCGGGCGGCCAGTCCGCCGACACCGGCCTTATCACCGGCGATGGCTTCGTGGTGGAGGTCCTGGACGTCCAGCGTCCCATCAAGGGCCTGAGCGTGCACAAGGCAATCGTCCGCGAAGGCGAAATTGCTTCCGACGCGCTGGTTCGTGCCGCCGTCGACCGCGAACGCCGCCACGCAGCCGAGCAGGCACACACCGGTACGCACATCGTGCATGCCGCCCTGCACCAGATCCTGGGGCCGGAAGCCACGCAGCGCGGTTCGTACAACAAGGCCGGCTACCTCCGCTTCGACTTCGCCTGGGGTGAAGGCCTGAGCACGGCCACCCGCTCCGAAATCGAAGAGGTCTCCAACATCGCCATCCGGAACAACTTCCGCGTGGATACCAAGGTGATGGGACTGGCTGAGGCCAAGGCTTTGGGCGCCATGGCACTGTTCGGTGAGAACTACGGCAGTGAAGTGCGCGTGGTAGAGATCGACGGCGCGTGGTCCCGTGAGTTGTGCGGTGGCACGCACGTTTCCAACACGTCGCTGATCGGCAGCCTTTCCCTCCTCGGCGAGCAGTCCGTTGGTTCGGGAAACCGCCGTGTAGAGGCCTTCGTTGGTTTGGACGCATTCCGCCACCTGGCTGCCGAACGAGCTCTGGTGACTGAACTCACCGAACTCCTCAAGGTTCCGTCCGGACAACTTGCGGACCGCATCTCCAGCACCCTCAGCAAGCTCAAGGCCACGGAAAAGGAACTCGACCGCCTCCGCAAGGAACAGCTTGCTGCAGCGGCTGCGAATCTGGTGGGAACCGCAAAGGACGCTGCCGGCGTCCGCGTCATAGCCCACGACGCCGGCCAGGTCGGGGGAGCCGACGACCTCCGGAACCTTGCCTTGGACCTGCGCAGCCGCTTGGGCTCAGACGCTGCCACTGTGGCAGTGGCGGGTGTCAGCAACGATCGGCCCGTCATCCTTATCGCAACCAATGAAGCCGCCCGTGAAGCAGGCGTGAAAGCCGGGGCACTGGTCCGACTGGCCGCAGGGATCCTCGGCGGCGGCGGTGGCGGCAAGGACGACGTCGCCCAAGGCGGCGGCAGCGACGCTGGGAAGGTCCCTGAGGCCCTCACAGCGGTGGTTGATGCGATAGCCAAGCGCTGACGGTGGCTTCCAGTACTAACAGTGGCGTCTACCCCCAGGGCATCAAGCTGGGGGTAGACGTCGGTACCGTCAGAGTGGGCGTCGCCATCAGCGATCCCGACGGAATCCTGGCCACGCCGTTTAAGACAGTGGGGCGGGACGCGAAGAAAAATTCCGACATCCGTCTGGTGGTAAAGCACGCAGCGGATTTGCCGGCAGTGCAAATTTTCGTGGGCCTTCCGAGGACCATGAAAGGCGAGGAACGCGGGTCCGCGAGCATGGCCACCGAATACGCCGAGCTCCTTGTGGGTGAGCTGGTCCGGGCCGGTTTGGACATTCCCGTGAACCTCGTGGATGAGCGGCTTTCCACCGTGACGGCACACCGCAACCTGCATGAAGCTGGCATGAGCAGCAAGAACCACCGTAAAGTGGTTGATCAGGTTGCTGCTGCTGGAATACTTCAGCACGCGATCGACATGCAAAAAGCCAGAGGAACGGACGTTGGCCGCCGAGTGCAGGCACCGGTGCAGTCCGAAAAGCCCAGCAGTGCCCCAACGCTGCGGGCTGCCTCCGGCAGTGAACCCGATTCTTCTACGAGGGGACTGCAACTGTGAGCCCGGTCAACAACGACCCCTCCAGCGGTGCCGCCAGCGGCGGCATGCCGCTGACCCGCAAAGAGCTGCGGGCGCGGGAACGATTCCTCGCCACGCAGAACCACAACGTGGTACCCGTTCCCGAAGCGACTCCGGGGGAGGCTGCAGCCCCAGCCAATGTTGAGCCTGAACTGCCCCGTCCAGTGCCCGCTGTTCCCCCAACGCCCGCCGCACCACCGGTACCGGTGGATCCGCCTGTTTCTCAAGGCAAGCCTGAACCTGAAGCTACGTCCGAGCCTGTTGCCAAGCCGGTGGTTGCTCCTCCGGTTCCTTCAGCTCAGCCTGTCTCTGCTGCGGTACCGGTTGTGGAGTCTCCTTCGGCCGCAGCGGCAACGGAGGAGCAGCATGCCGAGGTCCAGGTGGATGGTGTTGCTGCCCCCGAGGCCGGCACTCATGAAGACCAGCTGGAACCTGAGCACATCGATGCTGAACGGGTCCATGCTGACCACGTCCACGCGGAACACGCGGAAGAGTCGGTCCATGGCGACCACTTCGAGGAGCACGACGCCCACTACGGCTTCGAGGCCCATGAAGAACTCCACGATGAGCTTCACCACGACGACCCCCATCACGTTTTGATTGCTCCCGTTGAAAATACGGCGTCCAAAGCCGCAGCCAAGAAGGCGCGTCGCCGCCGTCGGGTGCTTGCCCTCCTGATCACGCTGGGTGTCTTCGTAGCCGCCATAGCCATTGGCGCCCAATTCCTGAAGCCTTTGCTGGGCATGGATAAAGTCACCGACTACCCGGGGCCGGGTACCGGTTCTGTCAACATCACCGTGGCCGAAGGCTCCGGACCCAAGGTGGTTGCCACCACCCTGGTACAAAACGGAGTAGTGGCCGACGCCGATGCGTTCGTCAAGGAATTCCTCAGTGAGGGCGGTGAGCTGTCTCCCGGGGAATTCACGTTCCGTACCCAGATGAAGAACTCCGATGCCGTGGCCGTGCTGGTCAATAAGGATGCTTCCAAGGTCATGTACTTCGCCTTGAGCGCTGGACTGCGGATCAACGAGTCGTTGGAGGCGATCTCCAAGGGTTCGGGCATTCCCATGCAGGAACTCAACGCCCTCAATCAGGCGCCGGGGCAGTTTGGTGTCCCTGCCAAGGCCAAGAACCTTGAGGGTTTCCTGGCGCCCGGAGAGTACCGCTTTGCACTTGGTACACCGGCCAAGGACATCATCCAGAAGCTGGTGACCACCACACTGGACGAACTCAAGTCCCAGGGAATTACGGATTCCGCCAAGCAGTACGACACCGTCACCATTGCGAGCATCGTCCAGGCTGAAGGTGGGCAGGCGGACTACGGTAACGTGGCCGGCGCCATCTACAACAGGCTCAAGCCAAATAACGTGGAGACCAGCGGCCTGATTCAATCGGATGCCACGGTGACCTACGGACTGGGAAAGAAATCCTTCCACCTCACCGAGGAAGAGAAGGCCGATAAGTCCAACACGTACAACACCTACGCCAACGTTGGCTTGCCGGCCGGGCCCATTGGCTCACCGGGCAAGACCGCCATCGATGCAGCGGCCAAACCTACCCAGAACGAGTACCTCTACTGGGTGACCATCAACCTTGATACCAAGGAGACCAAGTTCTCCAAGACGCTGGCTGAGCACAACACGTACGTTGCCCAATACAACGCATGGTGCCAGGCCAACGCGGGACGGTGTGTGTGAGTCGTCGCGCCGCAGTCCTGGGGCACCCGATCTCGCACTCGAAATCCCCGGCACTGCACACTGCCGCCTACGCCAAACTGGGCGTTGACATCGAGTACTCAGCCATCGACGTTACGGAAGAGACGCTTCCGTCGTTTATGGAATCACTCCGTGGGGACCACTCCTGGTGCGGCCTGTCGGTGACCATGCCGCTGAAATCGGCCATGGTCAAGGAAGTGGATGAGGTCCGCGGCGCCGGCGCCCACTTGGGTGTCATCAATACTGTTGTGTTCGAGCACGACGGCGGGTTGGTGCGTCGCGTCGGGTACAACACCGATGTCGCCGGGATCGTTGAGTCGGTTCGCTATGCGGGCGTGGCTTCCACACCCCACGCGGCCATTCTTGGCGGCGGTGGTACGTCGGCTGCGGCTGTTGCAGCCGTCCAGGAACTCGGGACCCGCCACGTCGACGTTTTTGTTCGCGATGCCGGCCGTGCAGGGGACGCAGTAGCTGCTGCGGCCGCCGTCGGAATTTCCGTCACCGTCCGGCCACTGACGGAAGCTGCCGCTGCAGTGGCAGGAACGGAACTGGTGATCTCAACCTTCCCGCCGCGCGCCGCCGATGATTTGGCGGAACAGCTCGCAGCACTGCCGGGCACCGGCGCCGGTGTCCTCTTGGACGTTGCCTACGATCCCTGGCCAAGCCGCCTTGCCGAAGTGTGGCATGGCCATGGCGGAGCTGTGGTCCCGGGACTGGAGATGCTGATGTACCAGGCGGCCGAGCAGATCAGGCGCTTCAGCGGCTGTGACGTGGATGCCGCCGTCATAGATGTGATGTGCGACTCAGTCGGGCTTCCCCGGCGAGTGTTCTAGAGGCCTTACATGGCAGGATTGGTTATATGTTGCGTTGGTTGACTGCCGGTGAATCCCATGGTCCGGCACTGATCGGAATTGTTGAAGGCGTACCTGCTGGTGTTGAGCTCACCAGCGGGCAGATTCGTGACGCGTTGGCGCGTCGCCGCCTGGGTTATGGCCGTGGTGCCCGCATGAAGTTCGAGCAGGACGAGGTCACCATCATGGGTGGCGTCCGGCACGGGCTCACACAAGGTGGCCCGGTGGCCATCCAGGTTGGCAATACCGAGTGGCCCAAGTGGGAGCAGATCATGTCTGCTGACCCCGTGGACCCCGAGGTCCTCGCCGACCAGGCCCGCAACGCCCCTTTGACGCGTCCACGCCCAGGACATGCGGATTTCACGGGCATGCAGAAGTACGGCTTCGACGAAGCCCGACCGGTTCTTGAACGTGCCAGTGCGCGCGAGACCGCCACGCGTGTTGCCCTGGGTACCGTTGCTGCCCAGTTCCTGAAGCAACTCGGCGTCGAACTGGTGAGCCACACGGTGTCCATTGCCAGCGTCACAGTTCCCGAAGGCCGGCCACTGCCGTCGCCGAGGGACGTCATTGCCCTCGACGCTGATCCCTTGCGCTGTTTCGACCGCGAAACCTCCGACGCGATGGTTGCCGAGGTGGATGCCGCCCACAAGGAAGGCGAAACCCTCGGCGGTGTCGTTGAGGTCCTGGCCTACGGGCTGCCGCCGGGACTGGGCAGCTACGTGCACTGGGATCGTCGACTCGATTCGAGGCTGGCCGCTGCGCTGATGGGCATCCAGGCCATCAAGGGCGTTGAGGTCGGCGACGGCTTCCTTACGGCGGCCCGCCGCGGCTCCGCGGCCCACGATGAGATCCTCAAGGACGAGAACGGCAAGATCGTCCGCCAGACCAACCGGGCCGGCGGCATTGAAGGCGGCATGAGCATCGGCGAGGTCCTGCGTGTTCGTGCTGCCATGAAGCCCATCGCGACTGTACCGCGTGCCCTGCGCACCATTGATGTCAGCACGGGTGAGCCTGCCAAGGCCCACCACCAGCGTTCCGACGTCTGCGCGGTTCCTGCGGCAGGCGTTGTTGCCGAAGCCATGGTGGCGCTCGTTCTGGCCGAAGCCGTTGCCGAGAAGTTCGGTGGCGACTCCGTTGCTGAGACCCAGCGAAACCTGCAAAGCTACCTCGACAGCATCCCGGCCACCTTGGACTCGGTCGGCCGGTAGTGGTCCGCGCTATCCTGGATGGCTGCCCCAGCCGTCCCGTTGTCCTGGTGGGTCCCATGGCTGTTGGCAAGTCGGCCATTGGCCAGCAGTTGGCCCAGCAACTCGGTCTGCCGTTTGTGGACACCGACGCAGTAGTGGTTGCTGCCCACGGCAGCATCGCGGACATCTTTGCCGGGCGGGGAGAGCACGCATTTCGCGAGATCGAAGCAAGGGCGGTGGCGAAGTCCATCGAGTCCGCCAAAGCACAGCCGGCCATCATCTCGTTGGGTGGAGGAGCAGTTCTCGACTCCGGCACGCAGCAGTTGCTGGGGGAGTGCACTGTGGTTTATCTGGAATGCGACGCGGAAACCGTTGCAGACCGGATTGCGCGAAACACCGGCAGGCCGCTTTTGCAAGGCGACGCAATGACCCGATGGGAAGCCTTGTTTGCCACCAGGCGTCCCGTCTATGAACGACTCGCGGATATCGTCATGGACGTCCGTTCAGGATCCGTGGCGGAAATCGGCCTCCAGTTGGAGGAGCGGCTGCGCCAGCATGCAGCCTTGAAAGAGGAAGTTGAAAAGTGAGCAACGAAGCAACTGTCATCAAGGTGACCGGCCAGTCAGCCAATGAGAACTACGACGTCGTGGTGGGCCGTGGCCTTCTGGGAACGCTGCCTGACAAACTCGGCGAGCGTGTCCGACGCGTTCTGGTCATCCACCCCCGTGCTCTGCGGTTGACCGGGGATACCGTCCGTGATGAGCTCGACGCTGCCGGATTCACGGCGCTCACAGCCGAAATTCCGGACGCGGAGGAAGGCAAGCACATCCAGGTTGCCGCATTCTGCTGGCAGGTGCTGGGTCAGAACGATTTCACCCGATCGGATGCCATCGTGGCTGTCGGTGGCGGTGCGGTCACCGACCTCGCGGGATTCGTGGCAGCGACGTGGCTTCGTGGCGTCAAGGTCATCCACATGCCCACGAGCCTCTTGGGCATGGTTGATGCCTCGGTGGGGGGCAAGACCGGCATCAACACCGCGGAGGGCAAGAACCTTGTGGGGTCGTTCCACCCGCCCGCCGCAGTCTTGGCCGACCTTGACACCCTGCAGACGCTGCCCAAGAACGAACTCATTTCCGGCATGGCAGAAGTCATCAAGTGCGGATTCATCGCTGATCCCGCAATCCTTGACCTGGTGGAGAAGAACACCGACGCCGTGATGGATCCGGGGTCGGAAGTGGTCCGCGAGCTCATTGAGCGCGCCATCACGGTGAAGGCTGACGTCGTTTCCCAGGACCTCAAGGAGTCCGGCCTGAGGGAGATCCTGAACTACGGCCACACCTTGGGCCACGCCATCGAACTCGTGGAACGCTATTCGTGGCGCCACGGTGCCGCGGTCTCGGTGGGCATGATGTTTGCCGCTGAGCTGTCACGCAGCGTGGGCCGGTTGTCGGATACCGATGCGGATCGGCACCGCACCATACTGGAAAGCCTGGGCCTTCCCATCACGTACCGCAGGGACCGATGGCAGGGTTTGCTGGACGGCATGCGCCGCGACAAGAAATCCCGAGGTGACTTGCTCCGCTTCGTTGTCCTCGATGGCGTGGCCAAGCCAGGCATTCTGGACGTTCCCGATACCTCCCTGTTGTTTGCCGCCTACCAGGAGATCGCATCATGACGGTCGCCGTTCGTGAAGGCGTGAGCGACTGGCCGACAGCCGGCTTCCCTGGGGTCCGGATGAACCCGGACACATTGTTGCCTGTGGTCGTCAACGAGGATGTCATGGAGACCGCGCTTGCGGCCTCGGAAGACCCTGCTGATCGAATTATGGCGCTCCTGCTGGAGAACCAGCCCAAGGAAGCGGCCGAACTCCTGGCCGAAGCCCGCTACAAGGATCCCGAGTCGTTCCGGCTCCGGATCTTCGAAGCTGAGGTCCATCGTGCAACCAACCGCCTGGACCGTGCAGTGCAGTTGTTCCGACACCTGCTGCACGAGGTCCAGGGGAGTTCCAAGGAAGCCATCGTCCGCCAGTATCTGGGGCGCGCGTATTTCGTGAGCGGAAATGCGTTGGCGGCATCAGAAGAGTTCGCCAAAGCGCTGGACCTTCGGGTGGCAATGGCCGCCGATGCCGCGCTGATTTACTCTTCCGCTGTGGCCCTGCAGCGTGCCCGGGATGTCATGGAAGTCGCTTCCTGAAAGCTGCGGAAATTGCCACTCGCGAGGGTTCGGCTCATTTGCCGGTAGAATGGTTCTTGGATTTTTGATAAATACGCGCTGGCGCGCCGAATGGCACGCCTGCTTGGCATAGACAGCTGGCAGCTAGAACCAGTGCGATTAACCAGAGGATACGAGTGGCAACCACAAACGACATCAAGAACGGGACCGTACTGAAGCTCGAGGGCCAGCTCTGGAACATCATCGAGTTCCAGCACGTCAAGCCGGGCAAGGGCGGCGCCTTCGTCCGCACCAAAATGCGCAACGTCATGTCCGGCAAGGTGGTGGACAAGACCTTCAACGCCGGCCTGAAGATTGAAACCGCAACGGTTGACCGCCGCGACTACCAGTACCTGTACCAGGATGGCGAAGACTTCGTCTTCATGGACACCCAGGACTACGACCAGATCACCGTCTCCGGTGCAACCGTCGGCGACGCCACCAACTTTATGCTCGAGAACCAGATGGTGAATATCGCCATCCACGAGGGCACCCCTCTGTACATTGAACTTCCCCCGAGCGTCGTTCTGGAAATCACCTACACTGAGCCGGGCCTTCAGGGCGACCGGTCCTCGGCAGGCACCAAGCCGGCCACCGTTGAAACCGGCTACGAGATCCAGGTTCCGCTGTTCGTTGAGCAGGGCACCAAGGTCAAGGTAGACACCCGCGATGGCAGCTACCTGGGCCGGGTCAACGACTAGTGAGCGCACGCGGTAAAGCCCGTAGCAGGGCACTCGAAGTACTTTTCGAGGCGGAGCAACGTTCCGTTTCTGCCTTTGACGCGATGACAGCGCGCCGGGAGAAGACAGACTTGGTCATCAACCCGTACACGGTGGAAATCGTGGAAGGCGTTGTTTCCATGCAGGCAACCATCGACGAGTTCCTGCAGACGTACGCCCAAGGCTGGACGTTGGAGCGGATGCCGTCCGTGGACCGCATCATTCTCCGTATCGGTGCGTGGGAACTCCTTTACAACGACGAAGTCCCGGACGGTGTGGCAGTGAGCGAAGCTGTAGCCCTCGCCAAGACGATGTCCACTGATGAGTCTCCAGCGTTCATCAACGGACTGCTTGGGCGCCTTCAGAAGCTCAAGCCGTCACTGCTCGCCTAGGCGGCAACCACTTCGGTATTTGAACACAGAGGACCCGCTTCCCCAGGAAACTGAGGGGGCGGGTCCTTTTGCCTCATGCGAGGACTGCCGACCTGAGCGCCGGGATGGTGCGGAGATGTTCCAGTTCGTCGTGTTGGTGAACCTGGATGTCGCGGCCACTGAGGATGCGTTGCCGCGTAAAGGCCAAGGCGGTGGCTTCCTTGATGAAGGCTTTCATCTGGGCGCCCCGGCCCCGCGCCGACGCCCAGCGAAGTGCCTGCCTTCTTCCCCTGGAGGTGGCCAGCATTTCCACTTCCGCCGGCGTGAACCAACCCGCCCGGGCATACTCAAGCAGCCGTTGGCGGGTGAGCTTTCCCTCGGCAACGCGAAGCAAGATGATGCCGACAGCTGCGACCAGGAAGATCGGCACCTGGACCACAAAATACTCCACCAGGAAGTTCTGGCCCATGCTGTTCCAGCGGTTGTGCAGGAACATCGCGGGCAGCAAACCGATGAAAAAGGCCAGGACGGCATACCCTGAGTGCCATTTCCGGGCAGCAAAGCCCATGATCAGGCCGGTTGTCCCAGTGAACACCGCGTGGGCGAAGGGCGACATGACGCCTCGAAGAATAAAGATGCGAACCAGGTCGGTGCCGGGATCAGTCGATGACGCGATTTCTCTGCCGAAGTAGAGGATGTTCTCTGTGAAGGCGAACCCGGCAGCGATGGTGAAGGCGAACACCACGCCGTCCACGGGACCATCGAAGTACTTCCGCGCGGCCAGGATCAGCACCAGAAGGCCCAAGGACTTGGTGAATTCCTCCACGATCGGTGCCTGTACCGTGGCCATGAAATAGGTAAAGGCTTCCTCGCTGGTTGTGGGCGCGGCAAGCGCGAAGAGGGGTTGGATCAGGAGTGTTCCGGCTATGGAGACGGCGGCCCCCCACGTAAAGGCAAACCACAGGAGACGCTTTGGCTCAGGCTCCCAACGATCAATAAGGCGCACCGTCAACAGCACTACGGTCAATGGAATCAGCGAAGCAATGAAACCGATCACGAAACCGGTGATGCCGGTATTGCCGAGGAGGAAGGGAACCACCAACAGCAAGCTGCCCAGGGCCAGTACTCCACCCGCGATCAACAGGGGGAGTGTTCCCCACGTCCGGCGGCCTGCCGGCGCCGGTGGCACAGCCCATGTCTGCTGGGGAAGCGACGTGGGATTTCCGGGGGCTGGTTGGTAGTTTCCCGGCTGCACGCGGCCGATCCACGTGGGGTTGGCGCCAGGCTCCAGATATGGTCGCGGATACGGGTGCCCGCCGGGCTGGCCGTGGTGGTTCGTGCTCATGGGCAAGAGCCTATTCCACGGCAGCGGGTGTGAGCTTAAACTCACCTCCCACCTTGGCGCTGGTCGCGGTGGCCAGTGGCCGCTGTGGTAGCTTGGAAAAGCAAATATTCCTTTTTTAATTCCGTCCCGTGAGGCGGGGAAAGGGGAGACGAGCGATGACTGAAGTCACTTCAGCGCACGTGCCGTCGCGGGTTGTCCTCAACCAGGCGGACATTGATCGTGCGCTCACTCGTATCGCCCACGAGATCCTCGAAGCCAACAAAGGCTCCCAGGACCTGGTCCTGTTGGGCATTCCCAGCCGCGGCTATCCTTTGGCCGTCAGGCTTGCTGCCAAAATCGCGGCAGCGGACCCCACGGTCAACGCCGAGACGATCGTGGGCCAGCTGGATGTCACCATGTTCCGTGACGACCTCTCCCACCAGCCCACTCGGCCCCCACGCCACACCCGGCTCCCTTTGACCGGAATCGACAATAAAGTAGTTGTCCTGATTGACGACGTCCTGTACTCGGGACGCACCATCCGCGCCGCTTTGGACGCCTTGGTGGACCTTGGCCGTCCCCGGATTGTCCGCCTTGCCGTGCTGGTGGACAGGGGCCACCGCGAGCTTCCCATCCGCGCAGACCACGTGGGCAAGAACCTGCCTACGTCATCCTCGGAAAAGGTTCGCGTGCACCTCGAGGAAATCGATTCGGTCGATGGTGTGCCCGTCAACGAGGTAGTTATCGAGGCAGGCAAGTGAAGCACCTTCTTTCCACTGAGAACCTCAGCGCGGCCGACGCCATCCGTGTCCTGGACACAGCTGAAGAAATGTCGGCCGTCGGTGATCGCGAGGTGAAGAAGCTTCCTGCCCTTCGCGGCCGCACCGTGGTCAACCTCTTCTTCGAAGACTCCACCCGTACGCGGATCTCCTTCGAAGCAGCGGCGAAGCGCCTGTCTGCCGACGTGATCAACTTCGCCGCCAAGGGGTCCTCGGTTTCCAAGGGCGAGTCCCTCAAGGACACTGCACAGACCCTCGCCGCCATGGGTGCGGACGCCGTCGTCATCCGTCACTGGGCCTCCGGTGCTCCGCACCGGCTCGCGGCCACGGACTGGATCGACGCCGCCGTCATCAACGCCGGTGACGGCACGCATGAGCACCCCACCCAGGCACTGCTGGACGCCTTCACCATGCGCCGGCACTGGTCGAAGCTCAACGGAACAGCGTCCACGGGCGCAGACCTGAAGGGCATGCGCGTGGCGATCGCCGGCGATGTCCTGCATTCCCGGGTTGCCCGTTCCAACGTCTGGTTGCTGAAAACGCTGGGTGCCGAGGTCACGTTGGTGGCGCCGCCAACGCTGCTGCCCATCGGCGTCGAACACTGGCCTTGCAAGGTCAGCTACAACCTGGACCAGACGCTGGAAGCGGGCATCGACGCCATGATGATGCTGCGCGTCCAGGGAGAGCGCATGAACGCCTCGTTCTTCCCGTCCACCCGCGAGTACTCGCGGCGTTGGGGCTTCGACGACGCCCGGCTGCGTGCCCTGGATGACCTGGGCATGAAGGACACCATCATCATGCATCCCGGCCCCATGAACCGTGGCCTGGAGATTTCTTCCGCCGCGGCAGACTCGCCCCGGTCCACCGTTCTTGCCCAAGTGCGCAACGGTGTATCGGTCCGCATGGCCGCCCTGTACCTGCTGCTGTCCGGAGACTCCCGCGAAGCAGCCCCCACGAACGCAGCTACACCGGCTTTCGCAAGCCAGTCCAGCAAGGAGAGCAACTGATGGCCGAGAAAACTTACCTGATCCGTGGGGCCGCCATTCTGGGCGGGGAGGCCGAGGACCTGTTGATCCGCGACGGCGTCATTGCCGCCCGCGGTAAGGACCTCACCGATGAGAACGCCACTGTCATCGATGGCAAGGGCCTGGTAGCCCTGCCGGGCATGGTGGACGTCCACACCCACTTGCGTGAACCCGGCCGCGAGGACGCCGAGACTGTGGAGACCGGCACCCGCGCTGCTGCCCTCGGTGGCTTCACCGCCGTCCACGCCATGGCCAACAGCAACCCTGTCGCGGACACCGCCGGCGTCGTTGAGCAGGTCCACAGCCTGGGCCGTGCGTCCGGCTGGGTGGATGTCCGCCCGGTGGGTGCAGTCACCGTGGGCTTGGCCGGCGAGCAACTCGCAGAGTTGGGCGCCATGGCTGACTCCCGCGCCCAGGTCCGGATGTTCTCCGATGACGGCATCTGCGTGCACGACCCCGTCCTGATGCGCCGCGCGCTGGAATACGTCAAAGCGTTCGACGGTGTGGTGGCCCAGCACGCGCAGGAACCCCGCCTTACGGCCGGGGCACAGATGAACGAAGGCGCCGTTTCCGCGGTCCTCGGACTCACGGGCTGGCCGGCTGTGGCCGAAGAGAGCATCATCGCCCGCGATGTCTTGTTGACCCAGCACGTTGGTTCCCGCCTGCACGTCTGCCACGTCTCCACCGCAGGGTCCGTTGAAATTGTGCGTTGGGCAAAGGCTCGTGGCATCAACGTCACGGCTGAAGTCACCCCGCACCACCTTCTCCTCACGGATGAGTTGGTCCGCAGCTACGATCCGGTGTACAAGGTGAACCCGCCGTTGCGCACGGACGCAGATGTGCAGGCCCTTCGTGACGGTTTGGCGGATGGCACCATCGATGTCGTGGGAACCGACCACGCCCCGCACCCCAGCGAACACAAGGAATGCGAATGGGCGCAGGCGGCCATGGGCATGACCGGCCTGGAAACGGCTCTCTCCGTGGTTCAGGAAACCATGATCGAAACCGGCCTCATGACATGGGCGGACTTCGCCAGGGTCACCTCCTTCACTCCCGCGGTCATTGGCCGAGTCGCTGACCAAGGCCGTCCGCTGGAGGTTGGCGAGCCCGCCAACGTCATCTTGGTGGACCCGGCTGCACGTTGGACCGTTGACCCTCATAAAATGGCAACCATGGGCCGCAATTCACCGTTCAAGGGCAAAGAATTGCCCGGATCCGTGGTGGCTACCTTCTTCAAGGGCCACCCCACGGTCCTCGACGGCAAGCTCAACACGCCGTACAGGTACCCGGCAGTCAGCAGCAACTAATGGACAACCAAACTCTTACCGTGTTGATCACGGTGCCGCTGATCATCGTCGTCCTGGCGATGATCTGGCTGGGGTGGCGTAACCGGCTCAGGCGACAAGCCGACGTCGAACGCCTTCCCGAGGTGCCCGAGCAGCTGACGCCGGCCACTGTCGTGGCGGAAGGCCAGTACGTGGCCACCACTACGGCCGGTGACTGGCTGGACCGGATCGCGGTCCATGGCCTGGGCATCCGGACCACCGCGGAACTGAGCATCCACGCTGAAGGCGTGTTGTTCGACCGCTCCGGTGCCGGCCCGGTGTTCGTCCCGCGCTCCGCCCTGGTGGACAGTCGTGAAGCAAACGGCATGGCAGGCAAGTTCGTTGAGAAAGACGGACTCCTGGTCATCAGCTGGAAGCTGGGCGCCCGGGAAGTCGACACCGGCTTCCGATCCAGGCATGCAGCAGACAAACAGCTCCTCCTCGATGCCCTCCAAGAATTGATCTCCGCAGCCCCTCAGGCAGATGCCGATAGTGGAAAGTAATAAAGTGACGGATAGTAAAGCAGCCACCACACCCACCCCCTCAGCAGCAGTGCTGGTGCTCGAAGACGGCCGCATGTTCCGCGGCCGCAGCTACGGAGCCCAGGGCACGGCGCTCGGTGAAGCAGTCTTCGCCACCGGCATGACCGGCTACCAGGAGACCATCACCGACCCCTCCTACGCCCGCCAGCTGGTAGTCCAAACGGCGCCGCACATCGGCAACACCGGCGTCAACAGCGATGACGCTGAATCCCGGCGCATCTGGGTGGCCGGATACATTGTGCGCGACGCCGCCCGCCGACCCTCCAACTGGCGTTCCGAGCGCAGCCTCGATGACGAACTCGTTGACCAGGGAATCGTTGGCATCCAAGGCGTGGACACCCGTGCCATCACCCGACACCTCCGCGAACACAAGACCATGCGCGCAGGCATCTTCTCCGGCGAGGCCGCACAGGCTACCGACAAGGAACTGCTGGACGCGGTACTGGCCAGCGCCCCCATGGAAGGTGCAGCCCTCGCAGAGGAAGTCTCCATCGACGAGGCCTACATCGTGGAGCCGAAGGATCACGGCTGGGAAGGTGAGCCGCGCTTCTCCATCGCTGCCGTAGACCTCGGCATCAAGGCAATGACTCCGGTGCGCTTCGCCGAGCGAGGTGTACGCGTGCACGTCCTGCCCGCAACGTCCACCCTTGACGACGTCAACGCGGTCAACCCGGATGGCTTCTTTATGTCCAACGGACCTGGCGACCCTGCTACGGCAGATCACCAGGTGTCGCTTCTGCGTTCGGTGCTGGACGAGAAGCTCCCGTACTTCGGCATCTGCTTCGGCAACCAGATCCTGGGCCGCGCCCTTGGCTTCGGCACGTACAAGCTCCGCTACGGCCACCGCGGCATCAACCAGCCCGTGATGGACCGCCGTACCGGGAAGGTGGAAATCACCTCCCAGAACCACGGCTTCGCAGTGGACGCGCCGCTGAACGGATCCACGGTGGCGCCGGAGGAGCGTTACGGCCGTGTGGAGGTCAGCCACGTCTCGCTGAACGACGACGTCGTCGAAGGCCTCGCCTGCCTCGACATCCCGGCCTTCTCGGTCCAGTACCACCCGGAGGCAGCCGCCGGCCCGCACGACGCCGCGTACCTCTTCGACCGCTTCATCGACCTCATGGCCGATACCAAAGCCGCCGCTCCCGCAAAGAACAACGACTCCAAGACTGAGGACAAGAAGTAATGCCCAAGCGTACAGATCTCAAGAGCGTCCTTGTCATCGGTTCCGGTCCCATCGTCATTGGCCAGGCGGCCGAGTTCGACTACTCCGGCACCCAGGCCCTCCGGGTCCTGAAGGAGGAGGGCCTCCGGGTCATCCTGGTCAACTCGAACCCGGCCACCATCATGACGGACCCCGAGTTCGCCGATGCCACCTACGTTGAACCCATCACCCCTGAGGTGGTGGAGAAGATCATCGCCAAGGAGCGCCCGGACGCCATCCTGCCCACCCTTGGTGGCCAGACGGCCCTGAACACGGCCATCGCCCTGGATAAGAACGGCGTACTGGAGAAGTACAACGTCGAACTCATCGGTGCCAACATCGCCGCCATCGAACTCGGCGAGGACCGCGAGAAGTTCAAGGGCGTCGTGGAGCGTTGCGGTGCCGAGTCGGCACGCAGCCACATCATCCACACCATGGATGAAGCCTTCAAGGCAGCCGAAGACCTGGGCTACCCCATGGTGGTCCGGCCGTCCTTCACCATGGGCGGGCTGGGTTCCGGCCTCGCCTACAACGAGGACGACCTCCGCCGCATCGTCGGCCAGGGCCTCCAGTACAGCCCCACCACCGAGGTCCTGCTTGAGGAGAGCATCCTTGGCTGGAAAGAATACGAACTCGAGATGATGCGCGACAAGAACGACAACGTCGTTGTTGTCTGTTCCATCGAGAACTTCGACCCCGTCGGTGTGCACACCGGCGACTCCATCACGGTTGCTCCTGCGTTGACCCTGACGGACCGCGAGTACCAGAAGCTGCGCGACGTCTCCATCGCGGTTATCCGCGAAGTCGGCGTCGACACCGGTGGCTGCAACATCCAGTTCGCCATCGACCCCGCCACGGGCCGAGTGGTGGTCATCGAAATGAACCCGCGCGTTTCCCGCTCCTCGGCGCTGGCCTCGAAGGCAACCGGTTTTGCCATCGCCAAGATCGCCACGAAGCTCTCCTTGGGATACACCCTGGACGAGATTCCGAACGACATCACCCAGAAGACCCCGGCTTCCTTCGAGCCGACCCTTGACTACGTGGTAGTGAAGGTTCCGCGCTTCGCTTTCGAGAAGTTCCCGGCAGCAGACAACACGCTGACCACCACCATGAAGTCGGTGGGCGAAGCGATGGCCATGGGACGCAACTTCACCGAGGCCCTGCAGAAGGCCCTGCGTTCATTGGAGCAGAAGGGCTCCCAGCTGGACTTCAGCTCGGTCCCGGAATACGAAGTGGCAGAGCTCATCGAGAAGGCCAAGCGGCCTACCACGGAGCGTCTGCACCAGGTACAGCGGGCCCTCCTTGGCGGTGCCACCGTTGAGGACCTTTTTGAAGCCACCAAGATCGACCCCTGGTTCCTGGACCAGCTCCAGCTGCTCAATGAGACTGCCCAGGAAATCCGCAAGGCCGGCGTTCTCACCGAGGAAATGCTGCGCAACGCCAAGCGCCACGGCTTCTCCGACGAGCAGATCGGTGCCTTGACGCACAACAACGAGGCCGTGGTCCGCGGTGTTCGCCAGGCCCTGGGCATCCGCCCGGTCTACAAGACGGTGGACACCTGCGCCGCCGAATTCGCCGCCTACACCCCGTACCACTACTCCTCCTACGATGAGGAGGACGAAGTAGGCCTGCACTCCAAGCCCTCCGTCATCATCCTCGGCTCCGGCCCCAACCGCATCGGCCAGGGCATCGAGTTCGACTACTCCTGCGTCCACGCTTCCATGGCCTTGCGCAAGGCCGGCTACGAGACCGTCATGGTCAACTGCAACCCGGAGACTGTGTCCACGGACTACGACGTTTCCACGCGTCTGTACTTCGAACCGCTGACCCTTGAGGACGTCCTCGAGGTCATCGCTGCGGAGGAGCGCACGGGCGGTGTCATGGGCGTCTTCGTGCAGCTTGGCGGCCAAACCCCCTTGAAGCTGGCACAGCAGCTTGCCGACGCTGGTGTTCCCATCCTGGGCACCTCGCCGGAAGCGATCGACCTCGCCGAACACCGTGGCGCCTTCGCCCGGGTCCTGGACGAGGCCGGCCTGACCTCCCCGAAGAACGGCACCGCCGTTTCCTTCGAGGACGCCAAGAAGATCGCCGACGAAATCGGCTATCCGGTGCTGGTCCGCCCGTCCTACGTCCTGGGCGGCCGCGGCATGGAGATTGTCTACGACGAAGCCAACCTCTCCCGCTACATTGCCAATGCCACGGAAATCACCCCGGACCACCCGGTGCTGATCGACCGCTTCCTCGAAGACGCGGTGGAGATCGACGTGGACGCGCTCTTCGACGGCACGGACATGTACCTCGGCGGCATCATGGAGCACATCGAAGAAGCCGGCATCCACTCCGGTGACTCTGCATGCGTCCTGCCTCCGATCACCCTGGGCAACAACGTCATCGAGCGCGTGCGTACCGCTACCCGGGCGATCGCCGAGGGTGTAGGCGTTCGCGGGCTCATCAACATCCAGTTCGCGCTGGCTTCCGATGTCCTGTATGTCCTCGAAGCCAACCCGCGTGCCTCCCGCACGGTGCCGTTCGTCTCCAAGGCCACGGGCGTGCAGATGGCCAAGGCCGCTGCCCTCATCGGTACCGGCGTTACCATCAACCAGCTCCGCAGCGCCTACAAGATGCTGCCGGAGACCGGTGACGGTTCCACGCTGCCTTTGGACGCCCCGGTTGCCGTGAAGGAAGCCGTCCTGCCGTTCAGCCGCTTCCGTACGCCGGAAGGCAAGGTGGTCGACTCCCTGCTCGGCCCGGAAATGCGTTCTACCGGTGAAGTGATGGGTATCGACAAGCATTTCGATACCGCCTTCGCCAAGAGCCAGGCAGCCGCCAACAACGCATTGCCCACCGAGGGCAAGATCTTCGTTTCCGTGGCCAACCGCGACAAGCGTTCGGTGATCATGGGCGTCAAGCGGCTTTCGGATCTCGGCTTTGAGATCGTTTCCACCGGTGGCACCGCCGATGTCCTGCGCCGCAACGGCATCCAGGCGACGCCGGTCCGCAAGGTGGCCGAGGGCAGCAGCGCCGAAGGCGAAGGGACCATTGCGGACCTCGTCATCGCCGGCGAGATCGACATGGTCTTCAATACGCCTTCCGGCGGTGAGGCCCGCAGCGACGGATACGAACTCCGTGCTGCAGCAACGTCCATCGGCATTCCCTGCATCACTACGGTCGCGGAGTTCAACGCCGCAGTTCAGGCGATTGAAGCCCTGCGCACCTATGAGTGGTCGGTGACCAGCCTGCAGGAGCACGCAGCCAACCTGGCGGCCGCAGTGGAAGCCGCACATGCCTGAGTCCGCAGCAACGCAGCAAGCGCCCCGGCCGGCCCGGGAGTCTTTCGGCTCCCGGCTGGCTGCCGCCATGGCCTCCCGCGGTCCGCTGTGCGTTGGGATTGACCCGCATCCGCAGTTGTTGGCGGACTGGGGGTTGAACGACGACGTCGCAGGGCTGGAGCGCTTCTCGCTGACAGTCGTGGAGGCCGTAGCTTCGCTCGCTGCCGCGGTGAAACCTCAAGTGGCGCTTTACGAGCGCCACGGCTCGGCCGGCATGGCCGTGCTGGAGCGGACACTGGCCGCGTCTGCGGAGGCCGGGGTCCTCAGTATCGCCGATGCCAAGCGCGGCGACATCGGCTCCACCATGGCTGCCTACGCTGACGCCTGGCTCCGCGATGGGTCGTCCTTGGCTGCGGACTCTGTAACCCTGAGCCCTTATCTCGGCTTTGAGTCGCTTCGCCCGGCGTTGGATCTGGCAGCCCAGTATGGCAGGGGAGTGTTCGTACTGGCGCTGACGTCCAACCCTGAAGGAAAATCGGTCCAGCACGTTGGGGGAAGCGATTCCGTCGCGCGCCGGATCGTTGCCGCAGCTGCCGATGAAAACAAGCGATATGAAGGTGCCCTGGGTTCTGTTGGCTTGGTCGTGGGCGCCACCATTGGTTCGGCGCTGGAGGATCTGGACATCGATCTTGGTCCCGTTCGCGGGGCCATCCTGGCTCCGGGACTCGGTGCCCAGGGCGCTACGCCGGCAGATCTCCGAGCGACCTTCGGCGAGGCGTATCCCAGCGTCCTGGCCACTTCCAGCCGTGGGATCCTTGCTGCTGGTCCTGCCGTTGCAGCGCTGCGTGGCGCCACTGAGGAGACTCTGGATGGGCTTCGCTCGGAGTAAGTTGCCAACCCTCATTGCGCAACCGCGCCCCTGCCGGTAGGTTCAGGATCAGTCCGCGTGATCTGGATCACAATCTCGATCTGACAGGGGTTTGGCAGTGGGCCTTAAAGAGCTGACACCGCAAGAGCGTTCCGATGCGCTGGAAAAGGCTGCCAAGGCGAGGGCAGTGCGTGCCGCCGCCAAGGAACGGCTCAAGCGTGGCGAAGTCAGCATTGCGGAGCTGATCTCGTCAGGTGCCTCTGATGAGGCAATCGCACGCATGCGGGTAGTGGAATTGCTGGAGGCTTTGCCGGGCATTGGCCCCGTCAGGGCGGCCGGGATCATGGCGGAAATTGGCATAGCCGGATCCCGGCGCATCCGGGGGTTGGGAATCCACCAGGCCCGGGCGCTGGTAGATTTTATGGATACCCAGCAACGCGTTTGACGCATCTCCCCGAAGGAATCCGTGAGCAAGAATCCTGGACTGACCGTCCTTGCAGGCCCCACTGCCGTTGGCAAGGGAACCGTATCTACGTACATCAGGGACAACTATCCAGAAGTTTGGCTCTCGGTTTCCGCCACCACGCGGGCGGCACGGCCCGGCGAAAAGGACGGGGTTCACTACTTCTTCAAGTCGGCTGAAGAGTTCGACGCGCTGGTTGCGGACGGCGAATTGCTGGAGTGGGCCGTGGTCCACGGCCAGAACCGCTATGGCACTCTTCGCAGCACCGTTAACGCGGCCATCGCCGATGGCAAGTCAGTCTTGTTGGAGATCGATCTCCAGGGCGCGCGACAGGTCAAGGCCGCCGTCCCGGAGGCGAACTTCGTGTTCCTGGCCCCGCCCAGCTGGGACGAAATGGTCCGTCGCCTGGTAGGCCGCGGCACAGAAACTCCCGAGGAACAGCAGCGCAGGCTGGAAACCGCTAAACTGGAACTTGCTGCTGAACCGGAGTTTGACCACACCGTCATTAATGACGACGTTCGCCGGGCAGCGGACGAGCTTGTTTCACTCATGGGGCTTACCCCGCACGAGCGCTAAAGCGCTTGCATTTGTTGGCCCGCTAGAATTTGGAGAATTCGTGTCCACGAACCTTGAAGGCATCATCAACCCGCCGATCGATTCGCTGCTTGAGGCTGCCGATTCCAAGTACGGCCTGGTGATCTTCGGCGCCAAGCGTGCCCGCCAGATCAATGCCTACTACGCCCAGCTTCACGAGGGCCTGTTTGAGTACGTTGGACCGCTGGTTGACACCAAGCTGAACGAGAAGTCGCTCTCGATCGCCCTCCGCGAGATCAACGAAGGCCTTTTGGTTTCCACGCCGATCGAGCCCGCAGAATAAAACTGACTGCCTGTTGACGGAGGTCACGTGCGCATAGTCCTCGGAGTCGGGGGAGGGATCGCAGCCTATAAGGTTGCATCGCTCCTCCGGCTTTTTACTGAAGCCGGTCACAAGGTGACGGTCATCCCCACAGAAGCGGCTACCCGATTCGTCGGGATCGCCACGTGGGAGGCCCTCTCCGGCAACCCGGTGAGCAACAGCGTCTTCGACGACGTCGAGAAGGTCAACCACGTCCGTTTGGGGCATGAGGCTGATCTGATCGTCGTTGCTCCCGCCACGGCAGACCTCCTGGCCAAGGCAGCCACTGGGCAGGCGGGCGACCTCCTCACCAACACACTTCTCATGGCGCACGGCCCGGTGCTTTTCGCTCCGGCGATGCACACGGAAATGTGGCAGCACGCCGCCACGCAGGCCAATGTCGAGACGTTGCGCAGCCGCGGGGTGACGGTACTTGAGCCGGCCTCGGGTCGCCTGACGGGTGCCGACTCGGGTCCCGGCCGCCTGCCGGAACCCGAAGCCATCTTCGCCGCTGCCATGGCCCTGGCCGAGGCTGCCGCAGGTGGCGAGGAGAAGGCATTGCCTGCCGCACACACGTCCCTGGCCGGACGTATCGTGACCATTTCAGCTGGCGGTACCAGGGAAGCCCTCGATCCCGTCCGCTTCCTCGGTAATCGTTCCTCGGGCAAGCAAGGTGCCGCTCTGGCTGCGGCCGCTTTGGCCGCCGGAGCAACGGTCCGCTTCCTGGCCGCGCATATGGACGTTCAGCCGCCGGCCGGCGTCGAACTTGTCCGCGTTGAATCGGCCCTGGACCTGCGCGAGGCAGCGCTGAAAGCGGCCGTGGATTCGGACGTCGTCATCATGGCTGCCGCCGTTGCCGATTTCCGTCCGGCAGAAGTCTCGGACACCAAGATCAAGAAGGTGGACGGCGAGGACGCCCCGTTAGTGCGCCTGGTCCGGAATCCGGACATCCTGCATGAGCTTGTCGAGCGGCGCAACGCCCAAGGCAGCCAACAGCTGATTGTCGGCTTCGCGGCCGAAACGGGTGATGCCCAGGGCGATGTCCTTGAGCACGCTACCGCCAAGCTCAAGCGCAAGGGTTGCGACCTTTTGGTGGTCAATCAGGTGGGGATTGGCCGTGTCTTCGGACAGGACGACAACTCTGTGGTCATCCTGTCCGGCCATGGTGCCGAACCCCAATCGGCCGCTGGTTCCAAGGCTGACGTCGCAGCTGCCGTCGTTGATCGGGTGGGTGCCGAACTCACGCGGGTTTTCCCGGCTTTGTAGCTGAGCCCACACCCGAATTCTTAGCACAGGGACACACAGAAGATGCCGCTGTCCCGCAACCCAGTAAGGTGGTCGAGTGACTTTACCGCTGCACCATGAACACCATGGCACCCCGTCCAAGCTCCGGCTCTTCACCTCCGAGTCGGTCACTGAAGGGCACCCGGACAAGATCTGCGACCAAATCAGCGACGCCATCCTTGATGCGCTGCTGGCCGCGGACCCTGAATCCCGCGTCGCCGTCGAGACCATGGCCACCACCGGCCTGGTCCATGTGGCGGGTGAGGTCACCACCGACGCTTATGTAGAAATTCCGCAGATTGTCCGCGAGACCATCCTGGGCATCGGTTATGACTCGTCCGCCAACGGCTTCGATGGCGCCCGTTGTGGCGTCTCCGTGTCCATCGGCCAGCAGTCCAATGACATTGCGGGTGGAGTCTTCAACTCCTTGGAAGCTCGTGAAGGCCGCCAGGCAGACGACTACGACCTCCAGGGCGCGGGCGACCAGGGCATCATGTTCGGTTACGCCAGCGATGAGACGGCGTCGTACATGCCCACCCCCATCTGGCTTGCCCATCGGTTGTCGGAGCGGCTCACCGAAGTCCGCAAGAACGGCGAGTTGGCGTACCTCCGCCCGGACGGCAAGACACAGGTCACGGTGGGGTACGACGGCGACCGGCCGGTATCCGTTGAAACGGTGGTCATCTCCAGCCAGCACGCAGAAGAGGCAAGCCTTGAGCAGCTTCGTGCGGACCTCGCCAGCTACGTGATCGATCCCGTGTTGTCGGCCTCCAACCTGGACATCGCCCGCACGGCGAATATCCTGAACCCTGCCGGCGCCTTCGTCATTGGTGGCCCGGTAGGCGACGCCGGGCTCACCGGCCGCAAGATCATCGTGGACACATACGGAGGATTCTCCCGTCACGGTGGCGGCGCTTTCTCCGGCAAGGATCCGTCCAAGGTAGACCGTTCGGCTGCCTACGCCATGCGCTGGGTCGCCAAGAACGTGGTGGCTGCGGGGCTCGCAAAGCGCGCAGAGATCCAGATTGCCTACGCCATTGGCCAGGCCCGCCCCGTCGGAACGTACGTGGAGACTTTCGGTACGGAAACGGTTGACCCCGCCCGCATCAGCGAAGCCATCGACGAGCTTTTCGACCTTCGTCCGCGTGCCATCATCGACGCACTGGACCTCAAGCGGCCCATCTACACCAAGACGGCGGCGCACGGTCACTTCGGTCGCGACGAACCCGACTTCACGTGGGAGCGCTTGGACCGGGTGGCTGACCTGAAGGAATACTTCAACGCCTGATATTTCCGAGCTTTGGCAGGCTCCAGCACGTGGTTACTACTTTGTCGGTGCCCCATGATTGGCTTGAGCCAGAGAGATGCCCGCAGCGGGTCAGTCCCGCTGCGGGCATTCTTTATTGAAGTGCGCAGTTGTTGAAGTGCGCAGATAATACCTAGCGGTGAGTTGGAGGTTTAAGCATGGCAGGACACGAGACCCAGCCTTCATTGCTTCAACCCTCGCTGCTGCAAGGCTTTCCGGAACGTTTGCCCGTCAACGGACCACCGCTGGCGGAAGACAAACCCGTTGCCCGCGTGGTGCTGGAGTCGTCCGTTCCCCACTTGGACAGGCCCTTTGACTACAGCGTTCCCGCCGAACTCGCCGAGGCAGCGGCTCCCGGCGTCCGGGTTAAGGTCAAGTTCAACGGCCAGGAGCTGAACGGTTTCATCACCGAGCGGCTCGCTGAGTCGGATTCAGCCCACCCGCTGACGGCTTTGCACAAAGTGGTGTCCCCGGTTGCTGTCCTGACTCCTGCCATCTCGGAGTTGGCCGGCACGGTCGCTGCCCGGTACGCCGGTACGCTCAGCGATGTTCTTCGGACGGCTGTTCCTCCCCGGGTTGCCAAAGTGGAGAAGGAACTATTGGCCGGTGATGTCACTGCCGACGTGGGGGACTTGAAGCCGTTCACTGATGGCCAGGCCTGGGCGGCGTACTCCAACGGTGCGTCCTACCTGCAGCACCTTGCCAGTGGCGGTTCGCCCAAGGCCGTCCTCACGGCCCTTCAAGGTTTCGGCCCTGGGGGTTGGCCTGCCCTCGTCGCTTCAGCTGTTGCCACCGTCCGGTCCTCTGGACGCGGCGCGGTGGTGGTGGTGCCTGATTATCGAGACCTCGAGCAGCTGGAAGCGGCTTTGGCCAAAGTCCTGCCGCTTTCCGACGTTGCCCGGCTCACTGCGGACGATGGCCCGACTCCGCGCTACAGGAACTTCCTGCGGCTTTTGAGCGGTGCCGCCGGAGTGGCTATTGGCACTCGCTCAGCCGCCTACGCGCCCGTCAAGGATCTTGGCCTGGTGGTGTGCTGGGATGATGGCGACGACCTCCACATTGAGCAACGCGCGCCCTACGCGCACGCCCGTGAGGTATTGCTGCTCCGCGCCGAACAGCAGAATGCCGCGTGCCTGATGGCTTCCCATAGCCGCAGCACCGAACTGCAACGTCTCGTTGAAATGCAGTGGGCGGCGCCCATAGAAGCGCCGCGTCCCACTGTCCGCTCAACTGTGCCCCGTGTCCTCAACACGGCCGACAGCTTTGAACAGGAACGGGACCCCCTGGCCCGTATAGCCCGGTTGCCTGGTGCGGCCTGGCGGGCAGCCAAGCACGGCCTGGAACGCGGCCCGGTCCTGGTGCAGGTGGCCCGGGCCGGATATGCGCCCTCCTTGGTCTGTGAGACATGCCGTGAATTGGCCCGTTGCAACGCCTGCCAAGGACCGTTGGCCGTCTCCAGCAGCTCGGCCATGCCGGCTTGCCGCTGGTGCTCCACGCCGGCTCCGCAATGGCGTTGCAGCCACTGCAGCGGAACCAGGCTTCGCAGGGGAGCTGCGGGAGTCATGCGGACCGCGGAAGAACTCGGACGGGCCTTCCCGGGCAAGACGGTAGTGACCTCTTCCGGTGAGCACATCAAAGCCATGGTGCCTGATGTTCCTGCCCTGGTGGTGGCCACGGTCGGAGCAGAGCCTGTGGCGCCCAATGGCTACGCTGCGGCTTTGCTGTTGGACGGCAATTCACTTCTGCGGCGGGAGAACCTGCGGGCCGGGGAGGACACTGTACGCCGCTGGTTCAACGCTGCTTCCCTCGTCAAGTCCGCCAGGGACGGCGGCCTCGTGGTGATCACTGCTGACGATACCGCCGCTACGGGAGCACTGCTGCGGTGGGACGCCCCTGGCTACGCATCGCGGGAGCTGGCTTTGCGGAAGGAACTGCAGTTACCCCCAGCGGTCCGGGTAGCATCCGTGACCGGCTCGAGAGCCGACGTCGCGCAGTTCGCTGAAGCGTTCGAGGCCGGCTCCTCGCTGGCGTCCGGCTCGAAACTCCGCAGTGCGGGGCCGGCTCCCGTGCAGCTGTACACGTCCGCCTCGGCCGTCGGCGAGGCGGACGCCGATGTCAGGACGCTTTACTTCATTCCCTATGCCGACGCCGCCGAGACCACTCGTGCCATGCGGGCTGTGAAGGCCGCGAGTGCTGCCAAACGCACGTCAGGGCCGGTGCAGCTACGCCTCGACGGCGTGGATGTCCTCTAGTCCGGCGCTACGGCTTCCTCCGACGCAAGGCGACGACTTCCTCAGCCGCAGCCAGAAGCTGCCGTGCAGACTCGTCCCAGTTGAACTCTGACGCGCGTTCCACTGACCTGCGGGAGCGCTGCTGCCACAGGGTGTCATCGCCGAGCGCTGTCACAGCAGCCGCGAATTCCGTGTGTGACTCCGGGTCCACGTAACTGACGGCGTCTCCGCCCACTTCACGGAAGATTGGGATGTCGCTGGCAATCACAGGGGTCCCCAGTGCCATGGCCTCCACCAGCGGCAGCCCGTACCCTTCTGCACGGGAAAGGCTGATCAGCGCGGTGGCCCTGACCAGGAGTTCGTCGTACTGCGCATCAGTGACGCCGTTGTGGAACTGGACCTTGGCTCCTTCAGGAACCATCGCTTCCAATTCCGTCTTGCGCTGCGGCGTGATCCTGCTGAGCAGATGGAGCGTGTAATCCTGCAGCCCGGCCATGCCCCGGATCATGGTTTCCACGTTCTTGTATGGCATGAACGAACCCATGTAAAGCAGGGTCTTGTCGGCGCCGGCGCCGGGATCACGGGGTGTTTGACCAGGCTGGGGAGCGTTGCCCACTATCCGCACGGGACGTTTGGTCAGCTGGTACTTCGCCATCAAGGCTTCCGTGGTTCGGCTGATGGTGGCCACAATGTCCGCGCGGTTCAACAGGAGCCGTTGCGGCCAGAATGCCTTGTGATAAAGCCGCCACAGCAGGCGCACGGGAGCGGGCAGGAAGCCCGGAGGCGTCGGGTGTTCGTAGTAAATGAGGTCGTGGAGAGTGAGGATCAGACCGTACCGGCGTCCGAGGGTACCCATGGTCTGCATCGGACACACCACCACGTCGGCACCAAGGGGGTTGACCTTGCGGGCCACGAACAGCTCCAGTGGGGACAGCGGGCTGTTGACCAACACGTACGGGACGTCCGGGAGCAGGGCAAGCTGGCGCTTGTCGCTGATCAGCATGGTGACGTCGGCGATCTTGGATGTTGCGGCTATGAGGCTTGAACCGTAGCGGCTGATGCCATCGTGGTGGTCCGTCCTGGTAAAGCGGGCGTCGATGACAATTTTCACGCGGGGTGTTCCTCCAGGAAGGTGCGGATGGCTGCTGCCGCCGGGACCGGCGTTTCGTAGTGGATTAAGTGCCCGACGCCGGGGATGACTTCCAGCGTCGCGTCCGGCAGGCGCTCCATGAGTTTGTGCTGGTTGGGAAGCGTGGCGATCTCATCCTTTTCCCCGGCAATGAGGAGCACGGGAAGGGTCAGTTGTTCGGCGACGTCGGCCACGTTGCCCGAGACTGAGGCTTTGAAGGATTCAAGCAGGCTCTTCCGGTCCGAGAACGCGCTGAAGTAGGCGTCATGCTGGCCGTGGATGAAACGGCGCAGGGCTTTGTCCTTGGTCTTGGCCATGGTGATGCTCATGACCCGGACGATCGCACGGTTTCGGAGGACTGCGAGTCCCACGCGACGGGGAAGTTTGGCGGAGGCCTGGTAATACAGCACGGCAAGTTTGGTCATGATTCCCTTGGGACCTTCCAGAGCCGGGGCGGCAATGGGGTTGATCAAGATCAAGGGGTAGATTGCCCGTGGATGCGCGGCCGCAAAGTGGCTGGTCACGATCGAACCGAAGGAGTGGCCCAGCAGGACGGTCTTGGGACCCAAACCCAGCGCCGCCATGAAGCTGGAGATAAACCGACCGTAGCGTTCAACAGTGTGCTCGTCATCAACGAACGGATCCGAGCTTCCAAAGGCCGGCAGGTCCGGCATGATGATCCGCATTTCCGGAAGCTGGTCCGCCACGCGCAGTAATCCGTGGTGGTCGCCGCGGAAGCCGTGGATGACCAGGATGGTACGGGTTGTTGGGTTGACGTTAACCGGTTCGTACGTCCAATACGCCACGGTGCTGCCGTCCACGTCGATGTCCGCGGCCACAGTCCGCCCTGGCAGGGACTCACTGAAGAATTGATGGGGGGCCTGCGCGCCGTCAGGGGAGTGCGCGGTGTCCACTTTTTCCATACGGCTGTTTCCTAGTTCACGTTGTCCGGGTGGGACCCGGTTCGATGGTGTCGTTCGAGTCCTGCAATGCCGTCCATGTCAGAGGCGTCCAAGTCAAAATCGAAGACGGCAAAGTTCTCTTTGATCCGTCCCGCCGAACTCGCTTTGGGGATGACGAGGTTGCCCAACTGGAGGTGCCAGCGAAGAATGACCTGCGCGGGAGTCCGGCCATGCTTCTCGGCGAGGGCAACGATGGCGGGGTCGGCCAGGACGTGCCCGCGTCCGAGGGGGCTCCATGCCTCAGTGGCTATGCCCAACTGTCCGTGCAATGTTCGAAGCCTGGTTTGCTGCAGCCACGGGTGCAGCTCGATCTGGTTTACCGCAGGGACAACTTCGGCCTTCTGCATCAGCTCCTCAAGGTGTCCGGGTTGGAAATTGGAAACCCCAATAGCCCGCACTTTGCCTTCACGGTAGAGCGTCTCCATGGCCTTGTACGTTTCGGCAAACAGGCCCCGGCCGGCGCAGGGCCAGTGAATGAGATAGAGATCCACGTAGTCGAGTCCAAGATTCGAGATGGACGTATCGAATGCCCGAAGGGTGGAATCGTAGCCATGGTCGTCGTTCCAAACCTTGGTAGTGACAAAAAGGTCCTCACGCGAAAGGGTGTGCACGGATTCCCCGGAACCACCTGTGTCACCGTTGGCTTGCGCGGCATCGCCCACGGCACCACCGAGGGCACGCCCAACGCCCACTTCGTTGCCGTACATCGCTGCTGTGTCGAAGCGTCGGTAGCCTTCGCCCAGGGCTGTGGCGACTAATGCTTCGGCGTCCTTGGGCGGCACCTTATAGAGTCCGTATCCCAAACGATCCATGTGGACGCCGTTGTTCAATGTCAGCCGGGCTGGGAATCTCATAGCAACGACTCTACCCATTCCCTGCACGAATGCTTCAGGAGTGGCCATTGAAACTGACCAGGCGTCGTGCCGAGGCTTCGTCCAAAATGAGGTCCGTGGCCAGTCCGGCAGCCAGGGCTCCCTGGAGTCCGTTGATCTTGGAGGCACCGGACACCACGCAGATCCGTCGCCTGACCTGCCGCAGTTGTTCATGGCTGGGGCCAGTGGATCGTTCGTTGAGGGTGATGCCGTCCGAGGACCCATCGCTCCGGAAGAAGACGGTGGCGACGTCGCCCACCACGTCGTCGGCAGCCAACACAGTGAGGTCGTGTTCATCGAGGTAACCGCCGGCATAAACGTGGCTGGGGTAGTCCGAATCGACCGATCCCACCCCGAAGATGGCGATGCTCATGCGGTCCTGCAAGTCAAGGATGCGTTGAACGCTGCGCTCATTCCACATCGCCGTTTTGGTGGCGGCGTGGTCAAAAAAGGCCGGAACCGGGAATTGCTCCACCCGTGCTCCGTAGGCGCTGCCGAAACGGCGCATGATGTCGCTGGCATAGGTAATGCCGGTGGTTTGCATGTTTCCGGCGCCGTTGAGTTGAACCACGATGCTGTCGTGGGTCACCTTACGGGTGAGGTGTCGGCTGACAGCGCTGAGCGTGGCGCCCCACGCGACGCCGATGATGGCATTCGAGTCCACCAGCGGCCCAATGGTTCGCGCTGCCTGCATGGCCACGCGGTCCAGCGTCTCCGCTTCGTTGAGTGTGTCCAAGACGGGCACCACGTGGACATCGACGCCGTACTGGGTTCGAATCTGGCTCTCCAGCTCAGGGCCGGTATCGAACGGGCTGCGTATCTGGACCTGCACCAGGCCTGTTTCCCGGGCGGAAGACAGGAGCCGGGACACTGTGGATCGCGACGTTCGCAGCTCCCGGGCAATAGCATCCATGGTCAAGTCCTGCAGGTAATACATCTGTGCAGCCCGGAGCGCATCCGAGTGACGTGATCGTCCCATCTCATTTCCTTACTGCACGTTTGTGCAAATAGCTTGACTCCATTTTCCACCTTCGCAAGATTAGTGGTGAACGGTGCAGCAGCGAGTGGCGCGGCGCACGAACCAAGCCCAAGGGAGCAGTTTTGGGACACAACAGGATTTCCGGTACCTCACAGCACGCACAGCAGCGCGACTCCGTCGTTGCGCTGCAGGAGCGGCCCTCGGCGAAGGTGCTCATCATCGGCGGTGGAATCAATGGTGTAGGAACGTTCCGCGACCTGGCTCTCCAGGGCGTCGACGTTGCGCTTGTCGAACGCGGTGACTACTGCCAGGGTGCCAGCGGTGCCTCGTCCCACATGATCCACGGCGGCATCCGCTACCTCGAAAACGGCGAGTTCCGCCTGGTCCAGGAATCCGTGGTTGAGCGTAACCGGCTCCTGCGCATCGCTCCGCACTACGTCAAGCCGCTGCAGACCACCATCCCGATCTTCAGCACGTTCTCCGGCATCCTCTCGGCGCCCATGCGCTTCCTCACCCACAAACAGGGCAAGCCCAAGGAACGCGGCGCGTTCCTCATCAAGGTCGGCCTGAGCATGTACGACTTCTTCTCCCGTGACGGCGGCAGCGTCCCGCGCCACCAGTTCCGTGGGCGGACCAAGGCCTTGGCCGAGCTTCCCAAACTGCACTCCGGAATCAAGTACGCCGCAACCTACTTCGATGCTTCCGTTCACAACCCGGAACGCCTGACCCTCGACGTGCTGCAGGATGGTGAGAAGGCGGGCCGTGGCGGCGGCCTCCCGGGAGGAAGCGCCCGTGCCAGCAATTACGTTTCGCTCGTCTCCATGGGTTCGGACGGAGTCCTGCTGCGCGATGAACTGACCGGCAAGGAATTCGAGTTCCAGGCCGACGTTATTGTCAACACCACCGGCGCCTGGGTGGACCTCACCAACCAGGCCATGGGCGCCGTCAGCAAGTTCATGGGCGGTACCAAGGGATCGCACATCGTCCTGGACCACCCTGAGCTTCTGGCCGCGTGCAACGGCCGGGAAATCTTCTTCGAGCACACCGATGGCCGTATCGTCCTGATTTACCCCATGGGCGACCGTGTACTGGTCGGCACCACGGACGTGGACGCGGACATGTCGGAAGATGCCGTGTGCACGGACGAAGAAATCGACTACTTCTTTGACCTGGTGGGCCACGTGTTCCCCACCATCAAGGTGGAGCGCGAACAAATCGTCTACAGCTTCGCCGGTGTCCGTCCCCTGCCGCGTCACGACGAAACGCAGCCAGGCTTCGTCTCACGGGACTACCGGATTGAACGCAGCGTCCGCACCGGCAGTGATGCCGTCGCAACGCCAGGCGGCAAGGCCGCCGTCGTCCTCAGCTTGGTGGGCGGCAAGTGGACCACCTTCCGCGCCCTGGCCGAACACATGACCAACGACGTCCTCCGCGAACTGGGCATGGAACGCAAAGTCTCGACGGCGAAACTCGCCATTGGCGGGGGTGCCGGTTTCCCTTCCACCGAACAGGGCGAACAGGAATGGATCAAGAAGCACATGGGACCCGGACTTGACGCCGACCGCGTAGCCGTCCTGCTGACCCGGTACGGAACACGCGCAGACGCCGTCATCGATTATCTCAAGGCCGGACACGACGCGCCGCTGCGTTCCACCCGCGAACTGAGTGTCCGGGAGTTGGCATTCATGGCCGAGCACGAGCAGATCGGGCACCTGGTGGATGTCCTCATCCGCAGGACGTCACTCGCGTTCCGCGGCCTGGTTACCGGTGAGCTGCTGAACGAGATCGCCGCTGCCTTGGCCGAACCCCTCGGTTGGGATGCTGCTGCCCGTGAAGCAGAAATCCGCCACGCCCAGGAAGTACTGCAGCGGTTCCACAAGGTTGACGTGCACAGTCTCGTAGCCTGACACCAAGCAGCGGAAAACAGCTTGACCGTCCCAGCGTGCGGTAGGGACGGAATGGGGTAGGTGGGCCCGCCAGGGGACCACCACACCGGGACGGTTTCGGAGACAACGGAACCGTCCCAACGGCCTCTTCACCCGCGAGGGGGCTGACAACAGAAAAATGAGGAGTCAAAGATGTCTCTTGGAATTGTTTTCCTTTCCGAAGTATTCGGAACCATGATGCTGACCCTGCTGGGTTGTGGCGTCGTGGCAAACGTTGCGCTCAAAGGCACCAAGGGCAACAACGGTGGATTCTTGATGGTGACGTGGGGCTGGGGTATTGCGGTCTTCGCGGGCGTTTTCGTGGCCGCAAAGTCCGGTGCGCACCTGAACCCGGCTGTCACCCTGGGCCTGCTGGTCAACGGAAAAGGTGAGTACGCCCCGGACGTGGCCGTTACTTTCGGCTCGACGTTGACCTACTTCGGTGGCGAACTCCTGGGTGCCTTCCTCGGCGCCGTTGTCTGCTGGCTCGCTTACAAGCAGCACTTCGATGAAGAGCCCCTGGCAGCCAACAAGCTGGGTACCTTCTCCACCGGACCGGCTATCCGCTCCACCCCGTGGAACCTGATCACCGAAATCATTGGCACGTTCGTCCTGGTCTTCGTCATCCTGACCTTCGGCGGCACTCCCTCCGGCCTCGGCCCGCTTGCGGTTGCCCTGCTGGTTGTCGGTATTGGCGTATCGCTCGGTGGTCCCACCGGTTACGCCATCAACCCTGCCCGTGACCTCGGCCCGCGTATCGCACACGCTGTCCTGCCCATCAAGGGCAAGGGCGCCAGCGACTGGGCCTACTCCTGGATCCCGGTCGTGGGACCGCTCGTTGGCGGCGCCCTCGCAGGCCTCGTGGCCATCTGGGTCCCGGACATCATGCCTGCACTGGCCGGCTAATCCCGTACGTACCCACCCGCACACCGTCAACACCATTGAGTAGCTAACAACAGACAAGGACGTCACCATGAATCAATACGTCATCGCCATCGATCAGGGCACCACCAGCTCCCGTGCCATCGTGTTCGACCACTCGGGCAACATTGTGTCCACGGGCCAGATGGAACACGAGCAGATCTTCCCGCAGGCAGGATGGGTGGAGCACAACCCCGCCGAAATCTGGAACAACACCCGGGAGGTCATCGGCTCGGCCCTGTCGAAGGCGAACCTGACACGGCACGACATCGCCGCCGTCGGTATCACCAACCAGCGTGAAACGGCTGTTGTCTGGGACAAGAACACCGGCGAGGCCGTCTACAACGCCATCGTTTGGCAGGACACCCGCACCCAGTCGATCGTTGACGAGCTGGCGCAGGACGGGGGACCAGAGCGCTTCAAGCAGAAGGTGGGCCTTCCGCTGGCCACCTACTTCTCCGGCACCAAGATCAAGTGGATCCTGGACAACGTGGAAGGCGCCCGCGAACGTGCTGAGGCCGGCGACCTCCTGTTCGGCAACACCGACGCCTGGGTCCTGTGGAACCTGACCGGCGGCGTGGATGGCGGCGTGCACGTCACGGATGTCACCAATGCTTCCCGGACCCTGTTCATGGACCTCGAGACCCTGCAGTGGGACCAGGAAATCCTGGACATCTTCGGAGTTCCGGCGTCAATGATGCCTACCATCAAGTCCTCCTCCGAGGTCTACGGCCAGGTCCACACCTCGCAGCTGCTGCGCGAGACCCCCGTGGCAGGCATCCTCGGCGACCAGCAGGCGGCAACCTTCGGTCAGGCCGCATTCCAAGCCGGTGAAGCCAAGAACACCTATGGCACGGGTTGCTTCCTGATCTTCAACACGGGCGAGGAAATTGTCCACTCCAAGAACGGCCTCCTCACCACGCTGGGATACAAACTGGGCGACGCCAAGCCGCACTACGCCCTTGAAGGGTCCATTGCCGTCACCGGTTCACTGATCCAGTGGCTTCGCGACAACCTCGGAATGATCAGTTCCGCACCGGAGGTCGAGGAACTGGCCGCTGCTGTGAAGGACAACGGTGGCGTGTATATCGTCCCCGCCTTCTCCGGTCTCTTCGCACCCTACTGGCGGGCAGACGCACGCGGCGCCATCGTGGGCCTTACCCGGTTCGCCAATAAGGGCCACATCGCCCGCGCTGCTTTGGAGGCCACGGCCTTCCAAACCCGCGAGGTACTCGACGCCGTCAATGCTGACTCGGGCGTTCCGCTCACCGAGTTGAAGGTCGACGGCGGGATGGTCGCCAATGAGGCACTCATGCAGTTCCAGGCAGACATCCTTGGCGTACCAGTAGTCCGTCCGAAGGTCGTCGAAACCACGGCCCTCGGTGCTGCCTATGCCGCTGGCCTGGCGGTCGGCTTCTGGAAGGACCTGGGCGAACTCAGCGCCAACTGGGGCGAGGATAAGCGCTGGGAGCCGCAGTTGCCGGCAGAGGAGCAGGAGCGTCAGCTGCGGCTCTGGAAGAAGGCAGTCACCAAGTCCATGGACTGGGTCGACGAGGACGTTAAGTAGCCTTCCCTCGACAGAGGTCCCGGGGACTCCCGCCCGCCCGCTTCGCGGTGCCCACCACACCATGGCGCGGAGTCCCCGGAACCTCTTTCGGCGTACGGACGTCTTGCACCCAGCCCGCCGGTTTGGTGGGGTAAGGTATTGGTATGCGTGCGATCCTTCTGCTTAGCTAGCCGCCCGGCTTTCAACAGCCGTGCGGCCGCCCCTCCGTTGTCGAGGGGCTTTTGTGTGTCCGGGGGTATCCGGGACGCCTGCAGGAGGCAAAACCGCCATCGAAGAACAGAAGAGGGCAGCAGTGAGCGTTAAGCCGGAGACAGAGACCGGAACAGCACAGACAGCCGCAGCCGAAGCGCCTGAAGAAGGCGTCTACAGCTTCGCTGCGATGGAGGCCAAGTGGCCGCAGGTCTGGGACGACCTCAAGGTCTTCACGCCTGCCGACGACGGTTCGCGGGAACGCCGCTACGTGCTGGACATGTTCCCTTACCCTTCCGGCGACCTTCACATGGGCCACGCCGAAGCGTTCGCGATGGGCGACGTCGTGGCTCGCTACCTGCGGCAGAAGGGCTTCGACGTCCTTCACCCCATCGGCTGGGACTCCTTCGGCCTGCCCGCTGAGAATGCTGCCATCAAGCGCAACGCCCACCCCAGCGAGTGGACCTACGCGAACATCGACACCCAGGCGGCGTCGTTCAAGCGATACGCAATCTCTGCCGACTGGTCCCGCCGCCTCCACACCTCCGACCCCGAGTACTACCGGTGGACCCAGTGGCTCTTCAAGCGCTTCTACGAGCGTGGCCTGGCCTACCGCAAAGACTCGCCGGTCAACTGGTGCCCGAAGGACCTTACTGTGTTGGCGAACGAGCAGGTTGTTAACGGCGCCTGTGAGCGCTGCGGCACGCCTGTCACCAAGAAGTCCCTGAACCAGTGGTACTTCAAGATCACCGACTACGCCGACCGCCTGCTCGAGGACATGGACCAGCTCCAAGGTCACTGGCCTGAGCGTGTCCTGGCCATGCAGCGCAACTGGATCGGACGCTCGGAAGGCGCCCACGTGCGTTTCGTCATCGAAGCCACGGAAGACCGAGCCGAGCGCGAAGTCACCGTGTTCACCACGCGCCCGGACACACTTTATGGTGCAACGTTCTTTGTTGTTGCAGCTGATGCGCATTTGGCACTGGATCTTGTGGCTCCGGAACAGCACGACGAACTCATGGCCTACCGCGAGAAGGTCAAGGCCCTCTCCGAAATCGAGCGGCAGTCCACCGAACGCGAAAAGACCGGCGTCTTCACCGGTCGCTACGCCATCAACCCGCTGAACGGTGAAAAGCTGCCCGTTTGGGCCGCCGACTACGTGCTGGCTGACTACGGCACGGGCGCGATCATGGCCGTACCCGCGCACGACCAGCGCGACCTCGACTTCGCCAAGGCCTTCGACCTGCCTGTCCGCGCAGTTTTGGAGACCGGCGACGAGGACCCCGCACAGACGGGTGTAGCCACTGCGGGTGAAGGCACCCTCAAGAACTCCGGCGAGTTGGACGGCCTGTCCAAATCCGAAGGAATTCCGGCCGCGATCGAGATTCTGGAAAAGCTTGGAACGGGCGAGAAGTTCGTGAACTTCCGGCTGCGTGACTGGCTCCTGAGCCGCCAGCGCTTCTGGGGTACGCCCATCCCCATCATCCACTGCGGTGAATGCGGCGAGGTCCCCGTCCCCGATGACCAGCTGCCCGTCAGGCTGCCCGATAACCTGCGTGGGGAAGCGTTGTCCCCGAAGGGAACCTCCCCGCTGGCCGCCGCCGTCGAGTGGGTCAACGTTGAGTGCCCCAATTGTGGCCGGGCCGCCCAGCGCGACACCGACACCATGGATACCTTCGTGGATTCGTCCTGGTACTTCCTGCGCTTCGTGTCCCCGGACTACACCGAGGGCCCGTTCGATCCCGAGAAGATCAACAACTGGATGCCGGTGGGCCAGTACGTTGGTGGCGTTGAGCACGCCATCCTGCACTTGCTCTACGCACGCTTCTTCACCAAGGTGATCAAGGACATCGGCCTGATCGAAGCCAACGAACCGTTCTCCGCGCTGCTCAACCAGGGGCAAGTGCTCAACGGCGGCAAAGCCATGAGCAAGTCCCTCGGCAACGGTGTGGACCTGGGCGAGCAGTTGGACAAGTTCGGTGTCGACGCCGTCCGCCTCACCATGGTCTTCGCCTCCCCGCCGGAAGACGACGTCGACTGGGCCGATGTCTCGCCGTCGGGTTCGGCCAAGTTCCTGGCCCGTGCGTGGCGCCTCGGCCAGGACGTCAGCAGCGAACCGGGCGTCGATCCTGCCACCGGCGACCGCGCGCTGCGTACGGTTACCCACAAGACCATTGCCGACGCCGCCGACCTGTTGGACAACAACAAGTTCAACGTTGTGGTGGCCCGCCTCATGGAGCTGGTCAACGCAACCCGCAAGACCATCGATTCGGGTGCTGGAGCCGCAGATCCGGCCGTTCGCGAAGCAGTGGAGGCAGTTGCGGTCATCCTGAGCCTGTTCGCGCCCTACACCGCCGAGGACCTCTGGAACACGTTGGGCCATCCCGCATCAGTGGCAAACGCCGGTTGGCCGAAGCACGACGAAGCACTCCTGGTGCAGGATACCGTCACCGCTGTGGTTCAGGTCCAAGGCAAGGTGCGCGACCGTCTGGAGGTTTCGCCCGACATCGCTGAGGACGAGCTGCGTGAACTCGCCCTGGCCTCCGAAAACGTTCAGCGTGCCCTGGACGGCCGCGGCATCCGTACCGTGATCGTGCGTGCACCTAAACTGGTGAACATCGTTCCTGCCTAGCAGGGACAGCGTGGCCGCCGGCACTGTGCCGGCGGCCAGCCATCATCTTTGGAGGTCGCGTGCCTGAGCGAGAACCACCCGCATGGATATGGCTCAAAGAAAGAGTGGCGCGCCTCCGGCAGCCCACTGCCCCGGTTCCTGTCGCTGACGAGCCGCTGGCCGCCGTCGTCAGAACCGCGGTTGTTACCGATTCGGCGGCCGCTTTACCGGCCGACTGGGTATCGGCTTTTACCGCCGATGGGCGCCTCGCGGTTGTTCCCATGCCAGTCATGGTCGGGAGCGAAATTTACGGCGAGGGCGAAGACGACATCACCCAGACCTTGGCCCTGGCCCTGGCCTCCGGAGCTTCGGTGAAGACGTCCCGGCCCTCGCCCGGGCAGTTCGAACAGGCCTATCTCGCCGCCCAGCGCCACGGTTTTGAGTCCGTGGTCTCCATTCACATTTCGTCCGAGCTCTCGGGAACGGCTGATGCCGCCAGGTTGGCCGCGGCCCGCGTGACGATTCCCGTGGAAGTCGTGGACTCCCGCACGGTCGGCATGGCGCAAGGGATGGGTGTCCAGAGTGCCGTGGTGGCCGCGGCCGATGGCCAGGAGGCGGCAGAGGTCCGAGGCTTCGCCGAGCGGCGCATGGAGCGGACCAAGGTCTACTTCTACGTGCCCAGCCTGGAGCAGCTGCGGCGTGGTGGGCGCATCGGTGCCGCCGCGTCGCTGTTGGGGACAGTCCTTGCCATCAAGCCCATCCTGGCGGTCGACGGCGGCAAGATCGTTCCGCTGGAGAAGGTCCGTTCCGCTGTGCGCGCGGTTGCCCGTCTCGAGGAGATCGTGGCAGCGGATGTGGCCTCCCGCCCAGCTGGCCAGCAACGGTTGGCGGTTCACCATTTTGGCAACCAGCTGGAAGCCGAGGCCTTGGCTGCCCGCCTCAACGAAATGTGCCCTGACTGTCCGGCGCCGCAAATCAGTGCGCTTCCGGCCGTCCTGGCGGCACATGCCGGCTTGGGGGTACTCGCTGTCATTGTGGGGGAGAGCAGTACGCCAACAGGCTGACCCGGGGGTCGTCTTATCCACATAGGGCACCGCGCCCGCGACGTGGTCGTGGTGGCAGCCATAGGCTCGTTGCATGCCACGCCTGAGCCGGGATGCGTCCCCAGATGCCGCAGCGGAGGCAGTCCGGCAGCGCTTCGCCGCGCGAATGGCCTGGGACACCCGTGCCTCTCCGCTGTTGGAGTTGCCAGAGGACGCTGCGCCCGGCGCAGTTGGCCACGAAGATCCCGGCGCCAATGATCGCGGTGTCCGGCTCAGGTGGCGAACTCCTTGGCGGGTGGCGGTACTTCTGGCCGTCGTAGCGGGAGGTCTTATTGCGTGGCACTTGTGGCAGTCTTCACTGGGCCAGCCAACGTCAGAGCCGTTGGATTCCCTGACGTCGGTCGGCCCGGGTGCACCGGATCCGTCAGAATCCCCGCAGCCAGGGGGCCCAGAGGGGGAAGGGATGCTCCTTGTCCACGTGGCTGGGGCCGTGCGGAAGCCGGGCGTCGTTTCCCTGCCGCAGGGCAGTCGCGTCTTTCAAGCAATGGATGCCGCCGGGGGTGCGGCCCCTAACGCTGAACTCGGCGGTCTGAACCTTGCGGAGGTTCTCAGCGACGGGGTCAAAATCGTCGTTCCGGTCGTAGGAGAGGCCCCGCAGTCCAATCCACCCACGCTTTCCGGCGGTGCTGCCGGTGCGGGCAACTCCAGCGGAGGAGCCGCGAAAGTCAACATCAACACTGCCTCATTGGAAGAGTTGGGGACGTTACCCCGGGTGGGACCCGTGACGGCACAGCGAATTCTGGACTGGCGAAAAGAACACGGGCCCTTCGCATCGGTGGATGAATTGGATGCCATAGACGGGATTGGGCCCAAGCTCATGGAGTCCCTGAAAGACCTCGTGACGGTGCAGGGTGGGTGAGTCCCCCGGAGGTTCGGAAATGGCAAAGCGCCTGGACTTGCGGCTCGTTCCTGTTGTCCTGGTGACGTGGTCCGTTGCCTTGGCGGGTGGCTTCATAAGTGCAGCGTGGTCGGCAGCTTTAGCGGTCGCGCTGATCGTGATGGGCGCGGCGTTCCTGGTTTTGGGGCGCCGCCGAGGACCGTCCGGAGTGCGGGCCAGGACGATCTTCGCCACCCTCGCTCTTGCCTGCGTCTTGGGGGCCGCTGTGGCGGTGCACTGTGGGATCACCGCTGGCATGCGTGAGAGCGGGCCTCTGGCCCCTGCGATAGAGGACAGGGACGGGGTTGTCATCCACCTCCTCATCACTGGCAGCCCTGCATCGGCACCTACGCCGGGCCATTCCGGTGAGAACCGGTGGATGGTGGCTGCACGCCTGATTGATTTCACGTCCAGGGCAAGCGTGGTGCGTGGATCCGCCGACATCATTGTGACGGGTGGTTCCGGCTGGGAGGACGTGCGTGCGGGGCAGAGCGTCAGAACAACCGGAACGCTGAAACCGGTGCGGGAGGGACAATCCGAAGCTGCGCTTCTGAGCGCCTCCTCTGATCCTGTTGTAACGGGCTCCGGGTTCGATGTCCGGCAAACTTCGGCCGACGTGCGGAAGAGATTCGTGTCCGCTGCTGATTGGCTGCCTTCGGACCCAGCCGGGTTGCTTCCGGGAATGGTGACAGGGGACACCAGCTCGCTGCCGGAAAGCCTGGAAACGGCCATGAGGACCACGGGAATGACACACTTGACCGCCGTTTCGGGGGCCAATTGCAGCCTCATCCTGGGTGGCTTTGTACTGTTGGCGCGATGCTTTCGGCTGGTACGTCCGGCCGCCGGGGTCTTCGCTGCCTGCGGTCTGTTGTCCTTCGTCATGATGGTGGGACCGGACCCGAGTGTCCTACGAGCTGCGGTCATGGGGGCTGTGGGCCTGGCTGCTGTGACGGGTGGGCGGCGCGGGCGGTCTTTGACCTTCCTCTGCCTTGCCACGGCGATTCTGCTGCTGCTGGACCCGGGCATGGCGGCCAACGTGGGGTTTGTGCTTTCTGTCCTGGCCACGCTCGGAATTGTGCTGCTTGCCACTCGCATTGCGTCGTGGATCCCTGCTTGGGTGCCCCGATGGTTGGCCGCTGGGATCGCGGTGCCGTTGTCGGCCCAACTGCTGTGCGGACCGGTGATTGTGGCTCTTCAGCCGCAATTCACGCCATACGCGCTCATCGCCAACGTGGTGGCTGGTCCGTTCGTGGCGCCGGTGACCATCCTTGGGACGATCGCAGTGCCTCTGGCCGCGGCTTCTTCCTGGCTGGCGGCCGCGCCCGTCGCCGTTGCGGGAGCATGTGCAGCGGCGGTTGCCGGCGTGGCCAGGTTGTTCGCTGGCTTGCCGGGTTCCGCGCTGCCATGGGCCGAAGGGCCTGTGGGAATAGTGGCCATGGTGCTCTCATCCTTGGTGACTCTGCTGGCCGTCTGGATGGCGCTGCACCCGGCTGGCGTTGTGCGTTACGTCATGGCACTGCATGGGTCGGTTGTGGGGCTTTTGGAGCGTGGTGCATGGCGTAGGCATGGCAGACTTGAACCCTGCAAAGAAACGTCCGGAAGGAACCAACTGTGGCTGCTGCCCAAAACACCCGGGCCAAGAGCGTCGCGACGAACACCGTCAGCTGGCGGGACGCGGCACCGGCCGCCGTCGTCCTGATCATGGGCCCGGAAGAGTACCTTGGTATCCGCGCCATGGATGGCATCCGCGTCCAGGTGCGGACCAGCACTCCTGATGTCGAGCTGAGCCGGCTTAACGCGGCTGCCTACGAGACCGGATCTCTGGCGATGACCGTCACGCCGTCACTCTTCGGCGAGGGCAAGCTCATTGAGGTCGAAGGCCTCGAGGCCATGAATGATGCCTTCCTGGCCGATGGGTTGGCCTATCTGCAGCATCCGGACCAGGACGTCGTCCTTGTTCTCCGTCACGCCGGGGGAGTTCGTGGCAAGAAGCTGCTCGACGCCGTGAAGTCCGCGGGTTGGCCCGTCATTGATTGCCAGCCGCTGAAGAAAGACTCCGACAAGACTGCCTTTGTGGTCTCAGAGTTCAGGGCGGGAGGGCGTCGCATTGAGGGCGAGGCGGTCCAAGCCTTGGTGAACGCCGTCGGCGCCAACCTCTCGGAACTTGCAGCCGCCTGCAGTCAGCTCATCGCCGACGCCACCACCGCTGTGACGGCAGAGACCGTGGAGCGCTACTACGGTGGCCGGGTCGAAGCCACGGCATTCAAGGTGGCCGATGCTGCCATGGCCGGCAACGGACCGGTGGCACTGTCCACCCTCAGGCATGCCCTCGCCACCGGTGTTGATCCGGTGCCTTTGGTGGCGGCGCTGGCGGCGAAACTCCGGACCCTGGCAAAAGTTGCTGGAGCCAACGGCTCTTCGGCCACCATTGCCAAAAACCTGGGAATGCAGCCTTGGCTCGTGGAGCAGGCCCAGCGTGACGTCCGCCGATGGACTCCTGAGGGGCTTATCCGCTCCATCCAGGTCATCGCTGAAGCGGATGCCCAGGTAAAGGGTGAGTCTCGGGACCCTGTCTACGCCGTGGAGCATGCGGTCACCGTCATTGCAACGTCGGCCAGCCGACGCTGAAGCTCGGGCTTCCGGTTAAACCCAAAGGCCGGCACCCTATGGGTGCCGGCCTTTTGATCAGCTCAGTCGAACTGGAAAAACCTTAGAGTGCGTTGACCTTCTTGGAGATCGCCGACTTGCGGTTTGCAGCGTTGTTCTTGTGAATAACGCCCTTGCTGACAGCCTTGTCCAGCTTGCGGCTGGCAGCAACAAGTGCAGTTCCAGCAGCATCCTTGTCAGCAGACTCAACGGCGGTGTTGACGGCGCGGATGGCCGTCTTCAGCTCGGACTTGACGGCGTTGTTACGCAGGCGAGCCTTCTCGTTGGTGAGGATGCGCTTCTTCTGGGACTTGATATTAGCCACGTATGAACTCTCTTTTTAATGCGGAAATGGTCTAGAGGGTTTTCAGGTTGGCCATCGACTGAGCGGCGTGGGGATGCCTATGGCAGCCAACCATGTATGGCCGTCGACCTGCACGGACACACAGCTATAAAGGATAGCAGAAAGCAGAGCTCGGCGCAGACTCGTGTCGTCAGCGCCAGTCGTGACGGGCGCTGAGGGCGCGTGAGACGTCCTGGAACTGCGGTTTACCCAAGACGGCACCTTCGCGCCGGATGGTCTGGGGATTCAGCCGGATGACCCGATCTACCTTGACCTCGCTGGGCCGGCCCTGCCGATCCCACGGCCCTGCGCCAATGTCGACATAGTCCTCGGCCCTTGCGCCGTTGTCATGGTCCTTGGACGTCAACATCAAGCCCAATAGCCACTGGCCGTCCCGCCCCACCAGGAGTACAGGGCGGTCCTTGCCTCGCGAGTGGTCTTCCTCGTAAGGAACCCAGCCCCAGACGATCTCGCCCGGATCCGGTTGGCCATCCGGCTTGGGGGAGTAGTTGACTATAACGGCCCCGCGAAAATCGCCGGGGTAAGTGCCCGGTTGGCGTTCGACGTCGGTGCGCCGGGTTTGCGTCCTTGAGGCGCCTGGCCGGGTGGCAGCTTTGGTGCTGTTGCCGCCCAGTGACTTGAGGGAACGCAGGAGGAATTTGCCCAGAGGGCGCAAGTCGAAGGCCATGTGACAACGCTACAACGGGCCCTGGGGGATACCGGAAGCACAATGTACGGCGAAGCCCCGGTTCATGGGAGACTAGAGGATCAGATGCACGGCGTGTTCCGGCTGGCCTATGCCCGGTTCCAGGAATTGCCGTGTGAGTGTCGACAGTAAGGATCCTGCGTGTCTCCCATGGCCCGCACCGCACCGGTGCCCGCCGCAACAGATCCGGCCATCATCCGGAACTTCTGCATCATTGCCCACATTGACCACGGTAAGTCCACCTTGGCCGACCGCATGCTGCAGTACACCGGCGTCGTTAAGCAACGCGACATGAAGGCCCAGTATCTGGACCGTATGGATATCGAACGTGAGCGCGGCATCACCATCAAGTCCCAGGCTGTCCGCATGCCGTGGGAACTCGATGGCAACAGCTACGCGCTGAACATGATCGACACTCCCGGCCACGTCGACTTCACCTACGAGGTCTCCCGCTCGCTTGCCGCGTGCGAAGGCGCGGTGCTGTTGGTGGATGCGGCCCAAGGTATTGAGGCCCAGACGCTTGCCAACTTGTACCTGGCGATGGAAAACAACCTCACCATCATTCCTGTGCTGAACAAGATCGACCTCCCGGCCGCCCAGCCGGAGAAGTACGCGGCGGAACTGGCCAACCTGATCGGCGGCGACCCCGAGGACGTCCTGAAGGTGTCAGGTAAAACCGGTGTTGGCGTGGAGGCGCTGCTGGACAAGATTGTCCGCGACCTCCCCGCGCCCGTGGGCGATCCTGATGCTCCGGCCCGCGCCATGATTTTCGATTCGGTCTATGACACCTATCGCGGCGTGGTTACTTACGTCCGCGTGGTGGACGGCATGCTCCACCCGCGCGAACGCATCCAGATGATGTCCACCAGGGCAACGCACGAGCTCCTCGAAATCGGTGTGAGCTCCCCGGAGCCAACACCCTCGAAGGGCCTCGGCGTGGGCGAAGTGGGCTACCTGATCACCGGTGTGAAAGATGTCCGCCAGTCCAAGGTCGGCGACACCGTCACCAACCTGGCCAAACCGGCGTCGGAATCCCTCAGTGGCTACGCAGATGCCAAGCCGATGGTCTTCTCCGGCCTGTACCCCCTGGATGGCACGGACTATCCCGTCCTTCGCGATGCGCTCGAAAAGCTGATGCTCAACGACGCCGCCCTGGTGTACGAGCCCGAGACGTCAGCTGCACTGGGCTTCGGCTTCCGTGTGGGCTTCCTTGGGCTTCTGCACCTCGAAATCACCCGTGAGCGACTCGAACGTGAGTACAACCTGGACCTCATCTCCACCGCTCCCAACGTGGAGTACGAGGTGACCCTCGAGGACAAGAAGGTCATTCACGTCACCAACCCCAGCGAGTACCCCACGGGCAAAATCTCCGAGGTTCGTGAGCCTATGGTCTCCGCCACCATCCTCGCGCCCAACGAGTTTGTTGGGTCCATCATGGAGCTCTGCCAGAGCCGCCGCGGCCAGATGCGCGGCATGGACTACTTGTCCGAGGACCGCGTTGAACTCCGTTACTGGATCCCGCTGGCCGAAATTGTCTTCGACTTCTTCGACCTCCTGAAGTCCAAGACGCGTGGCTACGCCTCGCTGGACTGGAAGGCCGACGGCGAACAGGTCGCCGACCTGGTCAAGGTCGACATCCTCCTGCAGGGCGAACAAGTGGATGCTTTCAGCGCCATCACACACCGCGACAAGGCTTACGCCTACGGTGTGATGATGACCGGTAAGCTTCGCGAGCTCATCCCCAGGCAGCAGTTCGAGGTGCCCATCCAGGCTGCCATTGGATCACGCATTATTGCCCGCGAAAGCATCCGCGCCATCCGTAAGGACGTTCTTGCCAAGTGCTACGGCGGTGACATCACCCGTAAGCGCAAACTGCTGGAAAAGCAGAAGGAAGGCAAGAAGCGCATGAAGATGGTGGGTCGCGTGGAAGTGCCGCAGGAAGCATTCATCGCAGCCCTGACCACTGACGAGTCCAAGGACAAGGCCAAGAAGTAGATGCCCAGCGTCCTACCTTTGGGCGATCCGGCACCTGCGGATGGCATACTGCCTCCGCAGGTGTTGGCCGGCGTCGAGCACCGCAAGTTCGGGCTCTACGTCCATATCCCGTTTTGCGCCGTCCGATGCGGCTACTGCGATTTCAACACCTACACGGCCACGGAACTCGGTGGCGGTGCCTCGCAGGATGCCTACGCTTCCACGGCTATTTCCGAACTTGACTTCGCGGCTGGGGCCCTTGATGCCTCGGGCCTGCCGCGGCGGCCTCTCGGTACCGTTTTCTTCGGTGGTGGAACTCCCACGCTCCTCCCAGCCGAGGATTTGGCTCGGATCTTGCGTGCCGCCGTCGGGCAGTGGGGGCTTGAACCCGGCGCCGAGGTGACTACCGAGGCCAACCCTGATTCCGTAACCCCTGAGTCCCTGAAGGTGCTGGCTGACGCCGGCTTCACCAGGGTCTCGTTTGGCATGCAGTCTGCCGTGCCGCATGTCCTGAAGGTGCTGGACCGCACCCATACCCCCAGTCGCGTGCCGCTCGTTGTGCAGTGGGCGCGTGAGGCCGGCCTCGCGGTCAGCCTGGACCTGATCTACGGTACGCCCGGGGAATCCATGGCGGATTGGCAATTGTCGCTTGAGACGGCTTTGTCTTACCAACCCGATCACATCAGCGCCTACGCGCTGATCGTGGAGGACGGCACTAAACTTGCTGCCCAGATCCGCCGCGGTGAAGTGCCGGGAATTGACGACGACGACCACGCCGCCAAGTACGAACTGGCCGACGCAATGATCTCAGAAGCGGGTTTGAGCTGGTACGAGGTCAGCAACTGGTCCAGGTCGCCCGAACAAGCGTGCCGGCACAATCTGGCCTACTGGCGTGGCGATGACTGGTGGGGGATTGGCCCCGGCGCCCATTCGCACGTTGGAGGCGTTCGTTGGTGGAATGTTAAGCACCCCACTGCCTACGCGGGACGGTTGGCTTCAGGAAGTTCGCCGGCCGCAGGCCGGGAAACCCTCGATGCCGATACCCGGGAAGTCGAGCGCATCATGTTGGAGGCGCGGCTGGGGACAGGTCTTGCCGTAGATGCCTTGGACACGATTGGGCGGCACGCGATGGCAGGGCTGATCGCCGATGAACTGGTGGACCCGGTTCAAGCCTTCAGGGGCCGTCTGGTGCTCACCTTGAAGGGGCGATTACTGGCCGACGCAGTGGTCCGCCGAATCCTGCCCGAATAGCGCCGTCCGTCGGCGCCGGGGACACTACTTGATCCAGCGCAGGTTGAGCTTGTAACGGTGCGGTTGTCCGTGGTTAACCCGGATTCCGGCCGAGACGGAGAAGCACGTCAGTGCAACCCAGATGGCGGTGGCGATCACAGCAAAGACATTGCCCACTACGGGCAGCAGCACCAGGATGTTCGCCAGAACGGCGGCAATGGTGGGCGGCAGGGTGAAGTTCAGCGCTTCCTTGGATTCCTGGGCCGTGAACGGTCCGCGGTCCCTGAAGATCAAGTAGATGAGCAGCGACGGCAGGCAGCCCAGAATTCCGCCGAAGTGCGCCAGCGTAGCCCACTGCCTGTCCTCACTGGCTGTCAGCGGGAGTGCGTTGGCAGGCGCGCCATGGTACTGGGGCCGGCCTGCGGCGCTGCCCGGTTCTTCAGGAGCGTTCTCTGCCACGGTGTCTTCCCTTTGCTGTTAAAAGATGCTGCGGTGTTGCTGTCCCAGAATACCGGCACCAACGTGCTTCCCGGGACCAACGCCCCGATGGCACGCCAGCGCGGTTCCCGGCGGGCGTTGCTTCAGGGGACGGTGAGGAAGTCGATGACTTCCTCTACGCGGCCCAGCAATGATGCCTCAAGGTCGGCATAGCTGCGCACTGCACCGAGGAGCCTTTGCCAGCCCAGGCCAACATCCTCGGCGGTCGCGTGCGGCCAGCCGAACGCGCTAAGAATCCCGGTCTTCCAGTCAATGCCTCGCGGGACCGTTGGCCATTGCTCGATGCCCAGGACCTTGGGCCTGATTGCCTGCCAGACGTCCACGTAAGGGTGGCCCACGATCAAGACGTTCCCCACGGCGCCGGGGACTGTCATGGCCTCGGCCGCGATGCGTGACTCCTTGGAGCCCGTCACGAGGTGATCCACCAGGATGCCGAGCCGACGGTCCGGTCCCGGACTGAAATCGGCGATGGCTGACTTGAGGTCGTCCACGCCATGCAAGGGTTCCACGACGATTCCCTCTACACGCAGATCGTCACCCCAGACTTTTTCGACGAGTTCGGCGTCGTGCTTGCCTTCCACCCAAATGCGGCTGGCCTTGGCCACCTGGGCGCGGCTGCCTTGCACTTTCACGGAGCCCGAGGCCGTTCGTCCGGCAGGAAGTGCTGACGCGGGAGGGCGCGCGGCAGGCGGAAGCAGACGGATGGCCTGGCCCTCCAGCAGGAAGCCAAATCCGAGCTGGAACGACTTCGTCTTCCCTCGTCGGTCCTCAAGGGACACGATGTGCATTCCGCCGGACTTTTCCACGCGGGTGACTTCGCCGACCCAGCCCGACTGGACATCTTCGAGGACCATACCGCGCTGGACGGCCACCTCGGGCAGTTGGCGTTTGGCAGGAGCGGACAAATCCTGCGGGCCCCAGTTGTCGAAAGCCAAGGAGTTCCTACCTTTGTGCTGGAAGTCAGAACCGGCCGCAGTCGCTACCGGGCCCATGCGCTCATATGTGCCGTGGGCGGTTTCAATGCTAGCAACGGGGTAGCTCATACTAGACTTGTTAGCACTTGGGCATGTTGAGTGCTAACAGCGGTGGTCCGATTCGAGATCCCGCGTGACCGGTCGCAGGGACCACGGCAGTCGTCAGGAGGTGGAGCAATGAGTGAGCCACGCAAATTGGAAGTGTTGCGTGCCATCGTTGAAGACTACGTGCATTCCCGGGAGCCTGTTGGATCCAAGGCCCTCGTCGAACGGCACCATCTGGGCGTTTCCAGCGCCACCATCCGCAACGATATGGCAGTCCTGGAAGAAGAAGGCTTGATTGCGGCCCCGCACACCAGTGCGGGACGCATTCCCACGGACAAGGGCTACCGGCTGTTCGTCGACCGGATCTCGCAAGTGAAGCCGCTCTCTGCCGCCGAGCGTCGGGCCATCCACTCGCTTCTTGAGGGCCCTGATGACATCGACGACATTCTGGAGCGCACGGTAAGGCTCCTGTCGCAACTGACCAACCAGGTCGCCGTCGTGCAGTATCCGCACTCCAACCGAGCGCTGGTACGCCACGTGGAGTTCGTCCTCCTTGCCCCCAAGCAAGTACTTGTTGTCCTCATTGCGGACACCGGGAGCGTCGGCCAAAAGGTCATCGACGCGGGCTCGGATGTGGGCAACGAGGCCTTGATGCTTCTTCGCTCGCGTTTCCTCGGCAGCATCGCCGGCACGCAACTGGCCCTGTTGCCGCAGGTGCTGCCCTCTGTGGTTGCACTGTGCCCACCCGAGCTTCGCAGCCTGGCGCAAACGTTGGCGCAGGGGCTTCAGGCGCTGAGTGACACCAGCCGCGAGGAACGCATCCTGATGGCAGGCACCGCGAACCTCGCCCGCTCAAACGTGGATTTCCCGTTGAGCATCGGGCCGGTTCTGGAAGCCCTCGAGGAACAAGTTGTCATGCTCCGGTTGTTGTCCGATATGGGGGATGATCCCCGCGGTGTGACCGTGAGCATTGGCCGCGAGAACCCCTACGACGGTTTGGCAGAGGCCTCCGTTGTGGCCACCGGTTATGGCTCAGGTGCCAAGGTGGGCATCCTGGGCCCCACGCGAATGGATTATCCCACCACCATGGCCGCAGTTCGTGCCGTGGCCCGTTACCTTTCACGCATTCTCGGCGGCTGACCGCCGACCCGAGGAAACATCCGCAGTACAACAAGGAAGAGATACCGACTTTGAGCAGCCACTATGACGTTTTGGGAGTCTCGCCGGAAGCCACCGGGGAAGAGATCAAAAAGGCGTACCGCAAGTTGGCGCGGAAACTCCACCCGGACGTAAACCCGGGCGAAGATGTCGCGGAGCAATTCAAGGCCGTGACCCATGCTTACGAGGTTTTGTCGGACCCCCAAAAGCGCCGCGTCTACGATGCCACCGGCAATGAGAACGGCACCGACAACGGGTTCGGTGGCGGATACTCCGGCCAGGGCTTCGCGTTCCAGGACATCTTCGACACCTTCTTTGGCGGGGGCGGCGGCCATGGCGGGCCGGCCTCGCGTGTTCGTCGCGGCCAGGATGCACTCATCAGCGTCCGCATCGATCTCAAGGATGCTGTATTCGGCGTCAACAAGAAGCTTGAAGTGGACACCGCGGTTATCTGCCCCACGTGTGACGGAAGCTGCTGCCGGCCAGGTACCCATCCGGAACGCTGCGACATTTGCGGTGGCAGCGGTCAGGTCCAGCGTGCCGTTCGGTCCATCCTCGGCCAGGTCATGACCACCGCTCCCTGTGGTTCGTGTGAAGGCTTCGGCACCGTCATCAAGGATCCCTGCAACGAGTGCAGCGGACAGGGCCGCATCCGCAGCCGCCGTTCCCTCACCATCAAGGTTCCGGCCGGCGTCGCAACGGGCACGCGTATCCAGTTGTCCGGACAAGGCGAAGCAGGGCCGGCCGGTGGACCTGCCGGCGACCTCTACGTGGAGATCCGCGTCAACAACGACTCCATGTACATGCGTGAGGGCGACGACCTCCACGCCACCCTCAGTGTGCCTATGACGGCCGCCGCCCTGGGAACGGAACTCCAGCTGGAAACCTTCGATGGCGCCCAGGACATCGATGTGAAGGCCGGCACCCAGTCCGGCGAGATCATCACGCTCAAGGGGTTGGGTGTCACCCACCTCCGCGGCTACGGTCGAGGCGACCTCAAGGTGCACCTGCACGTGGAAACGCCCACTAAGTTGGACCCCGCCCAGGAAGAGCTTTTGCAGCAGCTTGCCAAGCTTCGCGGGGAGCAGTTCACGGAAGGGAAGCTTGTTGCGAGCGGCGGCATGTTCGCCAAGCTGCGGGACAAGCTCGGTAACCTGTAGCGGTGAGCAATCCCGTTTTCTTCACCGCGGCCGGGAGCCTCGCCCACGTGGACCCGGGTTCCACGTTCGTCTTGGACGGCCCTGAAGCCCGCCATGCCGTGACGGTCAGGCGCCTGGCCGTGGGGGAGCCGGTGGATATTGCCGATGGTGCCGGGGCCCGGCTAACCGGCACTGTCGCCGAGGCAGGGTCCAGCACCTTGACGGTGACGGCATCGGACGTGGTGTTCGAGGAGCAACCTGAAGTCCGCCTGGTTCTGGTCCAAGCCCTGGCCAAGGGCGATCGCGACGAACTCGCCATCGAGACAGCCACGGAACTGGGAATTGATGCCGTTGTTCCGTGGCAGTCGGAACGCGCGATTGTGCGGTGGAAAGGTGATCGAGCCGCCAAGGCGCATGCCAAGTGGCAGTCCGTGGTCACTGCCGCAGCCAAGCAGGCGCGCAGGGCATGGATTCCTGAGGTGAGGCCCATGCTGGACACCGGCGCCCTGGCAAAAGCCGTCGCCGCTGCTGACTTGGCCGTCATCCTGCATGAGGATGCCAAGAATCCATTGAGAACTGTCCTGACGGCGTCGGAAGCGTTGCGTGGAGCCAGTGTCGGGTCTTCACGCGAGGTACTCCTGATCGTTGGACCGGAAGGCGGAATCTCACCACGAGAGGTGACACGGCTCAGCGACGCCGGTGCCGTCACGGCACTGTTGGGCAACCATGTCCTGCGGTCGTCGACGGCAGGACCCGCCGCCGTCGTGCTTGCCAGCGATGTTCTGGGGCGTTGGTGACCTGCGCCGCGGCGCCCACCAGGCCCTCGGCGCCTAGCCGACGCTGAACAAGCGGGTGTCCGTACTCGTTTCGATGGTGTTGCCGGCATCATCAACCTGCGAGACCCGAAGTTCGTACTTGCCGGCCTTCAAAGTGGCGCCGAAGGCAAAGAGGCCATACTGTCCGGGTTCGCCCGTTGCCTTGGTCTGGCCCGTGAGAAGGCTGGTCTTCTCACCCTTGCCGTTGTCCTGGAGGATTTGCCAATCGATTGGCCGTGAACTGTCGGTGCTGCGGCCGTTGAACTTGACCAAGCCCGTGGGCATGGAGGTGTCTTCCTGGGGATCTATGATCCAGAGTGGAGCCACCAGCGACGCATCGCGCGCCAGGGGCTCACCCAGCTGCACCTGTCCGAACGCCATGTAGTCCTTATGCCCGTCAACCAGGATGACCACCTGGATCTGCTGGCCGGAGTTGATGAGTCCCGAGGATGAGGCGGCCGCGGTGGCCGTGTACACGAGCTGTTGGACCGCACGTTGGGCCATGCCGGCGTCGAGGTTCGAGTTGAAGGCGTCGCGGGAAATATCGACCGTGATGACGTTCTTTCCCGAGATGGAACTCGCGAGGCTGCTCGGTTCCTGCCAGGGGGTAAAGAAGTCATGGTCCAAGGGCTTTTGAGCCATCATGATCCGCAATGCCGTGGTCACCGGGTTTCCGTCGCCGGAAATGTCCCTGAACTCGCGGTAGAGGTAGACCTCTTCCTTGCTGCGTCCGATCCAATAAACCGGAATCTTGGTGGACGCCTGTGTCGTCTCCAACGGCGCATTGCTCGCCGGCGCCTCCTGGACCGTCAGCGATGGCGAGCTGGGGGTCGCTTGGCTGCCGTTGCCATTGGCGATGCAGCCTGTCAGCAGCAGGACGGCAAGCATCGCCGGCGCGGCAATGGCGGACTTGGTCCGCTTGCGTGCGCCGTTTCCGTTGCTTGCTGGCTCCGTGATGGGGTTTTCCTGTCCTGCCTTGGATGGTCGGCAGCCGCTGCCGCAGGGGCCGGGCTGCGGGGTGCTGATTCCACCCGCTATGCCAGCTTGGCACATCGTCGACGGCGGTCGGCCGGGATAGTGCGGACTGCAGCCAACTGAAACATGATTGATACCCGCTTGATGCAGAGTTGAGACAATATGTCGGCATTCCGCCGAAGGCCTTGAGGGGGCACGCGATTGGGGGTTCATGGCGGGCCGCGCTGGCGTAGGATTGAAGACATTCCGGCATCAAGGCTGGCGCTCGTAGGCGGCCCGAATGTCGAATCGATGGGGTAAATACGACCAACCGGAGGAGATCAGGCCCTTAGGCCAGCACTATGAGTGAATCTTTGAACGGGCGGCTCAGGACCGGAAACGGCAACCAGCCACCCACTGAGTTCCCGCATTCGTTACCGGGCACGCGCACGGAAGTTGTCACGTTCGATAACTCCGAGCAGATGGTTCACTCGCTGGGCAGCCATGACGAAGCCCTGCGGTTCATTGAGGAACAGTTCCAGGACGTCAATTTCCATGTCCGGGGCAATGAGCTCTCCATGACAGGCCCTTCAGCCGTCATCTCACGCATCATGCGTCTCCTGGAGGAAGTGCGCGGGCTCGTGGCCAAGGGAACCGTGGTTACACCTGACGTCCTTCAGCAGCTCGTCTCGCTGTTGAAGAGCCAGTCGGTGCAGAGCCCCGCAGATGTCCTGACACACAACATTCTGTCCAGCAGGGGCAGAACCATCCGGCCCAAGACGCTGAACCAGAAGAACTATGTGGATGCCATTGATGACAACACGGTGATCTTTGGAATCGGCCCTGCAGGTACGGGAAAGACTTACCTTGCCATGGCCAAGGCCGTGCAGGCACTCCAGCTGAAGGAGGTCAGCCGGATCATTCTGACGCGTCCGGCCGTGGAAGCGGGTGAACGGCTGGGCTTCCTCCCCGGAACGTTGAGCGACAAGATCGATCCCTATCTTCGGCCGCTCTACGATGCCTTGCACGACATGATGGATCCGGAATCGATCCCGAGGCTGATGGCCGCAGGGACCATTGAGGTCGCACCATTGGCCTACATGCGCGGACGCACGCTGAACGACGCCTTCATCATCCTCGACGAAGCTCAAAACACCACGCCGGAACAGATGAAGATGTTCCTCACCCGGCTCGGTTTCGGTTCAAAAATGGTGGTCACCGGCGATGTCACCCAGATCGACCTGCCCTTTGGCGCCACGTCCGGATTGCGGATTGTCCGCGAAATCCTCTCGGGAATTGATGACGTCAATTTCTCCATCCTCGATGCCGCTGACGTCGTCCGCCATCGCTTGGTGGCCGATATCGTCTCCGCGTACAGCACCTGGGATGACGCGCACCGCACTGACGCCGCAGGCACAAATCACAAACGTGGAGAACGTAAATGAGCATTGAAGTTAACAACGAGTCCGGTGTAGCGGTGGATGAAGCGCAGCTGGTGACGTTGTCGCGCTTCATCTTTGAGCGTTTGTATATTCACCCCCAAGCCGAGCTGTCCATTCTCCTTGTGGATGAACCGGCCATGGAAAAACTGCACATTGAACTGATGGACGAGCCCGGGGCAACAGACGTTCTGTCCGTACCCATGGACGAGCTGACTCCGGGCACTCCGGACAAGCCCACGCCTCAAGGAATGCTGGGCGACATTGCCATCTGCCCCCAGGTGGCGGAGGTACAGGCCCGCAATGCCGGGCACGCCACGCAGGATGAAATGCTGCTCCTGACGACTCATGGCATCCTTCACCTGCTTGGTTTTGACCATGCAGAGCCGGAGGAAAAAGAAGAGATGTTCGGCTTGCAGCGGGAACTGCTGTCTGAATTCCTGGGCAAGGATGCCCCCATGGAGACCATGCAGTGACCTCGATCATCCTGGTCGGCATGGCGCTGGTTTTCCTCAGTTTCGTTGCACTACTGACCGCCGCCGAGGCTGCGTTCAACTTCCTGCCCCGGCATGAGGCCGAACAGTCCATAGTCCGGAGCAAGGGCAAGGCCTTGGGAGGCATTCTCAAGGACCCCATTGCACATATGCGTGCCCTGCGTTTCTGGCGCGTGTGGTTTGAAATGGCGGCAGCAGTTGCCGTCGCTGTGGTCCTGCATAGTTTGCTGGACAACGTATGGCTTGCGGGGCTCGCGGCCACCGGCATCATGGCAGTAATCGGTTTTGTGCTGGTTGGTGTTTCGCCGAGGCAATTGGGCAGGGCGCATTCGGGGCCTGTGGTTCGCTTCACGGCGCCCCTCATCAGGTTCCTCTGCTGGGTCCTGGGACCCATTCCGGGCTGGCTGGTGGCCTTGGGACAGGCGGTCGCACCCGGCGCCCCAGGCGGGGATGATGCTTTCGTCAGCGAAGAAGAGTTCCGGGAGTTCGTGGATCGCGCCGCGGAGTCGGACATGATCGAAGACAACGAGGCTGAACTCATTCATTCGGTCTTCGACTTCGGTGACACTTTGGTCCGTTCCGTTATGGTCCCCAGGACAGACATTGTCAGCATCGCTACAGGCTCGGATCTTGAAACGGCAATGGGTCTTTTCCTGCGGTCCGGCTACTCCCGAATCCCGGTGATCGGCGAGAACACGGATCAGATCCGCGGCATTCTCTACCTCAAGGATGTGGCTGCAGCAATGCATCGCAGCGAGACCGGACTACAGGCCCATGACGTTGACTCGCTTGCCCGGGACGTCCGATATGTCCCCGAATCCAAACCCGTGAGCGACCTCCTGAGGGAACTTCAGCAGGAGTCAACGCACGTGGCCATCGTCATCGACGAGTACGGAGGAACGGCCGGGCTGGTAACCCTTGAGGACCTCATCGAGGAAATTGTGGGGGAGATCGTGGATGAGTACGATGCCGCAGCTGAAGAGGCCGTCGACCTGGGCGATGGTACCTATCGCGTCAGCGCGCGCATGAGCATTGACGACCTCGGCGAGTTGTTTGATGTAGACCTCGACGACGACGAGGTGGACACCGTCGGTGGCCTCCTCGCGAAGGCGCTGGGTCAGGTTCCGATTGTGGGCAGCTCGGTTGAAGTGAACGGAGTATCGCTGAGGGCGGATAGGCTGGAGGGTCGTCGAAACCGGGTCAGCCACATCATTGCGGCAGCCATGCCAAAGGAAGACACTGACTTTGAGGACCTACTCGAAGACGCCGACTCAACGCAACAGGGAGTTCCACGTGAGCAAGCAAAATAAGAATTTCAATGCCGATGACGACTTCGGCGGCTTCCACGCAGGGTTCTCCGTGTTGGTCGGCCGTCCGAATGCCGGCAAGTCGACACTGACCAACGCCCTGGTGGGCCAAAAAGTGGCCATCACTTCGGCCAAACCGCAAACCACGCGTCACACGATCCGCGGTATTGTGCACCGGGATGATGCGCAGTTGATCCTGGTGGACACACCTGGCCTGCACAGGCCGCGAACTTTGCTTGGAAAGCGTCTCAACGAACTCGTTGCCGACACATTGGCTGAAGTCGATGCCATCGGCTTCTGCCTGCCGGCCAACGAGAAAATCGGCCCTGGGGACAAGTATATTGCTGCCCAACTGGCCGCAGTAGGGCGCAAGCCGATCGTCGCGCTGGTGACCAAAACCGACCTCGTGGACCGCCAGGCGCTGACGGAGCAGCTGCTTGCCGTCGCCGCGCTGGGTCGCGAAGTCCTCGGTGAACAGGGCTGGGCGGACATCGTTCCAGTCTCTGCTGCCGATGGATTCCAGGTGTCCACAGTTGCGGATGTTCTGATCAGCCACATGCCGTCATCTCCGCCGCTTTACCCGGACGGGGAGCTTACTGACGAGCCCGAGGCCGTCATGATTGCCGAGCTCATCCGCGAAGCTGCCCTTGAAGGCGTCCGCGATGAACTTCCCCACTCATTGGCAGTGGTGGTGGAAGAAATCGTCCCCCGTGAAGGGCGCACCGAGGACAACCCACTCTTGGACGTTCGCGTCAATCTGTATGTTGAGCGTCCTTCGCAGAAGGCGATCATTATCGGTAAGGGCGGAAGCCGGTTACGTGAAGTTGGCACCAATGCACGCAAGGGCATTGAAACACTGCTCGGCACCCGGATTTACCTTGACCTGCACGTCAAGGTGGCCAAGGACTGGCAGCGGGATCCCAAGCAATTGGTCAAGCTGGGGTTCTAGCCGGAGTCACTGGATCCGGCGTGGCTTCGGCTCGATAAGGAACTTCTCAGAATCGGGAACTATGATTGCGGGGATCCAGCTGTTTGAGGAAAGGTAAACCGAATAGTGCGACGTCGTGACGCCCGCCCGGAGGGCACCGGCACCGCAGGCTCCGTTGCGGCACGCCATGGGGAGGCTGCCGACGGCACTCCTCGCCACATGAAGGCGCCCAAGGGGCTTCCGCTATGGCTGAAGATTGTTACCGGCGTGCTGTCGCTAACCTTGGTTGCCGGTGTGGCCTTTGCGGCCTTTTGGTTCATTCGGCTGCAGAACAACATCACCAAGGCTCCACTGAGTGCCGGCGAAACCCGGGATTCCGGTGAGGCTTTGGCCAATGACAAATCTGATCGCCTCCAGATCCTCATCCTTGGCTCTGATACGCGCGACGGAAAAAATGCCGACTACGGCAGCACCGAAGACTCCACTGGCTACGGTCACTCGGATGTCATGATGCTGCTGGATATCTCCGCTGACAACAAGCGCGTCAGCGTGATGAGCTTCCCGCGCGACCTGTTGGTCGACGTGCCACAGTGCACCGACCGCACCAACAATCAGACGTTCCCTGCCCGGAGCGGCGTGATGATCAACGAGGCCATGGCGGAAGCAGGCATAGGATGTGCTGTCGACACGGTCAATAAGCTGACGGGCCTGGAGATTGACCACTTCATGATGGCGGACTTCAATGCGGTCAAGGAGCTCTCCAAAGCGATAGGTGGCGTCAATGTATGCGTCAGCGATCCCGTCTTTGACCCCGATTCCCGACTCCGTCTGCCCAAGGGCGACTCCATGGTGGAAGGTGAGCAGGCCCTTGCGTTCCTGCGAACGAGGCACGCTTTCGGCGATGGTGGCGACCTTGGCCGCATCAAGGGTCAACAGGCATTCCTTTCGTCCCTGACAAGAAAGCTCAAGGACGAGGGCACGTTGGGTAACCCGCAGAGGCTCCTGCAGATCGCAGATGTCGTCACACAGAACCTCACGGTTGATGAGGGCCTGGCATCCGTCCCGTCGTTGTTGACCATTGGTGGGCGTCTGAAGGACATCGACGTTTCGAAGGTTGCTTTCGTGGCTGTTCCCACGCAGGCGGCGGCTGTCGATCCGAACAGGTTGGAGCTCATAGAGCCCCAGGCGTCCCAACTTTTCGCAGCGCTGCGTGCAGACCTTGACCTGACTAATCCTGGCGCGACGTCCTCGCCGGCTGCCACAGAAAGTCCTGCGCCACAGCCTACGGCAACCACTCCTGTCGCGCCGGCCTACAACAAGGCCATCCAACCCGTTGCAGTTGCCAATGGCAGCGGTGTTGCCACTCGGGCGCAGGAGATCATGGCTGTGCTGACGGGCAACGGCTTCACCCAGGCTGTGTCCTACCTGGCCAATCCCGTGGACCAGACCGTGGTCTATTACGGAACGGGCTTCGCGGATGTGGCCGCTGACGTTGCCACCCTCTACGGAATCCCGGCCGCCCAAGTCCAAGAGGCGCCGGGGGTCGCGGGCGTGCAGCTCTACGTTGGCACGGACTTCGGGACGGGAACTGCCTACGGGGCAGCATCCGTACCGTCGGACGTCGTCAACCAGACAGCCAGCGACGCCGTGTGCCAACAGGTAAATCCGCTGTACATCGATCAGTAGCCGATCGAGTCTTTCACGTGTAAAGAAGAGGCCGGGCCATGTGGCCCGGCCTCTTTGTCTTGCCAGTCCTACCAGATGCTGACGCGATCCTCGGATTCCATCCACATGCCATCGGTCTCAGTGACATCGAATGCCTCGTGGAACGCGTCGAGGTTGCGGGCAATGGCGTTGGTACGGAATTCGTTGGGGGAGTGGGGGTCCGTGGCAAGACGTCGGATTGCTTCTTCCGTGCGGATGACTTGCCGCCAACCAGCCGCCCATGACATGAAGAAGCGTTGCTGTCCCGTGAAGCCGTCGATGACCTCAGGCTCGGCCCCGTTCAGACTCAGGAGATAGGCCTTGTAGGCAATCGTCAGGCCGCCGAGGTCGCCAATGTTCTCACCCAGGGTTAGTTTTCCGTTGACCTTGTGGTCAGGTGCCGCGTAGGGAGAGAGCGCGTCGTACTGCGCCACCAACTTGGCCGTTAATGCTTCGAAGGCGGTTCGGTCTTCTTCCGTCCACCAGTTCCGCAGGGCGCCGCTGCCGTCGAACTGCGATCCCTGATCGTCGAATCCGTGGCCAATTTCGTGGCCGATCACGGCGCCGATTCCACCGTAGTTCACTGCGTCGTCGGCTTCGGCGTTGAAAAAGGGAGGTTGCAATATGGCTGCTGGAAACACGATCTCATTAAGCATTGGATGGTAGTAGGCGTTCACCGTTTGCGGTGTCATGAGCCACTTGTCGAGATCAACCGGTTTGCCGATTTCGTCCAGATGCCGGTCGACGTCGGCGTCGTGGGCGCGCTCCACGTTGCCCAGAAGATCCTTCGGATCGATGTCCACTGCGGAGTAGTCGATCCACTTTTCCGGGAATCCGATCTTGGGACGGAATGCTTCCAGCTTCCTCAGCGCTTCGGCCTTGGTCTCCTCGCCCATCCACTTCAGGGAGGAGATACTGTCCCGGTACGCCTCGATCAAGTTGGTGACGAGGGTTTCCATCCTGGCCTTGTGGCCGGCCGGGAAGTGCCGTTCCACATAGATCTGCCCAACGGCTTCGCCCAGAGCTGCCTCGACGACAGCCACACCACGCTTCCATCGTTCCTTGTTTCGGGGCGTTCCGCTGAGGGTGGTGCCGTAGAAATCGAAGTTGGTGTCCACGAACTCCGACGACAGGTAAGGGGCAGCGGAGCTGAGAACCCGCAGGGTCAGCCACTCCTTCCAGGTGTCCAGGGGCTCGGATTCCAGCAGGCCGGCGGCACCGGCAAAGAAGTCCGGGGTGCTGACCACGATTTCCTGTCGCTTGGCCGATTCCACTCGCGCGGCCTCGAACCAGGTGTCCAGCAAGGGGAACAGCGATACTGCTTCCTCGGCGGTCTTGAGGTTGTACGTCTTCTGGGGATTTCGGAGAGTGACGTTGTCCCAGTGGTGCGATGCAAGGGCTGTTTCGAGCGCGACGATCCGCTGCGAGGCCTCCGCTGCGTCCGGGATGCCGGCCAGCATGAACATCCTGGCAATGTATTCGCCATATGCGGTGACAATCCCGGCGAACTTTTCTTCCCTGTAGTAGGACTCGTCCGGCAATCCCAGGCCTCCCTGCCCGATATACAGGAGGATGCGTTCCGGGTTGCCGGCATCGGGAGCAGGATAGATGGAAAAGAGCCCGGAGACGTCCGAACGGAACAACCGGCCAATCAAGACGGCCAACTCTTCTGACGATCCAACGGCGTTGACTTCCTCCAGCCGTCCGCGCACGGGGTCGAGGCCCTTTTGTTCGGCTGCTGCCTCGTCCATGAAGCTGGCGTAGAGGCCGCCGACTTTTTGCTCGACGCCGGTCGCGGCCCCTCCCTTGCCGGCAGCTTCTTCGATAATCGCTTTGACTGCTAACTCAGCGCCATCCCGCAAAGCGGTGAATGTACCTTCCAGTGGTCGGTCGTCCGGGATCGTAGTGCTATTGAGCCACGCGCCATTGACGTGCTGGTAGAGGTCGTCCTGGGGCCGGACGCTGTGATCGATGTTGGAAAGAGTTATCCCCGACTGTGGCACTGTGGCTCCTTGTGTGGACACTGCAGCCGGCGTTTCCACCGTCGCGGCGTCTGCATAGTGGACGTTGCATGAGGTGTTGCACTGTCATCATACGCATCGTGTTACTGTGAATTTGTGCGTGCGGCAATGCTTCTTCTTAGCTGCCGCGGCGAGGCCTGAAAGCTATCTGACGCTGGGCCATCCTCGCCGCGGAGTTCCGTTGTGTCCGGCTAAGCTTTCACTTAGTTCTTAGAGAAAAGGCCACATCATGCGCAATGCACAAAAGCCCTCCGGTATGCCGATTCACCGCTACCTGCCGTTCCAGGACCAGATCACCGTCGAGGTCCCCGACCGCACATGGCCGGACAAAGTCATCACCAAAGCCCCACGTTGGTGCGCCGTTGACTTGCGGGATGGCAACCAAGCCTTGATCGACCCCATGAGTCCTGCCCGCAAGCTGAAGATGTTCCAGCTGCTGGTCAAGATGGGCTACAAGGAGATCGAGGTGGGTTTCCCCTCGGCATCGCAGACTGACTTTGACTTCGTCCGCCAGCTCATTGAAGGTGGCCACATTCCGGACGATGTCAGTATCCAGGTTCTGACGCAGGCCCGTGAGCACCTGATCGAGAGGACCTATGAGTCCCTGGTCGGCGCCAAGCAGGCCATCGTCCATTTGTACAACTCCACTTCGGTTCTGCAGCGGCGCGTGGTTTTCAACCAGGACGAAGACGGAATTTTGGATATCGCATTGCAGGGTGCGCGTTTGTGCAAGAAGTACGAAGAAACGCTGGAAGATACACACATTACCTACGAGTACTCGCCCGAGTCCTTCACGGGAACCGAGCTGGAGTACGCCGCACGGGTCTGTAACGCCATTGCTGATGTTTTCGAGGCTTCCGCCGACAATCAGGTCATCATCAACTTGCCGGCCACCGTTGAAATGGCAACCCCCAACGTTTATGCGGATTCAATCGAGTGGATGCACCGTAACCTGCACCCCCGCGAGGGCATCATCATTTCCCTGCACCCGCACAACGACCGCGGTACAGGTGTGGCTGCTGCCGAGCTCGGTTACCTGGCGGGTGCCGATCGCATCGAAGGCTGCTTGTTCGGCAATGGGGAGCGTACAGGCAACGTAGACCTCGTCACGCTGGGCTTGAACATGTTCGTTCAAGGTGTCGACCCCATGATCGACTTCTCCGATATCGATGAGGTCCGCCGAACAGTTGAGTACTGCAACCAGCTGCCGGTCCCGGAGCGTTCACCCTATGGTGGCGACCTCGTCTTTACGGCATTTTCCGGTTCACACCAGGACGCCATCAAAAAGGGCTTTGAGGCACTGGAGAAGGACGCTGCCGCTGCGGGCAAGTCAGTGGACGACTACACGTGGCAGGTTCCGTACCTGCCCGTCGACCCCAAGGACCTCGGCCGCAGCTATGAAGCCGTGATCCGCGTCAACTCGCAGTCCGGCAAGGGAGGCGTCGCCTACTTGCTGAAGAACGAACACAACCTGGACCTGCCGCGCCGGGCACAGATTGAATTCTCCGGGGTCATTCAGCGTCGCACTGATGCTGTGGGAGGCGAAGTCAGCGGTGCCCAACTGTGGAAGATCTTCCAGGATGAGTACCTGCCGTCAGAGGAAGAGCAGGCCCGGTGGGGCCGCTACACGCTGGGCAGCGTGAGCACGGAAACCGACGAGTCAGGCCACATGACCATGAACGCAAACCTGCGGATCGACGGTGTGGATGTGCGACGCACGGGCCACGGGAATGGTCCTATCGCTGCCCTGCTGGATATCCTGCACCACGACGGCGTCGATGTCCGTGTACTGGACTACAGCGAACATGCTTTGTCCGAAGGCGGAAGCGCCAGCGCCGCGGCCTATGTCGAGTGCGCGGTCGGTGAACGCGTTCTCTGGGGTGTGGGAATTGATCCCAGCACCACCACGTCCTCCCTCAAAGCCCTCATTTCGGCAGTAAACCGGGCCGTCAGGGACGCCCAAGCCTAAATGCCCGCTGTGTGGTGACGGGAAATCCGTCACCACACGGTCCCGGCGGCACCGCCGGGGCCGGGCATAGTGCGAAGATTAGTTGTGGCCAATCCGTCGTTTGCAGCACGGTCCTATAGGGACGATGCCGTGGTGCTCCGTACCCATAAGCTGGGCGAGGCGGATCGCATCATCACTCTTTTGACCAAACACCATGGGCAGGTCCGTGCTGTTGCCAAAGGCGTTCGCAGGACCAGCAGCCGGTTTGGGGCGCGGTTGGAACCGTTTATGGTGGCAGACCTCCAACTTGTCTCCGGCCGGACCCTCGACATCGTCACGCAGGCCGTTGCGAAAGGTGCCTACGGGAGCAGCATCGCCGCGGATTATGGCCGGTTCACGGTGGCAGCAGCCATGACGGAAACTGCCGAGAAACTGACTGATGCCGACACCGAATCGGGCACCGCCCAGTACTCTCTCCTGGTGGGTGCCTTGGCGGCCCTGAGTCGCTCGGACCATCCGCCCGAACTCATCCTCGACTCGTATCTGTTGCGGGCCTTGGCAACAGGTGGCTGGGCGCCGAGTTTTACGGACTGCGCCCGTTGCGGACGCCCTGGCCCGCACACGGCCTTCGCCGCTCCCGTGGGAGGGATGGTCTGCAGCGACTGCAGGCCTCCCGGTTCCCCGGCTCCGGCACCGGAGACCGTGGTGCTGCTTGGTGCCCTGCTGACGGGGAACTGGAGCATTGCGGACGCGTCGGATTCCCGGCATCGGCGGGAAGCGGCCGGGCTCGTGGCGAGCTATCTGCAATGGCATTTGGAGCGGGCACTGAAATCACTTAAACACGTGGAGCGAAGCTGACAGTGGCACTGGGAAAGAAAAGCAAGTCAATAACGGCAAGGACTGCACCAGTGGTTGCCCCCTACGGGCACCCCTCGGGCGCAGTCCCGCCAAGCATTCCAAGCGAACTCATCCCGCAGCACGTGGCAATCGTCATGGACGGCAACGGGCGCTGGGCAAACCAGCGGGGCTTGCCGCGTATTGAGGGGCACAAGGCGGGGGAGCCTGCGCTGTTGGACGTGATGGCCGGAGCGATCGAACTCGGCATCAAGTATGTCAGCGTGTACGCCTTCTCCACAGAGAACTGGCGGCGGTCCCCTGAGGAAGTGCGCTTCCTGATGGGATTTAACAAGGATGTACTACGTCGGCAGCGCAACCAGCTCGACGAATGGGGCGTCCGGATCCGCTGGGCCGGTCGCCGGCCACGGCTTTGGGGTTCAGTGATCAAAGAGCTGGAAGAAGCCGAGGACTACACCCGGGCCAACGATACGTGCACGTTGACCATGTGTGTTAACTACGGCGGCCGGGCTGAGATTGCCGATGCCGTGTCCGCAATAGCGCACGATGTGGCGGCGGGACGCCTCAAGCCGGGCGCCGTGTCCGAGAAGACTATCCAGAAGTACCTGGACGAGCCAGACCTCCCGGATGTTGATCTTTTCCTGCGGAGTTCGGGAGAGCAGCGGCTATCCAATTTCCTGCTGTGGCAGTCTGCTTACGCAGAGTTCGTCTTCATGGACACGCTGTGGCCGGATGTTGACCGCCGGACTTTGTGGGACGCCGTCGAAATTTATGCCAAACGCGACCGACGCTATGGTGGCGCCGTGGACGCCGCCCCTGCCGCGAAATAGCACACGCCTGCTAGTTCAGTACGGATAGGCGGCGAGCCATACGGCGACGTCGCGGTAGGCCTGTTGGCGTACGGTGCGCCGGGAGAGAAAGACATCATGCAGGGCGCCGGGGTACCGGAACACCGCCGTGCGTCTGGCAAGTCCGAGGGCCCGTCGCGACGTTTGCTCAACATCAATGACGGCATCGGCCCGCATCAGTTCCGCAGTCCATTCCGCCTGGATTCTGGTCCGTCCTGACAAGAGCACCAGGACCGGGGCATCGATGTTCAGCTTGCGCTCCACGGTCGCGTGCCCGGCGAGCACGGCCTTGGTCCATCCCGCCCGGATCGGGAAAGAGGTCCGGGGACGCCACACCGGATCCAGGATCCATTCGCCGTGGGCCTCGTTGCTGACACTCTCCCAGTAAGCAGGCATCTCGGGAAACCTGAAGGGGCGCTTGGGGTCAGTCCGGGCAAAAGGTTCCACCAGGTGCATGGCTATGCTGCGTACGAGGCTGCTTCCCTGAAGCTCCAGCCACGGCGAATTCAGGATCAGGGTCCCCACCCTGCCGGGGTTGCGATCGGCCCAGAGGGCCGCGATCAAACCTCCCAAAGAATGAGCGAGAAGATGAATCGTAGGAGGTGTCGCATTCGAGGTCCGCGATGCTACGTCCCGTTCGATCTCCGTCAGAGCGGCCGCAAGATCCTCGTCGTAGACACCGAGATCGGAAGTGTATCCGGGAGTCTGTCCCGGCAGCAGGCTGCGACCGAACTTCCGCAGGTCGAGTGCGTAGAAGTGGAAGCCCGATGCCGTGAGGTACTCGGCCAGTTCGGTTTGCAGGAAGTAGTCTGCCCATCCGTGCAGGTACAGAACCACCCTTGGGGCTCCGCCTGGATCCGCGGGGGCAGAACGGCGTTTGCGTTTGGTAAAGGACCCCAGGAAGTCCAGGATGCCGTGCGGAGCTGCCTCGGACACGGGCGGCGCGTGTCGGACGAGCGTGGCCTTCACGGGCCCCTCTTCATCGGCGGTGAGGGGCAGGTCCAGGCATTCGTATCCATGTCCCAGAACATCGGGTTGCCACAATGACACGGATTGGTCGGTGGTGGTCATGTGTCCCCTTCCTGCCGGTCGCCCGGCAAGCTGCTGTGCATGAAGCCCCTGATCCATCGGGCAAGCCGTGCGTAAGCGTCCTTCCGCACGGCCGGCGCCGAGAGGAAGACGTCGTGCAGACCGCCGTCAATGCGCTCCAAAGTAACAGTTCGCCCCAACGCCATGGCACGCAGCGCAATGACGCTGACATCCAGCACGGCATCGGAACTCCGCATGGACTCCTGCCAGACCATGCCATTGGCGCTGGCCGAAGACGTCAGGACAAGGACGGGAATGTCCAGTTCCAAGCCGCGGGCCACCTGCGAATGGCCGGCGAACACGGCGTTCAGCCAACCAGCCCGGACCGGGAATGCGAGCGGGGGCCGATACTTCTCATCCAGTGCCCATTCGCCTTCGGCGGTGCTGCTGATGGTGCGGAAGTAGAAGCCCCGTTCGGGCAACCTGAGGACAGTTTCGGGGCGGAGCTTTGCCAGGGGTGTGACCATGGCATGCGCGGCGCGCCTCACCAGCGAACTGCCGTGCATTTCCAGCCATGGACTGTCCAGGATCAAGTATTGAATCTTTCCTGGGTGCCTGCTGGCCCATAGTGCAGCTACCAACCCTCCGGTGGAATGGCCCATGAGGGCTAAACATCCCGGAGGCGCGGAACTGCGGTCGTCGCGGATTGCTTCGACGGCTTGGTTGATTTCGGCGTCATAGTCCGCCAGATCCGCCACGTATCCGCCGGGGTTGTCCGATTGCAGGCTTCGGCCGTGATTGTGCATGTCCAGTGCATAGAAGTCGTAACCCTGTCCTGCCCAGAACCGGGCAAGTTCGGTGTTGAAGAAGTAGTCGCTCCATCCGTGCAGGAACAGAACGGCTCCGTACCGCTTCGGCCCGGTAGGTGCATCCACGGCTGTGGGTTCCTCTGGCGCTGCCCTGTGACGGATGAGGGTGGCGTGGCGGACAACGCCATCAGGGCCCGTGGCATCAAGGCCGCAGGACTGGAAGTCCGGGCCCAGGATGTCAACTGTCCACTCCATGGCTTTAGCTTAGACACTTGCGGCGGCGTCCCTGCCCGCTGCCCTCCCCGTGAAAAGGCATCCACCGAGAAAAGTGCCTTCCAATGCCCGGTATCCATGGACTCCGCCTCCACCGAAACCGGCTGCTTCTCCTGCCGCGTAGAGCCCAGGTATCGCGTTGCCCTCCCCATCAAGAACTCTGGACCGCAGATCCGTTTGGATGCCGCCCAGGCTTTTCCGGGTCAAGACCGAGAGCCGGATGGCCATCAGGGGTCCATGCGCCGGGTCTGCCAACCGGTGGGGAGGAGCCACCCTCATCAACTTGTCCGTGGCAAAGCGCCTTGCCGCCCTGATGGCTGCAAGTTGCGGGTCCTTGCCCAAGCCGCTGGCCACCTGGCGATCACGGTCCTCAATCAGGGACTGCAGGGCGGCGGCGTCAATTGACCTCGAGTCCACCAGTTGGTTCATCCTGGAGGCAAGCTCCGTGGGTGAAGACGCCTGGATGAAGTCGATGCCCTTGTCCATGAAGCGCTGAAGAGGCGTGTCGGTTCCCGGCCGCAAGCGGGAGGCAAGCAGACGGACATCTTTGCCGGTGAGGTCCGGATTCTGTTCGGATCCGGATAATGCAAGTTCCTTGAGCGCAATGGTGCGGTTGAGCACAAACCATGAGTAACCGTGGCCGGAAGCAACGATGTGGCGGAGGGCTCCAAGGGAATCGAAGCCGGGGAAGAGGGGAGCGGGCAACTGTCGTCCCTCGGCATCCAGCCACAAGGAGGAAGGCCCCGGCAGGATACGGATACCATGCAGGGGCCACACGGGATCATGGTTGTGGATTCCTTCGGGGTAGTGCCACATCCGGTCTCCGTTGACCAATGCGCCGCCTGCCGACTCCACCACCGGAAGGAACTCACCGTCCACGGAGGCAGGGACGCCGCAAAGCATTTCCGCCGGAGCGGTACCTCCCGGCCATTGGCGGCGGACCATATGGTGGTTGCCGCCGATTCCACCTGTGGTCACCACGACGGCGCCTGCGGTCGCTTCGAAATGCCCGACGGCGACCCGTGAGGATGCCTGGCCCCGCACCGCCGTCGACGGTTCCAGGACCTCGCCGTAGACGCCGGTGACCCTTCCCGACGTCGTGGTCAGGGATGACGCTCTGTGGCGGAAGTGCAGGGAGACTTTACCGGCTTTGACGCCTTCCATGACTTTGGCCAGAAACGGTTCCACGAGGGCCGGCCCTGTTCCCCACGTGACGTGGAAACGGGGCACCGTGTTTCCGTGGCCCTGCGGACCGTAGCCTCCTCGTTCCGCCCACTGAACCAGCGGAAAGATCCCCACGTTGAGGTTATTCAGCCACGCCCTTTTCTCGCCCGACGCGAAGTCGACATACGCCTCTGCCCATGCGCGAGCCATCCTGTCCGCAGGCCGGTCGAAGGCCGCAGAAGCCAACCAGTCCGACATCGCCAGTTCGGCGCTGTCCTTGACCCCCAAGCGTCTCTGCTCCGGTGTATCGACCATGAAGAGGCCTCCGAACGACCAGTGCGCCTGGCCTCCGGTTGAGGCCTTGGGTTCTTGGTCCAGGATGGCCACGTTCTTGCCTGCGGCGTAGGCGGTCGCGGCAGCGACCAGCCCTGAAAGCCCAGCCCCGATCACCACGACTTCGGCGGAAATAGTGCTCAGGCCATGATCTGCATCACTTTTTTGGAGCGGCATGGGTACATGGTAGCGGCAGGCATGGTCACGGGTTTGGTGAGTTGTCCGTAAACCGGAAAACTAGGAGCATGCGTGTTTACCCCACATTCTTCAAGTTGGCTTTTTCCTGGATGGATGCCGAGAAAGCCCACAAGATCGGCTTCCAAGGCATCCGGGCAGCCCATCGTTCGGGGGCAGGCCGGGTTCTCGCGAGGATGACGGCCCCGGACGCGTCATTGCGCACGGAGGCCTTGGGGCTCACTTTTCCGTCACCTTTTGGGCTGGCGGCAGGCTTCGACAAGGAGGGGCACGGTATCGAAGCCCTGGCCGAACTGGGTTTCGGTCATGTCGAAGTAGGCACCATTACCGGACAGGCACAGCCGGGCAACGAGAAGCCCCGCTTGTTCCGACTGATTGAGGACCGCGCGGTTATCAACCGGATGGGATTCAACAACGACGGCGCCGCGGCCGTTGCGCCCCGACTCAAGTCGGCGCGGGCTGCTTTGCAGAAAGGGCGCCCGGTTGTTCGCCCGATCATCGGTGTGAACATTGGCAAGACCAAGTTGGTGGAGCTCGAGGACGCCACTGAGGATTACCTGGTAAGTGCGCGAAGCCTTGCTCCCGCAGCCGACTACCTGGTGGTCAACGTCAGTTCCCCGAACACGCCCGGCCTCAGGTTGCTGCAGAATGTGGAGACCTTGCGTCCGCTGCTGCGGGCCGTGGGGGATGCGGCCGACGAGGCTGCAGGGCGCCATGTTCCGCTGTTGGTTAAAATCGCCCCGGACCTCTCCGACGAAGACATCGACGACGTCGCAAGGCTTGCGCTGGACCTGAAATTGGACGGAATCATCGCCACCAACACCACGATCTCCCGCGACGGGCTGACCTCAGATGCCGCCAAAGTGGAATCCCTTGGCGCAGGTGGCCTGTCGGGGGCGCCGCTCAAGCAGCGTTCACTTGAAGTGTTGCGCAGGCTCAAGGTCGCTGTTGGTGATCAGCTGGTACTCATCGCCGTGGGAGGTGTAGAAACGGCACAGGACGTTCAGGAGCGTTTGAATGCCGGTGCCACCTTGGTCCAGGGATACACAGCCTTCCTCTACGAAGGTCCGTTCTGGGCGTCGCGCATCAACAAAGGCCTCGTGAAGATTCGTCAGCGGGCAGCCCGCTAGCCTCGAACGTCAGAACGAAGACCCCGGACCAACGGTCCGGGGTCTTCGTACTTCATGAATGATGTGGGCTGTTACGCCGGGTATTGCCCGCGCTTCACCTGTGGCTTGGGGAGGCGGAGCTTGCGGAACTGGAGGGCACGCATGCAGCCGTACCAAACGGAGCCGCGTTCCACTTCGCCGAACTTTTCGGTGAGCTTCTTCCGGAGCTTGCGCGAGAGGATGAAGACGTCCACGAAGACAGCAAGGAACATGATCCAGAAGCCCACGAGGACGTAACTGATGCCGGCGCTCGTTGGCGGGATGATCAGTGAAATGACGACGAAGAGAAGCGCGCCGAACATGAGGTATTCACCGAGGCTGAACCGTGCGTCAACGTAGTCGCGGGTGTACCGCTTTTGGGGACCCTTGTCACGGACGGGGAGGAACCTCTCATCACCCGTATCCAGGGCTTGCCGCATCTTCTGCCGCTGGTCCTGGATGGCCACCCTTTCCGCTGCCTTGGAGGCCTTGCGGTCGTTAGGTACCAAGGGGCGTTTGCGGGCTGCTTCCTGGTCCTTCCGCTTGGGCGTAGGGGCGCCTTTTCCGGCGCCCGGCTCCGGGGCGGTGGCGTAGGCCTGGTCTACTACTGATTGAGCGCTGGGCTCTTCCTTTTTGCGTCCGAACACCCATACAGAATACCCCGCAAGGAGGTGGCGCAGGTTACGTGTCCGGTGCTGGAGCCATATCGCGCCGGGCCGCGCCTGCTCGGACCGCGCCTGCCCGGGCGGTGGTATGCCCGGCGGTAAAGTATGCCCATGACTTCAGCACATGCGGAGATCCCGCAGAACAAGCAAGGGCACTCCGGCGATACCCCGGTCGACGCATTGACAAGGGCAGTCGATGATTCGTTCGAAGCCACGATGGCTTCCCTGAAGGACCTCGTGGAAATTCCCGGCATTGCCTGGCCCAGCTTCGATCCGGCGGAACTCGACCGAAGCGCCGAAGCCGTTGCTTCCTTGGTTAAGGCAGCCGGCATGGAAGACGTCCGTATCCTGCGTTGCGACAAAGCTGACGGGACGCCCGGTGGTCCTGCCGTCGTCGCACGCCGTCCCGCAGCAGCAGGCAAGCCAACCATCCTGCTGTACGCCCACCATGACGTTCAGCCGCCGGGGGACCGGAGCCTCTGGAACTCGGAACCGTTTGTTGCGGAGGAACGGGACGGCAGGCTCTATGGTCGCGGTGCGGCCGACGATAAAGCAGGCGTCATGGCCCACTTGGCGGCCTACACTGCCGCGACAAAGGTCTTGGGGGACGAATTCGGCCTCGGCGTGACCTTCTTCTTTGAAGGTGAGGAAGAAGCGGGCTCGCCAACATTCCGGGCCTTCCTCGAAGAACACCAGGAGCTCCTGCGGTCGGACGTCATCGTGGTGGCTGACTCCAGCAACTGGAAAGTGGGCGTTCCGGCCTTGACCACCAGCCTTCGCGGCCTGGTCGACGGAACCTTTGAAGTGCGTGTCCTGGAGCACGCAGTCCACTCCGGAATGTTCGGCGGTCCGGTACTGGACGCCCCAACGCTCCTGTCGCGGCTCATCGCGACCCTTCACGACGAGGAAGGGAATGTTGCTGTCGCCGGACTCGTGGGTCGGGATGACGTCACTGTTGACCTCACGGAAGCGGAATACCGCGCCGATGCTTCAGTTCTCGACGGCGTGAAGCTCGCCGGGAGCGGGACCATCGGTTCGCGCTTGTGGACCAAGCCTGCGCTGTCCATCATTGGCATGGATGTTCCCGCCGTAGATGTCGCGTCCAACACCCTGATTCCAGCTGCCCGGGCAAAATTCAGCCTGCGGTTGGCTCCGGGGCAGGATCCCGAGGCCGCCATGGACGCCCTGAGGCAGCACGTTGAGTCCAATGCGCCATTCGGTGCCCGAGTGACCTTCACATCGGGCGAGCGGGGCAACGCCTTCTCCACCGACACCTCATCTGCTGCGGCCCGGGTGGCGCTCTGGGCGTTGGGGGAGTCGTGGGGTGTCCAGTCTGTTGAAATGGGAATCGGTGGTTCCATTCCGTTCATAGCGGATCTTCTGGAGATGTATCCCGCAGTGCAGATCCTGGTGACAGGCGTCGAAGACCCGGATTCCCGGGCCCACAGTGCCAACGAGTCGTTGCACATCGGAGACTTCCGCCATGCAGTGCTGGCTGAGGCGCTGATGCTGGCCAGGCTCAATGCCGAGGGATTGGCGGGCTAGGCGCCGCGGCGCGCCGGGAACAAGGAATTGCTGTCTGTGGTTACGTCAGGAGTTATAGCTAAGCGTCTGCTCGACGTAGCATTAGCTATAACCCGTACGTTATTGGGTAAGGGCAGGCTGCGTTCCGGCGCCGCCGCCAGGAGCTTCATAAGAAGGTAGGCCAATGAGCACTGCAACCAACGAAAACAGCACCGGAGCACAGGTCGTCGCCAACGACGAACTGCCCACGCACGAGGTCAACCTGACCGACGTCGCCGCAGGCAAGGTCCGCAGCCTCCTCGAACAGGAAGGGCGCACCGATCTTCGGCTGCGCGTTGCAGTCCAGCCTGGGGGATGCTCCGGCCTGATCTACCAGCTTTACTTTGACGAGCGCATGCTCGACGGTGACGCTGTACGTGATTACGACGGCGTCGAAGTCGTCGTGGACAAGATGAGCGTCCCCTACCTCAGCGGTGCCAGCATCGACTTCGAGGACACCATTTCGAAGCAGGGCTTCACCATTGACAACCCGAACGCCGGCGGGTCTTGCGCCTGCGGCGATTCGTTCCACTGATGTGAGCCATCGCCGCACGTCGGCGCCCCTTCGAACGCAGTTCAACGCGTTCGGAGCCACGGCGCCGACATGTGCGCGAAAACCGCTTGATAGCGGTAAGCTCTACATCGGGTAGTAAAACTTTTTAGTGTGCCCGGTGAGCCTTCGGCCTGCCGGGAGACAGCAACAAGAGGAAGGGCCGTCTGTGAGTTCGCAGAACCGAACCGGCAGCCGACGCATAAAGATCACCTCGATCACTGGCTTGGCACTCGCCGGCGCGTTGGTTTTGACCGGATGTTCACCAGAGGTAGAGAAGGGTTGGCTGCCTACAGAGCGCGGCACGACCAACCACACTGACCGGATCATGGACCTCTGGGTCAACTCATGGATCGCCGCCTTGGCAGTCGGTATCATCACGTGGGGCCTTCTGGTCTGGTGCATCATTGCCTATCGTCGCCGCAAGGGCACCACGGGTTTCCCCAAGCAGCTGAGCTACAACCTGCCGCTCGAGGTCTTCTACTTGACCATCCCGCTGTTCATGGTTCTGGTGTTCTTCTACTTCACCGACCAGGACCAGCGTGCGATCGATGACCGCTCGCAGCCGGCCGACGTCGTTGTTGACGTCCGCGGCAAGCAGTGGGCCTGGGACTTCAACTACAAAAAGGGCGAGGTCATCACTGAGGACCTCCACGAAGCCGGTGTCCAGGCTCACCTGACCGGTAACGAAGTCAACAAGGAACTGCTCCCCACCCTGTACTTGCCGGTTGGCAAGTCCGTGGACCTGGAGCTGAACTCCCGCGATGTCATCCACTCTTTCTGGGTCCCCGCCTTCCTTCAGAAGCGCGACATGATCCCGGGCAAGACGAACTACATCAGGTTCACTCCCACCAAGGAGGGCACCTTCGATGGCAAGTGTGCCGAGCTCTGCGGTGAATATCACTCCGAAATGCTGTTCCGCGTCAAGGTGGTCTCCGAGTCTGAATTCCAGGCACACATGGATCAGCTCCGCCAGGATGGCAACACGGGCCTGCTCGGTGCGGAATATGACCGCAATCCGAACCTGAACGAAAAGTAAGGGGAGCGACGTGGCTACTTACACTCAATCCGCCGGGACCCTTGAGGCTCCCGTAGTTCCTAAATCCAAGGGACGCATCGTCGTCAACTGGATCACCTCCACGGACCACAAGACCATCGGGTACATGTACCTCATTGCGTCCTTCGTGTTCTTCTGCCTCGGTGGCGTCATGGCTCTGCTCATTCGTGCAGAACTGTTCGAACCCGGCATGCAGATCCTGCAGACCAAAGAGCAGTACAACCAGATGTTCACGATGCACGGCACCGTGATGCTGCTGATGTTCGCGACTCCGCTGTTCGCTGGTTTCGCCAACGTCATCATGCCGCTACAGATTGGCGCTCCGGACGTTGCCTTCCCGCGTCTGAACGCTCTGGCGTTCTGGTTCTTCCTCTTCGGCTCCACGATCGCCGTTTCAGGCTTCATCACCCCGCAGGGTGCAGCGTCCTTCGGCTGGTTTGCCTACGCTCCGTTGTCGAACACAACGTTCAGCCCGGGCGTTGGTGGTGACCTGTGGGTCTTCGGCCTTGCGCTCTCCGGCTTCGGAACCATCCTCGGTGCCGTCAACTTCATCACCACGATCATCTGCATGCGCGCACCGGGCATGACCATGTGGCGCATGCCGATCTTCACCTGGAACACCCTGGTGACGGCCATCCTGGTCCTCATGGCCTTCCCGCCGCTTGCTGCTGCACTCTTCGCCCTTGGCGCTGATCGCCGCTTTGGTGCCCACATCTTCGATCCCGAAAACGGCGGTGCCGTCCTCTGGCAGCACCTGTTCTGGTTCTTCGGCCACCCCGAGGTGTACATTATCGCCCTGCCGTTCTTCGGTATTGTTTCGGAAATCTTCCCGGTGTTCAGCCGCAAGCCGATCTTCGGTTACAAGGGCCTTGTCTACGCAACCATTGCCATCGCAGCCCTGTCCGTGACCGTCTGGGCCCACCACATGTATGTGACCGGTTCCGTCCTGCTTCCGTTCTTCGCTTTCATGACGATGCTGATCGCGGTACCAACGGGTGTGAAGTTCTTCAACTGGATCGGAACGCTCTGGCAAGGTTCCATCACCTTCGAAACGCCTATGCTCTGGAGCATCGGCTTCCTGGTGACGTTCCTGTTTGGTGGTCTTACCGGCATCATTTTGGCTTCGCCGCCGCTCGACTTCCACGTCTCCGACTCCTACTTCGTGGTTGCGCACTTCCACTACGTGGTGTTCGGTACCGTCGTCTTCGCCATGTTCGCAGGCTTCTACTTCTGGTGGCCAAAGTGGACCGGCAAGATGCTCAACGAGCGTCTCGGCAAGATCCACTTCTGGCTCCTGTTCCTTGGCTTCCACGGCACGTTCCTCATCCAGCACTGGCTGGGTGTCGAAGGTATGCCGCGTCGTTACGCCGACTACATGCCGCAGGATAACTTCACGTGGATGAACCAGTTCTCCACGATCTCCTCCTTCGTCCTGGGCGCTTCGCTGCTGCCGTTCTTCTGGAACGTCTACATCACCTGGCGCAGCAACAAGAAGGTTGAAGTCGATGACCCCTGGGGCTTCGGTGCTTCGCTCGAATGGGCAACCTCTTGCCCGCCGCCGCGTCACAACTTCACCTCCTTGCCCCGTATCCGCTCCGAGCGCCCGGCGCTGGACCTCCACCACCCTGAGTTGGCCCAGGTTCACACTGCCGAGGCCCCGTCGCCCGCAGCAGCAGTCTTGGGTAACGCCGACCAGAAGGACGTCAGCAAGTGAAAATCGAATCATGGCTCTTCGGAGCAGGAGTCTTCTTCTTCGTCCCCGTAGCCATTGCTTATGGTTTCCTGACCGAATGGTCTGAGTGGGTCGGCGTCCTGGGTATTCTCCTCGTTGGCGGCCTCGCCGGCATGATCGGTGCATACCTGGGCTTCACCGGCAAGCGGATCGGCATGCGTCCGGAGGATCGTCCTGACGCAGAAATCCACGAAGGTGCGGGCGAGCAGGGACACTTCAGCCCGTGGAGCTGGTGGCCCCTGGTTCTCGGCTTGGCTTGCGCCGGCGGATTCCTCGGACTTGCCATTGGTTTCTGGGTGACCTACGTCGCTGGTGGCCTTGCCGTCGTGGCATTGGTTGGCTGGGTTTTCGAATACAGCCGTGGCGATCACGCCCACTAGCAGGACATAGCTGGAAAACGATGGGCCCCACCGTTAGGTGGGGCCCATCGTCGTTAATACGAAGCGTGGGAAGTCCAGAGGCTTGGAACCGTGTCGGGAACGCTCCACGTCGCGCCCTGAATAGGGCTCAGCGGGCTTCTGTGGCCTCAAGGACGGCCGACAGTTCCGTCAGGGCATTGGCAGCCACGGAAACGCTATGCTCATCGCTGAGGGCACTCGACGGCACCTCCAAAATCACCTCGCATCCGAAGCCGAAGTCTTCCGTCATGACTTCCAATAATGAGCGTGCGTCAACAGGATCTCCGTCCTGCTTCCGGATGGTTACTGGCAATCCCGTTTCGGTGACCGCGCGGACAAAGACTGCCGCCGCGCGCGCGTGCAGTCCAATTTCAGCGGCGACGAAGGCCTTCTGCTCCGGCAAGCCAACTCCTTTGATACGACGAATCAAACCGTCAGAAAATGATCCATACAAGCGTAGCGGCGGAAGGTGCCCAATTCCACACAAGGGGTCTCGGTGGTCTAGACCTGCAGAGCCCCTGAATTATCCTAGAAGCATGACTCTAACGCTGGAACTCTGCCGTGCCTGAGGCAGCAAACATAGCCGGTGACATCGACCGCACCAGCGGAACGCCCATTTACGTTCAGCTCCGGGAAATTCTCCGATCCTTCATCGCGCAGTCATGCCCCCCGGGCTCTGCTCTCCCGTCTGAACGGGATTTGTCGGACCGGTTCGGCCTCGCCCGGATGACGGTACGCCAGGCCATTGACGCTTTGGTCGGCGAAGAAGTCATCGAACGGGTTGTCGGTCTCGGCACCTTTGTCAGAAAGCCGAAGCTTGACCTACAAGTAAAGCTGACGTCCTACAGCGAAGAAATGCAACGTCGTGGCATGGTTCCCGCGGCCAAGGTGCTCAGCTTTGAGCAGATCGCGGCCAGCGCGTTCCTTGCCCGGGAGTTGCAGCTTGAGGAGGGCACTCCGCTCGTCCGCTTCAGGCGCTTGCTGCTCGCGGACAATGAACCCATGAGCGTTGATGAGAACTTCATTCCAGCGCATCGCGTGCCGGGATTGCTCGATGAGGCGCCCCCAACGTCGCTCTACAACGTGTTGAGCGAACGCTTTGGTTTGGTGATGGAGTGGGGCGAGGACATGATCGAGGCTACGGCAGCGTCGCCCTCCACCGCCAGGTTGCTCAACGTTGACGTCGGTGCACCTTTGTTGAAAATTCAGCGGCACGCATTCGTCGCGCGGGCCATGGTCGACTATTCCGTGTCGTACTACCGGGCGGACCGCTACAAGCTGTGGGTTCCCCTGCAGCGGCCTGGCGTTCGTCCTACCCGCAACTACTCGTCGGGCTATCGCACCCAGAACTGAGCTGGGCATATAGGAAGGGCCCGGTCCATTGGACCGGGCCCTTCCTATATTGACTGCTGCCTGCTAGTGGCTCAGGCTCTTCTGGTCTTCGCCAGCCGCGATTGCCTCATGGTGGCCATGGGCGTGTGCTGCTTCGAGTTCTGCAGGTGTTGCCGGGGCAACGCGATCCTCGAAGAACCACTTGGAGAGTGCCGCGCGGCGCTTCTCCTTGCGGGTGACAACTCCGTGTTCGTTCGGCTGGGCCGGGATGGGAGCCGGCGACTCGAACCCAACGAGCTTGTAACGCTTGTACTCGTCCAGCGGAGCGTGAACCTCGATGAACTCACCATGCGGGAGGCGGACGATACGGCCGGTCTCGCGTCCATGGAGAGCGATCTCACGGTCCTTGCGCTGCAGGGCCAGGGCGATTCGCTTGGTGACGATGAAGGCGATTACCGGGCCGATGAAGAACAGCGCACGAAGCCAGTACGTCACATCGTTCAAGGACACGTGGAAGTGCGTAGCAATAAGGTCGGATCCAGCTGCCGCCCACATCACGCAGTACCAGGTGAAACCTGCAACACCGATGGCAGTACGAGTCGGAGCGTTGCGCGGACGGTCCAAAACGTGGTGTTCGCGGTTGTCCTTGGTGATCCAGCGTTCGATCCACGGGTACATGAACAGGACGGTGAAGATGATTCCTGCAGGCACGAGTGCCGGGAGCAGGACGTTCAACGTCAGTGTGCGTCCGAAGATGACCCATTCAAAGTGGAAGTCATTGATGACACCAGGCATGAGGCGAAGGGCCCCGTCCACGAACCCGATGTACCAGTCAGGCTGGGTACCGGCGGAAACCGGTGAGGGGTCGTACGGGCCGTAGTTCCAGATCGGGTTGATCGTGAACGCCGCCGCCATGAGCGCCAGGACGCCGAAGACGATGAAGAAGAACCCACCAGCCTTTGCCGCGTAAACCGGTCCGAGGGGGTAGCCGACGACGTTGCCGTCGTTCCGGCCGGGGCCGGGGTACTGGGTGTGCTTGTGCACAACCACCATGAACAGGTGGATGACGATCATCAGGAGGATGAGAGCAGGAACCAGCAGGATATGCAGGACGTAGAGGCGGCCGATGATGGCCGTGCCCGGGAATTCTCCACCGAAGAGGAAGAACGAAGTGTACGTACCGATTACCGGGATGGACTTGATAACGCCGTCGATGATGCGCAGGCCGTTACCGGAGAGCAGGTCATCGGGGAGTGAATAGCCGGTGAAGCCTGCTGCCATGGCCAGGATGAGCAGGACACCGCCAACTACCCAGTTCATTTCGCGCGGCTTGCGGAAAGCACCCGTGAAGAAAACGCGCAGCATGTGAACGCCGAGGGAGGCCACGAACAGCAAGGCTGCCCAGTGGTGTACCTGGCGCATGAACAGGCCGCCACGGACATCGAACGAGATGTTCAGCGACGAGCTGTAGGCAACAGACATTTCGACGTTGTACAGCGGCGTGTAGGAACCCTGGTAATGGGTTTCTGCCATGGACGGATCGAAGAAGAACGTCAGGAAGGTGCCCGACATCAGCAAAATGACGAAGGAATACAGTGCCACCTCGCCGAACATGAACGACCAGTGGTCAGGGAAGACCTTTCGGCCGAACTCACGCAGGATGCCAGAGCCACCCACGCGCTCGTCTACGAAGTTGGTGAAACTACCAACCTTTGTCTTCGGAACGAAGGGGGCTTCAGCTGTTGATGAGGCGCTCATGCTCGTCACGCTCCCAGTAACTCGGTCCTACAGGTTCTCTGAAGTCGCTGGTGGCGACGAGGTAGCCCTCTGCGTCAACTGCGATGGGCAGCTGGGGGAGCGGACGGCTTGCCGGTCCAAAGATGACCTTGCATTCCTGCGTGAGGTCGAACGTGGACTGGTGGCAGGGGCACAGAAGGTGGTGCGTCTGCTGCTCGTAGAGAGCAACGGGGCAACCGACGTGCGTGCAGATCTTGGAGTAAGCAACGATGCCGTTGTAGCTCCAGTTTTCACGGCCCTCGGAGGGGTTCAGCGAGTTCGGATCGAGTCGCATCAACAGAACGACGGCCTTGGCCTTCTCGTTCAGCTTGCCCTCGTGGAGCTCGTTGAGGCCCTCAGGGATAACGTGGAAGGCCGAACCGATGGTGACGTCCGAGGCCTTGATGGGAGTGCCATCGGGGTCGCGCGTCAGGCGCTTCAGCTTGCCGCCCTCGGGAGCCCACATGGTGTGTGCCAAAGCGTCGTCCGGACGCGGGCCCAGGTCGCCGAAGATGGCGAGTGCCGGCAGGGGAGCGAGCGCAACGGCACCAAGAAGGGTGTTGCGGATCAGCGGGCGGCGCTTGATGCCGGTTTCCTCGACGATGTCGTCGACGATGCGGACCGCTGCCTGGCGATCTTCTTCGGTACGGATAGCGTGGCGCTCTTCAGACACTTCGTGATCGGGCATGAGGGCCTTGGCCCAGTGCACGATGCCGGTTCCGATTCCCAGCATCGCAAATGCCGTACCCAGACCCAGAAGAAGGTTCTGGGTGCGGATGGTCGCAATGGTGGTGTCGTCGCCAAGGTCGATGGCAAAATACGCCACCAGGAAGACCAGCGTGCCAATGACGGAGGTGCCAAACAGAATGGCTACCTGACGCTCGGCGCGCTTTGCGGCTACCGGGTCCGTGTCAGCCAGGCGCAAACGATGCGGAGGAAGACCAGGATCCTGGAACTTCTCCACCTCATTCTGACCAGCCGTAGCTACGGTGCCCGAGTGGTTCGGACTGCCGTCACTATGGTTGCCCATAATTCGCCTCATCCTTCTCTCGTTGTCTCGGCCGAAGCCGAGTTATTTTCAGTTTCAAACTGCTGACCGTGCAGCAGAAGTTTTGTCGCGTCCGGGTTAGGACGTTCGGGACGTCAGCCAGATCGTGAATGCGATGATGACGCCCAAGCCGGCAACCCAAACGAAGAGGCCTTCGGAGACCGGGCCAAGGGAGCCGAGTTCGGCACCGCCGGGCGAGCCGTTGGCTTCGATGGTCTTCAGGAAGGTGATGATGTCGCGCTTGTCTTCCGGGGTGACGTTCGAATCGTTGAACACGGGCATGTTCTGCGGGCCCGTTGCCATCGCTTCGTAGATGTGCTCGGCGCTGACGCCAGCCAGTCCCGGGGCGAACTTGCCTCGGGTCAGGGCGCCGCCGGCAGCAGCAGCGTTGTGGCACATTGCGCAGTTGACTCGGAAGAGTTCGCCACCGTTGGCTGCGTCTCCCTTGCCGTCGAGGAGGTGCTCCTCCGGGATGGCCGGACCTGCGCCGAGCGATGCAACGTAAGCGGAGAGCTGCTTGGTCTGCTCCTCGTTAAACTGGGCGGGCTTCTTCTGTGCCTGCGGGCCGCTCATCTGCATGGGCATACGACCGGTACCAACCTGGAAGTCAACGGCAGCTGCACCCACACCGACCAGCGAGGGGCCGTCCTGGGTTCCGCTTGCACCCATGCCGTGGCAGGTGGCGCAGTTGGCGGCAAAGAGCTTGCCGCCTTCTTCTACGTCACTGGCGCTAAAGCTTGTGGTGTCGGCCTTGGCCTGGTTGACAGTTGTGGCAACGGCGTACAGCCCACCAGTGAGGAGGAGGCCCATCAACAGCAGCGCAATGGCTGCCAGTGGGTGACGTCGCTTCTGCGAGAGTGCCTTCACGTGGTGGTTCCTTTATTCGATCCTGCGTCGGCTCCGCGAGCCGCTTCTTGAAATTCTGCCTCTTGTAGAAAAAGAGTCAAAGCCGGGCTACTTGAGAACGTATATGACCAGGAAGAGGCCAATCCAAACAACGTCAACGAAGTGCCAGTAGTACGAGGTGACAATCGCCGACGTCGCTTCAAAGTGTCCGAACTTCTTGGCCGCAAAAGCTCGGCCAATGATGAAGAGGAACGCGATCAGGCCGCCAATGACGTGAAGGCCGTGGAAGCCGGTGGTCATGTAGAAGGCGGAGCCGTAGGCGTTGGACGACAGGGACACGTGCTCGGACACGAGCATTGCGTATTCCGTGGTCTGGCCGGCTACGAAGAAGGCACCCATGATGAAGGTGAGGACGAACCATTCGGTCATGCCCCAGCGAGTGAACTGCAGTGGCCTGCCGGTGCGGCGGGGTTCGAGCCGCTCAGCGGCGAAAACGCCCATCTGGCAAGTAAAGGAACTTGCCACAAGGACGATGGTGTTGACGAGCGCAAACGGGAAGTTGAGCTTGGCCGTCTCCTCGGCCCACATCGTTCCCGATGTGGAGCGCAGGGTGAAGTACATGGCAAAGAGGCCGGCGAAGAACATCAACTCACTGGACAGCCAAACAACGGTTCCAACAGAAACCAGGTTGGGGCGGTTCAGCGTCGGGTGCGCCGGGGTACTGGGGGCATGGGTCGCAGATGTCACAAGGACATTATGTCTGTAAAAGTCCAGACTTCCCAATGCAAACCACCGATTCGGGAGACTTTTTCTACAAAGACGCGAAATCGCGCGGAAAAGTTCCCGGCCGCGTTCACATTGGTCATCGGCGTGGCTGGCTCGATAGCATCAGGGAGTGACTTCTCCGGCATCGGCATCTGTAACCAGCAACACTTGGCCAGGGCTCATCTCAGCACTGATCAACGGCGACGACCTTGCGGTGGCCAACACAGAGTGGGCCATGAATACGATCATGTCCGGGGAAGCCACTCCCGCGCAGATTGCAGGCTTTCTGGTAGCACTCCGTGCCAAGGGCGAGACGGTTGAAGAGCTCGCGGGCTTGGTGGAGGCCATGGTCCAGCATGCGAACCCAATCGATATCTCGGGCGAGAAGCTGGACATTGTGGGCACGGGCGGGGATCGCCTCAACACCGTGAACATCTCCACGATGGCTGCACTGGTGGCTGCCGGTGCGGGCGCCAAGGTCGTTAAGCACGGCAATAGGGCCGCATCATCGACTTCCGGTTCCGCGGACGTTCTGGAAGCCCTGGGCGTGCGGCTGGACCTTTCAATCGAACGGGTCGCCCGCAGCGCTGAAGTGGCAGGAATCACCTTCTGTTTTGCTCAGGTCTTCCACCCTTCATTCCGGCACACGGCGGTCCCGCGAAGGGAGTTGGCCGTTCCAACGGCCTTTAATTTTCTCGGGCCAATGACCAACCCCGCCCATGTGCAGGCGTCCGCTGTAGGAGTGGCCAATGTTCGGATGGCGCCGCTTGTTGCTGGAGTTCTGGCCAGGCGAGGCAGTCGTGGTCTGGTCTTCAGGGGTGACGACGGCTTGGATGAACTGACACCCACGGGACCGTCTACTGTTTGGGAGATCAGGAACGGAACCGTCACTGAACAGGTATTTTCTCCTGCTGAGCTCGGAATTGGACCGTCCACGGTAGCCGATCTGCGTGGAGGTGACGCTGCGGCCAACGCCGCAGTAGTCCGCGAAATCCTCAACGGCAAGACCGGCCCAGTCAGGGACGCGGTCCTGCTCAATGCCGCCGCCGGGCTGGTGTCCTTTGATCTTCACGCGGAGGGAAGCTTGGTGGAGCGCATGCGCGCTGCCTTTGAACGTGCAGCGGAATCGATCGACTCAGGAAAGGCGGCCGAAGTCCTCGCCAAGTGGACGGCGCTTAGCCAAAGCTGATTGCCGAAGTTCCTCTTTATTCGAAACCGAGAGCGAACGCGGCATCAAGGTCGTGTTGCGAGTACGCGCGGAAGGCGATGTGGGTGGTGGTGTGCACCACAGAGTCAACCTTCGAGAGGCGATCAGCGATCACATCCGCAAGTTCGTCGTGCTTGGTGACCCTGGCCACTGCGATAAGGTCCCATTCGCCGGTGACGGAATACACCTCGCTGATGCCTTGGATAGCCGAAATTTGTTCTGCGGTCTCCGGGATGCGTGAGGCGTCGGTCTTGATCAGGACGAATGCGGTGATCACGTGGGGCCTTTCCGAAAAGCATCATTGCGGACTCATTCCAGCCTAGTGCATCTGCAGGAGTTGAAGCCCGATCAAACGCGGCGTTGGCGTTTGCGCGAGACGCGGATGATCAAGGCCGCGACGGCCCGATATCCCAGCAGGAATACTCCCAGGCTGATCAACGCCACCAGCACGAATGGCAGCACCACGGTTTGACCGGTGACGGCCCTCAGCAGCATTCCCACCAGAACTGCGCCGATCCAAATGCCCACGCCGGAGGGCCAGAGGGCCCAGGGAGCGCGCCACGTGCGGAGGACCACCCACCCGATTGCTGCGCCGGCCAGGAACGGCCATGCCGTGGCGAAAGCTCCTGAGACAATATCTCCGCGGGCGTGCGCGTCGCGACCCATCGCAGCGAAGACAAGAATCAAGAGAAGGTCGGCGATAGCCGCGGGGATCCACGTTCTGGATGGTGAAGACATACTTCAGACACTATCGGCGGCGCCCGTCCCACGCGAAGTCGACAGCCTTTTCCTGCCTCTTGCGTGAGGTTCAAGGTGCAGTCACGATATGGGCAGTAGTGCACCAGCAAACTGCCCTGGAGGACGCCGTGCGATTGATGCAGGTGGCACAGCATGCGGAAGACCTGAAGCGGGCGGCTGCTTTCTACGCTGCATTGTTGGACAGTGAGCCGAGGGCTCTCTTCGACCCCCCGGGCCTCCTTTTCTTCGACATCGGGGGAGTGCGGCTGCTCCTGGAGAAGGGTGCGCCATCGTCGCTCATCTACCTGGAAGTGGGTGACCTCTATGGCACCGTGGCAACCCTAAGGCGCCGGGGTGTCAGGATCATCGCCGATCCACAGCTGATTTTTGGGCACACGGATGACTCTTTGGGACCTGCGGATTCGGAAGAATGGATGGCCTTCATAGAAGACAGCGAAGGCAATACCGTGGGGCTCGTCAGCCGCCTCCGGGCGATGGGGGAGTAGGCCGGGCTTGCTCCAGTACCCCGGCGCAAGGGGGCGTAATCGATGTCCGAGGTACTCGCCGTCGGGCGTTGTGTGGGCGAAACATCAGTACTAGCCTCAAACGGGGGCTAACGGTTCCGGACATCGTTGGAGGAGTGGCAGATGCAGAAAATTTCCACGTGTTTATGGTTTGACGGCCAAGCGGCCGAAGCTGCCGAGTTCTACACATCGACTTTTGACAATTCAGCCATGGGACAGGCCATGCCTGGCCCGGATGGCAACCCACTCACCGTTGAATTCGAGATCGAAGGCCGGCAGTTCATGGGGTTGAATGGTGGGCCGGCCTTCCGGTTCAACGAGGCGGTGTCCCTGGTGGTGAATTGTGAATCCCAGGAGGAAGTGGACAGGTACTGGGACGCACTGCTGGTTGGGGGAGTGGAAAGCCAATGCGGGTGGCTGAAGGACAAATATGGACTTTCGTGGCAGATTGTCCCCACGGCAATGGCCGGACTCCTGAACGGCCCTGATCCGGCAGGTTCACGGCGTGCAATGGAGGCCATGTTGAAGATGCGCAAACTTGACGTAAATGTCCTTCAAAAGGCTTACGACGGCGGCTGAAGGTCTTGGGGGACATGCGCCGGAGGCGCTGTTAGCATTACCGCACGGTGACGTGCGCTCACTTCACACAACCATGAGGAGTATGACCGATGGCAACCCGCCTCAACCCCTACATCTCGTTTCGCGACAACGCCCGCGAAGCCATCACATTCTACGAGTCCGTCTTTGGCGGCGAGCTGAACATCAGCACGTTCGGCGATTATCAGGCCAGCCAGGATCCAGCAGAAGCCGACAAGGTCATGCACTCCATGCTCGAGACACCAGGCGGGTTGACCCTCATGGCAGCTGACACACCTAATGGAATGGAGTACAACCCTGGGGACAACGTGTCTGTGTCCCTGAGTGGCGAAGCCTCGGACGAGGCTGAACTCCGTGGGTATTGGGAGAAGCTCATCGACGGCGGCTCGGTCACCGTGCCGCTTGAGCTCGCGCCTTGGGGCGACGCCTTCGGAATGTGCGTGGACAAGTTCGGTATCGCTTGGCTGGTCAACATCGCCGGTGCGCCGCAGGATCAGTAGCGCCTGACGACTGTTGAAAGTTTGCCCCGTCTGTAGCTGTCAGGCGGGGCGCACTTATGCGGTCGGGAAGGGCTTCGCCAACTTTACTTTACATAATGTAGATTATCGGCGTTATAGACAGGTGCTGGAAGTGGTCGTCCCTGCACCCTGAAACGACCACTCTCAGCGGCACGTTTTACTTCGCGACGTAAGCAGCCAGATGTTTGCCTGTCAGCGTCGACTTCTCGGCCACAAGCTCTGCGGGCGTTCCAGCAAAAACGATCTTGCCGCCGTCGTGACCAGCGCCCGGACCAAGGTCGATGATCCAGTCGGCATGCGCCATGACGGCCTGGTGATGTTCGATCACGATGACCGATTTTCCTGAAGCCACCAGGCGGTCCAGCATCCCCAGAAGATTTTGGACATCGGCAAGGTGCAGGCCCGTGGTGGGTTCGTCCAGGATGTAGATATCGCCCTTTTCGGACATCTGAGTGGCCAGCTTGAGTCTCTGGCGCTCACCGCCGGACAACGTGGTGAGCGGCTGGCCGAGAGTCAGGTAACCCAGGCCGACGTCCGCCAGGCGGTCCAGGATTTTGTGGGCCGCAGGGGTCCGGGCCTCTCCCTCGCTGAAGAATCCCTCAGCTTCGTCCACGGACATTGCAAGCACTTCTGCAATATTGCGATCCCCGAGTTTGTACTCCAGCACAGAGGCCTGAAAGCGCTTTCCGTCACACTCTTCACAAGTGGACTCCACCGTGGCCATGACACCCAGATCCGTATAGATCACCCCGGCGCCGTTACACGTGGGGCAGGCGCCTTCGGAGTTGGAACTGAACAATGCCGGCTTCACCCCGTTGGCTTTGGCAAACGCCTTGCGAATCGGCTCAAGGAGTCCCGTGTACGTGGCCGGGTTGCTTCGGCGGGAACCTCGAATAGCGCCCTGATCGATTACCAGGACCCCGTCACGCTTAGCTACTGAACCGTGGATCAGCGAGCTCTTTCCTGAACCGGCCACGCCCGTCAGGACGCAGAGGACACCAAGAGGAATATCGACGTCCACATTCTTGAGGTTGTTGGTTGACGCGCCCCGGATCTCCAGATTGCCGGACGCGGAGCGAACGTTCTCCTTGATGGCGGCTCGGTCGTCGAGGTGCCGCCCTGTGATGGTGTCGCTCCCCCGCAGGCCCTCCAATTCGCCTTCGTAGCATACGGTTCCACCGCCGGTACCAGCGCCTGGACCGAGGTCGACTACATGGTCCGCGATCGCGATCGTTTCCGGCTTATGCTCCACCACAAGCACGGTATTGCCTTTGTCGCGCAACTGCAGCAGGAGCTGGTTCATGCGCTCGATGTCGTGGGGGTGCAGGCCGATGGTCGGTTCATCAAAGACATAGGTGATGTCCGTCAGGGAAGAACCGAGGTGGCGGATCATCTTGGTCCGCTGTGCCTCTCCCCCGGACAACGTGCCGGCCGGCCGGTCCAGGGAAAGGTAGCCCAAACCGATCTCGGCGAAGGAATCCAGGAGGTGCTGGAGTCCTTTCAACAGCGGAGCAACGGAGGGCTCATCCAGGTCGCGGATCCATTCAGCAAGGTCGCTGATCTGCATGGTGCAAACATCCGCGATGCTCTTGCCTTTGATCTTGGAGGACCGGGCTTCCGGGCTCAGCCTGGTGCCTTCGCACTCCGGGCACGTGGTGAAGGTGATGGCCCGCTCCACGAAGGCGCGGATGTGTGGCTGCAAGGCGTCCACATCCTTGCTGAGCATCGATTTCTGGATCTTGGGGATCACGCCTTCGTAGGTGAGGTTGATGCCCTCCACCTTGATCTTGGTCGGCTCCCGGTACAGGAGGTCGTGAAGCTCTTTTTTGGTGAATTTCGCGATGGGTTTGTCCATGTTGAAGAAACCGGATCCGCTGAAAATCCGCCCGTACCAGCCGTCCATGGTGTAGCCCGGAATGGTGAGGGCCCCTTCGCTGAGGGACTTGGTGTCGTCGTAGAGGGCCGTGAGGTCAAAGTCGTTGACCGAACCCATGCCTTCACAGCGGGAACACATGCCGCCCAGCCGGTTGAAGCTTGCCTTCTCCGTCTTGGTCTTTCCCTCCCCGCGCTCCACGGTGATGGCCCCGCTCGCCTTCACCGTGGGGACATTGAATGAGTACGCATTTGGCGAACCGATGTGGGGGTGGCCTAGGCGGCTGAACAGGATCCGCAGCATCGCGTTGGCATCGGTGGCGGTGCCCACCGTTGAACGCGGGTTGGAGCCCATCCGCTCCTGGTCCACGATGATCGCTGTGGTCAATCCTTCAAGCACGTCCACATCCGGCCGCGCCAGGGAGGGCATGAAACCTTGGACAAAGGCACTGTAGGTTTCGTTGATCATGCGCTGCGACTCTGCAGCGATAGTGGCGAAGACCAGCGAACTCTTACCGGATCCGGATACACCCGTGAAGACCGTCAACCGGCGCTTCGGGATCTCAATGCTGACGTCCTTCAAGTTGTTTTCGCGTGCACCCTGGACGCGGATCAGGTCGTGGGTATCGGCAACGTGCGACGCAGGAGATTGCGTGTCAGTGCTCGCAGCAATAGTCATCATTTCTCCATCTGTTAGGCGGCGCTGCCCAGCAGTCCCCCGTCGGCGTCGCCTGGCTCTCATTGACCAACCTCGGTCAGTACGATCGATTCTGCCATTGTCTTCCCAGCTTTACTCACTAAGAATGAAGCATGCCGGTATACATGAGGTCCCTTGAAACCGCAGTTCCGCCAACCATCCTCGTCCAGCAGCAGGCTCGTGAAGTTTTTGCCTCCCAACCAGGCCTGACACGGCTGGGGACACGGCTGGTCACCACCTGCTTTGATTCGGCAGCCATCGACACCCGCTTTACCGCCGTCGAAGAACTCAGTCTTGACGCCCATCCCGAGAACCCGAAGTTCTTCGATCCAGAAACCAACATGGTGCTGAGTCCCAGCACCAAGGTACGCAACGAAATCTTTGCCACCGAGGCTACCAAGCTGTTCGTCGAGGCAGGGAAGACGGCAGTAGCCCGGGCATCAGGTATCGACCTCGACGACATCACCCATGTCATCACCGTTTCTTGCACAGGGTTCTTCAACCCGGGTCCGGACTACAAAGTGGTCAGGGCCCTGGGGCTGAACCCTGCCGTCCAGCGTTATCACCTCGGGTTCATGGGCTGCTACGCCGCGTTTCCTGCCCTGAAAGCCGCGAAGCAGTTCTGCCAGGCCGATCCGGAAGCGGTGGTCCTGGTGATCTGCGTCGAGCTCTGCTCGCTTCACGTCAGGACATCGAACGACCCCGACACGATCATGGGTTCCGCCATCTTCGGCGACGGTGCGGCAGCCGCCGTCGTCACGGCACGTGAACCGGAGGGTCCGGACCCGGTGATCAGGCTGGACCACTTTGAAACCGTCCTGACGCCTGTGGGTGAGGAAGCCATGGCATGGAACATAGGCGACGAAGGTTTCGAAATGGTCCTGGGCTCGTATGTTCCCCACATCATTGAGGAACACATCACGGGGGCACTTGAGCCTCTTCTGGCCAAGGAACCACAGCTGGCAGCACTTCCGTATAAGGACATTACGCACTGGGCAATCCACCCGGGCGGCCGGAGCATCCTGGACAAGGTTGAGTCCAAGCTGGAGTTGACGCAGGAGCAGCTGGTTCCAGCGCGGGAGACCCTCAGGGAGTACGGCAACATGAGCAGCGCCACCGTGCTGTTCGTGCTGAAGTACATGTTGGGGCAGACGGCCGGTGAACGTGAGGAACGCATTTGCTCCATGGCGTTCGGGCCCGGGCTGACCGTGGAGACGGGCCTCTTTACGCTGGTCTCCCCCGCCCTGTGAGCCCATGGGGATCCCTCCGTCAGAGGGATCTGCACTCCGTGGAGGACATGGACAGGGCCGATTGTGATCCTGTACGCCTCACCAGGACCTATGCGCGGTTCCCCGTGGTCAACAGCCTTCTTTCGGGCTGGCACAGGACCTACAGGCGCCGGATACGGCCGTTGCTGTCCGAACGGGGCGGGTTGTCATTGCTGGACATCGGATGTGGCGGCGGGGACGTCGCCCGGAGCCTTGCGCGTTGGGCTCAGCAGGACGGCTTCAGCCTGGCGGTTACGGCGATCGACCCGGATGAGAGGGCGTATGCCTTTGCCGCGCAATCACCTCGCGTGGAGGGCGTCACCTATCGGAAAGCCCACAGCTCCGAGCTTGTAGCGGAGGGCGAGACGTTCGACATCGTGATGTCCAACCACATCCTCCACCACCTCGACGACGGTCACCTCGCCACCGTCCTGCACGACTCCGAAATCCTCAGCCGGGGACTGGTACTCCACAACGACCTCAGGCGCAGCAATGTGGCGTACCTGCTGTTCCTGTGCGGCTTTTGGCCCCTGGGCTTGGGATCCTACATCTGCGGCGATGGCCTTGTATCGATCAAACGCAGTCACACGCCGGCCGAACTGCAGGCAGCCGTCCCCCGTACCTGGACGGTTGAGGCAAACGGTCCCTGGCATAACCTCCTCACCTTTGTACACCGGCACAACGGCGCCGTGGATCACCATGCTTGACGTGGTAATTGTGGGTGCCGGTCCGGTGGGCCTTTTCCTGGGTACTTTGTTGTTGCAGCGGGGGTACAAGGTCCGGATTGTTGAACGCAGGACCGGCAGGAGCCTGCGTTCACGGGCCATTGGGATTCATCCCCCTGCTTTGGTGGAATTGTCGCGCGCTGGAGTTGCCGCCCAACTCATTGAAGCTGGAGTTCGCATCCGCCGGGGCGTTGCCTACAGCCAGGGCCTAAAGGTGTCGGAGCTACCGTTCTCGGGTGATGCGGAGTTTCCGTTCATCCTTGCCGTGCCTCAGGCCATAACGGAAGAGGTGCTCGAAGAATCCGTGCTGGAACTGGATGCCGCAGCGATCGTCCGGGGTACCGAAGTCCAAGACGTCATTAACGATTTCAGGTCCGTGCGCGTAGTAACGGATCCCAGGGCAGGACATGGCGTGTTCACGGCCCGCTTAGCTGTGGCGGCCGACGGCGCGCATTCATCCATCCGCCGGGCCATCCTTCCCCATCTGCCGACACGGAGGTATCCGGACTGCTACATCATGGGCGACTTCACGGATGGGACAAGGCACGGGACCGACGCTGTGCTGTACCTGGAGCCGGCCGGGATCGTGGAGTCGTTTCCCTTGCCGGACGGCGTGCGCCGGTGGGTGGTGAGGCTGGGAGCGCCGGATCAAGGCACGACGGCGGCCGGACTGGCTGACTTGGTGGCAGCCAGGACGGGCGAGGTACTGGATGCCACCAGCAACTCGATGTTGAGCGCCTTCGAGGTGCGCGCGCGGCTGGCGAAGCGGATGGTCCACGGCCGAGTGGTTCTGCTGGGCGACGCCGCCCACGAAATCAGTCCCATCGGCGGCCAGGGCATGAACCTTGGTTGGCTGGACGCCGCAGCCCTGGCTCCCATCATCGATGCCTCCTTGAACGGAACCGATGTGGGGCGAAAGCTCCAAAGCTTCGAGAGATCCCGCAGGAAGGCGGCCCTCAGGGCATCCCGGCAGGCCGGGCTCAACATGGCTCTGGGCAGACCCCTGTCACCGGCGGTCCTGGCCACCAGGAACACGCTTTTCGCCAGCGCCCTGGAGGTTCCGGCCATCGCCGCGTTGGTGGAGAGGCGTTTCACGATGCGGTAGCTAATTAGCCGTCGTGTAATAGCAGTCGTACGTGTCCTGGCTGACGATCAGACCGTCCCGGAGCTCGAAGACGGCAGTGCTTCGGGCACGGATGGTGTCTCCGCGGTCCCAGTGGGGAAGGTCCAGCAGCAGTGTGGCAGACCAGTTCATTTCGAGGACAACGCGGGTCCCTTCACTGGTGGTGCGGACCACCTCGAAACGTTGGTCGGCGACAATGTCCTTGCTGTGGTCCGCGCCGGAGAGAGTTTCTGCCAAATTTCGGGTGGAGCCTGTCTTGGACAACGCATGCGGCCATTCGGTGAGGGTGAAATCATCAGCCAGGAAGGGCCGCAATTCGGCACCTCTGCCGCCGGCCTCAACAGTTCTGATGAAGCCAAGTACACAGTCCAAGGGGGTGGAATCGCTCATTTGTCGAGCCTAGCTCAACCCCGCGGACACCAGCCGCGTTAGGCTCAAGGCATGACGCATCAACCTCCTCCCGAGGCCTCGGGCCCGGCTACCGACTACAACCCCATCCAGATCAGGGATGCTGTGCGGCGATTGCTCGATGCGGAAGAACTCCCGGCCATTGTCCAAGCTGGACACCCTGTGCTGCGCCAGCTTGCGGCCCCCTACGATGGCCAGCTGGACGACGTCGAATTGATGTCATTGGTTGACCGGATGCGGGAAGCCATGCATGATGCTCCCGGTGTGGGGCTGGCTGCTCCCCAGCTGGGTATCCCCTTGCAGCTCGCCGTCCTCGAGGACAAATACGAGATTGATCCCGCATCCGCTGCCATGCGGCACAGGGAACAGATGGAATTCTTCGCCATCGTCAACCCAAGCTACCGTCCACTTGGTACGGAGGTGGCTTCTTTCTATGAAGGATGTCTCTCCGTCAATGGATACCAAGCGGTTGTGACCCGGCACCGGAACGTCGAGTTGCGCTACACAACCCCGCGCGGGGAGGCCGTAGAGGAGTGGTTTTCCGGATGGCAGGCCCGCATCGTGCAACACGAAACGGACCACCTTCACGGAACCCTGTACCTGGACCGGGCCGAGATCCGGTCACTTTCCAGCAACGCCGAGCACGCTGCGCGATGGGCTGCACCCGACGTCGATGAGGCACGCCGCGCTCTCGGCTTCCTCCTCTAGGGTCCACACTGCGCCTGCCTGCTAATGGCTGCCTGACTGCTACGACTCCGGGCGGTTGGATGCCGTGGGGAGGTAGGCTGCCCACCAACGCAGGATGTGGTCGAAGCGCTGCCGGCGATGATGCGGGGTGCCGGACCGGGACAATTCGTGGTCCTCACCCGGGAAGACCAACAATGCAGTTTCCACGCCTTGCTTCTTGAGCTGGGCGTAATAACGCTGACCTTGTTCAAGGGGGCAGCGAAGGTCGTTTTCGCTGTGGACCACCAGCGTGGGAGTTGTGACGGCAGGGGCAACGGCCATGGGACTCTGGGCAGCCATCTGCTCGGGGCTTCCCCCGGTGTATTCGCCACCGAAGAACCAGCCTATGTCGGAGGAACCAGTGAAGCTGACCGGGTCCAGGAATCCGCGCTCGACGATGGCGGCCTTGAACCGGTGATCGTGGGCAATGGTCCACGCGGTCAGGTAGCCGCCGTACGAACCACCCATGATGCCCACACGTTCCGGATCCAAGCCATCAAAGGCTTCAAGTGCTGAGTCCAGGAACGCGAGGACGTCCTGCATGTCCACGGTGCCCATACGCTCCTTGATGGCGCGGCCGTGGGCTTGGCCGTAGCCGGACGAGCCGCGTGGATTGCACATCACCACGGCGTAGCCTGCCGCGGCGTAAACCTGGGCCTCGTCGAAGAAGGCCCCCGTGTATTGGGCGAACGGTCCGCCGTGGATGGTGAGAAGAACCGGATGCGGCCCAGGCCCATCAGGCAGCACCAGCCAACCCGCAACAGGATGTCCATCGGTGGATTCCGCCTCGAATTCCAGGGGTTCGCTGACCCGCGAGTTGTTTCTGAGGGCGGCCGAAAAGTCGGTCAGGAGGCGGATTTCTCCGCGTTCCAGGGAAGCTGCGTCGCCCACCGTTGAGGCGTCGGAAAAGCTCACTGCGATCTCCCCATTGGCGGCCACGGTGGCGCCAGTCACTACCCGGGCGCCGTGGACGAGGGGCGTGATTCCGCCTTCGGCTGGAACATCCAGGAGTTCCACGCTGCCCAGGGCTGTGTTCAGTACCAGCATGCTGGCCGGACCGCTCGGTTCCAACGGGCCGGAGACGTCCAAATGTTCAACGTCTGTCAGGGCCACCGCATCTCCCCCACCAGCGGGCATGACGTGGAGGACTCCATTGCGTGCCACGAAGTCCTTGCCCGTTTCCCCTAGCTCTTGAGCGACATAGAACAGCCAGCGCCCATCCGTGGAGGGGCGCACGGCGGTGACGGTTTGAGGCCGGTTGTTGGCGGGTTCGACGACGACGGGCCGGCCGCCACTGGTGTCAACCTTGTAGATGGAGGTGATGAGGTCGTCGTCGCGCCTTTCGTGGAGGGCGGCAACAAAGTAAAGCTGGGTGCCGTCCGGGGAGAAACACGGAGACTCATGGTCCGCATCGCCAAACGTGATCTGCTTGGCGGCGGGGACTCCGGTCACCGCCCGCGTCGGCTGCTCATGGGCGGCCCTTCCACGCGGAGCGACTGCGGGCTCGCCGCCCAAGTCCGGAACCTCGACGACAAACAACTGCTGGCGCTGGTCGCCGGTATAGCCGACGCCGTTCATCCTGTACTGATTGGTATCGATGAGGCGGGCATCTTCGCTGCCGGAACTGACGCCGTCGACCGTTCCATAGCGTCCCTGCTCCGGCACCCGGGCCCAGAACGCAATCCGATGGGAATCGGGCGCCCACACGAAACCACCCACACCGGCGTGCTGATCGGTAATGCGCTGTGGTTCGCCACCGGCGGCCTCCACGACGTGCAACTGCGGTTTGCCATCCTGATCGCTGCGGAGGAAGGCCAGAACAAGGCCATCAGGCGAGAAGGCAGGGGCCGTATCCCTGAAACCACGCGTGATGCGGCGTGGATGTTTGGTGGGATCCAGGGGAACAGTCCAGAGCTGGCCGACGTAACTGTCGGCGTCAAAATCCGGGCGGACAACAGAAACAACCGCCTTCGTGCCATCAGGGTGGATGGCCGGGGCGGACACGGAGTTCAGCAGGGGAAGTTGCTCGGGTTTCACGTTGGTGAGCCTAGCCCGGCTGCTCCGCCCCAGGCACCAGACACTCCGTCCCCCGTAGGATTGAACCCATGTTCCCCGACGCCGTCGCTGCCCTTCGCTGTCCTGTGTGCCAAGCGTCGTTCCTGCTTAAGGAAGATCAGCAACGGACGCTCGCTTGCGAGGGCGGGCACTTCTATGACGCCGCAAAACAGGGCTACTTCAACCTGCTGACAGGCAAAGGTACCGCCTTCGAGGCTGATTCGGCGGAGATGGTAGCGGCCCGCTACCGCTTCCTGGAAGCCGGACACTACTCGGCCCTTACGGAGGCAGTCGCAGAGGCGGCCGCCGAAACGCTTCAACGGCCCGACGCCCTGGTCTTGGACGCCGGCACCGGAACCGGGCATTATTTGCACGCTGTTCTCCAGAGTTCCAGCGCCTCGGCAATCGGCCTCGACATTTCCAAGTTCGCCCTCCGGCGGGCAGCCCGGCTCAATCCGCAAGCGGCCAACCTCGTATGGGACATTTGGCGCCCTTTGCCCATGGCCGACAACACCGCGGACGTGGTGACAGTGATCTTTGCCCCGCGAAACCCCGCCGAGTTTGCGCGGGTGCTTCGCCCGGGGGGCATACTGATCGTCGTAACGCCGCGCCCGGGTCATCTCGCAGAGATCGCTGCCCGGACAGGCATGCTCAGCATCGAAGAAGGCAAAGAAGAGCGGCTCGCCGAGGCCATGAGCGCGCACTTCAATACCGCCGCGAACGTCAGCCTGGACCTGCCCCTCGCATTGAATGGTCCGGAGGTGGCCGACCTCGCGTACATGGGACCGGCCGGCCACCACCTTCGCCCCGGACAATTGGCCGAACTGGCCGAAACGGACGGGTCCATAGCCACCATGGCGAAGTTCCGGATCAGTGTGTTCACCGTGTCCTGACGTGGGACGGTACGTCGGGCTAGGATGGAGGAACAGTGACTGTGATCCCGTCCGCGGGATCCGGGACCAAGGGGGAAATGATGTTTGAATGGCTCGGCGAGAATTGGTGGGCCCTCTGGCTCACGGTCTTCCTCGCGTTCGCGGTGGTGGAGATGCTGACTCTCGACCTCTTCTTCATCATGCTGGGCGGCGGAGCCCTTGCGGGACTGATCGCCGACTTCGCCGGCGCCGATTTTTGGCTGCAGATCGTCATTTTCTGCGTGGTTTCCCTCCTGATGATCGTTTTCCTGCGGCCGGTCGCCCTGAAGCATCTGCACAAGGGGCCAGAAGAGCAACGCTCCAACGTTGACCGCCTGATAGGTCAGTCCGCCCTCGTCATCGAAGCCGTGAGCGGCACCAGTGGACTCGTCAAGATTGGCGGTGATGTCTGGAGTGCCCGCAGCACTGCCGGAGTCATCGACCCCGGTGCGACGGTTCAGGTCACCAAAATTGACGGCGCGACGGCGGTCGTCGCCTCGTCCGCCGACAACAGCCCGCGCTAAGGCGCCTCAGGATTCAATCGGTTGCCGGGTAGGACAGCCTGCCTGCGCACAGCCGCATCAAACCACGCAATTGGGGAACGAAGGAGATGTATGGACGGCTTAGGAGGAACAGCAGCAGCAATCGTGCTGATTGTTCTCGTCATTTTTGTCATCATCGTGTTGGTCCGCTCGGTAAGGATCATCCCGCAGGCGCGCGCCGGCGTCGTTGAACGGCTCGGTAAGTACCAGCGCACGCTCAATCCGGGACTTACTATCCTGATTCCGTTCGTCGACCGGCTCCTGCCGTTGCTCGACCTGCGCGAACAAGTGGTGTCCTTCCCACCGCAGCCGGTCATCACAGAAGACAACCTGGTGGTCTCCATCGACACCGTGGTCTATTTCCAGGTCACCGATCCCAGGGCGGCCACCTACGAGATCGCCAACTACATCCAGGCGGTCGAACAGTTGACCACCACCACGCTTCGTAACGTGGTGGGTGGCCTCAACCTCGAAGAAGCACTCACGTCGCGTGACCAGATCAACGGCCAGTTGCGTGGTGTCCTCGACGAAGCAACGGGTCGCTGGGGAATCCGCGTTTCCCGTGTGGAGTTGAAGGCGATCGACCCGCCCCACTCCATCCAGGACTCGATGGAGAAGCAGATGCGCGCAGAGCGTGACCGCCGGGCAGCCATCCTGACCGCTGAAGGTACCAAGCAGTCGCAGATCCTCACCGCGGAAGGCCAGCGACAGGCGGCCATCCTCGCTGCCGAAGGTGATGCGAAGGCGGCCATCCTTCGCGCAGACGGTGAAGCCCAAGCCATTCAAAAGGTCTTCGACGCGATCCACAAGGGCAACCCTGATCAGAAGCTGCTTGCATATCAGTACTTGCAGACGCTTCCCAAGATCGCTGAAGGCAGTTCGAACAAGCTCTGGATTATCCCGAGCGAAGTCGGCGAGGCACTCAAGGGAATCGGCGGCGCACTCGGAGGAAATAACGGGGACTCCCCCGTCCAGGGGCTCTTCGGTGGCAGTGAGCAGGCCAAGGTGTCCGAGCCTGCGGGTACGACGGAGCATTCGCGGCCAGCTGAATAGACCTGTCTGTACGTGCAATGAGCGGTCAGCCATCCCGGCTGGCCGCTCCTTGCTTTCCGGGCTTTTGAGTACTAAGCCTTGATCCGCGTATAATGGGATATTTGTCCGGCTGGTTCAGCGCGGATGGAACATTAAAGCTTGGCCAGGCGTTGCAATTAGTGATGCAAGGTGTGCAGAAGTAGTCCGTAAGGATCGTGAAAACGGCTTACGGCTAGCGCGGGGTTTCTTGCTCCGCGAACAGACAGAGGGAGTAATCATGAGCGATCGCAGCCTGCGGGGTATGCGTCTTGGCGCCCAAAGCATGGAAACCGAATCCGGCGTTGAACCGGCACCGCGCCAGCGGGTCGAATACCGTTGCGAGGATGGCGAGCAGGTCTTCGTGACCTTCTCCTCCGAAGCCGAGATCCCTCCCGTTTGGGTTTCCAAGACCGGCAAGGAAGCGCTGCTGGTTGATGGAGAGCGTCCTGTTGACGCCAACGAGAAGGCAGTCCGCACCCACTGGGACATGCTGCTGGAACGCCGCAGCCTCCCGGAGTTGGAGCAGATCCTTGAGGATCGTCTAAACATCCTGCGTGAGCGCCGTGGAGAACGCCGCTCCGCGTAGCCTCCCAAGCGCCGACGACAAGAGCGCAGAGACAAAAGGCCGGGTCTGGTTCCAATAGGAACCGGACCCGGCCTTTGTCGTATGGGTTTGCGGGCTACTTGGCTGCGGCCGGCGACTTGCGGGTCAGTTTTGCCCAACGAGCGGCGAGCCCCCATTTGGTCACGTTGAGCATGGCTTCCACCACGATGTTGCCGCTCATCTTTGACGCCCCAAGTTCGCGTTCCACGAAGGTGATGGGGCGCTCATCGATGCGAAGTCCCAGCTTGGCTACCCTCCACGCGAGGTCCACTTGGAAGCCGTAGCCGACTGATTCGACTTCGTCCAGGTTCAGTGCCTCAAGCGTGCTGCGCCGGAATGCGCGGTAGCCGCCGGTGACGTCCTTGATCTTGATTCCCAGCATGATGCGTGCGTAGGTGCTGCCGACGCGGGAGATCGCTTGGCGGTAGAGCGGCCAGTTGACGACGCTTCCACCCGGTACCCAGCGCGAGCCCATGGCCAGGTCTGCGCCATCCTTGACGGCATCAAGAAGAAGGGGCAACTGCTCCGGCTTGTGGGAGCCATCCGCATCCATTTCGACCAAGACGTCGTATCCAGCAGCCAGGCCCCACTTGAACCCTGCGATGTACGCGGCTCCGAGGCCTTCCTTGCCTTTTCGGTGCAAAACGTGCACCTGGCTGTCCGACGCGGCGAACTCATCGGCAAGCTGTCCCGTGCCGTCCGGGCTGTTATCGTCAACCACCAGGACATCGGACTCTGGCACTGCTGCGCGCAGTCGTCCCAGCGTCTTGGGGAGCGATTCGAGCTCGTTGTAGGTGGGAATGATCGTCAGGACACGCAAGAAGAGGCCTTTCCTTGATGGAGCGGTCAGTGTGCCGGACCAGCCTGGCGGCTGGCATTCTGGCGCAACTCTCCATTATAGGACGCTGGCGGGCACCCCTTGAGCGGTTATGGCGTGGGACACACGCGGCGATGCTGCGGGCAGGTCCGCAAGCCCAGGACCAGTGGCGCCGGACAATGTATCCCGGACGAACTGTTTTCTGGGTCGCTGCGGACCTGCCCACCTCCTTGCCGCCACCATGAACGTGTTCCGGCTACGACCGGACCATCAAGCTCCGGCAGTTGCCTCTGCGTTGATTATCCGTTGAGCCTCAATGCTACGGACTCACCCCACGCTGTCAACCAGGTGTTGACCTGCGGATCTGTGGATCGTCCCAGTTCAGCGCGCTTCTTGGTGCCGCAGGTCAATTCCTAGCCACGCAAGGACTCGTGGGCGAACAGCTCGATTCCCTCGTGGACGGTCTGCAGGCAGAGAGGGTCCTTTCCAGTGTCGAGGGCAGGCAACAGCGGTGTACGGGCTCGGGGATCCGTGCTCCACGACTGTACCCGGCTGTCGGCCACTTGAACCATGAGTTCCTCGACTTCCCATACCGCGAAACTGGCCGGCGCGCCTGGCACCAGCTGGCCCATCAGCGGATTCCGGTGCCTGCTGGCACGCCACCCGGCGCGGGTGTGGCCCAGGAAGGCCGCCCGTGCGGAAATCCGCTGTTCGGAGTTGCTGTGCTCCAAGCAGGCGCGGACGCTGGACCATGGCCGCAGAGGGGTGACCGGGCTGTCGCTGCCGAAGGTGATGGGAACCCCGCTGGCGTAGAACGAAGCAAACGGGTTCATCGTTTGGCTGCGGGCGCCCAGGCGCTGTTCGTAAAGTCCACCCGGTGCACCCCACGCTGCATCGAAGCCTGGCTGCGCGCTGACGCTGATGGAGTACTTCGCCAGTCTGTCGATGGCAGCTTGGTCAGCCATCTCGACGTGTTCCAGTCTGTGGCCCGCCGCCCGGATGCGCTGCTCCCCCACCTCGGCTGCTGCAGCGTCCAAGGCGTCCAGGATTGCGTCCAGGCCGGCGTCACCGATCACGTGGAACCCGGCTTGGACTCCCAACAAGGAGGTCGCCGCAAAATGCTTGGCTGCCTCTTCGACGGAGAGGTACGGGCTTCCCCGGTGCCCCGTCGCGTCGGAGTAGTCATCCAGCAAGGCGGCGGTCCGCGAGCCTATTGATCCGTCAATGTTGAGGTCTCCCGCGAGCCCAAGCACTGCAGTCCCCAAATTGTCGAGGATGCTTTGGGCGTGGTTTTCGGATGAGGCCAGTTCACCCCAATATGGAAGTACTTGGGGGTTACCTGCCTGCTCATTCCACGAGGCTGCCATCCGAAGATCGTCGGGACCGCAGATGTGCGGCGCTGACATTTCTGCCAGCGCCACGTAGCCGTTGGCGGCAGCCTCCTGAAGTGCCTGTTCCTGATAACCACGCCTGTCGGTGCTCGGGAACTGCCGTGCCGTGAGTCGAGCCGCTGTGTGTGCTGCCCGCACCACGCGCGCGTTGCCGGCGAAACCGTCCAGCCCCTTCAAGCCCGCGGCCGCAGCCAGCGATGCGGAAACCAGCGCCGAATGGACGTCGACGCGCGAGAGGTAGACGGTGCGGCCTCCCGCAGCCCTTTCGATTTCGTCAAGGGTGGGCAGTGTGGGGTCGTTCCACGTTGTTTCGTCCCAGCCGTGCCCCAGGATGGGGCCCGAACCACCCGCGGTGGCAACGGCGTCGAGGAGTTCCCTGGCCGAACGCACTGAGCTGAGCTTCACACCGGACAGGGCCAGGCCGGTCTCCGTCAGGTGCGCGTGCGAGTCCACGAAACCAGGCGCCAGGAGGGCGCCGCGAAGATCGATGACCTCCATGGACGAATCCGCGATGGACGTTGCTGCCTGTTCAGAGCCCACCCATGCAATAGTGTCTCCGTCCACCACCATGGCGGTGGCAAAGGGATCTGCGGCCGTATAGATCGAACCGTTGCGGTACATCGCGACCTTGCGGTCAGTTCCGTTGCGGTCGCGGCCGGCAGCGCCTGGTTGGTTCATTCGTTGTGCTCCTTGAGCGGTTGAAGACAGTCAATCAATGAGGGATGTGGGTCAGGCCACCGTGGAGTAGGCCACAACACCGCGGCGGACCAAATCAATGGACTCACGGCAAATCCTCACCAGCCGTGGATCAAGTTGCGGGATCTTGGCCAGCTGGTCCAGAAGGTCCACCACCTGCTTGGCCCAGCGGACAAAGTCGCCGGCAGCGAGGTCGGTACCACTGAGGACGTCCTGCAAGTGACGGCCCTTGGCCCACTTGTACATCGGCCACATGAGTCCGAGTTCAGGTTCGCCGGTCAGTGGAAGCCTGTGATGCTCCTCCGTGTCCTCCAGTTGGGACCACTCCCGGACGACGATGTCCACGGCCGTTTCCAACGAAACCGTTGGCATCTTGGGCCGCAGCCCACGGTCCTCGCGTTTGGCCTGGTAGACCAAAATGCTGGCAAGGGACGCCAGCTCGGCTGCGTCGAGGTCGTTGATGGCGCCCCGGCGGATGGACTGCGAAATGAGCAGGTCCTTCTCGCCGTAGATCCGGCGAAGACGCTGTCCGTCATTGTTGATGGTGACGTGACCGGCATCGTCCGTTTCCAAGTAACCGTAGACGGACAAAACGTCGCAGACGCGGTCGAACGTCTTGGCGATGGTGTTCGTGCGCCCCTGGATCTGACGGACCAGGCCGTCAGTCTCCTTGCGGAGCTTCCACCAGCGCTCGGACCACCGCGCATGGTCTTCCCGCTCGCTGCAGCCGTGGCAGGGATGCGCCCTCAGCGCCCTTCTCAGGTCCGCAATCTTCTTCTCCTGATCCGGCAGCCTTGCGCCCAAGCCGAAGTCCTCGTGGCGGCTGTTCCGCCGGCTGTGCGGGGCGTCCTCGCTGATGGCGTGGCGCATGGACGACGCGAGATCGCGACGGGCTTTGGGGACCTTTGCGTTAAAGGACTTGGGGATCCTGATCCGGGTCACGGGAGTTACCGGGCCGTCGAGGTCGTGGACACCGATCCGCCGAAGCTGGTTATCCGATGTCAGCACCGAGGGGCGGGGTTCGCGGGCATTCGGGTCGACATCCAGTACCACTGCATGCCCTGCCAGCCTGCCGCTGTAGATGTTGATGACGTCGCCCGGGATCAGTCGCGTGAGGGAATCAGCCACGTGGGATTTCCGGGCACGTTGATGATCCCTGGCGGCGTGGTTTTCCGCTTCACTGAGTTCCCGCCGCAATTTTGCATATTCGGTGAAATCCCCCAAGTGGCACTGCATGGACTTGGCATAGCCTGCCAACGACTCCTCGCGCCCGCGCACTTGCCTGGCAAGGCCCACCACGGATCGATCCGCCTGGAATTGGGCGAAGGACGACTCCAGGATCTCCCGTGCCCTTACGCGGCCAAACTGGGCAATCAGGTTGATGCTCATGTTGTAGGTGGGCCGGAAGCTGGAATTCAGGGGGTAAGTGCGCCTTGAGGCAAGGCCTGCAACCGCGGCCGGGTCCGTTCCGGGTTGCCAGAGGACCACGGCATGGCCTTCGATGTCGATTCCACGGCGCCCTGCCCGGCCAGTCAGTTGTGTGTACTCCCCCGCCGTGATGTTGACGTGCGCTTCACCGTTGAACTTCTCCAGCTTTTCCAAGACCACGCAGCGGGCGGGCATGTTGACGCCCAATGCCAGCGTTTCGGTGGCGAAAACGGCCTTGACCAGCCCGTCCGCAAAAAGCTTTTCCACTACTTCCTTGAACGTGGGAAGCATGCCTGCGTGGTGGGCGGCGAATCCCCTGACCAAGCCGTCGCGCCAGCCCCAGAATCCGAGGACATCGAGATCGTCGGCCGGGATCTCGTGGCTCGCCTCATCCACCCGCTGGGCAATGATCTGTTGCTCGCGCTCCGTGGTCAGCCATAACCCCGATGCCGCACACTGCGCCACGGCAGCGTCACAGCCGGCCCTGGAGAAGATGAACGTGATGGCCGGCAGCAGGTCCTGGCGCCTGAGGCTCTCGATGACCTGCGGGCGGCTGGCCTTCCGGACAGGGCTGCGCTGCTCGGATTGTTGGCGCTCGTCGCGGTAGCGGTCTTGGCGACGCCGGCTACGTCCACCGTGCCCGAAGCGGCCAGCCATGTTCATGCGGCTCTCAGAACGCGCCATGGCCAGGAGATCCGGATTGACCTCAAACTCGGGTCCGGTAACGGCTTGACGAACCTGCCTTGTGGAGGCCCGCGTGGGCGTGACACTCCGACGCTCGGAACCAGTTGGCTCGGCTACGATCTCGTCGGTCTCGGAAAGGTCCGGTACTTCGGTTTCCTCGGCGCCGGGCGCTTGGGGAGCGATCTCATCAAACGTGGTGTCACCGGCAAATAGATCCACGACCTCACGGCCCACCATCACGTGCTGCCACAACGGGACCGGACGGTGTTCGGAGACAATGACGTCGGTGTCGCCCCGTACGGTGTCCAGCCAAGCGCCGAATTCCTCGGCGTTGGAAACGGTGGCACTCAGCGACGCGACCTGGACTTCGCTGGGCAGGTGGATGATGACCTCTTCCCACACAGCCCCGCGGAAGCGGTCGGCCAAGTAATGGACTTCGTCCATCACGACGAAGCCAAGGTCGCCGAGTGTCTCGGAGTCGGCGTACAACATGTTTCGAAGGACCTCGGTGGTCATCACCACCACTGGGGCGTCTCCGTTGATGGTGGTGTCACCCGTCAGCAGGCCGACGTTTGCAGCGCCGTACTTGGCGGCGAGCTCCGAGAACTTTTGGTTGCTCAGTGCCTTGATGGGCGTGGTGTAGAACGCCTTGAGTCCGCGTTCCAAGGCAAGGTAGATGGCGAATTCGCCAACGATGGTCTTTCCGGCACCGGTCGGTGCTGCCACCAGGACGCCCCGGCCCTCCTGCAGCGACTGGCACGCTTCGCGCTGGAAGTCGTCCAGGTCAAAGTCCAGGGTACGGACAAAGGCGCCAAGATAGGTCTTGGACTCAGCGGCCCGTTGGGCTGCCGCCTGGTAGCGGTCTGATGGAGAAGGAGACCCGGAAATGGAGGACATGCATCAAGCCTAGTGGCCCAAGCTCTAGAGATTCTCCAGATCCGAGGCCGGGGTGGCGATGTCTGCCGTGGCTTCAGTCTCAGCGGCCCGCTTGACGGCTCGACGCTCACGGCGGCGGTCGTTGAGGACGCAAACACCAATTGCGGCGAAGAACAGCAGAAGCATCGGCGCTGCCAGGTAGAACATGCTCATGGCATCGGCGCCCGGAGCAGCCATGGCAGCGAACAAGCACACCAGGAAGATGGTGATCCGCCAGCTCTTGATCAGCTGCTTGCCCTTGACGATTCCCGCAAGGTTCAGCCCGACCAGCACCACGGGAACCAGGAAGGCAATGCCAAAAGCGAGCAGAAGCCTGAGCACGAATGCCAAGTAGATTTCGGCGCTGATGAAGTTGGATCCACCGATGGGCGTGAAATCGGTCAGCACGCGGACGGCATTGGGCAGGACCAGCCAGGCAAGGAGGACGCCGCCGATGAACAGCGGCACCGCCGCCGCCACGAAGGACAACGCCAGGCGCCGCTCCTTCTTGTGCAGACCCGGAACGATGAAGGCCCAGAGCTGATAGATCCACACCGGGCTGGCAAGGATCACGCCCAGAAAGACGGAGACCTGGACCATGAGGTCGAATGAGCTGGCCACGCCGTCAAAGTTCAGGGTGGCGGCGCGACCCTCTTTTTCATTGAGGTCCTTGATCGGTTTGATCAGGGCTTCAAGGAGAGGTTGGTAGACAATAAAGCCCACCACGGTACCCAGGATGATGCCGATGGCAGCCTTGAACAGCCGGTTCTTCAGCTCCTTGAGGTGGTCAAGGAGCGCCATCCGGGCTTCGGGGTTGGCCTTGCGCCCCTTCGTTTCTACCACTTCTCTTTAGACGCGGTTGGAAGGCGGAACGTCGGTCTCGCCGTTGTTCTTGGCCTTGACGTCCGGATGTCCCACAACCTTGCCTTCAACGGCGTCGGAAGCTTCCTGGGAGTCCTTCGCTTCGGAAGAGCCATCCTTCTTCATTTCCCGGACTTCGGACTTGAAAATACGCATCGACTGCCCAATGCTGCGCGCCATGGACGGCAGCTTCGGCGCTGCAAAAAGCACCAGAGCCAGGACGATGATGATGATGAGATGCCAGCCTTCGAGCCTCATGTGGGGAGGTCCTTTCCTTTTGGATACATCCTACGTCTAACTGAATTCTATGTCGTGCAGGGATTGGGGCTGACCCCGCTCGGCTTTACGCTTGACGCGCTTCTGGCGACGAACTTCCTGGCGGAAGGCTTTGGCCGTCAGGTAATCATGACGCATCTCCTCCGGGGAGGCAAAAATTGCGGAGCCTGGTTCCGGACGGGCTTCCGCCGTTTCAACGTCGGAGGTTTCGGCGGGAGGAGAAACGTTGCTGAAACGTTTACCCGCGTCGCCTAATTCGTGAACAGTTGACATGAATTTTCTGAACAGCCGATAACCCAGCGTCAGGTGAAGAAGCAACGAAAGGGCAATAAGCGCGATCCACAACAGGATCCAGAACCACCAAGGCATCTGAGTAGTCTAGCCAGCCGGACTGTCTGAAGCCGAGCCGTACTCGGCCAAGGCGGCGTCGAGCCAGGCACGTGTTACCTGCCGCAGGCCCTCGGGCTCGAGGATCCGAACGGCGCCTCCGTGCTGGGACACGAACATGGGGAGCCACTCGGCGTTGCCAAACCGCACTTCTGCAAGAAGGCCGCCGTCGGGCAGTTGCGCGGTGCGCTCAGCGTAGTAGTCGTCCGCCAGTCCGGCGCCCTGCCGGGTCAGCTGCAGGACCACCAGGACGTCGTCATCGCTGGGAGTAAACAACCTGGCTGGGAAATCCTGTTCCGCTGTTGCCGTGCCGGATACGGGACGTCCATTCGGTTCCAGCAGTTCCACCCTGTCCAGCCGGAAATTGCGGAGCCCCGCTTTGCTGTGGCAGTAGGCCTCGAAGTACCAGGTGTTATCCAAGGAGAACAGTCGGAGGGGGTCCACGTCCCGCTCAGTCACCTCGTCGCGTTGCAGGGACAGATAGTGCAAATGAAGCTGTTGGCCTTCCCTGATCGCGCGGGTGATGGTGGCGAAAGCCTGAGATTGTTCGGGCGCGACGGACTGGCCGGCCACAGATCCAGCCAAGCGTCCGGCCTGCCCGGCCGCGCCGGTCAGCTTGAGGGTGACGGATTCCAGCGCGCTTCCCGGCTCGTCCTCCGGCATGCCGGCCAGGGCGGGCAGATCGCCCAACATGGCAAGTCCGGTCAGTAAGGCACCGGCCTCGTCCTCGCTGAACCGCACCGGGCGGTTGAGGTCCAGGTGCTCGGAGATGTAGACGTGATCGTTCTCCCACTGGATGTCCAGGAGGTCGTCCGGGTAGCCTTCGGGGAGCCCTGAACAGATCAGGATCTTGAGATCGTCGATGAGGGCCTTGCGCGTAATCCCGAAGTGGTCAGCGACTTCCTGGATATGCAGGCCTTGGTGGTGGACCAGAAACGGTACCAACTGCAGCATCCTTGCCAACTGGTCCTCCGAGGTGCGCTTTCGTGCCCGGGGCGCCCGTCCCGCTTCAGGAAACGTTAGCTGCGGCAACGGAAGGGCGTCGAAGTCCACGGCAGCTTTGAGGCGCCGCACGACGGCGGCACGCAGTTCCGCGGGTCCGGCCACCTTCACGTGGGGGCCATAGGAGGCAAGCTCTTCGGCAAGTTGCTCCGGATCCCGGAATTCCACCACGATGTGATCGCGGTTGTTGTCGTCCGGAACAGCCTCAACAAACGCTGCCCTTTTGCGCAACGCGAGCAGCCTGTCCATGTCCACTTCCAGGACGGCTTGCTGCACGGGCAGCTCATTGAGCTCAGCTAGCTCTGCGCGGGCGTTGAAGCCCTCGGGAGGATCGAAATGTTCTCCGGCCACCACACTGACCGCAGTAGTCATCCGTGAGAGCCTGAAGAGCCTCTTGGCACCCCTCCCCCGGTCCAAACCCACGAGGTACCACTGGCCGAAGCGACTGCCGAGTCCCCACGGTTCCACTTCCCTGACTTCTTCGCGTCCGGTACTGACCGCAAGGTAGCCGAAGCGGACCGGGTTCCTGCCATGCATGGCCGCCACGACGTCGTCGAAAGCTTGTCCGGCGGGCTTGATGCGCGGCTGCACCCCCGCGGGAAGGTCGACGTCGGTAAAGCCGCCGGCCGCCTGCAACTTACGGACGGCGTTTGCTGCAGCAGTGCCCAGCGCGGCGCGTTCCCACAGTTGGGCGGCCAGCAGGAGCACTGTGGACTCCGCAGGCGTCAGGCTGACGTCGGGCAGCCTGTTGCAATCCTTGCCGATCCGGTAGCGGGTTGTCGCAGGGTCGTCACCTGCGAAACTCCGGGGATCCATGAGGGTCTCGATCTCGAAGCCAAATTGCTTCAGATCCACTTTGTCGCGCTCAAACATGCGCCCAAAGGCTACGTCGTTCTCAGCGGAATCGTGGTAGATCTTGTCGCGCAGTACGGCACGCGTCAGTCCCACCTTGGTGTTGAGCAATGCAAGGAGAAGGTTCAGGAGTCGTTCAGTGCGGGATGCGGACACGGTTGCTACGTTACTAAAGACCAGCAGGAAAGCAGCAAGGCGCGTCACCGGCCGGCAAAACCGGGAGGTAACGCGCCTTGCGAAGAAACTGAGTCCTAGCGGACAGCTACGAGGTCGACCACGAAGATCAGTGCCTCGTTGGGCTTGATTGCTCCGCCTGCACCACGGGAGCCGTAAGCCAGTTCCGAGGGGATTTCGAGGCGGCGACGGCCACCGACCTTCATGCCAAGGAGGCCCTGGTCCCAGCCCTGGATGACCTGGCCGACGCCAACACGGAAGTCGAGCGGAGCGCCACGGCCCCAGGAAGCGTCGAACTCTTCGCCGGTGGACCAAGCCACACCGACGTAGTGGGTGGACACGGTGTCGCCGGCCTTGGCCTCCGTGCCTGTGCCTTCAATGAGGTCCGTGATGACGAGGTCCGTGGGGACGTCGCCTTCGGGGAAGTCGATTTCCGGCTTGGTGCGGTCGAAGTCACGCTGACCGAATGACATGGTTACTCCTTGGTGTGAGGGGACGAATTGGTGTCAAGAACCAGCTTAGCCAGTGCTTGGGCCAAGCAGGATCTACTTTTTGCCAGTGATCTCAACAACGAAGACCAGCGGGCCCGCCGGGCGCTGCTGAGCTGCAGCGTTGGCGCCGTATGCCAGGTCGGTCGGAATAGTCAGGAGGACCTTGGACCCTACTTTTTGGCCGGTCAGCCCAAGCGTCCAGCCCTGGATGACCTGGTTCAGGCCGAATGTTGCGGGCTCTCCTCGGTCATAGCTCGAGTCGAACTTGCTGCTGTCTTCCCAACGCCAGCCCGTGTAGTTGGCGTCAATGGTGTCGGTGCTCGCCAGTTCCTCGCCGGACCCTTCGGACAGAACCTTCACGGACAACCCGGCAGGGGCGTCAACCTTGGGAATCTCCACGGACGGGACACCCTTGTCATCGAAAGTCACCTTGGGCAGCTTGCCGTCTTTGTCCAGTTGCTCGGTGTCTTCCTTGCTGAGGAGGCCGGGTGCGTCCTTCGCCGAGACGAGCTTGAACACGATCAACTTGGACGAGGTTGCGGGAGAAGCCGTGGCATCCCCGGGAGCAGCGATGGCAATGTGGCTGCCCACCTTTGCCCCAACAATTGCGTTGTACATGGCCGGGTTGGCTGACTTCAACTGATCGTTGATACCCAAGGACTCGGGATCGGCCGTGTAGGTATCCTCCAGAGACGAGCCGTCGTTGCCGTCCATCACGACGTAGGCAAGCTGGACGGTCTGCCCGGCCTTCACGGCATCGCCACTGCCTTCGCTGACCACCTTCACGGTGGGCTCGGCAACGGTGAGGGGCTTGGAGAATTCGATACCGGGTGCTTTGTCGTCTCCGTTGTCCGTCACTTTCACGGAGTCGAGCTTGGAAACGTCACCAGCCGACTGGCTGGTGGGCTCGGCGGCCGGAGTGCTTCCTCCACCGCACGCGGTGATGAGCAGCAAGGCGGGAAGGAGAATTGCTAGGAGTCGGCGCACAAAAAGGCACTTTCGTCGGGGCAAGGGACACTCGGAATAGCGCGTAGCGCATCCAAGCAGGTTGTCTCTTGGGAAGAGACCACTATCCAGAATAGCCCGTGAAGCTGGGAGTCAGCTCATAGAGTCCAGGAGCGCATCCACCCGTTCGTCGACGCTGCGGAACGGATCCTTGCAGAGAATCGTCTGGTGCGCGCGGTCGTTGAGTTTCAAGTGCACCCAATCAACGGTGTAATCCCGCCCAAGTTCCTGCGCGCGGCGCACGAAGTCGCCACGCAGTTTGGCGCGGGTTGTCTGGGGCGGTGCGTCCACGGCATCTTTGACATCGGTCTCCGTGACAAGTCGTCGTGCTGCTCCCCTGGCCTGCAGCAGGAAGAAGATGCCACGCTGCCGCGAGATGTCGTGGTAGGTGAGGTCGAGTTGTGCGATGCGGGGCGAATCAAGGCTAAGGTCATGCCGACGCATGTAACCGTCCATGAGCTTCTTCTTGATGGCCCAGTCGACCTCGGTATCGATGGTGCTGGTGTCGCCACTCTCGATGGCGTCAAGGGTCCTCTTCCACAGATCAAGGATCAGCGGTACATGGGCGTTATGGGCGCCGTTCGCGGCGACGAACTCGGTCACCTTGCCCAGGTATTCCCGCTGGATATCAAGTGCGGTAAGTTGCCTGCCATTGGCCAGCCGAACCAGGGCCCGGCCCGTGAGGTCGTGGGAGATCTCCCGGATGCTGCGGATGGGGTTCTCCATGCGCATGTCCCGCATGATGACTCCGGCTTCGATCATGCGCAGGATGAGGTCCACCGTGCCGACTTTGAGCAGTGCCGATGTTTCGGACATGTTGGAGTCGCCCACGATCACGTGGAGGCGACGGTAGAACTCGGCGTCCGCGTGTGGCTCGTCGCGGGTGTTGATGATGGGGCGCGACCTGGTGGTAGCAGAAGACACGCCCTCCCAGATATGGTCCGCGCGCTGGGAGAAAGCGAACGTGGCTCCGTGTGGTGTCTTCAGCACCTTCCCTGCCCCGGCAATCAGTTGGCGGGTCACCAGGAACGGAATGAGGATCTCGGCAAGGCGAGAGAATTCCCCGCGCCGCGGTATGAGGTAGTTTTCGTGGCTGCCGTAGGAGTTTCCGGCGGAATCGGTGTTGTTCTTGAAGAGGTAGACCGTGCCGTTGAAGCCCTCCGCAGCGAGCCTGGCCTGTGCCTCGTCCACGAGGTCGTCAAGGATGAGTTCGCCGGCTCGGTCATGGGCAATGAGTTGCGCGAGGTCGTCGCACTCCGCCGTGGCGTATTCCGGGTGCGAACCCACATCCAGGTAGAGCCGTGAGCCATTGGTTAGGAACACGTTCGAGGACCTGCCCCAGCTAACCACCTTGCGAAACAGGTAGCGTGCCACTTCCTCGGGAGCCAGCGGTCGCGAATCCGGGCTGGAATACGAGATTCCGAATTCCGTTTCGATGCCAAATATTCGCTTATCCATCTCAGCTCTCCTCTGTGAGCAGGCGGGTCATGTCTTCGGGCAGCAGCCGCCGGAAGGCTCTGCGTGAGCCACGGTGACTCTCCGAAGCGCGGTACAGGACTGCTGCTTCGACTGCGGTTGCCGGCAACGCGTCAACGTCCTTGTCGGCGGCCAAAGCTTGGAGCGCCAAACGCATGGCCCCCGCAAGGGTCAACTCCGGCTCCCAAGCCCCGCTGACGACGTCGGATATCTGGTCGGCCAGTCCGCCCATAACCACGAAACCGTTCTCGTCGGCGATGGAACCATCAAACGTGAGGCGGTAGAGGTGGTCCTGCTCCTGTGCAAGACCCACCTCGGCTACAGCCAGTTCCACTTCGAACGGCTTCTGCTCGGCCGTGAAGACAGCTCCGAGGCTCTGCGCATATACGCTGGCCAAACCCCGGGCCGTGACGTCTTCGCGATCGTACGAGTAGCCACGAACGTCGGCGTATCGGACGCCTGCTTGCCGCAGGCTTTCGAACTCGTTGTACTTGCCCACCGCAGCGAAAGCGATCTTGTCGTAGATCTCACCGATCTTGTGCAGCGACGGCGAGGGGTTCTCCGCGATGAGCGCGATGCCGTCGGCGCAGCTGATGACCACCACGGAGCGTCCGCGGGCGATGCCCTTCCGTGCGAAGTCCGCACGGTCCTTCATCAATTGCTCGGGCGAGACGTAGAACTGCTGTGTCATGTCAGGCCTCCCGTCCGGCGATGGCCCGCGATTCGACAATGGCGGCGGCAATGTTGGCCAGATCCCGGTCAGGGACGCGTCGGTTGCCTGCCCGGTTCACGGTGTAGACCACCGGCCACAGCTGGCGCACGGGGTCGGGGCCGCCCGTCGCAGAATCGTCGTCGGCGGCGTCGTAGAGAGCCTCGACGGCCACGGCGATGGCATTCTCTTCCGACAGGTTTGGCTTCCACAGTTTCTTCAGGGCACCACGCGCGAAAACCGAACCTGAACCAACGGAGTGGTGTTCCTGCTCCTCGTAGCGGCCACCCGTGACGTCATAGGAGAACAAGCGGCCCACGCCGGAGACTTGGTCGAAGCCCGCAAACAGCGGAATAACTGCCATGCCCTGCATGGCCATGGGCAGGTTCCCGCGAATCATGGCTCCGAGACGGTTGGCCTTGCCGACGAGGCTGAGGAGTGTGCCCTCGATCTTCTCGTAGTGTTCCAGTTCGACCTGGAACAGTCGGGTAATGTCGATTGCCAGCCCGGCCGTTCCAGCGATGCCCAGCACGGAGTACTCGTCGGCCGGGAATACCTTCTCGATGTGCCTGCTGGCGATGATGTTGCCCATGGTGGCGCGGCGGTCCCCGGCCATGAGGACGCCCCCCGCGTACGTCAAGGCGACGATGGTGGTGGCGTGTGGCGACGATGGGACCGTGCCGGCGGGCAACGATTGATTGAACGGCAGGAGTTCGGGACGCGAGCGTTGGAGATGTTCCGTAAAGGAAGACGTTGCCTGGGTGGCCAGGGGGCCAGTTGATGGGTCCTGCATTGCTGCACTCCTTCGACTCTGCGTTCCGATGCCCGGCGGCCTCTCGCCGGCCGGGCAGTACATTCCGGGGTGGGTCCGGTTACTGGCCGCCCTTTTGGACGAACGCCCTGACGAACTCTTCGGCGTTTGATTCCAGGACGCCGTCGATTTCGTCGAGGAGGTCGTCCACGCCCTGTGTTGCTTCCGATGCTTGCGCTTCGGGTGCTGCCGGTGGGGCCTCCGGGACGTCCACTTCAGTTTCGGTTTCCCGTGACTGCGGTTGTTGCTGCTCCTGAGCTGCCATTTTCTTTCTCCCTACTGTCAGTCTCCTGATGACGGAGACTTCCTACTGCCATATTGCCACGCTGCGGGCTGCTGCGGATGGCTTTGACCAGGCATGAATCTTCCCGTGGCGGGCACGCCTCAGCTCTTGGCCGCCGGCGGATTCTGGCCCATCAATTCGGCCAGGAATGAGCCCGCGTCCTGATGGCGTTCAAAGAGTGCGCCGGTCAGGGTCTGGGTTCCCCTCAAGGGTTCGCGGGTGGGGACGCGCTGCAGCTTTCCCAACCCGGGAACGTCGAAGATCACTGAGTCCCAACTGGCACCGACAACGTCCTTGCCGAACTTGGAAACGCAGCGGCCACGGAAATACGCGCGGGTGTCCGACGGTGGTTCGCTGACCGCCCTGGCGATGTCGCCGTCGTCGACTATCCGCGTCATGCGGTCCCTTGAGAGCAGCCGGTAGTAAAGGCCCTTTTCGGGGCGTATGTCCGACCATTGCAGGTCCACCAAGCCGAGCCGCGCGTCGTCCCACGCGAGCCCATCACGGTGACGGTAACCCTCCAGCAACGACCTCTTTGCCACCCACTCGACAGAGGAAGCGGCGGCGCTGATGTCACTGCCCAGCGTTGTTAACGTGGACTCCCAGCGCGCCAGGACCGCGTGGGTATGGCCGTCGCCTGTCACGGAATCGGCCACGCCGGTCTCCTGGGCGAGTTTCGCGGCGGCCTCGTAATACATCCATTGGATATCGAGGGCAGTAATCCTTCGTCCATCAAGGAGCCGCACCGTGGCAGTGAGCGTGGTGTCGTGGCTGATGGACTGCAGCGCCTGGACAGGTTCGTGCACCTCGATCTTCGGCGCCTGTCCCGCCTCGATGAGGCTCAAAACCATGGCGGTGGTACCAAACTTGAGATAGTTGGAAGCCTGGCTGAGGTTTGCGTCTCCGATGATGACATGAAGGCGGCGGTACTTATCCGCTGTCGCGTGAGGCTCATCCCTGGTGTTGATGATGGGACGCCGGATGGTTGTTTCCAGCCCAACCTCGGCCTCAAAGAAATCGGCACGTTGGCTGATCTGGTACCCGGGCGTCGAACTGTCCTGCCCAAGGCCCACGCGTCCGGCACCGCACACTACCTGGCGGGATACGAAGAACGGCGTCAGGCCACGGATGATGTCTCCGAACGGCACCGAGCGCGGCATGAGGTAGTTCTCGTGGGATCCATAGGACACGGACTTGTTGTCGGTGTTGTTCTTGTAGAGGTTGATGGGGGGAAGCGTTGTGTCAGCCGCCACCTTCCGAACCGTGGCCAGGGCCACCAAGTCCCCGGCCGCGTCCCAGGCCACAGCGTCCCGCGGGTTGGTGACCTCGGGGCTTGAATACTCGGGATGCGCATGGTCCACGTAGAGCCGCGCACCGTTGCCAAGCACCATGTTCATCAGCAGCGACCCGGACTCGTCCGCGCCATCCAGTTCCAGTTCCTGGCGACCATAGGCCAAGGCGACTGCTTCGGCGTCGAGCACCGGCGGCTGGTCGGTGAGCTGGCTGGGGTCGGCCGCCGCCCTGTCCACTGTCCAGCCGCGGGCGTCGTGCAACGGTTCTTCGTCTGTGTAATCCCAACGCGTCTCGGCTCCCCCGGCCGCCCGTTGCCGGGTCACCGTGGCATATGCCTGGATGATTCGTGCAGACATCATGGTGGCATTCGCCCCGGGGGCCGACGGTGCGTGGATTCCGTATTCAGTTTCCGAGCCCATCACACGCATGGCGCCGCCGGCAGGCAACTTTTCAGCAGGCGAACCTTCGGGTCTTGCTGTCACAGGTACTGGCCCGTGTTGGCGGTGGTTTCAATGGACTTGCCCGGTTCCTGCCCGGCCTTGCCTTGAACAATGGTGCGGATGTAGGTAATCCGTTCACCCTTCTTGCCCGAGATACGCGCCCAGTCATCAGGGTTGGTGGTGTTCGGCATGTCCTCGTGCTCACGGAATTCATCAACCACCGCACGCAACAAGTGGTCGATCCGGAGTCCCTTTTGGTTGGTGGTCAGGAGATCCTTGATGGCGTATTTCTTGGCGCGGTCAACAACGTTCTGCACCACTGCACCGGAGTTGAAGTCCTTGAAGTAGAGCATCTCGGTATCACCATTGGCATAAGTGACCTCGAGGTATTCATTGGATTTCTCCGTGGAGTACATGGCCTCCACCGTGCGCTGCACCATGGCGTCCACGGTTGCCTGCACGTCTCCGCCGTACTCAGCCAGATCCTGGGAATGGAAGGGCAAATCAGTGGTGATGTACTTGGCAAAAATGTCGGCTGCTGCCTCGGCGTCCGGCCGCTGGATTTTCACCTTCACATCGAGGCGTCCAGGCCGGAGAATGGCGGGATCGATCATATCCTCGCGGTTTGAGGCGCCAATGACGATCACGTTGTCCAAGCGCTCCACACCGTCGATTTCACTCAGCAGTTGGGGCACGATGGTGGTTTCGACGTCGGACGACACACCGGTACCGCGGGTGCGGAACAACGAGTCCATCTCGTCGAAGAAGACGACTACTGGGCTGCCATCCGATGCCTTTTCACGGGCACGCGAGAAGATGAGGCGGATATGGCGCTCAGTCTCGCCCACATACTTGTCCAAGAGCTCGGGTCCCTTGATGTTCAGGAAGTAGCTCTTGAGATCGGTGTTGCCGGCGCGTTCTGCAGCGCGGGCCGCCAGGGAATTCGCTACTGCCTTGGCGATGAGGGTCTTACCACAACCCGGAGGGCCGTAGAGAAGGATTCCCTTGGGGGCCTTCAGGCCGTGTTCGCGGTACAGGTCCGGGTGAAGGAACGGCAGCTCGACGGCGTCGCGGATCTGCTCGATCTGCGGCCCGAGCCCACCGATGTCCTGGTACGTGATGTCCGGGACTTCTTCCAGGACGAGGTTCTCCACCTCTGCCCTCGGAACCTTCTCAAGGGCGTAGCCCGTACGGGAATCCAAGGACAGTGCGTCCCCGACCTTCAGGTGGACGCTTTGGAGCGCCCCGGACAACCGGACGACGCGTTCCTCGTCCGCCCGACCCACGACAAGTGCCCGATCCTTGCCCAGCAATTCCTTGAGGGTGACAAGTTCCCCGGCACGTTCATAGCCAAGACCGGCCACTACCAGGAGTGCCTCGTTCAGGAGGACTTCCTGTCCAACGGCAAGCTGGTTGACGTTGACCAACGGGCTGATGCCCACGCGCATTTTGCGTCCGGCGTTGAAGATATCCACGGACTCTTCGGTAGCTGCCTGACCAGAACTGCCGGCGGCCGGCTGCCTGCGCGGATTGATCTGCACCACGGTCCCGAAGCTGTAGGGCGGCTGGCCCTCCTGTTCAAGGGCTCCCTTCAAGCGGAGAATCTCCGCCTTTGCCGTTTCCAGCATGCTCACAAGCTTGCTGTTGTTCTGGGTGGCCGCTGCCAACTGGCGGTCGATGTGGCGAAGCTTGTCCCGGAGGATGTTGATCTGCCGTTCGGCAACCGTCAGTTCACTCGAAGGGTCTGGCGGTTGGACAGCGGCAAGCCTCCGGCCTGCCGTTTCTTCCGCTGCGTCTGCTTCTTCCGGCGTCGGCCGTCCAAGGTCGTTGTTTGACGTATCCACGATTCATCAGCCCCTTCCTGCGCTTAACAAGACCATAGTCCCGAAAAGCTCAGGGTGCTGGGTGACATCCGGAATGCGGACCCTATTGTGACCTTTTCAGTTTGTGACCGACGGATCATCCTGAACGTTGGTTCCGGCGATGGCATCGCGGGCGGCGCGGCGGAGTTTCTTGTCCGACACTGAACGCTCCCCCACGGCGCCCGGGGTCCAGGCGTTGAGGTCCTCTTCGCTGAATTCCGTCTTGGACGGACGGCGCTTCACGGAGATTCCGGTGACGCCATCGGCGAGGCGGCGCGTGACCAGGAGGAATCCAGTGTGGGCCACCATGCGGTGGTCCGGCCGGACGGCCAGGCCCTCCAGGTGCCAGCCGCGAACCATTGACTCCCAGGCATCGGGCTCAGTGAAGCGGCCATCGGCACGGATGGCCTCGGCAGTGCGGGACAGCTGCGTGACGGTTGCCACGTAGTTGATCCACACGCCGCCCGGGGCCAGGACGGTGGCAACGGCGTCCAGGCACTCCCACGGAGCGAGCATGTCCAGGACCACACGGTCCACGGAGCCCGGAGCCTCGGCCTTGACGACCTCTTCCTGGAAGTCACCCAGGGAGATCTGCCACGCCGGGTGAGTTCCGCCAAAGATGGTCTCGACGTTGCCACGCGCAATATCCGCGAACTCTTCCCGACGCTCGAAGGAGTGGAGGTAGCCGCCGTCGCCGACTGCGCGCAGCAGGGAAATAGAGAGTGCGCCAGAACCCACGCCCGCTTCCACCACGCGTGCGCCGGGGAAAATGTCGGCCATGGTGACGATCTGGCCTGCGTCCTTGGGGTAGACAACCGCAGCGCCACGGGGCATGGACAAGACAAAGTCCGAAAGCAGTGGCCGCAGCGTCTGGTACTGCTGACCGACGTTGTTGCTCACCACGGAGCCGTCCACCTTGCCGATGATTTCATCGTGGTTCAGGAAGCCGCGGTGGGTATGGAAAGCGCCGCCCACCTCCAAAGTAATGGTGTTCATGCGGCCGCGCTCGTCGGTGAGCTGGACCCGCTCGCCCACGCGGAAAGGCCCGCGGCGACGCGCAGCGCCCGTCGGCTGCACGGGAGTGCCGGTTGCTGCCTCGTCAGTGCCTGCGCCTGCTTCGGGGGCGGCGGTTTCGCTGCTCATGTGGGGTTCCTCGCTCCTGTACGGCTGGGCCGCGATGTGTTGCTGGCTGGTGGGCGCCAAAAATTTCAACGGGTGGTTGGGTTAAAGCGGCCGGCATGTAACTCTACCGGCAGGGTGTCAGGCGCGTCCGCTCCGGCGGGCTTCCTTGCCTGTTATGGCCGTCACTACGGCCTGCTGGCGGAGGAGCCCGGTGACGATTCCGTTGTGGTCCACCACAGCGTATTCGCCGCCCTCCAACCGTGCCAAGTACTGGATCAGTTCCTGACCCTTGGACCATTCGGGGACGTAGGCCCCGGCGGCCAGGGCATGGGCAACCGCGGTGACGGGCGTCGTCGTCGTGGCTTCGGCAGGAACAGCGGCAGTTGCGCCGACGTCCACCACACCCTGCGGTTTGCCGTCAGGTCCGCAAATCACGACGGCGGGACTTCCCGCGGGTGCTACGGCCAGGACATCTGCCACGGTGGCCGTGTTCGGTACACCGACAGCGGGTTCTGCCAGGCCGGCGGCACTGACAAGATAGAGACGGCTGCGGAGCTTGGCGTGGTGGATGGAGCTCGAAGCGCTCATCCAGAGGAATCCGCAAACGAGGACAGTAATGACCGTGTACATGAGGTTGGGCAGCTGCCCTTGCAGGAATGGCACAACAATGAACCAGATGACCAGGGCCACCACGATGATTCGACCGGACCAGCCGGCAGCAATGGTCCCCTTGTCCTGGCTGCCGGTGGCTTTCCAGACAGCAGATTCCACCAACCGGCCGCCATCGAGCGGCATTCCGGGGAGGACGTTGAAGATACCGATCACCAGGTTGGCCAGTCTCAGGATGTCCGCGAGCATGGCGGGCACGCCGGTCAGCGCGTGGGTTGACAGAATTGCCCACATCAGCGCGGCGATGACGAAGTTTGAAGCCGGTCCGGCCAGGGCAACGGTGACGGAACGGCCAGGCGAAGCCGTGAAGTTCTCGAACTGCGTGTGCCCGCCCCAGAGATTGAGGACTATTTTCTCGCTGGGCCATCCGAACGCCCGGGCACTCAGCGCGTGTGCCAGTTCGTGGATCAGGACCGACACAGCCAGCAGTAAGGCGATGGCCAGCCCTACCAGGTAGCCCCAGTTGCCAATGCCCGGGAATAAGTCAATGACAACCGGGCCGTAGAAAACCACAGTGACAGCGGCGATGACAAACCATGAGTAGGCCAGATAGACGGGCACGCCCGCGATCTTCCCCAGCGGGATGCCTTCCCTCTTCGTCGCAACGTGATGGGGGGCGGGAGAACTGCTCACCTAGTTGGCCCCTTCAAGCAGGTTTTCTGCCGTGAAGCGGTCATCGACCAACTGGCCGACGTCCGCGGCAGTCCGGCCAACCAGGGTGTCCCACATGATCATGCGAGGGTCCTCGGGAAGGGGCACCTGGTGGGGAATCCCAACGGTGACCACACCCGAAGCGATGGCGGCCGTAGCGCCGGGTACGGAGTCTTCCAAGGCCACGCAATGGTGGATGGTCAGGGTGGGGTCGTCCAGCCGAAGCCGTTCGACCGCCGTCAGATAGGCCTCCGGGTGTGGCTTGCCGTTGGTGACGGTATCGCCGGTAACCATGAACTCGAAGTAGGGCTTGGGAAGGCTCTCCACTACGACGCCGGCGAGGGGGCCTTCGGACATGGTCACCAGGGCGCAGCGGATGCCGGCCGTGTTGAGTTCATCCAGCAGTTCACGCGCGCCGGGTCGCCACGGGACTTCCTTGCGGACCTGTGCGATGACTTGGGTGCTGAGGGTGTCCACGATTTCACGGGCCTCAAGCCTGACGCCGGCGGCCTGAAGAACCGCCGCCGAATGAAGCAGGGACTGTCCCACCAATTGCATGGCCTGCTGATGCGACCAGCTGCCGCCATGGGACTCCACCAGCGCGCGTTCGGCTGCAATCCAGTAGGGCTCGGTGTCCACGAGTGTGCCATCCATATCCCAGAGCACGGCTTTGAGGAGGGGCTGGCTGGGTAACGAATGCATGGTTTCCAGTCTACGTGGAACCTGACGGCCGGCTGTGCCTGCATTGCGCTGTGCGCGAATCGGTGACACGCATTGACATGAAATGCCATGCATCCACGAGGGTCTTGGACGTAGGGTGAGTGGATGAACAGTGTGGACGGGACCCCCGAAGGGCAGGACATCACCGCGGAGCCCGAGCGTTTCCTCAAGGAACCCGCGGACGGCCAACGCGTCACCGTCATGCTCGCAGCTTTTGAGGGCTGGAACGACGCCGGTGAAGCCGCCAGTGATGCGCTGCACTACTTGAACAAACTCTGGGACGGCAAGAAGGTTGGCACGGTTGACGCCGAGGAGTATTACGACTTCCAGTTCACGCGTCCCACCGTGCGCCGTACATCCTCGGGCGCGCGGAAGGTCAAGTGGCCATCCACCAGGATCTACAAGGCAGCTGTTCCGGACAGCAACGTGGACGTCGTCTTCGTACTGGGCACCGAACCCTCCTACCGTTGGCGCGCCTACACCACTGAATTGCTGGTCCATGCCGAGGCGCTCAAGGTCGATTCCGTGATCCTGATCGGGGCGCTTTTGGCCGATGTCCCCCATAGCCGACCCATTCCAGTCAGCACGACCACCGAGGACAGTTCCCTCAGGGAACGCCTCAACTTGGAGGCATCACAGTACGAGGGACCGGTGGGGATCGTCGGCGTGCTCGCCGAGTTCGCCATGCTGGCGGGATTGCCCACAGTGTCCTTGTGGGCAGCAGTTCCCCATTACGTTGCCCAGCCGCCGTCTCCCAAGGCCCAGCTCGCAATCCTGCACAAGGTCGAGGACCTGCTCCAGGTTCCCCTGGACAGCCAGGCGCTGGCCGAAGAATCCGAGGCTTGGGAACGCGGCGTGGACGAACTTGCCACCGAGGACCCTGAGATAGCTGCCTATGTGCGGCAACTTGAGGAAGCCAAGGACACCGCAGATCTTCCGGAAGCTTCCGGCGAATCCATTGCCCGTGAATTCGAGCGATACCTTAAGCGACGCGGCAAAGACCGACCCTGACGGACACACCAAAGACAACGGCCCTGACAGGAAGTCAGGGCCGTTGCTGCTTCAGCGGTTCTGGCGTGTGCCTAGAGCTCAACGCCGAGCAAGGAATTGACGGCGTCGCCAACCTGGGCTGCGTCAAGCGCGGACACGGGGGTTTCTGCTCGGAGGGCTTCGTCGGCCCAGCGGTCAACAGCGGCAATGGCTCCAGGAGCGTTGAGGTCATTGGCCAACTCGCTGCGCATCGCGGTCACCAAAGCGGCCGCGGAACTGGCCGGAGCGTGGTCCAGGGCAACACGCCAACGCCCGAGCCGCTCCTTTGCTGCCGCGAAGTCTTCTGCGGTCCACGACCAGTCAGAGCGGTAGTGGTGGGCGAGGATGGCCAGGCGGATGGCGGCGGGCTCCTCCCCTGCCGCGCGGAGTTTGGAGACCAGCACCAGGTTTCCCTTGGACTTGCTCATCTTTTCGCCGTCCAAACCCACCATGCCGGCGTGGGCATAATGGCGGGCCAGCGGGACGCCGGACAGCGAATAGGCGTGGCCGGCACCCATCTCGTGATGAGGGAACACCAGATCCGAGCCGCCACCCTGAACGGTGAAGGGCGCCGGTAGGTACTTCTGTGCGATCACCGTACATTCGATATGCCAGCCGGGCCTGCCATCGCCCAGGGTTGCTCCGGACCAGCTCGGTTCGCCTTCCCGGGCAACGCGCCAGAGCAAGGGGTCCAGGGCATGGCGCTTCCCGGCCCTTGTGGGGTCGCCGCCACGTTCGGCGAACAAGGCAAGCATTTCGGTTTCGCCCAACCCGGAAACGTCTCCCAGCTTCCACGCGTCTGTTGCGTCCGACCGCTTGCCGGCCATTTCGACGTCGTAGTAGACGTCGCCGTCGGGTTCGCCATCCGTTCCATGGACGCGGTAGGCGACGCCGTCCGCAAGGAGCCGCTCGATGGCGGGCACGATGTCAGGGATGGCCTCGACGGCGCCAATGTAGTGGCTGGGAGCAATGACGTTCAGGGCGTCCATGTCCGTATGGAACAGGTCGATCTGGCTCTGCGCCAGGTCCCTCCAGTCCACTCCGGTGGCCGTGGCGCGCTCAAGGAGGGGGTCGTCGATGTCCGTGACGTTTTGGACGTAGGAGACGCGGATGCCGGCATCCCGCCAGGCGCGGTTCAGGAGATCGAAGGCTACGTAGCTGGCCGCGTGTCCCATGTGAGTGGCGTCGTACGGCGTGATGCCGCAGACGTACATGGACTGTTCCGGTTGCCGCTCGACCTCCACGACGCGGCCAAGGGCTGTGTCGTACAGCCGTAGTTGCGGCATGCTGCCAGGCAGCTCAGGAACAGAGCGGGAGGTCCACGATTTCACGACTCAACCTTAGTGCTAGGCGCTGATCACATTGAAACCGAGCAGGACATACAACGCCAGGCCCAGCAGGATCCGGTACCAAACGAACAGCCTGTAGCTGCGGGTGGAGACGAACTTCAGGAACCATCCGATGATGATGTAGCCCACCACGAAGGCGATGACGGTGGCCAAGGCCGTCTCCGGAAGGCCGTAAGGCCCGGCAAGGCCCTCGTTCGAAACCGTTTTATACAGCTGGAAGAGGCCACTGCCGAACACCGCAGGGATTGCCAGGAGGAAGGAGTACCGGGCGGCGGCTTCACGGGTGTAGCCCATGAGCAGTCCAGCGGTGATGGTGCCGCCGGAGCGGGAAACACCGGGAATCAAGGCCATCGCCTGCGCAAAGCCGTACAGGATGCCGTGCTTGTAGGTCAGTTGTGTGAGATCCCTCTCTTGCCGCCCAATGGCGTCCGCTACGGCGAGGATCATGCCGAACACGATCAGCATGGTGGCAACAATCCACATGCTGCGCAACACTGATTCGATCTGGTCCTGGAACAACAGGCCCAGGACGATGATCGGCAGGCTGCCCAGGATCACCAGCCACCCCATGCGGGCGTCCGGGTTGTTGCGCTCTACTTTGCCCGTGAGGGACCCGAACCAGGCCCGCACGATCCGTACGATGTCGCGCCAGAAGTAGACGATGACGGCGGTTTCGGTCCCGAGCTGCGTGATCGCTGTGAACGCCGCACCGGGGTCGGCGGCATTCGGAAGGAATGAGCCCACAATCCGCAGGTGTGCGCTTGAGGAGATCGGGAGGAATTCGGTGAGGCCCTGCACGAGGCCCAGCAAGGCTGCTTCTATCCAGTTCACGTGAATAGACCCTACGTCATGAAGACTGGGAACTGCCCGTAAGCTAGCAGCTATGCAGCAGCGTTATGTCGGAAACAGCGGGTTCCGTGTGTCCTCTTTGTCCCTCGGAACCATGTCCTGGGCGCAGGAAACAGATGAGCAGGACGCTGCCGAAGTGCTCCACGCATTCGTTGCTGCCGGCGGCACGGTCATCGACACGGCCGCGTCCTACGGACAAGGCCGGGCCGAAGCAATGCTGGGGTCCATGCTGGGTGACGTGGTGGCCCGTTCAGAAGTCGTCATCTCGACAAAAGCCGGCGTGTCGTCGTCGGACTCCCGGCGAAGCATCAACGCTTCCCGAGGTTCAATGTTGTCCGCCCTCGATGCCAGCCTTGCCCGGCTGGGAACCGATTACATCGACATTTGGTTCGCCCACGAGTGGGACCCGAATGTGCCACTTGATGAGACCCTTTCAGCTCTGGAGCTCGCCCAACGGACGGGACGCGCTCGTTACGTGGGAATTTCCAACTACAACGGGTGGCAGACAGCGAAAGCCGCTGCCGTGGCCGGTTTCACGCTGGTAGCCAATCAGTCCGAATACTCCCTCGTGCAACGCAAGGCCGAGGAGGAACTCATCCCTGCAGTGGAGGACGCCGGGCTGGGGCTCATGGCCTGGGCGCCGCTGGGCCGGGGTGTCCTGAGCGGCAAATATCGTGGACAGATACCTGCTGATTCCCGGGCAGCGCAGAGCCGGCTTGCTGCTTACGTTGAGCCGTACCTTGAACCGGGGGCGTCCCGCGTGGTGGAAGCTGTGGCGATGGCCGCCCGTGGACTGGGCCGGTCGCCGCTGGACGTTTCCCTGAGCTGGTTGCTGTCGCGTCCCGGTGTTGCCACGGCGATCGTTGGTGCCCGGAACGCTGTCCAGTTGAAGGAACTGCTGGACGCGCAGTTGACGGTGCTGCCCGCCGAGATATCGCGCGCCCTGGAGGACGTTTCCGCTCCGTAAGTCCGCTAGTGGCGGTCCAGGATGTCCAGCAGGTAGTTGCCGTAGCCACTCTTGGCGAGTTTTGCCGCCTGCTGGCGAAGTTCGTCGTCGGTCAAGTAGCCCATCCGCCACGCCACTTCCTCCGGGGCGCCGATCTTCAGACCCTGCCGGTTCTCGGTGGTGCGTACGTAGTTCGAGGCGTCGTTCAAGTCGTTGAAAGTACCCGTGTCCAGCCAGGCGGTACCCCGCGGAAACTTCTGCACGTGCAACCGGCCGAGGTCCATGTATTGACGGTTGATGTCCGTGATTTCCAGCTCGCCGCGAGGGGAAGGCTTGAGATCTTTCGCCATGGCCACCACGTCGTTGTCGTAGAAGTACAGGCCAGGAACGGCATAGTTGCTCTTTGGCACGGTGGGCTTCTCTTCGATGGAAACGGCCAGGCCGTCGTCGTCGAATTCCACCACGCCGTAAGCGGACGGATCCTTGACCCAATAGCCGAAGATGGCGCCGCCGTCGACGTCCACGTAGTGGCGGAGCTGATTGCCCATGCCGGGCCCGTTGAAGATGTTGTCCCCCAGGATGAGGGCCACCTTGCCGCTGCCGATGTGGCCGGCGCCCAGAATGAACGCCTGGGCGAGGCCGTCCGGCGTCGGCTGCTCCGCGTAGCTGAGGTTGACGCCGAACTGAGAGCCATCACCGAGCAGCCGCTGGAACTGAGCTGCGTCCCCCGGCGTGGTGATGACCAGGATGTCCCGGATGCCGGCGAGCATCAGCGTGCACAGGGGGTAGTAGATCATGGGCTTATCGAACACGGGAACCAGCTGCTTGCTGATTCCGAGCGTGATGGGATGGAGCCTCGAACCCGTCCCACCTGCAAGAACAATTCCTCGCAAACCTGCCGTCCTCACCTGTGCCCAGTCTCGCCGCGGACGGCTACTCTAGGGCCATGCAGAGAATCCTTGTCACCGGCGGGGCCGGATTCATCGGATGCAACTTTGTCCACTACATCATGGAGCACACCGGCCTGCATGTCACGGTCCTGGACAAACTGACCTACGCGGGCAATCTCGAATCGCTTTCCGGGTTGCCGTCACAACGCTTTGATTTTGTCCACGGCGACATCTGCGATGCCACGGTGGTGGATCCGTTGACCGCCGCTGTGGATGCCGTGGTGCATTTCGCTGCCGAGTCTCATAACGACAACTCCCTGCAGGAGCCCCGGCCCTTCGTCGACACCAACCTGCTGGGTACGTTCACGCTGATCGAAGCCGCCCGGAAGCACGGCACGCGCTTCCACCACATCTCCACGGATGAGGTCTACGGCGACCTTGCCCTGAACGATCCCGGACGCTTCACCGAAGATTCGGTGTACCGGCCAACAAGTCCCTACTCTGCAACCAAGGCGGGCTCGGACATGCTGGTCCGGGCGTGGGTACGGTCCTTCGGCCTCAAAGCCACCATCAGTAATTGCTCCAACAACTACGGCCCCTACCAACACGTGGAGAAATTTATTCCGCGACAGATCACCAACATCCTGGATGGCATGCGCCCGAGGCTCTACGGCAATGGGCGCAACGTCCGGGACTGGATCCACGTGGAGGACCACTCCTCGGCTGTGCTCGCCATACTCGAGGGCGGCAGGCTGGGCGAAACGTACTTGATAGGGGCGGACGGCGAACGTTCGAATCGTGAGGTAGTGGAAAAGCTGCTGGCGCTCACAGGCCAGTCCCCCGAGGCCTACGACCTGGTGGGCGACCGACCGGGCCATGACCTGCGGTACGCGATCGATTCAAGCAAGCTCCGCCGGGAGCTCGGCTGGGCGCCACGTTATTCGGACTTCGACGCCGGACTGGCTGCAGCCGTGCAGTGGTACAGAAGCAACGAACAGTGGTGGCGGCCCCAGAAGGCTGCCACGGAATCCAAGTACGCCGGCCAGGGGCACTGAACCGTGGAACCGGCACGGCAGCTGCGCTCCAGGACCACGCCGATCCCCGGGCTGGTGCTGTTCGAGCTGCCGGTCCACAAAGACGACAGGGGATGGTTCAAAGAGAACTGGCACCGGAGCAAGATGCTGGACCTCGGGCTCCCGGACTTCGGCCCGGTCCAGAACAACATCTCCTTCAACACTGCGAGAGGGACCACCCGCGGCATCCATGCTGAGCCATGGGACAAGTTCATTTCCCTCGCCTCAGGCCGCATCTTCGGTGCTTGGGTGGACCTGCGCGAGGGTCCCGCGTTCGGGACGGTGTTCTGCTCGGAGCTCACGGCCCAGGACGCAATCTTTGTTCCCCGCGGGGTGGGCAATGCCTTCCAGACACTGGAAGACGATACTGCCTACACGTACCTGGTCAACGACCATTGGAGTGCGGAGGCACAGACGGATTACACCTTCCTCAACCTGGCGGACGAAGCCACTGCCGTACCCTGGCCGATTTCCCTGGACAGGGCGATTGTGTCTGCCCAGGACAGGAACCATCCACGCCTCCAGGAAGTGGTGCCGATGCCAGGTCGCCGCACGCTGGTGCTGGGAGCGGACGGGCAACTCGGGAAGGCTTTGAGGGTGGTTTTCACAGGGGACCCCACCGTGGATTTTGCCGGACGGAAACAGTTTGACATCACCTCTGAAGCGTCGTTCGTGAACCATGAGTGGCGGAAATACTCCACTGTGATCAACGCAGCGGCCTACACGGCTGTAGACGCCGCCGAGACCCCGGAAGGCCGCCCGACTGCCTGGAGCATCAACGCAACGGCCGTAGCCCGATTGGCGAGGGCCGCCGTCGAGCATTCACTCACTCTTGTCCACATTTCCAGCGACTACGTCTTCGATGGCACCAATGACGTACATCGGGAAGATGAACACCTGACTCCCTTGGGCGTCTACGGACAAAGCAAAGCGGCCGGCGACCTTGCGGTGGGCACTGTGCCGCAACACTACGTTGTTCGCACCAGCTGGGTGGTGGGCGACGGAACAAACTTTGTGCGAACCATGGCAGGGCTGGCCTCACGGGGAGCATCGCCTGAGGTGGTTGATGACCAGTGGGGACGGCTGAGTTTTGCGTCGGACATCGCCTCGGGCATCCGGCACTTGCTCGATAACCGGGCACCTTACGGAACCTACAACCTCAGCAATAGCGGAGAACAACAGACGTGGGCGGATATTGCCGAGGACGTCTATCGCCTGCGCGGCGCAGATCCCGGCCTTGTTCGCCGGACCAGCACCGCTGAATACGCCAAGCCGGGTACGGCACCGCGCCCCCGCAGCAGCGTCCTGGACCTGTCCAGGATTCGCGGCGCCGGTTTTAATCCACCGACGGCGGCCGAGCGGCTTGCCGCCTATCTGGACGGTTCCGGGACCTAGCGGAGCGCGAAAAAACGGCCTAAAGTGGCCCTACGGCAGCCCACCATGTGGCTGGGCCGGGAGACAACTCAAGTAAACAAGATGGTTGGGCAGCACCCGCTGCCCCCGGCGGTCCAGGCAGTGCAGCAGCCTCGGATCGTCGGCCTGATGGTTGTGCCCTGAGCTGGACCTTGAGCCTGGAGAGCCGAGAATGCTGCTGCCGAAGATTGCCCCCAAAAGGGGCACACTCCCCCACCGCCACCCCTCCTTGGACGTCGATGCCGGCGCCCTGCTGCTCCCGCCGCACAGACGCCCGGCGGTCCGGTCCGAAGTCTCCGCACCGCAAGGGCTGAACTCACAGCAATGGGTCAGCCTCGGCGGAGCGCCAGTGAAACTTATGGAGTTCGATCCCGCCATACGCGAGATCCTTGACCGCACGACGATAACCGGCGCGAAACCGCTCGGCGTCTGTTCGGCCAATCTCGACCATATCCGGCACTTCGGCGTGGGCAGCCGCTGGCGCGGCATCCTGGACCAGCCTTCACCGGTGGAATGGCTGACGTTGATCGATGGTGCGCCGCTGGTGTCGGAAGCCGGGCGCTTGACGCACCATCGGTGGCCGCGGCTCGCAGGCAGCGATCTGGTGGGCCCCTTGCTGGATGAGGCTGAACGCCGTGGCCTGCGCGTGGGCTTCCTGGGCGGGACCGAGGAGGCGCAGCAGCTCATCCGGAAGAAGTTCGCGGTGGAGCGTCCTGGTTTGACAGTTTCCGGGTGGTGGGCGCCGGAGCGCCCAGTGCTGGCCGATCGGAAAGCCTCGAAGCAACTGGCAGCGGACATAGCTGCCAGCTCCACGGATATCTTGGTGGTGGGATTGGGGAAGCCCCGGCAGGAATTGTGGATTGCTGAATACGGGAACCTCTGCGGGGCCAAGGTAATGCTCGCGTTCGGGGCTGTTGTGGACTTCCTGGCCGGCCGGGTGAGGCGTGCACCGGCCTGGGTGGGCGCCCATGGCCTCGAGTGGGCATGGCGTTTGATGCTGGAGCCCCGCAGGTTGGCCCGACGATATGTGGTGGAGGGGCCCGGGGCATACCTCAAGCTTCGACGGTCCAGCAGTGCAACGCTGCCTTCTTTGGGGCCCGCTGTGGCGCAAGCCTTCCCGGAGCACGAGCCCAGCCGTGTTCCGGGAGCCTTCTTACCTGCCGAGGCCGCAGCGAAGATTGCCGTGATCGTGGTGACGTACAACAATGCCGACGATGTCGGGCCCTTGCTGGCGAGCCTTCGCAAGGAAACCGTGGAGCAATCCATCAAGGTGGTGGTGGCCGACAACTCCCCCGACGGCCGTACTTTGGCAGAAGTGGCGCGGCACCCGGACGTAGTGACCCTCGCGACGGGCGGCAACCTCGGATACGCCGGCGGCATCAACGCGGCGATGCGGGTCGCCGGTCCTGCTGACACCTACCTCATCCTGAACCCAGATCTCCGGGTGGAGCCCGGCGCGTTGGCTGCCATGCGCAGGAGGATGGCAGCGTCTGGTGCAGGAATGGTGGTTCCGGTCCTGTTGGACGATGACGGCAGCGTCTACCCTTCCCTGCGGAGGGAGCCGGGATTCCTGCGAGCGCTGGGGGACGCGGCATTTGGCAGCCATGTGCCTGGGCGGCCGGGGTGGTTGTCCGAGATGGATTGTGCGCCGGAGAGTTACCAGCATGCTCATTGTGTTGAATGGGCCACGGGGGCGGCGTTGTTGATCAGGGCGGACGTGGTGAAGGAGGTTGGTGAGTGGGATGAGCAGTTCTTCCTGTACTCGGAGGAAACGGACTATTGCCGACGCGTCCGGGAGTCCGGCCGTTCCATTTGGTTTGAACCTTCTGCCCGGATGTGGCACGAACGCGGGGGGTCGGGGACGTCGTCGCAGTTGACGGCACTAATGTCGGTCAACCGTGTGCGTTACGCGGCCAAGTATGGAGGGTCGGCCCGGTTGGTGGCTTTCAGGGCTGTGGTTCTGTCGTCGGATCTTGTTCGGCTCCACAGGCCTGGGCACCGTGAGGCGCTACTGGCCGTGGCCAGCCGTCGGCGATGGGGTTCTTTGCCACAGGCCTCGCGGAACAATGAAGCCTCGCGGAACAATGAATTCGGTGGGACTCTCCCGTCAGGGGCCGTGATCATTCCGGCGCACAATGAGGCGGCGGTCATCGCCAGGACGTTGGATTCGCTGTGTGAGGTCAGTGGTTGGGGCTCCGTTGAGGTGGTTGTGGCGTGTAACGGCTGTACGGACGATACCGCGGCCATCGCGTCGGGCTATGAGGGCGTCCGTGTCCTTCAGGTGGAGGAAGCGTCCAAGACTGCGGCGCTGAATGCTGCTGACCTGGTGACCCAACGCTGGCCCCGTCTCTACCTGGATGCTGACATTGAGGTCACGGCCGGGGCGATCGGCGCGGTGTTCGCGGCGCTTGACGGTGGTTCCCTGTTGGCGGCCCGTCCGGGGTTCCGTTACGACGCTTCCGGTGCTTCGGCGCTGGTCCGTTCGTATTATCGGGCCAGGAGCAGGATCCCTGCCAACGCGGGGGGTCTTTGGGGTGCGGGGGCTTATGCCCTCAGCAGGGCCGGGCACGATCGTTTGGGCACGTTTCCACCGCTGACCGGGGACGACTACTACGTGGACCGGCTCTTCGAGGCGGAGGAGAAGGCAGTGCTTGCCACCGAACCGGTGGTGGTCCGGACGCCGCGAACGTCGGCTGCGTTGCTGGCAATCCTTCGGCGCACGTACCGCGGGAACGCCCAGCAGGATGTGGTGGATGCTGGTGGGACGACGACCCGGACCTTTGGCGAGTTGCTGTTGTCCGTGCGGGGTCCGCTGACTGCTGTTGACGCCGCCGTCTACGCTGTCTTCGCCGGTCTCGGCCGCCGTCGTCCGCTGTTGCTGCGTAAGCCGGCAACCGCTTGGGAGCGGGACGAGACCAGCCGGTAGTCAGAAGCCGCAGCTTCCGCCGCCTTCGATGCGGTAGAGGTGGACGGCGTTGCCGTCGGCGAAGGCGTCCGTGAAGGTGCCGTCGGTGATGGGGATGGTCCGGTTTTCATCGATGACGACGGCGGAGCTGCCGCCGCAGCGTAGGTGGAATGCTGCCTTTCCGCCGGTCTTCTTGTTGGCGCCGGCGAAGACGTAGGTTGTGCCGTCGTGGAGTTTCGTGGCGACGTCCACGGGGCCGGTTGCTGTGGTGGCGCCGTCCAGGAAAGGTGCGTTCAGGACGGGAGCGAGTTCGGTGATTTGTTGGTTGAGGGCTCCCACGGTGGGCCGCACGTTGGCGCCGCAGTCCCGCAGGACGTGCTGGGAGATGCATTCGCTGCCGAAATTGTGGTTGAAATAGATGACTCCCCGGGCGCCGTGGATGAGGCTGCTCCAGACGGCTGCCCTGATTTCGGGGGCGGTGATGGTGGTTGCTCCGGGTGAGTCCTTGAAGGGGTGGCCTGCTTCGACGAAGGCCCATACGGGGCTGATTGGACCGGGAGCGTGGAGCTTGCGGACCCGATCGATGGTCCACCCATAGTTAGCCGCGAGCCGGCACTCGTCCTCTGTGAGGTCCCGGGTGTAGCCGTTGAGGGCTCCCCCTTCGCCTTTGGCGCAGATATTGGGGTCCGTGAACCAGTAGGTGTCAGCCGAGACGACGTCCTGGACCCCTGTAAAGAAGACCTGCGACTCTTCGTCGGACAGCCAGAAGGCGACGCCTTTGCCGTAGTTGGCGTACAGCATGGCCCCTTGTGGTGCCACGGCTCGTCGCTCCTTCTGGACGGTGTAACCGCACTTGCTTTCTTCCGGAACACAGAGTGGTCCTTCGCCGGGGTATTTGCCGGTCCATGGGGCATTTCCCGGCCCCGCCCACATGTCCACTTCGTCGCTGAGGGCGAATCCGGAGGCATATTCGGACGGAAACGTCGGGATGGCATACATGCCGGACGCTTGCACCAGGTGCAGATCTGAATTGGCGGTCAGTTCGACGTAGGTGTTCAGCCCAATCCCCGTGTCCAAGGTGACGTTTCCCTTGTCCAGGACGCTTTCGAACCACACTGCAATGGGAAAGAACGAAGGGTCCGAGGGGAGGCCGTCCTTGAATTTGGCATAGAAGTCCGGCCCGCCGTCCACGGGGCGGATCACCACTCCTTCATAGGATGCGGTTGGGGGTGCGGTGCTGGATGCAGTGGTACTGGGCGCACCCCCGGCAAAGGGTGGCACGCCGCTGGCAGCAGCCACCGCAATGGCCAGGCTGGCCACGACAGTTCCGCCTAAGATGCCCGCTGTCCTCGGTTTCACGGGAGGCCTTTCAGGCAGAGGTTTCCTTGATGGGCGACTTGCCGTTGGCGCGTGAGCGGAGGGATTGACTCAATGGTCCGTTGGCTGCGAGGAACGGGTCTGCTTCAGCTGGCTCCAGGACGTCCTGGATGGTGAGTTCGTCCATGGTTGGACCAGTCCCCGTGCCCTTACCGTTCTGGTCTGGCCTGTGCTGCCGACGGCGGGGTTTCTTCTGCTCCCCTGCCGATGCCGCTGTTCGGGCCCGCGCCCTGGATGCTTCCAATCCGCGGGCGATGGACACTGCCCCGAAGGTCAGGACCACGCCAGCGACGAGTACGACGATCAGGGACCTGAGGCGGCTGGAGAACTGTTCGGTGGCGTTGTCCGGAGCGGCGACCATCAGCGAGGTGTACAGGTACCGTTCATCAGCGCCATTGATGGACTGGATGGCCAGGAGATCGTTCTCCAGCCGGGCTCCGAGCGCTTTGACGGTGGCTACGGCTTTCTCTTTGCTTTCCGAGGCCGCTGAAATCTCGATCAGGAAGGACGCGGGCGGGCGTTGGACTGTGAAGTCCGTGCTGAGCCCCTCTCGAAGGAGGGCGTCGCCGGTGGTGTCGTCGTTCAACCGTGTGCCCACTACTTGGGCGATCAGGGAGGAGTCCGCTGAGCGGAGGTAGGGATTATCGGTGTTCAGTGAGTTAAGGGACGGGTTCTTCTCAAGTTCCGCGGCCGAAGGGATCTTCGGATTCACAATGGCGTAGGTGGCCTTGGCTTCGTAGGACCGTGGAGCGAAAGAGTAGACGTAGAGGGCTGCGAGCGCGGTCACCAGCAGGACAGGCAGCACGATGAATTTGTGATGCCACAACGTTTTGAAAACTGCTACCGGGTCCATGTGATCGCCTCTTCGTTCAGGGTGGAAGGTTTGACGGGAAGTCCGTTCCGGGGCGGCCCGCCGCCGGTTTCTTGGTGTGGAACTGCGGATTCCCGGAGTTCGATTTCACGGCGGACCATGGTCCATGTGCCTCCTCCGAGGCCAACAATGAACGGGTAGACCAGGGCGAACACGGGGAAGGCCATCGAGTCGAACGTCAGGGAGCAAGCGGCAGCCACGGCACCCCCTGCTGCTACGGCCCCGGCAAGGGAACGCAGTGCCGGTAAACGTGATGCCCTGGCGGCCAGGACTGACGAAATGAAGGGAAGGACCAGGTAGGCCACCATACCGATGAAACCCACGAGCCCGAGGGTTACCAGCGAGTTGAGGTACTGGTTGTCCAGGATGTGGAGGGCGTTGTCCGGAAGATAGTTGCCAGGCCCGAGCCCAAGGAATGGAAGCTCACCGAACATCTCGGCCACCCGGGGGTAGTTGTTGGTCCGCGTTGTCAGGGAGGGGTCGCTTTGTCCAGCCGTGAAGGAGGAGGTCAGTGTTCCCACCAGGCCGGGGATGGCCACGAACAATGCGGCCATGGCTGTGGGGGCTGCAACCAAGGCCCACCGCCGTGCTACGCGGGGCAGGAAGGGGATGAACACCAGCATGCCCACCACCAGTCCGAGGACTCCTGATCGGGAAACCGTGGAGGCGATGGCGACCACCAGGAGCCCGGTCCCTGCCCAGTGCAGCCACTTGTGGCCGGTGCGGTCATAGATTCCCCGCCAGATGGACAGGGGCAGCAGCATGGAACAAACCACTGCCAGTTCGATGGAGTGAAAGGTGCTCCCCGCAACCCGTGTCATGAAGCCGCGCACCTGGAAGGCTGTGTTTCCGCCATTATCCGTGAAGCCGGGCATCGCCTCCTGGATCCACACCATGGGATTGACGCGGAACAGGAACTGGACCAGGGCGACGAGGCAGCAGAAGAATGCTCCGGCCAGGATGGCCCTTACCAATGACATGGCGTCGTTCAGGGTACGGACAGCTTCGGTGGCCACCAGGGCTATCCCCGCGCTGGCCAGGATGAGGATCAGCCACCGGTCTGCGGCGGCCTGCGCGGAAACGTTGGTGTTGCCGGTGAAGCCTGAGAAAAGAGCCACATAGGAAGCGCATGTTCCCACCCACAGGAGCCCGAGCCCCAAACGTCCGGGATGGCTGGTCCTGAAGGGGTTGTGGAGTCCAAAGAGTGCCGAACACAACCAGAACGCCAGGAGCAGGAGCGCCAGCATGATCGGTATGGTGCCGACTGCGCCTATGGGTTTGATGATCATGTTGGAGGGGAAGAAGAACACGGCGAAGGCTGCGAACTTCAGCAGCAGGCTCACGTGTCCGGCATCGCTTGTGCTTCCCACCAGGTCGTGGAGCTGGACCTCGCGGGCCGGCGGAAAGATGAGCGACCTCCTCGTGGCCCTCATGGTCGCCCACCCCATGGGGAACCACTGGGACTTTCAAGGGGCGCGCCCGCGCATGATGTCTCGAGGAAACGCGCAAACGATTGGCGGGAGTCGGCCCAGCCCAGCCTTGTCCTGCCCGCGACGGCTGCTGCGCGTTCGTCGATGCCGGGAGCAGTGACCACGTCTGCGAGCGCCATGGCAAGGCCCTGAGGTGTCGCGGGGGCCCATACAGCGTCAGGGTCCGTGAGCAGCCCGGATGCGAAGGCGGCCTTGTTGAGGACGGGAACGTTTCCGGCTGCCAGCAGCTCTCCGGGAACCAGCGAAATGTTGGTGAAGGAGATGGCCAAGCCGGCGATCGTCCGGTTGTACAGGGCGTTCAAATCCTGGGGGCTGAGGTTGCCGTGGTTCGTTACCGGGATGTCCCACCCAGTGACGGTATCCCCATAGATGTGGATTTCCTGTTCTGGGTGGAGGGCGTGGAAATGTTCCAGGGCCAGCTTGGCCAAGAGGTAGCCGCGCCTGTCCACTTTCTTCTTGGCGTAGTACACCACGCCTGAACGGTTGGTCCCTGGTGCGTGCTCGAGCAGCCGGTAGGTGTCTGTGGCGCAGCCGAAAGGAACCACGGCCTGTGGGGGTAAGCCGAGTTCGGACTGCATGACCTGGCCGATCATGGCCCCGAGCGCAACATTGGTCAGTCCAAGGCGGTAGCTCTCTTCGGCCAGGGCATAAAGAAACCCGCGTGGGTAGAAGTAGGGCTCGTAGTCCTGGATGAAATAGAAGAGGTGGACGCCGTCCGGCGCCTGCCCCGCAACAACGTGTGCAGTCGGCCAGGAACTCGCGACAATGGCGTCCACCCCTTCCATCCCATATGTGGCGCTGCGAACCCCGGCACGCAGCGCCGGCCAGTGGCGGCGGATAGTCTCTTCGTGACGGCTTGCGTCGTCATCATTGGGGTCATAGAGGAACAAGGTGCACTGGTGGCCCCTTTCCTCCATCTCCTCCACCATTCGGAAAAAAGTGGTGTGGCCACCTGAACCGGCGGCTGGCGGGGTACAGACCCAGCCAACCCTGAGGTTGCCGGCTTTATAGGGCGCCGGTGATGAAGGAACACGTGTCCGGGAATCCATGATGTCCGTATCACGGAGCGGAAGGTGTGGTTCTGCCAGGTTCCAGGTGTCGACGGCCGTGGCAGCCAGTTTGGCCGCTGCGGTTCGCGCCACTGGGCGCCAGCCATCGGTGCGCAGGCGTCGTGCGATGAGCTTGGCTGTTGCCAACGTCGATGGTGTCATGGCTGGCCTGCGCTTCCGGTGATATGGGAAGGCGTCGTTGCCGGTTCCTGGGGGGCGGCCCGGTTCTCGCTGAGCAGCGTGCGGATTTCAGCCACGAGGCGTTTGCCGCGGTGGAACGTCAATGCTGTGTAGATGGCTGTTCCCAGCAGTGCGCCGACGGCGAGTGCCAGGAAGGGATTGCCCATGCTGTGGGTGGCCAGCCAAGCGCCGACTCCCGCCAGGGCCGCCGCGAGCAGGGATGGCAGACTTCCGCTGAGCAGTTGCCACGCGGAGACGCGCAGGACAGTTGTCAGGGCTTTGACATACAGGGGAATAACCACCAGGCAGGCGACGGCTGCATGCGCCACCCCTGCGCCGGCTATCCCCCACCATTGGATGCCGAAGTACAAAGCCGGAGCAAGAGTGACGAGCCACGCCACCTGGACCCAGAAGAGCCACACGGTCCGGCCGGCGCCCACGCTCAGGTCCGCGAACAGCTCCACGAGGATCCGGGTGGCACCGAAGACTCCCAGGGTGGCCAGGGCGATCCCCGCCCCGGCCCAGGCATCACCATAGGCGGTGACGATCAGCGGATACGCCAATGCGATCACCAATGCCGAGATGGGAAAGGCACAGTAGGACACTCCGGCCACGAACCTGCCGGCGAGAGCGCCCAGGGTCCCGTCCTGGAAGAGCCTGCCGAACGTGGGAACGGCAGTAGCGCGGATAACCGCCGTGATCACCGAACTTGGCAGCCCTGCCAGATTGAAGGCCAGCAGGTACAACCCCAACGCCGCAGGGTCCAGCATCCTTCCGATCAGCAGGTAGTCAATGTTCAAGGTCACGAAAACGACCAGGTTCGCCATGGCCAGCGGCATGCCCAAGCGCAGGATCTCCACAGCCACGGAGCGGTCAAACCCAGGGGCATACCGTGCGGGTGTGATGATCCAGTACCCGGCCATGGCAACCACCTGCCCGCCAACCCTGGACCAAGCCAGCGCCATGGCGCCCCAGCCGTCCAAGGCCATCGGAACCACCAGAACCAGCACGGTCAGGAGGCTGCAGACGTCGACGACGACCCGCGGCTTTTGCAGGAACTCCCGCCACACCATGGTGGACGGTACTGCGCTGATGCCCTGCAGGAGGATGGTGATCGACAGGACCTGAATCACGGGAGTCGCGGCGGGATCGTCAAAGGCCGCCGCCAGGGCCGGCGCCAAGGCGATGGCGGCCCCGGTCATGATTCCACTCGTGACCAAGGCAATGGAGAAGACGGTGGGTGCGATCCTGTCCGGATCACCATTGCCCCGAGCCAACGCGGCGGTCGCACCAAGCTCAGCCATGTTGGTGGCGATGGTTTGCACCACGATGGCCACCGCCAGCGCCCCGAAGTGTTCCGGCGCAATCATGCGGGCCACGATGATGGTGGTGGCGAACTGGACGATCCTGCCGAGGGCCATGTTCGCCCCGCCCCAGAGCGTGGCGCTCGCGGCCCGGTTGCCCAGCGTGCGGCCTTCCCCGCGGACGGTTGTCATGAAATCCCCGTCATCGCCCACACGCGCCAGCGGACACGATCCAGTTGGCTGTGTAGAAAGTGGGCAGCAGCCCGACCGGTACCAGGCTTCTTGCCGCGGGAGACCTGCGTGATCCGGGCTTGCAACGCGTTTGCCCGGTGGATGTTGCCCGGAACGTCATGCAGGCACTCAATGAACTTCCGCAGTTCCGTAGCGGCCTCCGCGGAACCGCCCCCTGTGATCTCCTTGAACCCGAGCTGCACAGCTTCCTTGCTCAAGGCGCGCTTGGCCCGCTGCAGTTGCTTGGCCCGTTTTTCCGGGGAACAAGGGAACCGGGGATCCTCAAGGACGCGGAAGGCGTCAAGCCTGTGCCGTAGGTCCACAGCGGCAGCTGCGAACTCGGTTTGGTGCATGTTGGCCCCGTGGACACGATAAAACGCCTGGACCGGTCCGTTGATCCGTCCCACGTCCCAGCGAGCGGCGGCACGCAACCAATACTCCAAGTCCCCGGAGTGGGGAAGTGCTGCACTGTACGCGCCGATGTCGAGTACAGCCGCTGTCCTCATCACCACTTCCGGGGAGAGGATGAAATTCCGTCCGCGGGCGCACGCCAAACCGATCCAGTTCAATCCGCCCCACACCGTCCAGGTGGTGCGCTCATGCAAGGGAACAGGCGGGGGCTGGTCAGTGAAGTCCTTCGGCAAGCCGTAGACCATACCCACCCGGGGATGGGCTTCCATCAAAGCAGCTGCCCGGGACAAGGCCCCTGGTGCTATGAGGTCGTCCGCCGAAAGCAGCGTGACGTAGCGGCCCCCGGCCCGGGAAAGCCCATCGTTGTAGGTCGCGATGTGCCCTTGGTTCCGTTCGTGGTGGACCACAGTAATGCGCCGGTCCATCGACGCCAAACGCCATGCCACGGCCGCACTGCCGTCAGTGGAGGCGTCATCGACCACTATGACCTCCACCTCCACGCCGTCCTGGGACAACGCGCTCTCCACGGCGTCAGGCAGGTACCGGCCATAGTTGTAGCAAGGAATCACCACGGTCACGCTGGGCCGGTCCGCTGTGGGCACTGGGCGCATCAGTTTCACTGGACTCCCTCCAGTGCAGGAGAATTGCCCCGCCGGATGACCCGGGCCGGGACACCTGCCCAGGTCTCGTCCTCGGGGACATCATTAAGGACCGCAGCACCCATCCCAATGGTTGCCTTCGCGCCGATGGATCGGCGCTCGCGGACGCTGGCATTCATCCCGATGTAGGCCGCACGGCCGATGTGTACGTTTCCGCCCAGGGACACCCCGGAGGCGAACGTTGCAAAGTCACCGATCACGTCGTCGTGGGTGAACGTGACGCCAGGCATCGCCACCACGTGGGAGCCGATAGTGACCGAAGCGGTCATGCTGACATGCGCCAGGAGGATGCTTCCCCTGCCGATCTCGCATCCTTCGGGAACATTGACGGACGGATCGATCGCTGTCGCATACCGGTCTTCGGCAAGCCCCAGAGAGCGCAGCCGCATCACGACGCTCTCCCGGCCGGTTCCGGATCCAATGCACACGAGCAGGAGCGCGTGGGGGAATTTCAGGGCGTCCCGGACGGGACCCAGCACGTGTGCGCCGTCCACCACGCGCCCGAGTTTGTCCTCGTCGTCGTCGAGGATGCCGATGACATCGAACGGACCGCTGCTCCGGACCATGGCAAGCACCTCGCGGGCGAGGCCGCTGGCGGCGATCAGGAGGAGTTCGCTCATCGTCCCAGTCCTGCCGCGCGAAGCACTGAATCGATGACACGGACCTGGTCGCCCAAGGCGAGCTGGTGGTAGAGAGGCAGGATGAGGGTGTGGTCCGTCAGCCATTCGGTGGCGTCCAAAGAGGCGGCGCCAGTGTCCCGTCCGGCGTAGGCCGGTTGCCGATGGGCAGCCATGATCCCGCGGCGGGCGGAGATCCCGTCTTCTGCCAAGCGGGTCATCAAGGCGTCCCTTCCCATCGGGAACCCGGGACCGACCTCCAGCCAGCAGGACTGGAAATTGCTGATGCCGTAGTCCGGGTCGCTGACCAGCCGGAGGCCTTCGATACCGGCGAAGGCGTTCGCATAGGTGGCCGCGAGTTCCCGCCGCCGACGGACAGCCTCGCGGAGCCGACCCAACTGGACGATTCCGACGGCGGCCTGAAGGTCGGTCATGCGGTAGTTGAAACCGACTTCGAGATACTCTTCGGCGGGTGCGAGGATGCTGGCGTGGCGGTCAGTAGCTGAGACGCTCATGGAATGTTCCCGGAGGCGCCTTGATCTGTCCGCAAAGTCTTGGCGTGAGGTGGAGAGCATGCCGCCCTCGCCGGTGGTGAGGATTTTGCGCGGGTGGAAGGACCACGCAGCCACTTCCGCGCCCGCTCCAACGGGCAGGCCATGATAGCGGGAACCAATGGCACACGCCGCGTCTTCCACCACCGTGATACCGAGGGGATCGCACAGCGCCCGGACTGGGCCAAGATCCACGGGCACCCCACCCTGGTCGACGGCGATCACCGCAGTGGTCGCCGGAGTCAAAGCGGCACGGATGGTTTCTGCTGTCACGCAGCCGGTCACAATGTCCACGTCGGCAAACACCGGACGCGCTCCCACATATGTTGCCGCGTTCGCAGTGGCAATGAAGGAGAACGACGGCACCACAACGTCATCCCCGGGTCCTATGCCTGCAGCGGCGAGCGCCAAGTGCAGCGCGGACGTGCAGCTGGAGGTCGCCACGGCGTAACCCGCCTGTTGTTCCATGGCAAAGGCTTCCTCGAACTGGCGAACCTTGGGTCCCTGGGCGACCCACCCGGAGGCGATCACCTCGGCCACTGCTTGCGCTTCCTCTACGCCGAGCCATGGCTTCATGACGTCGATGCGTGCTACACGGGTCTCCGACGTTGTCATCGAGCACCAACTGCCGGCGCTTCGGGCCGGGCCGTTGTGCGGGCGGAGGCGATCTCTTCGCGAAGTGGCCGCCACCAGGACACCAACGAGCGCAGCCCATCTTCCAATCCGATGGCAGCCTCGAAGCCGAGGTCTTTCCGTGCCGCTGAGACGTCCGCCAAGCGACGGGCGACACCGTTCACTGCCCTCTCGGGGCCATGTTCCAAATGCAGGGGTGATTCCATGACCCTGAGCAGGGTGCGGGCCAGCTCGGCCAGGCTTGTCTCGGTGCCGCTGGCCACGTTGTAGGCGCCCTCCCGCACGCCGCTGACTGCGGCCAGGATGTTGGCCCTTGCGACGTCGGCTGTGTGGATGAAGTCCATGGTTTGCTGTCCATTGCCGAAAATCAGCGGAGGAACGCCATCGACGATCCGCTCCATCCATCGGACCAATACCTCGGTGTAAAGCCCGTGCACATCCATCCGGGGCCCGTAAACGTTGAAGTACCGAAGGGCCACGTAATCCAGCCCGGACATGGCCCGGAAGCTCCTGGCCATCCCTTCGTTGAATGACTTTGCTGCGCCGTAGAAGGTGTCGTTGTTGTGGTGGTGGTGGCTTTCCCCGGTGGGAAACTCCTCCGCCATGCCATAGACGGAGGCACTGGATGCTGCGATGAGTTTGTCCACTTTCTCCTGCGCTGCTGCCTCCACCACGTTGAACGTGCCGTCCACCAGCACTTCGAGTGCCAGCCGTGGTTCCTCCGCGCATTGGGTGATGCGGATGGCCGCCTGGTGGAACACCAGGTCCTTGCCCCGGGTGAGGTCGTGGACCAGGTCTCGATCCCGCACGTCGCCCGCCACCAGCTGAACGCGTTCGCTGGCAAGGGCGGCATCCAGGTTCGCCCGGCGTCCCCGTACGAGGTTGTCCAGGACGTCAACGTGGGCAGCACCGGCGTCGAGCAGTTGGTCGACTACCGTGGACCCTATGGTTCCCGCGCCGCCGGTGACCAGGACGTTGGCGCCCAGCAGCTCTTTCACCGCGCAACCTGGAGATTGACCTCGTTGCCAGCCACCAGGGTGGACTGCCCGTCCGAACTGAGGCTTTGGGTGACGGCCTCCAGGACAGACAAAACGCGAAGTCCTGATTCGCCGCTGGTGCGGGGCATGGTGTGGTTCCGGATGGAACCTGCGAGTTCGGCCACCACCTGGCCCAGGGGCTCACGTTCCTGCAACGCGGGTGACCACGTATCGCCGAGGCGGTAGGATATGGCCGAGGTCCGTTTGTCGGCGGCCGATCGTGGCTGGTGCTCCAGGCTGACCCCGCGGTCGTAGACGCTGATCCGCTGCTGGGGGTTGAGGTCGTCCCACACGAGGGTCCGCTTTGATCCACCGATGATCATTTGCCGGATCTTCGTGGGACTGAGCCAGTTCACGTGAATGTGAACCATGGCGTCATTGGGGAGGCCGAAGGTCAGGTGCCCCACACAGTCCCGACCCGTGCCGAGCGGGTCTGCGCCGTGCGCAGCGATTTCGGTGGGGTGCAATCCGCCTGGCAGGACAAAGTCCAGGATGGAGAGGTCGTGGGGGGCCAAGTCCCAGAAGACGTTGACATCGGGTTGGACGAGTCCAAGATTGATGCGGACGGAATCGACGTACAGGATGTCCCCCAAGGCTCCGCTGGCCACCAGTTCCTGAATCTTCAGGACCGCTGGGGTGAAGCAGTACGTATGGTCCGCCATCAGCACCAGTCCCCTGGCCTTGGCTTCCTCGACCATTTCCAAACCCTTGGCACGGCTGTCTGCCAAGGGTTTCTCCACCAGTACATGCTTTCCGGCGCGCAATGCCGTCATCACTACTCCGTGATGGGTATGCGCCGGGGTCGCTACGGCGACGGCATCCAAGTTATAGGTGTCCAGCAGTTCGTCCAGGGACTCGACGACGGCCACGCCACCTACCGTTTCGGCGAGCTTCAGGCCGCGTTCGACGTCGAGGTCGCAGATGGCCACCAGGTCCCAGTCGGGGCTGGCCTTCAGGTTCCTGGCAAGGTTGGGACCCCAATAGCCCGCTCCTACCACCGCAATGCGAAGCCTCGGCCGCACTGCGTGGCCGTTCAGTTGTCCTGATGGAACAGTTCGTATACTCATTTCCCACTCGACTTCTGTGTTGATAGCGCGGTTGTTGTTGGCTAATGCGTGGCTTTCGCTAGTAGGCCCCGGAAGGCCGGGTCATGGCCCGGAACGTCCGCCACATGATCATCAAGTCCCCCGCTATCGACCAGTTCTCCACGTAATACAGGTCCAGCCGGACAGCCTCTTCCCAGGGAAGGTCGGAGCGTCCGTTGATCTGCCACAAACCGGTGATCCCCGGTTTGATCAAAAGCCGGCGGTGCGTGTGGCGTTCGTACCCGCTGACCTCGCGGGACAACGGCGGCCTGGGACCCACAAGGCTCATGTTTCCCACCAGGACGTTCCAGAATTGCGGCAGTTCGTCCAACGAGTACTTCCGCATCCACCGCCCGCATCGGGTGATCCGTGGATCGCCCCGAATCTTGAACAGGACGCCTGCCCCCTCATCCTGGCCGCCGAGGGCGTCCAGGTGTGCTTCGGCGTCAACCACCATGGAACGGAACTTCAGCATCCGGAACGTGGTTCCTTGCTTGCCGATCCGCTCTTGTTTGAACAGGACAGGTCCGGGGCTGTCGGTGCGGACAATCGCGGCGAGAAGCAGCAGGAGCGGTGCCAGGACCAGCAAAGCCACAGCGGAGACGGTGATGTCCATCAGTCGTTTGAGGGTGTGTTTGCCGCCGGAGTAGTGGGGAATGTCCACGTGCATTAACGGCAGACCCTCAACGGGCCGCCAGTGGATGCGGGGACCGGCCACATTGGTCAGTGTTGCCGCCAAGACCAATTCAGCGGCGTTCTCCTCCAGCCGCCACCCGAGCTCCTGGATGAACTGGTTGCCGCCCGGAACCGGGCCGGCAACGATCACCGCGTTGGCGCCGGTCTGACGGACGGTTTGTGCAACGCCGTAGATCGACGACAGGACAGGGACACGCAGGTGGTCCACCGCAAGGACGGTTCCACGCCGCGCGCCGGGCAGGCAGGCTCCCAGGATGTCGTAGGCGGCGCCGGACTTCCGGTTAATCTGTTTGATGACGTATCTGACGTCTTGCGGTTCGCCCACCACGATCGCGCGGGACAAGCAGCGGCCTCGCGACTTTTCGTAGGTCAGCCACCGCCGGAATCCCCATCTGCTGCCTGTGAGCGCCACCAGGCCCAGCGGCAATGACACCAGGACGAATGAGCTGACGGCTTCGAGATGGAAAACCACCGCCACGAGGCCAAGGAAGCCGAAAACGCGGAAACTGGCGGAGAGCACGCGCTTGTATTCTTCGGGACCAACACCAAGTACTTTGGGATCGTGGGTCCTGTAGACCTCCAGAGCGGCCACCCAGACGATGCCCAGGATCAATCCCAGCATCAGGCGCGCCGTATGCTCGGGGCTGTCGGTGGACGGGTGCACTCCACCGACATTCATCAACAGGCCTGCAACAACGGCTGCGGCAACCACTGCGGAGTCCGCCAAGCGGAGACTGGTGGTCAGGAAGTGTGTCCAGGTTGAGCGGTCCTTGTGCTGGGTGACACCCCGCGCGCGGCGGTGGGTGACTGGCGGCATGAGGTCCAGGGTGACATCCGACCTCAGCGCCGCCAGTCCCGCCTTTTCAGTCCGCTGTGCAGCAGCGGACTTGCCAATCCAGGGAGACACCGGCGGATTGACGTCGGAAACGGCTGTATCGACCGAGAAGGCTGGCCCCACGGAGGCATGGGCCGCACTTTTGGGTGCCGCTGCCTTGCCTAAACGCAAGACTGGAATTTTCACCATGTCAGCCTTCTTTGCAGACCTGCCGTTGCCTACCTATCAGTGAAGCCGCGGCGGTCAGGAGGCGCACCAGTAGTCGGTACTCAAGTTTGCGCAGGATTACCCATGCACCCTACGTGCAAGTACCTAGCTGGCATCGGCGGGACTACGTGTTTTCGGGCGTAGCGAAACGATCAAAACCCGCAGAAATCCGGGCGATTTACGCAGGGATCCTGGCGGAGGAAAGCCACAAAAAACCGGCCACCCGAAGGTGGCCGGTTGATCAGGTGCTAGTCCTCCACGATTTCGAGGTCTTCATCGAGGGCCTCGTCATCATCCTCGTCGTCGTCATCAAAGACCTGCAGCGGAGTAACCTCGGAGTAGGCCTCGTAGAGTGCGTCTTCGTAAACCTCGAAGGCGTCCGCGACGGCGAAGAACGCGGCTTCGACGTTGGGGTCGCCCTCGCCCCGCCGGGCGGATGCGGCGGCCAGATGCTCTTCAAGGGCGGCGGTCAGTGATTGAAGCGCGACACGCGGATCGATGCTCATGACTTCACGTTAGCCGGAAAAGGACGAAAATGGAGAGGGATGAGAGAACAATTTCCGGGCAGCTCCGTGGAGCGCCAACGAGACTACGCACGTCAGTACGAGTACCTCGTCCTGACAGTGGGACCTGACGATTCGCTGCCTGAAGCACGGCGCCGGCTCGCCGAACATTCCGAGTACGGCAAATGGGAACTCGAGCGCAGCGTCCTCTACCTTGGAGGCGGGCGGCGCTTCTGGCTTCGCCGAAAGGTCTATTCCGTACAGCGAACCGTCTAGTCCCGGCGGCGACGTCGGCTAGCCTTCCAAGGGGCCCAACCACGCGTTGGCCACGGTGTTATGTGCGGATTCATCGTTGGATGGGTGGAAGATGCCGGCCAGGACATCCCGATACAGGCGCTCCATCTCGGAACCCTTGAAGTAGCTGGATCCGCCCGTCACCCGGATGGCCAGATCCACCACGTGGCGTGCGTTCTCCGTAGCCCGGGATTTGATCCCCACGAGCTTGGGAAACCATTGCGCCCCGTGGTCAACCCGGTTGTCGACGTCGCGGGCCACTGCCGAAATCTGCGGATAAATCCCATCCATCGCCAAGGCAGCGTCTGCCACCTTCCACCGGATATCCGGATCCTGGGCGTAGCTGCGCCCACCGTACTTCGCTGACACGCGGCGCTTGACGTTCTCCACGCCCAAGGTAAATGCGCGCTCGGCCACGCCAGTGTAGACGGCAGCGAGCAACGTTTCGAAGCAAGCGAAGATCGCAAAAATGAGCAGGTCCTTGTTCGGACCTACGGGCAGCTTGCGGAAGATACGTTCCGGGGGAATGACGGCCCCATGCAGGAGTGTGGTGTTCGAAGCACTGGCCCGCATTCCCAAAGTATCCCAGTCACTCAAGGTCTCATGGCCGGGCTCATCGCGGCGGAGGAAGCCAAAGACAAGTTCTCCCTCACCTTCCCGGGCGTCCGCATCCTTGCCAAAGGTCCCCAAACGCGTCCAGCCACGGGAAAGACTCGTGAAGATCTTGCGGCCCGTAAACCTGTAGCTGCCGTCGGCCAGCGGCTCGGCAACCGTGCCGGAATCGAACAACATGGAATCATTGCCGGCCTCCGAGATGCCGAAGGCAAAGACTTCGCCCTGCCCGGCTTCTTTCAGGACAAAGTCCAGGGAATCGTCTCCCCTGGCGGCCATGACCTGCGCGACGCCGGTCCACACCAAGTGCATGTTGACGGCCAGTGCTGTGGCGGGGGCAGCCGTGGCCAGTCGCTGCTGCAGCGCAGCTACCGCTTCCAGGCCGAGTCCCAAACCGCCGTCGGCCTCCGGGACGAACAGCTTGAGGTATCCGGCAGCCGCCAGGTCTTCCAGGTCCTCGTGGAAGAACTGATTGTTTTGGTCATACCCGGCTGCGCGGCCGCGCAGGCGTTCGAGCAGGGCCTCGGGCAGGATGTCTTCGGGAACCATCGCAGGGCCTCCTTTTGGTGGTTTGCTCTAGTAGTTGCTGAGCAGCGTATTCAGGACGCGGGCGCCGAACTGGAGTGATTCGGCAGGAACGCGCTCATCAACGCCGTGGAACATCCCGGTGAAATCGAGCTCGTCCGGCAGCATCAGCGGGGCGAATCCGTAGCCTGTGATGCCGATCTTGCTCAGCGACTTGTTGTCGGTGCCGCCGGAGAGCGTGTAGGGAAGCACCTTGGCGCCCGGGTCCTCGGAGTGCAGGGCGTCGATCATGGAGTCCACGAGGTTGCCCGCGAACGGTACCTCCAAGGAGACGTCCTTATTGACGTAGCTGATCTCGATACCGTCGCCGGCGAGTTCCTTGATGGTCTCAAACACCAGTTCCTGCTGACCCGGGAGGGTGCGGCAGTCCACGAATGCCTCGGCCGACTCAGGGATGACATTGTGCTTGTAACCCGAACGCAGGAAGGTGGGGTTGGATGTGTTCTGCAGTGTCGCGCCAACGAACCGGGCCACCGTGCCCAGCTCCTTCAGGAGGATGTCCGGGTTGTCGGCATCGAACTCGACGCCGGTCAGTTCGGTGACGCCGTCCAGGAACTGGCGCGTGGTGGGCGTCAGTTCCACCGGCCACTTGTATTCACCGATCCGGGTCACGGCAGCTGCAAGCCGGGTGACGGCGTTGTCGGTGTTGATCTGGGAGCCGTGTCCCGCCCGGCCGTGGGCCACCAGCCGCAGCCAGGACAGGCCCTTTTCGGCAGTTTGGAGCAGGTAGGTCCGCTGTCCGCCGATGGTGGCGGAGAAGCCGCCCACCTCGGAGATGGCCTCGGTGGCGCCGTCGAAAAGCTCGCGGCGGTGTTCCACAGCGTACCGGGCGCCATAAGTGCCACCGGCCTCCTCGTCGGCAAAGAACGCGAAGATGATGTCGCGCTTGGGTTTACGGCCCGTCCTGGCGAAGTTCCGCATGACGGACAGGATCATGGCGTCCATGTCCTTCATGTCCACGGCGCCGCGTCCCCAGACCAGGCCGTCCTTCAGTTCGCCGCTGAACGGGTCCACGCTCCACTGGTCCCTCAGGGCAGGGACCACGTCGAGGTGTCCGTGTACCACCAGCGCATTTGCGGACGGGTCCTCGCCGGCCAGGCGGGTTACCACGTTGGCGCGGCCAGGGGCGGACTCGAAAATTTCAGCGTCAAGGCCTACCTCGGTGATCAGGCCGGCCGTGTACTCGGCTGCTGCACGCTCCCCCGGGCCGGTGTCGTCGCCGAAGTTGGAGGAGTCGATGCGGATGAGCTCCTGGCAGATCCGGACAACTTCGTCTTCGGGGCGGATGACAGACATGGAAATTCTCCTTGTGTGGCTGGGCTGCAGGTTCCGGCGACGCAAACTGCGGCTCCGCAGCCCGTCCCGTGTTCCCTCAGCCTACTCACCAGCAGCGGCCCCAGTCAGGAATTCGTTTCGTCGTGGGTCCTCCGACGGGCACGGAAGGGCCCTGACCAGCGCCGATTTTTCAGCTACCCGAAACCGTGTTAGAGTTTTTCTCGCTGCTTCGGAGGAAAGTGAAGCACCGGAAGGTGCAAAACGACCCATCTGAACACCACCTTGCGCGGGTGGCGGAATGGCAGACGCGCTAGCTTGAGGTGCTAGTCCTCGAAAGGGGGTGGGGGTTCAAGTCCCCCTCCGCGCACAATCACAAGGCCTGGAATCCACGGATTCCGGGCCTTGTTTGTTTTTTGCCTCGGCCCCTCCGGGCGAAATAGGATGCGAGTTTGATCACCTTTGTTTCTTCCGTGGACAGTGAAGGAAAAACATGACCAGCTCTGAAGACATCCTCGGTCCCGACTACATAGCTCGGACCCTGACCCTCCAGCCCGACTCCGAGGGCGATGTGGTGGCGACGCTGGTCAGCAGGAAGATACCTACCGGCACCGGGCGTGCCGTCCTCTATGTCCACGGGTTCGTGGACTACTTCTTCCAGGCGCACTTGGCCGATGAGTGGGCCAACGCCGGATACGACTTCTACGCCCTGGACCTTCGAAAGTATGGACGGTCCCTGCTCCCCCACCAAACGCCCAACTACATCGAATCCCTGCAGAGCTACGACGAGGAGCTCGACGAGGCAGCCCGCATCATCAGGGATGAGGATGGGCACGATGTCCTGGTTGTCCTGGGCCACTCCACGGGAGGCTTGATTACCAGCCTCTGGGCACACCGGCGACGCTTCGATGGCACCGTGGATGCGCTGATCCTCAACAGTCCGTGGTTCGACCTGAATAAGCCGTTCCTCCAGCGGACGGTGGGGACCGCCGTCGTCGACCGTCTTGCGACGTACCAGCCGAGGCGGCAGGTGGGCGTCCTGGGTGAGCATTACGGACGCAGCCTGCACTCAACCACGGGCGGCGCGTGGGATTTCAACCTCAGCTGGAAGCCGCTGGAAGGATTTCCCGTTCTGGCCGGCTGGTTGCGCGCCATCAGGCGCGGACACGCCGAACTCGCCAGGGGCCTGGATATCCGCTGTCCCGTCCTGGTCTGCGCCTCCACCGCCAGTGCATCGGTAACGGCACCGCCCGAGACCATCAATTCCTCGGACATCGTGCTCAACGTCCGGCATATCGCCGAACGCAGTACACGACTGGGGCGGTTGGTGACCTTGGCGCGGATCGATGGCGGTATCCACGATCTCGCCCTGTCTGCCGAACCGGCGCGGAGCAGATTCTTCGAAGAAGTCTTCCGCTGGGCGGGCGCTTACGTGCCGGAAAGTGCGGCGAAGCGCTGAGCTGGAGCAGCAGCAGCGAGTTAACGACGGCGGCGGTCACCTGAGGTGACCGCCGCCGTTTACTGCCTTGTTTGTCAGGGCAGATGGGAAACGCTGCCCACGAAATGGCGCCGTCCGGTGCGTGGGTTCCAAGCCACGTACGTCGATCGTTCCCAAGTGCCCGAGTTCCCTTGGACTGTGGCGATATCCAAGGCAACCCGTGCCGGAAGGAACACCGGGGCTTCAAAGGCGACGTCCCAGGCGAAGGACTCCGATTTGACCGCACCGACGTCAGCCAATGCCCGTGAGGCCAGGTACATTCCGTGGGCAATCGATCCCCGCAGCCCCAAAGCCTTGGCGGACAAGACGCTCAGGTGGATCGGATTGAAATCGCCCGAAACGGTGGCGTAGCTTCGGCCGGTCTCCAGGCCGAGCTGCCACAGCGCAGTGGGGTCCGGCGGCGAGAAATCACCGGCCATTGACGCACCATTGGGGTTTCCCGCCTTATCTATGCCTGGCAGGAAAACACCCTTGGCAAGGTAGGTTGAAACACCCCGCCAGAGCAAGTCGCCGCTGGACGTTGAACGGACTTCAGCTACGATGTCCAACTGCGTCCCTGCACGGTGGCCGGCGAGGTTGGCCGCCCATGATCGGATATCCAGGGACTCGGTGAACTGGATGGGGACACGCTGCTCCACACGATTCTTGAGATGGATCATCCCCAAGAGAGGTAACGGAAAGTCGTCCCTGTTCATGACGCTCATGGACACCGGAAACGCCAGCGCATGAACGAAACCCGCAGGGAGGATATCGCTTGCGGTCTCGCCTACCAGGTGCTGGTAGGCGGTCAGGTTTTCCACCTCGGCCCGGATATTCCGGACCTCGTGGCTGACAGCCGGCAATCTGGTCTTCCCTGTCGACGCCCCAAGGACCCTGCGGCGCGCAGCAGTTGCGGCCGCATTGACATACAGCTTGGACAGCGACGGCAGCTCACCAAGGATGACTGGCTGGGGATCGGTCATGCTCCCACCAGTTGTTGTCCGCAGACGCGCAGCACTCCACCAGAAATTCCGCCGGCGGCATCACTGGCCAGGAAGGCGATCGCTTCGGCGACATCCTGGGGCTGGCCGCCCTGTTTGAGCGAGTTCAGGCGGCGTGCGGCTTCACGGATGGCAAACGGCATCCTGGCTGTCATTTCGGTTTCGATGAAGCCCGGGGCAACCGCGTTGATGGTGCCGCCGAAGGGCGCCAGCAGTGGCGCGGTGGACTTCACCATGCCGATCACCCCACCCTTGGACGCGCCGTAGTTGGTCTGGCCTCTGTTGCCGGCGATGCCACTGGTGGAAGCGACCGAAACGATGCGTGGCGAATTCTTGAAGTGCTCGGACGCCAGAAGGGCCTCGTTGATCCTCAGTTGAGCGGCGATGTTCACCGCGATGACCGACTGCCAGCGTCCCTCGTCCATGTTGGCCAGGAGCCTGTCGCGGGTGATTCCGGCGTTGTGCACCACGATGTCGATCCTGCCATGGCGTTGCACAGCATGTTCGATGATTCGGTGGCCGGCGTCGTCCCGGCTGATATCAAGCTGCAGTGCCGTTCCCCGTACCTCGTTGGCCACCGCTGCCAGGTGATCCCCGGCCGCAGGGATGTCCACAGCGACCACCGTGGCGCCATCCCGGCGCAGCGTGCGTGCGATGGCTGCTCCGATGCCCCGGGCTGCCCCTGTGACAACCGCGACCTTGCCTGCCAGTGGCTTCTCCGAATCGGTCGGCAATGTGCCCGAGGCCGAGCTGACGGTCAGGAACTGTCCGTCCACATAGGCGGAGCGTCCGGAAAGGAAGAACCGCAGGGCGCCGAGCGCCGAGGGGCTTGTGGTTGCGAGGTCGTCGTCCAAGAGAATTCCGTTGGCTGTCGCCCCAGCGCGGAGTTCCTTGGCCAGGGACCGCAGGAGACCGTCGATACCCTGACGTGCCGCCGCGGACGCAGGAGACGTTGCCGAGTGGGCTGTCCGGGAGATCGTGACCACTCGGGCGTTCGACGCGAGGTCCCGCAGGGAGGCGCCGGCAGTCAGTACAGGTTTGGCCAGGTCTTCGGGATGTTGGACGGCATCGAGGACCAAGAGGATGGCACCCAGCTTTTCCTTGGGCAACGCGTTGCGCCGAACATCCAGGCCCCAACCCAGCAGCGTCGTGGCGATGTCATCGGCACCTGCGCTGTCGCCACTGACCAGCACGGGGCCGATCACCAGCGGGGCACCTGGTTGATGGCGTCGCAGGACCACAGGCTGCGGCAGGCCGAGCTTCTTGGCGACGTCCTTGCCCAATCCCTGACTCACCAGCTGTGTGTATTTGTCTGTCATGGAGTTCCCCCTACGCTGCTTCCAGGATGGCAACGACGCCCTGCCCGCCGGCGGCGCACACGGAAATCAGTCCCCGTGCGGGCCGTCCGTCGACCGCGCCCTTCTCATGCAGCATCTTTGCAAGTGAAGCCACGATCCTTCCACCCGTCGCGGCGAAGGGATGCCCTGCGGCCAGGGAAGATCCGTTGACGTTGAGCTTGGCGCGGTCCACCTTGCCAAGCGCTCCATCGAGGCCAAGCCGGGTGCGTCCGAACTCCTCGTCTTCCCATGCTGCCAACGTGCTCAGCACTGTGCCAGCGAAGGCCTCATGGATTTCGAAGAAGTCGATGTCTTCGAACGTCAGCCCGTGCCGGGCCAGCAAGCGCGGGACTGCGAAGACGGGCGCCATGAGGAGGCCATCCTTGCCGTGGACGAAGTCGACGGCGGCTGCCTCGCCATCCAGGACGGTGGCGAGCTTGGGCAGGCCATGGGAGTCTGCCCATTCTTCGGTGGCCAACAGGACGGTGGAGGCGCCATCGGTGAGGGGCGTGGAGTTACCGGCCGTCATGGTCGCCTCGGAGCCCAGGTTTTTGCCGAAAACGGGCTTCAGCGTGGCGAGCTTCTCCAGCGTGGTGTCGGCACGGAGGTTGGAGTCGCGGCTGAGTCCGCGGTAGGGCGTGATGAGGTCGTCGAAGAAGCCGCGCTCATAGGCGGCAGCAAGGTTGCGGTGGCTGTTGAAGGCCAGCTCGTCCTGGGCTTCACGGGCGATCTTCCACTGTGCAGTGGTGAGGGCTTGGTGCTCACCCATCGACAGGCCAGTGCGGGGCTCGCCGGTGTTGGGTGCGTCGGGGGCCAGGTCCTTGGGCCTGATGCGGCCGATGATCTTCAGCTTCTGCACGGGCGTTTTGGCACGGTTGAGGTCCAGCAGGATCTCGCGAAGTCCCTCGCTGACCGCGATCGGCGCATCGGATGCCGAGTCCACTCCTCCAGCGATGGCTGAATCGATCTGGCCGAGCTTGATCTTGTTGGACAGCCCAATCACGGTCTCCAAACCGGTTGCGCAGGCCTGCTGGAGATCGTACGCCGGAGTTTCCGGCGACAAAGCGGAGCCCAGCACGGCTTCCCGAGTGAGGTTGAAGTCCCTGGAGTGCTTGAGCACTGCGCCTGCAGCAACTTCGCCAATGCGTTCATCCTGAAGTCCGAAACGTGCAACCAGACCCTCCAATGCCGCGGTGAGCATGTCTTGGTTGGACGACTTCACGTAGGCACCGCCTGTGCGGGCGAAGGGGATGCGGTTGCCGCCCACGATGACGGCGGAGCGTGTTGCTTGAGGGGTTGTGGTTGCTTCCCGGGTCGCGCCCGCGGTCACATCTGCTGCAGCCATGCTTGTCTCCTTCGATCAATGCCAGTTACTGATACCCAGCGTACCTGATACGCTGGGTATCGTGAACAGTCGCTCCGAAGAAGTCGCCGTTGCCGTCAACGCCCCGCAGGATGCCATCAGCGCAACTGTGGATGGACGCACAGCACGGTGGCAATCCCATCGCGAAGAACGGCGCCGCGAGCTGATCAAATCGGCACGAAAGGCTGTTCACCGCTTGGGCAGCGAGGCCTCCATGGAGGACATTGCCGGAGCGGCCGGCACATCAAAATCCGTCTTCTACCGCTATTTCGGCGACAAGGCGGGGCTTCAGCAAGCCATGGGCGAAGTTGTGCTGGGGCAGATGCAGCGCCGGATGCAGGAAGCTGCCCAGTCAGCGCAGACGCCCCGTGAAGGGTTGCTCGCCATGGTCTCCGCGTACCTGCAGATGGCGGAATCCAGCCCCAATGTCTATGCCTTCATAACGCGGCTGAGCCCCGGGGAGGCGTCGGCGCAGGACGCCATCGCAGCATCCGGAGCGTTGGGCAACTTTTTCGAACAGATCACGGACATGATCGCGACCCCCATGCGGGAGCACCTTGGCGAGGAAAAGGAAGCAGTGATTGTCTACTGGCCCACCGCCGCCATTGGACTCGTCAGGAACGCGGGCGAGATGTGGTTGGGAAGCCCCGCCAGCAGCACCAAACCCGATCAGGCAACCATGGCCGGGCGGATCACCGATTGGCTGTGCCTCGGCATAGCCCCGGAACTCAAGACCACCACCTGACACAGCAATGACTCATCAGTTGTCGGAACCAAAGAAGGAAACAACATGACTGAAGTAGTGGACCGGGCCTCATCAGCCAACCAACCCTCAGGCCGCGATGACGCAGCCACCACCACAGGCGCGGAGCCTGTGGTGGATGTTGCTGCCCTTGGCGAGCAACTCCTGGGCAAGTGGGCCCACATCCGGCACCAGGCCCGTGCTGTTGCCGGCAATCCGGCTGTGCAGAAGGTCGAGGGCCTGTCTCACACGGAGCACCGTGCCCGGGTGTTCGAACAGTTGAAGTTCCTGGTGGACAACAACACTGTTCATCGCGCTTTCCCCACCCGTCTGGGCGGCTCCGATGACCATGGCGGCAATATCGCCGGGTTCGAAGAGATCGTCACTGCCGACCCCTCACTTCAGATCAAGGCCGGCGTCCAGTGGGGCCTCTTCGGATCAGCGGTGATGCACCTTGGCACCGTCGAACACCAGGACAAATGGCTGCCCGGCATCATGAGCCTGGAGATCCCGGGCTGCTTTGCCATGACGGAAACAGGTCATGGTTCGGACGTCGCCAGCATTGCCACAACAGCTACTTATGACGAAGCGAGCGGGGAATTCGTCATCAACACGCCTTTCCGCGCAGCGTGGAAGGACTACATCGGCAATGCGGCCAATGACGGTCTGGCCGCCGTCGTGTTCGCCCAACTGATTACCCGCAACGTCAACCGTGGCGTCCACGCGTTCTATGTGGAACTCCGCGATCCTGCCAGTAAGGAATTCCTTCCGGGTATCGGCGGCGAAGACGATGGCATCAAGGGCGGACTGAATGGCATCGACAACGGCCGGCTTCATTTCACGAACGTCCGTATCCCCCGCACCAATCTGCTGAACCGCTACGGCGACGTAGCTGAGGACGGCACCTACTCCTCCACCATCGAAAGCCCCGGTCGGCGCTTCTTCACCATGCTCGGCACGCTGGTGCAGGGACGCGTCTCACTGGATGGCGCGGCGGTAGCTGCCAGCAAGTTGGCCCTCAAGACGGCCATCCAGTACGCAACCGAGCGACGCCAGTTCAACGCATCGTCAGCCACCGACGAAGAAGTCCTCCTTGACTACCAGCGGCACCAGCGTCGCCTGTTCACCCGATTGGCCACCACGTACGCGGCCAGCTTCGCGCACGAACAGCTCCTGCAGAAATTTGACGACGTCTTCTCCGGCGCCCACGACACCGACGCCGACCGCCAGGACCTGGAAACGCTGGCAGCCGCACTCAAACCACTGAGCACCTGGCATGCCCTGGATACCCTGCAGGAATGCCGGGAGGCCTGCGGCGGCGCCGGCTTCCTGATCGAAAACCGCTTCGCCTCTCTTCGGGCGGACCTGGACGTCTACGTCACGTTCGAGGGTGACAACACCGTCCTGCTGCAGCTGGTAGCCAAAAGGCTCCTGGCTGACTACGCCAAGGAATTCCGTAGCGCGGACTTTGGCGTCCTGGCCCGTTACGTCGTGGACCAGGCCGCCGGCGTGGCTTTGCACCGCACGGGCCTGCGTCAAGTGGCCCAGTTTGTGGCGGACACCGGCTCGGTGCAAAAGGCAGCGCTGGCCTTGCGGGACGAGGAAGGCCAGCGGACCCTTCTTGCCGACCGGGTGCAGTCCATGGTGGCTGAGGTTGGCGCAGCCTTGAAGGGAGCCAACAAGCTTCCGCAGCACCAGGCAGCGGCCCTGTTCAACCAGCACCAGCACGAACTGATCGAGGCTGCCCAGGCGCACGCTGAACTGCTGCAGTGGGAAGCCTTCACCGAGGCCCTTGCCCAGGTCTCCGACGAAGGAACAAAGCGTGTCCTGACGTGGCTGCGCGACCTTTTCGGATTGTCGCTGATTGAGAAGCATCTTTCCTGGTACCTCATGAATGGTCGGCTCTCCATGCAGCGTGGCCGGACCGTGGGCACCTATATCAACCGACTGCTGGTCAAGATCCGCCCGCATGCGGTGGACCTTGTGGACGCCTTCGGCTACGGCCCTGAACACCTCCGCGCCTCGATTGCCACAGGCGCAGAGGCGACGCGACAGGACGAAGCACGCCGGTATTTCCGCGAGCAGCGTGCCAGTGGAAGTGCCCCTGCGGACGAGAAAACGCTCCTGGCACTGAAGGCCAACAAGTCGCGGTAGCAGTTCTCCGCCACCTTGCGGTGAACAGCAGCGGAACTTTGGTAAACCACGACGGCGCCGCCCCAGCAAAGGGGGCGGCGCCGTCGTGGTTTGGACTGCTGTTGGGACGCTTCAATCCCGATAAATCGCGGTACTGGTTACCGCAGTTCCGGCTACCGCAGTACGGAGCGGTAGACCTCAAGGGTTGTTTCCGTGATGGACTCCCAGGAGAAATGCTCCTCTGCCCGGCGTCGACCGGCGATGCCCATCTCGCGCGCACGGGCAGGATCGGCCACTACCTCGTTCAAGGCGGCAGCGAAATCGCTGACGAACTTCTCCGGATCCAACGGTGTGCCGGTTCCGTCCGTGACCTGTTCCAATTGGACGAGCAGCCCCGTTTCCCCGTGCTGGACCACTTCGGGGATGCCGCCCGTGGCGCTGGCCACAACGGCTGCACCGCAGGCCATGGCTTCCAGGTTCACGATGCCCAATGGCTCGTAGATTGAAGGGCAGGCGAAGGCTGTGGCATGGCTGAGGACCTGGATAAGCTCGCGGCGCGGCAGCATCCGTTCAATCAGGACGACGCCTTCGCGCTTGGTCTGCAGTTCCTCGATGAGGCGCGCCGTCTCGGCGGCCAGTTCGGGGGTGTCGGCCGCGCCGAGGCAGAGCACCAGTTGGACGTCATCAGGGAGGCTGGACGCGGCGCGGAGCAGGTACGGGACACCTTTTTGTCGGGTGTTGCGGCCAACAAACACCACGCTGGGCTTGGCAGGGTCGATGCCCAAGGCCCGGATTGCGTCGTCTTCCTCGTCCCGCTCCCACAGCGAGACATCAATGCCATTGTGGACCACGCGGACCTTGTCAGGATCAACGTTGGGATAGCTGCGGAGGATGTCCTGGCGCATGCCGTCCGATACGGCGATGATGGCGGCAGCGGCTTCGTAGGCGGTTTGCTCCACCCAGGAAGACAGCGCGTAACCGCCGCCAAGCTGCTCGGCCTTCCACGGGCGGAGGGGCTCAAGACTGTGGGCGCTGAGCACGTGCGGAATGCCGTGCAGCAGCGAAGCGAGGTGGCCGGCCATATTGGCGTACCAGGTGTGCGAGTGGACAAGGTCCGCTCCCGCAATGTCCGGAACGATCCTCAGATCAACGCCCAGCGTCTGGATGGCAGCGTTGGCGTCGCCGAGGTCCTCGGGCGTGGCGTAGGAGGCCACAGTCGCCCCGTGATAGTCGGCATCACGAGGGGCGCCGAACGCCCGAACGTGAAGATCGACGTGCTTTGCCAGCACCCGGCTGAGCTCGGCAACGTGGACACCGGCACCGCCATAAATTTCCGGAGGGAATTCTTTAGTCACAATGTCTATTCGCACGCTAACCAACGTAGTCGTTCCGGCGTATGTGTTCTAGTGTGAAAGAGTCCGGAAAATCGGACTTTTGGGGGCTACGAAGACGTACGGGGAGCTGTGACCATGGCGTTGAAGAAAGTTTTGGCAATCGTATTGGCAGGCGGAGAGGGTAACCGACTCATGCCGCTGACGGCGGACCGGGCCAAGCCCGCGGTTCCGTTTGCTGGCGGCTACCGTCTCATTGACTTTGCACTATCCAATCTCGTCAATTCGGGATATTTGAAAATTGTGGTTCTGACGCAGTACAAATCGCACAGCCTTGACCGCCACATCTCGGAAACCTGGCGCATGTCGACGCAGCTGGGCCGCTATGTGGCATCCGTTCCGGCCCAGCAGCGTGTAGGCAAGAGCTGGTTCCTTGGCAGTGCCAACGCCATCTATCAATCGCTGAACCTGATCCACGACGACGCCCCGGACATCGTGGTAGTGGTTGGCGCTGACCACGTGTACCGCATGGACTTCTCCCAGATGGTGGAGCAGCACATCGCCAGCGGTGCGAAAGCCACAGTTGCTGCAGTGCGGCAGCCACTGAACATGGCCAACCAGTTCGGCGTGATCGAGGTGGACCAGAACGATCCCCAGAAGATTGCAGCCTTCGTGGAGAAGCCGGCCAGCACCCCCGGGCTGGCGGCGGACCCCACGCAGTTCCTGGCATCCATGGGTAACTACGTCTTCAACGCTGATGCTCTTGTTGAGGCACTGCATGTGGATGCGGAACGCCTCGACACCAAACACGACATGGGCGGCGACATCATTCCCTACTTCGTGGACCAGGGCGAAGCCGGCGTGTACGACTTCACCCTCAACGACATCCCCGGCGCCACCGAACGCGACCGGACCTACTGGCGCGACGTCGGTACCATCGACTCGTTCTACGACGCACACATGGACCTCATCTCCCCCGTGCCGGTCTTCAACCTGTACAACTCTGAGTGGCCGATCTACACCCGCCAGAGCATTTCCCCGCCCGCAAAGTTCGTCCGTGGGGAAAACAACACGGTGGGCACGGCCCTCGATTCCATCGTGGCCAGTGGCGTGGTGATCTCCGGCGGCATCGTAGAGGGCTCTGTCCTCTCAAACGACGCCTATGTGGCGGCTGGCAGCCGGGTCCAGGACTCCGTGCTGATGGACAAGGTCCGCGTCGGTGAGGGTGCCGTCATCAAACGGGCCATCCTGGACAAGAACGTCAAGGTCCCCGCCGGGGCTGCCATCGGTCTGGATCCCGCACTGGACAAGGCCCGCGGCTACAAGGTTACGGAGTCCGGCATCACCGTCCTGGCGAAGGGGCAAGTGGTGCCCGAGCCCGGCGAGGCAGAGCTCGCTCTGTCCGCACAACATCGCCGAGCGCTGCCGGAAGCTGTCAAGGCGGCCACCCATGACGACCCCGATATCCGTGACTCAGCCGAAAAGGTAGCGGCCGGCATCCAGTCACGCGTGGCGGACGCTGCTGCGCAGGGTGCCGCGCACTAGCCTGTACCCCTCCAGCTGACGCAGACAGAACCCGAGGCAGGCCGCGGGCTCCCAAGGCTGTAAAATCAGGTCAATGAGCTCCACCGATCTGACGCCTGAAGAGATCCAGGCCTGCCTCAAGGTTCTGACCACGATCCACGTCTACGACGAAGAGCACCCGGACTACGTTGCAGTCCGGCGTGCCACCGGCAAGATGTTCAAGGCCGTCAAGCGCCACCGCCGCGTGACCAAACGCGATTCCATCGCCGAGGCGGACCGCGCCGTCATCGCCCTGACTGCTACCGCCGCGCCGGACCGTATTGACGATGAAACCCGCGGCAACAAGCTGGCCCCCTCCGCTACCGGCGAGATCGCGGGCCACCTCATCCGCTCGCGTCCCTGCTATATCTGCAAGAAGCACTACACGCAGGTGGACGCCTTCTACCACCAGCTTTGCCCCGAATGCGCGGCCTTCAGCCACAGCAAGCGCGACGCGCGCACCGACCTCACCGGCCGTAGGGCGCTGTTGACCGGTGGTCGTGCCAAGATCGGCATGTACATCGCGTTGCGCCTGCTCAGGGACGGCGCGCACACCACCATCACCACCCGATTCCCCAAGGACGCGGCGCGTCGTTTCGCCGCCATGGAAGACAGCGGCGAGTGGCTTCACCGGCTCCGGATCGTTGGCATCGACCTGCGCGATCCTGCACAGGTCATGGCCCTGACGGACTCGCTGAACGAAGCCGGCCCGTTGGACATCATCATCAACAACGCAGCGCAGACGGTGCGGCGATCCGGCAACGCGTACAAGCCCTTGGTCGACGCCGAGGACGAACCGTTGCCTGCGGCCCTGGAGGCGGCCAACGGCGGTCCCGAGTTGGTGACTTTCGGGCACGCACATGACAAGCACCCGCTTGCCCTTGCCAGCAGCGTCACCGAACACCCGGTCCTGGCGGGGGACGCGATCACCTCGCTGGCCCTCTCCACCGGATCGGCATCATTGCAGCGGATTGAGTCGGGAACGGCGATTGACGCCGGTGGCCTGGTTCCGGACCTTGCCTCGATCAACAGCTGGACCCAGGTTGTTGACGAAGTGGACCCCCTGGAAATGCTCGAGGTCCAGCTGTGCAACGTGACCGCGCCCTTCCTCTTGGTCAGCCGATTGCGGGATGCCATGAAGCGCTCCACGGCCCACAGGAAGTACATCGTGAACGTATCTGCCATGGAAGGGCAGTTCTCCCGTGCCTACAAGGGTCCCGGACACCCTCACACCAACATGGCCAAGGCGGCCTTGAACATGATGACGCGGACCAGTGCACAGGAAATGCTGGACTCCGATGGCATCCTGATGACCGCTGTGGACACCGGTTGGATTACAGATGAGCGTCCCCACTACACCAAGGTCCGGCTCATGGAGGAAGGGTTCCACGCACCCTTGGACCTGGTGGACGGCGCAGCCCGTGTGTACGACCCCATTGTGATGGGGGAAAAGGGCGAGGATCAGTACGGCGTCTTCCTTAAGGATTACAAACCGTCCCCCTGGTAAAACTCTCGAATTTGAGTACAGATAAGGCCCTTAAGAATGTTCTTAAGGGCCTTATCTGTACAAAATTTCTAAGCGAGCCGGGTGATCTCCACTGACACAGAGAGCCCGGATCCGCCGCCACCGGACAGGATACCTTTCAAGGGTGGCACGTCGCGGTAGTCCCGCCCCCTGGCAACAGTCACGTGGTAGTCACCGGCGGGCTTGTGGTTGGTGGGGTCCCAGCTGCGCCACTCCCCGTCCCACCATTCCAGCCAGGCGTGTGACTGACCGGCCACGGTTTCGCCAATGTCCGCCGAGGACCGGGGGTGGATGTACCCGGAGACATAACGGGCGGGAATACCGCTGCACCGCAGGGCGCCGATGGCCAAGTGGGCGAGGTCCTGACAGACACCCTGGCGTTGCGACCACGCCTGTTCGGCATTCGTCGTGACACCGGTGGTGCCCTTCATATAGGTCATCTCGCCGGCCATCCACGCGAACACCGCCAGCGCCGCCTCGTGCGGGTTCTTGCCATCGACGATTCCGGGAACGATGCTGAGGACTTCGTCGCCCGGGCCACTGAGCCGTGACTGGGGTAACCAGTCGCTGAACTCGTCCTGTACTTTCTCCGAGGCTATGACGTCCCATCCCACGATGTCATCCTCGGCAGCGATCCGCTCGGTTCGATGCACTTCCACGGTGGCCGTAGCGAGGACCTCAAGGCTCTCATGCGGCATCTGCATATCGAACGCCGTGACTCGTGTTCCCCAGTAGTCGCGGTAGGTGCTGACAGAGGCCTGGTTGGGCGAGACCTTGAGGGAGGACTCCAGGACCACCTGCTGGCCGTCGGTCAGCGGGGTCATCCGGGCCTCGTTGTAGGACAAAGTCACGCGTCGGTGATACTTATAGGCCGTTTTATGGACGATGCTCAGCCGGGTCATGAAACTTCTCCCACCCAGGCGTGTTCATCAGCCTGATTGAAGTACTTACGGGAAATCGCGTCTGACGCTTGCGTCACTGCCTTTTGCACACGTTCCATGTGCTCAGGCAACTCGGACATAAGGTCATCCGTGCGGTGGAACTCAAGGAACGTCCTCGCTTGGCCCACGATGCGCCGGGCATCGTTGATGAAGCCAACGCGTTGCGCGGACGGATCCAGTTTGGCGAGGCACTCGTCGGCGTCACGCAGGGCGTACACGATGGAGCGTGGGAACAGCCGGTCCAGGAGCAGGAACTCTGCCGCGTGCTGGTCTCCGAACGCGGCCCGTCGGGTCCGGATGAAGGACTCGTAAGCGCCGGCGCACCGCAACATGTTCACCCAGGACATTCCCGCGGACTGGACGTCCCGCGTGGACAACATGCGTGCAGTCATGTCGGCCCGTTCCAGGGACCGGCCGAGGACCATGAACAGCCAGCTTTCGTCATGGCTGACCGTGGTGTCCGCCAGACCGCGAACCATGGCGGTCCGCTCCAGGACCCAGTTGCAGAAACGGTACGTTCCCACCACGTCCTTGCGGTGCTGGTTGAGTCCGTAATACGTGGTGTTAAGGCTCTCCCAGAGGGATTGGGAGACAGTTTCCCTGGCCCGCCGTGCATTCTCGCGGGCTGCACCGAGGGAACCGGCAATGGATGATGCGCTCTGTTTGTCGTAAGCCAAGGCATGGAGAAGTTCGGGCAGGCCAAAGTCTTCGCTTTGGGGCTTCGCTCCCATGACCGCCAGCAGCTCCCTGGCCACGCTGCGCTGCTCTTCAAGGGGCAGGTGGTTCAGGCGTTCCAGGTGGACGTCCAGGATCCTGGCAGTGCCGTCGGCGCGTTCTACGTAGCGTCCGATCCAAAAAAGTGATTCAGCAATACGGCTCAGCATGTGGCTGCGCCTCCTTCGCGTGGTGCATGTCGAAGTTCAGTTGTTGGGTGGAGCGGGGTCACTGCTGCTGCTCCGTCTGGCGGTCCCGCCAGTTGCTTTCCACGGGCCACACGGAAACCTGCTCGCGAACGGTGACGGACTGGCGCGGGATGACTTCGGCGGGCATCTGCGGCGAATTGGCCAAGACCCAGGTGTCTTTGGACCCGCCGCCCTGGCTGGAGTTCACGATCAACGAGCCTTCCTTGAGCGCCACCCGGGTGAGACCGCCGGGCAGGACCCAGACGTCGTCGCCGTCGTTCACTGCAAAAGGCCGCAGGTCCACGTGGCGTGGCCCGAACTTGTCACCGGAAAGAGTCGGCACGGTGGAGAGCTGCAACACGGGTTGGGCGATCCAGCCGCGGGGATCGGCAATGACACGTTTTCGCAACGCATCAAGTTCTTCCTTCGAGGCGTCCGGGCCAATGACCAAACCCTTGCCACCGGAGCCGTCAACGGGCTTCACCACGAGCTCATCGAGGCGGTCCAGCACATGCTCCCTGGCTTCCTTTTCTTCAAGCCGGAAGGTGTCGACGTTGGCAATAATTGGCTCTTCGTGAAGGTAGTACCGGATCAGGTCAGGGACGTAACTGTACACGAGCTTGTCATCGGCTACGCCGTTGCCCACGGCATTGGCAATGGTCACGCCCCCGGCCCTGGCTGCGTTGACCAGGCCCGGACAGCCAAGCATGGAATCGGAACGGAACTGCAGGGGATCCAGGAAGTCGTCATCGATGCGCTTGTAGATGACATCCACGCGCTGCTCGCCCGCGGTGGTCCGCATGTAGACGCGGTTGCCACGGCAGATGAGGTCGCGGCCTTCCACCAGTTCCACGCCCATAAGCCCCGCCAGGAGGGTGTGCTCAAAATAGGCGCTGTTGAAGACACCCGGTGTAAGCACAACGACGGTGGGATCGTCGACGCCGGCGGGGGCCGTCTTGCGGAGGGCAGAGAGGAGCCGGCGGGGGTACTCTTCGACGGGGCGGATGTGCTGCTGGCCGAACGCTTCGGGCAGGCCCTTCGCCATGGCGCGCCGGTTTTCCAGCACGTAGCTGACACCGGAAGGTACCCGGACGTTGTCTTCGAGCACCCTGAAGGTTCCCGCAGCATCGCGGACGACGTCGATACCCGAGACATGGACGCGGACGCCGCCGGACGGCTCGAAACCGTGGACTGCCCGGTGGAAGTGTGCACTGGTGGTCACCAGTTGCCTCGGGATCACGCCGTCGGTCACCACGGCCATGCGTCCGTACACGTCATTCAGGAAGGCTTCGAGCGCTTTGACGCGTTGGGCGACACCGCGCTCCAGCACGTCCCACTCGTCGGCCGGGATGACCCTTGGCACGATGTCCAGCGGGAACGGCCGCTCCTCCCCCGCATAGTCGAACGTCACACCGCGATCCAGGAACGTACGGGCCATGGAATCGGCACGGGCCGTGACGTCCGCCAGGGAAAGTTCGCGCAGAGCGCCGGAAACCTGACCGTAGGATTTTCTGGCAACGTGGCCTGGGGCAAACATCTCGTCGTAGGCGCCACTGCGCGCAGCGGCCTCGGAGTAATCCTGGAATAGGTCAGACATGGGAATTAGACAATCACCTTTTTGAGTCGGGCGCATTACGCGCAGATTGTGTCGCAGTTTCCGGGAGGTCCCGGTTCGCCTTTCCGTGCCCCCATCCGGCAGGGTTGAGGCATGCCCTTCAACAGTCTTTCGCCCCAGCTGTCCCGGCTGGGGCCCGGGTTGGTCCTGAGCATCGCCGCAACGGGTCTGGCCTTCGCCATCCACGCGGTGTTTCCAGCCGTACCAGCCATGACGCTCGCTGTTGCCTTGGGCTTGCTCTCAGCCAATATACCGGGCACAGCTGTCTTGGCTGCCGGGCGCGCCCGCCCCGGCCTGGACTTCGCGGGGAAGCACCTCATGCGAGCGGGAATCGTACTGCTGGGCCTCAAGGTCAGCATTCAGGATGTGCTCGGCCTCGGCTGGCTTTCCCTGCTCCTGATCGCCGGAGTTGTGCTGGTGAGCTTCGCAGGAACCTATGGCTTGGCCCGCCTGCTGCGCCTCCCCGGCGAAGCTGCCCTGCTGATCGCCACGGGCTTCTCCATCTGCGGGGCCTCCGCGATCGGAGCCATGGCGGCGGTGCGGCGCATCAAGCACCAGGACACGGTGCTCCCCGTGGCGCTCGTGACACTGTGCGGTACGTTGGCTATTGGCGTGCTGCCACTCCTGATGCACCCCTTGAACCTGAGTCCTGAGCAGTTCGGTGCGTGGACCGGAGCGTCCGTGCACGATGTTGGCCAGGTGGTGGCCACGGCGCAAACCGCGGGTCCAGCGGCGCTGGCGATCGCCGTCGTCGTCAAATTGACCAGGGTGGTCCTTCTTGCGCCCATCGCGGCAGCGGGCGGCCTGCACCAGAGGATCGACCATCTGCGACAGCGCGCTAACGGTTCAGGGGACGCGGCGACCGTCGGCGAGGGAAAGTTCCCGCCCATCGTGCCGTTGTTCGTCCTTGGCTTTATCGCGATGGTGGTGGTCCGCTCCCTGGGCTGGGCACCGGAGATGGGACTCGAAACAGCGGCGGCCCTTCAAGACATCCTCTTGGCAACGGCGCTGTTCGGTCTGGGCTCGGCGGTGCGGGTGCGCACCCTGATTCACACCGGTGGACGCGCTGTGCTGGTGGCGCTGGGTTCCTGGCTGATCATCGCTTCGCTGGGTCTGGGTGCCGCGTGGATCATGATTAGATAGCTGTGTGTCGAATCACAATCTGTCGCGCGATGAAGCCGCTACCCGTTCAGCCCTGATCACCACCCACAGCTACGACGTCACCCTCGATGTCCGAGACGCGGCAGATCCCGAAGTCGCCGGCTACCCGAGTATCAGCACCATCACCTTCTCCGCCAAACCCGGCTCCGCAACCTTCCTGGACTTCATCAGCGGAGGCGTGCAGTCGGTGGTGTTGAATGGCGTACCGCTGGATATTGGGAGCGCGGTGGACCGCGACAGGATCATCCTGGATGGCCTCGCTGCCGAGAACGAGGTAACAGTCACGGGAACGGCCCTTTACAGCCGCTCCGGTGAGGGCATGCACCGCTTCGTGGACCCCGCCGACGGCCAGTGCTACCTCTACACCCAATACGAACCGGCGGACAGCAGACGCGTTTTCGCCAACTTCGAACAGCCGGACCTCAAAGCCGAGTTCACGTTCCATGTGATCGCGCCCGCCGATTGGGAGGTTGCATCCAACGGCGTTGAAGCCGCCCGGACGCCCGCCACATCCGACCCCGGGGTGGCCCGCTGGGACTTCGCCACCACCAAGCGCATGTCCACTTACATCACCACTGTGCTTGCCGGGCCCTACTACAAGGCCACGGACCACTGGGGAGCAACCTTCGACGACGGCACCCGCCTTGACGTGCCGCTGGCACTTTTCTGCCGGGCCTCTTTGGCCGACTCCTTCGACGCCGACGAACTCTTCCGTCTGACCAAGGGTGGCCTGTCATTCTTCAACGAGCTCTTTGACTATCCGTATCCGTGGGGCAAATACGACCAAGCCTTTGTTCCCGAATACAACCTGGGAGCCATGGAAAACCCCGGCTTGGTCACGTTCACGGAGAAGTACGTGTACGCCTCAAGGGCCACTGACGCACAGTACCAGGCACGCGCCAACACCCTGATGCACGAGATGGCGCACATGTGGTTCGGCGACCTCGTGACCATGAACTGGTGGGATGACCTGTGGCTCAAGGAGTCCTTTGCCGACTATATGGGAACCCTCGGAGTGGACCGGGCTACCGATTGGGACACCGCCTGGGTGAACTTCGCCAGCAAGCGTAAGGCCTGGGCCTACCTGCAGGATCAGTTGCCCACGACGCACCCGATCGTTGCCGACATCCCCGATCTTGAAGCAGCCAAGCAAAACTTTGACGGCATCACCTATGCCAAGGGCGCGTCGGTCCTGAAGCAATTGGTGGCCTATGTGGGGTTTGACGCTTTCATTGACGGCTCCCGGCAGTACTTCCGCGACCACGCCTTCGGGAATACTTCCCTGCAGGATCTCCTGAAGGCCCTCAGCGCAGCCTCCGGACGCGACCTCGCCACCTGGGCACGCCAATGGTTGCAGACATCCGGGATCTCCACCATTTCCGCCGAGATCGTGGAAGACGGTGGGACGCTCGGCGCGGTAACACTCCGACAGGACGCCATCGATCCCATCACCGGTCACCAGGAGCTCCGTCCGCACCGCATGCGCCTGGGCTTGTACGACGCCGACACAACAGGCGCCCTGGTCAGGTCGGAGAGCATCGACGTGGACGTCGTCGGCCCCAGCACACTGGTAGCCGAGCTGAACGGGAAGCGGAGGCCGGCGCTGCTGCTGGTCAACGATGACGACCTCAGCTACGCCAAGGTCCGGCTCGATCCCGTGTCCGAGCACACGGTGCGCACCTCACTGGACAGAATTCAGGACCCCATGGCGCGTGCTCTCTGCTGGACGGCGCTCTGGGACTCTGCCCGGGATGGTGTCACGCCTGCTGCACGGTACGTTGCCGCCGTCGAGCAGTTTGCTCCAGCAGAGAGTGGAATCGGTGTCCTGCTCAACGTGCTGGCCAATGCCACCGGCGCCATTGAACGTTTTGTTCCGGCCGCGACGCGGGCCGACGTCCGCAAGGAGTTCCTGGCTGTTGCTGCAAACCAGTTGCAGGCCGCTGCGGCAGGATCGGATCAGCAACTTGCGTGGGCCAGGACACTCGCGGACGTGTCGCGCCACGGTGACAGCGAGCTCTCGCTGATCCGGGCCATCCTGGAGGGCTCTACGGTCATTGGCGGCCTTGCTGTGGATGCGGAGCTGCGGTGGAGCCTCTGGCAAGCACTCTCAGCACACGGACAAGCGACGCAGGCTGAGCTGGACCGGGAACTTGAAGCTGACAAAACCGCTTCGGGCAGGGAGGGCCACGCGCTGGCTTCGGCCGCCCGACCGGATGCCTCAGTGAAAGCAGCAGCCTGGGACTCCGCGGTCAACACCACCGGCCTTTCCAACGAGATCCTCAGCGCTACGATCGCTGGCTTCGCGACGGCGCCCGCTGACATGCTGAAACCCTATGTTGAGCCGTACTTCGAGTGCCTTGAACGAGTATGGGCTGAGCGAAGTATTGAAATCGCCGGCAGGATCGTCCGCGGACTTTTCCCGGCCGCACAGGATCTTGCGGACGGAATGCGGCCCACCAGCCATCCGGTCATGCTCCGGACTGATGAATGGATGCAGAATCACAAGGGTGCTCCCAGGGCCCTGCGGCGCATCATTATCGAACAGCGCAGCCATCTCCTGCGGGCACTGACAGCGCAAGCGTCGGAGGGCTAGCTGCCGGCAGGTCGAAAGTGCGCTTAGGGAACCCGGTTCAACCAATCCTCGGTGCCGAACTTCGAGTCCACCCGCTTCCGGGCTTCGTCCAGTTCTGCTTCAGTGAGCCGGGATTCCACCGCGCCATAACGCTCGGTGAAGACTTCCTGCATGGCGTGAAGGATGGCTGACCGGGCCAGTCCGGTCTGCCGGCGCAATGGATCCACGCGCTTCTTGGCGCTCCGTGTGCCCTTGTCAGAGAGCTTCTCCTTGCCGATTCGCAGGACGTCCACCATCTTGTCGGCATCGATGTCGTAGCTCATGGTCACGTGATGCAGCATGCCGCCGTTGGCCAGCCGCTTCTGCGCAGCCCCGCCAATCTTGCCTTGGTCCGTGGCGATGTCGTTGAGCGGTACGTAGAAGGCCGTGATGCCGAGCTTCTCAAGCGCGGCCATGACCCAGGCGTCCAGGAAGGCGTAGGAGTCCGCGAAGCTGATGCCGTCCACGAGCGTCTGCGGCAAGTACAGGGAGTAGGTGATGCAATTGCCAGCTTCCATGAACATGGCACCGCCACCACTGATCCGGCGAACCACTGTGATGCCATGGCGGGCCACACCCTCCGGATCCACTTCGTTCCGCACCGACTGGAAACTGCCGATCACCACGGAGGGTTCTTCCCAATCCCAGAAACGGAGAGTGGGATTGCGCCTGCCGCTCCCGACTTCCTCAGTGAGCACCTCGTCCAGCGCCACGTTCACTTGCGTGGGAAGTACCGTTGGCGGAATGACGTCCCACTGGTGGTCTGCCCAGCTGGTTGCTTTGGACAGCGCCCGGCGAACAGTGACTGCCACGGCTTCCGCGGAAAATCCGAACAGTACAGCCCCTTCGGGCAGGCGGGCTGTAACAGCCGCTGCGATATCGGCGGCCGAAGAGGCATCCGAAAGTCCGGTGAGGGCCCCGTTGATGTCCTCCAAAGCCTCATCGGGCTCCAAGAAGAAGTCGCCGCTCAGCGAGACGTTGGCGAACCGCCCCTCCACCACATCCAGGTCCACCACCACGAGTTTTCCGCCCGGGACTTTGTATTCCCCGTGCAGGCGAGTGCCGCCGTCGTGCATTTTTGTTTCTGGTTTGGGCTGGGAAGTCATGCTGTCCATCTTGCCGGAAAACGCAAAAGCCCGCATTGCCGGAATTCCAGCAATGCGGGCTTTGAAAGCCTTGGGGTGAAGTGGGTTACTTCTTGCCGCCGAAGCCCTTGAAGCGAGCGTTGAAGCGCTCGACGCGGCCAGCGGAGTCCATGATGCGCTGCTTGCCCGTGTAGAACGGGTGGGACTCCGAAGAGATTTCGACGTCGATAACCGGGTAGGTGTTTCCGTCTTCCCACTCGATGGTCTTCGAGGAAGACACGGTGGACTTGGTCAGGAACTGCGTACCGGAAGCCAGGTCGTTGAAAACAACAGCTTCGTACTTCGGGTGGATATCAGACTTCATAATGGGACCTTTTGTTCACGCAACTGGATTTTGCCAGCTGCCAGGTATGAATGGAGGTGGTCCGATTGCTGGAATGTGAAAATTTCAGCGGCCGGGCCAACAACCAATCATAGCGGAAACAGCCACCCGGCACGAACCGGGGATTATCCGCGCGGACGAAGCTCCCAGAACGCCACCGCGGACGCCGACGCGACGTTGAGCGAGTCAACACCGGCCCGCATCGGAATCTTGACTGCGAGGTCGACGGCGTTCAAGGTGTCGCTGCTCATGCCGGCACCTTCGGTGCCGAGAACCAGGGCAAGTTTCGGGTACCGTCTGGCGGCCAGCTCGTCCAAGTCAAGGGCATCATCGGTCAGCTCCATGGCAGCCACGGTAAAGCCTTGCTCCTTGAGGCGGTCCAAGTCATTGGGCCAGCTTTCCAACCGTGCCCACGGCACTTGGAAGACAGTTCCCATGCTGACGCGGACACTGCGCCTGTACAGTGGGTCACCACACCGCGGCGATACGAGGACGGCGTCCACTCCGAGCGCAGCAGCCGAACGGAAGATGGCGCCCACGTTGGTGTGGTCCACGATGTCTTCGAGCACGGCGACCCGCTGTGCGTTCACCAAGAGCTCCTCCAGCGGAACGGGAGCTGGCCGGTGCATGGCAGCCATCGCGCCGCGGTGGAGGTGGAAGCCAGTAATCTCCTCCAGCAAGGGCGCTTTGCCAATGAAGACAGGAACGTCGGGATAGGCCTGGAAGACATCGTCGAGGTCCTCCAGCCACTTCTCTGCAAGGAAAAAGGATCTGGGTTGGTGCCCCGCGGCAAGCGCCCTCCGGAGTACACGGGAAGATTCGGCAATGTACATGCCTTCTTCGGGTTCACGGAGTTTGCGGAGATGTACGTCGGTGAGAGTGGTGTAGTCAGTGACGCGGGGATCGTCAGCCGACTCGAGGTAGTGGAAGGTCACCGGGAGATTATTTCAGCAGGTTGGCAATCATGAAGCCAAGGGCCACGATGCCGAGGGTGAAAATGACCGCCCTGAGGATTCGCGGCGAAAGCTTTCGGCCAACCCTTGAGCCCACAAGACCGCCGATGGTTGAGCTGACGGCAATGAGCAGGACCACAAGCCAGTTGATGCGGTCGAAGGCAAAGATCAGGTACGAGACGGCCGCCACCATGTTTACGCCCAGCACCAGGATGTTCTTCATGGCGTTGGCGTTTTGCATGGTTCCCGTGAGGAACACCCCGAGGATTCCTACCAGCAGGATGCCCTGGGCTGCCACGAAGTAACCGCCGTAGACGCCGGCAAGATACACCAGGGCCACCAGCAAAATGCCGTGGCTGCGATCCCGGATGGCATGTTCAGGGTTCTGTTCCCTGCTGCGCACCCACGCCTGCAGCTTCGGCTGGAAGAGGACCATCATCAGGGCCAGAACCAGCAGGACGGGCGCAACGTAGTGGAAGACTTTCTCCGGGAGATGCAGCAGCAGCCACGCACCGGTGATGCCGCCCAGCAACGACGCTGGCAGCAGCTTCATGAGTTGCCGGCCCCTGCCGGCCAGTTCTCGGCGATAGCCCCAAGCCCCGGCAGCCGTTCCCGCGACGAGGCCCATCGCATTGCTCATGGACGCAACCACGGGAGTAATGCCGATGGCGATGAGAACGGGGAAAGTCACCAGCGTGCCGGAACCGACTACTGCGTTGATGGTGCCGGCCCACAAGCCCGCGAAAAAGACCAGGATGCTGCTAAGAATTTCCACTGTTGGCTACGATTTCGCTTAGCGGCGGGCAGTCGCAGTGTAGCGACCACCGTTTTCCGAGACATCCAGGGCCAGGCCGAAGGTGGTGCTTAGATGTTCGTCGGTGAGGACTTCCTTGATGGGGCCGGCCGCAACCACTCCGCCTTCGCGGAGAAGCATGGCGTGAGTGAAGCCCGGCGGCACTTCCTCGAGGTGGTGGGTGACCAGCACCATGGCGGGTGCGGCTTCGTCGCTGGCAAGTTCGCCGAGCTTGTGGACGAGTTCTTCGCGACCACCGAGATCGAGGCCGGCCGCGGGCTCGTCCAGCAGAAGCAGTTCGGGGTCGGTCATGAGGGCGCGGGCAATCTGGACTCGCTTGCGCTCCCCCTCGGACAGTGTTGCGAAGGTGCGGTTAAGCAACGGCCCCATGCCCCAGTCGTTCAAGAGGCCGAAGGCGCGCCGTTCGTCGTCGCGCTCGTAACCCTCCCGCCAACGTCCGGTGACGCCATAGGCGGCGGTCACCACGACGTTCAGGACGTTTTCGTGCTCCGGGATCTGGGTGGCGAGGGCCGCCGAAGAAAGCCCGATGCGCGGGCGGAGTTCAAAGACATCCACACGGCCCAGCGTCTCGTCAAGGATTCCTGCCTTGCCGCTGCTCGGGTGCAAGCGAGCGGCTGCGATCTGGAGAAGCGTCGTCTTGCCGGCACCGTTGGGGCCCAGGATGACCCAACGTTCGCCTTCGTTGACCTCCCAGTCGACCTTGTCCAGCAGGGTCTTCTTGCCTCGGACAACGCTGACGGAAGCCAATTCCAGAACATCACTCATAGCAGTAGACACTAGGACAAAACTGCACATGACTGATAACTGATGTTTCTGCTCGGATATGAGTCGAAACAGTTTCGGGTGGACAGAGCACCCTCAGTAGGATTGAGGCCATGACTTCGAACTTGGCTGCAGTCAGCTATGGCGTGAATTTGTCCCCCGGGTCCCTCGAGGGTGTGCGGAAGGTGCTTGCCGACGCCGGCGTTGCAGTGTCATCGGAATCACACGGTGGAGACGGGCGCTTCACAGTCCACACGGCCAACCTCACTTTGCCGGCGAACTCTGCCGTCGACCTTTTGTCCGTGCGGCGCTTGGTGGCCCAGTCCGCCGATGCCGGCGTGGATACGGCCATTGTTCCGGAGGACCTTCGCCAGGCTGCCCGGAAGCTCCTCATCATGGACGTGGACTCAACGCTCATCCAGCAGGAAGTAATCGAGCTGCTGGCAGGCCATGCCGGTAAGCGCGAAGAAGTTGCCGAGGTGACTGAGGCTGCCATGCGTGGCGAGCTGGACTTTGCCCAGAGCCTTCATGCCCGTGTGGCCGTCCTCGCCGGTCTGCCGTCCGCCGTCATCGAATCCGTGCGTCACGAGGTGCGCCTTAGCCTTGGTGCGGCAGAACTGGTTGCGGCGTTCAAGGCGGCTGGCCACGTGGTGGCGGTTGTTTCCGGAGGGTTCAACCAGATCCTGGGTCCCATCGCAGAGGAGCTGGGCCTTGATTACTGGATTGCCAATGAGCTTGAGATTGTCGACGGCGCTCTCACTGGCAAGGTCCTCGGAGATGTCGTAGATCGTGCCGCCAAGGAAAAGTACCTGCGCCGGTGGGCAGCCGCAGAAGGCATCAGCCTGGAACACACCATTGCAGTAGGCGACGGTGCCAATGACCTCGACATGCTCGGGGCGGCCGGAATAGGCGTTGCCTTCAATGCAAAGCCAGCCGTTCGGGCAGTGGCTGACGCCGTCATCAACATGCCGTACCTTGACGCCGTGAGGCACATCGCCAACGTCTGATCCGCAGGGTAAGCACCTGCAGCCCCTTACCGGTCATCCGCTCTTGCTTGGTCGGATCCTTTCGCGTGCCCAAAACAACGGCGGCTCCACATGAGCGGCGTGCGGCAAGAACGCCGCGAAACAAGCAAATGGATTTCGTGACGCCAAATTCCAAACAATTTACTGAATCGAAATCATTTCCCTGCGCATTGTCCACGCTGGCATTCGATGTGTTAGATTTCGAATTCCAAGACGAAGCTGTGAAGCATGCGCTAATTCGGGATATAGGTACAGGGGCAAAGAGTGAACCATTCGCAGCGCACATGGAAATGGTGGAAGCGGCGCGATGAATTTGAGCCGGATGCCAATGGCTGGGCTGCAAACACAAGCCAGCAAACGCCTTTCCACGAAATGTTCCATGGCGAAGACTGGGACACGGAAGCATCCGCGGTAAATGCCGCCGTGCCTGAACATCTCCGCAATGCAAGCCCTTACCAGGGAGCCCGGATGGCCGACTTCACGGAGACCGTTGATGATGAAGAAGAAGAGGATGAATTCACCATGAGCTCACTGAATGAAGCTATCAAGCAATTGCTTTCCATCGAAGGCGCCACGGGTGCGGCCATTGTGGACTACACCAGCGGAATGGCCTTGGCGCAGGGCGGAAGCCCTGGATTTGACCTCGGCGTGGCTGCCGCCGGCAATTCGAACGTGGTCAGCGCGAAGCTCCGCACTATGGCCGACTTGAGCCTGGAGAGCGATATCGAGGACATCCTCATTACGCTGGGCTCCCAGTACCACCTGATTAACGTCCTGAATTCAGACGGATCCAAGGGCCTGTTTGTGTACCTGGTACTCGACCGAACCTATGCAAACCTGGCATTGGCCCGCCACAAGCTCAAGACCTTCGCGAAGGCCATCACCATCTGAACCAACAAGAGCAGGAAAAGTGAGAGGGGCGGCCATCCATGGCCGCCCCTCTGTCGGTTCATCGTAGGAGGGGGCCGGGCTCCTGGGCCTTCACGCGGCGGGCTTCGCTGCCCTTGGAATCGAACTTCTGACCCAACATGTGGTGAACCAGGACGTCCTCGTTGGTATTTGCGTTTGCCTCGATGGTGACAAGTTCCCCTTCGCGCATCACACCGATCCGGTGGCACCAGTTGACCAGTTCCGACATGTCCGAAGACAAGAGAATGATGGCCACGCCTGATTGACTGAGCTCGGTGAGCATCTTGTAGACAGTTTCCTTGGCCCCAATGTCTATGCCCCGACTGGGATGGCTCAGGATCAAGACGTCGCAGTCAGTGGACATCCATTTGGCAAGCTCCACCTTCTGCCGGTCGCCGCCGGAAAGGGTGGTGATGCTGCCATGGATGTTGGTGGTTCTGATCCGCATGCGACGGACGAGTTCGATGACGGTTCGGAGCTGGGTGATCTCCGTGTGGAGATCCGCCAGCCCTGCATCGGATCCAGGGCGGAGGCCGTTCGCGATGCTGGCGTCGGTATCCACGGCGTCCGCAGCGTCTGACAAGTACCCGACCCGCAAACGGGCTGCATCCTCCAGGCTCTGGATCTGGACCGCTTGTCCGTTCAGGAGAATCTGCCCCGAACTGATCGGGTGAATGCCCACAAGTGCTTCGACCAACTGGTAGATGCCGGAGCGGTGTGTACCGGCCAGGCCGAAAATCTCGCCCTTTGCCACGCTGAACGTCACGTCCCGGACATTCTTGCCCGCATTGAGTTTCAGGACCCGCAGCGCCTCGTCGCCGCCTGCAGGACCGGCGGGCCGGGCGCTGTCCTCGAGTTCCTGCTGGAGCAGGAGGAAGGCAAGTTCGCCGACGTCGGTCCGGCTCGCTTCCAAGGTCTTGTGCACCCTGCCGTCCCGCAGGACGGCGATGCGATGCGCAATGGAACGGACCTCGTCCAAGCGGTGGGTGATGTAGATGATGGCCCTGCCCTGCCCGATCAGCATTCGCAGGACTTTGTGCAGGACGGCGACGTCGTGGTCCGGAAGCGACGCAGCAACTTCGTCCATGATCACGAGCTGGGCTTCCTCGGCCACCATCCGCAGGACTTCCACCAGGGCTTGCTCCGCGCGTATCAGCGTCCCCACCCTCACGTCCGGGTCCAGCGCGATTCCGATGTCCCGGATCAACGTGAGTGCTTGGTCGCGGAGTTCCAGGTGCGGTTTGTTGGCTTGAAACGTGCCTCGAAAAATTGCTTCGGCGACGGTCTGTTCAGGCAGGAGCCGGAAGTTCTGTGGGATGAGTCCCACGCCGCAGGCCTGTGCTTCCTCCACGGAATCCGGCCCGTACTTTTCACCGGCCAACATCAGTTGTCCGGAATCATGCTTGTGGGATCCGGACAGTACGTCCATCAAGGTCGTCTTGCCTGCACCATTGGTGCCGATCAACCCCAGGATTTCTCCTCGGTGCAACGAAAATCCAATGCCTTTGAGGATGTGCCGTTGATCATAAGACGCATGAATGCCATCTGCATGTAGTAACAGGTCCAAAGAAGCTCCTAGTTCGCAGTTCAATGCGTTCGAGGTGGGCTGGAGAAGCTGGAGTCGCGCGCCGCCCGGAACGTAATGCTGTGCTCAATTACGGATTGGGCGCCTTGCAGATTCAATCAGATGGAAACAGTTAACGCAAAAGCATATTAGCGAAACAAGGTTTCTGATTTCGTGACGCTAAATTCACTATTATTTATCAAATTGTCATCTATCAGGATTCGGGTGAGTGGCCCTATAAACAACAACGGCCCGGGACATTGTCCCGGGCCGTTGCAGAGGGCGAAGCGCTACTCGGCTGTTTTACCGAAGTAGTCGGCGCCTCCCACGTATTCCGTGTGACCGGATTCGACATCGGCGGTAACCATTTTGGCAACCTCGGCCGCGAACTCCTCAACGGAGTAGAGCTTGCCGGCTTCCGCGCGGCGAGTCTCGATGGCACCCGGGTTGGAGCGGTCAAGAAGCGTTGCCGTAACGGTGCCCTCGATCATGTCGCCGGAAACGACCACCAGTGAAATGCCTTTGTCCGCAAGATTGGGAAGCAAGGCGCGCAGTGCATCCTCGCCGGCACGCTTGCTCTTTGCCACGGGTTCGTACTCGGGCATGGTGGGAAGGGTCTCTACGAAGTGCGCCTGGTGGCTGGTCACGAAGACAACCCGTGAGCCTTCGGGCATGAGCGGCACTGCGGCATTGAGCATGTTGATCTGGGCATCGCGGTTCAGTTTCAACGCGTACCCCTCCTCCATGCCGGACTCCATGCCGCCGGAGGCGTTAAGGACCAATACGTCGAGGGAACCGAATTCCTCCATGGCAGTGCTGGCCAGGGCGTGCACGCCTTCATCGGTGGTGAGGTCGGCGCCGACAGCAGCGGCACGGCCACCCGCTGCCTGGATTTCGGTCACTACCTTGTTGGCGCGCGGCGCCTTCTGGCGGTAGTTGACTACGACGGCGGCACCCTCGCCGGCGAGGATCTTGGCAACTTCGGCGCCGATTCCGCGGGAAGACCCCGTGACGATCGCGGTCTTGTTATCCAGCATTCCCATTCGTGCTCCTTTTGTTCACTTCATCCAAATTCCGTGGGCTCGGATTCCATCATGCCAGCGGCCGAGCCGAAATCCGTTGTTGACCCCGGACAAAAACTGCTGTTGGGGCTAGTTTGCTAGTGGCCCATTCCGAGGCCGCCATCGACCGGAATCACCGCGCCGGAGATGTAGGCGGCCTCGTCGCTTGCAACCCAACGCACAACATCGGCAACCTCGGACGCCTCGGCGAAACGACCAGCGGGGACGTTGGCCAAGTAGGACTTCTGCGTGTCTTCGGGGAGTTCAGCAGTCATGTCCGTGTTGATGAATCCCGGAGCCACGACGTTGGCGGTGATGCCGCGGCTACCGAGCTCGCGGGTCAGGGAACGCGCAATGCCCACCATGCCGGCCTTGGAGGCGGAGTAGTTGATCTGGCCGGGAGCGCCATAGAGGCCGGACACTGATGAGATAAGAACCACACGGCCCTTGCGCAGCCGGATCATGCCCTTGGACGCCCGCTTGATGACACGGAAAGCGCCGGTGAGGTTGGTGTCCAGGACTGAGGTGAAGTCGTCCTCACTCATGCGAAGCAGGAGAGTGTCCTTGGTGATACCCGCGTTCGCCACCAACACTTCCACGGGACCGTGTGCCTCTTCAACGATCTTGAACGCTGCGTCAATCGATGCTTCATCCGTGACGTCGGCCTTCACACCCAGGATGCCTTCAGGCAGTTCTGTTTCACTGCGGTAGGTGACAGCCACCTTGTCGCCATTGGCAAGGAATGACTCGGCGATGGCCAGACCGATGCCACGGTTCCCGCCCGTGATCAGGACGCTGCGACCGGTGGATACTGCTTCAGACATACTGTTGCTCCAGGTTCCGCGGCAGTCGATTGCCGCTGTGAAGGGGGATTTTCCTGTGTCGATCTTATCCGCCGCCTGCAGCAACCGGCGGGTAACCAGCCACCTGCGCGGTTTGGGCCGGTACAGCCTTGGTGAGAGAATTGAGAGAGGCCTTTGGAGCGTGATGATTCAGCTGTGACACCAGAAAGCAGTCCCCTGCAGCAAGTGCCCGGGGAACCGGACGCTGTTTCCAGCGACCCCGAAGTCCACAGCATCACCGATGCCGCTGCGGCCCACTCTGAGGACATGCGCGAACGCATGATCAAATATGCCGTTGCCATGGGCATCCGCATGGTCTGCATCATCCTGATCTTCGTGGTTGACGGCTGGTTCAAGATTATTGCCATCGCCGGGGCTGTCTTCCTTCCGTGGATTGCCGTGGTGATCGCCAACGGCAATGACAAAGCCGAAGACCACAGCGAGTCTTTGTTGGACTACGTTGCTGTCCCGGAAATCGAGGGCTCGGCCCAGCCTGACGACGATGAACGGGCTGAGGCACCCACGGTGCTCCAAGGCGAATTGGTGGATGACGAACCAACAGGCAATCAAGCGGACCCGACTAAGGGCCACGCAAGCGAGGCCGGACACGCCGGCGATGAACGGGCGGCTTCATGAACATCTTTAACCTTGGCGGCGCAGGAATGGCCGGCCAGGAGTCCGAACGTGCCGCCGGTCCGGCGGTATGTTCGCGCAAGGGCTGCCGATCTGGGGCCCAATGGCAACTGCTGTGGAACAATCCGCGGATTCACACTCCGGAACGCCGCAAGGTCTGGCTTTCCTGTGGCGATCACCGCGAGTGGCTTGAGGATTACCTGCAGACGCGTGGCCTCTGGAAAGACACTGTGCCGTTCACGGACCACTCAACGGCGAACGAGGCTGGCTGAATGTATCGTTTCCTTTTCTCCAGCAAGTGGCTGGGGTACTTCGTTCTTGCTGTCATCTTCGCTACCGCCTGCGTGTTCCTGGGCCGTTGGCAAATGGACCGAAGGGCCGAGACCCTGGCCGAAATCAACCGCGTGGTCAGTAATTACTCCGCAACGCCTGTCCCCTACACAGAGATCAAAGGCCAATTCGACGCTTTGGACCCTGAGCGTGAATGGACGCAGGTCCAACTGCGCGGTTCCTACGACCTTGACGGTCAGCGGGTTGTCCGGAACCGGCCGCTGAATGGCCAGCCAGGTTACGACGTCGTGGTTCCTTTCCGCCTCACCACCGGTGAAGCGGTGGTGATTGACCGCGGTTGGTTACCGATCGGAAACAACACACCCGGCCACCCCGACGTCGTTCCGCCGCCTCCCACAGGTGAGGTCACCGTGGTTGCCCGCCTCAAACCCGCAGAGCCCAAACTGGACCGCGGCGCAGTGGACGGCCAGCTCGCCTCCATTGACCTTGCCAGCTATGCCACCGAACTCCCCTACCCGATCGCCACGGGCGCGTATGGGCAGCTCGCCAGCGAAGATCCTGCCGTGCAGCCCATGCCCACACCGTTCCCCAAGCCGGCCACGGAAGAGGGAACACATCTCTCCTATTCCCTGCAGTGGTTCGCTTTTGGCGTCCTGATGTTCATCGGTTTCGGTTACGCGGCGCGGCAGCAGGCCCGCAATGCCGCCATTGACGCCGAAGACGAAGAGGACGAAGAGATCATCGCCGCCGGCGGCACGCCCAAACGCCGAACTCCTGCCCCCCGCAAGAACAAACGGCCAACGTCCGAAGAAGAGGAAGACGCGATCCTGGATGCACAAGGCTACTGAACCGGTTCCCGACCCCGTCCTCAACGTCAGGTCCGCCTTGGTGGCTGCCGGCGCGCAGGACACTGTTCGGATTTTCGCTGCCACAGTGCCTACAGCCGCCGCAGCTGCGTCGGAACTCGGCTGCAACGTAGCCGCAATCACTAACAGCTTGATCTTTGAGCTGGATGGCGAACCCCTGCTTATCCTCGCCAGCGGCGCAGCAAAGGTGGACACGGCACTGGTGGCCAATCAGCTGGGAACGGGGAAAATCCGCCGCGCCAAGCCAGAATTCGTGCTGGAACACACCGGCCAGGAAGTGGGTGGAGTTGCCCCCGTGGGCCACCCCCGCAGAATCCGGACCCTCCTGGACACGTCGCTGCAGGAACACCCAGTGCTGTGGGCTGGCGCGGGAGACCACAACTCGATGTTCTCGATCAGCTACGAAGAACTGGCACGCATCACGGGTGCGGAACCCTTGCAGGTTCGTTAGCCAGAGGCTCCTAGGCCAGGGTAATGAGGTCCAGGTAGTCCTCGTTCCAGTGGTCCTCCACACCGTCCGGGAGCAGCACCACACGCTCCGGGTTCAGTGCCGAGACGGCACCTTCATCGTGGCTGACCATGACGACGGCGCCGCTGTAGTTTTTGAGTGCGCCCAGGATCTCTGCACGGCTGGCAGGGTCCAGGTTGTTGGTGGGCTCGTCAAGGAGCAGCACGTTGGCGCTTGAGGCCACGATCGTCGCTAGAGCCAGGCGCGTCTTTTCGCCGCCGGACAGGACGCCGGCAGGCTTGTCGACGTCGTCACCGGAAAACAGGAACGAGCCCAGGATTCCGCGCACTTCGGCGTCCTTCATGTCCGGGGCGGAAGACCGCATGTTTTCCAGGACAGTGCGATCGTGGTCCAGGGTTTCGTGTTCCTGGGCGTAGTAGCCAACCTTAAGGCCGTGGCCCGGAATGATGTCGCCGGTGTCCGGCTTGTCGACTCCTGCCAGCATCCGCAACAGGGTGGTCTTGCCTGCACCGTTGAGCCCCAGGATGACCACCTTGGAGCCGCGGTCGATGGCGAGGTCCACATCTGTGAAGATCTCCAAGGATCCGTAGGACTTGCTCAGGCCCTCCGCGGTGAGCGGCGTCTTGCCACATGGTGACGGGTCCGGGAACCGCAGCGCGGCCACGCGATCATTCTCGCGGACAGCTTCCAGGCCGCCGAGGAGGCGTTCAGCCCGCTTGGCCATGTTCTGCGCCGCGACGGCCTTCGTAGCCTTGGCACGCATCTTGTTGGCTTGGTCGATGAGGACCTGGGCCTTTTTCTCAGCGTTGGCACGCTCACGCTTGCGGGCCCGCTCATCCGTCTCGCGCTGCTGGAGATAGCGCTTCCAGCCCATGTTGTAGTAGTCGATCTGGGCGCGGTTGGCGTCCAGGTGGTAGACCTTGTTGACCGTGGCTTCCAGCAGTTCCACGTCGTGGCTGATGACAATCAGCCCGCCCTGGTGGTCCTTGAGGAAGTCGCGCAGCCAGGTGATGGAATCGGCGTCGAGGTGGTTGGTTGGTTCGTCAAGCAGCAGCGTCTCAGCCGAAGAGTAGAGAATGCGGGCGAGCTCCACACGACGACGCTGACCACCGGAAAGGGTCTTCAGCGGCTGGTTGAGGATGCGCTCCGGCAGGGCAAGGTTGGAGGAGATCGCAGCGGCTTCGGCTTCTGCGGCGTAGCCGCCCCCAGCCAGGAACTCAGCTTCCAAGCGGTCGTAGCGGTTCATGGCCTTGCGCTGGACGGCTGCGTCCTCGCTGGCCATTTCCATCTGGGCCTTCTTGAGCTTCCCCACCACCACGTCCAGGCCACGTGCAGAAAGGATGCGGTCACGGGCGAGCTGTTCCATGTCCGGAGTGCGCGGGTCCTGCGGCAGGTACCCGATCTCGCCGCTTCGGGTTACCTTTCCACCAGCGGGAAGGCCTTCTCCTGCGAGGACGCGCGTGAGCGTGGTCTTGCCGGCACCGTTGCGGCCAACCAGCCCGATCTTGTCGCCTTTGTCCACCCTGAAGTTAACCTGGTCCATGAGCAGGCGTGCGCCGGCGCGGAGTTCGAGTTCCTGGACGGTAATCAATTCGGGTGATGCCTTTCAATGGGGAACGCCTGCGGGGACCGGTGGGTCCGATAAGTGCGGCGGGGGCGGCCGTGAGAACAGCCTGTTCAAGTCTACCGGCAGCATGGCCGCTGGCTGACATCGTCCCCGGACAGCGAAAACTGTGTCATCGACCAAAGATTGCTGCCCGTCCGTTGTGGAGAGGCTCCAAAAACCCGGTTCCAAGGCCTCCGTATCCTCAAAAGCAGGGGAAAAACACGCACTTCCATCGCATCGCACCACACCTGATAGGACCGTCATGAGCAAGACTGACTCTGCCGCTGCTGCCGCTTCCACGTCGCAGCGCACCGCCGCCTCCCGAAAACGCTGGACCGCGACTGACCTCGGCCTCATTGCCGTGTTTGCGGCCCTTGTGGCCGCCTCCGCCATTGTGCCCGGCATTCCTGTAGGGGCGCTTGGGGTTCCGATTACCTTGGTGACCCTTACAGTGATGCTCAGCGGATTGGTCCTCGGCGCTGGGCGCGGCTTTGCCGCCGTCGGTCTTTATGTCCTCCTGGGCCTGGCAGGCTTGCCGATCTTCAGCGGCGGCCGCAGCGGCCTGGGTATCCTTGCCAGCCCTTCCGCCGGCTACATTATCGCGTTCCCTCTGGCCGCTGCCGCCACCGGTTACCTGGCCGGCGTCGTGATTCGCCGGACGGTCAGGAACCGCGGGCTGTGGCTCTTTGCCGCGACCATGGTCAGCAGCATCGTGATCGTCCACGGCCTGGGTGTCCTGGGGATGATGGTTAACGGCAAACTGGATTTCACCAAGGCGTTCATCGCAGATCTCGCCTTCTACCCGGGCGACATCATCAAGAACGTACTGGCCGTGGTGATTGCCTTGGCAATCCACAAGGCCTTCCCTGACGTCCTGGTACGTCGAGTCAAGTAAAGCGGGAACAACCAGTACATGAACCTCATCAGTTTCAGCAGGGTCTCGGTGCGGGTCGTCGTCGACGGCCGGGACGCGCCCAAGACCCTGCTGCATGACTTCTCCCTGGAGTTGTCCGAGCGTCGCATCGGCGTGATTGGCGCCAACGGATCCGGGAAATCAACGCTTCTGCGCCTCCTGAATGGCTTAGTGGAACCGAGTGCCGGAACGGTGACCGTGGGTGGCGCCGACACGGTGACGGACGTCCGCCGTGTCCGGGGCAATGTTGGCTTCGTCTTCACCGATCCCCTGTCCCAGCTGGTCATGCCGACAGGGCGCGAGGACGTTGAGTTGTCGTTGCGTCGATCCGTGAAGAATTCGAAGGAACGTGCGGCCCGGGCCGAGTCCGTCCTGGATCGCTTTGGCCTGCTCCACCTTGCCGACCAAAGCATTTATGAGCTCTCTGGTGGCGAGCGGCAGTTACTGGCGCTGGCCGCCGTCCTGGCCGTGAATCCTGGAGTGTTGGTCCTGGACGAGCCTTCCACGCTGCTGGACCTCCGCAACCGCGAACTTCTGCGCCGAACACTGGCGGGATTGGACCAGCAGGTCATCATGTCCACGCACGACCTCGATCTGGCGCTGGACATGGATCGCGTCCTGGTGGTGGAGTCGGGCCGCATAGTGTTCGACGGCGGTGCAGCCGAGGGCGTTGCCCTTTACCGGGCGCTGTGCGCAGCTTCCCTGGGTGAACTGCCGCACGAAAGTGCTCCACGGTGAGGGGCCACGGCTTCCTGATTGCCAACTACGTACGCGGAGACTCGGTGATCCACCGCACTCCGCTCTGGCTGAAATTCCTGGTGGTGGTTGCCTGCGGAACGGCGTCGTTCCTGATCGTGGACTGGGCTGTGTCCCTGGCGATCTTCGCCGTCATGTGCGGGCTGTTCCTTCTCAGCGGTGCCGGCGTGCGGCGCCTCCTCAGGGCAATCTGGATGGTGGCGCCGATCCTCCTGGTCATCGGGCTCTTCCAGTGGTGGCAGCTGGGGGGACCGACGGCGGCCCGCATCGTAGTGAACATCCTGGTCTGCGTTGTGGCGGCCTCGGTGCTGACAGCAACAACACCGGTGCAGGACCTTCTGGACGGCGTGGTGTCGTTGGCCAAGCCCTTCCGCCGGCTCGGTGCCGACCCCGAGCGCTTCGCACTGACCATCGCAGTGATGCTGAGGAGCATTCCTTTCATCGCCGGCGCCTTCTCCGATGTCCGGGACTCAGCGCGTGCCCGCGGTCTGGAACGCAATCCCCGGGCGCTGGTCCTTCCTGTCTTCATCACCACTGTGGCCTACGCCCGGCAGACGGGCGACGCGTTGGCCGCCCGGGGGCTGGGCGAGGCTGAGGAAATCCCGGAGAAGAGCTAGAGCCTTGAATACCGCAGGAGGGCAGCAGTTCCCATGCCGCCGGCGATGCTGATCATCGCCAACCCGAGCGCCGACGCACCCGTTTCCTGGTACTTCCTGCGCGCTTGTGCGAACAGTCGCGTGACCAGGACGGCCCCCGAAGCTCCGTAGCCGTGGCCCAACGCCAGCGCTCCTCCTTCGAGGTTGGCCCTGGCAGGGTCCACGCCCAAATGCTCCAGGCATGCGATCGTCTGGGATGCGAAAGCCTCGTTGAATTCGATGAGGTCAACTTCATCAGCCACCAGGTTGCTCGACGACAGCAAGCGTTCGGCTGCGTAGGCGGCACCGATACCCAGCAGTTCCGGGTCCACTCCATGGGTGTCGCAGCCCAAAACAGTCAAGCCGTCTGCGGCACCCATGCTGCGTGCACGCTTCAGCGACGTGATGACGACCGCGGACGCCGCGTCGGCGTCGAAGCATGAGTTTGCTGCCGTGACCGTTCCACCGCGCACGAACGCAGCCGGGAACCTCGCCATCAGCGGCGCCCGCAGTGAAGGTTTGGGGCCGTCGTCGGTATCCACCAGTGTTCCATTGCTCGTGAGTGGAACGATCTCCTCCGAGAACTTCCCGGCAGCAGCGGCGCCCACTGCACGGCGATGGCTTCTGAGCGCGTACTCGTCCTGCCGCTGCCGGGTCACCCCAAAGTCCCTTGCCACGTTCTCCGCCGCCACACCCATGTCCGGGTCGCCGAACTCGGGTGGCACGAAGGTGGCCCGGGCGTAAAAGTCCAGGCCGCCGTCGTCGTTCCTGTGAGCGCGGGCCGGTGCCGAACTGATGCTTTCGACGCCGCCGGCCAGGTACAGGGGATCGCCGCCGGCCGCCACCAGCCGCGAGGCCAGGGCAATCGCGTCCAGCCCTGAGCCGCACTGGCGGTCCACAGTGAGCCCTGGAACGGTCATGGGCAAGCCGGCCTGGAGGGCGGCGTACCTGGCAAGGTTTCCTCCCCCACCCACGGCATTGCCGATGATGACATCATCCACTTCTACTGGGTCCATACCTGTGGACTCCAGCAGCGAACTCAACACTGGTGCCAGCAAGTCCGGCGCTCGGAACTGCTTCAGTTGCCCGTTGGCGCGACATATCGGTGACCGCAACGCGGCGATGATGACCGGCTGCCGGGATTCATCTGTGCCCCTGCCGGACGGATTGACGCTAGCCAAGAGGCTGCGCCCGCGCATCATGGTTCTTGATCCAATCGAGGAGCACCTTGCGGCTGACCTTGCCTCGGTCGGTCATGGGCAACTCCGACAATACGTAATACTGCAGCGGCCACTTGTCCCGTGCCAGCAGGCCATCAAGGCCCGTACGGAGCTGCGTAGCTGTCACGGCACCGTAGGCAGGCACGATTCCGGCGATCACTCTTTGACCGCGGAGATCGTCGGGCGCCCCGGCGGCGATGGCGAGCTCGATCCCGGGAACGGAGGCGATGGCGAGTTCAACCTCGTGCGGGTAGACGTTCTTTCCGGCCGTGATGATCATGTCCGAACGCCTGCCAAGGATGTGGAGGGTGCCATGGTCGAGGTAGCCCTGGTCCCCCACCGTGTACCAGCCATCGAGGCACCGCAACGCCTGCCCGTCATCGCCCCACAAGTAGCCGTTGCTGACCATACCGCTGCGCACGCTGATATTCCCATGGTCTCCATCGGGAAGCGGCCGGCCTGCATCGTCAAGGATGCTCAGTTCGACACCGGGAAACGGGGTTCCGATTCCTGTGCCTCCGGCGTCCAGCGGTTCACCCGCGGCAAGGCGGGTGCCGGAGACGAAACTCAGCTCCGAGGCGCCGTAGTACTCATAGATGGCGGCATGCGGCGCCCATCGGCGTGCCGCCTCCAAAGTCCGGGCGTCCAGCTTGGAACCCGCGCAAATGATGCTGCGGATACCGGAGGCATCGACATCACCGGCGAGGCCCCTTTCACTGAGCAACCGGAGCATGGTGGGAGCCAGCACAAGACGGGTGATGCCGTCATGGCTGATGGCTGCGTGGGCGTCACCAACATCGAAGGATGCCAGGGTGTGAAACGCGGCGCCGGCATACAGGCACTCCGAGAGGGCATAGAGGTTCAGGCTGGCGGAAAGCGGGCCAGGCGCCAGCGTACGGTCATCCTGCGCAAGCCCGAAAAACTCGATGGAGGCGTCAAAGGACACCTGCCACGAGCGGCGGGAGCGAGTGAATGCTTTCGGCACGGAAGTGGTGCCGGAGGTGAGACCGATCAGGAAAGTGCTGGAAGTATCTCCATCCACGAGTTCTGTCCCGGTCGCAGAGGCGTTGTCCAGGAGGCGCGAAGCCACGTCCTCGATCATGGCGGCCGGCCATTGCGGGTCCAGGACGGCGCAGCGCCGCTCCCCTGCTACGGCGGCAGCATAGTGTGCGACGAAGCGGACGGAGTTTGGCTCAGCCAGCACCGTAGTGGCTCCGGCGGTTCCGAGCAGCGCTGCTGCGGCATCGCGGAGTTCCACCCAGGTGATTCGGCTGCTGCCAACAACGACGGCGGTGTCGTGGGGGCGCTCATCAGCCCAGAGTTGAAGTTTGTCCAGGAAAGGCATCCAAGCAATTTTACGGCAGTGTCCAGCCTCCGGCACTAAAAGTGACGTCTATTCTGACTGTATGAGTTTCAACGATGGTGCGCAGCTTGACCCGTCCCAAGTAGAAGACCGACGCGGCGGTGGAATGGGCCGAGGGACCAAGATTGGTGGTGGCATCGGCGGCGGCATCGTGGTGCTTTTGCTGGTGCTGCTCGGGGTAAATCCGAACGTCCTGGGAGACTTGACGGGCGGCGGAAGCCAGCCACCCGCCGTCGAAAGTGGCGGTCCCGGCGCGGGAGGTATCCAGGAATGCCAGACGGGTGCCGATGCGGACAAGCGCCTGGATTGCCGGATCACAGGCACTGTGAACAGTCTCAATGCCTTCTGGCCCGATTACCTGGCCCAGTACAACGTGCAGTACTCGCGGCCGGGGACGGTCATCTTCGATACGGCCACGAACACAGGGTGCGGCCCAGCCACCACGGCAGTGGGACCCTTTTACTGCCCGGCGGACGTCAAAGCCTATTTTGATCCGGGCTTCTTTGATGAGTTGGTGACCCGCTTCGGTTCATCGGGTGGGCCCTTGGCACAGGAATACGTGGTGGCCCATGAGTTTGGGCATCACGTACAGAACATCCTGGGGACCTTGGACCAGGCCCAGCAGGACCCACAGGGCCCGCAGTCCGGAGCAGTCCGGGTGGAGTTGCAGGCGGATTGCTTTGCCGGGCTGTGGGTTCGCCACGCCACAACGCAAACCGATGCCAGCGGCAGGCCCTTCCTGGATCCGCTCACCGAGCAGGACCTGCAGGATGCGCTCTCGGCCGCGTCCGCCGTCGGCGACGACCGGATCCAACAAGCAGCAACCGGAAGGGTCTCGCCCGAGTCGTGGACCCATGGCTCCAGCGAGCAACGGCAGAAATGGTTCTATCAGGGCTACACCACCGGCGACATCAACAAATGCGACACGTTCGGAGTGGCCACGCCCTAGGGCTGTGGTGTCATGAAAAAGGAAGGGTTCCGGGCAACATGCCCGGAACCCTTCCTTATGCCCGCTTTCCGGACAAATCCTGCTGATCAGATGTTGAAGCCGAGGGCCCGCATCTGGTCCTTGCCGTCGTCGGTGATCCGCTCAGGACCCCACGGCGGCATCCATACCCAGTTCAGGCGCCAATCGTCAACGACTCCGTCGAGGGACTTGCCAACCTGCTCTTCAAGCACGTCCGTCAGCGGGCACGCCGCCGTGGTCAGTGTCATGTCAATCAGGAGGGCGCCGTCCTCGTCCGAGTACTTGAGTCCGTAAAGGAGGCCCAAGTCCACCACGTTGACCCCAAGTTCCGGGTCAATGACGTCCTTAAGCGCTTCCTCGACGTCCTCGAGGCTGGTGCGCGCCGTGTTGATTTCGGTCATGGAACGATCCTAACTAGGCCTGCACGGCAGGAGCAACGGCAACGCCGGCGCCTGGAGCGTAGCGGTCGTAGCCTTCTTCTTCGAGACGGTCCGCGAGCTCGGGGCCACCCTCTTCAACAACCTTGCCGTCGACGAAGACGTGAACGAAGTCCGGCTTGATGTAGCGCAGGATGCGGGTGTAGTGGGTGATGAGCAGCGTACCCATGTTGCCTTCTTCGTGCGCACGGTTGACGCCCTCGGAAACAACCTTCAGGGCGTCGACGTCCAAGCCCGAGTCGGTCTCGTCGAGGATGGCGAACTTCGGCTTGAAGAGCTCAAGCTGCAGGATCTCGACACGCTTCTTCTCGCCACCGGAGAAGCCTTCATTGACATTGCGCTGGGCAAAGTCGGCGTCGATGCGCAGCTGCTGCATGGCCGCCTTGACGTCCTTGGTCCAGGTACGCAGCGCCGGTGCTTCACCGTCGATGGCTGTCTTGGCGGTGCGCAGGAAGTTGGTCATGGTGACGCCCGGAACCTCTACGGGGTACTGCATGGCCAGGAAGACGCCTGCGCGGGCACGTTCGTCGACGCTCATCTCGAGGACGTCTTCGCCGTCCAGCGTGATGGTGCCGCTGGTGACGTTGTAGCGCGGGTGACCGGCGATGGTGGAGGCGAGCGTGGACTTGCCCGAACCATTGGGGCCCATGATGGCGTGGGTCTCGCCGGTCTTGATGGTCAGGCTGACGCCCTTCAGGATCTCCTTGGTGCCCTGCTCCGTCTCAATGCTGACGTGCAGGTCCTTGATCTCAAGAGTTGACATGCTCTTCTTTCTTTTCGTTCGTAAGTCTGGCGGTACTGGACGCTCAGTAGTTATCTACCGAAGCGCCGTTCACAACGTTGGTCACGTCCACGTAAACGTCGTCTCCGTCGATGGTGACGGCGAAAACCGGGACGGGGTCATAAGCAGGCAGCTGGAGGGGCTGGCCGCTGCGAAGATCGAACTGGGAACCGTGTCCCCAGCATTCGATCGCGCAGCCTTCAACCTCGCCCTCGGACAACGAGATGTCCGCGTGCGAGCAGGTATCGGCGATGGCGTGGATATCGCCCATCGAGTCCTTCACGATGGCTACGGGGTAGTCGTCGATCAGGACACGCAGCGCCTGCTTGACCTGGATGTCATTGGCGTTGCATACCAGTTCGCCCTTGGTTTCTTCACTCATTGTTGTCCTGCCTGGCCTGTCTTAGTTGTCGGTCGCGGCGAGTTCGCGCTCAACGGCTGCGGTCAGGCGCTCTTCGATTGCCGGGACCTTGATCTGCTGGATGATCTCGTTGAGGAATCCTCGAACCACCAGGCGGCGGGCAACCTTTTCGGGAATGCCACGGGCCATCAGGTAGAACAGGTGCTCGTCATCGAAACGGCCGGTGGCGCTGGCGTGGCCTGCACCCTCGATCAAGCCGGTTTCGATTTCGAGGTTGGGAACCGAATCCGCGCGGGCACCGTCGGTGAGCACCAGGTTGCGGTTGGCCTCGTAGGTGTCGGTGCCTTCGGCTTCCTTGCGGATCAGGACGTCGCCAACCCAGACACTGTGGGCATTGCGGCCCTGCAGTGCGCCCTTGTAGAGAACCCGGGACTTGCAGTTGGCCACTGCGTGGTCCACGAAGAGGCGCTGCTCGAGGTGCTGTCCGGCATCTGCGAAGTACAAGCCGAACATTTCGACGTCGGCGCCAGGTGCAGTAAAGCGAGTGGACGGCGTAACGCGGACGAGGTCCCCGCCGAGGCTGACCACGATGTGCTTGAACTTGGCGTCGCGGCCGATCTTGGCCTGCTGCGATGACGCGTGGACGGCGTTGTCTGCCCACTCCTGCAGTGAGACTACGGTCAGTTCCGCACCGTCTTCGACGATGATCTCCACATTCTCGGAGACAACTGCGGTGCCCTGGTGGTCTAGGACCACGACGGCCTTGGAGAAACGCTCCGCCACAATCACGATGTGCTGGGCGGAAGGAGCCTCTCCGGCACCGGTGATGAGGACCGAAACTTCACTGTCCGCCTGCAGTTCCGCGGGCACGGTAACCACCGTGGCTTCGGCGAAGTTTTCCCAGGCGTTGGCGGACACGAGGTCCTCCGGGATGGCGGCCTGGCCGATGCGCTTGTCATCGCGTCCTACGGTTTCAACAACGACGCCGGCCGGTGCGGTGACGCTGACCGCCGGAGCTGCGCCGTTGAGGACTTCGGTGTGGAGGCCGCGCAGGCGCTTCAGCGGTGTGAAACGCCAGTCTTCCTCCAAGCCGTTCAGCGGCTTGAAGTCAGCCAGCTTGTAGGAAGTGAGGCGGCCTGCCCGCGAGCTGTCCGGGATGCCTACGCCGCCACCGTGCGAGTGGCTCTTGGCCGAAGCGCCAGCGAGCGGACCAGCGGAAGGCTGCTCCGACGTCGTGCTGGTGTTCGTCCCGGTGTTTACGGGCGAAAGGTTTTCGCCTTCCTCGGTGAAACCGTTGATAAACGGCTGGGCCGAGGGCGCGCCGATGCGCGCCTTTTCAGTAGTGATATCAGTCATTGTTAACCGACGGACCCTTCCATCTGCAGTTCAATCAAGCGGTTCAGCTCCAGGGCGTATTCCATGGGCAGCTCACGGGCGATCGGCTCGATAAAGCCGCGCACGATCATGGCCATGGCTTCGTCTTCAGGCATGCCGCGGGACATCAGATAGAAGAGCTGCTCTTCGCTGACGCGGGAAACGGTGGCCTCGTGCCCCATCACAACGTCATCCTCACGGATGTCGATGTACGGGTACGTGTCCGAACGGGAAATGGTGTCCACCAGAAGGGCATCACAGCGGACCGTGTTGGCCGAGTGCTTGGCGCCTTCGCGGACCTGGACCAAGCCGCGGTAGGCAGCACGTCCGCCGCCACGGGCAACGGACTTGGAGATGATGGAGCTCTTGGTGTTCGGCGCGATGTGCACCATCTTGGAGCCCGTGTCCTGGTGCTGGCCTTCGCCGGCAAAGGCGATGGACAGGGTCTCACCCTTGGCGTGCTCGCCAACAAGGTAGACGGCAGGGTACTTCATGGTCACCTTGGAACCGATGTTGCCATCGATCCACTCCATGGTGGCGCCCTCTTCGCAGATAGCGCGCTTGGTGACGAGGTTGTACACGTTGGTGGACCAGTTCTGGATGGTCGTGTAGCGGACGCGGGCGCCCTTCTTCACGATGATTTCCACAACAGCCGAGTGCAGGGAGTCCGAGGTGTAGATCGGAGCCGTGCAGCCTTCGATGTAGTGAACGTACGAGTCTTCATCGGCAATGATCAGCGTGCGCTCGAACTGGCCCATGTTTTCCGTGTTGATGCGGAAGTAGGCCTGCAGCGGGATATCAACGTGCACGCCCTTGGGCACGTACACGAACGATCCGCCGGACCATACAGCTGTGTTCAGCGAGGCGAACTTGTTGTCGCCCACCGGGATGATGGTGCCGAAGTACTCCTGGAAGATCTCCGGGTGTTCTCGCAGCGCGGTGTCCGTGTCAAGGAAGATGACGCCCTGGGCTTCCAGATCCTCGCGGATTTGGTGGTAGACAACCTCGGATTCGTACTGGGCAGCGACACCCGAGACGAGACGGCTGCGCTCAGCTTCCGGGATACCCAGCTTCTCGTAGGTGTTCCGGATGTCTTCGGGGAGGTCTTCCCACGTAGCTGCCTGCTTCTCCGTGGAACGCACGAAGTATTTGATGTTGTCGAAGTCGATGCCCGAGAGGTCTGCACCCCAGGTGGGCATGGGCTTGCGGTCGAAGTACTTCAGGCCCTTGAGGCGCAGATCGAGCATCCATTCGGGCTCGTTCTTCTTCGAGGAGATGTCGCGGACAACCTCCTCGTTGAGGCCACGACGGGCATTTGCGCCTACGTCGTTCTTGTCGGCCCAGCCGTACTCGTAGTTTCCGATACCGTGCAGTTCGGGATTCTTCTCCAGAATCTCCGAGATCACAGTGCCGTCGGCTACCGCTTTCTCTGCTATTTGGTCCGTCATCACGGCCTTTCTTGCTGGTTGTTTGATTCCTGATACGGGTTCCCGGACTGCACTGCGACATCTGGGGATGCCGTGGCAGCCAGTCGCCCGGTAGGTATATGGGTGGTGCAGACGTGCCCGCCTTGCGCGAGCGTGGAGAGCCGCCGGACGTCGACGCCCACCAAGCGGGAGAAGACCTTGGTCTCTGTATCGCAGAACACCGGGAACTCGGCGGCAAGACGCTGGATGGGGCAGTGCCCTTGGCATAGCTGGACGCTGGACAACGCAGCGGGCAAGGGGGCCTTGGCCTCAATGGAATGGGCAGAGGCGACGAAGCCGTCGCGGCTCAGGGCTTTGGAGAGCGCCATGGCACGAGCCGTGATGTCATCACCGGCCGCTTCCACCTCAGGGGCGTAACGGCGTTCCATGTCGGCGAATCGTTCTTCCGCGTACTCCCGCACTGCGTCCTCGCCCGCAAGTTCCTGCAGGCGCCGCAGCGCGGAACTGGCGATGTTCAGGTAATCGTCGCCAAGCGTTGACTGGCCCTGGGAACTGAGGACATAGCGGCGTGCCGGACGACCTGCGCCGGAGCCGGCCTTGGCCACCCTTTTGACCTCGATTACGCCACTGCGTTCCAAGTGGTCAAGGTGCCTGCGCACTGCGGCCGGGGTGAAGCCGAGAAGATCTCCCAGCTCTGCGGCGCTTACCGGGCCATTCTCCAAGACGGCGCTCAGGACGCGATCCCGTGTACGGTCATCCGCGTCCGGCAGCGCCGGCGGAGGCACGTAGGCCTCTGCCGCTGCAGCATGCCGCTTTGAGGGCATGGAAACTGGACTGCTCATGGAATACACAACACAATCATGTCGTAATTTGTTTCATGCATCCAGTAAGGCAAGACTGACCTGGGGCTGCCCGCCAAGTGTGACCGTACTACTTCACGTAGAATACTTTGGTGCGATCACCCGATTCCCCTGTCCTCACCATAGACGGACTCATTAAGGACGTAGGCCCTTTGGCCTCGCTTGACGGCAAAATGCTGCGGGTGGTCAGCGGACTGTCACTGGTAGCCGAGCGCGGCCAAGTCACCGCCCTTCTGGGGGCAAATGGGGCGGGCAAGACCACCACCCTCGAGTGCGCCCAAGGTCTTCAAAAACGTACCGGCGGGACTATTTCGCTGCTCGGCGCGGACCCGGACACGGCGGGTGCGGACTTGAGGGCGCGCGTAGGTGTGATGCTCCAGGACGGTGGCTTGCCGCCGTCGGCCCGTCCCATCCCACTGTTGCGGCACGTCGCCGGCATGTACCGAAACCCCATGGACGTTGACGCCTTGGTGGAGCGCCTCGGAATCGACCAATTTTCCAGGACCACTGTTCGTCGCCTCTCCGGCGGCCAAAAGCAACGGCTCGCCTTGGCGGCCGCGCTGGTGGGAAACCCGGAGATCCTGTTCCTGGACGAACCCAGTGCAGGGCTGGATCCCCAGTCGCGCCAGATGGTGTTCGACCTCATCGCAGAACTTCGGGACGCAGGAATGGGGATCGTCCTCACGACGCATCTCATGGACGACGCCGAACGCTTGGCGGACTACGTCTATATCATCGACGGCGGACACAATGTTGTAGAAGGAACAGTCGCCGAGCTTCTGAAGCACGACCATTCTTCCGACACCTCCATGACGGACCGGACCTTGTACTTCGATGCCCCGGCCGGACTCGACTTTGCCGGTGTCCTCGGCGCCGGGCTCCAGATCACAGAGACCCGGTCGGGCAGCTACACGATTAGCGGTGAGCTGACGCCAAACGACCTTGCGGCCCTGACCGCCTGGTGGGCAGAACGGAACATCTTGCCCGCTTCACTGCGCTTGGAAGCCCGTAGCCTTGAAGATGTGTTCCTGGATATTTCCGGAAGGGACCTCAGATGAGCAAGCTCCTCTCACCCAACGCCGGTCCGGCGTCATTGCCGCGCCGGATCATCCAGCAGGGCCGCTACGAGACCATCACCATGCTGCGCAACGGCGAGCAACTGATTCTCGCCATCGTGCTGCCGTTGATGGCACTTATAGGTCTGGTGGTCACCCCCATGTTGGACGGCATGGGCGGATCGCGTGTGGATGTGGCGACCCCTGGAATTCTCGCCCTGTGCGCCATGTCCACAGCATTTACCGGCCAAGGCATCGCGACGGGGTTTGATCGTCGCTATGGTGTCCTCCGGTTCCTCTCCACTACTCCCCTGGGCCGTGGAGGCCTGATTGCGGGCAAGATTCTCGCAGTGCTGGTGGTCCTGTTCCTCCAGGTCCTGGTGGTCGGCGCGATTGCCGGCCTTCTTGGCTGGCAGCCACGTCCAGAGGCATGGTTGCCTGGGCTTGGGTTGCTGGTCCTCGGTGCCGCCGCCTTCACAGCACTGGGCTTGCTGGTGGCGGGCACGGTGCGACCGGAAGCAACGCTGGCCATCACCAACCTGCTGTGGATCCTGCTGGGCGCGCTGGGCGGCATTGTGGTCCCTGCCGAACGGCTTCCCGCCCTCGCCCAGGGCATAGTGCAGTTCCTTCCCTCCGGCGCGTTGGGTGAAGCACTCCGTGACGCCTTCCTGCTGGGGGCCGTCCCGCTTCCCGCCGTCGTGATCCTCCTGCTGTGGACAGTGCTAGCCGGCGCCGCAGCCATCCGCTGGTTCAAGTGGAACTAACCAGCCTGTAGCCACTAACAATGCAGAACTGAGAGTTGAGAAAACTGTGAGCACGGCATCGCGCCTCCCGAAAACCATCCAGCGATTCACGTCCAAGTTGCCCACCGAAGTCAACAAGGCGGTGCGCCGACTGGCCCTGCTGTCGCTCATTGGGCAGACGGTTCTTGTGGTGACCGGTGGTGCGGTCCGTCTTACCGCCTCGGGTCTGGGCTGCCCCACGTGGCCGCGATGCACCAACGACTCGTTGGTCAATACACCGGAGATGGGCATTCACGGATTCATTGAGTTCGGCAACCGACTGCTTACGTTCGCCCTCGCGGCCGTTGCAGCGCTCATGTTGGTGTATTTGTGGAACCTCCGCAAGGAGCGTCGCGACCTCTTTGTCCTGGCTCTGGGACTCCTCGCAAGTATCCCGGCCCAGGCCATCATTGGCGGCATCACCGTGTTGTCAGGGCTCAACCCCTGGGTTGTAGGCCTCCACTTCCTGGTGTCCATGGCATTGGTGGTCTTCGCAACGCTGCTCGTCAACCGGGCTTACGGCAGGACCGGGGGCTTCATGAATCGCACGCTGCCGTCCCTTCCGGCGATTGCCCGCCCGGCAATGATGGCCGTAGCCGTCTTCTCGGCCCTTTCTGTGATGCTTGGCGTTGTAGTCACCGGTGCCGGACCGCACGCAGGCGACGCCGACGCTCCCCGCAACGACCTCGACTGGGACCTCTTCTCGCACATCCACGCCGTTCCCGCCTACCTCATCATGGCCGGAACGCTTCTCGCGGTGTTCCTGGTGGTGCGCCACAAGATCGGCGGACCGTTCCGCACAGCGGCTTATCTCTTGTTGGGCGTAACCCTGCTGCAGGCCATCATTGGGTTCACCCAGTACTACAACGGCATCCCGGCCCTCCTCGTCGGTGCCCACATGTTCGGCGCTGCCGTGCTGATGAGCGCTGCGACGAATGCAGCAGACCTGGCAAAGTACAGCCCCGCCACCTGAACCCCGCACGCTCTCTCACATCCCGCCCCTTTTTGAGGTTCGCTCTCTCACATCCCGCCCCTTTTTGAGGTTCGCTCACTCACATCCCACGGGTTTTAACGGGACCCTCTCCCACATCCTGAACTGCTCCCTTTTGTCGTCTGTAAGTGGTCGCGGCGCCGGCACCCGGGCGTGACCATGACACGCGGCGATTGGTGTCTGTATCTCCTCGCTGAACAGCGCCTTTCCTCGTTGGATGCCGCTGGACTTACCGAACCGCGCCGTTGTACGAGGACGGGCTCCGACCGTGGCTGTAGACAGCGAGGATTGTCCACTGGAGCGTGATCCAGGCAGCGCTCAGCAGGGAGGGGCCTTGGTTCGAGCCCTCAGCATCCCTCGATTCCCGAACAGCTCGAAACAAGGCGACGGCGGGGACTCCGGGGTCGGTCAGTTGCTAACAATGCCCCCACTTCGGCGTTGCTCAGGGAAGCCTTCGCGATGGGGAGGTGTGCCCCTCCGCCTTCGCCCCTCGCCCAGTCGCGAACACCACCCTTGGAACTCCCGACCTGTGCCATGTGCGAGACGTGCGAGAGGGACCGGCGAAAGGGTGCGGGAGGTGAGAGGGGGACCGGCGAAAGGGTGCGGGAGGTGAGAGAGGGACCGGCGAAAGGGTGCGGGAGGTGCGAGAGGGACCGGCGAAAGGGTGCGGGAGGTGCGAGAGGGACCGGCGAAAGGGTGCGGGACGTGAGAGAGCGTCGCGGTGGCGTTGGGCGAAACAGCGACGCCGGCACTCGGGTGAGTGCCGGCGTCGTCAGTATCTGTTGCTTGCGGGGTGGGACGCCCTAGCCGCCGATGATCGGTGAACCGATGAAGGGGTCAACGGCAAGGGCGATGAAGAGCAGCGTCAGGTAGCTGATGGAACCGTGGAAGACCTTCATTGCACCCTTGTTGGAGACGTCGCCACCCTGTGCGCGCTTGTACAGTGCATGGCTCTCGTAGAGGAACCATGCACCCGCAGCAACTGCGACGATGGTGTAGACCCATCCGGCCCCGCCAACGGGGACCATCAGCAAGGAGCAGGCAACCATGGCCCAGGCGTACAGGACGACCTGCACAGAGACCACTTTCGCACCGGCGATGGCGCCGAGCATCGGTACCTTGGCGTTGCGGTAGTCCTCGCCGTAGCGCATGGACAGCGGCCAGTAGTGGGGAGGCGTCCAGAGGAAGATCACCATGAAGAGCACGATTGCGGGCCACTCAACAGTGTTGGTGACCGCTGCCCACGCGATGAGGACCGGGAAGCAACCGGCGGCCCCGCCCCAGACGATGTTCTGGGCGGTGCGGCGCTTCAGGATCATGGTGTAAATGACGACGTAGAAGACTATGGCACCGAGGCCCAGCCAGGCTGACAGCGGGTTGGCCCCGAACCACAGGATCGCGATGGACGCAGCGCCAAGAACCCAGGCGAAAACCAAGGCCTCGCGCGGAGTCACCTCGCCAGTGACAAGGGGACGCTTCTCGGTGCGGTGCATCAGTTTGTCGATATCGCGGTCGATGTAGCAGTTGAAGACGCCGGCGCTGCCTGCGGCGAACGCGCCGCCCACGAGGGTGGCGAGGATGAGGCCGATCGACGGGAATCCGCGCTGGGCGAAGATCATGGTGGGAAGGGTGCTGACCAGGAGCAGTTCGATGACACGGGGTTTTGTCAGTGCCAGATACGCCTTGAACTTGCGGGAAATTCCGATGCTTCCCCGGGCCGGGGACGCGTTGAGGGGCGTATCAGTTGTGCTCACGGCGGCAGTCACTCTGTTCTATGCTCTGGGGTTCTCGCAGCGGCTGGCGTCCCGGTTGTCGAAAGCAAGCACGGGCGCGTGAACCGCTGGTGGCCTCCAAATATCATACCGTGGCCGGAAGTGGCCCGATGTCCGCAAAATACGTCAATGTTTCCGAATCTTCACTCCCCCGGCGGGCCATCGTGATTCATATAAGGGAATTTCTGTCCAGTTAGTGGGATTCCCTGAGTTCCCTGACACGTTTAGGGCTAAGCTGTTGAGCAGATCAGCACACGTTGACCATCCGGGAAACCGTATTCTCGGATATCCGTGCGTCTGGATGAGAGATCAACGTTTCAATGGTGAACGGCTGGTAGACACATTGCAGCGGGCGCCATCCTGTGCTTCCTGCGTGCCGTGTCCATACGCCTGCCGTCAGCACAGAGAGGGGCTCGGTTTTCGTGCCACATTTGGAAGAGCAAGAACTGTCATGGACCGATCTGGACAAGAAGGCTGTTGACACCGTTCGTGTGTTGGCCGCCGACGCCGTGGAGAAGGTCGGCAACGGCCACCCTGGTACGGCAATGAGCTTGGCTCCGGCAGCGTACCTGCTGTTCCAGAAGCTGATGCGCCACGACCCCAAGAACCCGGACTGGATTGGCCGCGACCGGTTCGTCCTGTCCCCCGGCCATACCTCGCTGACGCTGTACATCCAGCTGTTCCTGTCCGGTTACGGCCTGGAACTGAAGGATCTGGAAGCGCTGCGCACCTGGGGTTCGCTGACCCCGGGCCACCCCGAGTACAAGCACACCGCCGGCGTGGAAATCACCACCGGTCCCCTGGGCCAGGGCCTGGCTTCCGCTGTTGGTTTCGCCTACTCACAGCGTCGCCAGCGCGGCCTGTTCGACGCCGATGCTCCCGCCGGCGAGTCGCCGTTCGACCACACCATTTGGGTCATTGCCTCCGACGGCGACCTGCAGGAAGGTGTGACCTCCGAGGCCTCCTCGCTTGCCGGCCACCAGGAACTGGGCAACCTCGTCGTCATTTATGACGAGAACCACATCTCGATCGAAGACGACACTGACATCGCCTTCACCGAAGACGTCCTCAAGCGCTACGAGGCCTACGGCTGGCACACCCAGCGCGTCGACTGGACCAAGACCGGCGACTACGTCGAAGACGTCCAGGAGCTGTACTCCGCACTTCAGGCGGCCAAGGCAGAGACGAACAAGCCGTCCATCATCTCGCTGCGCACCATCATCGGCTACCCGGCTCCGAAGAAGCAGAACACCGGCAAGATCCACGGTTCGGCCCTGGGTGCCGAGGAAGTCGCAGCACTGAAGACCGTGCTCGGCTTTGATCCGGCCAAGTCCTTCGACGTTGACGAAGAAGTCCTGGCACATGCCCGCAAGGTCCTTGACCGCGGTGCTGAGTCCCGTGCAGCCTGGCAGGCTTCGTTCGAGGCATGGCAATCAGCCAACCCGGACGCCGCCGCCCTGCTGGAGCGTGTGGAAGCCAAGAAGCTTCCCGTGGGCATCGATGCCGCGCTTCCGGTGTTCGAAGCCGGCAAGGACGTTTCCACCCGCGCGGCTTCGGGCAAGGTCCTGAACGCCATTGGTCCGGTTCTTCCGGAGCTGTGGGGCGGTTCGGCCGACCTCGCCGAGTCCAACAACACCACCATCGAAGGCTCGCCGTCGTTCATCCCGACCTCGCGTTCCACGGATGCCTGGAAGGGCAACCCGTATGGACGCGTGCTGCACTTCGGTATCCGTGAGCACGCTGCCGCGTCGATCGTGAACGGTATTTCCCTGCACGGCCGCACCCGCGCTTTCTCCGGCACGTTCCTGATCTTCTCCGACTACCAGCGGCCGGCCATCCGCCTCGGCGCGCTGATGGGTGTCCCGTCCCTGTACGTGTGGACGCACGACTCCATCGGCCTGGGCGAAGACGGACCCACCCACCAGCCGGTGGAGCAGCTCGCATCCCTGCGGGCCATCCCGGGCCTGGATGTTGTCCGCCCCGGCGACGCAAACGAAGTCTCTGCGGCATGGAAGGCCATGCTGGAGAACCACGAGAACCCGGCCGGCATCGTCCTGACACGCCAGAACATCCCCACCTACGCCCGCGGTGAAGGCGAAGCTGCTGGTGACACGTTCGGTTCCACCGCTGGTGTTGCCAAGGGCGGTTACGTCCTGGCCGAAGCCTCCAAGGACGGCGAAACCGTTGACGCCCAGGTCATCCTGATCGGCACCGGCTCGGAAGTCCAGCTCGCAGTCCAGGCCCGCGAAGCCCTCCAGGCCGAAGGCATCGCAGCGCGCGTTGTCTCCATGCCGTGTGTTGAGTGGTTCAACAAGCAGGACGAGGCTTACCGCGAATCTGTGCTCCCCGCTTCCGTGAAGGCCCGCGTTTCCGTCGAGGCCGGCCTGGCGCTCGGCTGGCGCGAATTCGTCGGCGACGCAGGCCGATCCATCTCCCTGGAACACTTCGGTGCCTCGGCCGATTACAAGCGACTCTTCAACGAATTCGGCATCACCGCCGAAGCCGTGGAAGCCGCAGCCAAAGACTCCCTCGCAGGCTTGACGGCCTGATCCCCCACAACAGGAGAAAACACATGTCTACAACTCCCACGCAGCAGCTTTCCGACGCCGGCGTTTCGATCTGGCTCGATGACCTCTCCCGCAACCGTCTGGAGACCGGCACCCTGCAGAAGCTCATCGACGAGAAGAGCGTTGTTGGTGTAACCACCAACCCGTCGATCTTCCACGCCGCCATCACCTCCGGCACGGACTACGACGCCACCATTGCAGCCCAGGCTGCGGCGGGCGCCAGTGTCGAAGAGACGATCTTCGAGATCACCACCACCGACGTTGCAGACGCCTGCGACCTCTTCGCGCCCATCGCTGCAGCCACCCATGGCGTGGACGGCCGCGTCTCCATCGAGGTTGATCCCCGCTTGGCTTGGGACACCGCCGGCACCATCGCCGAGGCCAAGCACCTCTACGCCAAGGTCAACAAGGACAACGTCCACATCAAGATCCCGGCAACCCTGGAGGGCCTTGAAGCCATCACGGCCACCTTGGCCGAGGGCATCAGCGTCAACGTGACCCTGATCTTCTCCCTGGAGCGCTACCGCGCAGTCATCAATGCATTCCAGTCCGGCCTTGAGCAGGCCAAGGAGAACGGCCACGACCTCTCCAAGATCCACTCCGTGGCTTCGTTCTTCGTCTCCCGCGTGGACTCCGAGATCGATAAGCGCCTTGACGCCATCGGCACCGATGAAGCGAAGGCACTGAAGGGCAAGGCCGGCGTCGCGAACGCACGCCTGGCTTACCAGGTCTACGAAGAACTCTTCTCCACCGAACGATGGTCGGTCTTGGCCGAAGCCGGCGCCCTCCCGCAGCGTCCGCTCTGGGCCTCCACCGGCGTGAAGGACCCGGCCTACCCGGACACCCTCTACGTGACGGAACTCGTTGCAGCAGGCGTGGTCAACACCATGCCGGAGAAGACGCTCGACGCCACCTTCGACCACGGCGTGGTCACCGGTGACACCATCACGGGCACTTACGACGAAGCAAACGAGACCCTCAACGCCCTCGAAGCGCTCGGTGTCTCCTACAACGACGTCGTCACCCTCCTCGAGACCGAAGGCCTCGAGAAGTTCGTGGGCTCCTGGAAGGAACTCCTCGCCGACGTCGAAGGCGCACTCGTCACCGCACGGAAGGCTTCCTAACCCACTATGAGCACTATCAGCTACGACGCCAGCGGTGCCGCCCAGCAGGCCATCGCAGAACACATTGACGGCTTGGTCGAAGAGAAGATCGCCACCCGAATCTTCGCCAAGGACCACACGCTGTGGGGCCCTGACGCGGAGTCCGAGTCAGCGATCCGCCTTGGCTGGGTTGAGGCCGCAACAGTGTCCCAGCCCTTGGTCGACGGGATCCTGGAGCTTCGCGATGCCCTTCGCGCCGAAGGCGTTTCACGCATTGTCCTGTGCGGCATGGGTGGATCGTCCCTGGCACCGGAGGTTATTGCGGGTACCGCCGGCGTCGAGCTGACTGTGCTGGACAGCACCGATCCTGAACAGGTCAGTGCTGCTCTGGCAGACCGGTTGGCGGAGACGGCAATCGTCGTTTCCTCCAAGTCCGGCTCCACTGTGGAGACCGACTCGCAACGACGGGTCTTCGAAAAGGCGTTCAACGACGCCGGTATCGACGCCAAGAGCCGCATCGTCATCGTCACGGACCCCGGGTCTCCGCTGGACAAGGCATCCCGCGAAGCCGGCTACCGTGCAGTGTTCAACGCCGACCCCAACGTCGGCGGACGCTTCTCGGCACTCACTGCTTTCGGTTTGGTACCTTGCGGGCTGGCCGGCGTGGACATCCAGGCATTCCTGGATGAAGCGGAAGAGGCTGCGGAGATCCTCAACGAGGACTCCACTGACAACATCGGCCTTGCCCTGGGCATTGCCTTGGGTGGTACCAACCCGCTGCGCAACAAGATCGTCATCGCCGAGGATGGTTCGGGCATTGTGGGCTTCGCCGACTGGGCCGAGCAGCTCATCGCGGAATCCACCGGCAAACTCGGTACCGGTGTTCTTCCGGTCGTGGCCGGCCCGGAGTCCCCGGAGGCCCTCAACGGAGCCGACGACGTCCTGGTGGTTCGGCTGGTAAGTGCGGATGCCGACGTCGAACTTCGCGAAAACGAGGTTGCCATCGCCGGTGGGCTGCCCTCCCAGATGTTCGTCTGGGAATTCGCCACGGCAGTCGCCGGTCGCCTGCTGGGCATCAACCCGTTCGACCAGCCAGACGTCGAGGCCGCGAAGGTGGCTGCCCGTGGCTTGTTGGACGCCCGGCCGGAACCCACTCCCGCAGCCTTCACGGATGGTGCCGTTGAAGTACGCGGTGGCGAGTGGCTCGGCTCAGCGTCAACTGCATCGGAAGCCGTGCAGGCGCTCCTCGGCCAGCTCGGCACGGATGGCTACTTAAGCGTCCAGGCTTACCTTGACCGCATTTCGCACGCTCCGCTCGAAGGAATTCGCGACGAACTCGCCGCTGTCAGTGGCCGTCCGGTGACCTTCGGCTGGGGCCCCCGGTTCCTGCACTCCACCGGGCAGTTCCACAAGGGTGGACCGGCCATTGGGGTGTTCCTGCAGATCACCGCTGCATCGTCCACCGATCTGGCCATCCCGGAGCGCCCTTTCACCTTCGGTCAGCTCATTGCCGCGCAGGCCTCGGGCGATGCCCAGGTCCTGGAAGGCCATGGCCGCCCCGTGTTGCGCCTGCACCTCACCGACCGTGCTGCCGGCGTAGCCCAACTCCAGGAAGTCGTCGCTGCGTTGGCCGGCCAGGCCAGCGCACTCGAAAGCTAAGGCACAGAACCAAACATGCCAGAAACTGAAAACGGCAGGAAGAACGCCGGCCTGCGGAACCCATTGCGGGATCCGCGGGACCGGCGCCTGAACCGCATTGCCGGGCCATCGTCGTTGGTGTTCTTCGGAGTCACCGGCGACCTCGCCCGTAAGAAGCTCATGCCCGCGGTCTATGACCTCGCGAACCGTGGTCTCCTTCCTCCCAGCTTCGCTTTGGTGGGTTTCGGCCGCCGCGAGTGGGACAACGCGGAATTTGCCGCTGAGGTCAAGGAGAACGTCAAGGCCCACGCCCGGACGAAATTCGATGAAGCGGTCTGGGAGCAGCTTGCTTCCGGTATCCGCTTTGTCCAGGGCGAGTTCGACGACGACGACGCTTTCGAGCGCCTCGGAGATGTCCTGGATGAGCTGGACGAAACCCGCGGCACGCGCGGCAATCATGGCTTCTACCTGTCCATCCCGCCCAAGGCGTTCGAGCAAGTCTGTCGTCAGCTGTCCAAGCACGGCCTGGCACAGGCCAAGCCCGGGCAGTGGCGTCGCGTGGTCATTGAGAAGCCGTTCGGACACGACCTCGAGTCCGCCCGGCAGCTCAACGACATTGTGGAGTCCGTGTTCCCTGCCGATGCGGTGTTCAGGATCGATCACTACCTGGGTAAGGAAACGGTGCAGAACATCCTCGCGCTTCGTTTCGCGAACCAGTTGTTCGAACCCCTCTGGAACGCCAACTACGTGGACCACGTCCAGATCACCATGGCCGAAGACATCGGCACCGGCGGGCGCGCAGGCTACTACGACGGTGTGGGCGCGGCCCGTGACGTGATCCAGAACCACCTCCTGCAGTTGCTCGCGTTGACGGCGATGGAAGAACCCATTTCCTTTAACGCCGATGACTTGCGGGCGGAGAAGGAAAAAGTTCTGGCTGCGGTCAAGTTGCCCGAGGACCTCTCCACTCACTCCGCACGTGGTCAGTTCACTGGTGGCTGGCAGGGCGGCGAGGAAGTCCTGGGCTACCTGGACGAGGACGGTATCCCGGCTGACTCCAAGACCGAGACGTACGCCGCGATCCGGGTGGATATCAATACCCGCCGCTGGAATGGTGTGCCGTTCTACCTGCGGGCCGGTAAGCGCCTTGGCCGCCGCGTTACAGAGATCGCGGTGGTCTTCAAGAGGGCACCCAACCTGCTGTTCCGTGATCACGGCGAGGACGACTTCGGCCAGAATGCCGTGGTGATCCGTGTCCAGCCCGACGAGGGCGCCACGATCCGGTTCGGGTCCAAGGTTCCGGGCACGCAGATGGAAGTCCGCGATGTCACCATGGACTTCGGCTACGGCCACTCCTTCACCGAGTCCAGCCCCGAAGCCTATGAACGCCTCATCCTGGATGTACTCCTGGGCGAACCCCCGCTCTTCCCGCGTCACCAGGAAGTGGAGCTGTCCTGGAAGATCCTTGACCCGTTCGAGGAATACTGGGCCGGGCTGGAAGAACAACCACAACCTTACGCACCCGGCAGCTGGGGTCCGGCTTCGGCCGACGCCCTGCTGGCCCGCGACGGACGAACCTGGAGAAGGCCATGATTGTAGATCTTCCAGATACCACTACTTCCAAGGTCTCCAAGAAGATCATGTCGCTGCGCGAACAAGGCGGTGTCATCGCGTTGGGCCGAGTGTTGACCCTAGTGGTGGTGACCAAGTCCGGGCAGGAAGAGGAAGCAATCGAGGCGGCTAATGAAGCCAGCCGGGAACACCCGTGCAGGATCATTGTGCTTGCCGACGCAGGCGTCGAAGGTCCGGACCGCCTGGACGCGCAGATCCGTGTTGGAGGTGACGCCGGTGCTTCCGAGGTCATCGTCCTGCGCGGCCACGGGCATATGGCCCACGAGAGCGAATCGCTGGTGGCGGCACTTCTGCTTCCGGATGCACCGATCGTAGCCTGGTGGCCGCACGGTGCCCCGGAAAGTGCCTGCGAAACTTCCATCGGCCGCATTGCGCACCGCCGCATCACGGACTCCGCGAACGAGCCGGACCCCCGACGTGCTCTTGAGAACATTCGTGCAACGTACAAGGCCGGCGATACCGATCTTGCCTGGACCCGCCTGACCAACTGGCGCATGCAGCTCGCAGCTGTCTTCGACCAGGTTGACGGCGACCCGGTTTCGGCGGTGGCCGTCGAAGGCGCATCGGACTCACCCAGTACATTGCTCCTCGCCGCCTGGTTGAGCCTTGCCCTGCAGGCTCCCGTCACGATCGTGGCAGACCCGGCGGGTACCGGTATCCGCCGCGTGCGCCTCACCCGCGCCAGCGGCGATGTGCAGCTCTTCCGACCCGGCTTGTCCGTGGCCGAGCTGACCCAGCCAGGACAACCCGCGCAGCGCATCACCCTCCCCCGGCGCAGCCTTAAGGACTGCCTGGCCGAGGAACTCCGGCGGCTGGACCCCGACGAAGTCTTCGGAGAAGTGATTACGATGGGACTTCCACTTACCAGCCAGAGGAGAGTCCAGACAAGTGCACGCTGAGCCAAGAGTAAGCATCCACCCCGACTCCAAGGTGTTGATGGCCGCGATTGCAGCCCGTCTCATCACCAAGCTCGTGGATGTCCAGGACAAGCACGGCGAAGCCACGGTGGTCCTCACCGGCGGAACCGTAGGCATTGGAACGCTGAAGGCGGTGGCCGACTCTGCCGCCGCACCTGCAGTCGACTGGTCGAAGGTCAACTTCTGGTGGGGTGACGAGCGGTTCGTCGCCGCTGACAGCGACGACAGGAACACCCGCCAAGCACACCAGGCCTTGCTGGCCCACTTGTCTGTTGATCCCGCACGGGTTCACGAACCTGGTTCGGCCGACGAGTTCTCCACCGCGGAGGATGCAGCTGCTGCCTACGCCGAAGAACTCAAAGCCGCAGCCCAGGCTGAGCACGCCGCGGACATGTCTGATGACAGGCCGGAGCAGCCCGGCAAGCTGCCCCGCTTCGACATCCTGCTTCTTGGCGTAGGTCCGGACGCCCACGTGGCGTCGCTCTTCCCGGAGCAGGCCGGCATTCGGGAGAAAGAACGCACCGTGGTGGGCGTCGAAAACTCACCCAAGCCGCCGCCGTCGCGTATTTCCTTGACCCTGCCGGCCATCAACACCGCCCAGGAAATTTGGATGGTTGTTGCCGGTGAAGACAAGGCGGGTGCCGTTGGCCTTGCCCTTGCAGGTGCCAACCCCGTTCAGGTGCCGGCAGCTGGTCCCGCCGGCCGGGCGAGGACCCTGTGGCTTATTGACGAGAATGCGGCCTCACGCGTCCCCCAGCAGCTGGTCCGGAAGGACCCCGCGGGCGCGTAGCCGCTCCAGCGCTCCAGCCAGGACAACTTCGGCGTCTTGGCTGGAGCGTCTTTCTTTAACGTAATCCAGGTGGGATTTGAAGAGTTCGTCTTCGGGTCTTGGTTCCGCAGGGTGACCGGGATCCCGTGAAGCCGGCAAGCCGCATTTAGGGCAGTCCCAGGTCTTGGGAAGCTGGTCATCCGGCAGCTTAAGAAAAACGAGCCGCGTTTCGTGTCCCTTGGCGCACCAATAGGGGACACGAATACGCGGCAATTGTTCACCTTCGCCGTGGTCGCTTTGATTTCTGGGAGCGGATCCGAGGGCTACCCCAACGCGGGTGCCGCGGTAACCAGGCGTGCCATGAACCATTTTCGAACCCCTAGCGACTCGGTGGTTGGCCGTCACGGCCCGTGGGCCTTACGGCCAACAGGGCCAGTCTAATGCGGGAGGTTCGACGGCGGCACTAGTGATTGGTGCCGCCGAGCAGAAAAAATGGGGAGGCCCCTTCGAGGAGCCTCCCCAGCCGGGGACGACTAGGAGTCGCCACCCGACGTGAAGCGCATGATCAGGCCCAAGCCGATGATGACTGCGCCCCACGTAATACCAAGAATGATGGTGAAGCGGTTCAGGTTGCGCTCGGCTACGCCGGACGAACTCAATCCGGAGCTCATTCCGCCACCGAACATGTCGGACAAACCGCCGCCACGTCCCTTGTGCAGGAGGATGAGCAGCGTCAGCAGAAGGCTGGTGATGCCCAGCAGGATCTGCAGAATGACTTGAAGAACGTCCACGACGGCCTTTCGAAGAAGCGGAAAACGGGAGCCGGACTAGTCCGTGACGAGGTGGCTCTCGAACCTGACAATGTTAGCAAACTCGGCGGGGTCCAGGCTGGCGCCACCCACAAGCAATCCATCTACGTCGGTTTCGGCCATAATGGCGGCAGCGTTGTTGGCCTTGACCGAGCCGCCGTAAAGCAGGCGCGTCCTGGCGGCAACGGACTCATCAAAGAGCTCGCTAAGTTCGGCACGGATGGCGGCGCACATTTCCTGTGCATCGTCGGGGCCGGCTACCTCTCCTGTACCAATGGCCCAGACAGGCTCATAGGCAACCACGAGTTCGGCTGCCTGCTCTGCCGTGAGGCCTTCAACGCCGGCACGCAACTGAGCCAGCGTGTGATCGACGTGTGTGCCTGCTTGGCGGATCTCCAAGCCTTCGCCCACGCAGAGAACCGGGGTGACCCCGTGACGGAAGCCAGCTTTGACCTTGGCGTTCAGAACATCGTCCGATTCATTGTGGATGGTGCGACGCTCACTGTGGCCCACCAGGACGTAGGCGCAGCCCAGCTTGCTAAGGAACTGTCCGGAGATGTCGCCGGTGTAAGCGCCGGAGTCGAACTGGGACAGGTCCTGGCCGCCGTACACAACTTCCAGTTCGTCGCCCTGTACCAGTGTCTGGACGCCGCGGAGATCGGTGAACGGAGGGAAGACAGCAACCTCGACACGCTTGTAGTCGTGCTTGGCGTCGGACAAGGTCCAGGCGAGCTTCTGCAGCAACGTGATGCCCTGGACGTGGTCCATGTTCATCTTCCAGTTGCCGGCGATGAAGGGTTTGCGGACAAAGTTGCCGTTGGCAGAGGTAGTCACATGAACTCCAAAGAATGCGTTGAAATATGGAACGGCCGGCAGGACGTGTGAGCGTCCTGCCGGCCGGTGTGATGCTTAGCGGTCCAGGACGCTGAGGCCGGGAAGTTCCTTGCCTTCAAGGTATTCCAAGCTGGCGCCACCACCGGTGGAAATGTGGCCGAACTGCGAGTCCTCGAAGCCGAGGGTTCGAACGGCCGCTGCGGAATCGCCGCCGCCGACCACCGTGAAGGCCACGGTGTCCGTCAGCGCCTGGGCGATGGCCCGGGTGCCATTGGCGAACGCTTCGAATTCGAAAACGCCCATGGGGCCGTTCCAGAAGACTGTCTTGGCGCCTTCAATCTGAGCCGCAAAGGCGGACGCCGATTCGGGGCCAATGTCCAGGCCAATGCCGGAAGCACCGAAGGCGCTGTCCTCAATGGCATCCGCCTTGACCACCTCATGCTCAGCATCGGCCGCGAAACGGCTGGCGACCACCACATCCGTGGGGATGACAAAGGAGGTGCCTGCGGCAGAAGCCCGCTTGAGGTAGTCCTGGACGACGGGGATCTGGTCTTCTTCCAGGAGGCTGCCTGCCACTTTGTGTCCGGCAGCGGCGAGGAAGGTGAACAGCATGCCGCCGCCGACAAGGATGGTGTCGGCCTTGCCCAGCAAGTTGTCGATGACGGCCAGCTTGTCGGAGACCTTGGAACCGCCAAGGACCACAACGTAGGGACGTTGCGTGTCCGTGGTGAGCTTCCGGAGAACTTCCACCTCGGTGTGTACGAGATCGCCAAGGTATGACGGCAGCCGGGTGGCGACGTCATAGACACTGGCGTGTTTGCGGTGGACAGCGCCGAAAGCATCGTCCACGAACGCGCCGTTGCTTCCCGTGAGGGCCACCAGTTCGTCAGCGAAGGCGCCGCGCTCGGCGTCGTCCTTGCTGGTTTCGCGGGCATCAAAGCGAACGTTCTCCAGGACGAGTACTTCGCCGTCCTGCAGTGCCCCGGCAAGCTCCTTTGCGGAGGCACCCACCGTATCTTCGGCGAGCTGGACTTTGAAGTCCGCGAGTTCTGCCAGGCGGGCAGCGGCGGGCTTCAATGAGTACTTGTCTTCAGGGGCACCTTTGGGGCGTCCCAGGTGGGCTGTTACGAGCACACGGGCACCGGCGTCCGAGAGCTTCTTGAGGACCGGAAGGGACGCTTTGATGCGGCCATCGTCAGTCACTGTAGAGCCGTCGAGCGGCACATTCAAGTCACTTCTGACCAGAATGTACCGCCCGCGGACACCTTCAGCGATGAGTTCGTTGAGGGTGTGAGATGTCATGTGTCTACCCTAGCCCAGCTTGGATGCGACGAGCTCCGTAAGGTCCACGAGGCGGTTGGAGTAGCCCCACTCGTTGTCGTACCAGGAAACAACCTTGACCTGGTTGCCAATGACCTTGGTCAAACCGGAGTCGAAGATGGAGGAAGCGGGGTCGCCCACGATGTCGGAGGACACGATGGGGGCATCGGTGTAGCTCAGGATGCCGGCGAACTGCTCGGACTCTGCAGCTGCCTTGACGGCGGCGTTAACTTCTTCCACAGTCACTTCGCGGGAAACGGTGACGGTGAGGTCGGTGGCGGAACCCGTGGGGACGGGAACGCGGATGGCGTAGCCGTCAAGCTTGCCCTTGAGCTCCGGCAGGACCAGACCGATGGCCTTGGCAGCACCGGTGGAGGTGGGGACCATGTTGATGGCGGCGGCGCGGGCGCGGCGAAGGTCGCCGTGCGGCCCGTCCTGCAGGTTCTGGTCAGCCGTGTAGGCGTGGACCGTGGTCATAAGGCCACGTTCGATGCCAAAAGCGTCGTTGACTACCTTGGCCAGCGGGCCAAGGCAGTTGGTGGTGCAGGAAGCGTTGGAGATGATGTTGTGAGCTGCGGGGTCGTAGAGCTCGTGGTTTACTCCCATGACGATAGTGATGTCTTCGTCGCTTGCAGGTGCCGAGATGAGGACCTTCTTGGCGCCGGCGTCGATGTGCTTCTGGGCCGCTGCTGCCTTGGTGAAGAAGCCGGTGGACTCGATAACGATGTCCACGCCCAGCTCGCCCCAGGGAAGGTTGGCGGGATCGCGCTCGGCAAGGACCTTGATGGACTTGCCGTCGACTACCAGGTTTCCATCGACAACTTCCACGGTCTGGGCGAGGCGTCCACCGACGGAGTCGTATTTAAGGAGGTGGGCGAGGGTCTCGGGGCTGGTGAGGTCGTTGACTGCAACGATCTCAAGGTCTGCGCCCTGGGCCAGTGCTGCGCGGAAGTAGTTACGGCCGATGCGGCCGAAGCCGTTAATACCAATACGGGTGGTCACTATGTGTCAATCTCCTTGGTGCTCTTGCAAGCACGCCTAGTGAGTCGGATTTAGTAAATTTCCAACTAACAGACCCCGCACGTCTTTGGGCAGAGGTGATTATCAGATCGGAGGGCGACCAGCCACGTTGCTGAAGGCTAACCGCCTTCCGTGATCCATCTTACGTTTAACTAAGCCTGCCCCCGCAACTGCGGAGGCAGGCTTTCCAGCATTTGGTCCCATTTCACGCAAAAAGTGACTTTTGTTACATCGGCGTGAACCGGAACTCACCAACTACAGGACGATGAGGCCCGTGGCGTTGGCGCGCGCAGCTTCGAACCGCTTGGCAACGTCTGCCCAGTTGGCGATGTTCCAGAAGGCCTTGACGTAGTCGGCCTTGACGTTGACGTAGTCCAGGTAGAAAGCATGCTCCCACATGTCCAGCATCAGCAGCGGGGTTGTGCCCACGGCCACGTTGCCCTGCTGATCGTAGAGCTGCTCGATGAGCAGGTTGCCACCGATGGGCTCGTAGGCCAGGAAAGCCCAGCCGGAACCCTGCAGGCCCAGCGCGGCAGCGCTGAACTGGGCGCGGAAGGCATCGAACGAACCGAAAGCATCGTCGATGGCGGCTGCGAGCTCGCCCTCGGGCTTGTCGCCGCCGTCCGGGGAGATGTTGTTCCAGAACACGGAGTGGTTGATGTGGCCGCCGGTGTGGAACGCGAGGTCCTTGGAAAGGCGGTTGATGTTGGCGTAGTCGCCCTTCTCGCGCGCTTCGGCCAGCTGCGAGAGCGCGTTGTTGGCGCCAGCAACGTAGGCCGCATGGTGCTTGCTGTGGTGCAGCTCCATGATCTTTGCCGAAATGTGCGGCTCGAGTGCTGCGTAGTCGTAGCCGAGCTCGGGCAGAACGTACTCTGTCACGAAATCCTCCAATGTAATGGACTGAAGTCCGGTTTGGTAACTCTCGTTATTTCATCCGACCAGCGGGCCGGCCGGAAATCCTTGGCGAAGAAACCTGCTCTTGCCTCCACCGGGAACAACCCGCGGTGGCCTCGCAGTATTTCCTCCGCACTTTTTCGATTCTATGGGTGTGGACTACTCGTCCATCATTTCGGGAGTCACATTTGCTTCAGTGCCCGGGATGCCCAAATCTGCTGCGCGTTTATCCGCCATGGCCAGAAGGCGGCGGATGCGCCCCGCAATGGCGTCCTTGGTCATCGGGGGGTCGGCAAGACGGCCCAGCTCGTCCAGGCTCGCCTGCTTGTGGGCCACCCGGAGCTCCCCCGCGTATTTGAGGTGATCCGGGACGTCGTCGCCCAGGATCTCCAGGGCGCGGTCCACCCTTGCGCCGGCTGCCACGGCCGCCTGGGCAGAGCGCCGCAGGTTGGCGTCATCAAAGTTGGCAAGCCGGTTGGCAGTGGCGCGGACTTCCTTACGCATGCGCCGTTCCTCCCAGACCATCAGGGCGTCGTGGGCGCCCATTCGGGTCAGGAGAGCCGCGATGGTGTCGCCGTCGCGGATGACGACGCGGTCAACGCCGCGAACCTCCCGTGCCTTGGCCTGGATGCCGAGGCGGCGGGCAGCTCCGACGAGCGCCAAGGCCGACTCAGGGCCGGGGCAGGTCACTTCGAGCGAGGACGAACGTCCGGGCTCAGTAAGGGATCCATGCGCGAGGAAAGCGCCCCGCCACACTGCCTCGGCGTCCGCGGCGGAGCCGTTGACGACAACCGACGGCAAGCCCCGGACAGGACGGCCGCGTCCATCCAGCAGGCCGGTCTGGCGGGCAAGTGCTTCTCCGTCGCGGACAACGCGGACCACGTAGCGGCTCCCCCGTCGCAGCCCGCCGCCGGAGACCACAATGATCTCGCTCTGATGGCCGTAGACCTCTGCGATTGCCGCGCGGAGACGCCGGGCCGTGGAGGCGAGGTCGACCTCGGCCTCAATGACGATCCGTCCCGAAATGATGTGCAAGCCGCCTGCAAAGCGCAGCATTGCCGAAACCTCCGCCTTGCGGACTGAAGATTTCTTGATGTCCAGCCGGGACAGTTCGTCCTTGACCGACGCAGTAAGTGCCATCGTGTGTTCCTAACTGTTCCCGAAGATATCGTGGTACGCCGCTGCCAACAGCAGTGGATCATGGACGGGGCGGCGCCTCGACGCCCCTACTCTACCCAACACCACTTCCGCGCCGATCATCCCTGCGGCTTTCTCGAAGGCCTTGAGATCCTGGATGGCTGCGGGGTCCGCAAGGACCACGTCCACGCTGAACTCAGGTGCATAGCGGCGCAGGACGTCCAAATGGTCGGCCGCCGTCATGCCTGATGTTTCCTTTGTTTCCACATCAAGGTTCATGGTGAGGCAGCGCTTGGCTGCAGTATCGCCCAGGGCTTGCCGAAGCTCAGGCAGGAGCAAATGCGGCAGCACAGAGGTGTACCAGGACCCGGGACCGAGGATGACCCAGTCTGCGAGCTCTATCGCTGTGAGCGCCTCCGTGCAGGCCGGGGCGTCTTCGGGCAGGAGCGTGACCTCTTCCAACTTTCCGGCGACGGCGCATTTCGCTTGTCCCCGCACGGTCTGGAGCTCATGCCCGCCGCCTGGCAGCTCTACTCGCGCCTGCCCTTCGATGGTCAGCGGGACGCTGGACATGGGAAGCACCTGACCGCGGGCGCCCAGCAGGGCTCCAGCCCACTTCAAGCCGGCAACGGTGTCGCCGAGCAGTTCCCATAGTGTCACGATGAGCAAGTTGCCCATGGCATGGTTGTCCAGCGAACCACCCTTGGCCGATCCGGCGTCGAAGCGGTGCTGCATCACGTCGCGCCAAGTCCGCCCCCAGTCCGTGTCATCGCACAGGGCGCTCAAGGCCATCCGCAAGTCACCGGGCGGGAGGACGCCGTACTCGTCGCGGAGCCGCCCGGAGGAGCCGCCGTCGTCCGCTACCGTAACGATGGCCGTCAGCTCTGAGGTGAGCAGGCGCAGGGCCGACAAGGAGGCCGCCAGCCCGTGCCCGCCACCCAGGGCGACCACCGAGGGGCTCTTCTTCTGCTGGCTGCCTGGAACGCCCTTCGGCGGGATGAGGGGCAGCGGACCAGTCAGTACCCCCACTACTCGCGTCCCAGGTCGCGGTGGGTGGTGGTGACGGTGACGCGAGGATATTGTGCCAGGCGTTTGGAAAGCTCGACGGCGACCGCCACCGAACGGTGCTTGCCGCCGGTGCAGCCTACGGCCAAGGTGGCGTAGTGCTTGTTTTCTTGGCGGTACCCGTCCAAAACGGGTTCCAGGGCGCTGACGTAGCGGTCTACGAACTCATGCACACCATCGGCGGCCAGCACGTAGTTGCTGACGTCCTCGTCGAGCCCTGTGTGGGGCCGAAGTTGCGGGACCCAGTGCGGGTTGGGGATGAAGCGGGCGTCGGCTACGAAGTTGGCGTCCACAGGCAGCCCGTATTTGAAACCAAAGCTCATGACGTTGAGCCGAAGGGTCACCGGTCCAGTGTCGCTGAACAGCTCGGTGATGGCCGTGGCAAGGCCATGGACGTTGAACTCGCTGGTATCCAAAACAATGTCGGCGTGTTCCCGCAGTTCCCGCAGGACCTCCCGCTCGATGCCGATGCCATCAAGGATGCGACCCCCACCTTGCAGGGGGTGAGGCCTCCTGCCTTGCTCGAACCGGCGGACCAGGACTTCATCGCTTGCGTCCAGGAAGAGCACCCGGAACGAAATGCCGGTGGCACTCAAAGCGCCCAGCGCAGTCTGGATGTCGGTGAAGAGATCCTTGCTGCGGACATCCACCACCACAGCCAGCTTGGGAATTGACTTGGGGGCATGGGAGACGATTTCGGCCAGCGTACCCAGCATTTGCGGAGGCAGGTTGTCCACGACGTACCAGCCGTGATCCTCCAGGGCATCCGAAGCGGTACTGCGTCCCGCCCCCGACATGCCGGTGACGACCAGCAGCTCCGCCTCCGGTGGCTTGACGGGCGTCATGCCGTCCTGCTCCGTGCCGGACCCTGCCGTTGCCTCATCCATCAATTGTCCCCGTTTCGTCGGAAGTGCTCAGTACAGCAAGTTCTAACCCTAGCTAAGATTCAAGGATTTCGCCGGTGGTCATGTTGACCGCGGGCGCTGTTTCATCAGTGTCCGCGGTGGAACCCAAATGCTGGACGACTGCAGCGGCCAGGGCCGGCCCGATGCCCTTGGCGGAAGTGAGCTCCTCCACGGATGCGGCCCGGATCTTCTTGAGCGAACCAAAATGTGCCACCAGGGCCTTTCGTTTGGCCTCGCCCAGGCCAGGCACACCGTCCAAAACGGAGACCGTCATGGCCTTGCCGCGCTTTTGCCGGTGGAAGGTGATGGCGAAACGGTGGGCTTCGTCGCGGATCCGTTGGAGAAGGTACAGTCCCTGCGACGTTCGGGGAAGGATCACCGGGAAGTCGCTGTCGGGGAGCCAGACCTCCTCCAAACGCTTGGCCAAACCCACCACGTAGACGTCGTCGATTCCAAGCGCGGCGAGGGCGCGCGCGGCGGCGTTGACCTGCGGTTGCCCGCCGTCCACCACCACCAGGTTGGGCGGGTAGGCGAACTTCGCCTTTGGCGCAGGCATGCTTGGGTCCGACGGCGGCACTTCACTTGCGGTCTTGGCGCCCGCCCTTGTCGGGTTGACGATCTCCCCGGACACTACCGGGACTTGTGCGGCCTTGTCCGTCAGGTAATGCCGGAAGCGCCGGGTCAGGACGTCGTGCATGGCAGCGGTGTCGTCCGCTGCCGCGGGACCGGTAATGGAGAACTTTCGGTAGTCCGATTTCTTGGGCAGCCCATCTTCGACCACCACCATGGAGGCCACCACGTTGGTGCCTTGTACGTGGGAGATATCGAAGCATTCGATGCGCAAGAGGGGAACCGGTATCTCGAGTGCTTCCTGCAGTTCCTGGAGCGCCAGGGAGCGCACGGTAATGTCGCCGGCGCGGCGGGTCTTGTGCAATTTGAGGGCTTGCTCCGCATTGTCCCGCACGGTGGACATCAAGGCAGCTTTGTCTCCGCGCTGCGGCACACGGATGTCTACCTTGGCGCCGCGCAACCCACCCAGCCATTCGGTGAGTTCGGCGTGGTTGCTGGGGTTCTCCGGTACCAGTACCTCCCGCGGGATGCGGCCTTGCACCTCGCTGTCTTCCCCGTACACCTGCTGAAGCAAGTGCTCAATGAGTTCCGGTGTGGTGGCGTCCTCGACTTTCTCCACCACCCAACCCCGCTGCCCGCGGACACGGCCGCCGCGCACGTGGAACACCTGCACGGAGGCTTCCAGTTCGTCGTCGTGCAACGCGAAGACATCTGCGTCGGTATCCTCCGCGAGGACCACGGCGTTGCGTTCAAAGACCTTGCGGAGGGCAATGATGTCATCCCTGAGTCCCGCGGCACGCTCGTAATCCAGCTCGGCCACGGCCGCCGTCATGTCCTTTTCAAGCCGTCCGATGAAGCGCTTGGCTTCGCCCCCCATGAAGGAACAGAAATCCTCGGCGAGGGCCCGGTGTTCATCGGGTGTGACCCGGCCAACGCAGGGGGCCGAACACTTGTCGATGTAGCCCAGGAGGCATGGCCGTCCACTGGACTGCGCCCGTTTGAAGACCCCTGCACTGCAGCTGCGGACCGGAAAGACCCGCAGGAGGGTGTCCATGGTTTCCCTGATGGCTCCAGCAGTGTAGGGCCCAAAGTACCGGGTGCCTTTCCGCCGCTCCCCACGCATGACCTGCACCCTGGGGTACTTCTCGCCCATGGTCACGGCGAGGTAGGGGTAGGTCTTGTCGTCGCGGAAAACCACATTGAAGCGCGGCTTGAATTCCTTGATCCAGGTGTATTCCAGCTGCAGCGATTCCAGTTCGCTGCCCACCACGGTCCATTCCACGCTACTGGCCGCGTGGACCATTGCGTGGGTTTTCGGGAGCAGCCCCGCAGGGTTGGCGAAGTAGGAGTTCAGCCTGGACCGGAGGTTCTTTGCCTTGCCCACATAGATGACCCGGCCATGGGGGTCGCGGAATCGATAGACGCCCGGGGTGGTGGGAATTTCACCCGTTTGGGGCCGGTAACTTGCTGGATCTGCCACGATTCCAGTCTAGTGAACAGGACCGACAGCCATTGACAACCGTTCGGACGCGCTGCTGGCCCTAGTCCACCGACTTGCTCTGGTTGTAACTCGTGGAGCGTTCCTGTCCGCTGAGGAGGGCAATGGCGTCCATGATCTTGTCAGTCACTTCACGGCGTGCGGGCAACGAGTGGTCAGGGCCCGTTTTATCGAAGTACAGGGGCTCGCCGACCTTCATGGTGAAATGCTGCGGGCGTACGGCGTTCTTATCCGCAGGCTGCAGCTTTTCCGTACCGATCAGGCCCACGGGGATGACCGGCGCTCCGGTCGTCAAGGCAAGCCAGCCCACCCCGGTCCGACCACGGTAAAGGATGCCGTCACGGGACCGGGTTCCCTCAGGGTAAATGCCGATGCCTTTTCCGGATTCGAGAATGTCCAGGAGGGTCTTGAGCGCTTGTACGCTTGCCGCCTGCTCGCCGCGTTCAACGGGGATGGAACCTACGGCCTCGAAGAAGGACTTCATCACAGCGCCTTTGACGCCCTTGGTGGTGAAATATTCGGCCTTGGCGAAGAAAGCGACAGGACGGGGCATGAGGGCTTGGACGATGACACTGTCCAGGAAGGAAAGGTGATTGGGAGCAACGATGAACGGTCCCTCCTTGGGGACGTTTTCGAGTCCAATGACCGTAGGCCGGCATGTGGAGGAGATCAGTCCGCGGGTGGTCCACCGGATCGCATCAAAGACTGCCATCGTTTTGTACCTCGCTAAGGGCTGCCGCACGGACAGCGTCAAGTTCTTCAATTTTGTTTCGGAGTTCAAGCGCGGTTCCCACGACGGCTACCGCACCGGCTTCTTCCAGTTCGCCGTCCGGGGCGAATCCCCACGTGACGCCGATGCAGTCCAAGCCGTTGGCCATTGCGCCGGCGACGTCCTGGTGCCTGTCCCCCACCATCACCGCCGGCTGGGAATGGAGGTCCGCCAAAGCAGCGCCAACGATCTCCACCTTGCCGGACGTGGTATTCGCCCCCACGGACTCGTCATCCGCCGCTCCACGAATGGAGACGAAGAAATCAGCAATGTTGTGGTGCTCCAGCACGAGCTGCGCAATCGACTGCGGTTTTTGGGTAGCCACTGCCACTGGCCGGCCGGATTCGGCGAAGAACTCAAGGAGGTCGGATATTCCGGGGTAAAGCTTACTTTGGGCTATACCGGATTCCCGGTAATGGCGCCGATAGCGATCAATGGTTTCATCCACCAATTCCGCAGGGACGTTTGCCAAATGCAGGAGGGAGTCGCTGAGCTTGGGCCCCACCATGGAATTCAGTACGGCTTGTTCGGGAACGGGCAGGCCCATTTCCTGGAGCGCTGCCGAAATTCCTCCTGTGATACCACCTGCGGGATCGACAAGGGTGCCGTCCAGATCGAATATTACGGGCACCGTTGTTTGAGTCACCGGGTTAGTTTCTCACGAGTAGCGGCATGCCTGAAACTCGCATGCCGCTACCGGAATACTTCCTGGGTTGGAGAGATATTCCCTTGACAGCCTCATGGCCGCCAGTCAGGTACTAGCCCAGAATCTCTGCCAAGAAGGTAGCTGTGTGGCTGTCGGTCGATTTGGCAACTTGCTCCGGTGTGCCGGTGGCCACGATCTTTCCGCCACCCGAACCGCCATTCGGGCCCAAATCCACAATCCAGTCTGCGGACTTGATGACGTCCAGGTTGTGCTCGATGGTGATGACGGTGTTGCCTTTGTCCACCAAGCCCTGCAGCACCATGAGCAGCTTCCGGATGTCCTCGAAGTGCAGGCCGGTGGTGGGCTCGTCCAGGACGTAAATGCTGCGCCCGTTGGAGCGCTTCTGGAGCTCGGCCGCGAGCTTCACTCTCTGGGCTTCGCCACCTGACAAGGTGGTGGCCGGCTGACCCAGACGAACGTAGCCAAGGCCAACGTCCACCAGCGTGTTCAAATGCCGTGCGATGGGGGTGAAGGCGGCAAAGAACTCGGCGCCTTCCTCGATGGGCATGTTGAGGACATCGGCAATGGTCTTGCCCTTGTAGTGGACCTCAAGTGTTTCCCGGTTGTACCTGGCGCCGTGGCACACCTCGCAGGGCACGTAGACATCAGGCAGGAAGTTCATCTCGATCTTCAGCGTGCCGTCGCCTGAGCAGGCTTCGCAGCGCCCGCCCTTGACGTTGAACGAGAACCGTCCTGGCTGGTATCCGCGAACCTTGGCTTCGGTGGTCTCCGCGAACAGTTTGCGGATGTTGTCAAACACACCTGTGTAGGTTGCCGGGTTGGAACGGGGCGTCCGCCCGATGGGGCTTTGGTCCACGTGGACCACCTTGTCCAGGTGCTCCAGTCCTGCAACAGTCCGGTGGCGTCCTGCCACTTGCTTGGCGCCGTTGAGTTTATTGGCGAGGACCTTGTAAAGGATCTCGTTCACCAGTGTCGACTTGCCCGAGCCGCTCACGCCGGTCACTGCAGTGAAGAGTCCCAACGGGAACGTCGCGTCAACGTTGTTGAGGTTGTTCTCCCGTGCGCCGACAACCTTGAGCTCACGCTTTTTGTCGTACTTGCGGCGCTTGGCGGGGATGTCGATCTTGCGACGTCCCGACAGGTAGTCGCCGGTCAGGGAGTCGGTGTTCGCCAGGAGTTCCTTATAGGTACCGGAGTGCACCACCTGTCCACCGTGCTCGCCGGCTCCTGGTCCAATGTCCACTACCCAGTCGGCCTCATGAATGGTGTCTTCGTCGTGTTCCACCACAATCAAGGTATTGCCGAGGTCGCGCAGGCGGGTCAGTGTCTCGATGAGTCGCCGGTTGTCGCGCTGGTGAAGGCCGATGGACGGCTCATCCAAAACGTAAAGGACACCCACCAGGCCGGAACCGATCTGAGTGGCGAGACGGATGCGTTGGGCTTCACCACCGGACAAAGTACCCGAGGGGCGCTCAAGGTTGAGGTATTCCAAGCCGACATCCAGGAGGAAGGTCAGGCGGGCCTGGATCTCCTTCAGCACCTGGTTGGCGATCTGGGCTTCCCTGTTGGTGAGGGTCAAACTGCCCAGGAACTCTGCGCACTCGCGCATCGGCAGGGCCGCAACGGCGGCAATCGATTTTCCGTTAATGAGTACGGACAAGGAGGCGGGGTTGAGGCGCGCACCGTTGCACTCAGGGCACGGGATCTGGCGCATGTACTCTTCGTATCGGTCGCGGGCCCAGTCGGAGTCGGTTTCGCCGTGCTTCCGATGGACGTACTGAATGGCACCTTCAAAGCCGGTGCTGTACTTGCGTTCACGACCGAAGCGGTTCTTGTACTGGACAACCACTTTGTGGTCCTTGCCGTGAAGAACGGTGTTCCGCACGTCCTTGGGAAGCTTTTCCCACGAGGTCTTCATGGAGAAGCCAAGCTCGTGGGCCAGGCCCTCCAGGAGGCGGTTCCAGTACTCAGTAGTCGCTGTGCCCAAAGACCAAGGGGCGATGGCACCCTCGCCCAAGGACAGTTCCGGGTTGGGAACGATGAGTTCCTCATCCACTTCCAGCTTGGTGCCGATGCCGCTGCAGGCGGAACAGGCGCCGAAGGGGTTGTTGAACGAGAAGGAGCGGGGTTCGATTTCATCGATGGCCAGCGGGTGCTCGTTGGGGCAGGCCAGGTTCTCGGAGAAGGCCCGGATACGCGCGGGATCCTCGGCATCAAGGTCCACGAATTCAACCAGCACGCGCCCTTCAGCCAGGCCCAAGGCGGTCTCCACGGAGTCCGTAAGACGCTGGCTGATATCTTCCTTCACCACCAGGCGGTCCACCACGACCTCGATGGTGTGCTTGAACTGCTTTCCCAGCTTGGGAGGATCGCTCAGCTGAACGAGTTCCCCATCCACCCGGGCACGGGAATAGCCCTTCGCGGTCAATTCTTTGAAGAGATCAACGAATTCGCCCTTGCGCCCGCGAACCACCGGGGCGAGGACCTGGAAACGAGTGCCTGTCTCCAGTTCCAGGAGCTGGTCCACGATCTGCTGCGGCGTCTGCCGGGCAATGGGCTCGCCACAGACAGGGCAGTGCGGGCGGCCTACGCGGGCCCACAGCAAACGCATGTAGTCGTAGATCTCAGTGATGGTGCCCACCGTGGAACGGGGGTTCTTGCTGGTGGACTTCTGGTCGATGGACACTGCCGGCGACAAGCCTTCGATGAAGTCGACGTCGGGCTTATCCACCTGGCCAAGGAACTGGCGGGCGTACGCGGACAGCGACTCCACGTACCGGCGCTGGCCTTCGGCAAAAATGGTGTCAAAGGCCAAGGACGATTTACCGGAACCTGAGAGCCCCGTGAACACGATCATGGCATCACGCGGGAGGTCGAGATCCACGTTGCGGAGGTTGTGTTCCCGGGCACCCTTCACCACAAGCCGCGACAGGTCTGGCTTGCTCGGCTTCGTATCGGGAACGACGGAGACGCTCTTGGGAGAATCGATGGCGGTATCTTCAGCTAAGGCTTTGGGCACTTACCAATGCTAATCGAAAACTTCTTCGAATTTCCATGTCGTGCCTCACATGCTACTGATCGGTATCAATCGGCATCGTAGGCAGCTGCAAGAAGCTGCACTGCTTCGGCGAAGGAAGCCCCTTGAGCTTTCGCGGCGGCCGCATACTGCGCAGCGACATCAGCCAGCGCGCCCCAACGGTCATCCCGTGCGCACACCACCGTTCCATTGCGCCCACGGGTGGCCACGACGCCTGCCGCTTCCAACTCCTTGTACGCCCGGGCCACAGTGTGTGGAGCGACGTCGAGCACCCCGGCCAGGTTGCGCACTGGCGGGAGTTTAGCCCCGACGGCGAGGACGCCGGAGTCCGCCAGCTCAATGATCCGCAGCCGCAGCTGTTCAAAGAGCGCCACAGCGCTGGCCGTGTTGGGGCGCCAGACGCCCGGGAACTCCCCGGTGGGAGTCACGAGGAACTCCGGCCGTGTGCCCGCACCACTCGGTGCGGCTGAAGATTGAAGCGTCCTTGGTCCATGCCGAGAATTAGACCAGCGACGCCTGCATGGGACAAGCCATCGCACCGCCGGAACCTGATTGCTACGCAAAAGGCAGCAGACCGCCGGTTCATGCGTTCTTTCGCGCGACCGCGAAGATGCGACGGAACGGAAATACCGTTCCGTGGCTCGTCGCCGGGTAGGCCTCCCGCAGCAGCGCGGAGTACTGCTGTTCGAAGTCGGCGGCTTCTGCCGTGGACAAGGCCGCCAGCACCGGTCTGAGCCCCGTGCCGCGGACCCATTCCAAAACGGGATTCCCACCTTCCAGGACCTGCTGGTAGGTGGTCTCCCAAGCGTCAGCCGAGCATCCGGCGTCGAGCATGATGCCCAGGTACTCCGCAGGAGTGCCAACCGCGCCGTCGTGCCGCAGCACTCCGCCCAGCAGCGGCCGCCACTGCGGAGATTCGGCGAGTCCGCGCATCAGCGTGTGCGACGGCGACGTGAAGTTTCCCGGAACCTGCATGGCAAACCAGGCGCCGGGTTTCAGGGCAGCGAGCCAGTTGCTGAGCATTTCCCGATGGCCGGGAACCCATTGGAGGGCGGCATTGGTGACAACGACGTCAGTTTCGGGGTCAGGGGCCCAGTCGGCGATGTCCCCCTGCTCGAAAGTCAACTGGCTGGACTGCAGTGCCTGGCGTTCGGCCTTCTGCAGCATTTCCTCCGACGAGTCGATGCCCACAATCCGCGCTGCTGGCCAACGGGCCGTGAGCGTGGCCGTCAGGTTTCCGGGGCCACAGCCAAGATCCACCACGAGCCGCGGATCGCTGGAATGGACCCTCGCGACAAGATCATGGAACGGGCGGTCCCGATGATTGCCAAACTCCACATACTTGGACGGATCCCATTTCACAAAAGCCTCCTCGCATCCGGCACCACTGCTGGGCCGAGCCTAAACCGTCCGGGCACTAAGCTGGAAACCAATGAAACTTCTTGAGCAGCTCCCTGGTTCCACCGCTACCGGTCCCTTGGACCCGGACGCAATCTACACACGCTTCGTGGAGTGGACGGAGAGCCGCGGGCTGCAGCTGTACCCTGCGCAGGACGAAGCGATCATGGAACTCGCCGCCGGCGCCAACGTCATCCTTGCCACCCCTACGGGCTCGGGCAAATCACTGGTAGCCATCGCAGCCCACTTTGAGGCCATGGCCCGAGGTCAGCGGAGCTACTACACGGCTCCGATCAAGGCGCTGGTCTCGGAGAAGTTCTTCGCGCTGTGCGATATCTTCGGAGCCGAGAACGTGGGCATGATCACCGGTGACTCCGGTGTGAACCAGGACGCCCCCATCATCTGCTGCACGGCGGAGATCCTCGCCAACATCGCGCTGCGCGAAGGAGCGTCAGCGGAACTGGGCTCGGTGATCATGGACGAGTTCCATTTCTACTCCGATCCCCAGCGCGGCTGGGCCTGGCAGGTGCCCCTGCTGGAACTGCCCCAAGCGCAGTTCCTCCTGATGTCCGCCACGCTGGGCGACGTCAGCCGTTTTGAAACCGGGTTGACTGGGCTGACGGGCCGGGCGACCACGACGGTGAGTTCTGCCGAACGTCCCATTCCGCTGCATTACTACTACCACCTCACCCCGGTCCACGAGACGTTGGAAGAACTGCTCGCCACCAAGCAGGTTCCGGTGTACGTGGTCCACTTCAGCCAGGCTGAAGCCATTGAACGCGCGCAGAACCTCATGAGCATCAACATGTGCAGCCGCGATGAAAAGGACCGGATCGCCGAGCTCATTGCCGGCTTCAGGTTCGCCGCCGGTTTCGGAAAGACGCTCAACCGGCTGGTTCGCCACGGGATCGGGGTCCACCACGCCGGTATGCTCCCCAAATACCGCCGCTTGGTGGAGCAGCTCGCCCAGGCAGGGCTCCTCAAGGTCATTTGCGGCACTGACACTTTGGGCGTGGGCATCAACGTGCCCATCCGCACCGTTTTGTTGACGGCCTTGAGCAAATACGACGGCGTCCGAACCAGGGCGCTCAACTCCCGTGAGTTCCACCAGATTGCGGGACGTGCCGGCCGTGCCGGCTACGACACCGCCGGCACGGTGGTGGTCCAGGCTCCTGACCATGTGGTGGAAAACACCAAAGCCATGGCAAAGGCCACCGCCAAGTTTGGCGACGACCAGAAGAAGCTGCGCCAGGTGGTCAAGAAGAAGCCGCCGGAGGGATTCGTGTCCTGGGGCGAACCCACGTTCAATCGACTGGTTGAATCCGTTCCTGAGCCACTGACCTCAAGCTTTACGGTGACCCACGCAATGTTGCTCAACCTCATGGAGCGTCCGGGAGATCCCTTCCAGGCGACCCGTCGCTTGCTCACCGAAAACCATGAGAGCCGGCCTGCGCAGTTGCGGCTCATGAAGAAAGCCCTGGGGATCTACCGCGAACTGCTGGCTGCGGGCGTCGTGGAGCGCATCCCGGAAGAGGAGCAGGAAGCAGAAGGACGGTCAGTCCGTCTGACCGTTCACCTGCAGGCCAACTTCGCCTTGAACCAGCCCCTCTCCCCCTTCGCGCTTGCTGCCTTGGAACTACTCGATCCGGAGTCGCCGTCGTACGCCCTTGACGTGGTCTCCGTCATCGAATCGACGCTGGAGAAGCCGCGCCAGATTCTCTCAGCCCAGCAGAAGAAGGCACGCGGCGAGGCCGTGGCCGCCATGAAGGCTGATGGCATCGAGTATGAGCAACGCATGGCCATGCTGGATGAAGTCACCTATCCGATGCCATTGGCGGAGATCCTGGGCGAAGCCTTTGAGGTCTATCGCAAAGCGGCACCGTGGGTGGGCGACTTCGAGCTTGCACCGAAATCGATCATCCGTGACATGTACGAGCGCGCCATGAATTTTGGTGAGTTCGTGCAGTTCTACGGCCTCGCCCGCTCGGAAGGTATCGTCCTGCGTTACCTGGCTGACGGTTTCCGGGCCCTGCGCCAGACCGTTCCCCAGGACTCGCTTCGTGAGGATCTTGAAGACCTCATTGCGTGGTTGGGCGAACTGGTGCGCCAAGTGGACTCCAGCTTGCTGGACGAATGGGAAGAGCTCACGTCGGGATTGACGCCGACGCCGCATGATGCGCCACCGCCCCCACCGCCGCTGCTGACCTCCAATATCCGGGCCTTCCGGGTGATGGTCAGGAACGAGATGTTCCGCCGCGTTGAACTCTTTGCGGACGAGGACTCAGCTGCCTTGGGCGAATTGGACTCCGATGCCGGCTGGGATGCTGACCGCTGGGAAGAGGTCCTGGACGACTACTTCGACGAACACGACGACATTGGGACCGGGCCGGATGCACGTGGGCCGGGCTTACTCATCATCACTGAGGAAGCCGGAGTGTGGAAAGTCCGGCAAATCTTCGATGACCCGGCCCGCAACCACGACTGGTGCATTTCGGCTGACGTTGATTTGGCAGCTTCTGACGAGACAGGCACCGCCGTGGTCCGCGTGACCGACGTCAACAGGCTGTAGCTGGTACGCATGGAGTCCATCCCCGACCTTACGGGCAGCCTGAGGCAACTGGAAGCCGTACGCGAGGTGCCGCGGGCGTCCTGTACAGGTCCGCGGCGGTGGTGGGGCGGTGGTCTGGATGTTGAGGGGCTGGCGGTTGGTTCTGTTCAGGCCGCAGCGACGGCACTCAACGCCCTGACAGGGTCTGCCGGTACGTACGGAGCGGCGGCAGAGTTGGTGGCGGGAGCCTTCGACTCCCTGGGGTACCTCAGGATCGCCGGGCAGAAGCCCGAAGGCTTTGCGGCCATGTCGGGGTTCCGGCGTACCTCGGACGGCTGGATCCGCCTCCATGCCAATTACCCTCACCACGCTGCCCGGTTGATGGCGGCCCTTTCGGCAACCGGGCCCCACGATGTTGACCGCGTCCTGTTGTCGATGACGTCGTTGGAGGCCGAGGAGGCGATCGTCTCGCACCAAGGTGTCGCTGCCGCCGTTCGCAGGCGAACGGAATGGATGTCCTCAGCCATGCATGCCGCGGCCAGCTCCGGCCCCTGGATCAGCTTCCACCGTTCCAAGGTTCAGTCCTCGGGGACGGGTGCCCCACCGTGGACGCCGGGAGGGAACCGGCTTCTGCCGTTGGACGGTTTGAAGGTCCTGGACCTTACGCGCGTCATCGCCGGACCAACAGCCACCCGCCTGCTCGGCGCTCTGGGTGCGGACGTGCTGCGCGTCGACCCGCCAGGCATTCCGGAACTGACCGATGCATTTGTGGATGGGGGCTTCGACAAACGGAGTGCTCTTGCAAATCTGGAGGACACTGTGGAGTTGGCCGCCGTCACCTGCCTTGTCGATTCCGCCGATGTCGTCGTGACGGGATACCGCGACGGCGGTCTGGACCGTTTTGGTTTTGGGTCCGAGGCGTTGTTGGCACGAAAGCCCGACCTCGTGGTGGCCACATTGACGGCGTGGGGAGGAATCGGACCGTGGAGAGGTCGGCGCGGTTTCGACAGCCTTGTCCAGGCTGCCTCCGGAATTGCCGAACGCTACGGACAGCATGGCGACGCCGGGTGGACGCCGGGCGCATTGCCCGTCCAGGCCCTGGACCACGCCACCGGGTACGGGCTGGCGGCAGCGGTGCTGGCACTGCTCGCCCAGCGCCTCAGGACCGGAGCTGGTGGTTCAGCCAAGCTCTCCCTGGCTCGGACGGCGGAGGAGCTCTTCGGGCTGCCGTCGAGCCCTGCGGACGCTTCCACGAGTTGGGTTGCCGAGCCCGACTACCTTGACATGGACAGCCCCTACGGCCAGCTCAGGTTTGTTGGGCCACCATTCGTGGTTGATGGCGTCCCATTCCGATACAGGGAGCCGCCTGTCCGGTATGGAACGTCTGTTCCCGCCTGGCGGCAGCGCGCCTGACTCCCCTAGTAAGCTCGAAGACATGAGTGTAATCCGCCCCGCCACCGCTGAAGACGTCCCTGCGATCCTGCGTATGATCCACGATCTTGCGATCTACGAAAAGGAACCGGACGCTGTCAAAAACACCCCGGAATTGTTGACGGAAGTCCTCTTTGGCGAGAATCCCCGCGTTCATGCCACGATGGCTGAGAATGCCGCCGGGGCCGTCCAGGGTTTTGCGCTGTGGTTCCTGAACTACTCCACGTGGGAAGGAGTCCACGGCATCTACCTGGAGGATCTCTATGTGGTTCCTGACGCCCGAGGCGAGGGCCACGGCAAGGCGCTGTTGCAGCACCTGGCCCAAACCGCCGTCGAACGTGGCTATGCCCGGGTGGAGTGGAGCGTCCTGAACTGGAACGAACCGTCCATCAACTTCTACAAGAACCTCGGGGCCTTCCCCATGGAGGAGTGGTCCACCTTCCGATTGACGGGCCACGCGCTCGAAGCATTCGGAGCGAACGCCGACACCTCGAAGGAAGCGCTTGCCCGTGGCTGAACACGTGACTTCCGGCGACGTACACAGCATCCGGGCACGTCACGAGTTCCGTGGCGTCCGGACTGCTGAGCACTACTTCACAGTTCCTTTGGTGCATGCACCCGAGGTGGACAGCGACACCCCTGAGACGATCACCGTGTTCGCCAGGGAGTACTCCTCCACGGAACACACGGCTGAGGAAGCCGGCAGGCTCCCGTGGCTGCTGTTCCTGCAGGGTGGTCCGGGCGGTCGCGGTAACAGGGTCACGTCGCTGTCAGGGTGGATGAAGGCGGCTGCAAAAGATTTTCGTATCCTGATGCTTGACCAGCGTGGCACCGGGCTGTCCACGCCTATTGAACGGCAGTCGTTGGAACTCCAAGGAGACGCCAACGCCCAGGCCGACTACTTGACCCACTTCCGCGCCGATTCGATCGTGGCTGACGCTGAATTCATCCGGGGCGTCCTGGACTCCGGACCGTGGACGGTTCTGGGGCAGAGTTTCGGCGGCTTCTGTGCGCTGACCTACCTTTCGTTCGCACCGGAAGGATTGCGGGAAGTCCTGATCACTGGTGGCCTGGCACCGCTCGAAGGTTCCGCCGAGCGGGTGTACCGCGCAACTTTCCGCCGTGTGGCTGCCCGAAACGCCGAGTACTTCTCGTGGTACCCGGAAGACAGGGAGCTGGTCACCCGGATAGCCCGCCACTTGGAGAAACACGCGGAGTTCCTGGCAAGCGGTGAACGGCTCACACCGGAACGGTTCCAGATGGTGGGGTCGTTCCTGGGTGGCAACACCCGTGTGGACTCATTGCACTACCTTTTGGAGGATGCCTTCATCGACACTCCGTCCGGAGAACGGTTGTCCGAGGCGTTCCTCGAGCAGGTCCGGGCACTGGTGAGCAGGGCAGCCAATCCCCTCTACGCGGTCCTGCACGAGTCAATCTACGGTCAGGGCGAGGCGACCAACTGGGCAGCCTGGCGTGTGCTTGAGGAATACCCGGAGTTCAAGCCTGGGGCTGAGGAGCCCCTTCTGACGGGGGAAATGGTGTACCCCTGGTACTTCGAACAGGACCCATCCTTGGCTCCCCTGCGCGAGGTGGCAGAGTTGCTGGCTGCGAGGAAGGACTGGAAGCCGCTGTATGACACCGAACGGCTGGCAGCCAACACGATTCCGGTTGCCGCGGCCGTCTACAAGGACGACATCTACGTGGACCACGACCTCTCCCTCGAAACCGCCGCTGCTGTGCGGGGGCTTCAACCATGGGTGACGTCCGACTTCCATCACGACGGCATCGGTGAGGACGGTGAGGGGATTTTCGGCCGACTCTTCGCGATGGTGCGCCCTGCACGCTAGTTTGGTGGCTTGCCCGGGGTCCCTTCCGCCGCGTTAGGCGACCTCGGGCGGCTTGCCACCAGGGCTGTCAGGGCGAGCACCGCTGCCGCCATGACACTGGAAGCAACGTTGAGTCCTTGGTATCCGATCCATGCGAGAAGCAGTCCGGAGGTTGCGCCGCCGACTGCTCCGGCGGCCCCCATTAACGTGTCCGAGACGCCTTGGACTGTCACCCGCTGGTCAGGAGCAACGCTTTCGGCCAACAAGGTTGAACCGGCAATGGTTGCTGCCGACCATCCCAGGCCGAGCAGGATCAGGCCAGCAGTTACCAGCACAGGTTCACGCTGCCCGAAACCGGCGATAAAGACAGCTACCAGGAGGAGCCCGTGTCCCATGGCTATGGTCTGCAGGCGCCCGGCCTTGTCCGTCAGCCAGCCCCACACCGGAGACAACGCGAACATGCCGGCAATGTGAAGCGAGATGGTGAGTCCAATGACCACCAGCGCGTCGGTGCTGTCGGTGGTTCCGCCATGGTGGCCTTCGTGGGATCCACCCACCAGCTGTTGCAGGTGCAGTGGCGTCATGGACATCACGGCCACCATCACACCGTGGGCAGCGACCACGGCCGCGAGGGCCAGGATCGCCAGTGGCGAGGAGCGGACCGCCCGCAGGCCGGAACGGATGGTGCCCCGGACGGGCTGCTCGCCTGGGTCGCTGGCACCCTTGGCAGTGGACGCCAGGCGGCGTGCCAGCAGCAACGGGTCTGGCCTTAGCCCGACGAACAGCAGGACGGCCGCCAGGAAAAGCCCTGCCGCGGAAAACACGAACGGCCCTGCAATGGGTGGCAGCCCCAGGGCAGCGCCCACCACTGCGCCAGGTTGAATCAAGTTCGGCCCCGCCACTGCGCCGATGGTGATGGCCCAGACAACGGTGGACAGCGACCTCCCGCGGTGCTCAGGATCGGCGAGGTCGACGGCGGCGAATCTCGCCTGAAGATTCGCCGCGGTGCCAAGCCCGAGGAATGCAGCTCCCAGCAATAGCAAGAGGAAGGATTGCGCCATCACGGCAGCAATGATCAGAAGGGCTCCGATCATGGCGGCGACCAGACCAGTAACAAGCCCAACACGGCGTCCACGCACCTCAGCCAACCGTGCCAAGGGAAGGGCGAAGACCGCTGCGGCCAGTGTCAGGATGGTGGTGATGGAACCCGCCCAGGCCTCGGAACCTGATAAGTCCACGGCCAGCAAGGACCCGATGGAGAGCGTGGCGCCGTTGCCAACGCCGCTAAGGAGCTGGGCCGAACTGAGCAGGAAAACAGAACGGCGCTGAACCCTTTGGGGGTCCAGCGCCGTTCTTGAAGTGGTAGTCACTTCACGAGACTACAACTTTCTGCGTCAGTTACTCTGCCTCGCTCATGCTCTTCTGCGCGTCTTCTTCCAAACGGGCATCCAGCTTGGCCTGGCGGGCAGCCGGGCTCAGGAGGCTGGCGACAACCGCCACGATGATGGTGCCTACGATCACTGCCAGGGACACGTAGGTGGGGATCTCCGGAGCCCACTCAATGTGGTGGCCGCCGTTGATGAACGGAAGCTCGTTGACGTGCATGGCGTGAAGAACCAGTTTGACGCCAATGAACGCCAGGATGACCGACAACGCATGCTTGAGGTAGACCAAGCGGGTCATCAATCCACCGAGCAGGAAGTACAGCTGGCGCAGGCCCATCAGCGCAAAGATGTTGGCGGTGAAAACGATGAACGCGCTTTGGGTCAGCCCGAAGATGGCGGGGATGGAGTCAACTGCGAACAAGAGGTCGGTGAGGCCGATCGTAATGAACACAATCAGCATGGGGGTGAAGACCTTCTTGCCGTCCACTACGGTGCGGATCTTGTTGCCGTCAAACTTCTCGGACATCGGCAGGACTTTACGAAGGCGGGCAATGAGCGGGTTTTCCGCGCCCTCTTCCTCATCCTCACCGGAATCCTTGGCCTGCTTCCAAGCAGTCCAGAGCAGGAACGCGCCGAAGATGTAGAACACCCAGCTGAACTGTTCGATGACCACGGCGCCAAGGGCGATGAAGATACCCCGAAGGATCAGCGCGATGATGATGCCCACCATCAGCACTTCCTGCTGGTACTTACGGGGTACGGAGAAGCGGGCCATGATGATGATGAACACAAACAGGTTGTCGATACTGAGGCTGTACTCAGTAACCCAACCGGCGACGAACTGTCCGCCGTATTCAGCGCCGGCAAAGAAGAACATGGCGACGGCGAAGACCAGCGCCAGGGCAACATAGAAGCCAACCCAGAGGCCGGCCTCCTTCATGGAAGGTTCGTGGGGACGCTTGACGACCAACAGGAGGTCGATCAGTAGGATGATTCCGAGGACGACAAAGGAGCCGACCTCGAACCAGACGGGAAGCTGCATTAAGGTGCCTTTCGCAGGGTACGGGAAAGCGGTGTAAGTCTCTCCGGCCTGCCAGGGTGCGGTGAATGCAGATGATGGCGGCCCGCTAGATCCGGCGAGGCATCTGTGCCTTGCGTGCTGACGGATGTAGCGCTTGGGATACTCCCCTACGTGACCTCAACCTTACCTTAGGCGTGCCCGGCGGATTGCATCTGCCGTAACTCGCGCTTCAACTCCTTGACTTCGTCGCGAATGCGGGCTGCTACTTCGAACTGGAGTTCAGCGGCTGCACCATGCATTTGCTCCGTGAGCTGCTCGATGAGGCCCACGAGGTCCTCGGCCGGCGCCGCAGCGAGGCCGTCCTGCCGTACGGTGGCCGCGCCCTTGGCAGCAGACTTGCCACGCTTGCCACCCTTGGCCAGGCGGTTGTTGTTGAGCAGCTCCTGGGTATCGGCGTCTTCCTTGGCCAGCTGATCGGTGATATCGGCGATTTTCTTCCGCAGCGGCTGGGGGTCGATGCCATGGTCGGTGTTGTACTGGACCTGGATGGCGCGGCGGCGATTGGTCTCTTCAATGGCGTGAGCCATGGAATCCGTAATGCGGTCTGCGTACATGTGCACCTGGCCCGAAACGTTACGGGCTGCACGTCCGATGGTCTGGATCAGGGAGGTGGAGGACCGCAGGAAGCCTTCCTTATCCGCGTCCAGGATGCTTACCAAGGAGACCTCCGGCAGGTCCAAGCCTTCCCTGAGCAGGTTAATGCCCACGAGGACATCGAAGACGCCCATGCGGAGTTCCCGCAGCAGTTCGACGCGACGCAGGGTGTCGACGTCGGAGTGGAGGTATTCCACCTTGACGCCGTGACCCACCAGGTAGTCGGTGAGATCTTCCGCCATCCGCTTGGTCAGCGTCGTCACGAGGACGCGCTCGTTTTTCTCCGTACGGGTCCTGATCTCCCCCAACAGGTCGTCGATCTGGCCCTTGGTGGGCTTGACCACAACCTCGGGATCGATCAGCCCGGTGGGACGGATGATCTGCTGAACGTAGCCGTCTGCCTTGCCAAGCTCATACTTGCCAGGAGTTGCGGACAGGTAGACTGTCTGGCCGATCCGCTCCAGGAATTCGTCCCACTTCAAGGGCCGGTTGTCCATGGCTGACGGCAACCGGAAGCCGAAGTCCACGAGGTTCCGCTTGCGGGACATGTCGCCTTCGTACATGGCGCCGATTTGTGGAATGGTGACATGCGACTCATCCACCACCAGTAGGAAGTCGTCGGGGAAATAGTCGATCAGGCAGTGGGGTGCCGTTCCGGGCTCACGGCCGTCAATGTGCACGGAGTAGTTTTCGATGCCGTTGCAGAAGCCCATCTGCTGCATCATTTCGAGATCATAAGTGGTACGCATACGGAGTCGCTGGGCTTCCACCAGTTTGTTCTGGCTTTCCAGGACCTTCAGGCGGTCGGCGAGTTCGTCTTCGATCCGCTTGATGGCGCGCGCCATGCGCTCAGGACCAGCCACATAGTGCGAGGCGGGGAAAACATACATCTCTTCTTCGTCGCGAAGCACCTCGCCGGTCAGTGGATGGAGGGTCTGGATGTTCTCGATCTCATCGCCGAAGAACTCTATCCTGATGGCGAGTTCCTCGTACATGGGGATGATTTCAACAGTGTCACCGCGAACCCGGAAGGTGCCACGGTGGAAGTCCATGTCGTTGCGGGCGTACTGCATGGAAACGAACTTCCGCAGCAAGTGGTCGCGGTTCATCTCCGCGCCCTTCCGCAGGGTGACCATTCCGGCGATGTACTCTTCCGGGGTACCAAGGCCATAGATGCACGACACGGTGGCCACCACGATGACATCGCGTCTGGTGAGCAAGGCGTTGGTGGCGGAGTGGCGGAGCCGTTCGACTTCCTCGTTGATGGAGGAATCCTTCTCGATGAAGGTGTCCGTCTGGGCGACATAGGCCTCAGGCTGGTAGTAGTCGTAGTAGGAAACGAAGTATTCCACTGCGTTGTTCGGCAGGAGCTCCCTGAATTCATTGGCCAACTGCGCGGCGAGGGTCTTGTTCTGGACCATCACCAAGGTGGGCCGCTGAACCTGCTCGATGAGCCACGCCGTGGTGGCACTCTTGCCCGTACCCGTGGCGCCCAGGAGCACAACATCCTTCTCGCCGTTATTGATGCGTTCAGTCAGTTCGGCGATGGCGGTGGGTTGGTCGCCGGCAGGTTTGTATTCACTGACCACTTCAAAAGGCGCGACGACACGGTTGATTTCCTGGGCAAGGCTCATGAAACCAATCTACCCCTGCCCCAGGACAGCTACTGTCCGCGTTTGCGGACAGCAGAAGAGGAATACGACGGCGGCCTCCAACCAGTGCGGTTGGCCCACTCTTCCATGAGGGGCCACGCGATGTCCGTGAACCACGGCTCCTTGGCATCGGCGTAGGCGGCGGTATCCCGGTCCTCCGCATACCGGCCCGCGAGTTCGCGTTTGTGGCTCTCGTACAGCGCGACCGCTGACGGCTCTGCCCGCAACCAGTCGCGGAACAACAACGCATAGTGCCATCCCGGTGAGCCCGCCACCCGTACGTGCAGGTTGACCGGCCGGCCAGGATCGGCATTGGCATGGAATCGCTTCTGCCAGCCTTCAGGCTCGGGGTGCGAGGGTTTCGGCGTGTCCTGACGGACATGGGGCACTGCAGGGAACCCGGCGGCTGCCAGCCGCGGCGCAATTCGGTCCGCTGTGTCAAGGTCCGCCACGGCCACTTGGAGGTCAAGAACGTCCTTCGCGGCCAACCCCGGCACCGAAGTGGACCCTATGTGGTCCACCGCCATAATCTCTTCGGGCGCTGCTGCCATAAGGCGCTCCGCGAGGCGTGCGGCCTGGGATCCCCAGTGCTCCTTCGATGAGGCCATGACAGGGCCGTCGCTTCGAACTGCCCGGACACCACGTTTGATGTTCTCAGCAAAGGGCACCAGGCGTTGTTCCCAGAGGCCGTCGACGGTGGCGAGCAACTCTTCGCGGGTTGCTGCGTTGTCCAGGATAACGTCGGCAGCGGCGTTCCGGTCCTTACGTGTGGCTTGCGCTGCCATGCGGGAACGAGCATCCTCGGGCGCCATCCCGCGGAGTTCCACCATCCGCTGGACGCGAAGGTCGTCGGGTGCATCAACCACCACCACGAGGTGGAACTTGCTGCCCTGCCCGGTCTCAACCAGGAGGGGGATGTCCTGCACCACGATGTCGCCCGCGGCGGCGCCGGCCATCATTGCGGCCGCAGCCTCGCGAACCAAGGGATGAACGATGCCGTTGAGCACTTCGCGTTGGGAAGGGTCGTGAAAAACAATGGAGCCGAGTTTGGGCCGGTCCAGCCGGTCCTCCTCATCCAGAATGCCGCGACCGAACGCCTCGACAATACGATCCAGTCCTGCAGTTCCAGGCTCTACCACCTGCCGTGCGATAAGGTCCGCATCGATAAGGAGTGCACCCAGTTCCTGCAACCTGGAGGCCACCAGTGATTTCCCCGAGGCGATGCCGCCCGTCAGTCCGATTTTCAGCACTCCTCAACACTAGACTGAAGCGGTGGAATTTGAGGAAGACAGCCGTGCGACCAACTACACGACGCTGACGGCAGGTCCTGACTTTCGCCACGAACTGGAAATCCGCCGGTCCCGTTTCATTACCGTTCTCCGGCGCTCACCGGACGAAGAAACCGCTCGTTCCCTGGTGGCTGACCTGCGACGTGAATTCCACGATGCCCGCCACCATTGCTCGGCGTTCGTCATAGGACCGGACCGCATGATCCAACGCTCCAGTGATGACGGCGAACCGTCCGGCACGGCGGGCATCCCCATGCTGGAAGCCCTCATCAAACGCGAAACAGCGCCTGGGGCGACCGACCTCAGCGACGTCAGTGCCGTCGTCGTCCGCTACTTCGGTGGGATCCTCCTGGGCGCCGGCGGGCTGGTACGCGCCTACTCCGAATCGGTCTCCACTGCCTTGAACCTGGCACCGTTGGTCCACAGGCGCCGCCTGCGGCTGTGCGCTGTTGAGGTCCCCCACGCCGACGCCGGCCGCCTGGAAAATGAACTGCGGGGTGCCGGATACGTCATGGCGGAGACTGCATATGAGGCCCGGCACGCCATTCTGCGCGTGGCGCTGCGGGACCAGCCGGAAGCCATCGCCGAAGCCCGGGCACGGGTAGCTTCGTTGACCGCCGGCAATGCGGAGTTGCGCCCCGAAAGAACCGAGTGGATCGACGTCTCCAGCTGACAGCATGCGTTACAACGCAGAAGGACCCCCGCCCGGAGGCAGGGGTCCTTCTTTGGCTATTCAGCACATCCCGTGAGGGCGGCGGAATTAGTTGCCGGTCAGCTTCTCACGCAGTGCGGCGAGTGCTTCGTCGGACGCCAGGGTGCCGGCGTTGGACTCAGCAGCAGCCGGCTCCGAGGAGTAGCTCGTGGTGCCGGAATCGCTCTCACCGGACGTTGCAGCTGCAGCGTCGTCGGCAGCGTGCTGGGCAACCTGCTTCTTGTGGGCTTCCCAGCGGGTCTGGGCGTCAGCGTACTGCTGCTCCCAAGCGGCGCGCTGCGTCTCGTAGCCTTCGAGCCATTCGTTCGACTCGGGGTCGAAGCCCTCAGGGTACTTGTAGTTGCCCTCTTCGTCGTACTCAGCGGCCATGCCGTACAGAGCGGGATCGAACTCGGTGCTGTCAGCGTCAACGCCCTCGTTAGCCTGCTTGAGGGAGAGGGAGATACGGCGACGCTCGAGGTCGATGTCGATGACCTTGACGAACAGTTCGTCGCCAACGGAGACAACCTGCTCGGCGAGCTCAACGTGGCGGACAGCCAGCTCGGAGATGTGAACGAGGCCTTCGATGCCGTCTTCGACGCGAACGAACGCACCGAACGGAACCAGCTTGGTGACCTTACCCGGAACAACCTGGCCGAGGGCGTGGGTGCGGGCGAAGGTCTGCCACGGATCTTCCTGCGTAGCCTTGAGCGACAGGGAGACACGCTCGCGGTCCAGATCCACCTCGAGGACCTCGACGGTGACTTCCTGGCCAACCTCGACAACCTCGGACGGGTGGTCGATGTGCTTCCAAGACAGCTCGGAAACGTGAACGAGGCCGTCTACGCCGCCCAGGTCCACGAAGGCACCGAAGTTGACGATGGAGGAAACAACGCCCGGACGAACCTGGCCCTTTTCCAGCTTGTTGAGGAACGTGGAGCGAACCTCGGACTGGGTCTGCTCGAGCCATGCACGGCGGGACAGCACAACGTTGTTGCGGTTCTTGTCCAGCTCGATGATCTTGGCTTCGATCTGCTGACCGATGTACGGAGCGAGGTCGCGGACACGACGCATCTCCACGAGCGATGCGGGCAGGAAGCCGCGCAGGCCGATGTCCAGGATGAGGCCACCCTTGACAACCTCGATGACGGTACCGGTAACGACGCCGTCTTCTTCCTTGACCTTCTCGATGTCGCCCCAGGCGCGCTCGTACTGAGCACGCTTCTTGGAGAGGATCAGACGGCCTTCTTTGTCTTCCTTGGTGAGAACCAAAGCTTCGACCTGATCGCCAACGGCGACGACGTCACCGGGATCAACATCGTGCTTGATGGAAAGCTCGCGGGAAGGGATGACACCTTCGGTCTTGTAACCGATGTCGAGCAGAACTTCGTCGCGGTCGACCTTGACGACGGTACCTTCGACGAGGTCTCCGTCGTTGAAGTACTTGATGGTGGCGTCGACAGCTGCGAGGAAGTCCTCAGCGGTACCGATGTCGTTAATGGCGACTACGGGGGTACCGGGCTTCTCGGTGGAGGTGATGGTCATGTAGTAGGGGCTCCGTTGTGGATAGATAGTCGGTCAGGCAAACCGCTGCCGCCCGGGTCCGGACGGCAGAACACGGCAAATCGCCGGGTCATCCTGATTTGTGGATTAGTACAAAATGGATGCATGCACGTAGTACACGCCCGTTTATTCTAGTCGCATTGGCAAAGCAGGGTCAAAAGGAGTGTTACGGCGCCAGGATGTCGCCTAGACGTCCGAACGGCACCCCGAGGTCCAAGAGTCGTGGCAGGGCCAGCGCATAGCCTTCCGCGGTTCCGGATGCCGGCCTGTTGAAGTGTGAAATCACGATGTCGCCAGCTCCCGCCCGCCCCACTTCGGTGGCGACCGTGGCCGCCGGATAGGTGGCGCCGCCGTCGCCGTTGACCGAAAAGTTGACCGGCAACATGCCAAGCCTCCGCGTCATCTCCACTGCGACGTCGTCGTAGAACGCAGTCCCGGGCCGGAAGAAGCGCGGAGGCGTTCCTGTCAGTTGCTGCATGATGGCCTGGTTGCCCATGAGTTCGTCGTACGCCGCGGCCGCATTGGCTGTCCCTGCGATCCCGTAGGCGGACTTCCCGGAGACCGACAACGGGAGGTGCGCGGTTCCATGGTTGGCCAGTTCGAACAGCGGGTCGGCGGCCAGCTCCACCGAGAGGGACGGGTTGGCCTGGATCCACCGGCTGTTGATGAACAAGGTGGCCGGGACGCTGAGCTTCCGAAGGGTCTGGAGGAGCCTGTGATCGCAGCCTGTCCCGCCCGGACCGCCGCAGGCATCAAAGGTCAGCGCCACTTTGTGGGATGTTGACCTGTTCACAACGCCCGTAATGTGGAGCCCCCACTCCTTGGGATACCTCCCTGCGAACTCGGCGAGGACCTGCTGCTTGTCAGGCGCGGGAGGCGGTGCGGACGCAGTGGCAGGAGCCAAGGCAGCGGCCGCCTGTTCGCTGGATATGGCGGCAATGGACGGCGGCGGGGTTGCCGGGCCTGTTCGCGGTGCCCCCGATTGCTCCCCCGACATCTCCGGCCGGTTGCCCTGCCCGCTGTCCGCGCACGCCGCCAGGGCCGCCGACATCAAGCCGGCCATTCCAAGCAGAACTGATCGCCGGCCGGCCAATGGCCGCCGCTTGGAATCCCCCATGGATGTCCTATCTGGTTGTGACTATGTGTTTGTGGTTGTGGTGTTGTGGAGTGGTCTAGAAATGGGTCAGGCAGTGCGCGGAACGTTCCACCGTAAAGAACTGCTGGGCCTTGAGTGCAGCGCCCGGCGTCATCTCCCGGATGCGTCCGGCTGCGGTCAACGTCACCGGAGACACCGCACCCAGGTAGATGGACGCGAGATCCGCAACGTCCATGCTGAGGTCTGGCGTCGCACCCGACGCGTTATTGACGACGGCGGCAGCACCGCCGTCGGACTCCAGAACCCAGGTGCCTCCGGCCAAACCCAAGGAATCCGTGACCTCAAGCACCAGTTTTCCAGCAACGGGGAAGCTGCGTGCTTGCAGGGCGGCGGCGGTATCCAGGATCCGGAGCCACAGCATGTCGCGGATCTCAGAGGCATCAATACACCTTGGATCCTCGAGTGCCCACACGAGGGGGTCGTCCACGGGGGCCTCAGCCCAGGTCACTTCGTCAATAAGGTCGATGCTGCCCAGGAAGCGCCAAAGGTCAAGATAGCCTGCGTTCGTTGCGGCCACGAGGTCCACGATTTCCATGGTGTATGGCTTGTGGTCCCAGCCCTTGAAACGGTAGGAAACATAGCCATCCAACGTTCCGGACAGGTCGTAGTGCAGGGCGCAGCGGACGCTGGTGTCCGGCTTGCCGTCGTGGCCTATGGAACCGGAGGCCACCAGGCGGTAGTACTCCTGCCGGTCAATGGAACCGGGTGAAAGCCGCTGGACCCGTTCAAATACCTGTGGCGCCACCGTCAACAGCTCAGAGGGATCGGCGACTTCCACAGTGCCTTCAGGCACTCCCCTGAGGCGGAAGCGTGGACCGGTATCAACCTTGATGCTCCGCTCGAATGTAGCCACCCCGAAGCCGAAGCGGCCGTAGATGGAACCCTCGGAGGCCGTGAGGGCCGCCATGGCCAGTCCATCATCCTTGGCAGCTTCCAGATCTGCGGTGATCATGCCGCGAAGGATTCCGTTCCGGCGGTGGGTACCACGGACGGTCACAGCCGTGACCAGATTCGACTCCAGCTGGCGGCCAAAGCCAACGTTCAAGGCCTTGCGCATGGTGGCGTACGTAGCCACGGGCACGTCGGCCGCCAGCGAATGGTCGGGCACGCCGCCGTTGACGTAAACACCTGTCAGCTCGCGTTGATCTGTTTGGTAAGCCTTCAACGTCTTGGCCAGGTATTCGTCATCGCGCCGTTGCTGGTGGAACCCGTGTGACACCGCCTGCACCCATGTGGTGCACCGGTTGTAATCTGCGGCGGTGGAATCGGCTACGGCAGGGAAACGCTGGACGGAGTATTTTTCAAGGTTTCGTTCATTGGGATCAGCCACGCCCTCGAGCCTAGCCAGACGCCGGAGGGCGCGCCACCATCTCGGCGGCGCGCCCTCCGGCGGTCCTTTGAATCCGTGCCTGGACTAATGTCCGGCCTCGTACCAGCTTGACCCGACGCCGATCTGGACGTCGAGGGGCACTGACAATTCGGCGGCCGAGCCCATCTGTTCGATCACCAGCTTCTCCACTGCTTCGCGTTCCCCGGGCGCAACTTCCAGGACGAGTTCGTCGTGGACCTGCAGCAGCATGCGGGACTTCAGGCCCTGGCTTGCAAGCTCTGCAGAAACTCCCAGCATGGCGCGTTTGATGAGGTCCGCTGCTGAGCCCTGGATGGGTGAGTTCAGCGCAATCCGCTCTGCTGCCTCTCGGGCTTGTCGGTTGGTGCTGGTCAGGTCCGGGAGATAACGGCGGCGGCCTTCGATGGTGGCTGTGTAACCGTCGGTCCTGGCTTGGTCCACAACTCCCCGCAGGTAATCACGTACACCCCCGAAGCGGTCGAAGTAGTCCTTCATGAGTGTCCGCGCTTCATCCACGGAGATTTCCAACTGCTTGGACAAGCCGAAAGACGTTAGGCCGTAGGCCAAGCCATAGGACATGGCCTTTACCTTGGAGCGCATGGCGCTGGTGACCTCGGCTGGTTCAACGTTGAAGATCCGCGACCCAACGAAGCGGTGCAGGTCCTCCCCGTCGCGGTAAGCCTGGATCAGGGCCTCATCTCCCGAAAGGTGCGCCATGATGCGCATTTCGATCTGTGAGTAGTCGGCGGACAGGAGGCATTCGTAGCCTTCACTGACCACGAAGATTCCACGGACGCGCCGGCCCTCCTCGCTGCGGACCGGGATGTTCTGAAGATTGGGGTTGTTGGACGAGATACGGCCGGTGGCTGCGATGTTCTGCGCGTACGTAGTGTGGATACGGGCGTCGTCAGCCACGGATTTCTTGAGGGTCTCCACCATCTGGGCCAGCTTGGAGGACTCACGGTGCGCCATGAGCTGGACCAGGAATTCGTGACCGGTCTTTTCCAACAGCCCCTTCAAGGAAGCCGCGTCGGTGGTGTAGCCGGACTTGATCTTCTTGGTCTTGGGCAGGCCAAGTTCCTCGAAGAGGACTGTCTGCAGTTGCTTGGGGGATCCAAGGTTCACTTCATGCCCGATTGCCGCAAACGCTTGTTCCTGGGCATTCTGGATCACCTTGGTGAGGTCTGCGAGTTGCTCGTCCATGCGGTCCGTGGAAACGAAAATACCGGTAAGTTCCATCTGCGCCAGGACGCGTGCCACCGGCAGTTCCAACGTTGTCAGCAGGGCGTCAGCCTTGATTTCGGCTAGTTCCGTTTCGAAGTGCTTGCTGAGGGCGTGCACGACGGCGGCATGCTGGACCAGCGATGTAGCCGCAACCTGATCAGTATCACCCGAAAGGTCGAGCTCAAGCTGGCCCGACTGTGCTGCAGCGGCAGCCAGTGAGATCTTCAGGTGAACCTGTGCGAGTTCGGCCAGGTCATAGCTGCGGCGGTCCGGTTGGATCAAGTAGCCGGAAATGGACGTGTCATCCACCACGCCTTCGAGCCCCAGGCCCCGATTGTGCAGGGCCTTGAGCGCCGATTTGAACTCGTGGAGGACCTTGGCTTCCTCGGGGTCCTGCAGCCAGCGCGCGAGGACCGCTTCAGCCGCAGCGTCCAAGCCTGCGAGCTCGATGTAGGCCGCTCCGTTGCTCCGGACAACAGCCAGGGCACTGGCATCGTCACCGATCCGGCCCGGGACGAGCTGGACGGCCAATGCCGAACGCACACCTGAACCTGCGGCGAAGAATGCCTCGAGCCCGGCTGCGTCAGTGAGCACGGAAAATTCAGGGGCCTCGATGGTGTCCGGCGCGGCTCCCGCGGTGTCGTCGCCGTAGAGGTCGAAGAGCCGGGTGCGGAGCGTGCGGAATTCGAGTTCTTCAAAGAGGTCCTCGATCGCCTGGCGGTCCGGACGCGGCTCGTGCAGGTCCGCCAGCGTGATTGGCAGGTCCAGATCGGTCAGCAGCTGGTTGAGCCTGCGGTTGCGCTTGACGTTCTCGAGGTTTTCCTTGAGCGCTCCGCCCACTTTGCCGCCGATGGCATCGAGGTTTTCCAGGATTCCTTCCAGGCCGCCATAGAGGTTGATCCACTTTGCAGCGGTCTTGGGGCCAACGCCCGGTACTCCGGGCAAGTTGTCCGCGGTTTCGCCAACAAGGGCGGCGAGATCCGAGTACAAACCGGGTTTGACGAAGTACTTCTCTTCAATGGCTGCGGCGTCCATTTTGGGGATGTTACTGACCCCCTGCTTGGGGTACAGCACAAAGACGTTGTCGTTGATGAGCTGGAAAGCGTCCCTGTCGCCGGAGACCAGCAACACCTCGAAACCGGCAGCGTCAGCCTGTGCGGCCAGGGTTGCCAGGACGTCGTCCGCTTCGTATCCGGGCATGGCGATGGTCCTGATGCCCCAGGCCTCCATCACCCTTGCAATCAGCCCGATCTGGCCTGCGAATTCCGCCGGGGTCGCGTTGCGGCCGCCCTTGTACTCGCTGTATTCGGCTTTGCGGAATGTGGTGTCGTCAGAGACGTCGAAGGCCACGGCGATATGAGTGGGCTTCTGGTCCTTGATCAGGTTGATCAGCATGGAGGTGAAGCCGTGGACGGCGTTGGTGTACTGGCCCCTGGCCGTGGAGAAATTTTCGGCTGGAAGGGCGTAGAAAGCCCGGAACGCCATGGAGTGGCCGTCCAGGACCAGCAGCCTGGGCCGACCCTCCCCCGTAGTGCTGGTGGATGCCGTGGCAGAGGGGGTGGGTGCTGTAGCGATGGCAGCAGCTTGGGCCGTTGGAACCTGGTCCGGTTTGGTTGTTTCACTCACAGGTGCCAGCCTAGTTGGCATGATGGACAATTTCACGCCGAACCGGTTTGTCGACCAGCTCAACGAGGCAGGTGTGCCGGAAGAATTCCACGATTGGCTCTCAGCGCACGGCGTCGGTGACCTTGTGGTGAAGATGGGGATCCGCTTTACGGAGATGGGTGCCGAGCGCATGGTGGCCACCATGCCGGTGGAGGGGAACACCCAAGTGGCAGGGATTCTGCACGGCGGAGCACACGTGGTCCTCGCGGAGACACTGGGATCGTTTGCTGCTTCGCTGCACGCCGGGAAGGATCGTCACGCCGTGGGCATCGAGGTGGGCGCTACGCACCACCGCTCGGTTGCCAGCGGCACCGTGACGGGCACGTGCACCGCCATCCACCTCGGTGGAACCCTGGCCACGCACGAAATCGTCATCACCGATGAGAAAGGCCGACGGCTCTCAACTGCCCGGATCACCAACATGATCCGGGACAACCGCCACTGAGTCCCCGGCAGGTCCCGGCGCCGGGCGACTAGTGTGGCCGTTGCGGCAGCCGGTAGTGCAGCTCTGCGGCGGCCCCACCCAGGATCTTGGACGAGACCAGCTCAAGTGGCGCCGTCGGGCCGTCCAGCGGCAAAAGCCGCTTACCGGCTCCCAACACCACCGGGATGATGGTGACGATCATTTCGTGGAGCAGTCCCGCATTGGCGAATTGGGCCACGAGGTCGCCTCCGCCCACCAGCCAGACATTCTTGTCTCCTGCGTCCTTGAGCAGGTCCGGCGCGAACTCGCGGACGTCGCCCCGAACAAAGGTGATGTCCGAGCCGGCCGGCGCGGAGTATTCGTGATGGGTGAAGACCCAGCAAGGCGTACCCGGATAGGGCCACTTGCCAGGCTCGTGTTCCATGAGCCACCGATAGGTATCGCCGCCCATGGCGATGCACCCGACCTCGGCCATGAAGGATTCGATGCTCTGGCTGACCCCATCCACCTTGTCGAACTGCAACAGCCAGCCAAGGTCGTCGTCCGGTGATGCGATGAAGCCGTCAATGGTGGAAGCTACGTAGTATTGGAAAGTCCCCATGGACCCAGACTAATCAGTCGGCGGTGGGGTTCCCATACTCCACGCGGACGGTGCCGTTGTCCGGAAGGACCACCACACGCCCCTGGGCCAGGCTCCACCCATCGTTCAGCAAAAAAATCCTGCCGCCGCTGACAACCAATAGCCGGAGACCCGTGTAGCGGTACAGCGGAGCCGCTTCGGTGCCGGTCGACTCCTCATGGACGTTGGGGGCACTGACCGCCAGGCGCTCCTTGCTGTAGACAACAGCCGTGGGCAGCAGGCCGGATCTCTCCTGGTAATCGACGGCGGCTCCCCGTCCCAGCGCCTGGGCAAAATCGGATGTTCCCCAAAACAGCAATAGCGTGACGAGGACAAACACCAGCGCTGTTTCAAGGGCGCGGGGCCTTGACCGGACCGGCTTATCGCCGGGCGAAACAGCTCGGCGTCGGACACTGAGGCCCCAGGCCCCTACGACGAGCCCCGCTGCGATGAGGAAGGGCGCATACAGCAGAATCCGCTCCGGCTGCGTCACGACCACCACCCACATCACGGCCGCGTAGGCGAAACCGAGAACCAGCACCACTGTCGCTGTCCTGCGGATGAGACCCCGATGCCGCCCGCCTTCGAGGAGCTGTGACACGGCCCTGTCAAGCATCAGCCACAGCAGCCCGATCACCACCAGCCAGGCCAACGGCTGGAACAAGGACTGGATACTGCGGAGGATGAAGTCCTGGACCGTGTACCCGAAGAGGCTCACATCCAATCCCATGGCCTTTGCCTGGGCATCGGTGCGGGCCCAGCCGAAGTACACCAGAAGCGCCGTAACAACAGTCAACGGCGGACCGACGACGGAGAGCACATCCTTGGTCCTCTGCCAACGGGCGTTGATCAGGCTCTGTTCATCAGGCTCGGGGGAAGCGCTCACGGGGCAGCCGTCGCGGAGGTCCCACTGGACGTAGCAGTGGGCGCCGGGCTGCTGGTCGGCGGCTCCGAGGAAGGGATGCTGCCCCCGGTTTCCGATGGGCTTGGTGAACTGCCGGCCCCACCGGAATCGTCATAGAAGAACGTCACAGTCCCACTGATGTCCACCGTGTCCGTAATGGAGATCCGGATGGTCTCCCTGCCTTCTGCCGGCGGCATACGCAGGAACAGTGTCTCGTAGTCGCCGCCCCCGCCAACGATGTCCGGGACTGCGGGGACGCCGTCAAACAGGACCTCGCCCACCCGCACGTAGTAGCCATCCAGGCGAACAATCGTGCCGCCCGTACGGGGACCGGAAGCCCGGGGCATTCCCGGAACAGGTCGCAAATCCTCGTCGACGACCGTCAGCCCCAGCAGCTGACGCGGGCATGCCTCGCCCTGTCCCGGCTCTACCCGGTAGGCGGCGCTTGGGTTGCTGCGGTGTTGGGCCACGAGCGAAGCTGCGGTGGCGGCCACCCTGAATTCAAGGCATTGAGTTTGGGGAATCCTGGGTGTGGCGGCAACAGCGATGGACGCCCGTTGCCAGTCCTGTTGACTGCCCGTTTGCAGCGCCCGGCAAACGGCCGCGCCCGCCTCCCATACGGCAGCGTCATCGGCGCCCTCCACGCTCTGGGACAAGGCGTCGCACTGGAACTGCTGCAGCAGGAGGTACCGCTGGCCCGACGTGGGGTCGTTGGGCCCGATCGGCCCCACCGGAACCCAGCGCACTACGGGTGCCTCAGCCTGGGGCGCGCCAGGACCTGCAGGACCCGCGGGCTGGCCGGCCGTCGGTACGACGGCGGTGGGTTGCGGACGCGCCGACGTTCCCGTGGTGGACGATCCGGGGCCAGGGCTGGGAGAAAGTCCGTCGGAAGAAGGTGGGAGGCAAGCGGAGAGGCCGAGCGTCAGGACCGGAACCAGCGCCAGTCCGATGAGCTGGCTTCGGGATTGGAACTTCATGACAGCCCCACATCTGCCGGATCACGACCACGCAGTTATGTGCATAACTACACTGCTGATTATTCTCCCGAATGGATCTGACTGCCAGAGAGACTTCTACTTTCCGAAGTACGGAACAATCAGGTAAATGCCGAAAAGTACGGCTGCGCCGCAGAAGGCGAAGCATACGTAGGCCAGGGAGCGCACCACGGCGGGCGACTTTTGCCGTGCGTCACCTGCGATGGCCGTAAGCCGCACACCCAAGGAATAGAGGACCACCAGCGTTACGGCTGCCAGGAGGGTCACTCCGGCGACCTGCAGCAATTCCAACCATTTCATCGCTGCACGTCCTCGCTCTGGGTGGTCTTTCGAGACTTCTTTTTCTTCCGGAACCGCACGGCATGGCCGGCTTCTTCGACCTCGACGGCGTTGTGGTGGCCCACGTGGGACCTGCGCGAAACCACGAACATAAACAGGACCGCGGCTGTGCCAACCACTGCTGCAATGACAACACCTACGACGCCGATGCTCACCAGTAGTGCGGTGAGGGCGCCCACAATTGCCGAGGCCGGGAGTGTAAACAGCCAGCCCAAGGCAATCTTGCCGGCGGTGCCCCAGCGGACGGACGTTCCCTTGCGCCCGAGGCCGGAGCCGATGACCGAGCCCGAGGCGACCTGCGTGGTGGACAGGGCAAAGCCCAAGTGGGACGAGGCCAGGATGGCCGAGGCGGTGCTGGTTTCAGCAGAGAAGCCCTGTGCGGGCTTTACTTCGGTGAGTCCGGAGCCCATGGTGCGGATGATGCGCCATCCGCCGGCATAGGTTCCAATGGCGATGGCAAAGGCACAGGCCGCGATGACCCAGAACTGCGGGCCGCTGCCCGGCGCCTGGGTGCCCCCTGCAATGAGGACCAGGGTGATGATGCCCATGGTCTTCTGGGCATCGTTGGTGCCGTGCGCCAGGGCCACCAGGCTCGAGGTGAAGATCTGCCCCGTGCGGAAACCGCCACGCTTCTGTGTCAGTTTGTCGCCGGTTTCGGGATCATGCCGTGACGTCAGAGCGTAGGCGAGGCGTGTACAGATGTACGCCACAAGGCCAGCAATGAGGGGCGCGAAGATCGCCGGCAGGATGACTTTCTGCAGGACGGTCTCGAAGTTGATGGAATGGAAGCCGATGCCGACTACTGCGGCGCCGATAAGGCCACCGAACAAGGCATGCGAGGAACTGGAGGGCAGTCCCTTGAGCCAGGTGATCATGTTCCACAGCACGGCCCCCATGAGGCCGGCAAAGATGATGTCCGGCGTGATGTGGATGCCGTCGGAACCTTCCCGGATCAGTCCACCGGAGATGGTCTTGGCCACTTCCGTGGAAAGGAACGCACCTACGAGGTTGAGCACCGCGGCCAGTGCGACGGCCGTCTTGGGCTTGATCGCCCCCGTAGCGATAGGCGTGGCCATCGCATTGGCTGTGTCGTGAAACCCGTTGGTGAAGTCAAAGAATAGGGCCAACGCTATTACCAGCGCGACCATGAAGGTGATATCCACCTGTTGCCCAATCTGCAGAGTCGTCGACGTTCAGCAGTTTCACTTCCCCATACCTGCCATCCACAGCATAGTTCAGCAATTGTTCAACTGACTCGACTTGCGGGATTCACTCTGGCGGGCTTGAAACCTTAAGAATCCTACGTGCCATCCCGTGAGCGGACAAACGTACCGGGACCCCGGTTCAGCCCAGGTACGCCCGCACCGCCGCGAGGTCGCGACGGGACAGACCCTTGCGGGGATCCGGTGAGATGCAAAGCACACGGTCTTGCTGGTACTCGGCCCACGAGCGGGCGTCGGACTCGTGGCGGAGTTGGTCGTCGAGCCAGACGATCCGCTCGCTGCCGGAGGCGGCCACATCTTTTTGGAGGGCCACCAGTTTCCACCACTCAGGGCCCTCGTCCCAGCCTTGGCTGGACAGTACGGGCCAGTCCTGGCCCTTCAGGCCGATGGCGGGGCAGAGAAACTCAGGGGCGAGGCGCTCCCACGTTGTGAGCCAGACGAAGCGCGCTGCGGGATGGCCTGCAAGATCGTTGAGCTCAGACACTGCCTCGGGCGCGTAGGCAACCTCCAGGATGCCAGCATCGGCAATGGTCCATTCCCCACCCCAGTCGGTGGTTCCCAACGGACTGAAGGGGTTCACCACGCCGTCGACATCCAAGTAGATGGACACCGGCGTCACGGCGCCTCGGACGGAATCCATGGTCGCTCCCCCTTCCCCAAACGGTTGAGGATCAGACTACGGGACCCGAGTGACATCGAGAGGCAAATCAATCTCTTGACGTTCGTCATGGAAGTGATAATCTCGGGATATGGAAAAGCCCGCAGTCCAGTCCGCCCACAGCGTCCGCCCGATTGAGGACACTGTCCGCACCGATTTCCGGCACGCGATGTCGTACGGCGGATATCTGGACCTCGACCACCTGCTCAGCTCTCAACACCCGCTCAGCGAGCCGGAACACCACGACGAACTGCTGTTCATCATTCAGCACCAGACCAGCGAACTCTGGCTCAAGCTGGTCCTGCATGAACTGCTGGAGGCCCGTAGGCTTTTCGACGCCGACAACCTGGGCAAGGCGCTTAAGTGCATCGCCCGTGTCAAGGCCATCCAGCGCACCATGACCGAACAATGGTCCGTCCTCGGAACGCTCACTCCCCGCGAATACGCGCAGTTCAGGGGCTTCCTGGGAAGCTCTTCCGGATTCCAGTCGTACCAGTACCGCGGTGTCGAATTTCTCCTGGGGAATAAGAACCGAGGCATGCTGCGCGTCTTCGAAAGCGAGCCCGAGGCCCACGCCCTGCTCAGTACGCTGTTGGAGGAGCCCACGCTGTACGACGCGTTCCTGGCCGTCCTTGCACGCGCCGGCTACGACATCCCCACCGACATCCTTGAGCGTGACAAGAGCGAGCCATGGACGTTCCGCAAGGACCTCGTCCCGGTCTTCCAGAAGATCTACGAATCCGACGATACGCCGTGGGGTCTCTACGAAGCCTGCGAGGACCTGGTGGATATCGAGGACAACTTCCAGGCGTGGCGGTTCCGCCACCTCCGGACCGTCCAACGCACCATCGGCTTCAAAGTGGGAACCGGCGGCTCATCCGGCGTCGACTTCCTCAAGCGCGCCCTGGACCTGACGTTCTTCCCTGAGCTCTACGCCGTTCGCACCGAGATCGGTAACTAAGCAACCACCCCTGAACCACACTCTCCCAGGAGGAACCATGACCACCGCACAGGAAACCCAGCGGCCAACGTCGGCCGCACTGGATGCCGCCGATCCGCTCGCCGCCCAGCGTGACGCCTTCTATGCGCCCGACGCCGACCAACTCACCTCCTATTTGGACGGCAACTCATTGGGGCGCCCGCTGAAGGCAACGGCCGGAAATCTCGCTTCGTTCGTTCATGACGCTTGGGGCAGCCGCCTTATCCGCGGCTGGGACGAGCAGTGGATGGACGAGCCCACGGCTGTGGGCGACCGCATCGGCGAAGTGGCCCTCGGCGCAGCCCCTGGCCAAACCACCGTTGGCGACTCCACTTCCGTGATGCTCTACAAGATGATCCGCGCAGCCGTGGACGCCCAGCCGGGCCGGGACGAAATCATCATCGACCGCGACAACTTCCCCACGGACCGCTTTATCATCGAGGGCATCGCCAAGGAGCGCGGGGCCAGCATCAGGTGGATCGCCGCCAACCCTGCCAGCGGTGTACGCGAAGCCGACCTGGACGGACTGCTCGGCGAGCGGACCGCCGTCGTCGTTCTCAGCCATGTTGCGTACCGTTCAGGGTTCCTGGCGGACGCCAAGGGTATCACCGCCAAGGTGCATCAAGCCGGTGCCCTCATGCTCTGGGACCTCTGCCACTCTGTTGGTTCCGTGCCCTTGGAACTGGACGCCTGGGACGTGGACCTCGCAGTCGGCTGCACGTACAAGTATCTCAACGGCGGACCGGGATCACCCGCTTTCGGCTACGTGAATGCTTCGCAGCAGGATCGTTTGCAACAGCCGATCTGGGGGTGGATGGGCGCCGACAACCCCTTCGGCATGACCGACTCCTATCGTCCTGCACAGGGTATGCGTCGGTTCATCACAGGAACGCCGCCCGTGTTGGCCATGCAGCCCCTCAAGGACATGGTTGAGCTGATTGCCTCCGTGGGCATGGACGCCGTGCGCGAGAAATCAATCAAGCTCACTGAGTACGCCATTGCACTCTCCGAGGAGCTTTTGGTACCGCTCGGCGTGAAGATCGTGAGCCCGCGGGATCCTGCTGAGCGTGGCTCGCACATCACCGTGGACCACCCGCTCTTCGCTGACGTCACGGCCAAACTCTGGGAGAAGGGGGTCATCCCCGACTTCCGTCCTCCGCATGGCCTGCGCATTGGGCTGTCCCCGCTGAGCACGAGCTACGCCGAGGTTGAGCTGGGAGTGGCAGCCATTCGCGACGCCCTCTCCGAACTGCTGTGAGCGCCGTCCTTGACGACATGGACTCCCGTCCCGGGAGCACAACGTCGTTGCTGCGAACGGTCATCGGCCTGTATCTGCGGGACGCTGGCGGATGGATGTCGGCCAAGGACATCGTTGCTCTGATGGCGGCCCTGGGCACGTCCGGGACAGTGTCCCGGACGGCCCTGGGGCGCCTGCGCAAGAAGGACGTTGTGATGCAGGAGGTCCGCAATGGCGTCCCAGGCTTCACCCTCACCGACGGGGCCTCCGCCATGCTGGCCCGTGGCGACCGCAGAATCTACCACCCACGGAGCATGTCGGCTTCGGATCCCTGGTGCCTGATCTCTTTCTCCATCCCGGAGACGGAGCGGGAGAAGCGCCATCAGCTGCGCCGCAGGCTCCACTGGATTGGCTGTGGGACGGTGGCGGCCGGCCTCTGGATCTGCCCGGACTCGTTGCGTGTTGAGGTCGAGGAAATCCTGTCGGACCTGGAGTTGCGGGACATGGCAACGATTTTCGTGACTGACACCCCGCTGGTGGGTGGCAGCCTCCGGGATGCCGCTTCCAAGTGGTGGGACCTGGACGCAGTGGCCGAATTGCACAACGACTTTATCCGGGAGCACGGCGCAGCCGGCGCCGCGCGTGCCGGTGCGGCCGTGCACTCTTCTCCCGATGCCTTTGCCACCTATGTCCAGTGCATTGACCGGTGGCGAATCATTCCGTACCTCGATCCAGGCCTCCCGTCCGCGTTCCTACCTGAGGACTGGCCCGGGGGCGAAGGCGCGGATCTGTTCCGCCGGATCGTGGCCGCCTATGCGGAGCCGAGCGCGGAGTTCGTTCGCCGTACTTTGAAGGAAACAGCAGGGGTTACGGCTTCCTGACGGCGGTCACCGGCAGGAAAGGGGCGGTCAACCTCCGGCCTTCACTCGCGATACAAACCGGAACCTGTCCCCGCGAAACGCGCTGCGGGTCCACTCCACCGGGGCGCCAGCGGCGTCACGGGCCAGGCGATGGACCACCAGCAAGGGTGCCCCCATTTCGATTCCCAGCAGCCTGACATCGGCTGGACCGGCCAGTGCGGTCTCCACCGTGTCCTCAACGTCGGCGATATTGATGGCGTAGGCATCGGCCAACACTGCATAGAGCGAACCAGCCTTGGCGAGATTCGACTTGAATCGTGGCAGCTTGCCGGGCAGCCAGGCTGTCTCGTGCGCCAACGGCTCCCCCTCTATCAAGCGGATGCGCTCAAGCCGGGTCACCGGATCTCCTTGGTTTAGCCCCAGATGGCCTGCGACGTCGGCGTCAGACTTGACGACATCGAGGGCGATCAACCGGGAGTCCGGCCGCAGCCCCTGCGTTCGGGCATCATCCGAGAACGATGTCAGCTGCCGGACGTGGGTCACTTTCGGCGGAGCCACGAAGGTTCCGTGCCCTTGGATGCGGCCCAGCCTTCCCTCCGCCACGAGCTCACTGATGGCCTGCCGGACCGTGGTACGGGATGTCGAATACTTCTCCGCCAGGGCACGCTCCGTGGGGATCAGCGTGCCCGGCTGCAGCCCGGCTATGAGTCCCAGCACCTCGGTCTTGAGGAGATAGTACTTTGGGGTCGCTGGCGCGGCATCTGCGGACATATTGGACATCCTACTTGTAGACAACATGATTGGTCTATGCCAATCTTGTGCAGGTTGGTCTAAACCAATTCCGGAAATCCTCCGGCAAGACCCTACTTTTCCACAGATTCAAGGGACAAAGATGTCGATCCTGCACGACCTACGGCAAACACCCCGGCTCGGGCTCCTGGTGGGCGGCGCTGCCGCCACCATTGGCGTGATCTACGGCTACGACATGTCGAACATCGCCGGTGCCCTGCTGTTCATTACGAAGCAGTTCGACCTCACCACCTCCCAGCAGGAACTGGTCACCACCGCCGTGGTTGCTGGCGAAGTCCTCGGGGCCCTGGTGGGTGGCTGGCTATCCAACCGATTGGGCCGCAAGGCCTGCATGGTGGGGCTCGCCGTGGGGTACGCGCTCTTCGCCATCCTCAGCGCGATGTCCAACGACGTTCCCACGCTGCTGATCGCACGCCTCCTCCTTGGCTTGACCATCGGTGTCTCCGTGGTGGTGGTTCCGGTCTTCGTAGCAGAGTCGGCTCCGGCAAAAGTCCGTGGAGCGCTGCTGGTTGCCTACCAGGTGGCCACGGTCATCGGCATCATCGTCGGATACGTCGCCGCCTACGCCCTGGCGGGCACCGGCTCCTGGCGATGGATGCTGGGCCTGGCCGCGGTTCCCGCGGTGATTGTCCTGGCCATCGTCATCAAGCTCCCTGACACCGCGCGGTGGTACATGATGCGAGGCAGGACCGCAGACGCCAGGAAGACACTCAGCGCCATCGAGCCGGACACCGACGTGGAGGCTGAACTTGCCGAGATGCAGCGCGCCATCCGCGAAGAACGCGGTGGCGGAATTCGTGAAATGCTGCGCACCCCCTACCTGAGGGCCACCGTGTTTGTTGTGGGCTTGGGCTTCTTCATCCAAATCACCGGCATCAACGCCGTGGTCTATTACAGCCCCAGAATCTTCGAAGCTATGGGCTTCAGTGGCAACGCAGCGCTTTTGCTCCTCCCGGCCGCGGTTCAGGTTGCCGCACTTGCGGCCGTCTTCGTCTCTCTGTCTCTGGTGGACCGGCTGGGCCGCCGCCCGGTGCTCCTGACCGGCATCGGCATGATGGTCGTGGCCAACGTCCTGTTGGTGGGCGTCTTCATCGCTGGCCAGGACTTCGGCGGGCTCCTCACCGTGCTGGGCTTCCTCGGGGTCCTGCTGTTCACCGTTGGATTCACTTTCGGCTTCGGTGCCTTGGTGTGGGTTTACGCCGGTGAGAGTTTCCCGTCACGGCTGCGATCACTCGGGGCGAGCGCCATGCTGACGTCCGATTTGGTGGCCAACGTGCTGGTGGCGGCATTCTTCCTCACGATGCTTCAGCGACTTGGCGGTGCGGGAACCTTCGCTGTGTTCGGCGTACTGGCTATCCTCGGCTTTATGTTTGTCCGCAAGTTCGCACCCGAAACGAAGGGACGTCAGTTGGAAGAAATACAGCAGTTCTGGGAAAACGGCGGGAAGTGGCCTGAGGCTGAGGCCGGCAAGACGCCATTGGGCGAGATCACCGAACCGGCGGCAGTCCGGTGACGCCGGCGGTTCTGGGCCTCCACATCGGGGGCTCCAAGACACACGCCGTGCGGTGGGACGACCGGCAGCCGAACACAGCGCCCCCAGGTGGTTCCGGCGTCGAAATTACCGAAGCCAGCGCCAACCTGTCGTCGGTGGGCCACCAAGGAGCCGACGCCGTGCTGCGCCGGATCGCTACGAGCGTCGGCGGCGGAATTGAAGCCGTCTGCGTCGGTGCCGCCGGCGCGGACACCCCGGCGAGCCGGGCTGTCCTGTCCGCCCTGCTGACGGAACACTTCCCCGGTGCCAGGATCGACGTCGTCCATGACACGCGCATAGTCCTGGCTGCAGCAGGCCTGGACGCCGGCGCCGTGGTGGTGGCGGGCACCGGCTCCGTGGCATGGGGAAGGAGCCGTGACGGACGCGAAGCCCGCAGCGGAGGTTACGGCTACCTGCTGGGTGACGAAGGTGGCGGTTACTCCGTGGTCCGGGACGCTGTTCGCGAGGCTCTCCGCGAGTATTACGCCGGCTTGGAGCCCGGCACGCTGGTCCGGGCACTGATGGCGGCCACCGCAAGCGCTGACGCTTTGCAGCTCATGGATTCGTTCTACGCCAAGCCAGAGCCGGACCATTGGGCGGGATTGGCCCCACTGGTCCTGGACCTGGCAGCCGAGGGCGATCCCGCGGCTTTGAGGATCCAGGCCGAAGCCGCCCACTCGCTGGCCACTTTGGCCCGGCAGGTGATGGGTGAACTGGGCTTGGACCTGCCCTTGGTCATGGCCGGCGCCCTCTTGGTGAACCAAAGCCAACTCGCCGGGGCCGTTGCCCGCAAACTCTCCCTGGAAGATCCGTCGTCCATCCGGATCCTGACGCAGGCACCCGTCCACGGTGCGGTGGAACTGGCCCGCCAGCTGATCCAGGACTGATTCCCACCCTCCTACCCAGACAGGAACCCATGACCATCATTTCCGACTCCCCCGCACCCATGGAGGCCGCTCCCGGTTTCCTGATGGCCAGCGAAATCGGCGAACAGCCGCAGGTGCTTGCCGGACTGCTCGATTCCGGCCTGCACCAGTTCAGCGCCATGGCTCACATCATCAAGAAGGCCGCCCCGCGTTTTGTCCTGCTGGCCGCACGCGGAACCAGCGACCACGCCGCGCTTTACGCGAAGTACCTCATCGAAATCAAGCTTGGGCTGCCGGTGGGCCTCGCGTCGCCGTCGACCCTCACCGCTTACGGTGCCGCTCCGACGTTGGACGGTGTCCTCTGGCTGGCAGTGAGCCAGTCCGGCGGCTCCCCGGACCTGGTGGAGTCGACGGCGGCAGCCCGCCGCCTGGGCGCCCTCACTGTGGCTGTGACCAACTCGCCGGATTCGCCGCTGGCCGGCGCCGCCGAACACCATCTGGACATTCAGGCCGGAAAAGAATCCGCCGTGGCGGCCACCAAGAGCTACACCGCGCAACTCCTGGCGCTGTGGTTGCTGATCGAAGCCTGGGGTGGTGGTTCGGCTGACGACGCCAGGCGGCTTCCGGAGTGGGCGGCGACAGTGCTGGAAGACGACGCCGTCGTGGACATTGCCGGCAAGTACCGGTTTGCCGATCGCATCATCACCACGGGGCGCGGCTACTCCTACCCCACGGCCCGGGAAGGTGCACTCAAGCTCATGGAGACTTCCTACCTTCCTGCACAGGCCTTCTCCGGTGCGGATTTGCTGCATGGTCCGTTCGCCATGATCGATTCCCAGCACCCCGTCGTCGCAGTGGTCCCGGAAGGCATCGGTGGGGCGGCCATGCGTCCTGTTCTGGAACGGCTGGCTGACCGGGGCGCGCATGTGTGCGTCGTGGGTGATCCCACTGCTGCACTGCGGGACGGACTGGTGCTGCCGTTGCCGACGGGTGTGCCAGAGGAGCTTTCTCCCATCCTGCAGATCCTGCCCCTTCAATTGCTCGCACTCCAGCTTTCGGTGGCACGTGGCAATGATCCCGACGCCCCGCGCGGCCTGCTGAAGGTCACGCAAACCTGGTAGCCGCCCTTCGCGGATTGGGTACGGTTCGGCACATCCAGCCTGGACCGTATCCAGCCGCTGGCGGGGTGGTGCCCGTAGGTATCCGGAGTAATCTGGATTTATGCCTTTCACATGCGGTGGTTGGTAGCAATGGCACGGGCCAGGCAGCGTTGGCTGCCAGCTCTCCTGATTCCACTTGCCTTGGCGGTGGCAGTCCTCTTCGGTTCAGTCCAAGCAGGCGCCACTGTATCCCTTCCACCCAAGTCAGCTGACGAAGTCCTCGCCATGATCGCGCGGACCGAGGTGCGCGCCCTGTCCGGCACGGTGGAGCAGGCGTCTGAGCTGGGACTTCCCGAAGTGCCAGCTGTTGGTCCTGGTATCGCCCCCGGTACTGCGTCTGCGCTGGAGCTCCTGACAGGCTCCCATACGGCCCGGGTTTACGTGGACGGTCCGTTCAAGGCGCGGGTGCAAATCCTGGATCCGATGGCTGAACGTGACCTCGTGGTCAATGGTGGGGATGCCTGGTTCTACAACTCGGCGGACAACAGCGCCACCCACCTGAGCGTCCCGGTGCCGTCAAGGGCCGAACTCAGGGAGTCTCTTCCTTCCGCGTCTCCACGGCCGGATATGCCCACTCCGGAGGCCATGGCGAAACGCTTCCTCGCAGCCATTGATGCCACCACCGAGGTGACTGTGGGAGGCTCGTCATCGGTCGCTGGCCGGAGCGCCTACCGCCTGAGCCTCAACCCTCGCAGTGCCGAAACGTTGGTTGATACGGTGGATATCGACGTGGATGCAGAGACGGGGCTCCCCTTGGGCGTCCAAGTGCGGGCCAATGGACAAGACGAGCCTGCCTACTCCCTGGCATTTACGGAACTGAATCTATCCACTCCGGACGCCGGGCTGTTCAACTTCACGCCCCCGCCCGGCGCGACGGTCACTGAGAAAGCGCTGCCCGCCAAACCGGTACCGTCCATGCCAGCGCCGGAGCCCGACTCCGCGGTCCCCGGGCCTGATGCCACGCCGGAAGCCTTCGGCCAGGCGGACCCTAAACAGCATGGGGCCACCGTCTCCGGCGAAGGCTGGGGCGCCGTTGTCGCACTGCCGGCAGGTTCTGCTCCGGCTGAGCTCATGTCCAGTCCCCAGCTCGCCCAGATGCTTCAGCCCGTTTCCGGCGGCAGGGCATTGACATCGTCTCTGCTGAGCGTCCTCATTCTCGACGACGGCCGCATCTTTGTGGGCATGGTGCCTCTGGATCGGCTTCAGTCAGCCGCTGCCGCCCAGTGAAGGCAACCGACCCCCACGAGCCCGGGCCGCCAGTCGCGGCCGGCCTTGCCATAGAAACCCGGGGCCTGGTCAAACGCTTCGGTCACCGGGCGGCTGTGGACGGCATCGACCTTTCGGTGCCGCGCGGTTCCGTCTTCGGCTTCCTGGGGCCGAATGGTTCCGGGAAGACCACCACCATCCGGCTGCTGTTGGGCTTAGCGACACCCAACAGCGGTGACATCAGCGTCCTTGGTCGGGAGATGCCGCGTGCCCTGGCTTCGGTGCTGCCTGATGTTGGCGCTTTGGTGGAGGGCCCGGGCTTCTACCCTTTTCTTTCGGGCGCGGGCAACCTCCTGCGCCTGGACTCCGCCGACCGCCACGCACCGTCAGCCACGAGGCGGCAACGGGTCCACGACGCCTTGGACCGGGTAGGACTCAGCCACGCTGCCGGGAAGAAGGTCCGGGCGTATTCCTTGGGCATGAAACAAAGGCTGGGCTTGGCGAACGCCATGCTGAGGCCACGGGAACTGCTGGTCCTCGACGAACCAACCAACGGGCTGGACCCCCAAGGCACCCGCGAGGTCCGGGGCCTGGTTCGTTCCTTGGCCGCCGGTGGGACAACCGTTTTTGTCTCCAGCCACTTGTTGGCCGAAGTTGAGCAAATGTGCACCCACGTTGGCGTCATGAGCGCCGGCCGGTTGGTAGCCCAAGGGCCGCTGGACGAACTGCGGTCCTCCGGGCAGGCTCACGTCCTCATCCAAACGCCCGACGTCGAACGTGCTGCCCGCGTCCTGGCACGCCTGGGGCTTGTCCCCGGCGAGGCTCCGGGCCCAGGTAGTCCACGGGAGGCCACGGCGCTGTTGGGCACCGGGCTCAATGGGGTGGAACCGGAGTCGATCGTGGCTGCCTTGGTGGCAGATGGCGTCCGGGTCCGTGGCTTCACTGTGGAAAACGCAAGCTTGGAAGATCGCTTTGTGTCGTTGACCGGAGAGGGGTTCGACGTTGTCGGCTGAAGCTGCCGGGATTTCGTCCGTTGCCACCGCTGGCCCCGGGGCCGGGTGGGCACTCCTCGCCTCGGAATTGTCTGTGCTTTTCCGCCGGCTCCGCACCTGGGCCATGCTGATCGCCCTCGCTGCCGTTCCCATCCTGATTGCCGTCGCCGTGAAGTTATCGTCCCGGCCCGCTACGCCCGGACGCGGTCCACTGTTCCTGGACCGCATCACGCAAAACGGCCTGTTTGTGGCAGTGACGGCCTTGGTGGTGTGCGTGCCGTTGTTCCTGCCCCTCACCATCGGGGTGGTGGCCGGAGACACCATCGCCGGAGAGGCCAACCTCGGGACCTTGCGATATCTGTTGCTGGCGCCTGCCGGGCGGGTGCGCCTGCTGCTGGTGAAGTATGCCGGGGCCGTCGCATTCTGTTTTGCCGCCACGGCGACGGTGGCAGCGTCAGGTGCCTTGGCCGGCGTCGTGCTTTTTCCCGTGGGGCCGGTGACACTGCTGTCAGGTGACACCATCAGCGTGGGCGAGTCGGCCCTGAGATCGCTGCTGATCGCTGCGTACATTACCGTTTCCCTGCTGGGGTTGTCCGCGATCGGACTCCTGATCTCAACGTTCACGGATGTGCCGGTGGGGGCAATGGCTGCGACGATTGTCCTTTCCGTGGTCTCACAGGTCCTGGACAACCTGCCGCAGCTGGAATGGTTGCATCCATGGCTGTTCAGCCACCACTGGCTGGGGTTCGCCGATCTGCTTCGGCAGCCGATCGCCTGGACGTCGTTTGGTGAGAACGCGCTGCTGCAGGCCGGATACATCGCTGTCTGCGGCGCGCTGGCCTACGCGAAATTCTCCAACAAGGACGTCTTGTCATAGCTTTGTCGTAGGCTCTTCCCATGGCCAGATTCTTTGACGTCCACCCGGAAGATCCCCAACCGCGCGCCATTGGCCAAGTGGTCCATATGCTGCAGGACGGCGGCTTGATCGCTTACCCCACCGACTCCTGCTACGCGCTCGGCGCGCAGATTGGCAACAGGGAAGCGCTGGACCGCATCCGGACCATCCGCCACCTGGACGACAAACACCACTTCACGTTGGTGTGCAAGGACTTCGCCCAGATGGGGCAGTTCGTCATGATCGACAACGACGTGTTCCGGAGCATCAAAGCCGTCACTCCGGGCAGCTACACGTTTATCCTCCCGGCCACGCGGGAAGTTCCCAAGCGACTCCTCCATCCCAAGAAGAAAACTGTGGGCGTTCGCATTCCGGATCACAAGGTGGTTCAGGCACTCCTCGCCGAATTGGGCGAACCATTGCTCTCCAGCACCCTCCTGCTGCCGGACCAGGAGGAGCCCTTGACCCAGGGCTGGGAAATCAAGGAACGGTTGGACAACGAGGTGGACGCCGTCATCGATTCCGGCGATACCGGCTCTGAGCCCACCACGGTGATCGATTTCTCCAGCGGCGTCGCAGAAGTGGTCCGACGCGGAACCGGCGATCCTTCGCGCTTCGAATAGAGTCCCTCAGCGGAACTGGAACCGGCAGACGGTGTTCAAGGCAACTTGCGCCACCCCTGTCATCTCCAAGGCGAGGGCCGAGGGCTGCTGTGCTGCAGGCAGTGGCGGATAGGCCATGAAAATGGCCAGTTGGCGGTTACCGTCCGCACTGCTGATGGCGATGCTCCCGTACCCGGGAACGTCGCCGGCATGACCGAAGTAGGTCCCGTTGGTGCAGCGGTCGTGCCAATGGTCCAGGCCCAGTCCGTAGTCGGCGAACACCGTGCTTTTCATATCGATGAGGCTCTGTGGGGACATCAACTGTCCGTTCAACAGCGCGGCCTGGAACCTGGTGATGTCCTCCACCGAGGACATCAGGCCAGCGGACGCAGCACTGCCCGGCGTGCCAGGGCTGGTCACATCCACCGTGTCGGATCCTATCCGGACGTAGCCGTGGACCAAGTCGTCGGGCACGCCGGTGTTGGCCCCCAGCAGCCCCGTCGAACCGAGGTTCAGCGGCGCCAGAATGTCCGTTCGGAGCACAGCGTCCAGCGGTGCCCCGCGAAGCTGCTCCACCACCTGTGCCAGCAGGGCATCTGCCTGGGCTCCAGGCAGGTCCACCCTGTTTCCCAGGAGCTGGCGGATGGTCACCGGATTCGTTGCCGGGACGATGGCCGTGGGCAGAAGCGTGGTGATGGCGTCGTCCAAACGCAACCGTCCCTCGTCGACGAGCTTCATCACAGAAACAGCGATCATGGTCCGGACCTGGCCACCTACTTGGAAGCGGTCACCGGGTTGGGCGGCGACACGTCCGTCGCGGCTCCTGACACCGGCGGCATGCGTCCACTCCTGGCTGCCGACCTTGGCCTTGATCAGGATCGCTGAGGCGCCTTCCTGCAGTTTCTCCCGGCTGAAGAGCTCCAGGGTCGCGCGAAGTTCCTGGAAGGCCGGTGTTGATGCAGTCTCCGTCGGACTTGCCACGGTGGGTGTCGGGACCGCAGGCGGGGCGGGCGTCACTACGTCCGGCGGAGTGGTTGCCGTCGTCGTCGGCACGGCTGTGGTCGACTCAGGCGGCAGCGGCACCGGCTCGTCGGTGCAACCACTGACCAGCAGGCCGCACGCCAGTGCGGCTGACAGGATCCCCCGCCCCGGACGTCCTCGCACATGGGCTCCTGGGTCTACTCCTCCGGCTTGCGGGCCCGGCTCGGCTGCACGCGCATGGGCTCGCCCGGCATCTTGGGAAATTCGGGCGGGAAAGGCATCTCGCCCTGTCCGTTCCGGACGTCGCGGTCCCACCACGTAAGCAGTACGTCGATGTCGCCGTGCTGTTGGTGCATGCCAGCCCAAGGGTCGCCGATGGTCTTCAGGCGATCGGGAACCGTTGCGATGGTGTATTTTGCAGGGTCGGCGCTCTCCAGTTCGTCCCATGAAAGCGGGCAGGATACCTGCGCCGTGGGCACGGCACGGGGGCTGTACGCCCCGGCGATGGTCCTGTCCCGGTTGGCTTGGTTGAAGTCCACGAAGATCCTCGATCCGCGTTCTTCCTTCCACCATGCAGTGGTGACCTTTTCCGGCATGCGGCGCTCCAACTCGCGTCCAGCGGCGATCACTGCGTGGCGTACGTCCAGGAACTCGTGCTTGGGGTGGATGGGCGCGTACACGTGCAGTCCACGGTTGCCGGAGGTCTTGATGAAGGCCGTCAGCCCAGCCTCCTCCAACACGGATCGGAGTTCCAGCGCGGCCGGAATGGCGTCATCGAAGTCCGTCCCCGGCTGCGGGTCGAGATCGATGCGAAGCTGGTCAGGGTTGTCGGGATCATCGGCCCGCGACGCCCACGGGTGGAACACCACCGTGTTCATTTGGGCTGCCCAGACAGCGGCAGCTGGTTCGTCGATGACCAGTTGTGGATGCGAACGCGCGCTGGGATAGGTCACCGGAACAGACCGGACGTACTCCGGGGCGCCTTTGGGTGGATTCTTGGAGAAGAACATCTCCCCTTCGATGTTGCCGGAATAGCGTTGGAGGCTGATGGGCCTGTTGCCGTTCGCCGTAACGAAGGCTTCCCCGACGTCGATGAGGTAGTTGGCCAGGTCCAGTTTGGTCAGTCCTGCCTCAGGCCACATCACACGGCTGGGACTGGAGATTCGAACCTCCCGGGGGCCGTGGGGACCGGGCACGGTAACAGTGGTTGCTTCGCTCGCCATGGGCACAAGCTACCCCGAAGTGGCGGCCCGCGTCAGCACTCACCACTGCATTTGTGCCGCGCGTCCCAAGCACGCCGGTGACTGCAGCATGATGGATACATGCCAAAACCAGAACCATCCGTCACCATTGCCGTCGGCGAGACCGAAGTATCGGGCCTTCATATCCGGCCGGAACAGCCTCTTGCCACCTTGGTGGTGGCCCACGGGGCAGGCGCCGGGATGGAACACCCGTTCCTGCGCGGATTCGCCGAAGCAATGGCCGACGAAGGTGTGGCCACGCTGCGCTTCAATTTTCCCTACCGCGAAGCAGGCAGGCGCTTCCCGGACCGTCCACCGCTGGCCATCGCCACGTGGCGGGCCGTGATGGACAAAGCCGCGGAACTATCCGATACCGAGCCTCTCTGGGCCGCCGGCAAGTCCTTCGGCGGGCGCATGGCATCCATGGCAGTGGCCGAAGGCATGCCCGCCCGCGGGCTGGTGTACCTCGGCTATCCGTTGCACGCTCCCGGTAAGCCAGAGAAGTTGCGCGATGAACACCTGTACGGTGTCACGGCGCCCATGCTCTTCCTTCAAGGCACTCGGGATACCTTCGCCACGCCTTCACTGTTGGAGAGCGTGGTGGAAAAGATAGGCCCGACGGCGACACTTCAGTGGAGCGAGGGCGGCGACCATTCGTTCGCGGTCAAGGGCGTGAAGCGCACCCCGGCCGAAGTGGGCGCGTCGCTCGCTCCCGCGGTGGCCGCTTTCCTGCGGACACACTCCTAGGGGCTATCTAGGAACGGGGTCATGGCGGAGGTAGGAACGCCGGAACCGGCCGGTCCCTGCTGTCAGCGCCCGAAGTTCGATGGCGTAGCGCAGGAGCTCCTGGTCCGGCACTTCTGCGCTGATCTCCGTTCCACCGCCCTCATCCGCGGTGGTTCCGGTGACGCGTCCCCGCCGCCCGGACAAGTCACTCATCACGGCCCCCACATGCTCATCGGGGACACTGACGACCACCGAGGACACAGGTTCCAGGAGCTGGATCTTCGCCGCCGCAGCCGCTTCCCTCAGCGCCAGCGCCCCCGCTGCCTGGAACGCGGCATCGGACGAGTCAACGCTGTGGGTCTTTCCACCCAGCAGCGTCACTTTGATGTCCACCACGGGGAATCCTGCTGACACCCCTTTGAGCATCTGTGAGCGCACGCCTTTCTCCACGGACGTGACGAAGGTTCCCGGGATGACGCCGCCCACGATTTTGTCCGTGAACGTGAATCCCTCGCCGCGGGCCAACGGTTCCACCTCGATGTCGCAGATGGCGAACTGGCCATGGCCGCCGGATTGCTTGACGTGGCGGCCGTGGCCCGTCGCCTTGGTGGCAAACGTTTCGCGGAGAGGAGTGATCACGTCCACGGTCTGGAGCTTGACTCCTTGCCCGCGGAGCCTGTCCAGCACCACGTCCGCGTGGGCCTCGCCCATGCACCAGAGGATGAGCTGATGGGTGTCCTGGTTTCGCTCCAGCCGAAGTGTAGGATCGGCTGCCGCCACTTTTCCAATGCTCTTGGCAAGGGCATCCTCATCACTGCGCGAGGCACCTTCAATGGCGATCGGCATGAGGGGCTCCGGCATGTTCCATGTTTCGATCAGCAGCGGCGTTTCCCGATCGGAGACGGTGTCCCCCGTTTCGGCACTGGTGAGTTTGCTGATGGCGCAGATATCCCCCGCAATGCACTGTGGAACGGCCTTCAGGCTGGAGCCCACAGGTGAGTAGAGGTGCGTCAGGCGCTCATCGGCGTCGTGGTCCTCGTGCCCCCTGTTTGCCAGTCCCCTGCCGCCGATATGGATGGATGAATCCTCACGCAGGGTCCCCGAAAAGACGCGGACCAGGCACACGCGGCCAAGAAAGGGATCCACGGTGGTCCGAACAACTTCTGCGGCGAGACGTCCTGCCGGATCGCAATCCAGCGCTTTCAGGGAGGAGCCATCGAGTTTCATGGCTGCCGGAGGAGTACGTTCTAACGGTGACGGCAACGCATCGGTCATCAGGGCCATGAGTTCGGGGAGGCCGAGGCCTGTTTCGGCCGATGTCGGCATGACAGGGAAGAAGCTGCCCCGCGCCACGGCCGTTTCCAGATCGGTGATCAGGTCCGCCAATGGCAGTTCCTCCCCGCCAAGGTAACGGTCCAGGAGCGTTTCGTCCTCGCTCTCGGCAATGATCCCCTCGATTAACGGCCCCCTTGCTTCCTCAACAGCCTCGTGGTCGCTGCCGCTGTGCAGGACCCCCATTAGACCCTGGTTGCCTTCAGCCGGAAGGTAGAGCGGGAGGACGCCGTCGCCGAAGGCTTCCTGGCAACGCACGACGGCGGCACTGAAGTCGGCCCTCGGATGGTCCAGTTTGCTGACCACCACCGTGCGCGGCATGCGGATCTTTTCGCACTCGCCCCAGAGGGCGATGGTGGCACCATCGATGCCGTCATTTCCGGAGACAACAAAAAGGGCCGCATCGGCGGCCCTCAAGCCAGCGCGCAGTTCGCCGGTGAAGTCAGTGTAGCCGGGGGTGTCGATCAGGTTGACCTTGATGTCCCCTACGAGGATCGGTGCCACTGACAACGTCACGGAACGTTGTTGATGGATGGCGGACGGATCGGAGTCGCTGACGGTGGTGCCTTCACTGATGGATCCCATCCTGTTGATGGCTCCGGTTGCAGCCAGCAGAGCCTCCACCAGCATCGACTTGCCGACGCCGGAATGCCCTACCAGCGCAACGTTGCGAATCTTCGCAGGATCGCTTGCGGCCAGTACCGATCCGTTGTCACTTCGTCGGGCCTCGGGTGTGCCCGACCCTGTGGCCTTGGCAGTTTCGCGCGTGCCCTTCACGGACATGGGCACCTCCTGGTGGTGTATCCCAGTATGGAGTCCGAACGTCGAAGAGGTTCGAACGTTAAAGAGGATTGGACACCCTCAAGGGACCACAGGGCAAGGGCTCAACTGCTGGAGGAAAGCATGCCCCACAACAACCAGGCAGAGACTGCAGCACAGCCGGCGATCACCACGGTGAAGCCTGCCAGCCAAACGAACGCCGGGACGCCCGTGGTACGGCCAAGAATGAAGGCATCGGACGCTGCCAGCCTGTCGCGGCGGCGGGTGTGAACACCCGCGAGCTTCATCAGGTCGCGGACGCCGCCCACGGAAAGCGCAATTCCAAGCGCCAGCACCACATAGTTGACCGTAGTGGGAGTCGCAAACAGGATCAGGGCCTGGGCAACGCCGGCACTGAGGACGGCCACCAGGATCCCGGTGAGGTTCCTGAGGAAGATCAGGGAGACGAGCAGGACCACGGCTCCCACGGACATGGCCGCGCCGGATCGGCCTAAGGCAAATGCGGCGATCAGGGCCAGCCCGACGACAGCAGGCGCCGGGTAACCCCAAAAGCCGGACCATGCTGCGCCGAAAGCACTCCTTCCGCTGCTGACGAGGCGTCCCGAATGGTCAAGCCCTATTCTGAGGCCGTGGACGAAACGTCCGGTCATGAGTGCAGCGTAGGCGTGGCCGAGCTCGTGGACGAACGTGACATACAGGCCGAACCATCGCCAGGTAACGCGGGGAATGCTCAGGATCACAGCGCATGCGAGGATAGCCAGCAGGGCAGGTAAAGGGACCTCCGTGGTGTGCGTATCCGTAAATCCTCGGACCACTGCGTCCCACCAGGTCTGTGCGAAATTCACAGTTTGGATGTCATTCACAGTTTCGACGTCATTCACAGGACCGACGTAGTTCACAGCACTGTGGTCGATCACAGCACTGTCGTCTGCAGGCGGGAACGCAGCCCCGCGACGAGTATTTCCAGTCCGAAGTCGAAGGCGGCTTCGCCGCGCTCCCCGGACGGTCCTGCGTCCGCCAAAGCGCGGGTGAGCATGGGATAACCCTGTGCTGGTGGGGCCCACACAACGTCCGGCGCTGCGAGGTCAAGTGCGAAGCCCAAGGCGAAACTGTCAATGGTGGAGATCGCCGAAACGACGTCTTGGCCACGGAAGCCGGCCCCTTCGAGTGCCACCGCCAGATTTTCGTAGAGCGCCAGGACCTGGTCATCCTGGACGGTTTGGAGCACCAGCAGGGGCGCGAGTTTGGGATGGCGGGCGAAGGCGTCACGATAGCTGCGGACGATGGCGCGCAGGGCCGCCTCCCAGTCCTCTCCGTCTTTGAGGGCGTAGGGGCTTTCGGAGATAATCCGGCCCCGCATCAGCTCAAGGATCTCTTCCCGGCCACTGACGTGGTTGTAGATGGAGGACTGGCTGACCCCGATGCGTTTTGCGAGCTTTGGCAGGCTGAAGTCCCCCGCTTCATCCACCAGTTCCAGGGCGGCAGTGACGAGGGCATCGATGGATATCAGCGGGACCAGCGGGCGTGCCATACGGGTGTCTCCATTCAAGGTTGTTGTTACGACTCTAGCCAGAACTTTGCGTCAAGGTATTGTGCCGCCGGTCACAAGGACCTACCATAAACGAAAGCCTTTCGCTAAGCGTTCGGCTCATTGTGAAGACTTCCCTCCCCATGAACTCAGAGGACCCCCATGCCTGACCTCGAAACCCGACCTCCAGCAGCGGATGCTGGAAATGGACTCAAACGGAACGCGATCGGCACCGGTGGCATCGCCTTCCTGGTGATCTCCGCAGCAGCGCCCTTGACCGTGATGGCCGGCGTGGCGCCTGTAGCCATTGGCATCGGGGGCATCGGCGCCCCCATGGGCTACATCATTGCCGGCGCGGTCCTGCTCGTCTTTGCCATTTCCTTCATGGCGATGACCAAGCATGTGAAAGCGGCCGGCGGCTTTTACACCTACATCACGCTGGCCATGGGCAAGACAGTGGGACTGGCCGCGGCGGTCCTGGCCATCGTTTCCTACAACTGCCTGCAAATCGGCGTCTATGGTCTGTTCGCCGTCCAAACCCAGGCCATGCTGCTGACACTGTTCGGCCTGGACGTGCCATGGCCGGCCGTCGCCTTGGTGGCTATTGCCGCCGTCTGGCTCCTTGGTTACCGCGGCATCGACGTCGGAGCCAAAGTCCTGGGGATTCTGCTCATCGCCGAGACGGCGATCCTTGCCATCATGGGCGTCGGAATCCTGGCGCGAGGTGGCGCGGAAGGCATCAGCTTCGGATCGTTCGCCCCGGAGCACGCTTTCACCCCTGGCGTCCTCGCGATCCTGGCCATTTGCTTCGCGGCCTTCATGGGATTCGAATCAACGGTGCTGTACCGCCGGGAAGCACGTAATCCGGACAAGTCCGTCCCCAGGGCAACCTACATCGCCGTTGGTTTCATGTCCGTGTTCTACGCCTTCATCGTTTGGACCGTTATCCAGGCCTATGGCGACGGCAACGTGGTGAGTGCAGCGGGAGAGCTCGCCGACGGGATGTTCTTCGCCACCATCAGCCAGTACGTGGGCCCGTGGGCCGAGGTGGTCATGTATGTGCTCATCGTGACCAGCGTGTACGCCTCCCAGTTGGCTTTCCACAACGCCATCAACCGCTACGTCTACATGCTCGCCAAGGATGGGATCCTACCGGCGTTCCTCGGCAGGACCCACCCCAGGTACAAGTCGCCGCACCGTGCCGGGCAGATCCAGACTGTCCTGGCCGCCATCGTCATCATGATCTGCGCCATTGCCGGCGCCGACCCCTACAAGCACCTGCTGATCTGGGTCAACACCCCAGGCATCGTAGGGATCGTCGCGCTGCAAGGGCTGGTGTCCGTCGCAGCGTTCATCTACCTGCGCCGCAATGCAGCTGCGGTCACCAACCGGTTCCTCATACCCGTCAGCGCTGCCTCGGCCGTCCTCTTGTTCGGGGTGGTGGCGTTGATCGCCGTCAATATCGAGCTCCTGACCTTCGCGGACGCGCTGACCAACACCATCCTTCTCCTGGTGGCGCCCACCGTTTTCCTGGTAGGGCTGCTCCTCGCCCGAAGGCTGCGCGCCAACCGTCCCAACGACTTCGCCCGAATTGGAAGCTTCGAAACCCATGACTCCTGACCTCATCGTCCTTGCTGACACCATCCACACGCTGGACAGCCACCATGCCCATCCCCTCCAAGCAGTCGCCGTCAGCGGTGGGGTGGTAGCCGCCGTCGGAAGCCGCCAGGACGCACTGGACTGGCAGGCCACCGGCACGCGCGTGGTGGACCTCGGCAGCGCAACCCTGACGCCGGGCCTGGTGGACTGCCACATCCACCCAGTGTTCGGATTGGACCTCACTATCGGCGTGGACCTCTCCAGCGCGTCGACGCTGGAGGAAGTCCGTGCGCTCCTGCGGACAGAAGCAGCGCGCGACGTCGACTGGTTGCGCGGGTGGGGACTGAACCCGAACGCTTTCGGTACAGCGCCTCTGCACCGCAACGTGCTGGACGACGTCAGCGACGGTAAGCCCGCATTCATCCGGCTGTTCGACGGGCACTCGGCGGTGGCCAACAGTCGTGCACTGGCCGTGGCCGGAATCCACGGCCGGTACGAATTCGAGCAAGCGTCGGAAGTGGTGTGCGATAGTGACGGCGTCCCCACCGGATTCCTCATCGAAGCCGCCGCGATGGAGCTGGTCCAAAGCCACATACCCAAGGAACCATTCGACGAGCGCAAGAGCAGGCTCGGCGCGCTCCTGCGTGACTTTGCCCGCTCGGGCCTGACCGGTGGCCATGTCATGGACCACAGTGACGAATCGTCGGCGCTCTTGCAGGCACTTGAAGACGACGGCGAACTGCCGCTACGGCTGCGTACGGCACCGTGGTGCATGCCGGGCAGCGGCGAAGGCGAGTGGAAAGAACTTGCCCGGACCATTGGCACGGGAGGCCGACGCTGGTCCATTGAAGCCATCAAGCTGTTCGTCGATGGAACCGTGGATAATGGCACTGCCTGGCTCTACGAACCGGACCTGTATGGCCAGTCCACGGCACCGTTCTGGCCACGGCCGGAGGAATACACGGGCGCTGTCCAGTATTTCGCTTCCCGCGGCATCCCCACGGCGACGCATGCGATTGGTGATGCAGGAGTGGAACACGTGTTGGATGCCTTGGAATCACTGCGGGGTCTTGTGCCGGCAGACATTCTGCGCGGGACCGTCCACAGGATCGAGCACCTGGAGACCGTGCCGGATGATCTCGTGGACCGTTTCAAGGGAACGGGTGTGGTCGCCAGCATGCAGCCGACGCATTGCACGCATTACTCCCTCGCCGACCACAGCGATAACTGGTCCACGCGTCTCGGGGCGGAGCGTGCCGACCGGGCGTGGCGGTGCCGGGATCTTCGCGAGGCCGGAGTGACCCTGGGCATTGGCTCTGACTGGCCGATCGCTCCCTATGAGCCCCTGCCGATCATGGCCGATGCCCAGCTGCGGCGCCGTTCCGGAGCGCCAGAGCAGGAACCCATCGCGCCGTCACAGGCCCTTAGTGCACTCCAAGCCCTTGAGGGCTACACCTCGCACGCGGCCAAGGCCGCCGGGCTCTGGGACGTCTCAGGCTCGATCACAGTAGGGAAGCGCGCAGACTTCACTGCGTTCGAACTCGATCCCTTGACCGCGGATCCGGACGAGTTCGCCGCCAGCAGCGTGCTGGGGACCTTCGTGGACGGCGAAATTCAGTTCCTGCTGGAACGTCTGGCGTAGCCGGAAGGAACTACATACGGTTTTTGGTCTTGGCCGTAGCAGGCGCAGTCCACGGGTCTTCGGGCCAGGGATGCCTGGGGTAGCGCCCACGCATCTCGGCCCTGACCTGCGCATAGGGCCCGGACCAGAACGACGCGAGGTCGTCCGTGACGGCCAGCGGCCTGCCTGCCGGGGACAGCAGATGGAACAGCACCGGCACCCTGCCGTCCACCACATGAGGGGTGCTGTCCCAGCCGAAACACTCCTGGAGCTTAACCGCCACCACAGGCCGGCCGCCGTCGGGCTGACTGCTGCCATCGGAAGCCTCCGGGTAGTCGATCCGCACGCGAGAACCGCTGGGCACCGCCAAGCGTTCAGGCACCAGGTCGTCCAGGCGGGTGGCCTCCGGCCAAGGCAGAAGGCGCCGCAGTGGGTCCGTGAGGTTGATGGATCGTGCGGGGGTGCCCGTGGCCATGGCCTCCAGTTCAGGGGCAAGCCACTCCTCCAGCCTGGCCAACAGACTCGATTCACTCACGTCGGGCCACGGTGGGCCGAGCTCACGATGCAACAGCGCGAGCCGCCGCCGCAGGGCATCAGCGGAGGTTGACCAGCCGATCATGGACAGTCCGGACTTTCCGAGTGCCTCGGCGACGGCCTGGCGTCCTGCCTCCGGGGTGGCGCGAACGGGCGTGGATGAGAGGACGATCGCTCCCAAGCGTCGCTCCAGTCGGGCAGTCACCCGTCCCTGCCCAAAGGCCGCTTGCACACTTTCTTCCAGCAGCCCCGGCGCTGCAGCTTCCGCCAGTTCAGCAGACAATGGGGCCGCCGCACGGATGACCGCCCCGGTTCCGGCAGCGTCCCGGCCTTGGGCGCGCGACACTTCGGCGATGGCGAGCCAATCCTGGCCGGACAACGGGCTTCCTGCCGGCAAGCCGGCCCGCGTCCCCGACGACAACAGGTACGTGGTGGTTCCATCGCCTGGAACACGACGAGCCACGCGGTCCGGGAAGGCCAAGGCCACTACAAGTCCAGCAGCCTCCACCGCGGTGACGTCAGTGACCAAGGACTGACGCTCGACGGCGGCCGCTTCCTGCCGCACTATCGACTCCATGCGCTTCACCTCCTCAGTGAAACGCCGCCTGCCGGGGTCGGAACCGGAACGAAGGGACGTCAGCAGCTTGGTCAGGTCAGCCCCTGGTGCCCGATGGTCACCTGCCACGAGAGCGACGATTTCCGCCGCTGCGCGCTGGCCCACCACCGCGGCTCCGTCGATCAGGGCGCGGGCAAGCCGGGGGTCGGCAGGGACCCGCGCCAAGGTTTTGCCCAAGGCGGTGGCTACCCCATCGTCAGCGACGGCACCCAACTCCCGGAGGACCTCAACGGCATCGTCCATGGCCGTCCGGGGCGGTGTGTCAGGAAGCGAAAGGCCACGGCCTCCCGGTGCGCCCCAGCAGGCAAGAACCAAGGCAGCACCGGTCAGGTCCGCGACCGAAATTTCGGGGGTTTGATGTGCGGGAGCAGCGGCAAAAGCCTGTTGGTCGTAACAGCGAACTACCGTACCGGGTCCTTGTCGCGCAGCGCGGCCCGCCCGCTGATCAGCGGATGCGCGGGAACAGGAGACCGTTACCAGGCCCGTCATCCCCCGCCCCGCATCGCGGCGGGGTTCGCGGGAAAGCCCGGAATCTATCACCAGCCGCACCCCCGGGACAGTGAGCGAGGATTCCGCCAACGACGTGGACACGATGATCCGTGGCGGGCCTCCCGGTTCCCGGCCGGAGATGGCGCGGTCCTGGGCCTCCGGGCCGATCTGGCCATGCAATTCAAGTACCTCAACGCCTCCTTGCACCTGCGCGCGGAGGCGGCTGGCGACGTCGGATACTTCACGCGCGCCTGGAAGGAACACCAAGGCGTCCACATCGGGATTCAGCAGCAACGCTGACGCGTGCGCCGCGGCCGCCGTGCGGGCGACGTGATCGAGGAAGGCCCGTGCCACTCCCCTGCCATCCAGCCTCTGTTCCCTGCCCGGAACCCATACCACTTCCAAGGGGTGCAACGCTGAGGGACAGTCAACAACGGGAGCCGGCCCGCCGCCGTCGTGGGTGCTTCCTCCCAACAGCGCGGCGAAACGCGGTGCGTCAAGGGTGGCCGACATGGCGACGAGCATGAGGTCGCCGCGAAGTTCGTGGACTTCGGCGAGCATGCCCACCAGCAGATCTGTTTCCAGTCCACGCTCATGCACCTCATCAAGGACCACGGCGTGGATGTCCTCAAGTCCGGGGTCGGCGAGGAGTCGTCGGAGGAGTATGCCTGGTGTGACGAATTCAACCACCGTGTCCTGGCTCGTTTTGCTTTCCCCGCGGACGGTATAACCCACGCGGTCGCCAAGGCGGCTGCCGTCCAGCACGGCAAGGCGACGAGCGGCTGAACGGGCCGCAACACGTCGGGGTTGGGTGACGACGACACGGGGCCGAACACCGTGCCGCTGGTCCAGAAGATTGGCAAGCAGCGGCGGCACCAACGTGGTCTTGCCCGTGCCGGGCGGCGCCTGCACTACTGCCGTGCCGCCGTCGCCCTGTTCTGTCAGGGCCGCAGCCAGGTCCTTGAGGGAATCAGCAAAGACCAGCCCCGTCCCCATGGTGTCCAGTCTGAAAGTCACCTGTCCATTGTCCCTGTTGCGCGGCACCGAAAAGGCCGCGACCCCGTGAGGGAGCGCGGCCTGATCGGTGGTGCCGTGGCTTCTAGCCGATGGTGGAGGCGTCAATGACGAAGCGGTAGCGGACGTCCGAGGCGAGCACACGCTCATAGGCCTCGTTGATCTTGCTGGCCGGAATGACCTCGATCTCGGCACCCAGGCCGTGCTCCGCGCAGAAGTTCAACATCTCCTGCGTTTCGCGGATGCCGCCAATCGCAGAACCGGCAAAACGGCGACGACCGGTGATCAATGAAAAAACGTTCACCGGCAACGGCTCCGCCGGAGCACCAACGTTGACAAGCGTGCCATCCAGCGTCAGCAGCTGCAGGTAGGCGCTGATGTCGATGGACGCACTGACCGTGTTGATGATGAGGTCGAACGTCCCGCCGAGCTGTTCGAACGTGGACGGATCGCTGGTGGCGTAGTAGTGGTCCGCGCCCAGCTGGAGACCGTCCTCCATTTTCTTCAAGGATTGTGAGAGGACTGTCACCTCCGCGCCCATGGCGTGGGCGAGCTTCACGGCCATGTGGCCAAGGCCGCCAAGACCAACAACGGCAACCTTTTTGCCGGGGCCGGCACCCCAGTGGTGCAGGGGTGAGTAGGTGGTAATACCGGCACACAGCAGCGGCGCGGCGACGTCCAGGTCCAGGCCTTCCGGGATCGTGACAACAAAGTCTTCGTTAACCACGACGTGGCTGGTGTAGCCGCCTTGGGTGATGGTGCCGTCACGGTCAACGGACCCATATGTACCGACGTTTCCGTTGAGGCAGTACTGTTCTTCCCCGGCCAGGCAATGCTTGCATTCCTTGCACGAGTTGACCATGCAGCCAACGCCAACCCGGTCGCCCACCTTGTGTTTGGAGACATCCGAGCCAACTTCGGTGACGATGCCCGCGATTTCGTGGCCGGGCGCCAGCGGATACTGCTGTGGGCCCCAATCGCCCCGCACAGTGTGGATGTCAGAGTGGCAAATGCCGGCGAACTTGATGTCGATGCTGACGTCGTTGGGGCCGACGTCGCGGCGTTCGATAGTGGTGAGGGTCAGGTCGCCCGTAGCCGAGGGGGCAGCGTAAGCGTTAGCGGTAGGCATGTTTCTCCTGCGTGGTGAACGTTGTGGATGCTTTCCATCTAACCCTCTTTCCCTGGGTGAAAGGAGTTACTGCTGTTAGGGGTAATGGCAGGGACTCCCTCAGCAGGTCAAAACGCCTACATTTGGAAGCATGGACAACCGGACTGAGACGCGCGACTTCCTGGCCACTCGGCGGGCCAAGATCACTCCCGAACAAGCGGGGCTCGCCGCCTACGGCGGGAACAGGCGCGTGCCGGGGCTACGACGCGGTGAGGTAGCCATGCTTGCTGGTGTGAGCGTGGAGTATTACACGCGTCTTGAGCGCGGTAACCTCTCAGGCGTTTCGGAAAGCGTCCTGGAGTCACTGGCTGGCGCGTTGCAACTGGATGACGCAGAACGGGCGCATTTGTACGACCTCGCCCGGGCAGCGAGCGACGGCGGCAGAGCACGGCGGCGACCGGTGCGGAAGCAAGCCATTCGACCTGGAGTGCAACTCACGCTGGACGCGATCACGCAGTCACCGGCGTTTGTCCGAAATGGACGCTTGGACATTCTGGCCACCAACGCCTTGGGACGGGCACTCTACGCCGATATCCATGACAGCCCCGCCGGTCCGCCCAACCATGCCCGCTTCCTGTTCCTCGACCCCCGCAGCCACGACTTCTACACGGACTGGGAACGAGCAGCCAACGACACCGTGGCCATCATGCGTACAGAGGCAGGCCGAGATCCCTACGACCGCGGACTCAGCGACCTGGTGGGCGAACTTTCCACCCGCAGCGAGGAATTCAGGGTCCGCTGGGCCTCCCACAACGTCCGGCTGCACTACACCGGGAAGAAGCACTTCCGGCACCGGATCGTGGGAGACCTGCATTTACTCTATGAAGCCCTTGAACTATCGGCCGACTCCGGCTTGACCCTCACGGTCTACAACGCTGAGCCCGGCACGGGCACCGCTGATGCCCTGACTCTGCTTGCGAGTTGGGCGGCAACCCAGCTGACCCCGCAGTCGTCAGAAGTCGTGCGCCAGAACCTTCGCCAGTGACCACCTGGCCCTTTCAGTTCTGATCGTTTAGCGGCCAGGCGTTGACCGGGCTTGTAGGCCAGCCAATAATGATGGCAAGCGCTTTCCCGTTCCAGCCATGTGGCCCCTATCCCTGATTGCGGAGACAACAACGTGAATCCCCGGCACGATCTTAAGTACGACTATTCGCCCTGGACGTTCTGGGGCTCAGCCGCGGATTCCGAGCGCGAGGCGCAGCTCGAGTACCAAGAGGGCATTGCTGAACGGCTGGGCATCCTCCTTGGAGAGCGGGCCTTCCTGTCCCCACTGGCCAATCTTGATACAGACACACTCTCGATCGGCGTCGGCTCGTTCATCGCCGCCCATGCATACGTCACTGGCTCCATCACCATTGGCGACGACTGCACGATCAATGCCTTCACGGTGGTCCGTGGGAATATCACCATGGGCGACGGTGTCCGGATTGGCGCACACACATCCATCCTGGGCTTCAACCATTCCATGGACCCGTCTGAGCCTGTGTTCAGGCAGCCGCTCACCAGCAAAGGCATCACCATTGGAGACGACGTCTGGATCGGTTCCAACGTCGTGATCCTTGATGGCGTCACCGTTGGGTCACACGCCGTCCTCGCCGCGGGTGCCGTAGTCACCAAAAACGTTCCGGAGTGGTCCGTGGTGGGTGGTAATCCCGCGCGTAGGATCCGGGATCGGCGGGATACCTCCGGTGCCAAGCCAGCCGCCCAACCACCAGCAGCTGACGACAGGATGCGCTCCGCGCTTGCGGCCTTCGCCAATACGGCGCGCGCCGACGCCCCAACGATTCTCGCGCGCAGCTGGAGGCCCGCTGCCGATGGTCAGTTCCTGGACCGACCCGGCGTGGAACCCACAGTAAGGGCACATTGCGACGCGATTGAGATCGCGGACCTGCTCCTGGGCTCTGTTCCTCCGCAACTTTCGCGGGAAGAACACGTGCGTCGACTCCAAGGCCTTCAGGATCCCGTGACTGGCCTCGTGCCGGAACTCGGGCTTGATGGGCCGGCCTCCGCTGGAGGTCTTCGATTCGGCGCTGGCCCGGCGACCTACCATGTGCTCTCCGTAGGGTATGCCCTGGACCTCGCAGGAAGCCGGTTCGTGCACCCGATTCACGCGGTGGCGGACACCGACCCTGCGTCGCTGGTGGCTCAGATGGACTCCCTTCCCTGGCGAAAGGAAGCGTGGGAATCAGGTGCGTGGGTTGATGCATGGGGAACCGCTGCCTATTGGAACCTCACACAGAACCACGGCAGTTCTCCGGGGTCACTGAATACCTTGTTCGGTTGGTTGATGACCCATGCCAATCCGCTTGCCGGGACGTGGGGCACTCCCACGGACGACACCCGCCTCGAGGTGGTCAACGGCTACTACCGCCTGACGCGTGGCACTTTCGCTCAGTTTGGGTTGCCTGTGCCGTACGTCGAACGGCTCGTGGACACCGTGCTGGAGCACTCGGCGGATCCGCGGTACTTCGGCCCGGGTAGGCAAAATGCCTGCAACGTCCTGGATGTTGCCCATCCCCTGTGGCTCGCGGCCAAGCAGTCCAATCATCGCCGGGACGAGGCGAACGCCTGGGCACGGGGCCAGCTCAGCCAGGCGCTGGGTTGGTGGCGTGCTGGGGAAGGGATGGCCTTCAGCATCGCGCCGGAAAGCGGAAACCAACACCTGTCAACGCTACAAGGCACAGAGATGTGGCTCGCCATCATCTGGTACCTCGCCGACCTTCTCGGAGGCGCCGAAGCCCTGGGCTACCGCCCCCGCGGAGTTCACCGCCCTGAGCCTGCCCACTATCTGCCGACTCTGTAAACGGAGACAACAAGCCAGTGTTTTCCACATAGGTGAATCCGTGACCTACTACTCGGGCAAGTGGGCGATCTTGCGTTCCAGGGATGTGCGTTCGGCGGCATTCGAGCAGAGGTCCAAGGCTTCAGCCAGGGCCTCCCTCGCCTCGCTGTAGCGGCCAAGCCGGGACAGCAACTCACCCCGCACTGTCGGCACGAGGTGGGAACCGTCCAGCTCACCCCTGACCTGAAGCGCATCCAGGAGTTCCAAGCCCGAGGCTGGGCCCGAAGCCATGGCCACTGCCACGGCGCGGTTCAATTCGATGATGGGCGACGGCGTCAGTCGGCCAAGTGCTTCATACAGGATCACAATCCGCTGCCAGTCCGTCTCCCCCGCCGTACGCGCCACGTCATGGCATTCAGCAATCGAGGCCTGCAGTCCATAGGCGCCGAGACCCCGGCCCGCCGCCACGGCCGTCGCAAGCGCCGCCCTGCCTCGCCGTATGGCGGACTGGTCCCACCGCCGTCGATCCTGGTCTTCCAGAAGCACTGGCAGTCCAGCAGCGTCGAGCCTCGCCGGGAAGCGGGCCGCAGTCAATTCCATCAACGCCAACAGCCCGAACACCTCGGGCTCAGGGGCCAGCCGCACCAACACACGGGCAAGTCGGCGGGCCTCATTGGCCAGCTCTGTCCGCATCCAAGTATCACCGCCGGAGGCGAACGAACCCTCGGTGAAAATCAGGTAGACCACTTGCAGAACGGACCCCAGCCGCTCAGGAATCTCGCCTGTTTCCGGCACGCCAAACGGGACGTGGGCCGCCGCAAGCGTCTTCTTGGCACGCGTAATGCGCGCCTGAATAGTTGGAACGGGGACCAGAAAGGCCTTGGCAATCTCGTCGGTACCCATGCCACCAACCACCCGAAGCGTCAGGGCGATTCGAGCTTCCTTGGACAACACCGGGTGGCAGGAAATGAACATGAGTGCCAGCACGTCGTCGTCGATGGCGTCAGGGTTGAACAAAGTGTCCACGCCCGGTGCCTCCTCGGACAGGTCGTGCGCCAGTAGGGCGTACTTTTCATCACGGAGGGCACGCCGCCGGAACGAGTCGATGGCACGCCGCCGACCGGTGGTCAGGAGCCAACCCGCCGGCTCAGCCGGAATGCCGCTCACCGACCATGACACCAACGCTTCCGCGAGTGCCTCCTGCGCAAGGTCCTCGGCCAGCGGGAAGTCCCCCGTGTAGCGGGCGAGGGCGCCGACGATGCGGGCAGATTCACTACGCCACACAGCTTCGACGGCGGCCCTTGCCTCATTGCGGCTCAATTCGGCTGCTGCCTACGGCTGTTCAGTGGGCCTAGAGTTGCCCGGTCTGCTCGCGCCACGCGCGTTCCTTTTGGATCCATTCGTTGTCCTGGGGGAACTCGTCGATGCTGGTGACGCGCCTGATCTCGGTCTTGGTTCCCGAGGTCATCGGTGCCCGCTTAGCCCATTCGATCGCTTCCTGCTGGGACGCGACATCCAGGATGTAATAACCGCCGAACAGTTCTTTTGTTTCACCGTAGGGGCCGTCAGTGACAACGGGAGTTTCGCCGGTGAAGTCGACCACCACGCCATCTTTGGCGTCGTCCAGCCCTTCAGCTGCGAGGAGGACGCCGGCGCGGATCAGTTCGTCGTTGAACTTTCCCATGGCTTCGAGGATCTCGTTGAAGTCGATGTCTTGGAACTTGGCGTATGAGTCGTCGTCTGCCCGCATGATCAGCATGTACTTGGCCATTTGGATCAATCTCCTGTGTTGTGGAAGGTCGCCTTTCGACCTTCTCATCCATAGGTCGAACAGTGCGAGGACAAATCGACAACACCCTGGAAAAGTTTCCGGCAGTGATGAACAGGGATCCCCCGAGCGTACCCAGGGGATCCCTTTTCATCCGTTACGGCCGTGGGTGGCGCCCTACCGGCCGCCTCCTCCGATGACTCCCGCTTCAACTGCCTTGGTCACAGCATCGGCTTCGGCTTGGGTCAGCTTGCCGTCCGTGACGGCCTTATCGAGTCGCGTCTTCAGCGCAGCAGCGCGTAGGGCCTGGCTGTCGGCACGGATTTCCTCCAGGGCCGTCGTCACCTTGGCCTCGTCAACGCCGAGCGCTTCGGCCAGCGACTTGGCGAGGGCTGCGTCCTGCGCCGAACGGTCCGGCTTGGTACCCTCCGCGCCCCCGGTTGGCGGCGTGGTGGGCTTGTTGGCCTCACGGAAGGCCTTGAGCGCCTCGGTCACTTTGGCTTCGTCAACGCCGAGCTTGGTGGCCAGCTCAGTGGCAATCTGGCCACCGTCACGACCATGTCCGTGGCCGCCTGGCTTGCCGCCGCGATCGGAAGGGGTGGTTGCATCTGCTGACGAGGTAGCGCTGGGCGACGGGGTGGTGGCCGCTGTGGCCATACTGGTTACGCCCATTCCTGCACCCAACGCCAGCGCTCCTGCTGCAACGCCCAGCGTAATTCTCTTGGTTTTCGACATGTACCTCTCCTCAATGAGCCGTTAGGTACGGCTGGTGTCTGAGGGACGGTCGATGGTGCCGTCCTCTTATCACCATGAGAGGGCCACCCCAGTCCACGCTGTTGCGAACCTTTGATTGTGCTGTGAATGCAAGGGCGGGGCTGTGAAATGGAGCTGTTTCAGTGAACACGATCCAAGGCATCGAGGAGGCGCTTGACCGATCCGCCCAAGTTCCAGTCGACGGCCAGCTGCTCCAGTTCCGCCCGCGCCTCGCCAGCGACGGGACGCAGTTCGGCGCCCGCGTCCTCGAGCGTGGGGACCTTCAGGTCCCGCGCAACGTTGACGACGGCGGGCGCCACCTTAAGGTAATCCGCCGCCGCTGAAAGTTTGGCTCGGACGGTAGCCGACAACCCGCCGTCGGGGTCTTCAGCCGCTTCCAGCAGGGCATCCAGCGAACCGTACTCGCCGAGGAGGGACGCTGCTGTCTTCTCGCCGATCCCGGCCACGCCGGGGAGACCGTCCGAAGCATCCCCTCGGAGTGTGGCAAAGTCTGCATACTGTTGCGGAAGGACGCGGTACTTCCCCACCACTGCAACCTCGGTGAGTACCTCCAGGTTCTTCATGCCGCGGGCGGTGTAGATGACCCTGACGTCACGGTCGTCGTTTACGAGCTGGAAGAGGTCGCGGTCACCTGTCACCACATCGGTGGGGATGCGGGCCTGGGTTGCGTAGGTACCCACGACGTCGTCCGCTTCATGCTCATCAACACCCACCACCGCGATGCCAGCGAGAGCCAGTACGCGTCGGATCATGGGAATCTGCGCCTCCAGCGGATCGGGGACTACCTCGACGTCGGGTCCGTCCGCCACGATCTCGGCCACCCGGTGTGACTTGTAACTGGGGATCAGGTCCACCCGCCATTGCGGGCGCCAATCGTTGTCCCAGCAGGCGACGACGTGCGTTGCCTCGTAGTCGGTGGTGAGGCGGGCAATCATGTCCATCAGTCCGCGAACGGCGTTGACCGGTGTTCCGTCCGGCCGACGGATGGAATCCGGCACGCCATAGAAAGCACGGAAATACAACGAAGCGGTGTCCAGGAGCATCAGTCGCGGCATACCCCCGATCCTGACACGCCGACCGTCCATTACGAAGGAACCAACCCGATTCAGTCGGAACAGGGCGCCAAGACTTGAACACCGATGTGAGCAGGATTACCATTGTGTGAGCGATAATAGAACACCATGTTCTATTATCGAACAACTTGGCGATTGTCAGCCCACAAAGAAGTGAGGAAAGCCCGTGCAGTTCCACCATCACGGATACGTATCCGGTGACCCCCGAGTCGAACCGGTGGCCGGCGTCGGAATCGACCGCCCAGCCGATCTTCCAGACGAAGTTGACGTCCTCATCGTGGGCAGTGGTCCGGCTGGGATGCTGGCCGCGGCGCAGCTGTCGCAGTTCCCTGACGTCACCACCCGGATCATTGAGCGTCGCCCCGGAAGGCTCGCTATTGGCCAAGCCGACGGCATCCAGGCTCGCAGCGTCGAGACATTCCAGGCCTTCGGGTTCGCCGAGCGCATCACCGCAGAGGCCTACCGTATTACCGAGATGGCCTTCTGGAAGCCGGACCCCGCTGACCACTCCCGCATCGTGCGCGCCGCCCGGGCTGTTGACGATCCCGCGGGCATCAGCGAGTTCCCGCACCTGATCGTCAACCAGGCTCGCGTGCTGGACTACTTCGCCGAATTCATGGCCAACTCCCCCACACGCATGACTCCTGACTACGGCTACGAATTCCACAGCCTTGAGGTCACGGGTGCGGGCGAATATCCCGTCACGGTAACGCTGCTCCATACGTCCGGGCCAAACGAAGGTCATACCCGCACCATCCGTGCCAAGTACGTCGTGGGCGCGGACGGTGCGCGGAGCAGGGTCCGTGAATCAATCGGCTGCCACTTGGCCGGAGACCAAGCCAACCACGCGTGGGGCGTTATGGACGTCCTGGCCGTCACCGACTTCCCGGACATCCGCACCAAATGCGCCATCCAATCCGGCAGCGGCGGCAGTATCCTCCTGATTCCCCGCGAAGGCGGCCACCTGTTCCGCATGTATGTGGACCTGGGCGAAGTAGCGGCCGATGATCACGGGGCCGTCCGGAAAACCACCATTGAGCAGATCATCCAGAAGGCCAACGACATCCTCCACCCCTACACCCTGGACGTCCGCAACGTGGCGTGGCACAGCGTGTACGAGGTCGGCCACCGCCTCACGGACAGGTTCGACGACGTTCTGCCGGAGGAGCGCGGGACCCGCACCCCGCGGGTGTTCATCACCGGCGACGCGTGCCACACCCACAGTGCTAAGGCCGGCCAGGGAATGAACGTCTCCATGCAGGACGGCTTTAACATTGGCTGGAAGCTCGGACACGTCCTTGAAGGCCGCAGCCCCGAAAGCCTGCTGGATACGTACTCTGCGGAGCGCCAGGTGGTAGCGAAGAACCTTATCGACTTCGACAAACAATGGTCCTCCCTTATGGCCAAGAAGCCCGAAGAGTTTGAAGACCCCACGGAACTGGAGAACTTCTACACCAGCACCGCCGAGTTCCCCGCGGGCTTCATGACGCAGTACGCCCCTTCCGTCCTGGTCGCTGAGCCGCAGCACCAGGGACTCGCAACGGGCTTCCCCATCGGAAAGCGTTTCAAGTCTGCGCCGGTGCTCCGTGTCTGCGATACCAACCCGATGCACCTGGGCCACCATGCCAAAGCCGACGGCCGATGGCGTATCTACGTCTTCGCCGACTCCGCGAAGGCCGGCGCCCCAGGCGCGGTAGCGGACTTGGCCGAGTGGATAGCGAACTCGCCGGACTCCCCGCTGGCCGCAACGCCGTCGAACCTTGACAGGGATGCCTGGTTCGACGTCAAGGTGATCTACCAGCAGGACCACACCAACGTGGACATCAACGCCGTTCCGGCGGCCTTCAAACCCACCGTCGGGCCCTTCAAGCTCACCTACCTGGAGAAGGTATTCGGCGCAGATCCGGCGAACGACATTTTCGAACTGCGCGGCCTCAGTCGTGACGGCGTGGTGGTGGTTGTCCGCCCTGACCAGTACGTGGCCAACGTGCTGCCGTTGACGGCGACGGCGGAACTCGGCTCGTTCTTCGCACCTCTGCATTCCGCTCGGCGAATTGAAGCAGCGCGGGCGAATAAAGGCCTGGTGAGCAACCAAGCCTAGGCGTCCAACAGGTGCCGGGGAGCCCCACAGGGGTTTCCCGGCACCTGTCGTTTAACGGGGTGCCATGACGTTTCGGCGTACAGGCGGAAGGTTTACACGGCTGTAACGCAAACCACTAGCCGCAAACAAAATTGCAGAGTATGTTAAGTGCAATCCAGTTTGCCGAGTGATGTGCATTACAAGGAGTTTGAGACCGTGACAAGCAAGCAAGACGAGGCGGGCACCGCACCCATGGCGCGGGAAGCCGTGGACCACGCGTGGCTGGGAGACGCGCTCCCCGAGGTTGCGCTCTCCAAGTCGCAGGCGAGGGTTGTGGAAGTCATTGCCCGAAATCCGCAGCTTTCTTCATATGCGGACATCGCAGAAATCGCCCAACGCTCCGACGTCAACAATTCCACCGTTGTCCGTACCGCCCAGCGCCTGGGCTACCGCGGCTGGCCCGACCTCCAGCGCGAGCTTCGCTCTCGGTACCTGGTGATGATCTCCACCGAAGACACCCTTCTCGAGCACGGCGAGCACCGCAGCCCGCTCCACGACGCACTGACTCACGACATCGAGAACCTGCGGCTCACCCTCGACTCAAACACTGCCGAAGACGTCGAGGCCGCCATCGCCGCCCTCGCCTCAGCGCAGTCCATCACCACCATTGGCATCGGCTCCTTCGCTGGACCGGCAAGCGTCATGGCGCACTTAGGGTCCACCATGGGATACCCCATCACGCTCGAAAACCGGGGCGGCGTCCACTTGGCCTCGGCAGCCAACAGCCTCGGCCCCGGTGACGTCCTGGTGGTGGTCAATATGTGGCGGTCAGTCCAACAGATCATCGTCACTGCAGAAGCCGCCAAGCAGTCCGGTGCCACCGTCGTGGCCATCAGCGATATGCGCCGTGGACGCCTTGCTGCAGCCGCAGACCACCTGCTGATCGTCGCCTCGGAAGGAATCTCCTTCTTCCAGTCCGTGACCGCGGCCAATTCCATGGTTTACGGCCTGCTGGCCGGCATGGAAGCAGCCCACCCGGAGCGCAGCCGAACTGCCATCCGGCGAACCCAGCAACTCTGGAAAGACCTGGACATCTACCTGGACTGACGCGGGCTGTTGGCCACCACAGTCTTCCTCCGTCAAGATCCCCACTTAGGAGTACTCATGAGCAACAACCGCCGCATAGCCGTCATCGGCCTCGGATCCATGGGAGGCGCGATGGCGTCAACCCTGCACAGTGCGGGCTGGGACGTCACAGGCTTCGACCCCTCGGAAGCTGCACGCAACGCCGCTGCCGGGGCTGGAATCTCCACCACGGCAGAACTACGCGACCTCGCCGGCGTCCCGTACGTCGTCCTGTCCTTGCCCTCAGCCAAAATAGTCGAGGCAACCGTACCGGTGCTCCTCTCAGCGCCCGGGACCATCGCAATTATTGACACCACCACCTCCGAACCAAGCACCAGCACGTCCATGGCGACCCTGGCGGACTCCCACGGCGCAGCGTTCGTGGATGCGCCGGTTTCCGGCGGGCGCGACGGCGCAGCAACCGGAACACTCAGTGCCTTCGTCGGAGCAACAGACACCGCCGTGGCGGCTGCACAGACCGTCCTCGACGCGCTCACCGGCGGAAGGTACGCCCACATCGGCGGACCCGGCAGCGGAAACGTCGTCAAACTGTTGAACAACGTCCTTGCCGCCGCCAACCTCGTCTCCGTGGGAGAAGCCCTCGGCGTTGCGAAGGCCTATGGAATCGATCCGGCCGTGGCTGCCGCCAGCATCAGCAACGCCTCCGGAGGCAGCAAAGTCTCCGCCGCGATGTACCCCAACTGGGTTTTGTCCGGCACCCACGACTCCGGTTTTTCCCTCGGCCTGATGGCACGGGATGCTGCCCTCGCCATCGACATGGCACGGCAGGTCGGCGAGCACCCCGAACTTTTGGCAGCCGCGGCCGAACAATGGCAGGAAGCACTGGCTGCCCTTGGGCCGGCCGCAGATTTCACCGAGATCGCCAGGACAGTTGCGCCCGCTGTAACTCCCGCCGGCGCCCCCAAAACCACGCACGTCGCGTAGCCATCAGTAACAAAAGGACAGTATTTTGAACATCACTACAGCCCCTCCTGCCTCCTCCGCGAAGACAGCCCGCGATGTCCTGGGCGCAGCCTTTCCTACGGGCCTGGGCGCTTTCGTCGACGGAAGGGTGCTCCCTGGATCAGGCAGCAATGTCACTCTGACGTCTGCGGCCACGGGTGAAGCCTTTGCCACGTATGCCGATCCCGGCACTGAAGGTGCCGACGCCATTCTGGAGAGCTCCGTTCGCGGCGCTGCAGCATGGGGCTCCCTGAACGGCTTCGACCGCGCTGCCATTCTCCGTAACGTCAGCAGGGTGGTCGAAGCCCACACCGAGGAATTGGCGATCCTCGAATCGGCCACCACTGGAAAGCCCATCCGTGATGCCCGCGTTGAAGCATCCAAAGTGGCCGAAATGTTCGGCTATTACGCAGGCTGGGCGGACAAGCTCACTGGCCAGACCATTCCCGTGCCGGGCCCGTGGCACACGTACACAGAGCGGGTCCCGTGGGGAGTCGTGGTGGCGATTACTCCTTGGAATGCCCCGCTGTTCACGGCCGGCTGGAACTCGGCGGCGCCACTCGCAGCCGGCAACGCCGTCATCATCAAGCCCAGCGAATTCACACCTGCCACAACCGTCCGTCTCGCCCAACTGGCCCACGAAGCCGGACTCCCCGACGGCGTTTTCAACGTAGCCGTGGGGCTCGGGCAGACTGTGGGAGCCACCCTCACGTCCGATCGCCGGGTCAACAAAGTCAGCTTCATCGGTTCCGTCCCCACGGGCCGACGGGTTGCCGTAGCCGCTGCGGAAGCCGGAATTCCAGCCTTGTTGGAGCTTGGCGGCAAGAGTGCCAACATCGTCTTCGCCGACGCCGACCTCGAGCGCGCCGCCGACGGCGCCATCTCCGCCATCTTCTCCGGTGCCGGGCAATCCTGCGTGGCAGGGTCGCGCCTGCTGGTGGAACGCAGCGTTCACGCCCGGTTTATTGAAATGGTGGCCGAACGTGCTGCCCGGCTCCGGGTCGGGGATCCGCTGGACGCCGCCACCGAGGTGGGGCCGATTATCACCGCGCCACAGTTCGCGACCGTCACTGCGCTGATTGAGGCCGGGATGAACGACGGCGGCCGCAGGCTCACGGGCGGAACGTTGCCTGAGTCCTTGGCCGGGTCGTCTCTGGCTGGCGGCCACTGGGTCATGCCGACGCTGTTGGATGGCGTGACACCGGCAAACCGCCTGGAGACCACTGAAGTCTTCGGACCAGTAGTCGGTGCCGACGCCTTTGACACGGAAGCCGAAGCAATTGCCCGTGCCAACAACACCAACTTCGGACTGGCCGGCGCTGTGTGGACCTCGGACGTTTCCCGGGCCCACCACATCGCCCGTGAGGTGAAGGCAGGGACGTTCTGGATCAACTCGTACAAGACCATCCACGTTGCCGTTCCCTTTGGCGGTTTCGGCGATTCCGGCCACGGCCGCTCCTCCGGGCCCGGCGTATTGGACGAGTACACGCAGACCAAGGCGGTTTGGGTTCCCACCCGTGCAGCCGGATCCCCCTTCCCGTCCCTGTCCTACTAGCAGGAAGAATCATGGAATTCACCAATACATCCTCCTCACTTGTGCTGCGTCAAGCCTTGGCGGAAGGCGTCACGTCATGGAAACCCCGGGTTCAGTCCCTGTCGGAGAACCTGCACGCCAACCCAGAGATCTCCTTCCAGGAAGTCCGGGCCGCAGAATCGATTACGTCCCTGCTCGCCGAAGGTGGCTTTGACGTCACCCAGGGAACGGCCGACCTTCCGACAGCCTTCACCGCTACCGCGGGAACCGGAGATCTCACGGTTGCCCTGTGCGTGGAATACGATGCCTTGCCGTCGGTGGGGCACGCCTGCGGACATAACCTCATCGCTGGAGCCTCGGTGGCTGCTGCGCTGGCGCTCCTTCCCCATGTGGATGACCTTGGCATCACGTTGAAGGCGATCGGCACGCCAGCCGAGGAGCATGGAGGCGGTAAAGTGCTGATGCTGGAGCGGGGTGCCTTCGACGGCGTAGGCCTGGCATTGATGGTCCACCCGGTCCAGGACGGCGTGACGTACAACCCTGCGGGCACCACGGCCCAGGCTGTGGGCCGCTACGAGGCCGTCTTTACCGGCAAGGCCGCCCACGCGGCCTCCGCCCCACATATGGGCGTCAACGCCGGGGACGCGGCCGTGCTCAGCCAAGTTGCCATTGGCTTGCTCCGCCAGCAGATTCCCGGCGACCACCGTGTTGCCTGCTACGTGGCGGAGGCGGGCCACGTCACCAACATTATTCCGGATCATGCCGTGGTTCCCTTCGAATGCCGTGCCTTCACCCTCCCGGAGTACGAGGCACTGCTCGAACGGGTCAAGCACTGCTTTGAAGGCGCGGCTCTCGCCACGGGCACAACGCTCCAGATCGCTGCCGCGGAACCGCTCTACGAGCCGCTGGTCCAAGACGGGGAACTCGCCGCCCACTGGACCGAAGCCATGGATGCTTTCGGCAAAGACACATCCCCGGCGGCGGGAATGGGAGGGGGCTCCACGGACATGGGCAACATCTCCCAAGTCATTCCTTCCCTGCATCCGTGGTTGAGCATTCCCGGCGCCAACGTCCCCATCCATTCGCACGGCTTTGCAGCTCTTGCGAACACTCCCGAGGCATACGCCGTGATGTTCGAGGCAGCTACTGCGCTGGCTTGGACTGTGGCGGGTGCCGCAACAAATCCCCAGCAGAGAGAACGCTTCGTCAAGGCGGCCTACCGCCGTGAAGCCCTTATCCAGAAGGCAACATCATGAGCACCAGCACCGAAACCGCGCGGACAGACAAGGCCGGAACGCGGCTGACTCTTCCGATTGCCGCCCTGGCGTTTGTCATCGCCCTTGCGGTCCAGTTCATCGGCCAGGCCAAGATTGATCTCGGCATTGGAGCGATCATCATCTTCCCCATGGTCTGGGGCTTGATTCTTGGCCTATTGGTCTCCATCCAAAAGTTCAAGCCGCTCGGCCTGGATCTCCAGCGCGTGGCAGCGGCCCTTGTTGGTGTCGCCGTCCTGCTCCTGGTGGCCAGGCTTGCCTTCAACATTGGGCCCAGCCTGCCGAGCCTCATCAAGGCCGGCCCCGCGCTGCTACTGCAAGAGGTGGGCCACTTGTTGGGAACCATCGTGTTGGCACTGCCATTGGCTGTCCTGCTGCGGATGGGCAAAGCCACCGTGGGCGCCACGTTCTCCCTGGACCGTGAACCGTCGTTCGCCATGGTCTCGGAGAAGTATGGTCCGGACTCCGATCAGTACCGCGGCGTCCTGGCAATGTACGTTTTCGGCACCCTGTTCGGCGCCATCTTCATCACACTGCTGACGTCGCTGGTTGCCAACTGGAAGATCTTTGATCCCCTGGCTTTGGCCATGGGGGCGGGCGTTGGTTCGGGCTCCATGATGGCTGCCTCAGCGGCGAGCATCATTGCCGCCTACCCGGCAGACCAGGAAGCCATCCTGGGCATGGCCGCCGTCTCCAACCTCATCACCACCATCCTGGGCGTCTATGTGGGCATCTACATCGCCTTGCCCGTGGCAGACCGGTTCTACAAGGTGCTCACCCGCAACAAGGAATCTCAGAAGGTTGCTGCCGGCACAGCTCCCCAGGCCCGCACCGCGGCTGAGTTGGAACAGGACGAGGTCCAGGCCGAGGAGAACCGCCGCTTCCGGGAAGAGGTGGCAAAGTCCTCTGCGGCGATGAAGTTGCCCCTGTGGCTTTCCTTGTCAGTCTTGACCGTATTGGGTGTTGGAACCGCTGCGGTGGCCGCGAAGGGCCTGAGCTGGTCCATCCTTGCCGGCTACGGCATCATGCTGGCCCTGGTCCTCGTCAGCCTGTTCCTGGCAAAGATCACCAGGAAGATCTCTGCCATCGTCTTCATCACCACCATCGGCGCGTACATTTCCAGCCCGTGGTTCTTCGGAGCCGACGTTTTGAACGAGGCCGTCAAGACTGTGGACTTCCTGTCCATCGCCACGGTGATGCTGACTTTGGCCGGCCTTTCCCTTGGCAAGGACATTCCGTTGCTGCGGAATATCGGTTGGAAGATCATTCCCGTAGGTCTCGTGGCCATTACCGCGTCCTTCCTGCTTTCCACAGTCATTGCGGAGTTCGCCCTGGGCCTCTGGCACTGACAAACCACCTGGCTGCGGCCCGGACGCCCACCACGTGCGGGCATCCGGGCCGTTCCTGCTGCTGAACAACACGTCAAAATGGTTAGATTGGTGGCATGTTCAGGCGAAGCGCTGGGGGCGCAGTCATCGTTTCTGTTGGCTTGGCCTTGACAGGATGTGGCGCGCCGCAGCCTGCAGCGGCTCCTGAATGCGTGGTGGAGACCAACCTCGCACCAGAGACCGGAATCCTGTCAGGGGTGAACCTGGACTGGGAACACGAGACGCTGGCCGAGTACGCGGCCAACCTCGGGAGGCGACCCGCCGTCGTCGTCAGCTTTTCGCCGTTCCCGATGTCGGACACAGACAACCGCAACGTCGAGGCCGCCGTCGAACAGGTCAGGGGCAATGGCGGCACCCTGCTCCTGACGCTGGAACCCCACGAGGGACTTGGGGAAGTCACCAAGGAGCGGGCTGGGGAACTTGCAATGCGGCTTGACGGTTACAACAAAGCCGGTGTTCCGGTGATCGTGAGGTTTGCCCACGAGATGAATGGTTCCTGGTACCAATGGGGACAGAAACCTGCCGACTATGTAGCGGCATTCAAGGTCGTGGCGGACGCCGTGCACCAATTCGCTCCTGGTAGCGACATGATGTGGGCACCCAACTACGGCGGTGGGTACCCCTTCAGTGGCGGCCAGTACCAAGCTGCGGCGGGTACCGCGGACGCTGTGGCGCTGGATACCGACGGCGACGGAAAAGTCAGTGCGGCGGACGACCCCTACCAGCCCTACTATCCCGGCGACGATGCCGTGGACTGGGTAGGCATGTCCCTCTACCACTGGGGCAACACCTATCCGTGGGGTGCCAATGTGCTGCCTGAGGAGGGCAAGTTCCTGCAGCAACTCACGGGAACGTATAACGGCGCCGGCGGAAACGACCTCGGTGTTCCTGACTTTTACACGGAATACGGCGAAGCGCGGAGCAAGCCGGTCGCCATCCCTGAAACCGCTGCCCTCAGCATTCGCTCGCGCGACGGCGCGGATCCCCTATCCATCAAACAAGCCTGGTGGAGGCAGCTGTTCGATCCCGCAATCCCCCGGGACTTCCCCGAATTGAAGATGATCAACTGGTTCGAGTGGGACAAGCTGGAGGTGGAGGTCAAAGCCGACGTCGACTGGACTGTCGCACAGGACACCTCGGTCCGTGACGCCTACATCGCGGACTTGCCCACGTGGTTCGTGGGTGCCGACGAGCCGAAAGCCTGCACCCCCCGGGCTTCCTAGGCAGGCCAGCACCATCGCGGGAGTCTGGCGGAGGACGGTAAACGGGACGAGAATGAGCTGGTGGTCCCTCCTCGATCCAACGGGGGCGGCGACACCATGAACGACGCCGCCCGGAAAATCCAACGCGTCTACCTCACGCTGACGCTGGGCAATACAGTGGCGGCGTCCTTCATTTGGGGCATCAACACGCTTTTCCTGCTGGACGCTGGCCTGAGCAACCTGGAGGCGTTCGCGGCCAACGCGTTCTTCACAGCCGGCATGGTTCTGTTCGAGGTGCCCACCGGGGTGATTGCGGATGGTTGGGGACGGCGTGTGTCGTTCCTGCTCGGCACCGTGACGCTGGCCGCCTCCACGTACCTGTACTACGTGCTCTGGCAGATCTCCGCGCCGTTCTGGATGTGGGCGGTGGTCTCAGTCCTGTTGGGCCTGGGCTTTACGTTCTTCTCCGGCGCCGTTGAAGCGTGGCTCGTAGATGCGTTGCGCTTCTCGGGCTACGAGGGCGGTCTGGAGTCTGTCCTTGGGCGCGGTCAGATGGTGCAGGGTGTGGCCATGTTGTTGGGCTCGGTGGCCGGCGGTGTGATTGCCCAAGCCACCAACCTTGGGGTGCCGTTCCTCCTGCGCGTGCTGGTATTGCTCGCCATGTTTGCGGTCGCCTTTGGCCTCATGCACGACGTCGGTTTCTCGCCTGAGCGCTCGACGCACCCTCTCCGCGCTACCCGCGCGGTGCTGTCCGCATCGATCGAGAACGGTTTGAAAAACCCGCCCGTCCGCTACGTGATGCTCGCCGCCCCCTTCAGCGCCGGCGTCGGGATCTACGTTTTCTACGCACTGCAGCCGTTCCTGTTGGATCTGTACGGCGACCAAAAAGCGTACTCCATCGCTGGCCTGGCTGCGGCTATCGTTGCAGGCTCGCAGATCCTGGGAGGTTGGCTCGCCCCGCACGCCCGGCGACTGTTCCACAAACGAACTTCCGTCCTGATCCTCGGCGGCGTGGTGGGCGGCGTGATCCTGCTGACCCTCGGATCCACGCGGATCTTCTGGTTGGCATTGGTGCTGCTGGCACTATGGGCCGTGGTGGGGTCCGCGGCGACCCCCGTGCGGCAGGCTTATGTGAACGACATGATCCCGTCCAAGCAGCGCGCCACCGTCCTGAGCTTTGATTCGCTCATGGGTTCAAGTGGTGGCGTGGTGATCCAACCGGCCCTGGGGCGGGGAGCTGACCTTTACGGCTACCCGGCGTCGTTGGCGATGGCGGGCGTCATTGAGCTCGTCGCTGTGCCCTTCCTGCTGGCGAGCAGGAAGCAGGGTGCGCCAGCGGACCGTGCCACTACGTCCGAAACCGAAACAGACCAGGAAACCCGACCTTGAGCACCGTATTCGGTGGAATGGCCGCAAGCCTCGACGGCTTCATCGCGTCGGAAAACGGCGATCTGGCGTGGCTGAACGACGCCATGGCCAAGGACGAAGACTACGGTTTTGAAGCGACCGAGCGCAGGACCGGGGCCTATGTGATGGGCGCCAATACCTACCGCGACGTGTCACGGATGGGCGGCGGTGGATCACGGATCCCCACCTACGTGGTGACCCACGATCCAACGCTGGTGGCCACAGGCAACACCGAACTCTTTTCCGGCGATCTTGGGGATCTTGTCTCCCGGATCAGGAAGTCAATACCGGAGGACAAAGACATCTGTCTCTTCGGCGGCGGTGAACTGGTCACGCAGTTCGTCGAGCATGGCCTGATCGATGAACTGGGCGTTTCTGTGATCCCCGTGATCCTGGGCGGCGGAGTTCCGTTCTTCGGCCGCCTCGGCCAGCGGAGAAAGCTGGAGTTGTTGGAGTGCCGCCATTACCCATCAGGGATCGTGCTGCTCAACTACAGGGTGCGGGCCCAAGGGGCCTGAAAGCGCGACGACGACTCACTCACCTGCAGTGGGCAGGGGCGACAAAAGGGCCTCCTGGAGTTCCGGGCTGACCCCTGGTGGAACGTCGAGTTCCACGTTCAAGGCCAGGAGCGCCCTGCTGAAGTAGTTCCTGGCCGCGGCAGCCAGGGTGATGTCCGCAATCTCGCGGTCGCTGAAGCCGGCATCCCTGAGCCTTTGCGAATCGTCGTCGCTCATTCCGGCGGCATCGGTGCTGAGCTTCACGGCGTAATCCATCATGGCCACGTCTTCAGGGGGCAGCCCGGCGTCACGGTAGTTCCGGGCGATGGCCTGCAGTTGCTCCTGGTCGATGATGGTCAGTGTCTTCTTGCCGTGGGCCAGTCGGCAGTGCGACGATCCGATGGCCTGGGCCGCGGCCAAGGTCACCAACTCGTAGCGCCGGAGGCCCAGGGACGAACTGATGGCCTGGGTGAGTGACTCCCAGATCTGGTACGCCTCGGGGTTCAGGCTCATGGCCTTGGTGTGGCTGGGGACGTAGCCCATGGAACGGGTATCGGCATCGTAAATTTCAGCCGTCATGCCGGTGGCCTCGGCTTCGGACGGCACCTTGAGGATTGACATGGGGGCAATTGTGGCCCTGCCACTGCTTGTTGTAAATGCCCGAAGCCACGTTAGCGGCCCACATAGGCAAGACTGGGAACACCCACTACTGAAAGCGGTTGGCACGTGATCTCCCTGCAGCAGGACCCCCAAGGCTTTATCCGAATGAACAGGCACTTTCCCGCCGGCATTTCCATAGCCGTCATCTTTGCCGACGGAACCCAGGAAGTTTTCACTGGGAAACGCCTCAACGAGATCTACGACGAAGCGCTGGCAGCGTACCGCGCCGGGAACCACTTGGACGCCAAGGGATTTAGCCGGGGCCCCAAGAAAAAGGTCCAGCAGCGCATTGAGTTCGTGCCGGTCTCGCCGGGAATGGCAGGATAGCTAGCTTTTCCCGGAGGCGTGGTCCACGCAGAATGGCGTCCATGGCCGGGCTTCGAGCCGCCCCTCCGGAATGGCTACCGAGCAGATTTCGCACCGGCCATAACTCCCCGCGGCAATCCGCTGCAGAGCGGCGTTGATCTGCTCCAGCCCCCCACGGCTTTGGTCGAGGAGTGCCGACGCCTGGGACAGCTCGAACGCAATGGTGCTGCCCTCGGGATCATGTTCATCGTCCACATTGGAATCCTGTCGAGCAAGGTTCACCGAACTGATGTCGCTTCGCAACGCCTTCAGCAGTTCGAGCTTGCGATCACGCTCTTCCTCAAGGAGGCGTTGAAACCGTTCCACGTCAATCACGGCGGATCATAATTCCACCGTGCCACTCTCGCCAACGCTGAACCGGGTATGGGTGACCTTGGACTTGACCCATTGCAGTACGGTTGCGGCCGTTCCACCGGGGCTGGTCCAATACTCGGCCGACTCCGAATCGACCCGCAGCAGGCAAACCTCCGGGGTATCCGGGCCGTCAGGGAACCAGGCCTCCACAACCTGGTTCCACATCCCGCGGATCTTTTCCCGGTCTGTGACGACCTCCGCCGTACCTGCCACGGAGACCCATTCAGTGTTCTTGCCGAAGGAAACATTGACTCGAGGGTCCAAGCGCACCTGGGCTACCTGGGAAGTTCCCAGCCCCGTAAAGAACCACATATCGCCGTCGTCCTTCACTTCCTGAACGGCCAGCGGTCGGCTGACCAGGGCGCCCTCTTGGTTAATGGTGGTCAGCATTCCGATCTTGGAGTCGTTAATGATGCCAACAACCTTGCTGATTGCCTGCTCTTCAGTCATTCCTCGCCTCACTCCTCTAAGTACCGGGGGCCTTCCCCCAAACGGCCAGCCTAATAGTAAGCCTACTGATTTACTAGGAGGACAAGGAATGTCGCTTTCAGGCCAGGATGGAATGAGACCGGCTTCTCGGGGAATCATGCCGCTCCCTTGTCCGTTCTCTTTGGTAGTGACAGCCGACGGCGGTCAGGCCTGCCCATGGGCAAGCGAAAGCGACGGGAAGTTTGGGGACTGCCATGACGTTGAATGAAACAATCGCCCGCATTCGGGCCGCGCACCTGATGGTCCGCGACGTGAAGGAGTGGGACGGCCTTTCCGCCGGCCTGCTGCAGGCCTATGACACCAACGACGAAGACCTCATAGAACAGTTGCAGCCACCCTTCCTCCAATCTTGGCGGACCGTCACACGGTACGTACTCCGCGACACTTTCGATCAGGCCGGCATCTCGGTCACCGATCCGAGCGATCCATGGGGAATCGCCATCCTGACGTCGGGCGGGAGAAGCGTGGAGCCCATGCTGTGCATTGCGTCCCCAGAAGGTCTGCAAAAGACGGACTCAGCCGGGCTGGACGGCCGACGCCTCCTGACCTTCTCGGAGACCATGACGCATTACTCCGATTGCCTGGCGCCCTTCTTCGCCAAGCAAAGCACGTAGCCGAACCCCCGCTGGATCAATCCCGCCCGCTGAATCAATCCCGCCTCAAGGGGGCATCGATGACGCGGGGAACATACTCAAGCAACTGGAGCCGGCCGTCGAACGTCCGGCTGTCCACCATGTCCAAGGCGACGTCCGGATACCCGTCGTAGATGCGCTCACGCCCGGTCTTGCCGGTGATCACGGGAAAAACAACCAGCCGATACCTGTCCACCAGTCCAGCTGCCACCAAGGACCGGCAGAGGCTCAAGCTGCCCAGTGTGCTGAGGGTGCCGGTGCGTGTCCGCTTCATCTCCCGCACGGCTTCAACCGCGTCCCCGGACACCAACTCCGAGTTGGGCCACACAAGGGGTTCTTTCAAAGTAGAGGAAAAGATGACCTTGGGCATGGCTGCCAGGCCACCCAGGCTGGCGCCTTCTTCCTCCGAGAAACCTGAATCGTCGTCGGCAGCCTGCTCCGAGAGGCCAGCCATGACCCGGTACGTGTTGGCGCCCATGAGGGTGGTGAAGTCCTTCTTTCCCTCTTCTTCGAGCCACGCGAGGTATTCCGGACCCTCCAGCCCCCACCAACCAGGCCACCCTTCGGCGGACGCATAGCCGTCCAGGGAAATGATCAAGTCCACCATCAGGGTTGCGGCTGTCTCGCCCATAGCAGTCTCCTCGGTTTAGCCGTGCGGATTGGCCGTGCGCGGAAATGCTAGCCCCGGACCGATCGGGCGTTCAAGAGCTCCACGCTAGAGCAGGAGGAGGACGAATCCCCCGAGGGTGCTCAGAATCCCAACACCGGTGAGGATCCAGCCAAGGATCAGCACCGTATTGTCGTGGCGCGGTGGCTGGAGCGAGCATCGGGAGGGATGGCAGACGTCGTAGTGGACCACAACGGACCGCGAATCCACGCTCCCGTCCCGGGCAGCGACGTCCAGCAGGACTTTTTGTTCCTCGTTCGCCTGATCCACCCACTGGAGTCCCAGGAATCCCCCGGCGGCAAACTGTTCGGCGTCCGCGGTGGCCCACTGGCACCGGCGCTTGGCTATGATCCAGGCGCTCACCAGGAGAGGCACGCCCGGGACGAACCCCACCCACGTCATCATTTCCAGGATGGGGCCAAGAACATCCAGGGAACCGGCCATGAGTTGATCCTAAACGCAAGAGGTGAACGCCCGGCAGGTGACGTGGAGTCAGACGGTACGGTCCACCCGTGAACGCCACAGTAAGTACACAAAGTACGGAGCACCCACCAGCGCCGTCATGATGCCGGCAGGTATCTGGGCCGGTGCGATGACCGTGCGGCCGATGACGTCGGCCAGCACCACGGTGCAGGCGCCAATGAGCGCGGCGACCGGAAGGACACGGGAGTGCCGTGCGCCCACCAGCGTGCGGGCTGCATGCGGGGCCACCAAGCCAACGAAGGCAATGACGCCCACCGAAGAGACAGCACCGGCGGTCAGCAGCACCGCGACGGCCAGGAGGAGGAGCCTGGATCCGGAGAGCCGGATGCCCAGGACGCGGGGAGAATCGTCGTCCACTGCGATCAGGTCCAGATCCCGCCTCATGCCGGCCAGCACCGGCAAGGCCAGCACCAGGGCCAGCAACGGAGGCAGGACGGAGGCGAAATTTCGGCCATAGGTGGAACCCGACAGCCAGGTGAGTGCCTTGGTTTGGTTGAACGGGTCGGTGGTCACCAAAAGAACAGTGATAGCCGCCGCCAGCCCCGCCGAAACACCTATACCGATCAACACCAACTTGTTCTGTTGAAGTCCGCCACGGAAAGCAAGCCCGAAGACCAGCACCGCGGACAGGGCCGCTCCCCCAAGGGCTGAGCCGGTAACGACCCACGAACCAGCCGTCGGGACAGTGGTGATGACGATGATCGCCGCCAGGCCACCACCGCCTGAGACGCCGAGAATGCCCGGTTCGGCCAGCGAGTTCCGGGACACCGCTTGGATCAGCGCTCCGGCGAGAGCCAGGGCCGCACCGGCGAGGACCGCTGCCAGCACACGGGGCATACGTGTACCCAAGACGGCGCTGACACGGTTTCCTGACTGGCCAGTGAGCCAGTTGGCGAGATCACCGAGCAGTAGTTTGGCATCGCCCAGCAAAGCTCCCGCCACCAGCAAGCCCGTGAGCAGGACCAGGAGCCCGATCAATACAGTGAGGAAGAACCGGCGGGAGCGCAGCCGGGCCAGGGCATCTCCGGCGACACTCAAGCCGGCGTCAGACATCCGCATGGCCAGGATCACCAGGAAGACGGCACCGAAGACCGTGGTGACAGCACCGGTGGGAACTTCCACGCCAGCCTGCGCACCGAAAAGTCCACGAACCAGGACATCGGCGCCGACAACTACGATGGCACCGGCCAGGCCGGAGATGGGCAGCAACGCCCGGTGACGTCCAAGTCCACGGAGTCGCGACGCCAAGAGGCGCATGATCGCAGGAGCGCAGAGCCCCACGAATCCGATCGGACCGGCGATCGTCACCGCTGCGGCGGACAGGACAACGGCAAGTACGACGGCGCCAACCCGGGCAAGGCGCGGATCTGCGCCTGCCAGCCGGGACGCGTCGTCGCCCAATCCCAGCAGGTCCAGCCTTCGGGCGAGGATCAAGAGCCCGGCGATGGCCAAGAGAACTACGGGCGTGAACTGAACCAGCTCATCGGTGCGGGACTGGGCCAGGCTTCCTTGGCCCCAGGCATACAAGCCGGTAGTTTCCTGGCTGAACAGGAGGAGCAGCGCGCTGGTGGCCGAATGCAGGCCCAATGCCAGTGCGGTACCCGCCAGGACCAGACGAATCGGGCCGCCGTTCCCGTTGGCGCCTCCGCCTGACAAAGCAAGCACGAGTACGGCCGCAGCGAGGCCACCGATGAAGGCGACACCACCGGAAAGCAGTGATGGAAGGGACAGTCCAAACGCAGCAATGGCTACGATCGCAAAGTGAGCCCCGGCATTGACCGCCAGGGTGTCGGGAGAAGCAAGGACGTTGCGGGTGGCCGACTGCATTGCTGCGCCGGCCACCCCCAAGGCGACGCCGACCAACAGGCCAGCGAAAAGTCGGGGAACGCGCGAGGCGACCAACACTGCGGTTTCCTGGTCGGAACCGCTGCCGGTGAGCAGCCCCAGCAACTGGAGGGGGCCGACGTCGGCCGTTCCTTGCGTGAGGTGGATCAACGAGAACAGTGCCAGGAGGACCACCCCCGAGCCAGCCACCAGGACTGGGCCGGAACGACGGCCGGCCGCTGGTCCAGCAGCCGGAGCGGCGGGCATGGGAGCACCCACCACGGCCGTGGGTACGGTCATGGCGGGCCTCTTCACAGTGTCGGTCATGCCGTGGGACTACTTGGTCAGGGACGCAACGATTGCGTCAACGTACTGCGTCATCGAGGCAGGCCCGCCGAACATCCAGATGCCGTCGGAGAGGCGGTGCACCTTGCCGGCTGCCACGAACGGAAGCGACTTCCAGACGGCGTTATCCGTCAACTGTTCGGTGAAATCGCCATCGGCGCTGTTGGTGATGTAGACGAAGTGGTCGGCGTTGACGGCCGTCAGGCCCTCGATGTCGGTGGAACCAAGGCCGTAAGCCGGGTCGCCTTCAACTGTCCAAGGGTTGACGAGTCCCAGTTCGGTGTTGATGTCAGCGAGCAGGGATCCCTTGGTAAAGGGCCGGATGGAGACCTTGCCGTCAGCAACCCAGCCGTCAGCGAACGCCACGCGGGAACCATCCAGGCCGGCCTTCTCAAGGTCGGCCTTGCCCTCTGCAACAGCGGCGTCGAAGGCGGCGATGGCTTCGTCGGCCTTCTTCTCGGTGCCTGTGGCCTTTGCCACGAGCTTGAGGTTGTCCTCAGCCTGGGCGATCTGGCGGCTGCCATCAGCGGACTTTACGACTACCACGGGGGCCAGTTCTTCAAGCTGCTTGATGACGGGCTCGGCGAGGTCGGTGGTGGCGACAATCAGGTCCGGATCCAGGGAAGCAATGGTGTCAAAGCTGGGCTCGTTGCGCGTTCCGATATCGGTGGGGGTGCTGTCCAGCTTCCCGGCGGTGACCCAGGCGCTGTAGCCCTTGACGTCCGCCACGCCGACAGGCATGACACCCAGAGTGGTGAGGTTCTCCACCACATTCCACTCCGTGCCAACCACGCGCTTGGCGGGGCCGTCAAGCTTGACCTCGGTGCCGCGGGCATCCGTTACCGTGATGGCTTCACCCGTGCCGGCGCCGTTTGAGGCGGAGCTCGCGGGGCCTTCCGTGGTGCCGCACCCGGTGAGGAGGACTGCCAGGGCAGCGGTGGCAGCCAGTGCTTTGTGGATCTTCATGGACACAGTGGTCCCTTTCGTAGTGTGGGGGTGATGTATTTCCGGGGTCTAGCTGTTGCTGTGCCGTCCGACCGCGCGGGTGCGCAGCCGTCCGGTCAGCGGATCGGTATGGGTAACGATGGGGATTGAGTAGACATCGCTGAGCAGTTCCGCATCGAGTGCCTCGTGGGCGGGCCCGGCGGCGGCAATACGGCCTTCGGACAGGACAACCACATGGTCAGCAAGCGCAGCTGCCTCGTCGAGGTCGTGAAGGACCACGCCGATTGCCACTCCGTGGACGCGCGCGAGGTCATGCACCAGATCGAAGATCTCCACCTTGTACCGGAGGTCCAAATGGTTGGTTGGTTCGTCGAGCAGCAGCACCGACGTGTCCTGCGCAAGGCAGCTCGCCAGCCACACGCGCTGCAGTTGCCCGCCGGAGAGTTCGTGGACGCCCCGGGCGGCAAGCTCGGCAACGCCGGTCAGTTCCATGGCACGGTCGACGGCGGCGGGACCCTCGGGATCGGCAGCGCGCCACCGTCCCCGGTAGGGATGGCGCCCGAACTCGACCACGTCGCGGACACTGAGGCCATGCGGCACGGGACGGCTCTGCGAGAGCAGTGTCACGTGGCGTGCAAAGTCGCTGCGCTTCATCATCAAGGCATCTGCCGGCGTACCGTGAGGCGGGCTCACAGTAACAGTTCCCGACGACGCCTCATGCAGCCGCGCGAGCGCGCGAAGCAGCGTGGACTTGCCGCTGCCGTTCGGACCCACCAAGGCAACAATGCGGCCCGGCTCCAGCCGGATTCCAGCGCCATGGACCACGTCCTTGTCCCCGTAGCGGAGGACCAGGTCAGTGGCCTCGAGCCCGGAGAGTTCGCTCAGTTCAATCACAAAATGAAAGATTAGCTTAGGCTTACCTAATTACTCCAAACGTGTCCGCGAATGTCATCGTGAGCCTGCCCACAGGGGCGTCAGGGACATGCGAGGCTTGTTGCATGGACCTGGAAATCTCGCCCTCGCTGACTATTCCCGCGTCGGAACTCAGCTGGCGGTTCTCCCGGTCCTCAGGGCCGGGCGGACAACACGTCAATACCACCGACAGCCGCGCCGAATTGTTGTGGAACCTGGCCGACTCCGCGGTCCTGACGGACGAGCAACGGCAACTGCTGCTCAAACGCCTCGGACGTCGCCTGGTGGCCGGCGTGATCTCAGTGACGGCTTCCGAGGAGCGGTCCCAGCTTCGCAACCGGGAGCTTGCCCTTGCCAAGCTCGCCCGTCTCATCACGGCAGGCCTTGTCCCGGAATCCGTCCGCCGCGCCTCCAAACCCACGCGCGGGTCCGCCCGCCGTCACCGCGTGGCCAAGGAACAGCGTTCGGCAACCAAACAGCAACGACGACGACCTGCCGCCGAGTAGCGCCGATCCCCTGTTGGCAGGCGGCCGTCGGTGGGACCATACATCCATGGCACCCATTCAACGCATCAGTCCAGAGGGGCTGGTCTCCAGCCCCGCCTTCAGCCACGTCGCGGTCGTTCCACCCGGCGCGACCATGATCTATATCGGTGGACAAAACGCCGTGGACGCCGGCGGGACCCTGATTGGCGAAGGCGATGCAGCCGTTCAATCCGCCCGCGCCCTGGACAACGCCGCAACTGCCCTGAAAGCCGCGGGAGCAAGCCTCGGAGATGTCATTCAGTGGAACGTGCTTTTTGTCGACGGCGCCGACCTCGCCGCGGGATACGGGGCTATCGCCTCCAAGCTCGCCTCCGACGAGCCGCCCCTGGTGACGGCGGCCTTTGTCACAGGTCTGGGGGTGCAAGGCGCTTTGGTGGAGATCAGTGCGGTAGCCGCCGTTGAGCGCGACTAAGGGCCGCTGATTTCGACCCATTCCGAACGCCACTGTGGGGCTTGGAAGGATTCGCTCCAGTAAGCCGTTTCCTTGGCGATCCGGCCGTCCCGGAATTCGAAAATGAACACCGTCTCGTACGTCGGCCCGCCGTAGTCCAACGATGCCTCGGCCACTACAAGGTTCCCGCCGCTGAGCAGCCGGCGAGGCGTGATGGTGGGCAGCTGGGGGAAGGCGTTGTAGATTCCCCGTCGGTTCTCGGCGCCGCGCACGATCTCCCCGGATTGGGGCCAATGCATCACGGCGTCGTCGTGGAACAGCTCATCCATGACCTCGACATGGCGATCATTGATGCAGGCGATCAGCCGTTTGACCACGTTCTCGTTGACGTTTTCCTGAGCCATGATCCGCATTGTCCTCCTGGGCGTCGGATTGCACCACCGCTGAGGCGGTGAAGCCGTCCGCCGGACCTCCCGTTCCTGGGGGGAACGCACGTGGGCGTACGTGAACGCCGATAGAGTCATATGAATGGACAGCAAACTGATTGTTTCCCGGCGTCCCGGACCCATCCGGCCGACTCCACCCTTTGCAGAGGCCGACGACGGCTTCGTCAGGGTCCGGGGGGCCCGCGAAAACAACTTGCACAACGTAGACGTCGATGTGCCCCGGGATTCGATCGTCGCCTTCACGGGAGTGTCCGGATCTGGAAAATCATCGCTGGCCTTCGGCACCATCTTTGCCGAAGCCCAGCGCCGCTACTTCGAATCCGTCGCGCCGTACGCCCGCCGCCTCATACAACAGGGACACAACCCCAAGGTCGACGCGATCACGGGGCTGCCACCCGCCGTCGCACTTCAACAACGGCGAGGCACGGCGACGGCGCGCTCCAGCGTCGGCACGGTGACCACGCTGTCCAACTCCCTGAGGATGCTGTTCTCGCGAGCCGGAAGCTATCCGGACGGCGCCAAGCAGCTGGATTCTGACGCCTTCTCCCCCAACACAGCCGCAGGAGCCTGCCCTGAATGCCACGGCTTGGGTGTGGCCCACACCGTCACCGAAGGATCCTTGGTTCCCGACCCTTCGCTAAGCATCCGGGACGGCGCCATTGCCGCGTGGCCCGGAGCCTGGCAAGGCAAGAACCTGCGCGACATCCTCACCCACTTGGGCTACGACGTCGATACGCCATGGAAGAAGCTTCCCAAGAAGGACCGCGACTGGATCCTCTTCACCGATGAGCAGCCCGTGGTGGAAGTGACACCACAACGGGACCGGGTGGCCAAGCCTTATAAAGGCCGCTTTTGGAGCGCCAAAAGCTACGTGCTTCACACGCTCGCAGATTCCAAAAGCACCACCATGCGCGACCGCGTACTTCGCTTCATGGAGACCGGCCAATGCCCTCGCTGTGGCGGCAGCGGACTAAGGCCGGATGCACTGGCCGTCACCTTCGCCGGCAAGACCATTTCCGAACTGAACGCGATGCCAATGACCGAATTGGCCGCCGTCATCAGGCCCACGGCCGAACTGACATCCGCCGGGACGGCCTCGCGTACACAAACGTCCGGGGAAGCCAACGAGGTTGCCGTGGCCATCACCCGCGACCTCCTCGCCCGGGTCACAGTGCTCCTGGACCTGGGCCTGGGATACCTCGCCCTGGGGCGGCCGACGCCCACCCTCTCCCCCGGCGAAATGCAGCGGCTTCGGATCGCAACGCAACTGCGCTCTGGCCTCTTCGGAGTGATCTACGTGCTGGACGAACCGTCAGCCGGGCTCCATCCGGCCGATGCCGAACCGCTCCTGGCCGTCCTTGAACAGCTCAAAACCTCCGGAAACTCCGTCTTCGTGGTGGAGCACAACATGGACTTTGTGCAGGCGGCCGATTGGATCGTCGATGTTGGCCCACACGCGGGTGAGGGCGGTGGGCGGGTCCTCTACAGCGGTCCCGTGGCAGGGCTGGAAGGCGTTCAAGACTCAGTCACGCGGCCGTTCCTCTTCCCTGCCGGGACCCGCAGCGAACCGGGGAATCCCCGGGAGGCGAAGGAGTGGCTCACTCTTCAGGGAATCACCCGGCACAATCTCCGCGATCTTGAGGCTGAATTCCCGCTGGGTGTGCTCACTGCAGTCACAGGCGTCTCCGGCTCGGGTAAGTCCACCCTGGTCAGCCATGTTCTGGCTGAAGTGGTCGCAGCGGAGCTGCATCCTGACAACGCCGACACCGTGAGCCGCGACCTGCCCAAGGGCCTGGGGTTGGTATCGGGCCTCCACCACCTGGACCGGCTGGTCACGGTTGATCAGAAGCCCATCGGCCGGACACCACGATCCAACCTGGCAACGTACACGGGGCTCTTCGACGGCGTCAGAAAAGAATTCGCCGCTACGCAAGGCGCCCGCTCCCGGGGCTTCGGAGCCGGCCGCTTCTCCTTCAACGTGGCCGGCGGCCGCTGCGAAACCTGCCAGGGAGAAGGGTTCGTGGCCGTGGAACTCCTGTTCCTGCCCGGGAGCTACGGCCCGTGCCCCGAATGCAACGGCTCGCGATTCAACCCCGAAACACTGGAAGTGACCTACCGCGACCGGAACATCGCCGAAGTCCTGGGCATGACCGTCACCACCGCCGCCGAGTTCCTGTCAGACCTCCCATCGGTGTCACGCAGCCTGCAAACCCTGCTCGAAGTCGGCCTGGGCTACCTCCGGCTGGGTCAGCCCGCCACCGAGCTTTCCGGCGGCGAAGCCCAACGCATCAAGCTGGCCACTGAACTCCAACGCATCCAACGAGGTCACACTCTCTACCTCTTGGACGAGCCCACCACCGGTCTGCACCCAGCCGATGTCCATCTCCTGATGGCCCAACTCCGCAGGCTCGTCGATGCCGGCAACACGGTGATCGTGGTGGAGCACGAAATGGACGTCGTCGCGGGCGCCGACTGGGTCATCGACTTGGGGCCAGGTGGCGGCGACGCCGGCGGCGAGATCATGGTCGCAGGCCCGCCCGCCGTCGTCGCGCGTTCCACCACAAGCCGAACCGCTCCCTACCTCGCCGCTGCCCTCGGGCGGTGACCTACCGTCGGGGAATGTTGCGCAGGTTGCTGCGCGCCATGCTGACCGCCTCCCCGGCACCTCGGTTCAGGACAACCTTGGACATGGCCGTGGCGAACCCAATGACTTGGGATCCGGAGATCTTTGGCGGGATGGACAGCGCATTGGGGTCGGTGATGAGTTCCACCAGCGAAGGACCGGGGTGCGCGAAGGCCGCACGGTAAGCCGCCTCGATGTCGGCCGGATCGGTGACTCGCACAGCGTGGAAGCCCAATGCCTTGGCCACAGCGGCATAGTTGGCATCCGGTACGTCCACACCGAAGTCGGGAAGGCCGTCCACCAACATTTCGAGCTTGACCATGCCCAGGGTGGAGTTGTTGAACACCACCACGTTCACCGGCAACTTGTGAGCGGCAACGGTAATGAGCTCCCCCAGCAGCATTGACAGGCCACCGTCGCCGGAGACAGACACTACCTGCCGACCGGGATAGGCCACCTGCGCGCCGATGGCGTGCGGCAGGGCGTTGGCCATGGAACCGTGGAGGAAGGAACCGATCAAACGCCGAGTGCCCAAAGGATTGATGTAGCGTGCGGTCCAGACATTGCACATGCCTGTGTCCGCGGTGAAGATGGCGTCCTCCGCCGCGACCTGATCCAGCAGTGACGCCGCGTACTCCGGATGGATGGGCTGCTTCTTCTCAACCTTGCGCGTGTAAGCGCCCACGGCCTTGTTCATCAGCCGGTCGTGCTTCTTCAACATATGGTCCAGGAAGCGGCGGTTCTTCTTCTGCTGCACCAGCGGCAGCAGCGCGGTCAAGGTCGGCTGTACGTCGCCATGGACAGCGATATCGACGTCGGTGCGACGCCCCAGCCGCTGGGCGGCCCGGTCCACCTGGGCTGTCCGAGTGTCGGGGAGGAATTGATCGTACGGGAAGTCCGTACCGAGAAGGATCAGCAGATCAGCGTCTTCAATGCCTTCGGCAGCTGCACCGTACCCCAGCAACCCGGTCATGCCGATGTCGAAGGGGTTGTCGTACTGGACGAAGTCCTTGCCCCGCAGTGAGTGCCCAATGGGTGCGTTGATCAGTTCAGCCAAGGCGATCAGCTCGTTGTGCGCCCCCGCAACGCCGGCACCCGCGAAAATGGCGACCTTACCGGCCTCGTTGATGGCGTCGGCCAAGTCCTGGACGCTCGCAGGATCGGGCACCAGGCTGGCGGGCCGGAACGTGGCGGGAAGCGGCGTAGGCGCCGTCGCCTCAAGGCCGGCGATGTCACCTGGCAGGGTGACCACCGCGACTCCGCCAAGGCCAACGGCATTCTGGATGGCGCTGTGCATGACCCTGGGAGCTTGTTCGGCCGTGCTGACGAGTTCCGAGTACACAGAGCACTCGTTGAAGAGACGGTCGGGGTGCGTTTCCTGGAAGAAGCCGCTGCCGATTTGCTTGCTGGGAATGTGCGAGGCGATGGCGAGCACAGGCGCACCCGTGCGGTTGGCGTCGTACAGGCCGTTGATCAGGTGCAGGTTGCCGGGGCCACATGATCCCGCGCAGACGGCCAGTTTGCCGGTCAATTGCGCCTCTGCAGCCGCAGCGAACGCGGCCGCCTCCTCATGGCGTACGTGGATCCAGTCGATGCCTCCTTGGCTTGAACCCCCGGTTTGACGGACGGCGTCAACGATCGGGTTGAGGCTGTCGCCAACGATTCCATAGATCCGCTGCACGCCGGCAGCCTGGAGTTGTTCAATGAGCTGGGTGGCAAGTTCCTTGGCCATGATGTGCAGACTCCCGCAGTTTGGTGGTGGGCTGACATGGCCAAATATAGTCGGCCCACCTTGCGGGGAGACCAAGGTTGTCTGTCTTCCTACGCGGCAAGGGCGGCATCAAAGAGGCATACGGCCAACCGGAGCAGGTGGCCAGGGACGTCTTTGTCCCTGCCGTTCTTGCTGTGGCCGAGGAACACTGCCGTTCCAGTCACAGATCCTTTAAAGGGGATGCCGGCCTGACGGATCAGAACCTCCGCTCTGCGGTTAAGTGGCTGGGGAATGTATTTGGCGCGACGCAATAATGAGCGCCTTGGATAGTTGACTCACAACCGGTCCCACAATCCGGACAGACCTTTTCTCACATTGACGATACTGCGAACTGAAGAGTGAATAATGCAGACCTTGAAATCGACAGCACAGCGAGAAATGCATAAAATTTGCGGCGGCTACATGCGGCAACCTTTCGTAGTCGGGAGCCACAAAAGGCTGCCGCAGAACACCGGGAACGCTACGCAGACGGCGGGCTCAGTGGTACCGCTATCTCTGGTTCTTCCGTGGCTTTGAGAACAGGTTCTCGCTGTTTTCCGCCTTGGCCCGTTTTTCGGCACGCTTTTCCAGAATTGACTTACCGGCCTTCTTTGCACTGGGAGTGTTGGGGGACTTTTTCGACATTATTGCCCATCCTTTCCATGTCGCTATGACAACACCATACCCAGTTTTATTATTTAAGCCAGTCGGCAAGTTTTATGCGCTTTTTTGTTTCAAATTCTCGGCTGCAGCCCCCAGCCCTCCATGTCGGGCGGATTGTTTCGGTCCAAAACTCTGGCTGGAACGCCTGTTCGTTGCTAGCGTGACCGCATGAGCCCCGCCAAGCCCCCGGCTGTGATCCTCGATGTTGCCGGCCACGAGGTTCGCATCTCGAATCCGGACAAAGTAGTGTTCCCCGAGCCTGGTCTGTCCAAGCTTGATGTAGTCAACTACTACCTCACCGTGGCAGAGGGTGCGCTGCGGGGCGCCGGCGGGCGGCCCATGGTGCTCAAGCGCTTCCCAAAGGGCATTGACGCGGAGCCGTTTTTCCAAAAGCGAGTGCCCGAAAACCACCCAGGGTTCATCCACACAGCAACACTGCACTATTCGTCCGGGACTTCGGCCGAAGAGACCGTCATTCGAGATGCTGCGGGGCTGGCGTGGGTCGTGAACCTGGGATGCCTGGACCTCAATCCCCACCCCGTGCGCGCAGAGGACCTGGACCATCCCGACGAACTGCGGGTGGACCTCGACCCCATGCCCGGGGTGGACTGGTCGCAGATTGTCGACACCGCTTACGTCGCACAGGAGGTGCTGGACGACGTCGGGCTGGTTGGCTGGCCCAAGACAAGCGGCTCACGCGGGCTGCACATCCTGGTACGCATTGCTCCACGATGGTCCTACCGGGACGTGCGGCTCGCCGCCGAAACCCTCGCCCGCGAGGTGGAGAACCGTGCACCCGGCCTTGCCACCGCCCGATGGTGGAAGGAAGAACGTGGTGAGAGCGTCTTCGTCGACTTCAACCAAAACGCCAAGGACCGCACTGTGGCTTCCGCCTACTCCGTCCGGTCACGGCCCGATGCCCGCGTCTCAACCCCTCTGAGTTGGGACGAAGTGCGATCCGCCCGGCCGGAACAGTTCACGGTGCGTACCGTGCCGGATCGCTTCGAGGACCTCGGAGACCCGCACTCCGGCATCGACCACGCCGCCGGTTCGCTCGACGGGCTGCTGTCCTTGGCCGCTGAAATGGGCCCAGCCGAGAAGGCACCACGATCAGGAGACGGCTCCGGCCGCCGGATGTCCACCATGCCGCTTATCGAGATTGCCCGCACCAAGACGAAGCCCGAGGCACACGCTGCCCTTGACGAATGGAAGGCGCGGCATAAGGAGGTGGTCGCCGATTTGCATCCCTCCGATGTGTTGGTTGACGGTATGCGTGGATCGAGCTCCCTCTGGTACCGGGTCCGAGTAAACCTACAGCATGTTGCCGAAGCCAAGCGGCCACAGCAAGAGGTGCTTATTGCGGACTACGACCCGTGGGCCGGCAAGCAGTGGCCGGGACGCACCTGAGACTCCAGTCCCCGTTGGACCGCCCGCTTTGGTTGTATGCGACTCCTGCAGCGGGCGGGGAACCCGGCGTTGGTTCTATAGCGCGGGCGCAGAGGTGGCGGTAGCTTTGGAATACTTTTCGTGGAAGCAGCCGAGCTACCGGAGGCACCCCTGATGCAAGGCTTATCTGTGTCGCTGGTTCTCATCGCTGTCCTGGCCGTCGCGGCTCCGCTCGCTGCCCGTTCACTCGAGCGCGTGGTGAAGGTGCCCATCGTGGTCTTCGAGATTGTCCTGGGAATGTTGCTGGGACCCAGCCTCCTGGGCTGGGTCCAATCCACACAGTTCACCGACACCTTGGCTGACTTCGGGCTGGCCATGCTGTTCTTCGTCGCCGGCAACGAGATCGACTTCACGACCATTCGGGGCCGGCCCATCAGCCGCGCATCCGCTGGTTGGCTCATCTCCCTGGTTGCCGGCATCGGTGCTGGATTCGCCTTGGCCCCCGCACCGGAAGCGGCCGTCATCATCGGCGTCGCCTTGTGTTCCACGGCACTTGGCACCCTGCTGCCCATCCTCCGCGATGCGGGCGAAGCAAAGTCTCCCATCGGCATCGCGGTGACTGCCGTGGGCGCTGTCGGTGAGTTCGGTCCCCTGATTGCCATCTCGCTGTTCTTCAGCGGCCGGCAACTGGGAACTGCCTCAGGCGTACTTCTCGGATTTGTCCTTCTCACGGGCCTGGCGATCTACCTTGCTTCCCAGGCACGGCACACGATGTTTCATGCCCAGGTCACGCGGACCCTCCACACCAGCGCGCAGTTCGCCATGCGGACCATCATGTTGATACTCAGCGCCCTTGTTGTACTGAGCATGGTGCTGGGACTTGACATGCTGCTTGGTGCATTCGCTGCCGGAGTACTTTGGAAGGTTGCCATCGCACGAGCTCCGGAAGAAGACCGGAAAGTCATCGAAACGAAAATCGATGCTGTCGCATTTGGCTTTCTGGTGCCCATTTTCTTTATCGATACCGGGATTGACTTCGAGCTTGGCGCACTCGTCGCAAGCCCCGCGACCCTGGCGATGGTCCCCTTGTTCCTGGTCCTGCTGCTGGTCATCCGGGGACTTCCTTCGCTGCTTGCTGCTCCCCCACGCTCCGCTTCGGCGGCCAAGCGGGCCATGGTCCTCTTCGGTGCCACAGGGCTGCCCATCATCGTGGCCGTGACTGCCATTGGCCGTGACCACGGGCTGATCACCAGCGGCATCTCGTCCGCTCTGGTTGGGGCCGGTATGCTCTCCGTGCTGCTGTTCCCGTTACTGGCGCTCCGTCAAATTCATCCAGCACAAATTCATCCCAATACGAATTCATCCCAGTACGAAGCGGGCCCGTAAGTAAGACGCTTTGCGGCATGGGCGCCGGAAAGTGTTGCCCCGCCGGAGGCCAGCCCATAGGGTCAATTACGTGAGTGGCGGGGACGGCAATCCGATGAGCGGGACCGACCAGCTACCCGTGAAGGAAACAGGCATGGCAACAGGTACAGTCAAGTGGTTCAACGCCGAAAAGGGTTTCGGATTCATCGCACCCGACGATGGAGGCCCCGACGTGTTCGCGCACTATTCAGCCATCACTTCGAGCGGATACCGCTCGCTGGACGAGAACCAAAAGGTCCAGTTCGATATCACGCAGGGCCCTAAGGGTCCACAGGCCGAGAACATCCAACCGCTCTAGGTCCGCGCCACAGGGACCGGTCGGCTACACGCCGGCCGGTCCCTTGTCGGTTACGCCCGGCCTTTGAGGATCAGATGCCAATAGACCTTCGGGAACATGTCCCGGTCAACCCACCACGAAAGCCTGCTTTCCTTCCACGTGGGAACCATCGGGATGGTGGGTTTAGGCCGGTACTGGTCATCGAACTCGGCAAAGACCACCGTGTTGCGCGAAACAGTGAAGGGGCACACGGAGTATCCGTCGTACCTGTGGGTGGGCGCTTTGCCCTGACGGGCAGCCACCAGGTTCTTGGCGAGCACCTTGGTCTGCTTGCGCAACGCCCCGCCGGCCTTGGAGTTGGACGTGGCGGCAGCGTCCCCCAGGGACCAGACGTTGGGGTAGCGCACGTGCCGCAGGGTCTGCGTGTCAACCTCAACGAAACCGCCCTCGTCACCTGACGCCGGCAGGTCCGTGGCCCGAAGCCAATCAGGAGCAGCTTGGGGTGGAACGGCGTTGAGGACGTCGTAGGACACTTCTTCCATAGTGCCAGTGGCATTGTTCCGGATAGTGGCTTTCCGGCTCCCAGGGCTGACGGCCACGAGCTCACTGTTTGTCCTTAGCTCAATGCCATATTCAGCAAGCTTGCGTTCAAGCTCCCGGTCCACTTCCGGGATGCCAAACACAGTGGGGTACGGCTGGACCATCACCACGCTGATCTGGTCGAGGACGCCTTGCTCCTTCCAATAGTCACAGGCCAGGTACATCGGTTTCTGACTGGCGCCCCCACACTTGATGGGCCCGGCAGGCATGGTAAAGATGGCCGTGCCGGACCTCAGGCCGCTCAAGAGGGTCCACGCTTTGGGGGCAAGCTCGAATTCGTAATGGGATGCACCGTAGGGAGAGTGCACCGCCTCAGCCAAACCCGGCACGTCATCCCAGCGATATTGCAGCCCCGGGCACACCACGAGCTGCACGTAAGCCACTGTTGACCCCGAAGCCAGCCTCACGGTATTGGCGTTGGCGTCCACGCCCACCGCTTTGTCCTTGATCCAGTGGACGCCCTTGGGCATCACCGCTTCCTGGCTCCGTACGGCTTCCTTGACCTGCGCGCGGCCTCCAGCGATATGGGAGAACAGCGGTTGGTAGAAATGGTGGTCTTTGGGTTCGATGAGGGCTATGTCTTTGACCCCGTACCGAACCAAGCGGGCCGCCAGCGACACCCCTGCGTTGCCACCGCCGATGATCACAACTTCGTGCTGCCGGGCCATGCCGCTACTTCTTTTCAGTCAGCGCGGAACCCTTGTGCGCGGCCCGGGCTCCCGTTTTGTCAGATTCCACCACGTACTGCGGCTCATCCTCGCTGGCACGATGCGTGTTGCCGTCCAGCACAAAGTCGCTGGTCTTCTTTTCCACGATCCTTCCGTGCGTCTTGCCCTGCGAGGTGTTCCACTCCACGTGCGTTCCCTTGCTTAGTGCCATGTCCGCTCCTAGCTATGGTGCCCTCTCCAACTTCCGGGGCTTCCCAATAGTAAGCATGATGACCTTTTTGCGGTACCGCAGGTCGGCAACGAGGGCCGCATCAGGCCCGAGTTGGCGGGTCCTGACCCACCAGGCTGTCCACGGATTCGCGGAGGAGATCGGCATGCCCGTTATGGCGGGCGTATTCCTCGATCATGTTCAGCAGGATGTATCGCAGGCTGGGCAACTCGATGTCCGGATTGGAGGCAGTGCTTCCCTGCCGGCCTGGGCCGCCGTCCGCCAGTGCCTCGGCGAACAGGAGCCGGGACCGGGCCACTGCCGCGCGCCATCTCCCGTAGAGTGCTTCCGGAGTCTCCTCGTCGGCCGAAATCCAGTCCCAATCGGGGTCGGTATCCCAGTCCACGCTATTCCACGGGGGAAGTTGCGGGCGGCCATGCAGCCACTCGGTGGACATATCATCCTCAAAGCGGGCCAGGTGGTTGAGCAGGCCACCCAACGTCATGGCCGACGGCGCCAGTTTTGCGCGAAGGCCGGCCGAGTCGAGGTCACCTGTTTTCCAGGCAAATGTTGCCCGCTGCCGTTCCAGAAATCCCAGCAGTGTGGCGGTCTCATCGCCGGCAAGTGGCGGCTCTGGAGTGTTCTGTTGGGCTTGGTCCGGTGTACCGCTCACCGCAGGCCTCCTCGTCAGTTGGCGTGTCTTCCAGTTTGGCGTGCCGCGGATGCTCGGACAAGATCAAGCCCGTAGCAGCTGGCCTGCCCTTCCTTGGCTGCTTGGCCGTGCCATAGTCTGGGCCTGTGAGCGTACGCAGCGCGCTGCAGGGACGCCCGAGGCCACGAAAGGACCGCCCATGCTGATCTGCGCAACGTGCGCCGTCGAATATGGCGAACCCGTTCCCGAACTCTGCCCCATCTGTACCGACGAACGCCAGTACGTGCCGGAAGACGGACAAAAGTGGCTCACCAGGGATGGCTTGGAAGGGACCGGCCAGCAGATCACGTTGACGGAGAACGAGCCGGGTCTCATCGGAATCAGAACCGAACCGAAAGTCGGAATCGGCCAGACCGCCCAGCTGGTGGTGACTCCGCAGGGCTCGCTGCTGTGGGATCCAGTGGGCTACGTCGACGACACCGCCGTCGAGGCAGTGCTGGACCGAGGTCCGGTCCTGGCCATTGCCGCCAGCCATCCCCACATGTTCGGCGTTCAAGTTGAATGGTCCCGTCGACTCGGCAACGTCCCGGTTCTGGTGGCCGAGGCAGACCGTGGATGGTTAGGGAGGACGAATCCGATCATTTCCACGTGGTCCGGCAGCTTGTCGATCACCGATGGCTTGGACCTTCATCAAACCGGCGGTCATTTTCCAGGCAGCGCGGTGGCGCATTGGGCAGCCGGAGCCAGCGGCAAAGGAGTCCTGCTGACCGGTGACAGCGTTTTCCCCAACCCCGACCGCCGCAGTATTGCCTTCATGCGCAGTTACCCGAACCATCTGCCGCTTTCCGGGGCCGTGGCGTTACGAATCGCCGCGCAATTGGGTGAACTCGAATTCGATCGGATCTACGGCAACTTCAACAATGCCATCGACTCCGATGCCCAGCGGGTCCTTCGCCTCTCGGCTCAACGGCATGCGGCGTGGGCGCGGGGCGACTTCGACCACCTGACCTGAACAGGACCTGGGCTGGACGTGATCCCGTGGATGCTCAACCGGTGGTGTTGCCAAACCCCGCCCAGAGGATCACAGTGAAGTAGGCCACACAAGGCCGTCGTTTCCAGGAGCCGTGCACCCGCCGTGGAGGTCAACCATGAGCACCACGTCCGACGAAGTCCTCAACCCCATGCCCGCCGGCCAAGAGCCGGAGCTCAAGCGGGTCTTGGGTTCCAAGCTCCTGCTCCTCTTCATCGTCGGCGATATCCTGGGCGCCGGCGTTTACGCGGTGACCGGGACGATGGCCGGAACAGTCGGTGGCATCGTCTGGCTGCCGTTCCTCCTGGCGTTCATTGTCGCGACCCTCACAGCGCTTTCGTACCTGGAGTTGGTGACCCAGTACCCACAGGCAGCAGGTGCGGCGCTCTACACCCACAAGGCCTTCGGAATCCATTTCGTCACCTTCCTCGTGGCGTTCGCCGTGGTGTGCTCCGGCATCACCAGTGCCTCGACGTCCGCGAACGTCCTTGCCCAAAACCTCTTCGGCGGGTTGGAGATCAATGGCTGGATGGACAAGCCGGACCGCAGTGTGATTACCGCAGTCGCGTTGGCATTCATGTTGTTACTGGCGGCGATCAACCTGCGCGGCGTGGGTGAGAGCGTCAAGTTCAACGTTGTGCTGACACTGGTGGAGGTACTCGCCCTGTGCATCGTGATCGGGGTTGGCTTCTTCGTGATGGCCCAAGGCACGGGAAATTTCCAGGAGATCCTCGTCTTCACGGACCAGCAGGACAAGGGATTGTTCCTCGCTGTCACGGCGGCCACGTCAATTGCCTTCTTTGCAATGGTGGGCTTCGAGGACTCCGTCAACATGGTGGAGGAGACCAAGGACCCGGAGAAGATATTTCCGCGAACGATGCTCACCGGGCTCGGGATCGCGGTGCTTCTCTACATGCTGGTTGCCATTTCGGTTGTCAGCGTCCTTTCGCCCACAGAGCTCGGCGAGATCAGGGAAGCGGAGGGCGCAGCGCTGCTGGAAGTCGTGCACAAGGGCTCGCCCGACTTTCCCATCGACAGGATCTTTCCGTTCCTCGCGGTCTTCGCAGTGGCCAACACAGCGCTGATCAACATGCTGATGGCGAGCCGCCTGATCTACGGCATGGCCCGTCAGCACGTCCTGCCGAGCGGCTTGGGGAAGGTGCTGCCCGGTCGCCGTTCACCGTGGGCGGGGATCACGTTCTCCACCGTGTTGGCGCTGGGATTGATCTGGTACGTCAGCAGTGATCCTGACAGCAACATCGTGGCCAATCTTTCAGGTACCACTGCCTTCCTTCTGCTGTGCGTGTTCACCGTAGTCAATGTGGTGTGCGTTGTACTTCGCCGCAAACGGGACCCCAACCGCAAGGTCTTCTTCACCTCACCGGGGCAACTGCCCTTGGTAGCGGCCCTGTTGTGCGCCTTCCTCGCGGGCCCCTGGGTTGGTCGCAACGTCATCCAGTACCAGGTAGCCGGCGGCCTGATGGCCATCGGCATCGTATTGTGGTTCATCACGTGGCTGCTCACCAGGAAGAGCAACGCCCGCCGCAGGACATGAACTTCTCCGCACCCGACGCAATAGTTGCTCGACGGCGACCTCCCGTCGTCGAGCCGTCAATTATATAAGTATTGACTTATATAAGAAACTGCTGATATTTTGCGGAATGTGCACGCTTTTGACGTCCTGGGTGACCCGGTCCGACGCAGAATCCTAGAGCTCTTGATGGACGACGAACAGTCATCGGGCGCACTGTCTGCCGTGATCAGCCAAGAGTTCGGCATTTCCCAACCCGGCGTATCGCAGCATCTGAGGGTGCTGCGGGAGAACGGTTTCGTCCAGGTGCGCCCGGTTGGCACACGCCGGCTGTACGCCGTCGACGCAACGCCTTTCAAGGACGTGGATCAGTGGCTGCAGCCATTTCGGGACTTCTGGACGCAACGCCTGGATGCGCTCGACACCGAGCTGGCCAGGGGACGACGCGATCGACGTGCACGAAAATCGACAGACAAGGAATGATCACATGTTTGACATGCTCCAAGAGCTCGCGGAAATTCACCGATCAGTAGCCAGGAATAAAGCTGCTGAAACCGTATCGGTACGGGTCAGCCGCGCCTACGACGCAGAGCCGGAAGATGTTTGGTCAGCCCTGACCGAACCCGAGCGGCTGCTCCGCTGGTTCTATCCGATCACGGGTGACCTGCGCCCCGGTGGGAGCTTTCAGTTGGAGGGCAACGCAGGCGGCGAGATCCGGCGCTGCGAACCGCCAGTAACCTTGCAGGTCACCTTTGGGGGCCCGGAAAGCATCGTCGATGTCACCCTGACGGAGACGGCGGGGAAGACCACTGTCGAACTCACGCACACCGTTCCGTTGTCCATGGCCGGCAGCGGAGCGGGAGCACTGTTCGTGGGGCCCGGCTGGGACGGGGCCATGCTGGGCCTTGGCCTGTACTTGCGCGGTGTGGCGGTGGACGACCCCATCGAGATGGCCAACTCGCCCGAAGTGGTGGAGTTCAATCGTGGATCGATCAGCCGCTGGACGCACAGCGTAGAAGCCTCCGGAACCGCAACCTCCGACGAAATCGCCAGCGGAGCAGCGGCTGCGTCCGCACAGTACACACCCGGGGCTTAGTCGGGAGGAGGCACCGCACAGGAACTGCCCTCTCAGGCACATACCGCTATGGCTGCCCGGAACCGTAATAGGTGGCCAGCCGCGCCAGTCCTTCATCGAGAGAAACGCCGGGGGTCCAATCGAGGAGCTCCCGGGTTACGCGCTGGTCGAACCAGTGGGCTGTGGAGAGCTGCTCTGCAAGGAACCTCGTCATCGGCGGCTCCTCTTTGCGCCCTGCCAGGATCCAGAGTTTCTCCACCACCATTCCAGCCGTCCGCGCCATGGCACCAGGGATAGTCCACGACGGCGCCGCAACATCCCCCGCCCCGCAGATGCCTGCCAGCAATTCCCCGATGGGACGGGGCTCGCCGTTGCTCACCACAAGTGCCCGGCCATGGACGTAGTCCATGCGGTGCAGCGCGGCGACGATCGCGGAGGCTGCGTTGTCCACGTAGGTGGTGTCGATGAGGGCCGCACCGGCGTCGAGGAGAGGCAGCCGGCTTCGGCTTGCCCGCGCCAGGACCCGCTCCACCAGTTGGGTGTCGCCCGGGCCCCAGACGATGTGGGGACGCACTGCTGCCACCCGGAATTCGGGGGTGTCGGCTGCCAGCGCCAGCAACTCCGCCTCCGCTTTGGTGCGGGAGTAGTGCCCATGCGCGCGCTTCGGGTCAGCCGGCTCAGCGCCCAACCCGACGATGGCGGCGCCGGAGTTGGCCACGGACGGGGAAGAGACGAACACGACATCCCGCACTCCTGCGGCCCGGGCGCGACGGACCAGGCGGCGGGTCCCTTCGACGTTCACTTCGGCGAACTCAGCGGCGCGACCGGTGAAGGATACTTTCGCGGCGAGGTGGATGACGCCGTCGGCCCCTTCCACCGCCCGCCGAAGCGCGGCGTCGTCCGTAATGGACCCGCGGATGTCTGTCGCGCCGTCGACTCCGGACGGTCGGCGCTGGAACGTGGACACTGTATGGCCTTGGCGGACCAGCAGCCGGGCCACTTCACTTCCCAGCAGCCCACTGGCTCCGGTGACCAGGACCTTCATGGCTTTCCCGGCCGGCCACCGGCCAGCACATGCGAAGCCCAGGCGGACAGGCGGGTGCGGTCGATTTTGGCGTTGTGCCTGATGTCGGTGGGCTGTGCGGGGACAGCCAGGACGGCGGAGACACCGACGCCGGCTTCCAGCGCGGCCCTGCGAACTCGGCCCGCGAGCTCCGGCGCAGCAGGACCGGCCTTACGGTACGGCGTCACCGTTTCGACGACGGCCACAACCGCCTGTGTCCCGGCCGGCCCCACCCCGGCAACAGCGGCCAGCCGGACCTCCTCCAGCCGTTCGATGGCCTGTTCGGCGCCAACGGGCGTCACGACGCCCCCGGGCGCTGTCACCACGTGGGCGAGGCGTCCCTCCACCCACAGCCGACCAGCGGCGTCGAAGTGCCCTACGTCACCGGTGCGGTGCCATCCGGGCAGGCCGGCGCTCTCGCACTGGGTCAGCCAGAGCCTGTCATAGGCTTCTTTGACGTGCGGTGCCCTGACTAGGATCTCGCCGGTTACTCCGGCTTCGGTGGAGAACGCGGACCCTGGTGCGGTTCCGTCCCCAGCCAAGGGGATTACCGCCAGGCGGGCGCCGTGCACGGGCTCCCCCACGCACACTCCGTTCCCTGCTCCCTTGACAGTCCCCGCAGCAGATTCGGCCGCTGCGGCCTGAATCTGCTCCAGGCTGATGTCCGTGACCGGGAGCGCCTCCGTCATCCCGTACGGAGTATGAAGCGACGCCCGAGGCAGCAGTTGCTGCACCTCAAGAAGCAGCGGCTCGGGGACGGGGGCGCCCGCCGAAAGCAGCAACTCGACGCCGTTCAGGGCTTCATGCCCTGCACCATTGACAGCATCACTGGTGGCAACGACGTTGGCCAACGCCGCCGGTGAAGCGAAGACCACCGTGGCGTCGATGGCTGCGGCGGCCTCCGCCAGGGCGCGGGACGTCAATGTTCGTGGGGCAGTGACGTCCATGGCAGGCGTCACCGAAACCGCTCCAAGCGCCGGGCCCAGCAAGGCAAACGGAGCGAAGCCTGCCACGAGCCGGGAACCGGGCCGGATCCCAAACGTTCTGGACACTGTGTCCCTCATGGCGGCCAGTTGTCGATGCGTGTACAGCACGCCTTTGGCTGGACCAGTGGAGCCGGACGTGAACAGCACAGCGGCCGGGGCATCTGCGTCCACAGCGTGCGCCGGCAACGCAGAACCGGCCCCCCGCCTGGCCAGGGCCGCGAGGGACGTTTCGACGCCGAGGATTCGACGGCGGGCAGCTGGCAGATCCTGCACGCTGACCCGGCGTCCGGGCCAGCCGAGTACCGCAGCAGCCGTCAGGGCCTTGTCGATTCCGATGAGGAAATCGGCGGTGGCGCCCTTCACTGCGCGACTCAGGCCTCTGGTTCCCAGACCCGCGTCGGCCACCACCACCACAGCGCCCAGCCGCAGGCAGGCATAGAGCGCTACGGTCAGGTCCGCGCCAGGCGGAACCATCAAGCTGACCCGGCTCCCCTTCTTGACGCCGACTTCCCGCAACCCCGCGGCGAGATCCAGGATGCCGCGGTCCAACTGCTGCCAGCTCAGCGAGCGGCTGATACTGCCGTCCGGCGCCATTTCGGCAACAGCGGTATCTCCCTTGGCCTGTCCCTGTGCCTGCTTGCCGAGCGAGTCCCACAGAGGGCGAAATGCTGCTTCCTCACGCTCGGCGCTATCGCCCAGGCCGTGGCCTCCGATGGCCGCAGCTTCGGTGTTCCCGGCGAGCCACTGGAAGATTGGCGTCGCGATGTCCCGGTCTTCCGCCACGAGGTGTCCGGCGCCTTCGAAGCGATGCACGTCCGCGTGCGGGAGCCGGCCGACAAGATCCTTCAGGTACCGGTCGGAAAAGATAGGATCCCGCGGGCCCCAGAGCATCAGAGCCGGGACTTTCAGGCCGCGCAACCCTTCAGAGACCCCTTGGAGCGCGGAATAGCTTGGATGGGACGCGTCTGCCGGAATATCCGCCACAAAGTTGCCCACCCCGGACCTGCGCCCGGCACCACGGTAGGGGGCCATGTAGGCCCTGCGGATATCGGCGGGCAACGGTGGTTCCGCCAGCGAGTGCGTCACTCGGAGAAAGGCGTCCGACGTCGTTGTCCCCCACCGATGCACGGCGGGATGCAAGGCCAGCCGGAGGGCCGGCGGGAGCGCGGTGTCGGACGGGTGGTGGACCGCTGTGTTCGTCAACACCACGCCGGTGACGTGACGCGGGTGCGCCAATGCCCACCCCAGGCTGATGACGCCGCCCCAGTCATGCCCCACCGTCACCACCGGACCCTTCAGGCCCAAAGCGTCCGTGAGGTCGCCGAGGTCATTGATTCGGTCCGCCAGGCGTCGGAAAGTGCCGCTGCGCTCCGAGTAGCCCATGTCCAGCTGGTCTACGGCTACAACCCGCCACGGGTGTGCGGGATCGGATCCGGCAGTCAGCAGCGTCCGCCACAAATACGACCACGTCGGGTTGCCGTGCACGCACAGCAGCGTGCCGACGGGTTGCAGTCCGCGGCGGGCGAGCTGGGCTCCGTTGTCCAACAGGTGCCAACGGCGCGTTGTACCGGGCGTATCGACGGTCGAGGTGGACTCAACCCGGATGGTCCGTGACCATTCGGGGTCCACCCCCGGCCAGGAGGCGATTACCAAACGATTTCCACCATTCCTGCATTGAGCCCGGACCCTACCCCCATACACAAGACCCGATCTCCGGCGTTCAAGGACTGAGCCTCGGCGGCAAGCGTCATGGGAAGGGAGGCAGGCCCCACGTTGCCCCAGTGCGGGAACGTTATGGGTACTTTGTCCGGGTCCAAGTCAATGGCTTTGATGATTGCCTGGGTGTAGGCATTGCTCACTTGGTGGGTGACGTAGCGGTCCATGGCGGCCCAGTCCCAGTCCGGCTGGGCTTCGTGCCAGGCGTCGACCACCAACTGAAGTCCGCCGTCGAGCAAGCCCTTCGTGTCCGTCGTCATGCCATCGATGCCGCCCACGCACAATTCGTGGTGTTCGGTGCCCGCACGCATCACGCCGCCCACCAGCCGGTGCGCCCCCGGGTATTCGTCCGCGGGTCCCAGAACCGCTGCGGCCGCCCCGGACCCGAGCGTCAGCGTGGCGAACTCCCGACTGAAGTCTTCCCTGGTGGTCTCAGGCCGCTGCAGTCGTGCCAGCGTGGCTTCCTGCGTCACCTGGGCATCTTCACCGTTGACGATCACTGCGTACTTGATTTGGCCGGAATCGATCATGTTGGCGGCCAGTATCAAGCCATTGACGAAACCGAGGCAGGCGTTGGCCAGGTCAAAATTCATGGCCGACGACGGCAGGCCCAGTTCGTGATGGATCTTGACCGCCACAGATGGTTCAAGATTGCGCCTGGTGACCGAGGTGTTGATCAGCAGGCCGACTTCCGATGCCCCGACGCCGGCCTCGGCCAAGGCTTTGGCGCCCGCTTCTACCGCCGCATCGTCGAACGATGTCCCGGCGGCCCACCAGCGGCGGTGCGTGATACCCGCGACGCGCTCCAGCAATCGCGGCGGGAACTTCAGCCGTTTGAGGGTCGAGGCCAACCTGTGGTCGAAGTCCTTGGAACTGACGATCATCGGAGCCTCAACACTGCTCACCGAGAGCAGCGCTGTGTTGCTGTGCCGGAAGGTTGCATTCCCTGCCAAGTCAAGCCCCTGTTCGTTTCTGTCCTGCATTCATGCGGTGACTGTACCCATTTGTGCAAGCCCAAGACGTTAACTATGCCGGTGCGAGGCGGATACTGCATATTTCAGGGCCGTTGCAGCGTGTTAATTCCGTCACTGTTTGGGCCGGAAATGGTTGGCCCCTTGAGGAGAATGACGCCCAAAAGTGGCTGGGCGTAGGGTGGGAGGTGGACGAAAGGAGCATCTCATGAAGAAAATCCTCATGGTTTTGACCAGCGTTTCCGAGATTGGCGCTACGGGAGAGAAGACCGGCTACAACGTTGCCGAAGCTGCACATCCTTGGAAGGTCTTCAAGGATTCCGGTCACTTCGTCGACTTTGCATCCATCAAGGGCGGCCAGCCTCCGCGCGACGAGGTGGATCAGGATGATCCCATCCAGGTTGCCTTCACCGAGGACGAGACGACGCGCGCAGGGCTCTACAACACCGCCCGTGTGGAGGTCGTTGATCCCGGACAGTATGACGCCGTCTACCTCGTGGGAGGCCATGGCACGATGTGGGACTTCCCGGACAGCGAGGGCCTTCAGAACCTCGTAGCCAGTGTCTACAACGCAGGCGGCTTGGTAGGGGCCGTCTGCCACGGACCGGCGGGCCTCTTGAACGTGGAACTGGATAATGGCTTCCGCCTGGTCCAAGGCCGAACGGTGGCCGCCTTCACCAATGACGAAGAGGTAGCCGCAGGGAAGGACAAGGTCATTCCGTTCTTCCTGGCAGACCGTCTCGTGGAACAGGGCGCCACCCATGCCTCCGCCCCCGTGTTCGAGGAGAAGGTCGTGGTGGACGAACGGCTGGTGACTGGACAGAACCCAGCCTCAGCCGCTGGCGTCGCCAAGGAAATGGAAAAGCTGTTCGCGGATGTCATCCATCAGGAAAAGGCCGAAGAACAACACGAGGCTGAAGCGCTCCGAGCCGAGAAAGATGCTGAAAAGAGCGCCAAGAAGCAGGCAGCAGCAGAAGCCGGGCACTAACACTGCCACTGGACGGGTAATAGCGAAGGCGCGCCGCGTCGCCGGCCGCCGGGCGGAGGGGTGGGGACGGGCCCACCCCTCCCCTGCGGTTACAGTGTCGCGAACTTTCAAATCATGACGCATAAATCCTCAAAAGCTTTTGTAGTGTGAAGTTATGTCTGCAGGGGGCGCGGCCATGGAGCCGCTGGTGCACATCAAGGACCTTCGGATTTCTGGGCAGTAAGGGCTCCGGCAAGACCACCACCCTGCGGGCGCTGTTGGGCATCTACCAGCCCACCGCTGGCACCCTGCACATCGACGGGAAACCCTTCGAACCCAGTGACGGCGCCCGGCTGGGGTACCTGCCGGAAGAACGCGGCTACCTACGAAGCCGTCGCCAAGCAACTCCTGGCCGTCGCAGCACAGACCACCATCAACTCACCTGAACTCACGGCTGCCGCGGGCGGCGAAGTCAAGGTCCACACCGAGACCTTCCGTGGCGGGCAAGCATCCGGCGGCTTCGGCTCCGCCATTCCTCCGTTGACGTTCCTTCTGCTGTTCTATGTGGTCATCCTCCTGCTCTCCAACCAGATGCTGAGCAGCACCCTTGAGGAGAACGAGAACAGGGTCACCGAAATGATCCTGACAACCCTGAACCCGACGACGTTGATCATCGGGGCGCTCCTCCTGCGCCTTGCGGTCCACCTGTTCCGCTATGGGTCCATTCAGTACTCCAGCAAGCTCTCCATCACCAAGACCCTCCGCCGCAGGCCAGCCGAGCTCGCGGGAAAGTGACCATCCAAACCGGTGAGCCGCCGTCGGGAGTCATCACCGCCGGCGGGTTTACCCCTCGGCGATCTGTAGGCCGTGTTCCTGCAGCAACTGCCCATCGATGCCACAAGAAATCGCCCTGGACATGGGATTCACATCAGTGCACGACGTCGCCGAAAGCATCGTCACACGCGCCCTGAAGATCCAACCCTTGGCTGGGTGACTGCGTCCTAACGGATCTACCCGCAGGGTCCTTTTCCTATGGACTCTCACCGCCCTTCGTGCCTACGCTGGTGTTGTTGCCCCAGACCTCGGCAGCGCATAACCAGCGCACACGAGGAGGCAACAATTGTCACTGGCCAACCAGCCCATTCCGGTGGTTCTCACGCCAGCACCTCAGCAGGCAACCACCGGCATTCGGATCAATAAGGTCACCAGCAGCTACGCAAGTCTCTTGATGTCGGTCAAGGAAGCAGGACTGCTGGAACGCTGCCGCCGCTTTTACCTCCTGCTGTTGACGCTCCTGGTGATTGCCGGGATAGGCGTCTGGGGGGTGTTCTTGTTCCTTGGCGACACGTGGCTCCAATTGGTCGTCGCGGCCGCGCTCGGCGTCGTTTTCACGCAGTTCGCCTTGGTGGGACACGAAGCGGCGCATCTTCAGGTGTTCAAGACCAGGTCCGCCAACGAGTGGGTTGCACGGCTGATCGCCACGCTGTTGGTGGGAATGAGTTATGCATACTGGACCGATAAGCACTCCAGGCATCACGCCCGGCCGAACGTCGTGAACAAGGATCCGGATATTGCACCCGGCGCAGTGGTCTTCCACAACCAAGTGCCGACCAATCGTGGACGGCTCTCCCGGGCCTTCGGCAAGCGGCAGGGTTATCTGCTCTTTCCGCTGCTTTTGTTCCTCGGATGGACATTGCACATTGATTCGCTGAAGTACTTGCTGCGTCGCGGCCCTGTGAAGTTCCGGTGGCTGGAGCTTGGCTTACTGGGCCTCCGCTTTGGCACCTACCTCGGACTGCTCTTCATGGTCCTGTCCCCTGGCGTTGCCGCCGCCTTTATCGGGGTGCAGGTCGCCGTTTTTGGGCTGTATATGGGCGGAACGTTTGCACCGAACCATAAAGGAATGCCCATACTCCCCGAGCACAGCAGGGCCGACTTCCTTAGCCGGCAGGTCCTCACGTCCCGCAATATCACCGGCGGACGCTTCGTGACGTTCTTGATGGGTGGACTCAACTACCAGATCGAACACCATCTCTTTCCAGACATGCCTCGCCGGCATCTGCGCGACGCAAGCCATCTGGTCAAGGCACATTGCCTTCTTGCAGGAATCCCTTACACAGAGACCCGGCTGATGAGCTCATACGCCATCGTGATCCGGTACCTCAACGCGGTGGGACTCAGGGCAGCAGACCCGTTTACTTGCCCCTTGGCCGGTCAGCATCGGCCATAGCACGACGGGGCCATTTCCGGAGTGACGGCGTCAGCCTTCCCGCGCCCTTCTCGTTGCGGCGTCGTTGGCCTTCTGAAGTGCCCGGACAAGCTCTTCCTTGTCCATGGTGGATCGACCCTTGATATCCAGCTCCCGCGCACGCTCATAGAGATGCTTCTTGGGGGCGTTGGCGTCCACTCCTCCAGCTGTTGGGTGGCGTGAATTGACTCCCTCTTCTGCATGCTGGTCGGACGGCCCCGGTTCGTCTTTGGCTTCCCAGTGGTCCCCCACCTTTTCGTAGCTGTGCTTCAACGCCGCGAAAGCGGTACGGGCGGCTCGGCTTTCGTCGTTGCCGTACGACGCCATGGCGGAATCGTATGTTTTGGCGAAGGTGTCCTGGGCCTTCTGTTCGGAGCGCTGCAGAGTCGATGGAAGCTCGTCTTTGCGGGCATGATCGTCCTTGCCGGTCTTGGGCATAGTGGCCGCCTCCTTCAGCAGAAGTGCTCATCGCGGTGTTGGACAAGTCTAGCGATGGACGATTCGGCTGAGGAAGGACTCAAACTCGCGGCTCGGGGTGTCATGATCGAGCAAGGGCCGGACGAACGATACTTGGTATCCCTGCCCGGCCCCGCCCGGCGGAGACCGTTGGCTGCAACCTGGCAACGCTGGGGGTTCGTACCGGCTGCATTGGCTCCGCTGCGTTCAGTCAAGTCCATCGGCAGCCGTTGTTCACGAGTAGTCACTACTCGTCTTTTGCACCTCCGGCGGGAAGTGGCTACTTGGATCGCGCCCGGACGGCCCGGTAGTGCACGTTCCAGAAGCGCGTCGGATGTAGGGCCTGTACGCGCCTTTCACGGCTCAGCAGGCTTGCCGTCACCACCGCGCATCCCGGGAGAACTTCATGTCAACGACCTACACCTTCGACGTCTTTTCCAGTCTCGACGGCTTCGGCACCGCAAGCGGCAACTGGACCGGGTACTGGGGCAAGCAAGGCCCCGAACTGCTGGCGCACCGCCTGGCCCAGTACAGCCAGAACCAGCGAATGGTTTTCGGAGCCAACACTTTTAGGGCATTCGTGGAGATGCTGTCCTCCAGCGGCGAGCAATCGGAGGTCAGAGATCCGTGGGTCACCCGGATGATCAACCTCCCGGCCACGGTTATCTCCGACACCCTGCATGACCTTCCAGCCTGGCCTGATGCGACCCTGGTGAGCGGCGACGCCGTCGATGTTATCGCACGGTTGAAGGCAGAATCCGATGTGCCATTGCGCTCACATGGAAGCCTGGCAATGAACCGGGCATTGATGGCTGCGGGATTGGTGGACCACGTCCAAGTGACAATCTTTCCCGTCATCACGGGTCTGAGCAGAACGAGCCCGATCTTTCACGGCGCCAAAGACTTCGACCTTGAACTGATGGAGACCCGGACACTCGACGGCCGCACGCAAGAGCTGGTCTACCGGCCCACCCTGCACACCTGACACCATCTGGATGCGTGTGCTTTATCGGGTGCGTGGCCGTTTGAGGCTGCCTCCGGACAGCTCCACGGTCAACGAGGGCGAATTGCCCAGGATCCTTTGGCGGCCAGTATCACGGCGAGGCGTTCGCCGGCCATGGCAAGTGCCCCTGCAGTCCGTCCACGGACACACCGAGCCCCCGGTCCCCTGCAGCGTCCACCAAGGAACGCAGGTCATCGAGCGAACGTCCGCGGATCAGCGAGGGGTTCGGCTGGAAATGGGGCCACAGCGCAAAAACGCGGATGTGATCCAACCCGAGGCCTGCCACAGTGTCGAGATCGCGCCTGATCTCATCCAGGGTGAAATCCAGCCAGTGGTGGAACCATCCCCGCGAAGGTGTGTAGTTGACCCCATACCTGGCTTGCTCCGTGGTCATGCGCCTGCTTGTGTGCTGAAGGGAATGCCTGACATCCTGACGTGCGGAAGGAACGGGTGAGCTGACTAACTTTAGTCCGCTTCGCCGGCGGTCGTTTCACCTTTTTCGGCCCCCGGGTCCTTGGCGGCGTCCGGGTCGTCGTGGACTTTCTTGGGGATCTTGCCCTCAACGTCAGCAGGTACGGGAGGGTCTTTCTCTTCATCAGTCGACATGGGCCAAGGATAAGCTACGCACGGTCAGGGTCGGTCGCTGCGGCAGCGAGAAACACGGGAATTGACGGGTCTCGAACTCGATGCCCGGGCGGCACGCTTTTCGCAAATCCCCGCACAGGTTCAACAGTCGCCACATCTGCCCGGAGGTTCCCTCACAGAGGATGCAGTCCGCTTCAGTATGAGAATCATTCTCAATTAAGCTAGCATCGGGGATGTGATCGGACTCTCTTCATGACAGCTGACGTTTTACCCGCAGCCGGCCGGAACCGCCCCTCCGTTTCCGTTGCCCCACGAAGGTCAGTGCTCGAACGGTTGTTGGCGCCTGCACTGGGGCTCGCCATCCTGGGACTCCTGGTGGTGTCGGGGAGCACGGGCCCCCTGCAAACCTCGCTGGTGGAATCCCTTCAGATCATCGGTGGTCACTTGATGCCCGGCATGCCTTGGATGACCGACGGTTCCTTGAGCGTCTCCCAGGACCAGGCCGTATGGAGTTTCCGGATTCCACGGGCCCTGCTGGCGGGCATAGCCGGGGCAAGCCTCGCCCTGGCCGGGGCACTGCTGCAGGCGAACGTCCGCAACCCCTTGGCCGAGCCGTACATCCTGGGAGTTTCGGCCGGCGCCGGCGTCGGCGCGGTGCTCGCCATCGTGGCCGGCTCGACGGCGGTGGGCGGGCTTGGCCTCAACGCTTCGGCCTTCGGCGGGGCCGCCGCCGCTACGGCGCTGGTGTACCTCTTGGCCAAACAGGACGGGGTGATTGCACCATCCCGGCTGATTCTGGCAGGTGTGGCTTTGGGCTCCCTCCTGGCGGCGATCACCAACTTCCTCACCATCACCACGGATGCCCAGAATGTTTACAGCGTCCTGTTCTTTCTCTTGGGCAGTGTCTCCGCGGCAGGCTACCCCCAATTGCTACTTCCAGGGGTTGCCCTCGCAGCCGTAGGTACGTTCGCGATGTTCCGCTCGCGCGCGCTCAATGCCTTCCTGGCCGGCGACGAAACGGCTACCGCGTTGGGCGTCAATGTGGAATCGCTGCGACGGACGCTTCTCCTGGCCACGGCACTGCTGACGGCCACGACGGTGGCGGTCTGCGGTGGCATCGGCTTCGTGGGGCTGGTGGTTCCGCACGCGGCCCGGATCCTGGTGGGTTCGGACCATCGCCGGATGCTGCCGGTGACAATCTTGGGTGGAGCCTTCTTCCTGATGCTCACGGATCTGCTGGCCCGCACGGTGGCCCAACCGGCTGAAATCCCGTTGGGCATCCTCACCGCCACGGTGGGCGCCCCCTTTTTCCTATGGCTCATGCGCGGCAACGGTGCTGTGCGGGGAGGTATCAAACGGTGAAAGTCGCCTTCCAGAACGTCTGTATCGCCCTGGGCGGCACACCGATCGTCCACGATGTCAGCTTCACCGCTCCCAGTGGATCCGTGGTGGGAATCCTTGGCCCCAATGGCTGCGGTAAGTCGACGCTGCTGCGTTCCCTGTACCGGGTTAACAAACCGACGTCAGGCTCTGTCACGCTGGACGGCGACGATGTCCGGAAGTTGACCTCCCGGCAGGCGGCACTCCGTGTGGCCGTGATGGCGCAGGAATCGAGCCAGGACTTTCCCATGACAGCCCGGGAGGTGGTGATGCTGGGACGGGCGCCGCACCAGCGCGGCTTTGGCGCCGACTCGGACCGGGACCATCATTTGGTTCACCACGCACTGCTCGACGTCGGCGCCTCCTCGCTCGCGAACCGCTTCTTTGGAGGATTGTCGGGTGGCGAAAAGCAACGCATACTGCTGGCCCGGGCCCTCGTCCAGGAGGCCCCCGTGCTTGTCCTGGACGAACCCACCAACCACGTGGACGTTGCCTTCCAGTTGGAACTCATGCAGTTGGTGACCTCCCGGGGCAGAACAGTTCTTGCTGCCCTGCATGACATGAACCTGGCTGCTGAGTTCTGCGACCACGTGGCGGTCCTTCAATCCGGCCGGTTGCGGGCCTTTGGACCTCCCTCGAGCACGCTGGACCACGAGCTCATCCGGCGGTGTTTCGGAGTGGAGTCCCGCAAACTTGAGCACCCCCTTACTGGTAAGGCCTTGATCGCCGTCGCCGCCACCCGCGCCTCAACGAACCGGCAGAAGGCAGCGGGCACGCCGCCGAATCCGTCAGCAGTCCATCACTGAAAACACACCACTCAACCGGAGGCATATCCATGAATCGATCCGCCCTGCCCAAATCCGCTCCGACCCTGGGCGCCATGGCGCTCGCGGCGCTCTTGATGGCCGGCTGTGGCCAGGCCGTCAGCCAGTCGCCGGCTACCCAGAAGGCCGGGACCGCACCCGCATCTGCATCCGCCGGCAGCATCGAAAACTGCGGCCGCACCCTGACATTCGACGCTGCACCGGACCGGGTGGTTGCCATGACCCCTGGCCAATCGGAATTGCTGGTGAAGCTCGGCTTGGCCCACAAGGTGGTGGCCGAGGCACAGACCAAAGGCAGGAAGTTGCAACCGGAGCTGAAGGCTCGCGGGGACGTGAAGCAACTCAGCGACCAGATGCCGCCGTCCCGGGAAGTACTGCTGGGAGCAAATCCGGATTTTGTGTACTCACCCACGGCTTACGAATTCACTGCCGAGCAAGGCTTCGCCAGCATCGAACAGCTGAAGCAAGCGGGCGCGGAAGCGTACATCGCCACGGCGGGCTGCCAGGAGCGCCGAAGCAAGGCAGAAGTCACGGACATCCTCACCGACATCGACAAGATCGGCGCCGTTTTTGGAGCAGGAGCAAAAACCACGGCTGTCCGGGACGAGGCAGCCACCGCATTGAGCGCCGTCAACAAAGCTGTTGCCGGAAAGCAAAAGCCCACAGTGGTTGAGTTGTTCGTCGAGGGAAATTCGATCGCGGCCATTGGTGCAGGCCTGGAGTACGACATGATCAAGACCGCAGGCGGGGACAATCTCTTCAGCCCGTCCGATGAAGCATTCGCGACCTTTTTCTCTGCGCTTATTTCCCCGGAGACCCTGGTGCAGAAGAACCCGGAGGTCATCGTCTTCACCACCCTGGACAAGGCGCACGAAGAAGCAACCCGCACGTTCCTGAAGGAGAAGTTCCCGCAGGTCGCCGCTGTAAAGAGTGACCGCCTGGTTGCAGTGAACTCGGACGATGTGATGCCCGGTACCTGGGGCAACATCCGCGCCGTAGAGCAGATAGCCAAGGGCCTCCACCCGGAAGCCTTCTAGATCAGAAAGCAGGTGGCGCCAAGGTTCGTGAGAACCTTGGCGCCACCTGCATGTGGGAAAGCCACGACTAAGTCAAACCCCCAACTGCACCCTCCGATCACAGGCCGCCAACGTCGACTCCCGGTGCGAGATGGTGATGACCGTGGTCTCTCCGGCCAGTCTGGAGACGGCGTCCAGCAGCGCGCGCTCAGAGGCAGCATCAAGGCTGGCGGTGGTCTCATCCAGCACCAGGAGTTTCGGTTTCAGCAGGAGCGCCCTGGCCAGGCAGAAGCGGGCGCGCTCTCCCCCGGACAGGCTCATTCCCTGTTCACCGATGAGTGTGTCCACGCCGGAAGTCCACCGTTTCCCGCCCAGAGGGAGCCCGGCCCGGTCCAGCGCGTCCAGGACATCCTCCTCCGTGGCGGCCGGATCCGCCAAGTGCATGTTATCCAGTACCGAACCGTGGAAGACCGGGGAATCCTGCTCCACAAGGGTGACCATTCGGCGGAAGGAAGGCTCCGGTAGCGCCCATGAATCCACCGTCCTGCCATCTCCGGAAGCGAACGTGATAGTCCCGGAGTCCGGCACCCATAGGCGCAGCAGGAGCCGGGCCAAGGTCGTCTTTCCAGCCCCCGATGGACCGCTGATTCCCACATGCTCGCCAGGTGCTACGGAAAGCGAGGTACGCCGCAAAGCCGGTGTCCCGCCGTCGTACGTGAACTCGACGTCCCGGACGTCAACGCCCAACGGTCCGCTCGGGTTGAACGCCACCGGCGCTTCCACCTCCGGAACAGTAGCGGCGAGGCTGATTCCCTCCAGCACCCGCAGGGCACTCGCGCGGTGGGGTTGGAGCTGTGTGACGGTTGCGACGCCTTCGGCGACTGGTGCCAGCAGGGTGAGCGTCCCCGCGACGAGTGCCGGAATCCACACAGGGTCCACACCCGGCTTTGAGACAGCGGCGAGAAATACCGCGACGACGGTTCCCAGCACGCACAATTCCCGCGCTGACGAGCCAAGTGCCAAGAATGCGCTCAGCTTCCGCTGCACCGAATCCACGGCCCGGCTCCGTTCGGCCAACTGCGCCTGTGCCTGTGGGATGAGTCCGAAGCCCAAAATTTCGCGGGTTCCAGACAGCAGGTCCACTGCCAGGACGGACACAGCGGCCTTCGCATCCTGGACCTGGGCACCCAACTCCGCTCCTCGCCTCAGACCAGGCAACGTCACAGCGATGAGCGCCACGAACCCGGACAACAGGGCAACGGCCACGTCCAGGCCCAACGGAACCAGCAATCCAACACCAGCCACGAAAAGGACAGCCGATCCGGCCAGCTGGGCAACGGTGTGGGCATAGAAGAACTCGAGCTTCTCCACATCTCCCATGGCCGTCGCTGCCAGCTTCCCCGTGTGCTGCCCCGGCCGTCGGGCCGGAACACCCCGGGCGAAACCATCGAAAAGTGCCATTCTCAGCGCAGCCAGGATTCGGTAGGCAATGCTGTGGGAGATATCCATCTCGTGCCATGTAAGGACTGCCCGGAGAATGACGGCAACGATTCCGGCCGCCCACCATCCCGGCGCCGCGACATCCTGCCGCAGAACCGCCAGTGCCACCACGTACGAACCGACGACGGCCAGGAAAATGAGCGCCAGGTTATTGAGGATACCCACGACGGCGGTCCACGCCATCCCGGACCACTCACCAGCCATGTGGGGAACCAGGCCCAGAAGGGGGTTATGGCGGATGCTGGCGATCATAGCTGTGCTGCTTTCGGTTGGTTGGACGGGTACAAAGTGCCGGCGTCCATCCGGAGGACGGTGTCCGCTGCGGCCAAGGCTTCCGGGCGGTGGGCGATCATGAGAACGATCCTGTCCCGGGCCACCTCCCTCAGCCCGGTGAGGACGTGTGCGGCCAGCTGCTGGTTGAGGGCCGACGTAGGCTCATCCAGCAGGAGGACCGGCCTGTCCACCAAGAGAGCCCGGGCAATGGCCAGCCGCTGGAGTTGTCCGCCGGAGACGGATCCTCCCGCTTCGGCCAGCCGCGTGTCCAACCCGTCGGGTTGCAGTTCCCCTGCGAGACCGACGGCAGCAAGGACGTGCTGCATCCGTCCTTCGGTTGCGGCGGGGGCAACCATGCTGAAGTTCTCCCTGACGGTTCCTGGGAACAGGTAGCTGCGTTGGGAGACCACGCTGATGTCGGCCGGCACAAGGGGCCGTCCGTCCATGGTGATGCTGCCGGAGTCGGGGTTCAGGAAGCCGAGCAGCAGGTCAAACAGTGTGCTTTTGCCGGAGCCGGACGGGCCTGCGAGCGCGATGAGGCTGCCCCGGTGGAACTCAGCAGAGGCGTTGTGAAGGACCCAGGGGTCTTCACTGGAGTACCGGAAACTCACGTCCTCAAGACGCAGGCTTTCGGGAAGCCCGACGGCGGCACCTGGCTCATGGCGGAAGGGAGCCTTGCGTGCCGGAGTGGTCTGGCTTGTACCTCCGGCCGCGTCGATGCTCCCCAGTGCGGAGAGGCCCAGATAGCCGGCATGCCATTGGCGGGCGAGGTCCCGGACCGGGCGGAACACCTCACTGGCGAGCATGAGCAGGAAGTAGGTCGTCGCTGGCGTCGCAGCCGGGGTGCTGCCGGGATTGAGGACTGAGTAGGCCGCCAATGCCGCCGCGGCCAACATACCTGCCTGGATACCCAAGTCCGCCAGTGCCGTGTCCACCAGGGAGGTGCGCATGGTGGACACTGTGGCGCGGTGCAGCTCCTGGGAACGGCGGTTGAGCTTGTCCCGGATACGCGGAACGGCATGCAGGATCTTCAGTGTTCGCATTCCTTGGAGTGCCTCCAGGAAGTCGGCACTCAGGGCTTCGTAACTGTCCCAGTGGCGCTGTCCTCGCGCGGAAAGGACTTTGCCCCATAGCTTCGGCGCACCAACCGCGACAGCCACGGCCAAGAACAGGGCTCCCGCCAACATCGGATTGAACCACGCAATCCAGAGCAGGAGCAGTGGCACTACAAGCTGCAGTTGGAAGGCGTGGGGAATGTAGTTGCTGATGTAGTTGTCCACCCCGTCGACGCCTTCGCTGAGTGCCAGGCGGCGGGCTCCTGACCTGTCGGAGGTGTCCCGCAAGCGGTCGGGCTGCAGCAGTCGCTCCGCCAGCGAGCGGCGCAGTTCGAGCCGCACCGCCGAACCGAGCGTGCCCGCCAGCCGTGCATGGAATTGCAGCAGGACAAGGCGGGCCATACCGCAGGCCAGGACGCCTGCAAGGGGCGTCAGCAGCGGGCCGCCGGGGCCGCCGTCGGGGTTTGCCGTTCCTTGCATGAGCCCCACCAGTGCCGCGAGGGCGTGGGCAAGGAACCACGCTTGCACCCAGTAGCTTGCGGTGGCGGTGAACAGCAGCGCCGTGACTCCCGCAAGCCGGACCCTGTTTCCCTTGGTCAATTGAAGGAGTCTTTTATTGACCAGCATGCACGGCCCTTTCGTTCGTGTGGTGGGTGTGTTGGTGCAGCATTCCGAGTCCGTGCAGGGCAGCCCAGCCGCCCCGGGCACTGGTCCAGCCGCCGACCGGCCGGAAGTCGATCGCAACGTCCGTACCCAGTGCGGTGTAGAGGCAATGCGCGGCTGTTGCTGATGCCCACCACATCGCGTCGGGATCGGGCAGCGTCTCCGTCTCGAAGATCAGCAAAGCGTCGAGGTTCCGGATCCAGTGCTGGCCTGCGCAGTGTTGGGCCAGGAGTGGATCGTCGAGTCCCGCATCATCGATCAAGCGCATGCGGCAGGACGCTGGCTTCGGCGGTACGATCCCTCGCTCGGCCGCTGCGACCATGCTGCGGACGTCAAGAGCCGGGGACGTGCGTGGCGTTGTGCGCGGCGCGAAGACATCGGCGCTGCGGCGCCGGGCCAACTGATGTGTTGACACCCCCGCGACTCCCGTTGCCGGGAGTGACGTACCCAGCGCCACGCACGCCAAGGCGGTCTCCTGTGGGAATGCCGGCCATGGCCCGGGTCTCAGGATCTTCCAGCTGGCACCTACCGACAGTGCGCTCGCATGGTGCACCAGGGCGAGGGCCGCGTAGGCTGCGTCGGCTATCAGCAACGGACCGGTTCGGTGGTGGTACTTCGCCGCGGTGCGCTGCGGCAGCACAGTGAGGACGACGACGGCGCCCACCTCGGGCGGCTGTCCGGACGTGCCGCGGTGATTGCCGACGCCTTGGCGGCTGCCGGCACCGTGGTGAACTTCGTCGTCGTAGGCCAGACGTCGCAGCCCGCCGGTGCTGCTGCTGATGACATACCTCCCCTTCGGAACATCGCAACCGTCACCGCAGAGAACATGGAGCTGCACCGGGTAACAGCCCCCGGCGGAGGGCACAGGCCGTTTCCGTACTTTGCCTGGCTGGCCAGTGGCGGGATTGAGGTGGAAGTCACCGCTCCACCACACTGCGCGCATCAGGGCCGCTATGGGTATCCCGGAGGACCCGGGACGTTCTTCCTTGGCACCAGGAGCAGGACTGTGCCGGGGACCCGGGGATTGCATGGGACCGGGCACTTCGGGGGCCCAGGCGCGGGCGAAACTTTCGGGTGCCAAATACTCGGGTAAGTTCATGGGTTACATGTGGGGTGGTGGGGTGAGCGTGAAGTGCTGCGGCAGTTCCGGGGCCGTGGACCTCCACCCGCGTTGAAGGGCTGCCGTTCCGATCCGGGGACATCCCAGGTAGGCAAACGCCGCGGGAGCGTTGGGGACCAGCCCGCCAACCACGGCACGAACCACGCTGAGGCCCGTGACCGCAACATCCGAGGTGGTCAGGTCGCGGGTATAGACGGTATGGCCGGCAGCTTCGAGTCGGCTGTACAGCTCCGGCATGGAAACATAGGGCACGGCGTCGATGTCCACCATTCCGCAAGCCGGCTCAGTAAACCGTTGGGCGAGGTGGTGCGTTCGCGGATCCAGCCACACCTGGACATGTGCTCCCAAATCGCGGACAAACTCGAAGTCCGGCCCCACGGAGTCCAAATATCTTCGGTCTTCGCGGTGCTCCAAGTAGAGACCCTTGGCCATAAGTCCAGCCTCTACAGCCTGGAAAACCCATCCGTCGGCGTCCTTGGCGCCTTGCGAGTAGATCCACGTATGGACGGCTTCGAGGACGGCTTTGCGTGCGGCCTCGATCGGATCGTTCTTGCATGAGAAACCGGCCGCATAGAGGCCGGTCTCGGGGTCGAAGACCAGCGCTGCCATACACGGTGCGAATTCGCTGGGCATTTCAACCACCCAGTACTCCAGCCGGCATCCGGCCATGTCGTTGGCGAGTCCGGGGATGCTCTCAGTCCGGATCCCGCGGGTCGGTCCGTCCAGGTGCCACCAGAGTTCCAGGGCGTCGCGTTCGATGGTTTCCAACACTGCCCGGTCCGTCGCGTCAGCGCGCCCCTGGCCCGTTGCAATACCTGCATAGTTCAGATGATGGATGCGGGGCAGGTCCCGGAATCGCTGCTGCCGCCAGTTGAGCAGGGTGAGGCTGGCCGGGAGCCACACCTCGGCTAGGTCCGACTCCCGCCGGCATGCGGTCCATAGCGTCTGTGTGTGCGGCTGGAGGTTCCGGTAGGGAAAGTCCTTGCGCGACTCTTGCCAGGGTGCGAAGTGCGGCAGTTCATGAAGTCCGACGGCGGCACGTCCGGACGCGTCCAGCTCATCCCGGGTTCCGGCGAAGTACTCATGCACGGGGAGGTCAGCTGGAATGAAATTGCCACAGTAACGTTCCATACCCTCCGCGACAGCTGCAATCCACGCCTGCCGGGGGTCACCGAACGTGGTGCCCAGGCTCACCCGGTCTGCTGGCCAATCGCCGAGCCACCGCGCGTTGGATACCTCTGCCGTCATGGACGTGTACGCAGGCGGCGCGTTCTCCGGAGTCAGTACCGACCGTACCCGCCGGATGATTCCCGTTTGTTCGTCGACGAGGGTGTGCAAGGGCAGAAGGCCCAGGGTTTCAGCTGTTGCGGTCATGGTTCTCCGTGGCGTCGTAGGTGTTCGGTAGTGGTAGGCCACCAAGCCCAGGTGGGGTGGACTGGGGACTGTCCCCATAGCCAGGCCGTGCGGGATTTGTCAGGTGCCGTTGATGCGACACCCGCGAGGAACGCCTCAATGCGGGCCATCAGTCCGCCCTCCCTGCGGAACGCGACGGCGGTTTCGGCATTGAGGTCGTTGGACAGGCGGTGGCCCCAGGGCCCCCAGAGCGTTTCAACCCGGGTCCCGGTGGCCGTGCTGCCCCACGCTTCTGCCAAGCTCAACGCCTCGGCAGTAAAGAAGTCTTTGTTCCCCGAGATGACCAACAACGGCGATGTCAGGTTTCCGTAGCGGGCGGTCAGATCGAGCGGCGGCGACTCCCAGAGCCTCCGCCACTTGGCCGCGGAACCACTGCCGTACTCGGAGTCTTTGACCAGGCTTTCCCTGACCCAGTCCATGCCTGAACTCCTGGCCAGCAGATGCCTGCGGCGCAGTTCGGTCTTGGCAAGGGGTGGGCGGGATTCTCCGGCGAAGCCGTGTTGATGCCACCAGCCAATCCTGTCCAGGAGGCGTGGGCGACCATCCGGGGCATGGGCTGTCTCGTACAGGCCCAAGGCCGGGACCATCGCCAGCACGGCGAAAGGCGTAACGGCCCGCTGTCCATTCATGGTCCGCGCCGCTTCCAGTGCCCGCGCGCACTCCACGGCGCAGTGTGCGTCATAGGAGGCGCCCGCCAGGATCAACGGCCCCGACAATACCCCGTGGTCGGCCAGACGGTGCACCACCGCCGCCCCGTCACGGCCCTCGGAGTCATAGGGTTCCCAATCGCCCTCCGAGTCGTATCGGCCACGGACGTCCTGCACCAGGACTGAGTATCCGGCGCGCAGCCAAGCCCGTGCTTGCCCGGAACAGCCGCCCCGGCCATAGGGCGTTCGAATCAGCACCGTTCCCAGGGCAGACCCATCCGGTCCAGTGCGGTAGTGGTCCGTGGCAAGCCGAACGCCGTCGTCCGTGGTCACGGCCAGCAGTTCCGGCGCGGCTTCAGTCATCGCCGCGGCAGCGGCAAGCCGCCAGCCAGAAGGGCCGGTTCGGGAAAGGGCAGGACCGGGTGTTCGCTGGCCGCCAGCGTTCGCGTGTCCAGCCGCCACAGTGTCCGCCTGAGGGGTTGAAGCGCGGCGGATTCAGACTGCCATGCCTTGACGGTGCCCAGCACCCGGGCGATGACCATGCTCCACGCCGTGTCCGGCAGTGAAAGTTCCGTTGCTGCCGCGGGCGTCTGGAGCCAGGCTTTCAACTCGGCTGCGGCTGCGGATGCTGCAAGCCTGCGGCGGAGAATCTGTGTGCTCGAAGGATCCCGGGGGCTGAGTGCCAGTGGATCGAGGAACACCAGTTCGCCTTCCGCGTAACAGCGCAGCACAGCGGTTCCGGCGGCGGGGAGGTGATCGAAACGCGTCCGCTCTGCCGGCGAGGAAGGGAGATGAATCAGCAGGCCTGGAACAGCAGGATCCTGGGCGTCGTCCCACGGAGTGGCCAGCACGCCGGCCGCCTCAAGGGCACCAACCACCCGACCTGCTCCCGGCCCCGCAACGCTGACACGTTCCCGGCCGGCCGCGGGACGTTGCCCGGCCAAGCGTCGTTCCAGCAGCTCCGCCCGTATCCTGTCAGCGGCCCCGCCATTCGTTCCCGGGGTGCTTCCTCCGGGTACCCGGAAGAAGATGCCGTCACCGCTGCGGACCGTGATCCGTCCGTCAACGTCGAAAGTGTCTACTGCGTGTTCCATGGTCCTCCGGATGGGTCTGGCCGCCGGCGGTGGCAAAACTAAGGGGGCGGGCTCGCCGGCGCGCCCGCCCCCTGGCTTAGTGACTAGTCGAAGGGGTTTTCGACCAGTGCGTTCGAGTGCGTCGCCGACAGGTGCGCCAGCTGCTCGGTCTCTTCAACTTCAACCAGAACCGTGGTCTTCTCCATGGTTGGTCTCCTTTCGATGGTGTTGGTCGTCACCGCTGTTGCGGCGACATCGCCACACTATAGTTAATGAGAATGATTCTCAACTTAACGACAAGGGAGCACTTTTGAGAGACGAAATCCTGATGGTCGCAGACCAGAACGCGGCATCCGTGGCATTCATGGACCCGACCAGTGGCACCATTCACCGCAGCCTCGATTCCGTAGTCCTGGCAGAACATGCGGGCATCCTGCCCCTGGGCTCCGGGAAGTGCGCCTTCGTCGACGACGCCGGCGGTGCTCTGGTGATCGTGGATGGATTCACTGATACGAATCCCCTACTCTTCCCGGTGGCCATTCCGGGTGAACACCTGGCCTGCGATCCGACAGGCCGGTACGTCGCTGTCACCACCGGCCTCGGCCTCTCATGGGAACCGTGGAGCGACCTGCTCACCATCGTTGACCTGAAGTCAGACGGCGGCCCTGCCTCCCGCCGTATCCGCACCCGGGTTGGGGAACCGGGAGTAGTGGTGGGTGAAACGCCCGACGGTCCGGTCGCCGTCGTACGCCACCGCGAACCGGGTGCCATCGAGTCCTTCAGCGTCGAACGCATCCTGGCCGAAGGGATCCATTGCCCACCCCTGCAGGGCCTGAAGGTCGGAGTCTCCGCCGATGGACACGGCGACGCCTTCGATCCCCTCACCGGCACCATGTTCGTGGCCACGGGACCAGGGTTGGAACGCTTCGATATCCGTAAACCGCAACCGAAGACCCTGCCAACCGTGCCGTGGGGCATCGCCGGCAGGGCCTACTTCCTCAGGTTCTGCCCTGAAAAGCGAATCGTGGTGGCCGTTCTGCGCAATGGTGGAGAGGAACCGCGCAACTGGGCCGCATGGTCAAACGCGCTATGGGTGCACCATGTGGATACAGGACTGACACGCACCGCCCCGCTGGGACCGGGGCTGGTCTTCAGGTTCGCGCTCACCGCCACAGGCATTGCCGCCGCGCGGATCCACCCGGACGGCGACGAACTCACCATGCATGAGCTGCGCTCACCCGAGAAACTGGAGCTTCGCGCCATCTGGCGTCTCCCGGCGATGGACGGCGCCCCCAGACCGGGCCACGAGCCGTGGGACAACGCCGAGCGGAGGGCCATCGCAGCCTCGCCTGATTCCGAGCTTGTCGCCGTGACCCGTGGAGGCCACGGCGAGCTCCATCTCGTGGACACCCTGATGCCCGGAGCACCCCTGATAACGCACCACCTGGATACACCATTGCACGACGGCGGGCACCTCGCCTGGCTCTCAACGGCGCGCAACCTCCCCGGCGACACGGTGGGGCGGTGAGCGGCGTGGACACCACCCCCGGAGGAAGCATCCCGGGCTTCGAGCTGAAGGACCGGTTCCGCGCATTGCTGGAACGGTGGGATTCATCTCCACGGCAAGGCCTGCCCCAGGTCCAATCCGGGCGAGCAGCGTACACCTGGCGCGGCTTCGGCGAAGACTTCCCGTCCTTGCATGTGGCATCCGAGCCCGAGCTCCGTGCAGCCTGGAAGGTCCGGGACATCGTGTCCCGGGTCGGCGTCAGATTGCCGGCACCGCCAGGATCTGTGGTCCGCGGATTCACGCTGTCGCCCGATGGCCTCACCGTCGCTGCCCTGCTGAGCACTCCCCGGACAGAGCTCGCCGGGCTGTGGATCCTTGCCGAAGACACCGCCCCTATCAGGATTCCAGGCATCTCGGCATGGTACTCGGCACCGGTTTGGGAACCCAACGGAGCCGCTCTGTGGATCCTCTCCGGTAAGCCACCCCAGCAGAGAATCACCTCCGCAGACCTTAGAACCGGAGGACGGACGGAGATTCCCCTACCCGGGACGCTTGAATCCGAGGGCAGCGGGTCGCGCCTCTCCCTGTCACTTCGGGAGGGAATGCTTCGAATCACCGCAGCAACGCCCGGCAGGGACAGCAGATCATGGCAGTGGCGGGACGAAACATGGGTTGACGCTCCGGCCCCCGTTCCCAGCCGACTCACGCTGGCGGAGTCCTGCAGCGGCACGACAGTTCTACTGGATGGGACACCCGTACACCGACTTTCCCCCGCGGAACATGTGACATCCTTCGCTGTCCATGCGGCATCTGGTAACGACGTCCTGTGGATGCATTCAGCATCACCGGAACGGCCATCCGGCGTGTACTGTCTTGAGCTGCCCCCAGCCGAGGTCCCCTTGCCGCTCCACCCCCAGCGCTTCGTTCACCGACGCCTCTTCGCAAAGGCGCGTGACGGCGTCGACATCCCCCTCACCGTGTCCGTACGCGCGGCGGACCTTGCTGCCGACGGCCTGCCGCTCCGTCCCCTGCCGCTCATCCTCACCTGCTACGGCGGGTTCGGCGTCAAGCATCGCACCGAAGCCGAGCCGAGCGTGCCGGCCTGGCTGGAAAGCGGCGGCGTGTATGTTGCGGCGCATCTGCGCGGCGGCGGAGAACTCGGCGACGCCTGGCATGACGCCGGCCGCGGCCCCCGCAAGCTGCGTACCGTCCTCGACCTGGTGGACGTTGCCGAGTTTCTCGCCGCGGCCGGGTGGAGCACGCCAGCTCAGACGGTAGCGTTCGGGGCCTCGCATGGTGGCCTCGTTGTGACATCGGCTGCCCTGCTATCGCCGGCTTCCTTTGGTGGCGTGGTGGCCGTGGCACCCCTGTTGGATACGGTGAATCTTGACCGCCACGGGTTGGGAACGCAATGGCTCCACGAGTTCGGTGCCGACGGTGAGTGCTCCCAGCAGGAAAGGGCACTCTACTCTCCGCTGCAAGTGGCGGCGGGACTGCAGTCCCCGGCGGGCACACCTCCCATTCTCTGCTGCGTCCTGGGCCGCGACGAGCGTGTGGACAACCATGCCGCCGTCGACTTCGTGGACGCTGTCCGCCGCCACGGTGGATCCGCGTGGCTGCTCTCAGAACACGACGGCGGTCACGGCCAGCGCGCGGCGACGGACGTGATGGAATTTTCAGCCACCGTCCTCGCCTTCGCGGCCCGCGTCTCCGGCATGCTGGTCAGGTCAGGCCAACCAGCGCCACCAGCGTGACGGTTCCGGCTCCGGCGTCGGTTCCGGCTCCGGTTCCTCACCCAAAGCGAGGGCCGCCTCGACGATGTCATCTGCGGTAAGCGTCATGACGGCCTCGCGGTCGAGGTCGTCGAGACTTCGTTCCTCGTCGAGCGAAAGACGCAGCGCCTGGCGGTTGAGCGCCTGTTCGAACAGCGTGCGGGCAAAGCGTGCGTTGCCGGAGTCCTCACTCGCGTGGAGCCCGGCGAGGATACGGCGCAGCATCTGGTCCGCACCAGGCTCCAGCGTGTACTCGTGCTGGTCCAACATCTGGCGGAAGATCGTCTGGAGTTCGTCGACGGAGTAGTCGGGGAACGTGATCTCGCGGGCGAATCGGGAGCGCAGGCCGGGGTTGGAGAGCAAGAAGGATTCCATCAGGCGCGGATACCCTGCCACGATCACCACCAGACGGTGGCGGTGGTCCTCCATCCGCTTGAGCAGGACCTCGATGGCCTCGGGGCCGAAATCCATGCGGCCGTCCTCCGGGGCCAGCGCGTAAGCTTCGTCGATAAACAGGACTCCGTCCAGGGCGCGCCGGATCACCCGATCCGTCTTGATGGCGGTCGCCCCGACATACTGCCCCACCAGGCCCGAGCGGTCGACCTCCACCAGGTGACCTTTCTGCAGCAGACCGACCGCGCGGTACATTTCGGCCAGGAGCCGCGCCACGGTGGTCTTGCCCGTACCCGGGTTTCCGAGGAACACCAGATGCTGCGATGTGGCCACCTCCGGCAGGCCGTGGGCTTTACGGCGGGCCTGGACCTGCAGCAAGGCGACGAGGGCCCGCACCTGTTCCTTCACGGTTTCCAGTCCCACCAGCGCATCGAGATCGGCCTGCACCTCGGACAGCGGCCGGGCGGGCCCGGGCCTTGCACCGATGAGATCGCCCACCAGGTCGTCAACACGCTCCGAACCGGGCAGCTTGAGCTGATTGGCCAGATGGCCGATTGTTTCTCGCAGGTCATCGAGCGGATTGCGGCTGGCAGCCATACATCAACTGTAGACCTGGTGGCTGCGGCGGCACTCACATCCACAACCTGAGCGGAGTCTTGGGATGAGGACTTTCGGCGACGACGTTTGCCACGTCAAACCGGATAAGCACCACCCCGGGTCCGGTTAAGGCAGGGCCCGCATCTTCTTCAAGTGCAGCCCTCGGCAGGGAATCGCCGCTGACACGAGGTCTTTGCTGTGCTGATGCTGCGGATCGGCGAAAAACCCGGGCGTGTCGGTGAGCTCCACCAAACGGCCTTGGAACAGGACGGCGACACGTTGGCACATATGCCGCACCACGTCCATGTCGTGGGTGATGACGACGAGGGTCATTCCCCGCTCCCGGTGGAGGCGCTGAAGCAGGTCAAGAACGGTTCGCTGGGTCAGGGCATCCAGGGCGGAGGTCGCTTCGTCGCAGATGAGCACTTCGGGTTCCATCAGCAGTGCCCTGGCGATCGTGGCACGCTGCAACTGGCCGCCGGAACATTGGCTGGGGCGCCTGTCCAAGAGGTCAGGATCCAGCTCAACTTCCAGCATGGCCTCGTTGAGCCTGCGGGATCGGTCAGCGGGGCTCAGTCCCTTGCGGGCCCGGAGCGGTGCTTCCAGGCTGGCGCGGAGCGTCATCCGGGGGTCGAAGGAATCGTGTGGTTCCTGGAAGACCAGCTGTACAGCAGTGTGAGGACTCGTTGCCCCGGCCGCGAGCGTCCTGTCGATGCTCCCGCTGCTGATTCCTTCCAGCCCGACGATGGCGCGGGCCAGCGTGCTCTTCCCTGAGCCGGATTGGCCAAGGACGCCCAAGATCTCTCCCTGCTTCACTGCGAGTGAGATCGAGTCCAAAGCCGGGCGGTTACCGCTTCCACGGCCCCATCGCTTTCCGGAGCCGAAGTGCTTCACCACATTTGTCAGTGTCAGGACGTTGCGCTCGGAGGTTGGGGCTTCCGTGGTGCGGGTGGGGGCCAGGTTGGACGCCTCAAGCAGCCTGCGCGTGCACTCAGTCCTGGGAGTCCCCAGGACAGCTTCGGTGGTGCCGGCTTCCACAATCACTCCTGCCTCCATCACCAACACCCGGTCAGCGAAGGCGGCCACGGAGGCTAGATTGTGCGTAATGTAAAGGATCCCCAGGCCACGTTGGATCCGTTGCCTATCGAGCAATTCCAGAATTTGCTGCTCCAGGACCTTGTCCAGCGCGGAGGTTGGCTCGTCAGCCAAGAGGAACTCCGGCTGGCCGGCCAAGGCCATGGCTGTCATGGCCCGCTGCGCCATGCCACCGGACAACTGGTGCGGGTACGCCCGCGCACCCCACGCGGGGTCTTCAAAGCCGACGTCGGCCAACAACTCGTAGACTTTCGCATCGGCAGCCCTGCCTCGAAGGCCTCCATGCAGGTTCAGCGGTTCCTTCAGATGCTTACCGATGGTTCTGTTCGGGTTGAACATCCTTTTGGGCTGCTGGAACAACATCCCCAGACGACCGCCCCGGATACGGTTCAGCTCTGCTTCCGGCGCGCTGGTTACGTCCACGGAGCCGAGCCTGATGGAACCGGACGCGATCTGCAGTTGCTCAGGCAATATCCGCAGGATGGATTTGGCCGTCATGGTTTTGCCGGACCCTGAACCACCCACCAATGCCACGAACTCGCCCTGTTGCACGGAAAGACTCACCCCGGCCAGGACCTCCCGCTGGGCGGCTGTGTTGCGAACGGTCAGGTCCTTGATGACGAGTTCAGGCATGCTGCCCCTCCATCACGAGGACGTCGACTGGATCGGCCGCCCTGCGGGATGCCCGCTGGCCAATGAGGGTCACGCACAGGGCAACCAGGAAGATGGCCAGCCCCGGGGCGATGATGCCCCACGGCGCCCGCTCAGCGTATGGCTGCGCCGCAGCAAGCATGGATCCCCAGTCGGATTGCGGGGGCTGGACGCCGAGCCCTAGGTAGGACAAAGCACCCACGCTGATCAGGAGCTGCCCGAAGCGAAGCGTCGCCTGCCCCAGCATCGGGGCGGCCAGGTGCGGCAGGATGTGCCGAAAAACAATGAACGACGGCGAACACCCCACCACACGTGCCGCTTCAATGAAGCCGCGCGAGGACACATCGTAGGCAAGAGTCCGGGCAAGCCGGGCAAAGGGCGTCCATCCCGTAACAGTCAGGGCCACCAGCAACGACGTGAAGCCAGTACCCATCGCCGCCACAATGAAGAGCGCCACCACCATCTCCGGCAGGGCCAGCAGGACGTCATTGGTTCGTGTAAAGAACTCATCCAGCCAACCCTTGCGGCGGGCACTGAGCACGCCGATCGCCAGCCCAAGGATTCCGGTCAGCACAGTTGCCAGTGCCGCCACCACCAAAGAGAAGCGTCCGCCGTCGAGCAAGCGGCTGAGCGTGTCCCGTCCCAGGTGGTCCGTTCCCAGCCAGTGGCGGCCGCTGGGCGGCGCAAGGCGGTCGGCGAGGTTCTGGACATCAGGCGGGAAGGGCGCCAGCCAAGGGGCAGCCGCTATGGCGGCCACCATCAGGACAAGGACGACGACGGCGGCGTGGTCGATCGCTGACTTGTTACGCAAGGGAACCACTCACCTTAGGACTGAGAATGCGGTGGAGGAAGTCCGCGAGGGTGGTAATCGCAACCGCGAGTGCAACCACAACCACCACGCCTCCCTGCGCCAAGGGGATATCGCTGTTAACCACCGCGTCATACAGGAGGCGTCCCATTCCCGGGATGGCGAAAATGACCTCGACAATCACCGATCCCCCCAAGAGACCGGCGAACCATACGGCGAAAAGGGTGGACAACGGTACCAGTCCGTTGGGAACGACATGCCGCCACACGGTTTGTCCGCGACCCAGGCCCCGGGCCCTTGCAGCCTGGATGTGCTCCGCTTCGAGGGCGTCGATCATGCCTGCACGAACAGCCGACGTGAAAAAGCTGATGGGCCGTAACGCCAGCGTCAGGGCCGGCAAGACGATGGAGGACGGTGTGTTCCATCCTGCGGACGGGAGCAAGGACAGCTTGAGCGCAAAAACGAGGACCAGGAGCGGTGCGAGCCAGTATTCCGGCATGGCGATGAAGGACTGGGTAACAGTAGTGATGAGCTTGTCGGCTTTGCCGCCTTGCCTCAACGCCGCCACTGTTCCCAACGGGAGGGAAACCACCACGGCGATACCCAAGGCGACCAACACCAGGCTGAGGGTGATGCCCAGTGCAGGCATGACTTGGTCAACCACGGGCGTGCGGCTGATGTGCGAAAGTCCCATATCTCCGGTGAAGAAGTCCCCCAGCCAGCGCAGATACTGCACGGGAAGGGGGTCCTGGAGCCCAAGGCTCTCACTCAGTGCCTGGACGGTGGAATCGTCCACGATGTCCCCGGCGACGCGGGATCTGATGATCTTCCGGACAGGATCGCCAGGAGTCACGTAGGGAATAAGGAAAACGGCGAACGACGACAGCAGGACGGCGGCCACCAGGGTCGCCGTCCGCTTCGCAAGGAACGTGATCATGCGGGTTGGTTCGTTCGTCTCAGATCGCTAGGAACCGGATTTGGCTGTTTGGGCCGTCAGGACGTATCGGGACAGGGGATCCTGGGCGTAGGAGAGCACGTTGCTGCGGATGGCGTCCGTTGCTTGTTCGTTGACCAGCCAGAGGTTGACGGCCTGGTCGTCCAGGATCTCGCCCGCCTGGGCATACAGCTTGTAGCGTTCCTCGGTGGTGGAGGTCCGGGCCGCTTCGGCGATGAGTTGGTCGTACTTCTCGTTGCAGAAGTGGCTGAGGTTATACGTTCCCTTGCAGGTGTAATCGGCGGTGAGGAACCCGATCGGGTCTGCGATGTCGATCAGCCTGTTCCGCTGGCTCAGGATCATGTCGTAGTTCCCGGCAAGCACGTCCGGCTCGGCCGAGGCGTATTCCTTGGCCTGGATGCTCACCGGGACGCCGATGCCCTTCAGGTTGTCCTGGATGACTGTAGCGACGTCGGCGAATTCTGCCCGCTCCACAATGGCGATGATCTCCAGCGGGCGATCCGCGGAGTACCCGGCGTCAGCCAGGAGCTTCTTGGCTTCTTCCACGTTCTGCTTGGGTGAACTTGCCCCGGCTGAGGCCCACGGTTCCGACGGCGCGAAGGGCCCAGCCGCGGGAACGGCAGCGCCCTCGTAAACGCTTGCTGCCAACGCTTGCAGGTCCAGTGCAGACCGAAGCGCCTTGCGGAAATCGACATTGTTGAACGGCGCCCGGCCGTTGTTCATGTAAAGCGTCGCCGTGCGGGGAGAGTCAGCCTTGAGGACGGAAACCTCGGGCGCGCTCTGCAGGGAAGACAGAGAAGAGGCAGGGATGGAAAGTGAAATGTCGGCCTCGCCCGTTTGGACCTGGGCCGCACGCGTGGCGCCGTTGGTGATGAAGCGAACCTCGGCACCGGCAAGCTTCACCTCGCCGCCCCAATAGTTAGGGTTGCGGTCGAGAGTCAGGGACTGCTTGGCCTTCTCCGAGACCGGAGTGAACGGGCCGGTGCAGTGACCGAACGGGTCGACTGTTGCGCCCTGGTATGCGGCCGGCGCGAGGATGCCGGTGTTGACACTGGCAAGGCGGAACGGGACCAGTGGACTCTCCGTCGTCGTGGTCACACGGACGGACTTGGCGTCCGTGGCCTGGACGCTGCTCACAGTGCTCGGACCGAACGCCCTGGCAGGGACCTTAGCTTTGAGCACGGAATTCAAGGACGCTGCCACTGACTCCGCTGTGAGTTCAGTACCGTCCTGGAACTTGACCCCATCGCGGATAGTGAAGTCCCACTCGAGGGGTGAAACCTGCTTCCATTCGGTGGCGAGGAACGGCACCACTTTGCCTTGCGCGGCATCGTATTTGGTCAACGTTTCCAGGCAGCCGGACAGCGAGAGGATGTACGCGGCGTCGGACTCCAACGCCCAGTTGGCCACAGGGGCCCGGAAGTTGTCCACCACGATGCGCTGATTGGTATCTGCCACTTTTTCGGTGGCGCTGGGCTGGCTCCCGCTCAGACCGCAACCGGTAAGGGTAAGGAGGGCCGCAAGCCCTATCGCGGGGAATGGGCTGAGTTTGCGCAAAGGAACCGCCTGCTGAAAGTGCCCGAACGGGAGGGCTTGGGGAAAGTGAAGACCATTTAGGTTAGCCTTACCTCTTTGCGCGGAGGAAATGATGCTCCAGAGTCCCCGTAACAATGTGTTCGGGCGCACAGGCCGCTGTTCAGAGCGTTGCGCTGTCGATGACGAAGCGGTATCGAACGTCGCTCGCCAGGACCCTTTCGAAGGCCTGGTTGATCTGGTGGGCTGGAATGACTTCCACGTCTGCTCCGATGCCACTTTGGGCGCAGTACTCCAGCATCTCCTGGGTTTGGCGGATGCCTCCCATTCTGGAGCCGGTGAGGGTGCGTCGCATTCCGATGAGTGACCAGGCGCGTTGGCTCAATGGTTTCGGGGGTAGGCCTACCAGGACCATGGTGCCGCTAAGGGCGAGCAGGGAGAGGTAGGCGTCCACGTCGATGTCCGCAGCGACGGTGTTGATGATCAGGTCCAGTCGGCCTTTGAGGTATTCGAACGTTTCGGGTTCGGATGTTGCATAGCACTGTTGGGCGCCGAGCCGGAGCGCGTCCTCCTGCTTCTTCAGCGTCTGGCTGAGGACTGTTACCTCGGCGCCCATCGCAACGGCCATCTTGACGCCGATGTGGCCGAGTCCGCCCATGCCGATGATGGCGACGCGTTTCCTTGGCCCAGCCCGCCAGTGACGCAGCGGCGAATACATGGTGATACCCGCGCACATCAGGGGTGCCGCGTCCTGGAGGGAGATACCGTCGGGGATTCTGAGGACGTAGTTCTCATCGACCACGATGCTCGTGCTGTATCCACCGGCAGTGGGGAGACCGTCACGGCCGAACGAGTTATAGGTGCTTGTGGAGCCTTGCAAACAGTATTGTTCCTCGCCCTGACGGCAATTGATGCATTCCCTGCAGGAATCAACAAAGCACCCCACGCCAACCCTGTCCCCCACCACGTGGCGGGTGACCTTTCGGCCGACGGCTGCCACTACGCCGGCGATCTCGTGACCGACCACCAGGGGGTACCTGACTCCTGCCCAGTCACCGCGGGCAGCGTGGATGTCTGAATGACAGATCCCGGTGTATTTGATGGCGATCAACACATCGAAGTCACCGGGATCCCGACGTTCCACTGTGCCAGGCTCAAGGTCCGATGTTGGAGAAGAAGCTACATAGGCCTTGGCGATGGTGGGCATACCGGTGGCGGCTTTCATTGTTGGGCAGGCGGGCGGTTAGTTGGAGGGGAAGTTGTGGTTGGCCAATGGGACGGGCAGGGGCACGTTGATGCCTACCAACGGCACCATGACCGGGAAGTTGAACGGAGCGATCCCGGCAACGACGCCCAGGGGTTCGCGGAAGGAGAACGAGCCCCAGGACTCGGCGGCCTTCTTCGCGGCAGCAACCGTGGTGTTCAAATCGGCTTCGCTCAATGAAGTGTTTGATGGTGAGCGTCACCGTTGAAGTGCTCAAGGCAAAGTTCCTTTGGAAAGCGAATCGGTATAGGGAATCAGGAAGCGGGGACGAACCCGAGTTTTTTGTCCACAACGTTCTGCAGCGGTTCACCCCGGCTGAACCGCCAGAGGTTCTCCACGAACAGCTGACCAAGATCGTCGAGATAGTCTTCGGTATCGCCGCTCATGTGAGGGGTGAGGATAACGTTTTTCATGCTCCACAACGGGTGTTCCGCAGGCAGTGGCTCGGGGTGAACCACGTCCAACGCCGCCCCTGCAATGGATCCGGACACCAGCGCCTGCACTAACTCGTCCGTGTGAACCAGTTCCCCGCGGCCCACGTTGATAAGATGCGCTGTGGGTTTCATGGCGGAAAGAACATCGGCGCCTACCAAAGCCTTGGTGTCGTCTGTCAGCGGCGCGGCCAGCACGAGGTAGTCGAAGTCGTGGACGATCAGGGCAAGATCCGTCGAGGAATGGATCTCGTCAAAGTATTCGTCTCCGGGACGGCTGCTGCGTCCAGCACCGCTGACCCGCAGGCCAACAGCACGGAACAAGGATGCGATTTCGCGTCCAATGGACCCTGTCCCGACCACCAGGGCGCGCTGGCCCTGAATCTTTCGGGTGACGCGGTGCTGCCAGCGCCGGCCCTGCTGGAGCCTGAGCGAACCCTGCGAGTCCTTGGCTATGTCCAGGACAAACCCCAGGGTGAACTCGGCAATCGCCCGGCTAAGGACCCCACGCGAGTTCGTGTACACAACGTCACTGTTGACCAGGTCATCGAACAGGAGCTGGCTGACGCCCGCCGCAGAAACGTGGACCCACTTCAGCGACGCCGCCGCTGCCCAGTTCTCGCGCAGTGCCGGGGAGAACGAATGCCATTGATACAGCACATCCGCGCCGGCCAATGCCTCGGCGAGTCCGTCTGCCTTGGTCAGACGGACATCGGCCAACTCCTTGATTTCGTCCAGTCGGGGCGGCAGGCCCTCGCGGTATAGGGCAGCAACGACCGGCCGCTTACGTTCAGCAATCGTCATGACGACGGCGCCGCTGCCGCCGGCTTCCCGGCCGTGCCAGCGTGTAGCGGACCAACAGCGTCCACGACGTCGATGGCGGCCAGGACCGCCGCCGTGAACTCCGACGTCGAGGACGGTCCGCCCACGTCGCGGGTGCCCAGACCTTCGCGCAGCACTGACTCGAACGCCAACTGCAAGTGCTCGGCGGCTTGCGGGTGGCCCAGGTGCTGGAGCATCATTGCTCCGGACCAGATTTGGCCCACCGGGTTTGCCAGTCCCTTGCCCGCGATGTCCGGAGCTGATCCGTGCACCGGCTCGAAGAGGGACGGGAAATCACCTTCCGGGTTGAGGTTGGCGCTGGGGGCTACTCCAATGGAACCGGTGACGGAGCTGCCGAGGTCCGAGAGGATGTCGCCCAGCAGGTTGGAGGCGACAATGACGTCAAAGGTCCAGGGCTTCAGGACCAGGTGCGCAGCCAGCGCGTCCACCAGTTCGCTGGTGAGCGTCACGTCGGGGTAGAGGCTGATGGTTTCTTCCACTACTTCGTCCCAAAAAGGCATAGTGTGGATGATCCCGTTGCTCTTGGTGGCCGACGTCAGGTGACCTTTCCGGGAAGAGGCGAGCGATGCCGCGTAGTGTGCCGCACGCGACACGCCCAGCCGGGTGAAGATGGTTTCCTGGACGGCCGTTTCGTGCGGCAACCCGCGGTAAGCACGGCCGCCAACCTCTGAGTACTCCCCTTCGTTGTTTTCACGCACGATGAGGATATCGATCGGTTCCTTGTCCGCCAGAGGCGACTTCACGCCGTCGAGCGTTTTCACCGGACGGAGGTTGATGTACTGCTGGAACTCGCGGCGAATGGGAATCAACAGTCCCCATAGTGACTCCGCATCGGGAACCTCCGGGGATCCGACCGCCCCGAGGAAGATCGCCTCGTGCGCCGCGAGTTGCTTCAGTCCGTCCTCGGGCATCATCCGTCCGTGACGGAGGTAGTAGTCCGAACCCCAGTCAAAGTGGGTGAATTGCAGGTCCAGCGAATGCAGTTCGGCGATCCGCTCAAGCGTTTCGATGGCAGCAGGTACGACTTCTTTGCCGATACCGTCGCCTGCGATGACCGCGATTCTGTGGATACTCATGATGCATTCCGTTCTGAAGTGGCCGTTAGTTGTTGCCAGCGGGCAGCGGGCTCGGCCAATTTGATAATGGTGCTTTTGGGTTCGGTCATCTCCCGGACGGCATGCTTGACTCCTTCACGCCCCACACCTGACTTCTTGAAGCCGCCAAAGGGCATCGAGTCGATGCGGACATCGCTGGTCTCATTGATGACCACAGCTCCGACGTGCAGCTTGTCGGCAATGGCCAGGGCCAGCTCGATTGACTCTGTAAACACGCCGGCTTGGAGCCCATGTTCTGAATCATTGGCGGCATGGATGGCGTCACTGATCTGGATGAACGGCAAGATACTGACCACCGGACCGAACACTTCCTCATTGATGACCCGGGCGTCTGCGGGCACGTCGGTGAGCACGGTTGGCTGGTAGAACGCACCGCGACGCTGACCACCCACATGGACTGTAGCTCCGGCAGCCTTGGCCTCCTCCACCCAGTCCTCCACCCGGCGGGCTTCCGCTTCGGTGATCAACGGTCCGATGTCCGTGGTGCGATCGAACTTGGCTCCGACACGAAGCGCCCGGGTTCCAGTCACGACGCGATCCACGAACTCATCGAACAGGGAGATGTGAACATACACCCGCTGCACGGACAAGCAGTTCTGGCCTGCCACGCCGAACGCGCCCGCCACGACTGCCTCGGCAGCCTTGGCCGGTTCCGCGTCAGCGCAGATGATCGTGGCGTTGTTGCCGCCCAATTCCGAGAGGATCTTCTTTGCTCCAGCGGCGGCAGCGATACGGTCCGCAGTCTTCGGACCACCCGTGAAGGAGATGAGGTCCACCTGAGAGTCAGTCACGATCGCCTCGGAGACGCCCGGACCCGAGACGATTGCAGCAAGGCGACCTGCCGGGACGCCTGCGTCCAACAACAGCTGGACAAAGGCAAGTCCGGTCAGTGGCGTACGGCCCGAGGGTTTAAGCACGACGCCGTTGCCTCCGATCAGCGCCGGGCCCAGCTTGTGTGCCACGAGGTTCAGCGGGTCATTGAAAGGTGTGATGGCGGCGATGATTCCCACGGGTTTGCGGTTGAACCAGCCGATCTTGTTGGCCCCGGCCATGCTGTCATCAAAGCCCAGTGTCTCCCCCACGAGTTCACTCGACGCTGCCGCAGAAAGCCGCAAGGTCTCGATGCAGCGGCGTACCTCGCGGTCGGCCTCTGTGATGGTCTTGCTGCTTTCGGCGGCAATGATCTCCGCGAACCGCCCGGCCTGGTCCGCAAGCAATGCTGCAGCACGTTCCAAGGCCTCCCGGCGGTCCCGGAGTGCCCAGTCATCTTCCATGAGATGACGATGAATGAAGGCAACCGCCCTACGCACATCCTGAGGGGACGACGAACACACAGTGCCCAGCAGGACTCCGTCTTCGGGATCCCGGACCTCTACGGTCATTTCGGTTGTTTCCCACCGACCTTCCAGAAACGCACCACCTGGAAGATTAGCGATTCTTGCCCGCCTGTAAGCCGTCTCCCGCCCTGATTTCGGGCGCGCTTCGGCGACTCTGGTTGATGAACTCATGAAATCCTTTTCCTGCTTACTTGATCCGGTCAATGACTTTGGCCGCTGCACCGATGAAAGGCAGGAACCACGGCGGTCCGAAGTGACCGGGCACCGGCGGGTTCTTCAGGTCCTCCCACACGTTGGCCTGCTTGTCGCCGGCCATGTAGTGGGCCATCCTCTTTCCCATGTGGGCAGCCATCTGCACGCCGTGACCGCTGTAGCAGAGCGAGTAGAACAGCCCGTCATGAACGCCGGCGTGGACCATCTGGTCCATGGAGAGGTCCACCAGGCCACCCCAGATGTAATCCACCTTCGCATTGGCCAGGTAAGGGAAGAGTTCCGTCATGGCCTTGTGCAGGATCTCGCCGCTCTTGACGTCGGATTCAGGGCTGGACATCGCAAACCGCGCCCGGCCGCCGAAAAGGAGCCGGTTGTCAGGCGTAATCCGGAAGTAGTACGTCAGCATCTTGCTGTCCGAGGCCTGGCGCCTGTTCGGCAGAATGCGGTTTACCACGTCTTCCGGCAATGGTTCGGTGACGATAATGAAGCTGCCTACCGGAATCACCCGACGCTGAAGCCATGGCGTCACATTCCCTGTGTAGCCGCTCGTGGCGACGAGGACCTGTTTGGCCCTGGTGATTCCCCGGGTGGTGTGGACGTCATGGACCGTGCCCGAAACCCTTTTTAGCTCCGTGACGCTTGCGTTTTCGCAAATGTCAGCTCCGTTGTCAGCAGCCACTTTCGCCAGCCCATGAACGAACTTCCCCACGTGCAGCCCCGCACCCAATGGATCCATCATGGCGCCTTGGTAGAAGTCAGTTCCGATTTCGCTGTGTATCTCTGACTTGGGGATGACTTTTACGTGGTGGTCAACAAGGTTTGCGAGAAGCTCCTGGGACTTGAGGAAGCCATCGTAATGGGACTTGTGGAACGCGAGTGAGAGCTTGCCGAACCGCTTGTAGTCACAATCGATGCCATTGTCGTGGACCAACTTCTCGATGGTTTCGATGGCGTCGTTGTACTCCCTGAACATCTCAACTGCCCGCGGTGCCCCGTACCGCTTGACGGCTGTGCTGAAGCCAATGGCCAAACCAGTGGTAGCCATGCCCCCGTTACGGCCCGACGCTCCCCAACCAACAGTGTGGCGTTCGAAGACTGCAACGCTGGCGCCCTGCTTGGCGAATTCAAGGGCTGCGGACAAACCGGTAAAGCCGGCGCCGATAATCGCAACATCAACGTTCTCCGGGACCGGAGTGCGGCGGTAGTCGCCGGATGGCTCTGCAGTATCGAGCCAGTAGGGAACAAGTTTCACGGGTTTGCCTTTCGTCTCGAAGTCGGTTTAGAGACCGAGGTGTTTGTTGATCTCGTCCAGGGACTTGGCTGTACTGAGGTCGTAGCCATCACCAATGGGGTCATAGCCACGGTCCAGCATCCAGAGGTTCCGGAAACCCATGTCGTGCATGGGATGCATGTCGTAGCGGGTGTGGGAGGAGATGTGCAGGAAGTCCTCCGGCTTGGCGTTCAGTGTGTCCAGCATGTACTCGAAGGCTTGGTAGCGCGGCTTGTACGCCTGGGCTTGCTCGGCGGTGAAGACGGAGTGGAAATTTGCACCGAGCTTGGGAATGCTGATGTCCAGGAAGCTATCGTCGGCGTTTGATAGAGCCACGAGCTGGTAGTTGTCGCCCATGAGCTTGAGCGGGGCCGGCACGCCCTCGTGGGCGACCCAGCCACGGACCGCGTCAGCAAACGCTGCGCCGGCACCCTCGGTGGGCCCGAGGCCCCAGCGCTTGCACACACGGTCAAAAGAGTCCTGAAGGATCTGCTCATACGGCTTGTAGTCCCCCAGAACCTCGTCAAATCGGTATCCACGGAACTGCTTCTTGAAGGTCGGCCACTGCTCTTCCGAGATACGTCCGTCGAGCAAACGCCGGGTGGTGGGATCGATATCGAAGTTGATCAGCGTGCCGTAGATGTCAAAGGAAATGTACTTCGGCCGGATATTGGTCTCTGCCATGTCGTTGCCGTTTCTTTTAGGGAGATGGAAGCGGGCTGGCCCGCCCGTAGGGGTTGACGAGACATGCGGGCTGAACCGCGAAATGTGCCCGCCGAGCTTGGACCTTGTCATGTCCGATGGTTCGACTCTAGGCGGCAAAATTGTCAATTGTCAACAGTTTCTTGCGTGCTAATCAGAACGATTCTCATCCATACGACTCCGCAAAAAGTTCGCTGTGAATTGTTGACAATCTACTGTTGAGGGGGTTGCATTGCATTAGATGACGGAGAGATCCAGATCACATTTCAACTGAAGACTTCTCCCCTCCCCACCGCCCGACCCCCTTGAAGGGAACCATCATGAAGATTCGAACCAAGGCGCAGACCGCTGCTGCCGGACTTGCTGTTCTGCTGGCACTGAGCGCCTGTGGAGGCACCGCCAACAGCGATTCCTCAGAGACCAGCAAGACCGCCAACACCACCGACATCTCCGAGGGCGTCCAGCCTGATGCGGCTGCCGTGGCCCTGCTGCCTCAGTCGATCAAGGACAAGGGTGAACTGACGGTCGCCATGGACCTGCACTACCCGCCCACCACCTTCCTCGCTGAGGACAATACAACCCCGATCGGCCTCAACCCGGACATCGCCAGGCTCATTGCGAAGAAGCTTGACCTGAAGTTGAAGTTCGTGGACACGAAATTCGACACGATTGTTCCCGGCCTGGATGGCGGCCGCTTCGACTTCACTGCTACCACCATGTCCAAGACCGAGGAACGCCTGAAGGTTCTGGACATGATCGACTATTTCAAGGCCGGCAACTCCGTGGCCGTAGCCGCCGGGAACCCGCTCAACCTCACCGTTGAGACCCTGTGCGGTAAAAACATCGCAGTCACCCAGGGATCTACCGGTCAGCTCAAGCGCCTCCCGGCCCTGAGCGAGAAGACCTGCACGTCAAAGGGACAGCCAGCCATCAACGGGGTGACTTTGCCCAACGTCCAGGACGCACTGACCCAACTGCACTCCAAGCGCATCGACGGCATCCTCTACGACACAACTGCACTCGGGTGGGCTGAGAAGCAGCAGCCCGGCTCCTTCGTCCTCGTCGGCCGGGTGGACGTCGGTTCCAGCGACCTGACGGCCATCGGCCTGAAGAAGGGCTCGCCACTGACGCCGGCTTTCCAAGTAGCCCTGCAGTCAGTCCTTCAGACCCCGGAATACAAGGAGTCCCTGGATAACTGGGGACTGGACTCAGGGGCCATCACCGACGCCAAGCTTAATTAGTGGGTTCACAGATGAAGCAATCAACTATGGAAAGAAGCAAAGTCATGAGCGGGATGGATTCGGCGTTGAAGCCGCGGCTTAAGCGGCGCAGCACGTTCGAGTACGTTTCCTGGGTGGTCTGCATACTGGTCGGAGTCGGCGTCCTGAGTTCCGTGGCGACGAACCCGAACTTCAAATGGGACGTCGTGGCGAAGTACTTCACCCACGAATCCATCCTGCGCGGGCTGATGCTCACTATCTTCCTCACGGTAGCCAGCATGGCCCTGGGCACCCTCCTGGGCCTTGGACTGGCCATAATGCGGGCGTCAACCATCAAACCCATCGCAGCCTTGGCCGGTGTCTACATCACCATCTTTCGTGGCACCCCGGTCCTGGTGCAACTGATCTTCTGGTTCAACATCTCGGCCCTGTACCCGAATCTGAGCATCGGAATCCCCTTCACGGACATCGGTACCGCGATCGACACCAACGCCCTCATGGGCCCGATCACCGCAGCCCTGATCGGCCTGACCCTGAACGAAGCGGCCTACATGGCCGAGATTATCCGCGGTGGATTCTCCGCTGTGGGCAAGGGACAACTTGAAGCCGCCGATTCCCTGGGCATGAGCGGGGCCATGAAGATGCGCAAAGTGATCATCCCCCAAGCCATGCCCTCCATCATCCCGGCCACCGGCAACCAGGTCATCGGCATGTTCAAGGAGACCTCCCTGGTTTCCGTACTCGGCGTCGCTGAACTTCTTCAAAGCGCCCAGCTGATCTATGCCCGGACCTACGAGACCATCCCGCTGCTGATCGTGGCCAGCCTCTGGTACCTGGTGATGACCCTGCTGCTGAGCTACCCCCAGTCCAAGCTCGAACAAAAATACTCCCACACCTCCGCCCGGGTCCCTCGCAAAGCCCGCAAAGTGACACTCACCGCACCGGAAGGCATCGCACGATGAACGCTGACGGCACCATCTTCGCCCGGAAAATCCGGAAATCCTTCGGACCCAAAACAGTTCTCAAAGACGTCGACCTTGAAATCGCCAGCGGTGAAATCTGCTGCATCATCGGGCCCAGCGGTTCGGGTAAGTCCACCCTGCTGCGCTGCATCAACGGACTTGAAACCGTGGACTCCGGCATCCTCAAAGTCAACGGCGACGACTTCGGCTACTACGAAACCGACACCGCCTACCATGCCCTGCCACCCAAGAAGCTTGCCCAACAGCGCACCCGCGTCGGGATGGTCTTTCAACAATTCAACCTCTTCCCCAACATGACTGCCCGCGACAATGTCATGGCAGGACCCGTCCTGGTCAAACGCGCCGATAAAAGGCAATCCGCCAAGCAAGCCCAGGAACTCCTCACCAGCGTCGGACTTGGTGCTTTCGGGGACCGCTACCCGGCCGAGCTCTCCGGCGGCCAGCAGCAACGCGTCGCGATCGCCCGATCCTTGGCCATGGACCCGGAAATTATTCTCTTCGACGAACCCACCTCCGCCCTGGATCCCGAGAAAGTCGGTGAGGTCCTCGGCGTGATGAAAGAACTCGCCAAAAAAGGCATGACCATGGTGGTCGTCACCCACGAAATGGGCTTCGCCCGCGAAGTAGCCGACTCCCTGATCTTCATGGACGAAGGCAACGTTGTGGAGCGCGGCGATGCCCGCGAAGTCCTGACCAACCCCAAAGAACCCCGCACCCAAGCCTTCCTCGAGCAGGTCCTCTAGCCATGGATGGAAAACTCGCAGTCATCGGCCTGGGCAGCATCGGCAGCATGGCCCTCTGGCAAGCCTCCCGGCTGACCGACTCCATTGCTGGATTTGAGGCCCACTCACCTGCCCACGGACGCAGCGCCGCCGGCGGAGACACACGGCTGTTCCGCATGATTTACCGCGGCAACCCCGCGTATTACCCCATCCTGGAACGCTCTCGTGAGCTCTGGACCGAACTTGAAGCGGAGACCGGACAGGATATCTTCGTGCGCTGCGGCGGACTCTCAATCGGCACCAGCGACGGACCCTACCTCCGCAGCCTGCTCGAGACCACGCGAACCACCGGGGCCGAGCACCGGATCCTCAGCCGTGAGGAAATGGCAGAACGCTACCCGCAGCACAACCTGCGAGCCGACGACATCGCTGTCTACGATCCCAATGCCGGCGCCCTCCGAACCGACCGGGCCGTCACCGCCGCCATCGCAGCAGCCGAAGCGAACGGCGCAACCATCAACAACAACACGCCCATAGAGAGCATCACCGAGACCGACGATGGCGTCGTGGTCACGTCGGGTGATAATTCCTGGACCTTTGAACGAGTCATCGTGGCCTCGGGCGCCTGGTCCAAACGGCTCATGCCCGACTACCTCAAAGCCCACACCGAAACCCGCCGGATCTTCCTCTCCTGGTTCGTCGCCCGTGACGCAGAGCAGTTCACGCCGGAGAGATTCCCGATCTTTATCAGGATTTCGGGTGATCGTTCCATGTATGGGGCACCGGCGGTGGATGGCGTGACCGTCAAGGCAACCCTCGACGGGCGCGGGGCTCCAACCCCCGAGGCCGACTCAGTACCCCGGGATCTGACCAAGGCGGAGATCGCCGAGACCACGGAGACAGTTGCGGAGTTCTTCCCCGGTTTGATTCCGAGCATCGTCCGCTCGGATGCGTTCCCGGACCTCTTTACCTCCGACTCGCAGCCGCTGATGGGCTTCCTCGACGAATCCAACAGGATCTATTCGGCCACTGGGTTTTCGGGCGCTGGCTTCAAAATGGCCTCGGGCTACGGAGAAATAGCGGCCAGTGAAGCGCTGGGAAAACGCTGGTTCGACGGTTTGGACTTCCTTCGCCCTCAGAGATTTCAGGAGTCCTAGCGGGTTCCGCACCGGTCAGGGAACACCGCCTGATCGCGTATTGTTGACAATCTACAGTTCCTAAGAAAGTATGAAGCCATGGCAACACTTAGCCCCATCCTGAAGCAGGCGACCCCCGTGGTGGTCGACTACGCGGCCGGTAGCTGGATCCACGCGACCGACGGCAAGAAATATTTGGATTTCACCACCGGTATCGGCGTGACCAGCACCGGCCACTGCCACCCCGACGTGGTGGCGGCGGCCCGTGAGCAGGTGGGCAAGATTGTCCACGCCCAATACACCACCGTGATGCACAAGCCGCTGTTGGAACTCACCGAGCTCCTGGGCACCGTATTGCCGCAGGGTTTGGACAGCGTTTTCTACGCGACGTCCGGCTCTGAAGCGGTCGAAGCATCCATCCGCTTGGCCCGCATGGCCACCGGACGGCCCAACATCATCTCCTTCCAGGGAGGATTCCACGGCCGGACCGTCGCCGCGGCATCCCTGACAACGGCCGGAACCAAGTTCCGCTCCGGCTTCTCCCCCATCATGGGCGGAGTGCACGTAGCGCCGTTCCCACACTGGTATCGGTACGGCTGGGACGAAGCCACCGCCGTCGAGTTCGCCCTGAAAGAACTGGACCACCTCCTGCTGACCATCAGCGCCCCCAGCGACACCGCGGGAATCATCATCGAACCCGTTCTCGGCGACGGCGGCTACATCCCCACACCTGTTGCCTTCCTGCAAGGCCTGCGTGAACGCGCTGACAAGCACGGGATCGTGCTGATCCTCGACGAAGTCCAGGCAGGGGTGGGCCGCACCGGTAAGTTCTGGGGACATGACTGGGCCGGGATCACGCCCGACGTCGTCATCACAGCCAAAGGCTTGGCCAGCGGGTTCCCCATCTCGGCAATCGCTGCCTCCTCCGAGCTGATGGGCAAGGCTTGGCCAGGCTCCCAGGGCGGAACTTACGGAGGAAACGCCGTCGCGGCAGCTGCCGGCGTCGCCACGCTGGGCGTCATCAAGCGGGAAAACCTGGTGGAGAACGCGCTTCTCCGAGGTGACGAACTACGGGCAGGCCTGGAGATGCTGCAAACGGAGTTCGCCGGCATCGGCAATGTCCGTGGCCGGGGCCTGATGCAAGGTGTCGAATTCACGGCCGCGGACAAGTCCCCGGATGCGGCAACCGCACTGGCCGTCCAACAGGCAGCCATCAAGGAAGAACTCCTGCTTCTCACCTGCGGACCGCACGGCAACGTCATCCGCCTCATCCCCGCGCTCAACGTCAGCAGCGACGAGATCCAAGCTGGCCTGCTCAGGTTCTCGCAGGCACTCAAGTCGGCCACCTCCTAGTCCCCCTGATTATCGAAAGAGCCATCATGACCCCCTCACTTGATCCCAGCTCCCTGCAGACAGACCTGTTTATTGACGGTCACTGGCAGAAGGCCGCAAACGGCGCAACCTTTTCTGTGGAGAACCCCGCCACGAACCAAGTTATCGCCCACGTTGCCGACGGCAGCCCTGAAGATGCCGCCTTGGCCATAGAGGCCGCCGGACGCGCGCAGGCGGCATGGGGTAAATCCACCCCCCGCGAACGGGCGGACATTCTCCGCCGCGCCTTCGACCTTGTCATCGCCAACACGGACCGGTTGGCAGCAATCATGACTGCGGAGATGGGCAAACCTCTCGCGGAAGCACGGGGCGAGGTGGCCTACGGCGCTGAAATGCTCCGCTGGTTCTCCGAAGAGGCCGTCAGGATCGGCGGCGACAGCGCCACCTCTGTGGACGGCAACACCCGAATTCTCATCACCAAGGAACCAGTGGGACCCTCCGTGCTGGTGACTCCATGGAACTTCCCGCTCGCCATGGGGGCACGAAAGATCGCACCGGCTGTCGCCGCAGGGTGCACCATGGTGTTCAAGCCAGCGGAGCTGACGCCCCTGACGTCGCTGGCGCTCGTAGCCATCTTCAAGGAAGCGGGACTTCCCGACGGCGTGCTGAACGTCGTGACGACGTCGAGCGCTTCCAGCGTGGTACGGACCTGGACGGACAGCGGGATCGCCCGAAAGATCAGTTTCACCGGCTCCACCGAGGTGGGAAAGGTCCTCCTGCGGCAGGCGGCCGACAATGTCATGCGCGCCTCGATGGAGCTCGGCGGAAACGCGCCCTTCATCGTTCTGGCGGATGCGGACATCGAGAAGGCCGTCGATGGAGCCATGAAGGCCAAGATGCGGAACATGGGTGAGGCCTGCACGGCCGCCAACCGGTTCTTCGTCCACCGCTCCGTGGTGGAGGAGTTTGGCGAGAAGTTCTCCAAAAAGATGTCAGAATTGCAGGTAGGCAATGGCACTTTGGCGGGAACCGACGTCGGACCCCTCATTGAGCAGAAGGGCCTGGATAAGGTTGAAAGCCTTGTTGCCGACGCCGTTTCCAAGGGCGCGCGGGTCCTGACCGGCGGTACCCGTCCTGAGGGGCCCGGCTACTTCTACTCCCCCACGGTTCTGGCGGATGTCCCCACAGACGCCGCACTGATGTCCACGGAAATCTTCGGTCCCGTAGCTGCAATCACTCCGTTCGACAGCGAAGACGAAGTCCTCCGCCTGGCCAACGATACTGAGTGGGGCTTGGTGGGGTACGTGTTCACCGAGAGCATGGACAAAGCCCTGCGGTTCTCCGCAGATCTGGAAGTGGGAATGGTTGGCCTGAACACCGGACTGGTGTCCAACCCGGCGGCACCGTTCGGCGGCGTCAAGCAGTCCGGACTCGGCCGCGAAGGCGGAAAAATCGGAATTGAAGAATTCCTGGAGTACAAATACACCGCAATCGCGGTCTAATATAGTCAACTTGCCGAAGCATGGAATGAGGGGATGTCAATGGCGGCACCGGAGGGAATGTTCGTTTTGGAGGGCCGGCCCACGGCGCAGCTGATTGCTGACCAATTGCGTGAGCTGATTGTGCAGGGAGCTTTCAGCCCGGGACAACAGGTCAACGAATCAGCACTGGCCAGCCAGCTCAGCACGTCCAGGGGCCCGCTCCGCGAAGCACTGCAGCGACTGTGCCAGGAAGGCATCCTGGTGAGCAAGCGAAACCGTGGCGTCTTCGTGCTGGAGCTCTCCGCGGATGACGTCAAGGAGATCTACGCAGTCCGCGAAGCAGTGGAACTGGCTGCCGCCACCACACTCCTGGATTCCGACGCGGAGGAAGTCGCGGATACCTGCAGGGAACTCAAAGGCATCATCCGGAGCATGGCAAAGCAGGTTGCAGCGTCGGACTGGCAGGCAATCGCCCGGCTGGATATGCAGTTCCACACGTCCTTTGTTTCCGGAACCGGGAACACACGCCTGATCCGCATCTATGAGACCCTTGCCGCGGAATCCAGGATGTGTATTCTCAGCCTGGAAGTGGCCTACCCGCGCATTGATGCACTGGTGCAGGAACACCAGATGATCCTGGACCTGCTCGAAACACGTGACCGGATGGGCCTTCAGGGAGCCATCAAACGCCACATGCAAAAGGCCGTCGAGGACCTTACTTCCAAACCTGAAGTAACCGGAATTTCCGTTTAGGCATCTTGAAGTCTCCCCACATACGGGAAAGGCCCGGTTCAAATGGGCGGTTTCCAGGGGTCGGTGCAACACCTGTTGGTTAGGTGGTTTGTAGAAACGAACGTAGACGCTCGGCTGGAGTTTTCCAGCCGAGCGTCTCGCGTGGGCGGCAGTTGAGTTCCTGGGCGACCTGTTCAAGGCTGCAGTCTGTTGGTGTTGTCGTTCGAGCCGCGTTGCCACGGCTGGCAGCGTCGCAGAAGAGGACCTGCACGTCAGTGGCGAGGGTAAAGAATTTGTGCCCTGCCATTTCCCTCCCTGGTCCCAGGTCAGGAATCCGCGCAGGTGCGCCGGCAAGATGGCCATGGTTTTTATCTCTTATTCGAGCACCCAAGACTGAGCGACGTTCAGAGCTTTGACCTGCGCAGACAAGTACGAACGCCGGCCGCAACTCCGCCAAGCATTGAGAACAGTCCCTTGTAGCCAGTGACAGAGCATCGGAGTGAGCGCCTGGCACTCTTGCTCGTATCCGGTCTCGCTCTCGCTCTCGGGAACATGTGCGAGATACCCTAGCCATGGGACTAGTACTGAAGCAGCTCGTCAGGCCAGCTGACAGCATTCACGCGACACCACCTCTTGTCGAAGCAGCACATGGGAAAGGCCCGGTTCAAGGTGAACCGGGCCTTTCCTCCCTGCTAGTTAGCGGGGACGTCAGTCACAACCCACATTTTCCGCAGCGTCTCGTGGATGGTCCAAGTACCTGTCCAGCCGGCGGGTGTCACGAACAACGTGCCGGGACCAACCTCAAAGCTGCTTCCGTCTTCTTCAGTAATGGTCCCTTTGCCGCTGAGGATCTGGCAGATCTCGTCGTAGCCCGGACGAGTGCTCTTGAACACTCCTGGCGTGACCTCCCAGATGCCTGTCTTGTGCCCGTCCCTGGCCCACAAGCGGAAAGAGACTTCGGTCTGCCCGGGTGTGCTGCTGGTTGCCTTGGGAAGGTGTTCCCCGGGGTTAGCGGTGAATGCGTCGTTCATGACAGTGGCCTTGACCATTGCTGCTCCTTCTGGGCCTGAGCCCCGTTTAGATGTGCCCGCCGTCTTTGGAAGAGCACAAATTCCATTCTAGCAATTGTCAACAATCGACGATAGACTTTGGAGAAAATAGCCACAGGGCGGGCGAATCGGCGCCGGCGCAGCCCAGTCACCCAAGGAGAACGCCGCGTATGGCAACAGCTGGAAACACCCGGATTGAAAGCACCCATGCCTCCTCCTCCAGCGCGAGGAGCCGACGGGTGTCCCTGTGGAACTCCCTGAATCGCGGAGACCGGGTCACGGTGACCTTGCGCGGGTTTGAGTATCACAGTGGTTCGGTGGATGATCGCTCGGCTGATGGGCGAACTATCTGGGTGATCGACCGCATCGGCGAACGCAGGCTCCTCCACATCGACGACGAAACCGAACTCTTCATCGCGCCCTGAAGCTAAACGCAATCCATGGGTCTGGCCCAGGCAGTCCAGCAAGAGTAGCGTCACTCTAGGACGTAGCAGGACAGCCAAAGGAGCCGGAAATGGCTGGATGGAATGCCGATACCGCCGCTGGCCCCCTTGGCGCCGGAACTGTCACTTTGGTGGAGGGCACTTCCTTCTGCATCTCGCTGCCCAACGGTGATATCAACCCGGATCATCCACACGGCTTGTTCTTTCAGGACACGCGCATCCTCTCGACGTGGAGGCTGACTGTGAACGGGCAACCGATGGAACCCCTGACAGCCCAAATCAAGGAACCGTACCGAGCAGTCTTCGCCGGCCGCATCACCACCTCTGACGGCTACGCGGACACTCCGCTCATCGTGGAACGCACCCGGGAGTTGGGCATTGGAATGGTGGAGCACATCACCGTTCGTAACTACTCGGTGAACCCGGCTGAATGCCTCATCGCGATCACCGTAGCTTCCGACTTCGCCGATGTTTTCGAGGTGAAGGAAGCGCGAGTGCAAACGCAATGGGAAGAAAATCGCGAGGCCGATGCCAACAGGCTCACTATCCGCGCCCGCTGGCAGGAAGTCCGGAAGACCGTCGTCGTAAGCTCCGATGCCGCTGAAGCGAGCCGGGACGGATTTACCTACCGGGTCACAATCCCGGCAAGGGGTTTCTGGAGCACCGAACTAACTGTGATGCCCGGTCTTGAAGGGGCGGCACCGCCAGCGTCCGTGGTGCGTCCCGCCGTCGGCGAATTGTCCCGAAGTGATCAACGCCGGCAAGAGTGGGTGGCCAAAATTCCCGTCCTGCAAATGGGCAACCACTCCATCGAGAGAACCCTGCGGCGGAGCTATGACGATCTCGGTGCCCTCCGCATTGAGGACCCCGCCCACCCGGAGAGAGTGGTTGTGGCCGCCGGCGCCCCGTGGTTCATGACCTTGTTTGGCCGGGACTCGTTGTGGGCGTCGGAAATGGCCATGCCGGTTGATCCCTCGCTGGCACTCGGAACGTTGCAAACATTGGCTGAGCGGCAGGGTTCGGTGGTTGACCCCGTGAGCGAGGAAGAACCGGGCAAGATTTTGCATGAGGTCCGGCTGGACGTCTCCAGCAGCCTGGCTTTGGGTGGAAAGTCCATCTACTACGGCAGCGTCGATGCCACTCCACTGTTCGTGGTGGTGCTGGGCTCGGTTAGCCGGTGGGGTTTCGCCAAGGACACCATTGCCGCGCTGCTGGCCCACGCAGACCGGGCCCTCGACTGGATCCGGGACTACGGCGACCGGGACGGCGATGGGTTCGTTGAGTACGCGCGACTCAACGAACGCGGGCTGATCAACCAAGGTTGGAAGGACTCATGGGACGGAATCAACTTCGCAGACGGACGGCTCGCCGAGCCTCCTATTGCGCTCTGCGAAGTCCAGGCTTACGTCTATGACGCGTACATGGCCCGGGCCTGGATGGCTTACGACGACGGCGACGAGCGTTTGGCGCGTGAACTCGCCGATCAAGCCGCTCAGTTGAAAGCGCGCTTTAACGAGCAATTCTGGATGCCGGACCGCGGCTACTATGCGATCGCACTGGATGGCGCGAAGCGCCAGGTGGACGCGTGCGCTTCCAACATGGGGCACTGCCTCTGGGTCGGCCTGGTGGACGAGGACAAAGCGCCGCTCGTTGTTGAGCGGCTGATGTCGCCAGAGATGTTCAGCGGTTGGGGCGTGCGAACGCTGGCAACCGACATGGGTGCCTACAACCCCGCCAGTTACCACAACGGTTCCGTCTGGCCGCATGACAACGCAGTCATCGCGGCGGGTTTGATGCGCTACGGATTCGTGGAGGAGGCTCAACGAATCGCTACGGCCCTGCTTGATGCCGCCGACTACTCCGAGGGCCGGCTTCCCGAGCTGTTCTGTGGGTTCAGCCGTGAGCAATACAGCGAACCCGTGCCCTACCCCACCGCCTGCTCACCCCAAGCTTGGGCAGCGACCTCCCCCATCCAACTGATCACGAGCTTGATGCGGTATGACGCCCATGTGTCGCGCGGCGGATTCTGGATGGATCCGCAACTGCCGGCCTCATATGGAGACTTACACATCACCAACGCGCCCATGGCGGGCGGCAGGGTGACCATCGATATTGCCGGCTCGGTCCCCAGGGTGCAGGGACTGCCGGACGGGATGGTGTTCCATCGAGGACACCGGCCTTGGTTGACCGAACTGGTGGGACAGGCGGGGCTGCGGGAGGAGAAGCTCTAGGATTTCACGGCCTTGGGGCGACTCTGAAAAACCATCCCACGCGGTTAAATCGCTATGATGCCGAAATCAATGTGCTTGCTCGCACAGGGCCGCGCACGGCCGCTTCACGCAGAATCCAAACGGTCGGTACGCCGCCCAAGGCAGGCATCAGCTGGCCCTCGGTGATAAACGTTGGGTCCCCTTCATTCCAGCTAACGGACCACCACCCTGTCCGCGGGCAGTGATGACCAGTACTGGCTGTCTGGGACTGGTTCAGGGTGGCCACCGGGCGTCGCTTTTTCATGAGCTTTCCTTCCTTGGGTACCGCCTTGCACTGGCGGGGAGAAGATGAAACGAGCATAGCAATTGTCAACAATCTACGAAAGAGTCTCCGGCTGGAAAGTTTTGGTTGCGCGAACCCGGCAACTCCTTGCGCTCGGGCAGCGTCGCCGGTATCGCCCTCCCGCAGTACACCGTTGACCACGTAATTCGGCTGTTGGGGATCGTCGAGGCCCTGACTTCCCACTATTTCTGCGCGGAGCCGTCGTCACGGGCATCGGCGGCGCGTTATATTCCCCGCGCTTTCGAGATCTCACTGATGCGGACGTGGGGCCTCCGCGCCGGACACCTCATAGACCCCGATGGTACGCAACTCGCCCTGATTGAGCACCGGGCCTCAAAAGATGGCAACGACGCCGACCCCAACGGTCGCCGCGGCCCAGCCCACACTGGTGGGTACCGAATGCGACGTGGCCACAATCGGCGGCTAGAGAGAAGCACCCCCGCAGATGACGTAGTTCTGCCCCGTGATCGACTTGCCATGCGGACCCAGGAGGAAAGCGGCCAGCGCTGCTACGTCCAACTCCCCCAGTGGCGCGGTCCATCGAAACCCCGCGGCGTGCACCAGGGCGTCCGCGGGCCGCAGCCCAGCGACGGCGGACGTCAAAGAACCTGGCACCGAAAGATACCTCCCGTCCTGTGGGGTCCCGCCCAGTTCAGTAGGGTTGGGAAAGACCCCGAGTAAGGACTGCCCCTATGGACATCACTGCCAGCAAAACCACCGTGGATCGGCACTACGACTTGGTCATCATCGGCACCGGGTCCGGAAATTCCATACCCGGACCGGAGTTCGAAGACCGGTCGATCGCGATCATCGAGGAGGCCTCCTTCGGCGGTACCTGCCTGAACGCCGGCTGTATCCCGTCGAAGATGTACGTACATACGGCCGACACCGCGCTGCACACCCGCAGGTCCGGACGGCTGGGTCTTGAAGCAGAAATCAACTCCGTGGACTGGCCGGGCATCGTCAGCCGAATCTTCGAGAACCGCGTCGACCCCATCGCCGCAGCCGGTGAGGAATACCGCCGCGGTCCACGGACCCCGAACATCGACGTCTACGACCAGCACGCCGTCTTCGTCGGCGAACGCACCTTACGCACCGGCCAAGCCGGCCGCCAAAGAATCATCTCCGGTGACCAGGTGGTCATCGCCGCTGGCTCCAGGCCGTCCATCCCCGAGGCCATCGCCGCCTCGGGCGTGCGCTATCACACCAACGAGGACATCATGCGCCTCCAGCAGCTGCCCAAATCCCTGGTAATCGTCGGTGGTGGCTACATCGCCATGGAGTTCGCGCACGTGTTCGACGCCTTGGGCGCGGAGGTCACGATCATTACCCGCTCCACGCTCCTGCGGAACCTCGACAATGACCTGCACGCCCCGTTCAACCACCTGGCCGCCGATCGCTTCGATGTCCGGTTCGGCCGGACCACCGTCGGCGCGGAACAGACAGACAAGGGCATCACCGTCCGGCTCGACGACGGCACCTCCGCTACAGGAGAGGTACTGCTGGTAGCTACCGGGCGCATCCCCAACGGGGACCTGTTGGACCTGCCCGCCGGCGGGATCGAGACAATCGGAAGCGGACGCATCAAAGTCGATGAGTACGGTCGGTCAACCACTGCCGCAGGCGTCTGGGCACTCGGCGATATCTCTTCGCCTTACATGCTCAAACACGTCGCCAACGCCGAAATGCGCGCCGTGCGCCACAACCTGCTGAACCCGGAAAACCTGCAGGGAATGCCACACGACCACGTCCCCGCCGCCACCTTCACCCATCCCCAGATCGCCACCGTCGGAATGACCGAAGCCCAAGCGCGCGAAAACGGCCACAACGTGACCACCAAAGTCCAGGAGTACGGGGACGTCGCCTACGGCTGGGCCATGGAAGACACCACCAGTATTTGCAAACTCGTCGCTGACAAAGACACCGGGAAGCTCCTCGGTGCCCACTACATGGGACCCCAAGCATCAACTCTGATCCAGCAAATGATCACCGTCCTGGCCTTCGACCTCGACGTTCGCCACTTCGCTGCCAAGCAGTACTGGATCCACCCGGCGCTACCCGAAGTCACCGAAAATGCCCTGCTCGGCCTCGCATTCAACCAGCCGGATCACCCCAAGAATGCTTCTGCGCACGCCCCGATGTAACCCACGCACACCCACAACATGTCGAGGTGTCCACGGCCTTCAAGCGGGGTGCGGCCGGCATCGGTTCTTTTGGCGTTGATGGACAGGACAGAACTCCCCATGGCACTGATGACAGCCGCCACCTACGATGACAGAGGACCGCTCGGTCCCTTCAGTCACTTTTTTGGGGAAAAGGACCTTACCCATGCCGTTGCCACGACCCACTTCCGACCATCCGCTTCAACGTTCGTGGCGAGGGGCGTGGGCCATCCTGGCGGCCGCCGTCCTGGTGGCCGCGGGCTTGTTCGCCGGCGCCGCACCCGCCTCGGCGGCGACATACACCTTCAAGGGAGTTGTCAAAGGAAAACTGACAGCCACCGCAACGGCCACTGCGCTGGGCAACGTGTGGGTGGGGGCTTACACCAATGACGACCGGGCCTCCTACGTAGCCGGTGCATGGTCTGCGGCGGATGGATCCTACAGTTTCACCGTGCCGGCCGCCGGTAGCTACAAACTGTGGACCACCTGCAGCACCGGACCCTGCTCCGCCACCTATGCCGACGAGTGGAACGCGAACAAGTCCAGCTCCTATGGTTCGACGCCGGTGGCTGTCACCGACGCTGCCCCAGTTACGACCTACAACCCACAACTGGAAGCCTTCGGCAGCATGAGCGGCCGAGTCACCAACAAGGCCGGCCAAGCGCTGACAGCAGTGTCCATCTCGGCCTCACCCAGTGGCGGCGGACAAGTCAGCAGCACCAAACCCGATGCCAACGGCTACTTCACCCTTACCAAGATCCCGCCCAACCAGGCGTACATCAGTGTCAGGGACGAATCAGGCCAGCGCCTCTACCTGGAGCAATACTGGAACGGTACCGGCACCGTAGACGCCTACACAGCTGCCACCGTCCCGTCCGGAGTCAAGTGGACCAACGTGAACTTCGTCCTCAAGGATGAAACCATCATGGAAGCAACGGTGACCAACCCAGCGGGCGTACCGATCGCCGACGTCGGATACATCCCTTATGTGTATAACGACGCAACGGGAGCCTGGGACGGCCCGCAGATGGGCCCCCTCACCTCCGATACGCAAGGCAAGATCTACTGGCGTATGGCCGTGGGCAAGAAGTACAAACTCTGCGTGTCGGACACTTTCTACGAGGGCGCGCCACGCGAAAAGCGCTACAAGCCCGAGTGCTACGACAACACTCCCACCAAGGACACCGCCACTGTCCTGACGGCAACTGCGGCCGGCCAGCGCGTCAAGTTCACCATGCAGTTGGACGAGGCGGGCCTGTCCTTGGCGCCCGGCAGGCCTTACGTCTACGGCTCAGCCCAGGCAGGGAAAACCCTTACGGTTGATCCCGGCGTGTGGGGTCCAGCTCCCGTTGTCCTTGCCTACCAGTGGCAGCGTTCCACGGACGGTACAGAACTGCAGGACATCGCGGGTGCCACGGCCACTACCTACGTACCCACCGCTGCTGATGCCGGGTATGACATCTGGGCAAAAGTCACAGGTACCAAAGCCGGATACGCCCCGCATTACGACACGGTGCACGCCGGTAAGTCAGGTGCCGATGCGGTTACGGCCTCCAAGCCATTCACCATTCTGGGCACGCCAAGTGCCGGGAACACCCTGACCGTGGACCACGGCACTTTAACTCCCGCACCTGATTTCGGCCCCTACTACGACTGGTTCGTCAACGGCGTCCCTGACTACAGGTCCAATGGTCCAACTTTTCTCCTGCAAGCCTCGGACGCCGGCAAGAAAGTCACCGCCCGGCTCAGCGTCCATGACTGGCCGCTCCAGCCCTATTACGGACAGGCCTCTGTCACTGTTGCAGCGGGTACGTTGACCGCACCGGTTCCCACGGTTTCCGGAACAGCGAAGGTTGGTTCGGTGCTGACGGCTGTTCCAGGGGCTTGGGGTCCGGCTCCGGTGACGCTGGCGTATCAGTGGTTCCGGAGCGGTGTTGCCGTGACGGGTGCTACCTCGGCCACGTACACCTTGGTTGCGGCTGACCTCGGCAAGACCATGACGGTCCGGGTGACCGGCTCCAAGACCGGATTCACGACGGCGGCGAAAACCTCCGCGTCGACCGCCGCCGTGGCGGCGGGTACGTTGACTGCACCGGTTCCCACGGTTTCCGGAACGGCGAAGGTTGGCTCGGTGCTGACGGCTGTTCCAGGGACTTGGGGTCCGGCTCCGGTGACGCTGGCGTATCAGTGGTTCCGGAGCGGTGTTGCAGTGACGGGTGCTACCTCGGCCACGTACACCTTGGTTGCGGCTGACCTCGGCAAGACCATGACGGTCCGGGTGACCGGCTCCAAGACCGGATTCACGACGGCGGCGAAAACCTCCGCTGCGACCGCCGCCGTGGCAGTGGGCACGTTGACTGCACCGACGCCCACGGTCTCTGGCACCAAAACGGTGGGCAGCACACTCACTGCGACCCCCGGAACGTGGGGGCCAGCTCCAGTCACGCTGACCTATCAGTGGTTCAGAGGCAACACAGCTATTTCGGGCGCCACCGCCCAGACGTACAAACTGGTCGCAGCAGACAAGGGAAGCGCCATCAAAGTGCGTGTCACGGGCACCAAAGCCGGGTACACCACCGTGGCCCGTTATTCCGCGGCCACTTCCCTGATCGGCTGACCGGCCAACGCGGGAAAGACGCCCAACAGCATTGATGGGAAACGCCGGCCCCCTTCCTGGACTCAGGTTGGGGGCCGGCGGCGTTTCGTGAACTTTTCCTATAGATAGTCAGCGGCCCTGTCTCGAGCGATCTCCAAAAGAGTGGTGTGGAAAGCGACTTCTGCGGGGGCGTAGACCTTGTCCTGGCGCTGTGCCAGCAGGACGCGCCGCAGTGGAGCTGCTGAACCAAGGCTCAACACACGCACGTCGGGATGCTGCAGGGCCACAGCCGTCTTTGGCACCATCGCAACGCCCATGCCGACACTCACCATGGCCTGGGCTTCCTGATAGTCGTTGGCCAGGAACCCGATACTCGGCTCAAAACCGGCATCGTGGGCAGAACGTTGCAGGACCTCCACCACCGGATGCGCCTCGGCGCGAACTATCCAGGATTCCTTCCGCAGTTCACTCATCGATACTTCGTCGCGGCCCGCCAGAGGGTGGCCTTTGGCGACGAGGATGACAGTGCTCTCTTGGAAGACCTCAGTGACACGGATGGCATCATCATGGAAGCGATTCCACGGATAGTCCCAGAGCAGGCACAACCCGGTAACGCCGGATTCAAGGTCCCACACCAGCTCGTCGAAACGGGCACTGCGCACCGACAGGCCAATGGCCGGGTAGCGCTTCTTGAAGGCCCTGATCACGATTGGCAGGAACGAGCCTGCAAGCGTGGGAAAGGTACCGACGGTCAGGGAGCCGCGCCGCAGCCCCGCAATCTGGTCCAGATCCGCTTGGGCTGCACGGATCTGTCCGACGATTTTGCGGGCATGCCCAGCCAGTACCTGACCGGCTTCAGTCGGTACGACTCCGCGGGAGCGCCGGTTGAGAAGGGGCTGTCCCACCTCCTGCTCCAATTTCCGCAACTGCTGCGAAACCGCTGACGGCGTGTACATCATGGTGTCGGCTGCTGCGGTGATGGATCCCTGCTCAACCACCTCCACCAGCAACGCAAGCCGACGTATGTCGTATAAATCCTGGGCTTCACTGTTAAGCAATTGTTTACCCTTCTATGCCTTTGGTTCATTCTATATAAGCGCACGATTTTTTCAGTGATTCCAGGCCGATCGAAGCACGGCTCTGCGAGAAGTAGGGGCCTTCTTGCGCTCATAAACACCATGATTGAAGTATTCCTACATCCCCTCTCACTAATCCAACATTGTCTTCATATGTGATGCGGCTCATTCTGAATACAGGCCCCGAGGAATGAGCGGCAAAAGGAGATGTAGGGACATGAACATTGAGGCAGAGTGGATGCGCGGAGGCACCAGCAAGTGCTGGGTCTTCGAAACCCAACACCCACAACACAGCAGGACGAATTGGGACGAGCTGCTGCCGCGGCTTTTCGGCAGCCCGGACTCCCGCCAGATCGATGGTGTAGGTGGGGCCACCTCGACTACCAGCAAGGCCATGATCCTGAGCCGGCCGGAGGACGACGCCGTCGATGTCGAGTTCACCTTCGCGCAGGTTGGGATCGAAGAAGCCGCCGTGGACTGGGGAAGCAATTGCGGGAACTGCTCCGCCGTCGTCGGCCTTTACGCGATCGAGAAGGGGTGGGTTATTCCAGACGGAGACTCCACCCGCATCGTCACCCGAAATACCAACACGGGTCAGATCATCATCCAGCGGGTGGACACACCTGCCGGTGCCCTGCCGATCGTTCCGGACGCACAGATGCCTGGAGTCGTTTTTCCCGGTTACAAAGTCGGCCTGGGCTTCCAGGATCCGGCGGGCAAGACCACCGGACATCTGCTGCCCACTGGGGCGCCAGCCGATGTGATCGCAGCGGGCGGCACGCGCTGGAATGTTTCAATGATCGACGCCGGAGCGCCAGTCGTGATTGTCCGTGCCGAACAGTTGGGGCTGGACACCGCCCGCTACGACACGTGGAAACCCGGCGTCGAGCTGCAGTTGGAAACCCTGGATGTTATCCGCCGCGAGGCAGCGGTCCGCATGGGCATGGTTACCACGCCCGGAGAGGCCGCGCGGGCGGTTCCGAAGCTCGCGATCGTTGGCCCGCCCACCGGACCGGAGTGCGATGTCAACGTGATGATGCTTTCGATGGGAAGGCCGCATCCGGCTCTTGCCATCACCGGCAGCATCGCCCTGACTCTCGCCGCCCGGACCCCCGGCACCATACTCAACGCCATCACCGGCAGCACATCAGAAGCAGTCCTGAAACTCAGGACGCCGGCTGGTGTCATCGAAACCTGGAGCGAGGAACACGAAGGAACCCTTCTGGTCGGCGTCGACCGAACGGCCCGCACCATCGCCACCAGCATCATTCACCTCCCGGAGACTCTCGGCAACGCCGTCGAAGCCTCTCTAGCCACAGCCACTCGATGAGGAGACACCACCATGGCTAAGACTATTTACCAACCAGCTCCCGAGGCAGAGGGCGACATCCAGGCAGAACGTTCCGCGCAGCCCAACAATCGCCGCCGTATCCTGCTGATTACGGTTGCCGCTTCCGTCATCCTGGGTCTGGTTGCCATCCTGTTCGGGGGTGCCATCTTCAACCCGACGGCAACCCCGGAATCGGAGCCGACCATGACCGCCACCCAGATCATCCCGCTGGTCATCCTCGTGGTGATGTTCGTCGTCGCCACCAAGTGGCCACTGAACATCGGTGTCATGGGGCTGGTAGCCTCGTTCGGCGTCGGATACTTCATGCTCGGCATGACTGACAAGGAAATCCTTGCCGACTTCCCGGCCAACATTGTCATCACCATCATCGGCGTCACATACTTCTTCAGCATGGCCCAGCGAAACGGGACCGTCGACATCATCGTCCAAACCTGCGTCCGGCTTGTCCGGGGCAAGACCCTCCTCCTCCCCTGGGTGTTCTTCCTCCTCGCCGCGTCGCTGACAGCTCTGGGCACCTTCTCCCCCGCCGCCGTGGCCCTGTTGGCCCCCGCAGCGATTGGACTGGCCTACGAATCGCGCATCCACCCCGTCCTGATGGGCGCCTTCATCATCAACGGCGCCCACGCCGGCGGATTCTCCCCACTGTCCGTAGCCGGCGTCCTGGTTCACGACATCGCAGTGAAGAACGGCTTCCCCATTTCCCAAGGCGCGCTCTTCGGAGCAAGCTTCGCGCTGAACCTCATCCTGTCCGTCCTGACCGTTGTGCTGTTCGCCCTGCTCGGCAAACTCCGCGACGGCGCGGCCGGCCAGCACGCCGACCTTGACACCACGCGCACTACGCGCCCCCACGGCCAGCAGGTCCTCACGCTTGCACTGATTGCCGCCATGCTCGTCTGCGCCCTGGGTTTCCACATGCCCATCGGCTTCGTCGCCCTCTCCGCCGGACTCCTCCTGGCTCTGGTCAACATCAAGGAACATCGGACCTTCATTGGCGGAGTTTCCTGGTCCACCGTCCTGCTGGTCGCCGGCATGATCACCTACGTCTCCCTGCTCCAGCACGTCGGCGTCATCGATACCCTGGCCGAGCAGGCCCTCGCCCTTGGCGCACCACTGCTCATTGCCCTCGTCCTCTGCTACGTGATCGGCGTCGGATCAGCCTTCGCTTCCTCCACCGCACTGCTTACCGCGTTCATCCCCCTTGCCGGACCCCTGCTCGCAACAAGCTCACTCAGCGCCTCCGGCACCGTTGCTGCCCTCGCCATCGCCGCAACCGTCGTGGACGTATCGCCCTTCTCCACTGACGGCGCCCTTGTAGTAGCCAACGCCCGCGAAAATGACCGCCAACGCGTCTACAAGCAGCTCATGATGTACGCCGGCGGAGTAGTCCTCGTTGCACCCGCCCTCGCCTGGGCACTGCTGGTACCCACAGGCATCATGTAGATCTTGCGAGCACATCGACCGCCGACAAACAGTTCGGCCGCGTCAGGGTCGGAATCCTGCACTCCATCGCAACAGGAAGCCCGAAGGACGGGCGCAGGACCGGACCCACGCAACAACGGCAGGACCACCTTCAAGGTGGCCCTGCCGTTGTTTACGCTGATGAGGCAAGCAAACGATCCAGCACGGTGTCGGGCATCATTGAACAGGTGGTTAGGCTGGGTGGATGGCGACCCTTATTCTCGTGCGGCATGGCCGCACTACAGCCAATGCCACCGGGCTCCTGGCCGGACGGGCAGTCGGCGTCACCCTTGACCAACTCGGGCGCGATCAAGCAACTCTTGCCGGTGATCGGCTTGCGGTCGTACCGGTAGTTGGCGTGGTATCGAGCCCTCTCGAGCGTTGTCGGCAGACTGCCCAGCTCATCCTCGATCGCCAGGCCGGCACACCGCCCACGACTGTAGAGCCTGACCTCAACGAATGCGATTACGGCCAGTGGCAGGGGCGCAAGCTCAGTGATCTCGCCACCGAGGATCTGTGGCCTGTGGTCCAATCGCAACCATCCGCCGTCGTCTTTCCCGGCGGCGAATCCATGGCCGCCATGCAGGCGCGGGCGGTGGCGGCCATTCGCCGCCACGATGCAGCCTTCGAAGCCGAGTACGGGCCTGGGGCCGTGTGGGTAGCCGTGAGCCACGGTGACGTCATCAAGTCAATCCTCGCCGATGCGCTCGGAATGCACCTCGATCTGTTCCAGCGTATAAACGTGAGCCCCGCCTCCGTATCCATTGTCCAGTACAGCGCCACTCGGCCGAGCGTTTACGCGACCAACACCGAAGCGGGTGATCTGTCGTGGCTGTCGAAGGGCATCAGATCCGGGGATGCGCCGGTGGGAGGCGGTGCGGGGCAGGAGACGCCTTGAACCACGTGTGCCTAAGATACTGACATGCCCACACGCGTTCACGAATTTGCCTGGCCCGATCGGGTTGTCATCGGCACCATTGGCCTTCCAGGTAACCGCACGTTCTATCTGCAGGTGCGGGCAGGGGCACAAATCGTGAGTATCGCCCTTGAAAAGCAGCAGTCGGCTCTGCTCGCGGAGAAGATAGACGAAATGCTCGATGAACTCAGCACCGTCGAAGGCAACCCCTTCAGCGTTCCCACGGTTACTCCCATAGAGCTCGTCGACAATGACCCCATAGAGGCTCCTCAGGAACAGTTCCGCACCGGCGCCATGAGCCTGGGTTGGGATCCGACCACGGCCCAAGTTGTCGTCGAGGCTTATCCCCTTGCCGATATCGATACTGATGACAACGACGACCTCCAAGTACACGACGATGACGAGCCGGAAATGATGCTGGTCCGAATGCCGGTGGGTACTGCGCGCGCTTTCGCCAAGCGCACCCGTGAGATCGTGGATGCCGGACGGCCCATATGCCCTCTGTGCGGTTACCCCATAGATGCCGACGGACACACCTGCACCCTTCCCGGGGCCTAATGCCGGCTCCGGACTTAGTGACTGCCGAGCTTACGCTCACAGGCCGCATCACAACGGCTTCGAACGCTACCTTTCTGGGCAGCATCGGCGACGTACAGGTCGTCTACAAGCCGATAGCAGGCGAAAGCCCGTTGTGGGATTTCCCCGACGGCACTCTCGCCCACCGCGAAGTGGCCGCCTACCTGGTCTCGCAAGCCCTCGGCTGGGACATCGTGCCGCGCACCTGGCTGCGCGATGGGCCCCTGGGCGAAGGCATGGTGCAATTCTGGCAGGAACAAGACCCCACCCAAACCGCCGTGGACCTGGTCCCAACAGAGAATGTTCCAGAGTCAGGCTGGAAGCAAGTTCTTGAGGGACACGACGAGAACGGCCGGACGGTCGCCCTTGTCCACGAAGACTCACCAGCCTTGAGACGCATGGCTGTGTTCGACCTGCTCGTCAACAACGCTGACCGCAAGGGCAACCACATCCTGGCCATGACCGACGGACACCGGCACGGCGTTGACCATGGACTCACCTTTCACAGTGAGCACAAGCTGCGCACGGTCATATGGGGATGGGTTGGAGACGCCTTGACTGCGGACGAATGCGACGGAGTAGACCGTGTCAGCGAGGAATTGCACCGTGGGCTGGGCCGAGATCTGGCGAAACTGCTCACGTCCGAAGAAATCGCCGCACTCGGCGCTCGCTGCGCCCGGTTACGCCGCGAAGGACGCTTCCCGGCTCCGAGCGGGGCCGTGTCCGCCGTGCCATGGCCGCTGTTCTAAGGGAATCAGGGACACCGCCTCCAGAGGCTCTGCCACGGCATAATCGGCCGGCAGCGGGTTCCGGCAGGCATAGGGCTGCGCACTATGGCTTCTGGTGGCCGTCCCGTTACGCTTTTTTCACCCGCCTTGTCATGGAAGGGCACCATACGTCTAGGCTGACTTTAGCCAGTGATTTCAACCATGACCACGGAGGACAACCATGACCGATTCCAACATTCGTGCCCGGGCAGAGAAATTGAAGGCTCTGCATGAGGCACCGGAAATCCTGAGCGTGGTCAACGTATGGGACGCCATCAGCGCCTCGACCGTTGCAGCCCTTCCTGAGACGAAAGCCATTGCCACCGCCGGGCATTCGATTGCGGCTGCGTATGGCTACGCCGATGGAACCATGCCCCTGGATGTCGCGCTGGATGGCGTGAAAAGGATCGTCAATTCGGTTGAACTTCCGGTCACCGCAGACCTCGACGACGGCTATGAAGACCCAGCCGAAACCATCCGCCGGGCGATTGGTATCGGCGTCGTGGGCGCCAATGTCGAAGACCGCTTGCGTCCTTTCGATGAAGCTGTCGCCCGAGTGAAGGCGATCATCGACGCCGCCAACGGTGAGGGCATCGCGTTCCAGCTGAACGCACGCACCGACGCCATCGCGAAGGGCGGCGACCGTCCGATCAAGGACAGCATTGAGGACGCTATTGCTCGTGGTCGCGCCTTCCTGGATGCAGGCGCGGCCTTGGTCTTCGTCCCTGGCGCCCTGACACGCGACGTCATTGAGCCGCTCGTCGCAGGCCTCGGACACGGCAAATTGTCCGTGATCGGCGCCCCCGGAGCCCTTCCCGCAGCCGAACTCCAGGAACTGGGTGTTGCGCGTGTTTCCTACGGTCCCTTTACCCAGCGGGTCGCCTTGCGCGCCCTCCAGGATCTCGCGGCCGATCTCTACGGTTCCGGCGTCATCCCCAAGGACACCCCGGCCCTGAACTAAACCAATGAAGCCGGGCCTGCAGCAACGCGCCACGAAGTTCACCCTGTTCTTCGTCCCCGTCTTCACGACGTCCACGTCCTACAACATCAACTGCACCCACTGCGGCCGGCCCTCGACCATCAGCACGCGGCAGAAGAACGCGCTATCACGCTAGCTAAAAGCGCCCCAGCCGAGCCTCGGATCAGGCATTGTGCCGCAGGGCGCCTACTTCTGGATTTGACCCATGACAGACAGCGAGCTGGAGGAAGGATTTGATCGCCTGAACCGGCTGATCACGTCGACCGATGACCTCAAGGGCTTCCTTCAGGGCATGGCTGGGCTCGCTTCGGAAAAGTTGTCCCAGGTCACGGGAACCACGATCAAATGCGCGGTAGCGCTGCACCGTCGCAAGCACCGCACCACAATCGCCGGCAGCAGCGACATCGCCGTCTGGTTGGATCAGATCGAACAGCGCCTCGGTGAAGGACCTTGCGTGGAAGCGCTGAGGTGGGACACGCCATGAAGTAGCCGAAAGGATAGTCCAGCGGGTCACCGCGGACCACACGTCAACCTCCTTCGAGAAATAGCGGTTCCCCGCGAAAGGGGGTGAGTGCACCGTGGTGAGAGCCGCCGTCGAGAGTCAACATGGCCGCCGGGCTTATGGTTGAGGAAGCAGTCAGGATCCGACTGCCTTGAAGAAACAGAAATGGTGGTCGTTGGTGCAGCCAAGCCATCGCGGGAGAGCTCTGATGAACGGTGCCTGAGGTGAGCGCAGCGGCCGCTTATGGTCCCCACGCCGATCTATGTGCTGCTTTCCTCCAGGAACTGCCCATCGATGGCGCAGCTGTTTCCATTTTCGGCGGCTCCGCGGCGGAAACGTTGATGTGCGCGTCCGACATCACAGCCGCCCGGCTCGATGAGCTCCAATACGATCTCGGCGACGGACCACGATGGGACGTTTTCCGCACCCACCTGCCGGTCACGATTCCCGATCTCAGCGCGGTCGGAGTCCGGTCATGGCCGGCCTTCGCCGAAGCCGCAGCCACGACAGACGCAGCTGCGTTCTTTGTGTTCCCATTGCTCGCAGGTGGCCTGGTCATCGGGGTAGCCGAACTCTACTGCACCTCACCGGGGGAACTCAGTGCCGCCCAAATCAGCCGGGCCGCGCAACTTGCCAGCCGGACCGCCTGGACCTTGCTGCGCGGATTGATGCCGGACAACGAAACCGGATCAGCCTTAATTCCGCTGGCCCGGCGTGAAATCCACCAAGCCACCGGCATGGTGCTGGTCCAAACCGACAGCACCGCCGACGAAGCGTTGCTGTTGCTGCGCGGCCATGCCTTCGCCAGCGGACGATCATTGCAGGACACTGCTCTGGACGTCGTCAGCCGCCGACTCGATTTCACCCCGGCCACGGGCGCCGCCGATACTGGATCACAGTAAAATGCAGACATGGTAAACAAAAGCAGGGCCGAACGTCTCAGCGATACGTTCGTGAAGCTTACCGACACCCTCGTTGCCGACTACGACGTCCTGGACCTGCTCCACACCCTCGTGGAGGATGCCGTCGATCTACTCGACGCCGCCCAAGCCGGCCTACTGCTCTCCGACGCCGACGGCAACCTGCAACTACTCGCCTCCACCAGTGAGCAAAGCCAACTCGTGGAACTGCTCCAACTCGAAGCCGGCGCCGGACCCTGCGTGGAGTGCTACCACACCGGAACGGTCATCACCGTTGATGACATCAGCGCCCTTGGTGACCGCTGGCCGGCATTCCAGCAGATTGCTTTGGACATGGGCTTCAGGTCAGTGCACGCTGTCCCGATGCGCGTCCACACCAGGGTCATCGGTGCCATGGGCCTGTTCGGCGCCGAAACCGGCGCCCTGACCCCCGAAGACGCCGCCATCGCCCAAGCCATGGCAGACGTCGCAACCATCAGCCTTCTCCAGGAACGCACCATCCGGGAAGCAGGCGTCCTCAACGACCAACTCCAACGCGCGCTCACCACCCGCGTGCTCATCGAGCAAGCCAAAGGCGTCATCGCCCAAACCAAGAACCTCGACATGGACAGCGCCTTCAACGTACTACGCGCACACGCCCGCTCGACCAGACAAAACCTCCACGACGTCGCCGAAAGCATCGTCACACGCACCCTAAAGATCTAGCACTGCCACCGAAGTGCCTCCACCGATTCCGCCAACGAACGTCCACAGTTAGTAAGGCTCCTTACTTCCTGTAGGGTTTCGTTCATGAGCACCCCTGCGAAACCCCAGAGTCCACGACTCAAACAGTCGATTACCGGGCCCCTCCTTTTCCTGTTCATCCTCGGGGATGTTCTTGGCGCCGGAATCTACGCACTGGTGGGCAAGGTTGCCGGCGAGGTAGGAGGGGCCATCTGGATCCCCTTGGCGTTGGCGCTCTTTCTGGCCACGCTGACAGCCGGCTCCTACGCTGAGTTGGTCACCAAGTATCCGAAGGCGGGCGGTGCAGCCGTCTTCGCTGAACGGTCCTTCAAAGTACCGCTGGTTTCATTCTTGGTAGGTTTCTGCATGTTGGCCGCTGGAGTCACCAGCGCCGCGGGGTTGAGCCTGGCGTTCGCCGGCGATTACCTCACGCCGTTCCTGGACGTCCCTGCGACGCCTGCGGCTCTGGTGTTTTTGCTGCTGATCGCGCTGCTGAACGCCCGCGGGGTCAAGGAATCGGTCAGGGCCAATGTCGTTATGACGGTGATTGAGGTATCCGGACTGGTGCTGGTCATCGTTCTGGTCGGCATGATGTTCGCCCGCGGCGACGGCGATGGATCCCGCGTCCTGGAGTTCAACCCGGAGGTCTCCCCCGGCGCAGGTATTCTCGCCGCATCGTTGCTGGCGTACTACTCGTTCGTCGGTTTCGAAACCTCCGCCAACGTAGCCGAGGAGGTACGGGACGTCCACCGCGTCTACCCCAAGGCCCTCTTCGGAGCCCTCCTCACTGCAGGAGGCATCTACGTGCTGATCGGCCTGGCATCATCGATTGCGCTGCCCCCGAGTGATCTCAGCAGTTCTTCCGGGCCCCTGCTTCAGGTTGTCCAAGCCACCGGATTCGGAGTTCCGGATTGGCTCTTTGGTCTCATAGCCCTCATTGCGGTTGCCAACGGTGCACTGCTGACAATGATCATGGCGAGCCGCTTGGCCTTCGGCATGGCCGAACAATCCTTGCTGCCATCCGCCTTGGGCCGGGTCCTCCCCCAAAGGCGCACACCGTGGGTCGCCATCGTGGTGACCACCTTGGCCGCCATGGCACTGACCGCCACGGGCGACCTCGGATCGCTCGCCGAAACAGTAGTCCTGCTGCTCCTGTTCGTCTTCATCAGCACCAACGTCGCCGTCTTGGTCCTTCGGAAAGACAAAGTGGAGCACAAGCACTTCCGAGTACCCGTTATTATCCCGTGCCTCGCCTTGGTTTCCTGCGTCGTCCTGATGTTCCAACAAGGTGCGGACATCTGGATGCGTGCTGCCATCCTTCTGGGAATAGGACTGGTGCTCTACTTCGTCTCACGGTGGATCCGTGAGGGGAAACGATCCGCCACTCCTCCACACCATCAGGCGACACCGCCACAGAAGGAACCGCTGGAACGCTAAGCACCACGCTGCACGCCCCTGCACTGGCCCAGCGGAGACCCAACGGCAGCAAGTCAGCCAGCAACAGCACACAGGCCCGTTCCTCCAGACTGAATCTCCACGAAGTTACCTGGAGCATCACGAAGCCCACATCGAAGACCAGCCCTTACGGGTGCACTGTTCATAAAGGAAAGTTCCGCGGTGACCCTTTCCTATGGACTAGCGGGGTGTTTCGTGCCTACGGTAGTGCTGTTGCCCCAGACCTCGGCAGCGCATTTCCGGCGCGCACGAGGAGGCAATATCTTGTCGCTCATCAACCAGCTCCCCACCGGTCGTGCCCATACGCAGGCCATGCCCTCCACTCCTACCGTGAAAGGAAGCCTGTCTTTCACGAAGCAGGACCGGTAACCGTCATGCCCAACGACCCTTCTCCCTCGGATGGGACGTCCCTGCCCCAAGGGGCGCCAATGTGGTGCCCGAAGTGCCGGACCGACGACTACTTGGTGCTGCACGCGATTGAAACAGCACAGGCCCACACAGTTGGCCTCACCGTAGATGTCTCCTACAGCTGCACCGGATGCGGTTCCATACTCTCCCACTACACGCCATTCCGTGATGTTGCCGCAAAACTGAACACGGCAACAAATCTAGAAGGGCTCATTCTCTTCGGCGACACCTACCTCCATTGCAGCGAGCCCATGGCCAAGGTCCCTCTGGAAGTGCGGCGAAGCATGAGCGCGAACACCGTTCTTGGAGACGACCTAGCTCAACTTCTCGACGTCCGGCTCAGAACCATAATTCTGCGCTGTGCGAGTTGCGGCTTCAGGCTGGAATTGCCAGCTTAAGGCGGCCACGCAAGACTAATTATGTTCCTATGTAATTACTCCCGCCCTGCAATGGGCCCACTGCGAGCAGGCCAAGGACCGGCTAGCCCAGCCTCCTTGCCCAAGGAACGAGGCGATACCGTGTCCCAAACGGGGAAATTGAGTCCAGCCGCAGGACGCGGAGCCTCTTCACTGAGATCGACAGAGTCAATCGAAATTCCAGCTTCAGAAGCAATCAGGGGCTTACCGGCAACAGCAGTCTGCCAACCGCATTCGAGCTCGAAGGGAACACCGAAGCAGCACTTGTTCCCGGACGCGGCGGGCACCTGGTATATGGCAATGAGGCCGGGGAGCATTCCTTCGACCCACGCACCGATCCGTGTCAGCGAATTCCCCATGAAAAGTTCTCCTCGTTGAGAATGCGACTTCGCTGAGCCTATTCGATGCGGCTGCGCTAAAAACTGTAGACAACGACGAGACTTGCGTGCGGCTTGGTTCGATCCGACAAAGTGCTGTTCTCGCCGGCGGCCACGTCGGGCCGTGTATATGCCGAGCAAAGTAAGTTTCGGTCATCGAGAGTGGCCCTTAATTGGGCGGCCGAGGACGAGACCCGACAGCGTTTTGTCGCTCGGGCAATTTTTGACCACCATCGGCCACATCGACACCGACCCCGGCTACCGCTTCGCCCGCCTCGCCGACCACATGCTCGGCGCTGGCATCGTCGCGGGCTGGAGCACTAACAAGACCACCGCCTACAAAACCAACCTCGACATGCCCTGGGGGATTTTTGCATAACGGCGTGTGATCTGGCCTGATCCGAAGGAGATACCCGTGCCTGATGATCAGCCCTGTGAGTGGCGATCACATCTGAAGACTCATCGTGATGCGTGCGGGCATAAACGAGTCTGTGGGAGCCACTTTAGATCCGGAGAGACGACAGGTGGACCACCTTAGCTCCTTGTCCAATGCCGAAATCCGGACGTCCAAACTGCCACATCAAAACTTTCCTTGACAGAGACATCCTTCGGCTCTAAATTTAGTGCAACCGATCTCAGCAACCGATCTCACTGCTATCTTCGATAATGCAACCGATCTCAAAGGAGAGACTCGATGACCAAAACGACTTCTCCTGACCGTCGGTGTCCCGCACTTAGCACGCGTCGCTTGAGCACGGCATGCTCCCGCATCAGCAAATCCGTTCACAGGAGAAATTCATGATCAAAAAGCGATGGGGCTTGGCGCTCGTAACAGCCGTCGTAGCCAGCCTTGCCCTCAGTGGCTGCTCACCCTCAGCTTCGGAACCCAAAGGGCCCGTGACTTTGAGCTACTGGGACTTCCTCGATCCCAGTCAGGCCAATCCGCGTTCAAAAGCCTTGAAGGAAAATATTGCCAAGTTCGAGGCGGCTAATCCGGACATCAAGATCAACCTCTCCGTTGTTTCGCTCGGTGACATGTTGAACAGACTGCCTCAGGCCGCGGCAGCAGGTCAGGCACCTGACGTCTTCAAGATGTTCACTCCAGTCGTTCCCCAGATGGCATCTGCCGGCGTCTATTCCCCGCTGCCTGACACTGCTTCGAAGGTCACCGACTGGCTGCGACCCACCGACACCCTTGCGGGCCCCGACGGCAAGCCGGTTGCCGTTCCGTATGAATACCGAACCTGCGCCCTCTACTACAACGAAAAGATCCTCAACCAGATCGGCGCGACAGTTCCCACCACGTACGACCAAGTAGTCGAAGTTGCCAAGAAGGCTGCTGCCGCTGGTTATACCGGCTTTGGGACCGGCTTCTCGGACACGGACAACTCGGCCATCATCAGCACATTCTTTAACTGCTTCATGTCACAAGTGGATCAGGAAATCTGGAACAAAGATGGGCAGGCGGATTTCGCGACCGCCAAAGGAAACGAGTTCGGTGACTTCCTGGCCAAGCTCAGGGACGCTAAGGCTCTGGGCAGCAACGTCGTTTCTGACACGTACGGCACCGTAGCTGACGGCATGGCGAGCGGCACGGTTGCCATGGCAGTCTTGGGCACGGAACGAGCGGTTTCCTTCGGCTCGCAGAACAAGGACCTCAAGTGGACGGCCCTACCCAAAGCGAGTACCGGCGATACGACAGGTACCACCATTGGGTGGACCTTGGGCATAGGCAATGGCAGTAAGAATACCGAGGCCGCCTGGAAGTTCATTGAGTACATGACCGGGCCGGAAGCCGGGGCTTTGATGGCAACCGGCGGTGAGGTACCCACCCGTGCGGCCACCTACCAGCAACCATTTTTCTCCACTCCGGAGGCAAAGACCGTCAACGACATCGCCGCCTACGTCAAGACCAACAGTGAACCGCGGACGTATTCCAACACATGGACCGCGCTTGCCACTGGCCTCTCCCAAGCCGGGCAGAAGCTGACTCTCAACGGTTCATCAGGCAACGACTTCATCCGTTCCGCGCAGGATGCGGCCAACAAGAAATAGCCGCTCGCGATATCTGGGGGCCTGAGAAATCAGGCCCCCACGGAAGGGACAGAAATGTCTACAAAAAGCCCCACCCGCAACCCACGCAACACCGCAACGTCTCCCTTGGGCGCCCCAAGTTTTCGCCGGGTCCGTAGGGATCGAATGGTATGGCTCTACGTCCTCCCGGTCAGCGTCGTCTTCCTCTTCGTGTTTGTGGGACCGCTCATCTACACAGCGTGGACGGCCCTCCACGAGACGTCGTACTACCAGATCGGCAAATTCACGGGCCTGAATTCCTTTGTCCGACTGTTCTCAGACTCCGACCTCCCGAGCCGCATCTGGACAACCTTGGTATTCTCGCTCGGCGCCTTGGTTATCGCACTGCCGGCGGGGCTGCTTTCTGCAATCGTGCTCAACAACCTTCACCGCTTCAAGCGTTCGGTCCGGAGCCTCTTCCTCCTGCCTTGGCTCATGTCACAGGCCACTGCAGGAACAATTTGGCTCTGGTTCCTCAACCCCAACTACGGTCCGGCATCAGCGATCACCAAGTCCCTCGGGTTCGGTCCCACTGATGTGTTCTCATCTCCGACCAGTGCGTTGGTTGCAGTAACTCTGATGACAGCCTGGTGGTCCTACCCGCAAGCCATGCTCCTCTTCTTGGGCGCCCTTCAAACGATTCCCGAGGAGCTCCGCGAAAGCCTCAAAATGGACGGCGGCGGCATCTGGCACCAGTTTGTAAATATCACACTGCCCTACTTGCGCAACACCATCGTCTCCGTTGTGGTCGTCCTTCTCATGCTTTATGTGCAAATGGTCACCATCATCCTGGTCACCACAAGAGGAGGCCCCATCGGCTCCACAGAAACCTTGTCCATGCGGGTCTACAACCAGATGTTCGACAAGTTTGATCTCTCGGGAGCCTCAGCAACGGCAATCCTGCTTTTCGCCGTCAACATCGCCCTGACCCTCGTCGCCATCCGCTTCCGACGGAAGGAAAGCCTGTGAGCATCACAACCCCACGCCGCCAACGACGATTGGGCAGTTTCATTCGGGCCGTTCCGGCCTGGGCGTACATCATACTTTCCGCAGCGGTGGTACTCCCCCCGGTCGCATGGATTGTGTCCACGTCGCTTAAGACCGCTTCTGGCACGCTGGAATTCCCGCCTAGGTGGATTCCTGACCCCTTCTCATCCGAAGGCTATGTCGGCCTTCTGACATCGACCAACATCCGATTCTTCGTAAACTCCCTCATCTATGCCGGCGGCTCTATCGTCCTCGCTCTGGCCATCTGTATCCCTGCGGCATATGTGGCCACGAGGTATCGGAGCCGCCGCATGGAAACTCTGATGACTGGGATTCTGGTCCTCTCCATGGTCCCGGCGATCGTGGTCTTTATCGCGTTGTACTCCATGTTTGTCAAAACCGCATTGATCAACACATACCCCATGATGATCATCGTCTACACGGCAATCATCTGTGGACAAACCATCCTGTTTCTGCGCAACTTCATCGAAAATATACCCGTCGAAATCGAGGAAGCGGCGGCAATTGATGGCTGCTCCCGCATGCAGATCTTGTGGCGCATCATCCTCCCGCTCATCCGGCCTGGTATCGCCGCCGTAGCCATCTTCATCTTCGTATTCGTTTGGAACGACTTCCTCGTGGGCACCGTCCTCGCCACCACAGAAGACATGAAGACCGTGCAGAACGGCATAGTGCGATACATAACCACCGGCTTCGGCAGCTTCTGGGGACTCTTCGCCGCATTCATCGTCGTAGCCTTCATCCCGGTTCTCTCAATCTTCCTGGCATTCCAGCGCTGGTTCGTTGCCGGCATGACATCCGGCGGCGTCAAGGGATAGCTGAAGCAACCGTTAGCCGCACTCTTAGTCAACGCAAAAGGCAGGCCCCGTGACCGCATCAGGCGGTTAACGGGGCCTGCCTTTAGCGGGCCACCATGCAAGTCCGACTCGCTGAGTGCGCCCTCGAAGTCCCTCAGGCACAGGTGGCTGACCCGATATAAGTCGACACCTGGAATTTCCTTCAGTCGGTGGTCGGCTCAGCCCACCGGGCAACTTGATTGCCCGCGAGGGGCTAATGGCCACCGAGTTCACTTCGGAGCGCAAAGTCTCGGCCGGCGAGCCAAACGCGGTCTGGGACCTTTAGGCGTTCTGCGTGTTGAAACAATGGATGCAGTGTGGGCGGGCAGGTTGCAACCTGCCCACCCACACTGCATCTTGTGCTCCAGAGACTCAAGCACACTCACAGTTGACTGACTTTCACTCAGCGCGCGAGCGACTTATGAGTCCTTGCTCGGGCGCCAGTCTGGCGGTTGAATCAGCTCCACGCGATTTCCGTCTGGATCGAGGAGGTAAACCAGCCACCCGCCTGCGATGGGTCCGGAGGTCGGGGCAACGGGCTCTGATACCGCGCTGTAGCCCAGCGCTGTCATCCTGGTGTAAACCTGTCGCACATCAATATCCGTGAAGGCGAGGTGAGCGGTGCCCGGTTGCGCCTCTGATGGATTGACGGCTGGCAGTAGCGGCTCAGCATGGGCGAGTTCCAGTCGAAAGGATCCGTCACCGGTTGCGAGCAGCATGGCTCTGACCTGTACGTTGGGACGGCCGTAGAGGTCGCCGATATAAGGTCCCGACGTCCACGCATCCAAACGCGTTAGTCCGAGGCCATCCACATAAAACCGTTCGCTGCGCTCCATATCCGTAACATGCAGGGCTGTGTGATGATGTCGCATTAAATCTCCTTGATAGATCATGAACGCGTCTCTGCGGCATGGGCGTTCAATGAGAAGCCCTGTCGCGTGTTTCAGGTTCCGATTCCCAGGTGGGCTCCGCCGGCCACATCGAGAGACACTCCAGTGATGTAGCGGTTGTCGGGGTCAGAAAGGAACAGGATGGCCCGGGCGACTTCCTCGGCTTCGGCAAACCGGCGCATCGGCAGTTGTGCTGCCCTCTTCGCTCGGTTCGCTGCCGCGTCGGGGCCGGAGTCCCGGGCAAATTGCGCCCACATGGGTGTGTTCACCGGCCCTGGGGCGATCGCGTTCACGGAGATGCCGTTTGGTCCGAGCAGTTCGGCAAAGGACCACATGATGTGGAGGACGGCGAGCTTGCTCGCGTTGTAGGGCAGGTAGTTGAGGCGTGCCTCTTTGGCCGCAACTGAGGACAGGACCACGATGGCCCCGGCAGTGCCGGTCTCAAGCATGGATTTTGCGGTTTCCCGGACCATGGTGAAGGTCGCGGTGGCGTTGATCCTCAGGATGGAGTCGAACTCTTCAGTGGTTGTTTCCATGATATCCGGCGTGGGGCCAAGCACTCCTGCTGCATGGATAAGCACATCAACACGGCCGTGCTCGGCTTGGATGTCCCGTATGACCGTGGCGCATTGCTCTTCTGAGGTGATGTCGAGCGGGTAGAACGCCTGAAGGGCCTGGTCCGCTTTGGGGGAACGGTCGGCGCCGATGACCCTGGCTCCTGCGGCTATGAGTGCGGTGACTGCGGCGTCGCCGATTCCTCCGCTTGATCCGGTTACCAGAACCACCTGGTCTTTGAGGCTCATCGGTTCTCTCCGTTCTGGGCGCAGTTTGCCTGCAGTTCTCCTGCGGTCGGAGCGTGGGGTGCTGTCTTCATGTTCGTTTCCTTACTCGAAATTGCCCGGTTCGGCCGGTCCTCGTTTGCTTGGATTTCGACGATGCTTACGGGGTGAGCGCCTCCCGGGCGCCGGGGGCCGCCGCTGTCCGGACTGCATCGGCGATTTCCGTAGCGCGGAGCGCCTGGGTGAATGTAACGGCAGGCGTTTCACCCGCGCAGAACCTTAGGGCTGCTTCTGCCTGGCGGAGGAAGAGGTCGGAGGGTGCGAAGTTTTTCTCGTGTTGTCCGCCGTCACGGGTCCACACGTGGAGGGAATCGTTCGACCACAACATCCGGCCGCCAGTGGCCAGAACATCAATGGTGAGGCTCCAATCCCCTTGGTTGAGCCCTTGGGGTTCCTGCCAGGGAGACCAGTAGCTCTGCAAGGAAAATACCGCTCCAGAGGGGAATTCGAGGGTGGAAACGACGTGTTCCGGCACCGGAGACCCGTACAGGCTGCTGCTGGCGTTGGTGGCCAGGACTCTGGGGTCTCCCTCAAACCACGAAGAGACCAGCTCGATGGCATGGATTCCGTTCACTACCGCAACCCCACCCTCTTTCGGATCAGCACGCCAAGAGCCGATGGTCTCCTTATATGCGACGGATCGAACGTTGACAGCGATCACGTCGTTGTCCTTGATCCACTGAGAGACAAGCGGGACGGCCGGATGCTGGTGGAGTGTGTAACCGACCATGAGTCGTTGGTTCACTCCCGAAGCGGCGGCCATGATGGCAGCACTCTCGGCATCTGCAGCTACTGGCTTTTCCGTCAGCACCCGAAATCCTCTGGTCAGCAGATCCGCACAGACATCCGGTTGCAGCGTGGTGGGCAACGCGACGACGACTAAGTCCAGTTGATCAGAACGAAGCTCCTGGACGCTGGGCACCACCTGAGCTCCCAGCTCGTGGGCCAACGAGACCGCCCGCTCGTCTTTCTCCACCAGGTGGGTGACATTCGCACCCACCTTGGTGAATGCTCGTGCATGACGGGATCCTGCCCACCCGGCCGCCCCCACCACGGCGACGCGCTGGGACTGTGCCGCCGTCGTCATGATGCTGGCCCCTCGAAGATCAGGCCGAAGTTGAAAGAGGTGTTCATGAAATCTCTCCTTTGAGTTAAGTAAGAAATCGACGAGATCAGTTGTGTAGATCGGGGGCACCAAACATTGGTGTCCCCAAGGCCTTCAAAGACCAGGCATTTTCGGATCCGGAGGTCGGAAGTCTCTGGCGTCAACGCCGGCCTCCGTTCTGCGGCTTGCTGCGGTTGGACCCTGGAAGGGCAGTAATTCTCCGGGAGCCAGCCCCGGTATCGGCGAGTGATCTTCGAGCATGCGTGGCTTGTTGACCATGACGGCCCCTGCCAGAAGCACCACGAGCCAGGCACCGAGCATGCCGAACGAGGCCAGCCAGCCATCCCCCGGGCTGTGCAGAAGTGCGAAAAGGAACGGGCCGACACTCGCCAGGGCGTAGCCGGTTCCCTGGGCAAACGCGGACAGACGTCCTGAGCCGGACTGCGTTCGTGTTCGCTTATTGATCATGGTGAACGCAAAGGAATAGGACCCTTGGCCCAGTCCGGCAATGACCACCCAGACCGCCGCAGAAGCTGGTGGCGCGAAGATGATGCCTCCGTAACCTATGGCGAAGGCGACCACAAACAGGACGGCCACAGGTAGCGGGCGGGACATTCCAACAACAACCATGGGCACCATTAGAGCGACCGGCAAAGCAAGGATTGAATACAGCGCCAGCATGGATCCAGCAGTTTCCTCGCTGAGTCCTCTATCAACGAGGACAGCCGGGAGCCACGTGAGCGCCGCAAAAGTATTGCTGGAACAGCCAGCAAAAACCAATGCCGTGCCCCAGCCGATTGATGATCTCCAAGGTCTAACGCTGTTCGCAGGAGGCGACTGCTGATCGTTGGCTGGTGTGCAGGCAACGATCCGTCTGGTTGTAAGAAGAATCAGCCACGGGACCGCAGCAAGCGCACTGAGTACGGCCCAGATACCAATGGAGAACCGCCAGCCATAAAGAGTGCTTAGAGGATTCGCGAATTGGGCGGCCACCGCTGTGCTGACACCCAGGAGGGTGACGTGGAGCGCCGCGAGGCCCCCGAATCTGTCGGGAAAATACGTCATCAAGAGAGGCGGCGCGACGACGTTGATCAGACCAATGCCGAGCATGGCGATGCACGTGAACCCCAAAAATGCCAACACGTCCCAACCCACTGCGCGGCCGAGCTGACCCAACGTTGTCAGCAGAAGCGCAACCAGTAGGAGGTGCTCAAGCCGGATACGGCGCAGCAGCGGCAGCGCAAGGAAGCCCATCACCGCGAAGCTGGCGGTCGGCAGCATCCCTAAGGTCCCTGTGGCCACAGCGTTAAGGTGGAGGTCTGCGCCTATTTGGCCAAGAAGCGGCGACACCGCCGAAACCGCCTCTCTTGCGCTGAAGGCAACCAGCAGGATGCCCGCAAGCGCGGTAAGTCGCCCGCGCAACGGCCGTCTCCCGGCTTCCTTGACTCGCATTTCATGCTCGGGTAGGCGACGTAGAGCCACGGTGGCACCTCCCTATATCCGACAGGCCTGCTCAAGACACCAGTTTCAAGGAGCCCGAATCAGACACCCGTGCACCTTCGGCAGATGGGCTGGTAGTTCAGCTCGCGTTAACTGCGTGGCTCGCCCATTCGCGCCCGGTTTGCTCCTCTGTGGGCAGGCCGGCCGCGGCGAGAATCTGGTCCAGCAGGCGCTGGGTGCGAACAGCTTCGCGGCCTGAAGTAAGCGGCTGGGCTCTGTCGGCCACCCGGTCCAGGAAGTGGTGAACGGCGGCCGAAAATCCCAACGTATCTGTCGCAGTAGCCCAGCCGTACGCTTCGGCGCTGAGTTCCCGTGAAGTGGTGACGCCGTTGATGGTGGTGGAAACTGTCTCGGGCGCCCTGACTTCGACGGTCTTCCCGTCACCGTAGGCGTCCAGTTTCTCGTTCCATGCTCCCGCTGTTCGGGCTGCCATCAGGACACCGGTGTTACCGGTGCTGAAGCGGATGGTCGCTGCGATTCCGTCTTCTTCCCAAGGATCTTCACCGGCAGCGTGGGCGGACACGTGCTCAGGTTCGCCCCCGCAGTACCAGCGCAGGAGATCGACCATGTGGATGGCGTTCTCGAACGTTGCACGGTATTCGGATCCAGGGCGGTTCTTCTGGGCAACGCAGAAGGTGGCGCCTTTGTCGCCAAAAGCCTCCCGGCCGGCCGTGTAGACGGGTGCATAGCGCCGGTTGAAGTCAACCATGAGTATCCGTCCCCGCTCGTCGGCGAGGTCTGCCAGATGTTCTGCCTCCTCTGTCGCTGGGGCAAGCGGTTTCTCGCAGAACACGTCCACGTCTCGGTTGAGGCAAAGCTCGACGGCATGGGCGTGCTCGGAGCGCGGGGTCAGCACGAACACTGCATCCAGTTCCTGCGCGGCCAGCATCTCCTCCACGCTCTTGTAGGCGGCGTTGAAGCCCCAGCGCCGGACCAGGCTGCTGGGATCTTCGCGCCGGGAAACCAAGGCGGCCAACTCGACGTCGTCCCGCTGTACGAGGGTGGGCAGCTGCGCAATGGTGGCGATGTTGCCAGCGCCGATAACTCCGACGCGGAGGCGGTTGGTGTTCATCAGGCGTTCCTAACTTCAGCAAGATCAGTAAGCATTGAGCGCAGGACGGAGGCCGATTCCCGGAATCCGTCCTCGGGCGCGGGCAGGTCTTGGGGGTGCCAGCGGTATTCAAGCTCGATGCTCAGCACGTCGTCGTAGCCGTGTCGCAGCAGTGCGGCAAGGATTGGGGACCATGGAACAACGCCGCTTCCGACGACGCGTGAACGGACTGCGCGTTCGGAGGCGTTCACCCGAGCCGTTTCCGTAGCGCGGAAGGCCGCGTTGGGGTTTGTGAAGACGAGGTCTTTCACGTGGACGTGGCCAATCAGGTCGCCCTGGACAGCGAAGGCTTCTTCGTAGCTTTCGTCGTGCGTGAAGGTCAGGTTGGCTTGGTCGTAGAGTACGCGGACGGACGGCTGGGCAATTTCCCGGACCAGGGCCGCGGTGTCCGCTGCGGTTTGGGTCATGGTGCCGAAGTGGTTCTCCACGCAGAGGCGGACGCCAGCTTGATGGGCTTCGGGTGCGAGGGTCTCCAAGGCTTTGCGCAACTGCCCCCACCGCGCAGCGTGGTCGGTGTCTCCGGGGTGCCAGGAGCCGGCATAGACACGGACCCGGTCAGCCCCGAGCAGTTGTGCGGTATCTATGGCCCCACGGAATTCGTCGACGGCTTTGCGCCATTCGGTATCGTCCAGTGAATTGATGGCGGTGGTGTACGGCGTTAGGCCCACGATGGGTATGCCTTCGCCTTCGGCCGCTTTGAGTGCTTCCATCGCGGAGTGCCGGTCCCCTAGGGGCAAGCCGGACTTGTAATCATCTTGGTAGATGACTTCTGCTGCATCGAGCCCTGCGGCCCGGAAGAGACTGAGTGCTTGGGGAACCGTGTGGTTCGGGGTGCCTAGTGTGTGACCCGCTAGCCGCATTGTTCTATGTCCTTTCTGAAGTGTTTGGAGGTGCTGTCCAGTCCGTGGGACCGACCAGCCGGGGAGGGGCCGGGACGCGGGATCGATCCACGATTTCCATCAGCAGGCCCCACGGGGTTATGAAGTAGGTCCAGCGGTTGCCGGCTACGCGCGGGCTATCGCCGGCGACTTCCTTGCGGTCCCCGAGTACACGTACACCGGGTGTTTCCTGCAGCACGGAAATGGCTTCATCGACGTCATCCACAACGAAGCACAGATGGTGCCCTCCAGCGTCGCAATGCCTTGGCGGTGTCTCTCGCCGTTCAGCGCTGCTCCACTCGAAAAGTTCGATGTTGAGGTTCGGTGGCAGGCGGAGCATGGCGAGCGTGAGCTTGGCATCGGCAGGGACTTCGAAGTTTGTGGGCATGAATTCTTGGTCTGGCCCGCGTTCGGAGCGGTATAGCTCTTCAGCTCCAAGAACGTCGACGAAGAAGCGAATGCCTTCTTCAAGGTTGGGAACCGTCAAACCGACGTGGTCCGTGTGCTGGAGCCCCGGCAGACGCCGAAGCCTCTGCTCCTGCGCCCCGCTCATTTGCGAGGCTCCGAGGTGGAGCCACGGACCAGAAGCTCGGGTTCGAGGACGATGTGGTCCACGGAACCGTCAACATTTTGCTTCTCGGCAAGTTCGATCGCTATGTGTCCCATATCAGCGATCGGCTGCCGCACAGTTGTCAGTGGTGGGTTGAAACGGGCACCTAGAGCGAGCCCATCGAACCCGATGACCGACACGTCTTCCGGTACCCGTAGGCCACTTCGGCCGAGCGCCGAGATCACAGCAAAGGCCACCATGTCGTTGGCCGCAATGATCGCTGTGGGCGGATTGTCCATCTCCAGGAAATGCTCGGCCCCACGCGTACCGGCATCAAGGTCTGACCCGCTGTCGAGCACTACAGGTGTGCTGCCGCTTTGGGCAGTGAGCTCCAGATAGGCGTCCATCCGGTCCTGGGCCGTGTGTGTCCCGGCGATACCGGATACGTATCCGATTGAGGTGTGTCCCAAGGAATGAAGATGATCCAACGCCAACATGATGCCTTTGCGGCTGTCCACGGTAACCGTAGGAACGGAGTCGTCGCCTTCTACGCGGTCAATCACCACCACCTTGTGGCCGAAAGCGAATCGCTTCAGAGCCTCGGTGTCCACCTTTGTGGAGGGCGCCACAATCCCGAACGGGGCGTACATCGCCTGCATGGCCGTAAAGTACCCGTCGGATTTGGCCGGGTCGCCGTTGGTGACGCAGAGCATGAGCTGGTAGCCGCGCTCGTCAGCTGCCTGTGTCATCGTCTTGGCAAGTTCTGCAAAGAACGGGTTGGTAATGTCCGGAACGATCAGAGGGATGATGTTGCTGGTCTTGCGACGAAGCGCCTGTGCCAATGGACTCATGGTGTAACCGAGGCCCTCGGCGACCTTAAGGATGTGCTCGCGTGTTTCGCTCTTCACCGCCTCAGGGCGTGAGAACGCCCTTGAGACCGTCGACCGGTGGACACCGGCGGCTTTTGCGACGACGTCGATACTCAAGTCAGGCATGTTCGTTTCCTCCGTGCTGGTCGTCATACGCCTGCCAAATGGGGCGCATGACATCTTCGAGCTGGGCCAGCGTTGGCAGGCCCCGGAATCCATCTTCCAGTGTCCGGGCGACGCTGCGCACAAATGGATCGTAGAGAGGGTCGCTGTCGACGTTGATCTTGTCCACTTCCGTGGCGCCGTCCATCGACGTGAAAGTAGCCGTACCGTCGGAATCAACAGTGGCGAACCCTGACTCTCCGGCGGAGGTAAAGCTGCAATACCGCTTCAACGGCGAGCTAGGGAATGCGTAGCCCACCTCCACAATCGCTTCCCGGCCTTCCGGCGTTGTGATGATCAGGCTGGCGTGGTCCTCGATAGCTTGCCCGTGAAGAACCGATGAGAGTCGGGAATCGACGCGCGCTGCAGCCTCCCCGCTTCCTCGGAGGAACAGGTCGACAAAGTGCGGGCCCAGGTTCGCAAGGCAGCCTCCGCCCGCTTTGTCCGGCTCGAGCATCCAGGGATTGGCATTGTCGAGATACCGGGCCGGTGGGCCGGCAATGAATGAAGCTCGCTGGTAGGTGGGCCTGCCTGCCTTGGACAGCCACTTCTCTGTAGGCCCGCCGCGCTGAACCAAGGGCACAGTGGCCGGCACACCAGCTGCTTCGGCAGCTTGTCGCACGGCAGAAAGCTCGCTGAGGGAAGTGCCCAATGGCTTCTCCACCACGAACGGAATTCTCCGCTCGATCAGGGCCATGCACTTCTCTGCCATCCCCTCGTGGGGACCAAACACATAGGCGAGTCCGACGTCGGGCAAATCCACCAGCTTTCGCCAGTCAGCTTCAGCCGGCGCTCCCCAGTGGGCGGCCAGTTTCTGCACCTGCACCCGGGAAACATCATCGTCGCCTACTGCAATCATGTCGTGCTCTTCGGCCATGGCCTGTGCACAGAGCGGAACATGCCAATGGGACGCCCCAAGAATAATCGTTCGTACATGAGTCAACCGCAATACCCCCTTGTATGAGATCGGTTGCTGAGATCGGTTGCAATAACACTATGGATGGTGGGAGAGTTTGTCAACGAAACATCAAGAGAGCCAGGGTTGGCTGGAGCAAAAGAGCCACCCGGCCAGAGAGAGGCCATCATGAACAAAAAACTTCGCACCCTGCAGACCATCGACGAGTCAGGAGCTGTTCTTATCGTGCGGCTTGAGAGCGCCGAAGTCGCAGAGAAGGTCGCTGAGGCTGCCATCGAGGGCGGCTTCCGGGCATTGGAGATCACCCTGTCGATTCCCGGTGCCGTCGAGGTAATCCGCCGCCTGGCAGCAAAGCACGGGCACAACGGCGTGGCCGTTGGTGCAGGAACGGTTCTTGACGAGCACTCCGCCTACGAGTGCATCCGTGCTGGCGCCGAGTTCCTCGTCAGCCCGCAGCTGAACCCCGCGATGATCCGGACCGCGAACCGCTACCAGGTGCCAACCATCAGCGGAGCCTTCACACCCACGGAATTCGTTGAGTCCGCCGAGGCAGGTGCTGACATCCTCAAGCTCTTCCCCACCGAGGCTGGCGGGGTGGCCTATGCAAAGGCAGTGCTGGCACCCCTGGCGCATCTGCCGATCATGCCTGCAGGTGGCGTCACACTGGAAAATGTTGGCGAGTGGTTCGCCGCAGGCGTGGCGGGCGTCGGCGTGGGCAGTTATGTCACCAAGGCATGGCAGCCTGACGGGGACTTCACCCGCGTCACCGAAGCAGCCCGAGCCTTCCTCGCAGCAGTAGCAGAGGCCCGCGGATAATGTCTCCCCAGGTCTTCATCGTCATTGGACCAGCCGGCTCAGGGAAAACAACCATCGCTCAACAAACGGCTGAGAAGCATCAAGCGGCTTACCTGGACAAGGACCGAGTGAGCGGCCGCTTCGTCGAATTCGCACTGACCGCCACCGGGCATGACCCGACCGACCGCGAATCCAACGATTACTACCGCGCCAATCTGCTGCCCCTTGAGTACGAGACTCTTATGGATGTGGCAGGAGTAAACCTGCGCCTCGGCCGCTCCGTAGTCCTCGACGCCCCCTTCGGGGCCTATTTTGACGATCCGGACTACCTGACCGGAGCGGCAAACGACTTCCACTGGCCCTCTCCCGAGATCACCGTGATACGAGTCCGGGTGCCTCAAGACGTCCTGCGTTCGCGACTCATCCAGCGCGGCTTGGAGCGCGACAACTGGAAACTCGCACACTGGGATGACTACTGGGCCACCTACGGCCGCCTGGAATGCGCGTGGTCCGGCGTGCAGTTCCAGGACTTCAACAACGAGGCACCGCTTTCCCTCGATTGATGCTCGCTCGCGACGGGCTATGAGTGGCGTTGGCATGGGGCGAAGCCTCGCTACTGCACATTGACAAAGATCACATTCCATCCGTATCGTTGAATGCAACCGATCTCAGCAACCGATCTCATTCGGAAACCTGGGGGGTTTGTGAAAGCTTTTCTTCGCTTATTAGCGAGCAGCGCGGCCCGCCCCGCACCGGCCGTCTCCCTTGGGATTCGTCATCCGGTCGGACGCTTTTACAGACGGCCGCCCCCACACACCAGGTGCCCAGATCCAGCACTATAACCACAGCGCCAAACGTGAAAACATGGAGAGTTCAATGAAGACCTCAAAAGAAGCAGTCGGCAGTCCCGACACTTCGGGGCGTCCCGAAACGTCCAAACATCCGCGCCGCACCCTGAACCTGGTGGCAGGCACCATCGGCCACTTCGTAGAGTGGTACGACTGGTACATCTACGGGCTGCTCGCAGCGGTATTCTCGTCACAGATATTCCCCAGCGACTCTCCGTTCGCCTCCCTGATCGCCGCACTCCTGACATACGCCGTCGGGTTTGTTGTACGGCCACTGAGCGGCATCATCATCTCGCCACTGGCTGACCGTTTCGGACGGCGGCTCATCCTGACACTATCCGTCTCCGGGATGGCACTCGGCTCGCTCATCATCGGCCTCACCCCATCATTTGCGAGCATCGGCTATGCGGCACCCGTCCTCTTCCTGGTTGCCCGCGTCATCCAGGGCATTTCGGCCGGCAGCGAGGGCCAAAGCGCCATCGCCTTCATGGTCGAACACGCTCCAGCGAACAGGCGAGGCCTGTTTGGTTCCTTCACCAACATGGCAAGTGGCCTCGCAACCCTGGCAGCCACCGGCGCAGCAGCAATGGTGACGTCATCGTTCTCCACCGCCGATCTCGCCGCATGGGGATGGCGCATCCCCTTCGTTGTTGGCGGCTTCCTCGGCATCGTCGGCCTGATCCTGAGGGCCCGGGCTGAAGAAACCCCCGAATTCGAAGCAGAAGCCCTGGTCGACCAGAAGTCCGCTGCGGCGCGCCTGAAGGACCTGCTTCGCGAACACCCCAAGGCCCTGCTTCAGGCAGCTGCACTCTCCGCACCAGCCGTGGCCTACTACACCTGGGCAACCTTCCTTCCCACGTACGCCAAACTCACCAGCGGCCGGGACCTCTCGTCCACACTCGCAGGAAGCGTTATCGGACTGGCCCTGTTGGTGATTATCGTACCGACGTGCGGCGCACTCTCTGATCGACTCGGCCGGCGTAAAATCTTCCCCATCATCGGCGCCATCGGCATGATCGTTCTCTTCTACCCCTTGCTCCTGCTCCTCAACCAGCCGGGCTTCTGGGTATACGTCCTGGTATCGGCCTCCGGGTGGGTAGTTCTCGGCATCTGGCAGTCGGTCTATCCGACCATCCAGGCCGAACTGTTCCCGGCCTCCGTCCGGGTATCAGGCATCGGCTTCGCGCATCAGATCGTGATTGCCGTCTTTGGTGGAACTGCACCTCTGATCGCTGCCGCATTTGTCGGAGCCGGGCAGCCGATGCTCGTCGCTGTCTACATGATCGTCGTCGTCGCCTTGTGCCTCGTCGTGTACTTCACGCTGCCGGAGACCGGCAACCGCGGCGACCGTTCCACGGTGGCACTCGCAGACCCTGAGGTACTCGAAGGCGAAAAGTTGGTTTCGGGCACGACCTCGATGGTCGACGTCTCCCGGCACTCCAAATAGACGGTCGGATCGGAGCTGCGGCAGCTCGGCCGTAGCTCAAAATTTATAGTGCGTTATGAAGGGAAGCCTTTTCTCCATGGCGCGGAACTGAGAGGACTTCTCCTACGTGAACAGCATGATTATCAATACGTTTTCATATCTTTGGTCAGCGACGGCGATCGATGCGATAGCCGAGCTTGTCGACAACGGCTACAAAACGTTCGAGGTTCCAGTCAGTTCTCCGCACTGCTGGCCGGACGAGCTACCAACCTCCGAACGCACGGCAATCCAGGACAGGCTCAGCCGGTACGGTGCGAAAATACGGTCCTTGAACGCTGGCGGATATGACATCAACCTGGCCAGCCCCGGGGCCAGCATGCGCCGCAAAAGTATCGACCACATCAAGTCGGTCATCGACTTGGCTGCCGCTTGGGACGTACCCGAGGTTGTGATCTCCCCCGGCACCCGCCGCCCCATGATCTCCCCCTCGCTCGAAAGCGTCCACGGATGGATGTATGAAAGTCTGGAAAGTCTCATCCCGGTGGCCAAGCAGGCTGGCACTCGGTTGCTCTTCGAAAACACCCCATACTGCTTCACTCCCACAATTCAGGACTTGGCAGGTGTCGTCAGCACGATCAACGACGATTCAGTCAAGATCGTCTACGACGTCGCCAACGCCGCCTACATCGGAGAAGATCCCGTCGCTGGTCTGCGGGAGCATCACAAGGCCATCGGACTGGTGCACATTTCCGACACCGGCGTGGACACTTGGGGTCACGACCCCATCGGCACGGGAGTCATTGACTGGGCTGGGCTGGGCGACGCCGTCAAGGACACATGCGGCGTCGGGAATGTCGTTCTGGAGATCATCCGTGAGGACAATCCGGTCCACGAATTCGCGAAAGCAATGCAGGACCTCAAGAACCACGGATGGGAACTGGAGAGTTAACTCCTTACGCCGAAAACCGGGCGCCACCAAGAATTTATTCAAGCATGGAAGAAACAGGCATTGTTGAGATCCAATCTTCAATGCGAATCAACGTGAAAGAGGAGTTTGTGTAATGAGGGCTTTGGTCAGCGGCGGAAGCAGCGGAATCGGCGCAGCAGCATCCCTGAGACTCACGGAGGCAGCCCTTTCGCGCGGGGAGCAGCCAATGATTGCAGTCTGCGGACACGAATCAAACAGCAGCCAAGAGCAGGTCGTTCGTTCAATCCAGGCCATGGGAGGCACCGCCATCGCACTGGCCGGTGATCTCGGCGACCCCAACGTGCCAAGCCAGCTGGTCAAAGCTGCAGTTGCAGAATTCGGTGGCTTGGACGCGTTGGTAGCCAATGCCGGAATCGCCAACCCCGGACCCATATGCGACGTCTCCCTTGAAGACTGGGACGCAATGTTCTCGGTCAACCTGCGCGGCTCATGGCTTCTCGCCAAAGCAAGCTACCAGCACCTGAAGGACAGCCACGGCGCCGCCTGTTTCACCTCGTCCATGTCCGGTCAACAACCACACGCGGGATCCGGCGCCTACAGCCCAAGCAAGGCCGCGCTGACAATGTTGGCCCAGACACTCGCATTGGAATGGGCACCCGACGGCATCCGCGTCAACGTAGTCTCCCCCGGCATGACCCATACTCGGATGACCGAAAAAATGTATGAAGATCCCAAAATCAAGAAGGCCCGGGAAGAAATTATCCCGCTTGCAAGAATAGGAGATCCGATGGACATCGCCAACGTGATCGAATTTCTCGTAAGCCCACTATCCGGCTACGTCACCGGTCAAGATATCTGCGTCGATGGCGGCTTCTCTAAGTCCATCCTTAGCCATATCCCCGGACGACCCAGCTCGAAAAAACAGGCCTGAAGGCCGGACATGGGCCGCAGGGGCTACCTGCGGCCCATGACCAACAGAGCGCCGAATCGTCTCCAGAACAAACACAGCAGGCAATGAGGTGCCGAAACTTATCCCGCCCAAGCTGGTGACTGGCACGGACTCGCGGGATACAGGCGTTCGCGAGGTGGCCGGCTGCGGAGCTTATTGATGGCCGTTCGAACTTCAGTTGGCAATACACGAGGAGGCACCTTGTATATGGCAAAAAGCATATTGGATGGCACGGAATGGACCGCAACAGAATTTGCAGAGCTACTCCCGGAAGAACAGAGAGCAACCCGCCAGGAATTGGCATGCCTTTCTTGTGACGGACGGGCGGTGTTCCGAGCGGGACAGCAGCGTCAGCCATCGTTCGCAGCCAGACACCGGCAGGACTGCCGATTGGTTTCCAGGCCGTGGAGCGCCTTTAGATTCCTTGCAGAAGCAGGACGAGGTACTCAACGTGCCGTACGCATGGTTCCACAAATTGATCACCACACTTCGCCGGCTGTTTCGAGCACTGATGGCTTGTCACGGACACCATGACGAGTTTGAGCCTGGGCTCGAGCAAACCCTGTTCGCCTAGATCAATTCAGCTTCGTTGCTTGGAGGCGCCACCAGCTCGGGGGCTGCCAAGCGGGTTGTCCCGGACTTCGGTCCCTACCGCCAGCGCGTCTGCCCTCCGCAGGGGGCTGCTCTCGCTGTTTGGCACTGTCCTGGCGGCTAGTTGCTGACCTACAGAGGTGCTCATCACACGTGTGCATATCGGCTTTAGACGGCCCCCTCTATGGTGATAAGTCAAGCCTTGAGCGTCCGGAGTTGGCGTGCGCTGAGGCGTTGGAGGCAGTGGCAGACTTCCCTTAGTCTCCTGCCTTCTGCGGTGCGACGCTCGATGTAGGCACGGGTGGCGGGGTCTGTGAGGCTTCGGGTCCGGGCGACGACGTCTAGCTGTAGTGTCCCGGCAGGTTGGTGACACGGGATTGATGTGACGCAATAAGAGGACCTCCGGGTGTTGTGTGGTGCTTG
>NZ_VNFK01000019.1 GCF_007786235.1 Paenarthrobacter nitroguajacolicus | reverse complement strand
GACTTCCAAGGCGCCACCTCCACCATCGCCTTCTCCTTCACCGGCACCCAGCGCACCGAAACCACCAAGTAACCACCCACCGGCACCACCACCAAGCCCCGCCGGGTCTGATCGGATTCACTACCCCAGCCCGATCAGCCCCGGCGAACACCCATGGACAAGAACCACGACCTAAAGAAGGAGGACGGCACTATGACAACGCGGAACAGCTTCCTGCGCACCTTGGTGATCGTCGCCGTCGTCGTTCTTGGTCTGGTAGCTGCCCCCACGGCGGCCTTTGCCGCCTTCACGGACATGGACCGGGCGACTCCCGCTTTCTCGGCCGCGAGTATTCCGGCTCCGGCCAGTGCCAACGTGACCATGAGCTGCTCTTTTGGGCTTCGCGCCACGGTCACGGTGAACTCGTTCAGCGCTGCCACCCACGCCAACTATCACGACGTGAAGCTCTTTGATCGCTCCGGAAACCTGGAATTCACCGGCGACCTGAGCAAGGCCAGCGGCAAGAGCTACACTTCCGGCCTCGAGATCATCGGCACGTGGACCTACGAGATCCGCGGATACTACAAGGTCCCCGGCACCTCCAATACGTGGACGGGGAAAGTGCTCAAGGGAACGCTGACCTGCTGAGTCCCTGCCGTACCCAGAAACTCCAAGGGCCCCGACACGCTAAAGCAGATGGCGTCTCGGGGCCCTTGGCCTGTTCGCCTGCGATGAGCCCCAGGGTGGCACCAGAGTGCGGGAAGGCTACGAAGCATCCCGGTACCTGGCCGAGTTCCCCGAATCTGTCAGCGGACGGCGGCCAGGGCGTCGTCGTATATCGCCAAAGCCTGGCGTACTTCTTCGGGGGTCACGACGGCGGGCGGCACCACGTGCACGCGGTTGTCAGCAATGAAGGGCAACAGTCCGCGGTGGAGCAGTTCCGCTTTCAGCTTGCCCATGAACGCGGGGCTGACAGGCGTGCGGGCCTGCCGGTCTTCGACCAATTCCAGGGCCCAGAAAACGCCACGGCCGCGGACTTCACCGATGACATCGTGCTTGGCGGCGAGGGCTTTAAGGCCGGGCTCCAGGTGATCGGCGCCGATGCGCGCGGCGTTCCCAACGATGTTCTCTTCCTCGAAAGCCTCGATGGAAGCAACGATTGAAGCCGCTGCCAGGGGGTGGCCGGAATAGGTGAGACCGCCGGGGAAGACTCGATCATCGAAGCCTCGCGAAATTTCTTCCGAGATAATGACGCCCCCCACCGGGACGTAGCCGGAATTCACGCCCTTGGCGAAGGTGATGAGGTCAGGCCGGACGTTGAAGGCGTCCAGGGCAAACCAGTCGCCGGTACGGCCGAAGCCGGCCATGACCTCGTCAAGGATCAGCACGATGCCGTGCTGATCGCAGAGGGCGCGGACGCCTTCGAGGTACCCGGGCGGCGGTAGCAGGATCCCGGCGGTACCGGGGACCGTTTCGAGGAGTACGGCGGCCACGGATTGCGGCCCTTCAAGTTCAATGGTCCGGCGCAGGTGCTGCAGCGCGCGTTCAGCTTCCTGCTCCGGGGTTTCGGCCCAGAACTCGGAGCGGTAGAGGTAGGGACCAAAGACGTGGATGTGGCCGCGCGAGTATTCGTTGGGGATGCGGCGCCAGTCGCCGGTGGCCACAATCGCGGCGCCGGTGTTGCCGTGGTAGGAGCGGTAGCGGGAGATGACCTTGTCCCGGCCAGTGTGCAAACGAGCCATACGGATGGCGTTCTCGTTGGCGTCCGCACCGCCGTTGGTGAAAAAGACCTTGTCCATGTTCGTGGGAGCGTGGGAAAGGATCTTCCGGGCTGCGAGGGCACGGGTGTAGTTTGCATGCGCGGGAGCCACGGTGGTGAGCGTGTCCAGTTGTTGCTTAATGGCCTCCACCAGCCGAGGGTGCTGGTGGCCGATGTTGGTGTTGACCAGTTGGCTGGAGAAGTCCAAATAGGTCCTTCCTTCGTAGTCCCACACCGTGCTGCCCGAACCTCCGGCAATGGCCAGGGGCTTGAGCGAACCCTGCGCAGACCAGGAGTGGAAGACGTTCGAAGTGTCCAAGGATGCGACCTCGGCGTTGCTCAAGTCCTCCACGTTGTTAGCGGGAGCGGCCAGAACGGTCCGGGTGGGAGTCATGGGATGGTTCCTCTCGAAGGCGGGTGGGGCTTTTCCTCCATCATGGGTTTCGGCGCCCACGAACGCCTCCCGACATTTGTATAGTTAGCCTGGTCTGGACATACATTTTTCCAAGGAGCTCCTGAGCATGCCGCCCACTCTTAAGACGATCCTTCACAACAGCTCCCTCAACCTAAGGTTGGTAGTCCCTGAAGGTGCGGATCCCGCCTTGGAGGCCCCTGTTTCCTGGGTGCACAGTTCAGACTTGGACGACCCCACACCGTTCCTAGATCCTGGGCAATTGCTGCTGACGGATGGAACGCAGTTTTCAGTGGACGATGCCTCCGGGCCGCTGTACAGCGAATACGTGGAACGGCTGGTCAAGCACGGGATCAGCGGGCTGGGTTTCGCCACCCAAGTGATCCATGGAGTCCTGCCCCCGGGATTGGAAGATGCGTGCCGCCAGCAGGGGCTGCCGTTACTGGAAGTGCCCGACCGGACTCCGTTCATCGCGGTCATCCGCTTCGTGGCCGACTGGCTCGCCCGGGAGCAGCATGCACGGTCTGAATGGTCCCTCCAGGCACAACGCGCCATTGCCAGGGCAGCCCTCCGGCCCGACGGGCTCCGATCAATTTTGGCCGAGCTGGAACGCCAGCTCCATGGTTGGGTGGCCTTGTTCGACGCCGCTGGGAACCACATCCTGATGCCCCACAACCGTCCTGTGCCCTCAGCGTTGATGCCGGGCGTGAAAGAGGCCGTCACCAAGGCGCTGGACCAAGGCTCACGGTCGGTATCGCAACTGACGGTCGACGGCGAACAGGTCACCTTACAGACACTGGGGCGCCGCCACTATCTGCGGGGCGTTCTTGTGCTCGGCGCCATTGAACCGTTGGACCCTGCGCGTACGGACATCATCAACAGCGTGATCGCTTTGGCCAGCTTGGCCTTGGAGCAAACACGCACCCTGGACACGGCCCGCCGCCACCTGCGGGCCGGCGTTTTTGAACAGTTGCTGGCAGGAAGCACCGATGTTGCCGAGCGGACCGCACGCCAGGTCTGGGGCAGGCTGCCGGCAGAGCCCTTGGTGGTGACGGTGGCACATCAGCCAGGACAAGGGCAGAACCTGTTGGAAGCCCTTGAACTGTTGTCGGACGATCACCGCGGAGCAGTTTTCTATGCCCAACGGGACCAGAACGTGGTTGTCCTGGCAGGCGCCGCCCTGCAGGACAAAGTTGCCGTGCTCTTGGAAAGATATGGCGCTGCCGCGGGGGCATCCGGTGAGGCGTCCTTCGCCGACCTCGCCCGGGCGCTGAGGGAAGGTGAACGGGCCCTTCAGCGGGCCGTTGAGCTGTCCCGACCGCACGTGGCCTTCGACCAAATCTCTGAAGGCGGCATGCTGGGATTGCTCCGGCGGGACGAAGCCGGATCCGTCGCAAGGCGGCTCGTCGATCCCCTCGCCAGGCACGACGAAAGAGAGCAGACGCAGTTGCTCCCCACAGTGACAGCCTGGCTGCGAAACAACTGTGTGTGGGACAAGACTGCGCGCGAACTGGGAATCCACCGGCACACGCTTCGCAACAGGATCGATGCTGCCGGGTCCGTCCTGGGACTCAACCTCGACAGCCTGCGCGACAAGCTGGAACTGTTTGCCGCCGTCGAATTTCTGGAAGAGCGTTAGCCGAAAAAGGGCGGGATGTGAGAGAGCATCCAGCAAGTCCGACGCTCGCTCACATCCCGTTAGTTCTGCGGGAAGCCCAGGTTGATCCCGCCGTGGCTGGGGTCGAGCCAGCGTGAGGTGATGGCCTTTTCGCGGGTGAAGAACTGGAAGCCCTGCAAGCCGTAGGCCTTGGAGCTGCCGAAGATGGAGTCCTTGAAACCGCCAAAGGAGTAGTACGCCACGGGCACAGGGATCGGGACATTAATGCCGACCATCCCCACCTCGACCTCGGCCTGGAAGCGGCGGGCCGCACCGCCGTCGTTCGTGAAAATCGCCGTGCCGTTGCCAAAGGCGCCGGAGTTGATCAAGTGCACGCCCTCTTCGTAGCTGTTCACGCGGACCACTGCCAGAACGGGGCCGAAGATTTCCTCGGTGTAGACGCGGGAGGTGACCGGGACGTCGTCGATCAGTGTGGGGCCGAGCCAGAAGCCGTTCTGGTCTCCATCCACGGTGATACCGCGACCGTCCACCACCACCGTGGCGCCGTCCTCGATGGCGACATCGATGTAGGAAGCAACTTTGTCGCGGTGCTGGCGGGTGACCAGCGGGCCCATGTCGCAGTTGCGGCGCCCGTCGCCGACCTTGAGCGTAGCCATGCGTGCGGTGATCTTTTCGATCAGCGCATCGGCGACAGGTTCGACGGCGACCACCACGCTGATGGCCATGCAGCGTTCGCCGGCGGAACCGAAGCCGGCGTTGATGGCGGCGTCGGCCGTCAGTTCGAGGTCGGCGTCGGGCAGGACCAGCATGTGGTTCTTCGCGCCGCCCAGGGCCTGGACGCGCTTGCCGTTGCGGGCGGCGGTCTGGTAGATGTACTGCGCGATCGGAGTGGAGCCGACGAAGGAAATCGCCTTCACATCGGGGTGTTCCAGAAGACCATCAACGGCTTCCTTGTCGCCGTGCAGGACGTTGAATACGCCATCCGGGAGTCCCGCCTCGGTGAAGAGGGCAGCGAGCCAATTGGCCGCCGTCGGGTCCTTTTCGCTCGGCTTCAACACCACGGTGTTACCGGCGGCGATAGCGATCGGCAGGAACCACAGCGGCACCATGGCGGGGAAGTTGAAGGGGCTGATGATGCCCACCACGCCCAGCGGCGACTTGGTGGAGTAGACGTCGACGCCGGAGGAGACATTCTCTGAATGCTCACCTTTGATGAGGTGCGGGAAGCCGGTGGCCAGTTCCACGACTTCCTGGCCCCGGGTGATTTCTCCCAGGGCATCGGAGACCACCTTGCCGTGCTCGGAGGTGATGATCTCTGCGAGTTCGCCCTTGCGCTCGTTCAGCAGTTCCCGGAAGCGGAAGATGATCTGCTGGCGTTTGGTAATGGACAGGTCACGCCAAGCGGGGAAGGCCTTGTGCGCGGAGGAGATGGCCCACTCGATGTCCTCGGCGTTGCCAAGGTTGACCAGCTTGGTTTCCCTGCCCAGGGCGGGGTCGAAGACCGGGGCGGTACGGTCGCCCGACGACGGGGACTCGGCGCCTCCGATCCAGTGCGGGACCACCTGGAGTTCGTTGATTTCAGACACTGCGTACTCTTTTCTGCCGACGGGATCGATGTGTGAAGCATCCGGTTCAACCGTAGGGAAGGGTCCAGCCGCAAACAGCACTACATTGAGCGAAAAATCACCAGCAGGGTGGACATATGTACAGGACTGGTTTGGGCGCTCAGGACCCCTGGCTATACAACTTGGAGCCGCTGTTGAGGCAGGGAATCGCCTCATGATTCGTTCAGATCACCAAATGGCCAACCTGTCATGACAAGTTGGCCATGGTCCATTTGCCGGCAATTCATCGGACGTCTTTACGTTCTGAGGGTCAACGCACCCCTTGAGTGAAAGGTTCCATCATGACCTCCCCCAGCCGCCGCTCTGCAATCGCAGCATCAATCGCAGGGCTGGCTACCATCGGCGCCACGGCCGCCGTCGCTTCTCCGGCGCAGGCCGCCGGGAACGGACACGGCAGCAACCGCCCTTCCGGCAAAGCCACAATCTTCACCGTCATCAGCGATATCCAAGGCGATCTGGCCGATTTTGATCTGGCGCTCAAAGACATCGAAAGTACCAACCCCAGCAAGCGAAGCGCGGGCCTGGTGGTCAATGGCGACATCACCCCGCGGGGCTACGACTTCGAGTACGACGCCGTGCGGAAAGTGCTGGACGCCAACACCCACGCCGCCAATGTCCACTGGGCCATCGGCAACCACGAGTTCTACGTCCCCAAGTACTCCAATCCCAACACACTCGCCCAGGCCACGTGGCCCAACGGAACTACTGAAGCTTCGCTCTTCCAGAGCTTTTTCACCTTCACCGGCCGGGACAAGGTTTACACCGAAATTGACCTTGGAGGCGTGCCGGGGCTGATCCTGGGTACCGAGAAGTACATGCAATACCACGATGCCAAGCTGTGGGACGAGGTCTGGCTCAGCGAAGAACAGCTCATCTGGTTCGAGCAGCGTCTGGCTTACTGGGCCCGCAAGGGACAGCCTGTCATGGTCTTCACCCACCACCCGTTCCCGGACACGGTCTCCGGGACCCGCAACAACCTGTACAAGAAGGACTACCTGCAGGTTGACCGGCTCTTGGGCATCCTGGGTAAGTACAAGAACGTCTTCGTCTTCACGGCCCACACCCATTGGGCGCTCCAGTTGGCTGACTGGGAAGTTCGCCGCACCGTCCCCGGCACGGGCAACCTGCAGGGATTCCAGGTCATCAACACCGGCGCAGTCCAGACCCTCTGGGAGGACAATGGAGCCGGCGGTGAGCGCGCCCTGGATGGCCGTGAAGCCAGTGGGCTGCAAGTAGAGGTCTACAAGGACTGCGTGGTGGTCAAGGCCCGCGACTATCGACGAGGTGAATGGATCAAGGAAGTTCAAATTCCGCTGTTCTAGCAGGGCCCAACTCCCCCAATCGTTCCCGCCCGGTTAACCTCCCTGCCATCCGGCTTCCCTACTGTGATCCCGCTGGGGGATCGGAATCAACAGAGGGAAAGCGCTATGTGCACCGGAGAAGAAAACACGACCACCCACAGTAGAAGTGTGGAGCTGGCCGACGCCGAGTTAAAGACCATGGGACTGAGCCGCCGACGCATCCTGCAATCGGCCGGCATTCTGGCCGCCGGTACAGCAGCTTCAGCCGCGATGACCCAGCCGGCAATGGCGAACCCGGGCGGGAACGACCCCCAACTGAAGTGGCTCGTCGGTGACCATCACGTCCACACGCAATACAGCCACGACGCGAAGTACATGATCAAGCAGCAGCTGGACACCGCCCAGGCCTACGGCGTTGACTGGCTGGCCTTAACGGAACACAGCAACTTCGGCCATGCCAACAACGGCGGCGCCGTCAACGCCAACAAGGAAATCCAGGCGCAGCGGGCAGCACGTCCTGACCTGCTGATCTTCCAAGGGCTTGAGTGGTACATCCCCGGCGCAGAGCACGCCTCGGTCCTGGTAGCGCCCGGCCCCAACGAAGTCCACCTCCTGCGCACCTTCGAACTCGTGTGGGACGGCAAGCTGAACCAGTGGGAGAAGCCAACCCCCGGCACGGCACAAGTGGAGACCTTCGAGCGCAAGGCCGTGGAAGCCATCGCTTGGTTGGCCAATCAACGGCGCTCCGGCTACATCGAGGACGTCGTCGCCCTGGCCAACCACCCCATGCGCCTGGGCATCGATTCCCCGCACGAACTCCGGGCGTGGCGCGACGCCGCCCGCGAGGTCATGATCGGCATGGAAGGTGCACCCGGTGCCCAAGGATCAGGAGTGAGCCAGTTCTCCAGGGCCGGTGACCAGCGCGGCGAATACACCAACAACCCCACCCAATACAGCTTCCCCGGCTACCCGGCGGACTCCTTCCGGCCCTACGGCGGCTTCGACTGGGCCACCGCAACCGTGGGCGGCGTGTGGGACTCCATGCTCGCCGAAGGGCTGCCGTTCTGGATCACGTCCAACTCGGACAACCACCTCACGGTCAAGGACACGTGGAAGACCGGCCCTTACCCCGCCGAGGAGCCCTACCTTAGCCTGCCCAATGAATTCGACCGTTGGTCCGTCACCGGCAAGCGACCCGACCCGTTCGACTCCGGCGAGAAGCAGGGCGGCAGCGACTACTGGCCGGGACAGTTCAGCCGGCTGCACACCGGCGTCACCAAGCGCTCCTACACCGGCGTCCTGGAAGCCATGCGCAACGGCCGCATGTGGGTGGACCACGGACACCTGCTGCAAGGACTGGATGTCCGTGTCCGCGAAGTACGGGGAAACGGCAATGGCAACGGCCGCAACGGCGTTACCCTCGGTTCCCGTCTGCAGGTGAGGCGGGGCGCCGACGTCGAAATTTCCATCACCATTACGACGACGGGCTACCGCAACTTCGCGGGCATCCTGCCAAAGCTTGCCCACGTGGATGTGATCGGCGGTGCCGTCACTGGCGCAGCGTCCGACCGCGACACCTTGAAGGCTCCTGGAACCACGGTCTGGAAGCAGATTGATGTATCCGGCCGCACCGGAACGTTCACCATCAAGCACGTCATTAAGGACGTTCAAAAGTCCTGCTACTTCCGCCTGCGCGGGAGCGACGGAAATCGCCACGGCGCTGGGTACTACGGTGCTTCCGTGGACCCCGCCGGCCCCCTTCGCCACGGTGACAACCTCGGCGACGCCGATCCGTGGACTGACACTTGGTTCTACGCCAACCCTGTGTTCATCGACGTCGCATAGCTGCTGCTTCCGCAGCGGGGGCGGATGCAGTCAGTCGGTGGCTGCTTGAATGTCGCCTTCCTCAGGATCGTCGGCAGACCGGACTTCGTTCCGGATAACACCCAACTCCTCAAGCTGGGCCGACATCCCTGCACCGTCCGGGGCGTAGATCCACGGGACCCCGGGGGTGGGTTGCCCGCCGGACTTCGAGCGCCCGCCCGCGAGTACCGCTTCGCCTGCGGAGAGTTGGCGGATCGCGATGGCCTTGACGTTCTCCGGGTGGCGCTGGGCGAATTCGGAATAGATGGCTTCGTCGTGCTGTCCGTCGTCGCCTACCAACAGCCACTTGACGTGGGGGAACTCCCCCGCGAGGCGTTCCAAGGAGTTCCGCTTGTGCTCCTGGCCGCTGCGGAACCAGCGATCAGGAGTAGGGCCCCAGTCCGTCAGCAGTTTGGGACCGGCAGGGTAAAGGTTGCGGGACAAGAACCGTGACAACGTTGGGGCCACATTCCAGGCGCCGGTGGACAAGTACAGCACGGGCGCGGACGGCGCCGTCCTGGCGATCCGCTCGTACAGCACCGCCATGCCTGGTGTCGGGGTCCTCGCGTGCTCGTTGAGCACGAACGTATTCCACGCGGCCAAGAAGGGCCGGGGCAGCGCCGTGACCATGACGGTGTCGTCAATATCGGAGACGACGCCGAAGTCAGTGCCGTCCGCGACAATCCGCACGGGCGCCTCCACGGTTTCGGATGCACCGGACTGCAGGGTGATGGTGTGCCACCCGGAGTCGAGGGCTACCGGAATCCGGGCGTCCACCACGCCGCCGCGGTCAGCGACGACATCATGCACTGTGCCGGCGATAGTCACTTTCACCGCGGCGTTGGCCACGGGGGCACTCGTGAAGTTTCGCCAGCCGCGCATGCTTTCCTGCAACGGCTTGGCGTGGCCTGCGGCGTCCCGGGGATCACTGCGCACCACCCGGGCGAGTACCCGAACCCAGGACGTGGAACCGTAGCCTGTATAAGGAATCACGGTCTCCACCCGGCCACGCCGGATGGCAAGGCGCGTCTGGAAACCCAGCCACGCGTCGTCGAGCCTCATGGCGAGGTGGCGACGCCCGTTGCTGGCCGGTTTGGGACCGTCACTTTCAACGGCGTCGGATGGGGGGCGCGGTTTCATGGGACGGGGAGACATACGTCCAGTCTTCCACGGCCTGCCCGCTACGGCAGCGCCGCCATCCACTTCATCAAGTACGGCATGGCATCCAGCGCAACAGTCCCGTGAGTGGCGTCAGGCAGGACATGGGATTCGACGGCGGTCCCGCCTTGCGTCTGGGCCGCGACGTACGCGGCGGTGATTTCCGGCCGGACCAGGGTGTCTTTTGCCCCTTGGGCGACGAACAGCGGAGCGGTCAAGGGAGCCTGTGCCGGGGTGTTCTCTGCCAGGAGTTGGCTCCAACCGGGTGCCTGCGTCGGGTCGCCGGTCACGAAGGAACCGATCAGCGGGTTGGCAATGGTGTGCAGCTCACTGTTTTGGCCAAGGAGGCAGAGTTCAGCCATTTTGGGAGCCGCGGCCGCCCCGGCAGGAGTGAGAATCGTGGTGAGCGGATCATTGGGAAGCCGGGACGAGTAGGCCTGCGCGTAGGAAGTAAACGCGTACGCCCCGATGGTCACTCCTGAGACGTCACCAATGTCCGCGCTCAGAAGGGCTCCGAGGTTGGTGGCAGGAGCCGCCACCGCCACTCCGGCGATGGCAAGTTCAGACGCATAACTGGCTGCCCGCTGGGCAGCGAAAATCGAAGCGTGCCCACCTTGGGAGTGGCCCCACAACACCACCCGGTTGCCTGCGCCGATCCCCTCAATCCCCCGGGCCGCGCGGGCGATGTCCAGGACGTTGGCCGCCTCCGTTGCACCAATCAGGAACGACGAAGGACCAGCGATTCCCATCCCCGGCGTAATCGGTGGCAACCACCACGTGACCCGCAGCCAGGAGGTCCGACAGGCCTTCAATGAAGACGAACGGTGCAATACCACTGGAAGGAGCGCACCTTGGCGCCGTTCCGGTGGTGGGGTGCGCCCAGGACACCACCGTGCGGGTGCCATCGGCGGCGGGAGCATCCGGTGCGATGACAAGACCCGAAACCAGTGTGTCGGCCCCGTCGACGTCGGTGGAGTGATAGAGGACTCGCCAGGCGATGGCGCCTTGAGGGGCTCCGACCACTGGTTCCTGCCGGACGATAGTGCCGGGAGCTGCCGGGCCCGGCGCAGGCGTCGGTGCGATGTAGAACGGAGCCACGGCCTTCTCAGCGGCCGCGCCCTCCCCCACCCGGACACCAAAATCGATCAGCCGAACCGCGCCGGGGGCCACCGCTATCCCAACAACGATCAACACACTGAGGAGCACTCGGCGGACAATTGTTCCGCGGCGGGACCGCGCATGCGGTTCGTGGGATCGCGTCCGCCCGCCAGCCATAGTGGCCCCTCTGATTCGGAAGTGGGAGTTGTACCGAGAAACATACGACGCGTTCGCGAGTAGATGCCAGAACTTTGCCAAAGACCGTAAGGCGGCACCCCGGCCACCCCGCCCTACACTGCAGTGGCCGGAGCGCGCCCTTCGTCGCCATGCTGTTTGCGCGCTTCAGCGAGCCGAAGCCTATCCAGCCTGTTCATCAAGGGCGCAGTGGTGGCCCCATGCACCACGATCGACAAAGCCACCACCAATCCAACCAGCGCCCACAACCCGCGTGCCTCGGCGTCGAAGTTTCCATGGCTCAGTGCGAAGGCAACGTAGAACAGAGAACCGATTCCGCGGATCCCAAAGTAGGAAATGGCCAGGCGTTCGCGGGGGCCGGTCTTACCGCGCATGAGCCCGATCCATCCGGCCACAGGGCGCACCAGCAGGAGGAACGCCAGGGCTACGAGTACCTCAGGCCAGCCAATCCCTTCCAACAGCCCGCGGGCTATGGCACCCCCGAGGAGGACCAGGATCACTACCGTCATCAGGCGCTCGAGCTGCTCCACATAGCTGTGCAGCACTTGGTGGTACGCATGGTTGTGCTCGGCGGATCGAATGGTCAGAGCACAAATGAAAACTGCGATGAATCCGTAGCCCGCCACCATTTCCGTGGCGCCATACGCCAGGAACGTAGCCGCCAGAGCCACGAAGCCCTCGGAATGCTCGGACAGGCGAAAACTCTTGCGCCTTGCAGCGAAGAAGACCAGGCTCAACAGCTTGCCCGTTCCGAATCCGATCAGGACGCCCGCAATTGTGCGCCACAGGATGTCCAGGGCAACCCATTCCCCCAGCCAGGCCGCGGGCGCGGCCCCCACCAGGCTGATGAGGATGGCGAGGTAAACGAAGGGAAAGGCAAGCCCGTCATTCAGCCCTGCTTCAGAGGTCAGGGCAAAGCGGACCTCGTCTTCGTCCGGGTCTTCTTCACTGTCCGCCGGTTTGCCCACCTGGACCTCAGAGGCCAGCACCGGGTCGGTGGGGGCGATCGCCGCCGCGACAAGGATGGCAGCAGCCAACCCCAGGCCCAGCACCCACAATCCCAAGAGCGTCATCACCAGGATGCACAAGGGCATGACGATCCCCAGGAGACGCCACGTGGTGGACCAACCACGCCACCGGAACGGTCGGTCCAAAGCCAAACCGGCGCCCATGAGGGAAATGATGACGCAGATTTCGGTCAGATGAGTTGTGAACTCCCCATATTTGACGGGGTCAGGATCCGGCAAATCGGGGAGCAAAGTGAACGCCAGGATTCCGCTGCCGAGGAAAACCATGGGCATGGACAACGGCATGCGGCGCAACAATTTTGGCAAGACGGCAGCGGCCAACACTGCAAAGCCGGCCGAGAGGAACAAGATGCTGGGGATTTCAAACACGAATAGTCTTCTTCCTGCCGCGCCGTTCGGCGCGTCTCAGAAGCCTAGTGCCGCCAGCGCTGTTCTGCTATCCAGCCGATCCAGCCGATCCAGCCTGGGCAGTAACCAACGCCGCGTCAATCAGCACCTCGGCAGCTTGCCGCGCCTGGCCGGCAGCGTCGGGCGTTCCGGCGATGGCCGCCGTCGTTTGTGCGCCTTCCGCGAGAATAGCCAGCTGTGGAGCCAGGTAGGCCGGCGCACCTGCCGCCTTGGCAAGCTGACCGACGTACTCCTGGAACGATTCCTTGTGCTTCCGCGCATACTCAGCAACGTCAGGGCTGATGGCACCGAGTTCGGCGAAGCTGTTGATGAAGCCGCATCCGCGGAAGGAGTCCTGGCAGAACCATCCGGCCAGGTAGTCGAAGATGGCGAGGAGCCGCTCCTGGGGCGTTCCCGCTTGTTGCACCGTAGCGTCGAGCCCCTCCGTCCAGGACTGATGCCGGCGTTCCAGCACGGCCATGACAATGCTGCTCTTTGAGGGAAATTCCGCGTAGAGCCTCTTCAACGAGACCCCTGCTGCTGTGCGAAGTTCATCCATCCCGACGGCCTGGATGCCCTTGGAGTTGTAGAGCTCGTCGGCAGTGGCAACGATGCGTTGGCGGAGTTCGGAATTATCCATGCACCCATTCTACTTGCATTGAGAACGAACGTTCTCTACGATGGAGAACACCAAGGGAGAACGCTCGTTCTCCACTTCGAGAAAAGGGACACAGATCATGGGCTTCATCAAGGTTGGCACCGAGAACAGCACGGACATTGAGCTCTACTACGAGGACCACGGCGCAGGCCAGCCTGTTGTCCTGATCCACGGCTACCCCCTCGACGGCGGCTCGTGGGAAAAGCAGACGGCAGCCCTGCTGGACGCCGGCTACCGCGTCATCACCTATGACCGCCGCGGCTTTGGCAAGTCCAGCAAGCCCACCACGGGCTATGACTACGACACCTTCGCAGCAGACCTCAATACCGTCCTTGAAACGCTCGACCTGCAGAACGCCGTCCTGGTCGGCTTCTCCATGGGCACCGGCGAGGTGGGCCGCTACCTCGGCACGTACGGCGAAGCCCGCGTAGCGAAGGCTGCGTTCCTGGCATCCCTCGAACCATTCCTCCTTCAGACCGACGACAACCCCACGGGTGTCCCATCCTCCGTGTTCGACGGCATCCGCAGCGCAGCCATCGAGGACCGCTACGCCTGGTTCACCAACTTCTACAACGACTTCTTCAACACGGACAACTTCCTGGGGAACCGACTCAGCGAGGAAGCCCTGCGCAACGCCTGGAACGTGGCAGCCGGCTCGTCCTGGTACGCGTCCTTCGCAGTGGTGGACTCCTGGCTGACGGATTTCCGCTCCGACATCGAGAAGGTCACCGTCCCGTCGCTCATCGTCCACGGCACCGACGACCGGATCCTGCCGATCGACTCCACCGGACGCGAGTTCACCAAGCGCCTCCCTTCCGCCGAATACGTTGAAATCGAGGACGCACCGCACGGCATGCTGTGGACGCACGGCGCCGAGATCAACCAAGTCCTCCTGCGCTTCCTGGCCAAGTAGCAAAACAACGACGGCGGCAGGTCGCCTCGCGGTTCCATCGGGACCCGGGCGAGCTGCCGCCGTCGCGCGTTGACGTAGCGCACGTCACGTCCTATGCTTTATGAATCGATTCAAGAAGTAACCTTCCTCACGCTGAATGAGCACCACTTCAGTCTTGGATGGGAAGAGCTCTTGTTCCTTGCCAACGACGACATAGGAGTTCAGACGCAATGACGGTCATGCACGGGAGGGATGTCCCCTCCAGCCAGGACGAAGCCACCGGTCACAAAGATCCGCGGAAAGCCGCCATGAGCGGCTGGGTCGGAAGCGCACTGGAGTACTACGACTTCGCCCTCTACTCACTGGCAGCGACTCTTCTCTTTCCCACCATCTTCTTCCCCACCGAGAATGCCACCGTGGGCATCATTGCCTCGTTGGCTACCTACGCCGTCGGCTACGTTTCCCGTCCGCTCGGCGCCGTGGTCCTTGGCGCCTACGGCGACCGGCACGGACGTAAAAAGGTACTCGTCTTCGCGATGCTGCTCATGGGCTTCGCCACCTTTGCCGTCGGCCTCCTGCCGACCTACGGACAAGTGGGGCTTCTTGCTCCCGTCCTTCTGGTGATCCTCCGCTTGGTGCAGGGTTTCGCCGTTGCGGGTGAACTCGGGGGTGCCAGCGCGATGATCGTTGAGCACTCTCCCGATGCGAAGCGCGGCTTCTTCGCGAGCTTCAGCCTCCAAGGCACGCAAGTGGGGTCCATCCTCGCCACAGCCGTCCTGATTCCGCTCGCTGCGCTCCTTCCTGAGGAAGAGTTCCATTCATGGGGCTGGCGACTGCCGTTCCTGCTCAGCGCCGTGGTGATCGTGGCGGGATATGTCATCCGCCGCCGCGTGCAGGAGCCTCCCGCGTACCTGGCCCAGTCCGAGGACTCCGGGGCCAAACGCCGGTTCCCGCTGGTGGACCTCCTGCGCACCCATCCCTGGGTTCTGGTTCGCTGCATCGCAATGACCTTCACCAACGTGATCGGCATGGCCACCCTCATCTTCGGCGTGTCCTTCGCCACCCAGAAGGGCTACGGTATCGGCTTCTCCAGCAGCGAGTTCCTCTGGGTGACCATGGCCGCCAACGTAGCCGCGGTAGTCACCATCCCGATCTTCGGCGCCCTGTCCGACCGGGTCGGCCGGCGGGCACTCATGGTGGCCGGTGGGCTGGCCGGCGGCCTGCTGACCATGGGGTACCTGTGGGCCATTGAACAGGGAAGCCTGCCGCTCGTCTTCATCTGCGTTGTGATCGTGCAAGGCATCCTCTTCCAGATGTGGAACGCCACCTTTGCCACCTTCTTCCAGGAGCAGTTCCCCATGCGCATGCGGGTGACGGGCTTCGCGGTGTCACAGAACATCGGCCTCATGATCGCCTCCTTCTTCCCCAGCCTGTTCACCGCGATCGCTCCCCCAGGGTCGTCGAACATCCCCATGGTCATCGGCCTCACCACGCTTGGCATCTGCCTTGTCTCAGCCGTGGCCACACTCCTGTCCTCGGACACCAAGGGCAAGACCCTGGACGACCTCGAAGCCCGCTAGATCGTCGAAATCGCCGGAACGGCTCCAGTTCGCTGGTCCTTTCCGGCGATTTCGCGCGTCTCGAGCGATCTCGGAGCTAAGCCGGTACTGTCAATCGCATGAGCAGACCCATCAAGATCGCTGTGACCGGCGCGGCCGGCCAGATCGGCTACAGCCTCCTGTTCCGGATCGCCAGCGGTGCCCTCTTCGGCGCCGACACTCCTGTGCAACTCCGGCTCCTGGAGATCACGCCGGCGTTGAAGGCCCTTGAGGGTGTTGTGATGGAGCTCGATGACTGCGCGTTTCCCGCGCTCGATTCGGTGGAAATCGGCGACGACGCCGACCATATATTCGACGGCGTCAACCTGGCTTTACTTGTTGGCGCCCGTCCGCGTTCCAAGGGCATGGAACGCGGAGACCTGCTCAGCGCCAACGGTGCTATTTTCACGGCACAGGGCAAAGCCCTCAACAGGGTCGCTGCCGACGACGTCCGTATCGGCGTGACGGGCAATCCGGCCAACACGAATGCCTTGATTGCCATGAGCAACGCCCCGGACATCCCCGCCGCGCGATTCAGCGCCCTGACCCGCCTGGATCATAACCGTGCCCTCGGCCAGCTTGCTCGAAAAACACAAGTCCCGGTCGGGGAGATCCGCAGGATGACCGTCTGGGGCAATCACTCTGCGACGCAATACCCGGACATCTTCAACGCGGAGGTGGCGGGCAGAAACGCGGCCGAGGTGGTGAACGATCAGGACTGGATTGAGAACGAATTCATCCCTACGGTCGCTCAGCGGGGTGCAGCGATCATCGAGGCCAGGGGCGCATCCTCTGCGGCCTCTGCGGCGTCGGCAACCATCGATGCAGCCCGCGACTGGCTGCTTGGCACCCCCGAGGGCGATTGGGTTTCGATGGCCGTTGCCTCCGACGGCTCATATGGGGTGCCCGAAGGTCTTGTTTATTCATACCCAGTGACTACCTCAGGCGGAAACTGGGAAATTGTCGAAGGACTGGAAGTGAACGACTTCAGCCGCAGGAAGATGGACGCCACAGCCGCTGAGCTTTTCGACGAGCGAGCTGCCGTGGCTGATCTCGGTTTGATCTGACCGCCGTCAGTGCCGTGGAGTTGGGGTGACCAGGCGAGCAAGGTCGGTTCCGGGCGCCGCCAGTCGGTCCACTGTGCTGAAGATGAACTCCTGCATTGCGGCTACGGCTGCTGAGGGTCCAATGTCGTTGCGTCGGGCCAGGTTGACGGTCCTGGTCAGCGAGGGATTAATCAAGCGGGCACTACGGAGTCCGGGCCGACCGATGACTACCATTGCCGGCACCACCGCCACCCCCAGTCCCCGTTCCACGAACCGCAGCACGGCGTCCATCTCGGCGCCTTCCACGGCGATCACCGGTTCCAAGCCGCCGGCGGAGAACGCAGCGTCGGTAGCCATCCGCAGCTCATAGCTTCGGTTGAAAGCCACCTGCGGAATGCGCGCCAATTCTTCGAGGGTGAGTTCTTCCGGGGAAGCCGATCCGGAGGCGGAGACAACCACCAGTTCCTCGGTCAGCAACGGAATCAGTTCAGTGCCCTGCACGGCGGGGTCCGTTCCACGGGTGACCACCAGGGCCAGGTCCAGTGCGCTTTCGTGCAGGGCATCAACCAGGAATCGCGAACCGCCTTCAGTGATGTGCAGTTCCACTCCGGGATGCGCGCTTCGGAAGGAGGCCAACACATCGGCCACCAGTGAGACACACAGGGTAGGTGGAGCGCCCAGGCGAATGCGGCCACGGCGCAACCCTGCGAGTTCGTTCATCTGCTCCCGTGCGGTCTGCGCGTCACCGAGCATGCGCCGGGCGATGGGCAGCAGGAGCTCCCCCGCATTCGTCAGGGTCGCCCCGGACGGCCCGCGATGGAAAAGAGCCATTCCAAGATCAGCCTCGAGTGCTGCGATCTGCCTGCTGAGGGAAGGTTGCGCGAGAAACAGTTGCTCCGCCGCGCGTGTGAAATGGCCCACTCGGGCGACCGTCTCAAAGGAGCGTAATTGCTCTAACTTCATGGCCATAGCGTAAACGCATGGGCTTCACTCAAACAATTCATTGGAGACATGACGCAGCTCCTTTTAGCGTTGAAACCATGAACCTCAACACCAACCCAGAACGCCTTTTGTCTACCACCGTGCTGGTCATCGGCACGGGCGGCGCCGGCCTGCGAGCGTCCATCGAACTCGCCCAACAAGGCGTGCAGGTGCTGGCAGTGGGTAAGCGCCGCAAGCATGACGCCCACACGAGCCTGGCCGCCGGTGGCATCAACGCCGCTTTGGGCACGATGGATCCCGAGGACAGCTGGCAGCAGCACGCGGCCGACACCTTGCGGGAGTCCTATTTCCTGGCCGACCCGTCCATCGTCGAGACAGTAGCCCGCAATGCGGCCCGCGGTATCGAGGACCTTGAACAGTGGGGCATGCCATTTGCCCGGGAGGAGGATGGCCGCATCTCACAGCGCTTCTTCGGCGCGCACAAGTATCGCCGCACCGCCTACGCAGGGGACTACACCGGCTTGGAAATCCAGCGCACGCTGATGCGCCGGGCCGCAGAATTGAATGTGCCGATCATCGACACCGTCTACATCACCCGGCTGCTCGTGGCCGACGGCACCGTCTTCGGCGCCTATGGATTCGACATCGTTGACGGTACCCCCGTGCAGATCCACGCCGATGCGGTCATCCTGGCCGCCGGCGGACATACCCGCATCTGGCGGCACACGTCGTCCAGGCGTGATGAGAACACCGGAGACTCCTTCCGCCTGGCTGCCCTGGCCGGAGCCCGGATCCGCGACGCCGAGCTGGTCCAGTTCCACCCATCCGGCCTGGTGGAGCCCGACGACGCGGCCGGTACCTTGGTCTCCGAGGCGGCGCGTGGAGAAGGGGGAATCCTCACCAACGCGCTGGGTGAGCGCTTCATGGAACGCTACGACCCAGAGCGCATGGAACTGTCCACCCGCGACCGGGTTGCGCTGGCCGCATTCACCGAGGTCGCAGAAGGTCGCGGGACCCAGAAGGGCGGCGTCTACCTGGACGTTTCCCACCTGCCACGTGAAACCATCATGGAAAAGCTGCCACGGGTCTATCGCACCCTGATCGACCTGCAGATGCTGGACATCACCACCACAAAAATCGAGATTGCGCCCACCGCGCATTACTCGATGGGCGGAGTTTGGGTTGCACCGGAGGACCACGGAACGGGAGTGAACGGCCTGTACGCAATCGGCGAGGCATCCTCCGGGCTGCACGGCGCCAACCGCCTGGGCGGCAATTCACTGATCGAGCTCCTCGTCTATGGGCGTATCACCGGCGAGCATGTGGCCCGCTACGTCCATTCGCGCACCCATATCGTCCGGGATGCCGCTGCCGTCGGAATAGCCCGCGGGGAAATGCAGTCACTGCTCAGTGAACGCGGAACGGAGTCCGCTCGGCGGCTGCAGCGTGAACTACGCAACCTCATGACCGAACACGCCGGGGTGGTACGCACCGAACAGGGACTGGAACAAGGACTCGCCAAGCTGACCGCTTTGGAGGAACGTGCCCAGCTGGTTACCGCTCATCCGGACATAGCGGGGTTCGATGACCTGGCCCACGCCTACGACCTGCTCGGCTCCCTGCTGGCAGCACGAGCCACCCTTGAGTGCGCCCTTGAACGCCGCGAAACCCGCGGCGCCCACAACCGTGCTGACTTCCCCACGGCAGATCCCTCACTCCGGGGGAACTTTGTCTGGTCCACGGATGAGGGCGTCAGGTTCGAAAGCCTGCCGCTGGCTCCGGATTCCTTCCGCGCCTTGGCCGAGGCCAACGCGGACGACTCCGTCGCGGGGAAGCTCGTCGAGTAGAAGTCCGGAGCCAACCATCCTGGTCCGTGGTTCAGGATGGTTGGCGGGTGACCTCTTCCAGCAACTCCAGTACGTGCCGGTACTGCGAACCCGTTGCACGTGTCATGCCAAGTTCGCAGGTCCGGTTACAGGAGGCGTGGGCCGCGGCGTTCATATCCGCCACGTCGACTGCCTGACGTGCCGTCGCCGACTCCGTCAGTTCCGGATGCAACATTCCGCGGTCACCGGCAAACGCACAACATCCCCAGTTTTCGGGGATCTCCACGCGCGCTGCCACGGCCCCTGCCACTGCGCCGAGAGCATCATTGAGGCCCATCCGTGTGGACGAGCACGTTGGATGCAGGGCCAACGACTCAAGCTTTTCGTGCTGGGGCAGCCCGGGCAAGATCCGCTCGGCGGCGAAGCCGACGGCATCCACAATGCGCAGGGGAAGCTGACCGCCAACGGGGGTTTCCGATGCGACCGCATGGCGCAGGCCCTCCGTGCAGGAAGACGCATCACAGACAATGGGCAACTCCCCTCCCCGGGTTGCCTCCCGGAGGGCAGCCAGTGTCCTCGCCTTCATGGTCTCCTGGCCCTCCAGCATCCCCTTGGAGGACCATGGCGTTCCGCAGCACAAGCCGTCGATGCCTTCCGGTACCAGGAGCGTGATGCCTGCGCGGGCAGACAGCTGCTCGAAGCTGTACTGCACTCCTCGGCCCGAATCTCCGGAAGAGGCACCTGCCGGCCCAAACCCTGCCGGCCCAAACCCTGCCGGCCCAAACATCGTGCCCACGCACGCCGGAAAGTACACAGCGTCAGCGTCGCCTGCCGGGAGGGTTCGTTTCCGGGCCGCCCCGCCGGCTGGAAGCTCCGCGGAGTAGAGGGGTACAGTGTCTGCGCCCAACACTGCCCGCGCCGCTTTGTTGGGGAGCGAGATGACAGCCTCCGGAAGCTTGTCCACCACGGTCAAGGCAAGCGCTGCGCCGCGGGTGACGCCCTCCCAGTGCTTGGCTGCCGTGCTCCACGCGCCGTTGGCGAGTTTGCCGGCGTCGTTCTTCCTGAGACGCTTCACCAGCGATCCGGTGTTGATGTCCACCGGACAAGCAGTTTGGCACATGCCGTCCACGGCGCAGGTTTCCACCGACTCGTAGTGGTAGTCGCGTTCCAGCTCCTTCACCAACGCCAGGTCTCCGGCCAGCCGGGCAGACTCAATGGCCCGCAGCGTGACGATCCTCTGCCGCGGCGTGAGGGTGATGTCCTTGCTGGGGCACACCGGCTCGCAATAACCGCAGGAAACGCAGCGGTCCACTTCCTCCGCAACCGGCGGCGCCGTTTTGATGTGGCGAAGATGGGCCATGGGATCCTCATCCATCACCACACCCGGGTTGAGCATCCCCGCAGGGTCGAAGAGGCGCTTGACGGTGCGCATGACGTCATAGAGCTCGTCGCCGTACTGCCTGCGAACGTAGGGAGCCATGACCCGCCCGGTTCCATGTTCGGCCTTCAGTGATCCCCCTTCGGCCAGGACAAGGTCCACCATGTCCTCGGTGAAGGCGCTGTAACGCTCCAGCTCCGATGGTGTGGCAAAGGCGTCGGTGAGCATGAAGTGGACGTTGCCATCTTTGGCATGGCCGAAGATCACGCTGTTGCCGTAACCATACTTCTCGAACAACCCGATGAGCCCCCGGCACGTGCGGCCCAGGACTGGCACCGGGACCACAACATCCTCCAGAAGTGCCGTTGTCCCCTGGGGACGCGCCCCCGCGACGGAGGCGTAGAGACCTTTTCGCAGCTGCCACAATTGACCGCGTTCCCGGGCATCGGCGGTGAACTGCGCTGGGGTCGACAAGCCCAGGCCCTGCAGGACTCCGGCACCGCCCAAGCGAAGCTCCTCCAGCTGCTCGGCGCTGCTTGCGGAATACTCCACGAGCAGGGCGGCATGGTCGCGGACCGCTATGTCATGGACGACGGCGGGCGCCCCCTTGAGCGTCTGGCCCACCTTCAGTGACAAGGCATCCATCAGCTCAATGGTTGCGGCCCCCGTATCCACCAGCGTGGGCAACGCTTCATTCGCTGACTCAAGGTCGGGGAAGACCAGGAGGCCGGCAGCAGCGTGCTGGAGGAGTGGAATGGTCCGGAAGACCGCCTCCGCCACAAAGCCCAAGGTGCCTTCGCTGCCAATGATCAGATGAGCCGTGATGTCCACCGGGTTCCGGTAGTCCAGCAGTGAGTTCAGCCCATAGCCCATGGTGTTCTTCATGGAAAACTGTTGGCGGATTCTCTGCACGGAATCCGGGTTGTTCCGGACACGCTCGGCCAGCCGGGCCAGGCCCCCATACAGTTCCGGCTCCACGGCGCGGAGCTTTTGATCTGCATCCGGTGCCCCTGTATCGATCACCGTTCCGGAGGGGAGCACCAAGGTCAGGGATTCCAAGGTCCGGTAGCTGTTGTCCACGGTGCCGCAGTTCATGCCGGAGGAATTGTTGGCTACAACGCCGCCAATGGTGCACGCGGCTTCGCTGGCCGGGTCGGGCCCGAACTTTCGACCATGGCGTGCCAGCCTTGCGTTCAGTGCCCTGACCGTCACGCCAGGCTGGACGCGGACCCTGGCGCCGTCGTCGAGCACCTCGATGTCCCTGAAGTGCCGGCGAACGTCCACCAGTACGCCGTCGGTGACAGCTTGACCGCTCAGGCTGGTACCGCCGGAGCGGAGCGTCAGCGGCACGCCCTGAAGTGCGCTGGCCCGCAGCAAACCACCTACCTCGGCAGCGCTCTCCGCCGTGACCACCGCCTGCGGAATCAGCAGGAAATGCGAGGCATCGTGGGCGTTCGCGTGCAGATCGATCGCCCGGGTACTGACACCCTCTGGATTCTGCACGGCCGCACGGAAGTCGGCCAGGTCAAGGGAAGCCACTAGGCACCATCCAATTCGGTACGGGAACGCAGGAGGACCACGGTGACAGTCGCCACCAGTCCCACGTCCCAGCCTAGTCCGGAGTGGTGATGCCTAGTCCGGAGTGGTGAAGCGCCCCGGGCCATTGCCTACGCTCGCTAGTCGAAGAACCCCACGATGTAGCCGATGAAATAGAGCAGCGACAGCAAGACGCCCGCACCGATCGCCGCCAGCCAGAAGACCTGCGTGCCCTTCCTGGGTCCGCCCTCATCGTGGCCCTGCGGCCCTGCAGTCGAGGCTTCCCCGGGAGGTGTCTCGCCCGGCGGCACCCCTCCTCCGGGTTCCAGGCCAGTGAGCTTGTCTTCGTAAGGATCGGGGTTGCTTCCTGACACGGTAACTCCCTTGACGGCACGACTGGTGCTTTTGTTCAGCGTATCGGGCGGGGCGCAGCGCGCCTAGGGGGCGTTTGCTGCGGGAGGTTTGCGCCCGTCGTCGTCAGCGTGCGTCCGTTAGCCACTCAGGAAGGTTGGGCTGCGCGCCTCCGGAGCCGGGCCCCGCGTATGCGTTCACGCAGTGTCTTTTGGCTGCGGCGGCTGACCAGGACAATCGAGGCGATGCCCGCGACGAGGACTACGGCACCGCCCGCTGCCACAGCCCATCGGGGGCCGAACTCTGTGCCGATCCAGCCCATGAGCGGAGCGCCAATTGCGGTACCCCCTTGCAAGATGGCGAGGTACAAGGCCAAAACACGCCCGCGGAATTGGGGTTCCACGGACAACTGGATGGTGGTGTTGCAACTGTTGAGGAAGGTGATCGAGGCCAGTCCGACCGGGACCAGCACAGCGGCGTAAATCCAGAAGGTCGGGGAGATGCTGGCCAGGAGCGTGAAAGCACCCAAGCTCAGCGCTCCCCCGAGCATGTAGCGGAGCCGCGGGCCGGAGCGGCGGGCAGCAAGCAGCGCACCTGCAAGGGTGCCCACAGCCATGATGGAGCCCAGAAGTCCGAATTCCTCCGGTCCCATACCGAACTCGGCGGCCGACATCATGGAGTTGGTGACCGGGAAGTTCATGCCGAAGGCCCCCAGGAGCCCCACCATGACCAGGATGAGGACCAGGTCCGGGCGCTGGCGAACGTAGCGCAGGCCGTCCATCACCTGATGCTTGCCGCGGACCACCGGGGTGCTTGGCTCGAGCTGGGAGACCTTGACGCGGAAGAGGGAGATGATGACGGCCACAAAGCTTGCCGCGTTAAGCAGAAACACGGGCCCGGTGCCGATCCACGCGATGAGCACGCCGGCAATCGCCGGGCCGGTAAGCCTCGCGCTGTTGAATGATGCGGAGTTCAGTGCCACTGCGTTGGAGATTCTGTCCGGTCCCACCAGTTCCGAGACGAACGCTTGCCGGGCCGGACCGTCGATCGCTGCGGCGATTCCCAGTGCCAGTGCGGCCAAATAGACATGCCACAACTCCGCTACGCCCGTCACCACCAAGAGGCCGACAACCAGCCCGCAGATCCCCATGGCGGTCTGGGTCCACAGCAGGATCACGCGTTTGCGGTAGCGGTCGGCAAGCACGCCTGCGTAGGGTCCCAGCAGCAGCATCGGAAGGAACTGCAGTGCAGTGGTGATTCCCACAGCCGTCCCGGAGTGGTTGGTGAGGACCGTCAGGACCAGCCAGTCCTGGGCGACGCGCTGCATCCACGTTCCAATATTCGACACCAGGGCGCCCCCGGCCCAGAGCCGGTAGTTGGGATTTTCCAGCGCCCGGAACATGGCACTCATTTGGCGCTCATTTCCTGCATGATGTGCGCGGCGCGGCTGAGCGTCAGTCGGTCCTCCTCGCTGAGTCCCGCAACCCGCTGGGCCAGCCAGGCCGTGCGTTGGCTGCGTGCCTCCGCCAGGACTTCCTGTCCTGCGGGAGTGATGCTGATCTGGACCTGGCGTCCGTCTCCTGGATGGGATTGGCGGGCGGCGAAACCCTGGTCCGTCAACGCGTTCACTATCCGGGTCATGGAGGGGGCCTGGACGTGCTCCCGCTCCGCGAGTTCCCGAAGGGTCTGCGAACCGGCGTTGAGATGGGCCAGCACTGTGTACTGGCCCGGGGTAATGACATCGCCGGTGGCTTCGATGCGGAGCCTGCGCGATGTGCGCATCACCGCGGTTCGAAGATCGATGGCCAAGGTATCGGCACGAATGCCCTCTGCTTCGGGGGCTGCGGTGGATGCTGGGTTGGTTGCCGTCACTGGGAGGCGCCTCCTGGGATGGGATAATAGTTAGCAATGCTAATTAGCTCCGCTAACTATTATGCTCCCCTCCATGGACGAATGTCGAGCGGTGGATCGGTTAGTGCCGGCTGGCAGAGTCGCGCGTCGACGTGCGGAGCCGGTACAGGCTGGTAGTCGCCGTGATGTAGAGGTCCTTGCCATCAGGCCCGCCGAAGCACACGTTGGAAACCCGCTCCGGAACGTCGACGGCGGTCAGCAGCTCGCCGTCGGACGAGTAGACGCGCACGGCCGACCCCGCGGACGTCCACACGCGCCCTTCGACGTCAACACGGAATCCGTCCGAGGCTGCGTCGTCCTCCAGCTCAACGAAGGTCCCACCAGCCCCGCACCCGCCGCCGTCGACCGGGTAGGCAGCGATCCTGAGCGGTACCCCGAGCCCCGGTCCCGCCGTATCCGCCACATAAAGCAGCGATTCGTCCGGGGAAAACGCCAGTCCGTTGGGGTGAATGAGGTCCGTGACCACGGCCGTCAGTTCTTCCGTGATGGGGTCGAAGCGGAACACGAAGCAGCCATCATATTCCTGCTCACCTTCGTACCCTTCAGTGGTCCCCGGCAGAATCCCGTACGGCGGATCCGTGAACCAGACTGTGCCGTCCCGCGCCACCACCACGTCGTTGGGCGAATTGAGCCGATGGCCACCGAACGAGTCGACGATGCCTGTCACCACGCCGTCGTGATCCCGCTCAACGCGCCTGCGGCCGTGGCTGCACTGCACCACGCTGCCGTCGTGGTCCAGGGTCCGCCCGTTGGTGTATTCGACGGCGGTGGCGTACTCGCGCGTCTGCGCTGTGGCGGGGTTGAACTCCAGGATGCGGTTGTTGGGGATGTCGCTCCAGCGAACCGTCTGCGACTGCGGAACCCAGAGCGGGCCCTCGGCCCAGACTGTTCCTTCAAACAACTTCTCCAAGGTGCCGGTGATGAGTTCGTCCATGCGTTCGAGACTAGTCGTTGGCAGGTTCCGAACTGGGATTCCTGGCTGGTTCCGTGGTTCCGGCTTTGCTCTCCGCCGGCATGGCAAGGACTGCTGCCACAGTGAGGACGGCGCTGGCCAGCACAGCCAGGAAGACGGCTCCGGACGCTTGCACCGTGGTTTGCGGATCCGGGCCGCCGCTGGGACCGTTGGCATAAATGGCATTGGCCACTGCGCCAAGAACCGCCACACCAATGGCACTGCCGATGGAGCGTGCAAAGAGGTTGGTACCGGTGACCACGCCGCGCTCGTTCCACTCCACGCTGGTCTGAGCGGCAATGAGGCTCGGCGTTGCGACCAACCCCAGGCCGAGTCCCACGATGAAGCACGCCACGGCCACCAGGAGGACGTTGGGGGATGAGGCAGTCAAGGCAAGGACAGCGGTGCCAATGACGGTGATCAGGATGCCGATAATGGCAGTCTTACGGAAGCCGATGCGAAGGTAGAACCGGCCGGCCTGCGACGCGCTGATCGGCCAGCCCAGCGTCAGGGCTGCCAGGGCCAAGCCAGCGAGCAGAGGTGACGTGGACAAGGCGCCCTCAAGGAACGTGGGGACGTAGGAAGTAAGCCCAAGCATCACCGCACCAACACCGAAAGCGACCATCGCCGTCGTCGCCAGGAGCCGGCGAGAGACCACCCAGGGCGGCAGCACCGGCTCTGCGGCCTTCCTTTCGACCAGCAGGAACGCGACGAAGACCAAAGCTCCCACGGCGAAGACCGTGATGCTGATGGGCGAATTCCAAGCCCAGGCCTGGCCGCCCTGGAGGGCTCCGAGGATAAGCAGGCTCAAGGAGATGGTCAGGAGCCCGGCGCCCACGTAGTCGATCCGGTGCTTGGTAGGCTCAACGTTCTCGTGGAAGGTACGGATCAGCATCCAAGCGGCCAGGAGGCACAGCGGAATGTTGATGAGGAAGATCCACCGCCAGATGCCAAGGGACGCGAAAAGGCCTCCGAGCGTTGGTCCCACGACAGACGAAACAGCCCACACGCTGGCCAAGTAGCCTTGCACTTTGGCACGCTCGGCAAGCGTGTAGATGTCGCCGGCAATCGTGATCGCCACAGGCTGGACGGCGCCCGCCCCAAGTCCTTGAAGGACCCTGAACGCGATGAGTGCCGGCATACTCCACGCCACTCCGCAGAGAATCGAGCCGAGCAGGAAAAGGCCGATGCCGAGCAGGATCACCGGCTTGCGGCCCAGGACATCCGAGAGCTTGGCGTAAACGGGCACTGAAACGGCCTGCGCCAACAGGTAGGCGGAAAACAGCCAAGGGAAGGAGGCGAACCCGCCAATGTCCTCAACGATCGAAGGCACTGCCGTGGCAACTATGGTGGCATCGATCGCCACCAAGCCCGTTGCGAGCATCAGTGCAATAAGGATTGGTCCGCGCCGGGAACGGAACCCGACTCCTTCTTCAGTTGCTGTCGTCATGTCTCTGGTCCCGTCGTCATCACCGGTTTCGTTCCACATGGCGTAACCCCGCATGTCGGCGAATTAGTCCCGGATTCACGAGCCGTTCGACCGTGGAACAACAACGGCGGTCCACCTCCGGTTCCGTAAGGAACCAAGGTGACCCGCCGTCGTCGAAGTTCAGTAAAAGCTAGTCGTTGATCAGGTCGTGGACCACGATCGTCTGGTCGCGGTCCGGGCCGACGCCGATGGCCGAGAAGCGCGTACCGGAGAGCTTTTCGAGGGCCAGCACGTAGTTGCGCGCGTTCTCCGGGAGGTCCTCCAGGGTGCGGGTGCCAGTGATGTCCTCGGTCCAGCCGTCGAAGTACTCGAAAATCGGCACTGCGTGGTGGAACTCGGTCTGCGTCATGGGCATTTCGTCGTGGCGCACGCCGTCAACGTCGTAGGCGACGCACACCGGGATCTGCTCGATGCCCGTGAGGACGTCCAGCTTGGTGACGAAGTAGTCCGTGAAGCCATTGACGCGGGAAGCGTGGCGGGCCAGGACGGCGTCGTACCAACCGCAACGGCGGGGGCGGCCGGTGTTCACACCGAACTCGCCACCGGTCTTCTGCAGGTACACGCCCATTTCGTCGAAGAGTTCCGTGGGGAACGGGCCTGCGCCAACGCGCGTGGTGTACGCCTTGATGATGCCGATGGACCGCGAAATACGGGTGGGGCCAATGCCCGAGCCAACAGAAGCGCCGCCGGCTGTGGGGTTGGACGAGGTGACGAACGGGTAAGTGCCGTGGTCCACGTCCAGGAACGTCGCCTGTCCGCCTTCCATGAGCACAACCTTGCCTTCGTCCAGGGCATTGTTCAGCTCAAGGGTGCTGTCGATGACCAGCGGGCGAAGCCGCTCGGCGAAGGACAGGAAGTAGTCCACGATCTCATCCACCACGATGTCGCGGCGGTTGTAGACCTTGACCAGGAGTTCGTTCTTCTGGCGCAACGAACCTTCCACCTTCTGGCGGAGGATCGACTCGTCGAAAACGTCCTGGACGCGGATGCCCAGACGGGCCACCTTGTCCATGTAGGCCGGGCCGATGCCGCGGCCGGTGGTGCCGATGGCGCGGCTGCCGAGGAAGCGCTCGGTTACCTTGTCCAGCACCTGGTGGTATGGGGCTACCAGGTGGGCGTTGGCCGAGACGCGCAAGCGGGAAGTGTCCGCACCGCGGGCTTCGAGGCCATCGATTTCCTGGAAGAGTGCCTCGAGGTTCACCACGCAGCCGTTGCCAATAATGGGAATGGCGTTGGGGCTCAGGATGCCCGCGGGAAGGAGCTTCAGCTCGTACTTCTCACCGCCAACAACCACGGTGTGCCCGGCGTTGTTACCGCCGTTGGGCTTGACCACGTAGTCAACGCGGCCACCGAGCAGATCGGTTGCTTTGCCTTTGCCTTCGTCGCCCCACTGGGCTCCGACGATCACGATAGCGGGCATGGGATCCTCCCCCATTCTTTCGGGCCAGGCCGAGATGGCTAGGCGCCGTACATGAGAATGCCCCGACGTTACCGGTGCAGCCTGCCACAAGGGCTGGCATGCGCAAGAGTTCGGGGCTCTTACCAGCCAAGTTTAGCCGATGGCGCCGCTTTCTCTTGTGTCAAGGCACAGTGGTGGACCACTCGGTGAAGTTTGCTACGCCACATTGGTGCACGATCCCCCGATGCCTGCAAGGATCCCCGCATTTGCCCGGACGGACACCGGCGTGGACCTCCAACCGTTGGCTGAGGTGAAGATATCTATGTTGAACTGGGTGTTGAATCCCAGGAGGCCACCCAACAGCGTTGCGGGTATGTCAGTGGTGTAGCCGGCCGGTGATCCTGTGGTGTTGGACGGCCCCGGATAGCCCTGCAACGTGGTCACCGTGGAACCTGCCGTGACCAGGTGAACGTCCATGACGGTGTCCGTCAGATTCGGATAGCCGGCCGGTGGCTTCCAAAAGACCCGCACGTACGCCCCAACCCCAAGGAAGACCGGGTGGTACTCGCATGGGCCGTTCAGCGTGGCAGGGGGAATGGTGATGGTCCCGAAGCTGCCGCGCACAACCTCGTCCCGCTGCCACGCTGCCTCAGTCACGGAATGCGGGCTCGAGGCCGTGAAGAGCAAGACCAGCGGTAACAGCAGGGCGCCAAGAGACGCCAGGACCCTCTTCGGGGCCTTTTTCATGGGCCTGCACCCCGCAGGCGCGACAATCCAAACCCGGCCGCCACGGCAAGGAAACCGAGGAGCGCAAAACCGCCCAGCCTGGCTCCCGTTTCAGCCAAAATGCTCGACGGCGGCCCGGTTGGCTGCGCCGGGACCGAACCGGAGGCGCCGTCCCCGGAGGCACCGTCTCCAGAGCCGCGAACGCCCACCACGATTTTCATCCGACTCCCCCGCATTTCCTGCGGTACGTCCTTTGCGAGCCACGCAGTCACCAGAACGTACTGTCCCCTGGTGACGGCCCATCCGGGTTCCATGAGGTTCATTCGCAGGCCTTCGGCCCGATTCAACTCTGTGGGCGCCAGCAGGCTCCGGTGACCTCCCGGGCACATGCCGCCGGACCAGGGCTGATCGCACGCACGCAACTCAACGCTGAGGTACTTCCTGAGTCCTGCGTCGTCATTGGCGCCTGGCTCCAGCCAAATTTCCAGCGTGCCCGCCGCTTCACCCGGCGCGCGGATGCCAATCGCCCAATCCGCACTCCCGCCAGGGGTGAGGTGGTGCACCTGGCCAGCCGGACCGGCGTCGAGCTCCAACCAACCGGAAGGTTCCCCGTCCGCCCCGAAAGCGGGAACGGCACCCAGCAGGAGCACGCCTGCCAGCCCTGAAGCCCAAACCCCCTTACGCCGCAACGTGCTGCCCGCTCCTCCGCCGCGGCGCGTGGCGGGGCCACAGGACCCATGTCACCAGGGCGGACACCGCCACAGTCGTGGCGCCAAGGACCACCGGATTGGCCGCCGCTGTCAGCGGATAGGCGAGTCCGGGCGCGGACCAGAGAACCAGCCGTACGCGCTGCACTACATAGGGTGCGGGGTCGGATTCGGTGTTGGCGTCGCCTTTCATGGTGATGGTCCGTGCTGCCCCGTCCGCGGGCCCGATTGTTTGGACCCGGTGCGTGATGGGGAGCTTTCCCGGCCTGTCCACGGTCACGACGTCGCCAATGGTGACCTCGGCTGCGGGGATCTCCCGGACCACGGCGAGTGATCCAGCCGGAATGGCTGGTGCCATGGAACCCGTCTTGAACATGACCAACGTGATGTTGAACAGGAGTGCGCAGACAACGGCAAGGATGCACACGGCACCGCCCGCAGCTGCCATATTCAGCAGGGCTTCCCGTAGCCGGCCGCTGAGCGGACGGCGGTTCATGTGCTTGAGGTGGCAGTGAACTGCCAGGTAGCGGTGGCCGTCTGGCCCTGCAGGGCGTTGTTGGCGCCCACCGGCAGGGTGACCTCAAAGCAGAATTGCGTCGGCGCCCCGGGCAGCGTGGCCGTAGCGGCCGCCAAGGGATTCACGACGCCGGCCGCCTGGCCCGAGGTGAACGGCTTGGCTCCGTCGCTACCCACCACAAACGCAGGCGTCCCTGTGAAGGCAGACGCGGCGCAGGTGGCTGATCGCACCACCCGGTAGCGAAGCGCCGCCCCCAGGTCTGCGGTTCCGATGCCGCTGCTGGTCACCACAGGAACACCCAGGACAACCTCGCCAGCTATCGACGTCGCCTTGGTCCGGATGGCGAAGGGCGCGTAGACAACTGTGCCCGGGCTCATGGAAACGGCATTGAACACCAGCGCCGCCCCGGGAGATGCGTCGTTTGGGCTCCATGTTCCCTGGGCGTCATAGGGTTTGGTGACGTTGGATTCCGTGACGAACACGCTGGCCCCGAACGACCCTGCGGCAAAGTCACTGTCTGTCCACGACGCCAGTGTCACCGTGCTGCCGAGTCCCAGCACCAACGCTCCGGCGAGGATCGCACGGATGCGGAGGAGCGCCGCACCGTGCTTGGTCTTGGCTTGTCGACGACCCATGGATCACTGCGATTGTGCGGCGAATTCCCAGGTGGTGGACCCTGTTTGGGCTTGGACAACCGCGCCCGCCGTGACCCTGAAGCAGAGGTTCACGGGGGCTCCGGGGTCGGTGCCGGCTCCCTGGGCCAGATCGAAAGTGACACTTGCCGGCGTCGATCCCAGCGTCTGTCCGGCAGTGACCAGTGTCTCCGTGACGGTCTCGGCGCAGCCGAAATCTTCCGACTGGGTGAGCTCGTAGGTCAAGCCCGCCAGCGAGCCCGTGGAGGCCTCAGTGGACAGGGTGACGGTGGCATCGTACGTGGAGGCTCCGTCCAACCTGACGGCAAAGGGAGCCGTGACCACGTCACCGGGCGACAAGTTCGCAGGATTCGTCGTGAAGCCCAACGTGGCCGGCGAGCCCACGGGGTTCTCCGTGAAGGTTGTTCCGTTGGTACTGCCCTGCAGGTTGAAGGAGCCTGCTGTGAAGGTGCCTTGCGCGAAATCGGAATCGTTCCACGCGGCCAGGGTGATCGCCGCACCAACTCCGAGGACCAGGCCACCGGCCAGGATAGCGCGGACTCTGGGAGCCTTTCCGGGGCTGCCCTTGCCCCGCTCCAGATCCGCTTCTGAGGATGAACCTGAGGATGTTTCTGTTGATGCAACCACTATTACCCCCACGATAGATGTGATGCCGTCGATCGAAAGATCGGAGCCCGGAGGTGGGGGTCCCCGGATGGTTTCCCCCAAAACCGATAACTTCAACCCATCATCCCCGCGCCACAAAGTCAACGGGTTCAGGGGCACGGCCCGATTTCCGCCGGATACTGCCCGCTGCGAATTGCAGCTTGTTCAGCATGAGCGGCCTCGCGACGAACAACTCCGCCGTCGAGATACCCGACACGTTTCCCGGGCAACACGCCGCGTCGCATTCGGAGGCGCGCCGCACCGGGCCCCGTTCGCCCCCATAGTCCGGTAAGGTTAGTTAGCCCCCAACAGCACCCTTTGAGGTTCGGCAGCGGCATGCCCGCGGCCCCTTGGAATGGTGCGCTGTAACACCTAGGAGACCTAACCCCTGATGCAAGAACTGGCGACTGAATCACCCGAAGAAATCCTCTGGAACCGCCGCTACGAACCGCACATTGCCGAGGTCAACGAGCTGTGCGACTCCATCAAGGAGCAGAAGCCGGGCAGCGAGGTCCTCTACATCGACCCCGCCCACAGCATGGATGACTGCCGCATCGTCAGCCTTTTCTCCAACCAGCGCACCAACACCGGCGAGGGTTTCATCACCCCGGGTGACGACGAAGCCAACACCCGCATGCTCGGCATGCAGTGGCAGTTGGGCCTCCGTCCCGAGCTCATGATGCCGTGGAACGCCTACCCGTGGATCGAACCCAACGAGGAACCGGGCAAACTGACTCCGGCCAACATCACCGAGGGCCTCAAGCCCCTGCTTCGCCTTCTCCAGCTCTTGCCGCGCACCTCGGCCCTGGTGGCACACGGCAACGAAGCACACCGCCTCGCCGACCAGCTCATGAAGGCCGCACCGGCCAGCATTGCCCGCCGCGGCTTCAAGACCTTCAAGGTCCGTTCGCTCGGCGGCCGTTCCTTCGCCGGCACTCCGGTCCGCCAGCAGGAATACCTGGACGCCATCCACGGCGCCTACGCCGAGGCCATGGCACGCACGGGCATTCCCCGCAAGGCCTGATTACACCTTCGTTGTGGGGCCCGCTTTGCGCCCCAATCCCCCGGGAAACCCCGCAGACAAGGCCCCACAACACACACCTTCGTTGTGGGGCCCGCTTTGCGCCCCAATCCCCCCGGGAAACCCCGCAGACAAGGCCCCACAACGCACACGACGACGGCGGCCCTCACCATTCCGGTGAGGGCCGCCGTCGTTGTTGGGGTGCTTGTGTTGGGGTGGTGGCGTTAGCCCACCAGCATGCTGCGAAGGTCCTTCAGGATCAGCTGCGCGCCTGTGGGGCCCAGGCCGAGGAACCAGACGTCGTCGCTGACGGCCTTGGCCTGGCCGGACTTGACCGCACCGAGCTTGGGCCAGACCGCGCCTTCAACCACGGACGTCTCGCCGGTGGCTGCGGGATCGCCGTAGCTGCTGTAGAAGATCCAGTCGGCGTCGCCTTGCTCGATGTTCTCGGCCGAGATCTCGGCTGCGAGTTCGTCGATGTTCTGGTTTTCCGGGCGGGCCAGGCCGGCGTCCTTCAGGATGACGCCGATCAGCGACTTGTTTGCGTACAGGCGGATCTTGCCCGGCAGGAAGCGGACCAGGGAGATCTTGGGGTCGCCTTGGACGTCCTTCTTGAGGGCGTCAGCTTGCTCCTGGTAGTCGTTGAGAGCCTCCACAGCCTTGTCTTCCTCGCCCAGCGACTTGCCCACCAGGAGGAAGTTTTCCTTCCACGGGAAGCCCGGGCGGATGCTGAAGACCGTGGGGGCAATGGCGGACAGCTGCTTGTACAGCTTGTCGGCGCGCAGTTGGCTGCCCAGGATGAGGTCCGGCTTCAGCGCCGCAATTGCTTCAAGGTTGAGGTCTTGGATGGTTCCCACCGATGCCACATCCTTGACCTTGTCGGCCAGGTAGGTGGGGACGGGGTTGGCGCCTTCGGTAGTGGCCATGCCCACGGGCGTGATGCCGAGGGTCACGACGTCGTCGAGTTCGCCGGTATCGAGGACCACCACGCGGGCGGGCTTCTTCTCCAGCGTGGTTTCGCCGTTGGCGTGCTTAAGGGTGCGCGGGAAAACGCCGGGGGCAGCGTCCGTGCCGAGCTTGGCCGTTTCCTGGTCGGCAGTGGTGAATTTGGAGCCGCCCGTGGCAACATCAACGTTGCCGGCAGTGGAACCGGAGCCACCACTGGTACCGCAGCCCGCGAGGAGGGCAACCACGACGGCGGCACCGGCCACCTTCATCGCGAGTTTGCGCACTGCAATTTTGCGATGGGGGGAAGCCTTGCGCGGCTCTACTTCAAAATCGTCATTTTTCACTGGGTAAGGCTAACCTAATTAAGGCACACTTCTGTGACGTTGTGACAACCGTCACGGAATGGCCGTCTTATTACTGCCCCACCTCTCCGGAACGGTCCCTGTTGTGTCCCCATTGATGGCTCCTGCTCCCAAGCCACCAGCCGGCGAGCCAGCAAGCACCGCCCCGCCAGCCGACAGCACGGCCCCACGTTCCGGCGTCGTTACTAAATCCCGCTGGCGGATCCTCTTCCTGGTCCTCGCGGCGGCAGTCCTTCTCGGAGCCGTGGTGCTGAGCCTGGGAGTCGGAGCGAAGTTCATCCCGGCGTCCACCGTTCTGGAAGCCTTCACCAACCCGCAGGACACCGCCGATCACGCGATCATCCTCGAAAGCCGCTTGCCGAGGACGTTGATGGGGATCGCCGTCGGAGTTGCCCTGGGTGTAGCCGGGGCGCTGATTCAGGCCATCACACGAAATCCGCTGGCCGATCCCGGGATCCTGGGGGTCAACGCGGGTGCATCGTTTGCAATTGTTCTGGCCATTGGCGTCTTCGGCATCGGATCGCTGAGCGGCTACATCTGGTTCGCTTTTGCGGGGGCCATTCTTACGACGGCGGCCGTGTACCTCATCGGTACCTCGGGCCGGAACGTGGTGAATCCCATCCGGCTGACACTGGCCGGAGTTGCCCTGGGCGCGGTCCTTACCGGTATCGGCTCCGGGCTCACATTGTTGAATCCCAAGGCCTTCGACCACCTTCGATCATGGAGCATCGGTTCGCTGGACACCCGCAGCATGGAGTCGGTCCTGACCGTGGCGCCGTTCATGGGCGCGGGGCTCCTGGTCGCCTTGTTCTGTGTCCGCGGACTCAACGCCGTGGCATTGGGCGACGACCTTGCCACCTCCCTCGGCGCCAACGTCAACCGCACACGCATCCTGGGCGTCGTCGCCATCACCCTCCTCAGCGGCGCAGCAACCGCCGGGGCCGGGGCCATCGGCTTCGTGGGACTGATGATTCCGCACGTGGCCCGGTGGATCGTGGGTCCGGACCAGCGCTGGATCCTGTCCACCACGGTGATCCTCTCCCCCATCCTGCTGCTGGTATCGGACGTTGTCGGCCGGGTTGCCGCGCCCGGTGAGCTGCAGGTAGGTGTGGTGACGGCCTTCATTGGTGCGCCGGTACTGATCGCGCTGGCCCGCCGCCGGAAGGTGAGCGGGCTATGAGCCGCCTGGACTCCATCGACTTCGGCCGGCCTGTTGCCGTGGTCCGCAACCGTTCGCTGAGCCTTCGGTTCGATCTCCGCAGCATCGTCGTCTGCCTTCCACTGATCCTGGCCGCGCTTGCCGTTGCCGTTGCCTCACTGGCCACCGGCGACTACGAGGTCTCCGTGCCGCAGGTCCTCCAAGCCTTTACGGGCGATGCTCCGGGACTCGCCCAGACCATCGTCATGGAGTGGCGCCTCCCCCGGGTGTTGGCGGCGTTGGTGTTCGGTGCGGCGCTTGGTATGAGCGGCGGCATCTTCCAGTCCATGACCCGCAACCCGCTGGGCAGCCCGGACATCATCGGCTTCAACACGGGTGCTTACACTGGCGCGCTGATCGTGATGCTGACCGTTGGCGGCGGCTACCTTGGCATCGCAGCGGGCGCCCTTGCAGGTGGCGTCCTCACCGCCCTGGCCGTCTATCTGCTGGCTTACCGCCGTGGTTCCCAGGGCTTCCGGCTCATCATCGTGGGCATCGGCATCAGTGCGATGCTGGCCGCCTTGAACCACTGGCTCATCCTGCAGGCCGAACTTGAGGCCGCCCTGGCGGCAGCCGTTTGGGGAGCCGGGTCCCTCAACGGCATCACGTGGGAGCAAGCGGCGCCTGCCGCCGTCGTGGTTGTTGTGGTGGGCCTGGCCACGCTGGCTGTGGCGCGCCGGATGCAGCTTCTGGAAATGGGCGACGACGCCGCCCGCGCCTTGGGCGTCCGGGCGGAGCCGACCCGTCTGCTCCTGCTCATCCTGGGCGTTGCGCTGACGGCTGCCGTCACTGCAGTGGCCGGTCCCATCGCGTTCGTGGCCCTCGCGGCACCGCAACTCGCACGTCGACTCACCCGAAGTGCCGGCATCACCCTGATGCCTTCCGCGGTGATGGGCGCCTTCCTGCTGGTGTCCAGCGACCTCGCGGCGCAACGTCTCTTCGCTCCGATCCAACTGCCCGTCGGCGTTGTCACGGTGTGCATCGGCGGTATCTACCTCGTCTGGCTGCTGGCCAGGGAAGCAAGGAAATCATGAGCCTCACCACTGCCGCGCCACAGCTCCACGCCGAAGGCCTGACCATCGGCTACGAGCAGCGCATCATCTCCGAAAACCTCAATGTGCGCATCCCCGAGGGGCAGTTCACGGTGATCGTCGGGCCGAATGCCTGCGGCAAGTCCACGCTGCTGCGTGCCCTCGCCCGGCTCATCAAGCCCCGCAGCGGAGAGGTGCTGTTGGACGGGAAATCCGTGACATCGCTGCCTGCAAAGGAACTGGCGCGCCGGCTCGGGTTGCTCCCCCAATCTTCCATTGCTCCCGACGGCATCACCGTGGCGGACCTCGTGGCACGCGGCCGCTACCCGCACCAGAAACTGCTGCGGCAATGGTCCGAGTCCGACGAGGCCGCCGTCGTTGACGCCATGGAAGCCACGGGCGTCGCGGCCTTGTCCGGGCGGCTGGTGGACGAACTGTCCGGCGGCCAGAGGCAGCGCGTATGGGTGGCCATGGTGCTCGCCCAGCAGACCCCGCTGATGCTCCTGGACGAGCCCACCACGTTCCTGGACATCGCCCACCAGATCGAGCTGCTGGAACTGTTCCGCGAGCTCAACCTGGACAAGGGCCACACACTGGTTGCCGTGCTCCACGATCTCAACCACGCCAGCCGCTACGCGGACCACATCATCGCCATGAAGGACGGCGTGGTGGTGGCCGAAGGTGCCCCCGCCGACGTCATCACCGAGTCGTTGGTGGAGGAAGTGTTCGGGATGGCCTGCAGGATCATCGACGACCCCGTGACGCACACGCCGCTGGTGGTTCCGCTGGGACGCCCGCGGCACTCAGCCGTCACGGACTAACGCCCTTAACGACGACGGCGACCCTCGCCTTTTGGTGAGGGTCGCCGTCGTCATTTGCTTGGCTTTAGCGGGCTTCGAGCGCTGCCTTGGCCTTCGGGTCCGAGTCGTTCAGGAACTTCTCGATCCGCTCCGGCTCCTCAGCCTCGCCGATGGCCGATGCTGCGCGGCCCAGTGCGTAAAGCGCACGCAGGAAGCCCTGGTTGGGCTCGTGCTCCCACGGGATGGGTCCGACGCCGCGCCAACCGTTGCGGCGCAGCGAATCGAGGCCGCGGTGGTAGCCGACGCGGGCGTAGGCGTAGGACTCGATGGTCCGGCCCTCCGCCCAGGCTTCCTCAGCCAGGATGGCCCACAGGAGGGACGACGTGGGGTTCTGCGCTACGAGGTCCAGTGCTTCCTTGCCGAGGGCCAGGTGCTGGTAGATCTCGTTTTCGGCGGGCAGGAGCGTGGGCTCCGGCCCCATCAGGTTCTTCCGGAATTCGTCGGACATTAGAAGGTCTTGCCAACCGATCCGAGCTGCTGGGCGGCTTCTACGATGCGTGCGGCCATGCCGGCTTCGGCGGAAGCGCCCCAGACGCGGGGGTCGTAGGTCTTCTTGTTGCCCATTTCGCCGTCGACCTTCAGGACGCCGTCGTAGTTGGAGAACATGTGGCCGGCAACGGGGCGGGTGAACGCGTACTGGGTGTCGGTGTCGATATTCATCTTGATGACACCGTAGGAAACGGCGTCAGCGATCTCCTGCTCCGTGGAGCCCGAGCCGCCGTGGAAGACGAGGTCAAACGGGCTTTCCTTGCCGATCTTGGCGCCAACCTCAGCCTGGATCTGCTTGAGCAGTTCGGGGCGGAGCTTGACGTTGCCCGGCTTGTACACGCCGTGCACGTTGCCGAAGGTCAGTGCGGTCAGGTAGCGGCCGTTTTCGCCAGCACCAAGGGCCTCAATGGTGGCGAGGGCGTCCTCGGTGGTGGTGTAGAGCTTCTCGTTGATCTCGTTCTCAACGCCGTCTTCCTCGCCACCAACGGTGCCGATTTCGACCTCGAGGATGATCTTGGCGGCAGCTGCACGCTCCAGCAGTTCACGGCCGATGCGCAGGTTCTCGGACAGGGTCTCGTGCGAGCCGTCCCACATGTGCGAGTTGAAGATCGGGTCCTTGCCGGCCTTGACGGCTTCCTCGGAAGCGGCCAGCAGCGGCAGAACGAAGTCCGCCAGCTTGTCCTGCGGGCAGTGGTCCGTGTGCAGGGCGATGTTGACGTTGTAGTTCTTGGCAACTTCACGGGCGAACGCGGCGAAGCCCAGGGAACCGGCCACCATGTCCTTGACCGAAGCGCCGGACCAGTAGGCTGCGCCACCGGTGGAAACCTGGATGATGCCATCGGATTCGGCCTCGGCGAAACCGCGGATCGCAGCGTTCAGAGTCTGCGACGACGTCACGTTGACCGCGGGGAAAGCGAATCCGCCAGCCTTTGCGCGGTCGATCATCTCGGAGTAAATCTCTGGGGTTGCAATGGGCATGGTGACTCCTATGCTGAATTCGTCTGTGGGTTGGTAACCCTGGAGTAGACCGCTTACGGCTAGCACCCATCCTAGCGATATCCGCGGGGACGCCGTGTTTCGGGTCACGGGGGCTCTTAACACTTCCGCCGAGTTGGCATTTAATGACAATCCCGCGCGCTGCAATTGTCATTAAGTGTCACCTCGCGCGCCAGCCGCGGCTTTGGAGCGCGCGGCGGACTTTATGTACGACGGCGGGCCGCTCACCTTCGAGGTCATGCTTGGAAATCCGGACTTCCAGCCAGCCAAGGGCGAGCGACTTCTCCTGGCGCTCGATATCCCGCAAGTGTTGCTCGGCGCCGCCATGGTGATGGCCGTCGTATTGGAGGGAGACCCGGTGCTCAAGGTAGGCGGCGTCCGGCCACAGCACGGCATGGCCGAACTGATTGCGGATCGCGTGGTTGAGCACGGGTTCGGGCAGGTTCGCGTTGACCAGGGCCAGGCGCATCCGCGATTCGGGGGCGGAGTCGGCGCCGACGCGGATGAGTTCCAGTGCCGCCCGCGCAGTCCGCACTCCCCGCATGCCCGGATGGCTTCCCACGGTGTGCTTCAACTCCTCGATGCTGCACAACGCTTCCTTGGGTACCGGGAAATCGGGGCCATGGGAGCACACCAGGTGGTCGCCGGCTACAACCAGGTCCTCCACGGTCCACAGCGCGGCCAAGTCCAGCCACGTCCGCGCGGGCGAAGTGACCCGGACGCCGTCGTACTCCACTGTTTCCTCCGGAAGGAGGGTGAAGAGGTGACCCGCCACGTTGACCCTGCGGGGAAAACTGAATCCCCGCCGTCGTGCAAGATGAATGCGCCAATCTCCACTGTGCCGGGCAGGCACGGGGATACCCCAGATCCGCGCCGCCGACAGCGAGACGAGGATGGAGGAGTCATCCAGGTCCGTGTAGGCGCGCAAGGCGGCGGCTCCGGAAGCATCGGACGCGGCCGGGACTCGAATTCCCCGGGAAACCAGCAGCAAGTCCTTGGCACGGGTCCGTGACCGGGTTACCCCGGCCTTGTCCGATGCGTGCACAGAGAATGAACCCGTGGCCAGATGATCCGGAAGTGGTGCCCTGCGCATGCCCCATTCTTGCCGGTCTGCCAGGGCGCCGACCGGGTTATCCACAGCCAAGGCCGCACCCGCCACGCCGAGATGGCACTTAATGACAATCCGACGCTCCGGGACTGTCATTAAGTGGCATCTCGGGGAAGCTATGAGACCGGCTGTTGGAACACGTGGCGGCGCACCCACGCGTGCATGGCGATGGCTGCGGCGGAGGCTGCGTTCATGGAACGCGTGGAGCCAAACTGCTCAATGGACAGGGTTGCGACGGCGGCATCGTGCACCTCAGGCGTGAGGCCGGGGCCTTCCTGCCCGAACACCAGGACGCAGTTCTTGGGGAGGTCGTAGGTCTCCAGCGGCACGGAATCCGGGAAGATATCGATGCCGATCACGGCAAGCCCCTCCCCCTCAGCCCACTGGACAAAATCCTCGACGGTGGGGTGGTGGCGGACGTGCTGGTAGCGGTCGGTGACCATGGCCCCGCGACGATTCCACCGCCGTCGACCAATAATGTGGACCTCCTTGGCCAGGAAAGCGTTGGCCGTGCGCACCACCGTGCCGATGTTGAGGTCGTGCTGCCAGTTCTCAATGGCAATGTGGAAATCGTGGCGCTTGGAGTCCAGGTCCGCCACGATCGCATCGTGCTTCCAATAGCGGTACTGGTCCACGACGTTCCGGCGGTCGCCGTCCCGCAACAGATCCGGGTCCCAGTGTTCGCCGACGGGCCAGTCGCCTTCCCAAGGCCCGACGCCGACCTCCGCCTTCGCTTCGGCCTCGCCTTCTGCGGTGGTCCCCTCCTGGGACACGGCAGGGGCGGGCAGGGCTGTGTTGGGGGGTAGGTCAGTCACCCCTCAACTTTAGCCCTGCCGTTTCCCCGCTTGAGTCCGTGCCCCGATTGAGCCCGTGGCCCGATTGAGCCCGTGGCCCGCTGGAGTGCGGGCTCCTAGACCATCTTCCACTTGTTGATGCGGTAGGAGTTACCCAACTGTTCGAAGAGCCCCGGGTGCGCGTCCCAGTACGTCTTGTGTCCGCTGACGCCCAGCATTTGGGGGGTTCCCCATGGCGTCACCGAGAAGAGGTTCACTGCCTGGATGGCTTCACCACGGGCGTTGGTGCAGGTGAATGCGATCACCACGGCCTCGCCCCGGCGGAACTCACGGATTTCCGGCATGGAGGTCTTGAAGTCGGAGGTGCACTTGTGGCCCACCAGGTTCTGCGGCAGTTCAGTGGCTGTCATGCCCTTGTATCGGGTTTCGATGTCCTTGATGGCTGCCTGGACCTCCTTCGGGTCCTTGCCGAACTTGCCCTCGTCCGACTCCGCAAAGAAGGCGTAGGCGAGCGCTATACCGTCACCGTCGGTCTCAACAGTGCCCTGGGCTTTCTTCTGGATTTCCTCGCCGGATGTCGGGTCCTTGGTGATGCCGAACGACTCGTCGTGGGTCCACTCGGCCAAGTACTGGAAGGACGATTCCCCCGTCACCCATTTGCTGAACAGCGGATCGCCATCAGCCGGAACGTTGCTGGGGCCAGCCAACCCGTCCCAACCAGCGGGCAAGGGGATGGCCCCGGCCGGGATGTCGGTGGACGCCGACGCGTCACCGGAAGGCTCAGCCTCGGTGGAGGGATCCGCAGAAGGCTCAGTGGCGGCATCCGAGGCGGCATCCGAGGACGTCACCGACGGCGACTCAACAGCCACGGGCTTGGTCATCGCCGGGATCAGCCATGTGAACGCAACTACCAGCGCAATAATCACGACGACGGCCACGCCACCCAGGATGAGGAACAGTGACTTCTTGTTGTGGTCACCCGGGTTCTGGCCGGGCCCGCCGGGCTGGCCCGGGTAGGGACCGCCCGGATAGCCGGGCTGGCCCGATCCGCCGGGTTCGCCGGGCTGGCCCGGGTAGGGACCGCCCGGTGGGGGGAATCCCGGTTGCGAAGGCAAGGCCTCGGTCTGGCCTTCCGGAGGCCGGGCCGGCTGCTGTGCTTCCGGCTGGTAGATGGGCTGGGTCTGGCCCGGCTGGTACTGGCGGTACGGCTCCTGGCCGGTGTCGTAGCGAGGCTGCGGCACGCCATCCGGGTTGTAGGGAGGCTGCGGCGCTCCGTTGTTATTGCTCATGGCAGGCCCTTTCAAATGCGTAAGTGGGGACCTACTGAAGCGCTGGCGACACGAAAAATCCACCATGTCGATCCCCCGACCCACGGTGGTGGCACACCAGCGCCGCCCCAAGCCTAGTGGGGCACTGGGCGCCAAAGGCAAGTCACAGCAGATATCGGCATGGGCAGAACTACCCACATACGCGGGATTCCAGGATGTTAAGGGCGCGGATTGATGAAAGACTGGGTGGCAGTGCATGAACAACCCCAGCCGGAGGCAAATATGGCAGAAGAATCCACGCCCCACACGTCCGCGTCCGTTTACCGCAACGGCCACGAAATCGAATGCTGGCTCACGGACATGGACGGCGTCCTGGTCCATGAAAACCAGGCGATCCCCGGCGCAGCTGAACTCATCCAGCGCTGGGTGGATACGTCCAAGCGCTTCCTGGTGCTGACCAACAACTCCATCTTCACCCCGCGCGACCTCGCAGCCCGCCTCCGTGCGTCCGGCCTGGAAGTCCCGGAAGAGAACATCTGGACCTCTGCCCTGGCCACGGCGCAGTTCCTTAAGGACCAGGTCCAGTCCTCGGATTCGGGCAACCGCGCCTACACCATCGGCGAAGCTGGCCTCACCACCGCGCTGCACGAGGCCGGGTTCATCCTCACGGACACCGACCCCGACTTCGTGGTGCTCGGCGAAACCCGTACTTACTCCTTCGAGGCCATCACCATGGCCGTCCGCCACATCCTGGCCGGTGCCCGCTTCATTGCCACCAACCCGGATGCAACCGGCCCCTCCAAGGACGGCCCCATGCCGGCAACCGGCGCCATCGCTGCCATGATCACCAAGGCTACCGGCCGCGAGCCGTACATCGTGGGCAAGCCGAACCCCATGATGTTCCGCTCCGCAATGAACCAGATCGACGCCCACTCCGAGACCACCGCCATGATCGGCGACCGCATGGACACGGACATCGTGGCCGGCATGGAAGCGGGCCTGCACACGGTCCTGGTGCTCAGCGGTATCACGCAGCGCGAGGAAATTGTGTCCTTCCCGTTCCGGCCCAACCAGATCCTGAACTCCGTGGCCGACCTCAAGAGCCAGATCTAAAGGACAGAACAATGGCTGTGCTCAATCTGCGTCCCTTGGCCGGCGGCCGGATACTCAGGGGGAGCCAGCCGTTCGGTTTGGATGCCGCTGCAACGTCGGGCTTCCTGGCGGAGCACGGCATCCAGGCCATCATGGACTTGCGGAGCGAGCTTGAGCGGTCGCTGGTTCCGTGGCTGGTTGCCGACGGCGCCGGCGGTTCGGACTTGAGCAAGCACGACGCCGGCGCGTCTGCCGCCGTCGTCCCGCCCGCCGTCGTCCCGCCCGCCGTCGAACTCATTCACAACCCTCTGGACCCCAACGCCATCGCCGGTTCGCTCCAAGCCGTAGAGACGGCCGAGGACCTTGGTGAGCTGTATCTGGGGTGGGTCCGGATCCGGCCCCAGTGGGTGGCCGACGCCCTGCGTCCTGTTGCCCGCGGCAAACGCACGCTGGTGCATTGTTCGTTGGGCAAGGACCGGACAGGGGTTATTTCGGCCATCGGACTGCTCGCAACCGGCGGAACCGAAGACGACGTAGTGGCGGACTACGCTGCCACCACGGCCAACCTTCCCGATGTCCTGGAGGTCATGGCAGAAACGTGGCGCCTGAGCGTCCCTTCAACACCGGCAGAGTATTTCAGCCCGGACCTCATGATCCTGCAGAGCCCCGAAGCTGCGATGCGCCATTTCCTGGCCGGCTTCGCACGCGAGTACGGGGACGTTCACAGCTTCCTGCGAGAGGCGGGCCTCACCGCCGTCGAGGTTAAATCGCTGGGCAGTGGCACCTAGCGGTACCTAGGCCGGCCGGATGATCTTGCCGTTCGGCTCTTGGTAAGACGGCTCCGCGGGCTCCGGCGGCAAGGGCTCAAGCTCATCCTGGACCCGCTCCAGCAAGGGCCGGTACACGCCACCGTTCCATTGCGGGCTGGCGTGCGCGGGCCTGGCGCCCTCGGTGCTGAGCGTGGGCAGCGCCATGTTGGCCCCGAAGACCTTGCTCCATCCGGCTCGAGCAGACTCGTAGTCCACAGTGCCGTCCTTGGAGTTACCGAGGAACGCCATCCTGGCACCGCCGATCTTTCCGGCAAACCGCAGGCCATCAAAATGGTAGATGTAGGCAGATTCCGTCTGGATCAGCACGCTGGAAGGAGCGATCGGCGAGAGTTGTTCAAGGCTTTGGTCCAGGATCTGCCGCCACGTGCGCTCGTCCTTATGGACCACCCGCTCCCCCAGCTCATAGCCGCCGCGCAGCACCGACGGAATGCGGAAGCCATTCTCGTAAAGGAACACCACGCCGTCGAACCAGCTCTGGTCGAGGACGTCCGCCCGGCTGAAAGGGCTCGAATCCAGGACGATCAGCTGCGTCTCCACCCCATGCAGTTCCAAAAGTCGGGCGGCCACCTGGGTGGCGAGCATTCCGCCGAAACTGTGGCCGTAGAAGTACAGCTTCTCCAGTTCCAGCTCGCGGACGTGAAGAATGATTTCGCGGACGACCTCGTCAACGTCCAGTCCCAGGTTGGAATATCCGACGGCGGCAAGGCGGCCACGCTGATGCAGGGCGGGACGCAGGGAGTTCAGGATCCACTGCCCCTCCTCCCAGCTGGTTTTGTACCCGGGGAACAGGAACCAGCTGGCCTTGGGGAAATACAAATCCGAGTAGGGGTCCGGGACTCGGAGGATCTTGGTGGAGCGCCGTTCGGCCTGTACGCGCCGGGTGAAAAGCATGTCCCCGGCAAGCGCAGCGGAAGCTCCGGCGGTGATGAGGAAGTTACGGCGGGACGTCTTCTTGAGCCGGGCAGCGTAAGGCAGGATCCGGGCCCATGAGCCCGGATCCTCGGCCTTCTGCGGCTCCGGAGACACCGGCGTGGGGAGGTTTTCGTTCACCTCCGGCGGTGCCGGGAGTTTCCCTACTTGAACGTCCACGCAGCAAGCATAGGCTTCACGGGCAGTGCCTTACAGCCCCGGAGACTGCGTACAGCCAATGCCCGTAAGATGCGTCCTTCAGGGCACAAACTTTTAGTCGAGGCCCAGTTCGTCCTTGCCGAAAGCGAAGAGGTACGGAACGCCGGTTTCGGCTTCGATCTTCTCTTTGGCGCCCGTGTTGCGGTCAACGATCACGGCGACGGCCACCACATTTCCACCGGCCTTGCGGACACCCTCGACGGCGGTCAGCGCGGACCCGCCGGTGGTGGACGTGTCCTCGAGGACCACCACGTTGCGGCCCTCAACGGAGGGGCCTTCCACCTGGCGGCCCATGCCGTACGACTTCTGGGCCTTACGCACAACGAACGCGTCCACGGCACGGCCGGCGTCGGCAGCAGCGTGCATCACAGCGGTTCCGACGGGGTCGGCACCCATGGTGAGTCCGCCGGCGCACTCAACCGAAACGCCGGCGTCGTCGATCATTGCCAGCATGACCTGACCCACCAGCTTGGAGGCCTCGTGGTGCAAGGTGATGCGGCGGAGGTCGATGTAGTAGTCGGCTTCCTTGCCGCTGGAGAGGATTACCTTGCCGCGGACCACCGCCAGTTCTTTGATGAGTTCAAGAAGGCGGGCACGGGCAGCTGCGGTGTCAGGCGAGGAAGTCATGGCTTCTAGTTTAGTGGAGCGCAGGGGACGCCGTTGTGGAGCGGATGACCAAGCGGGGTTTCACGATCTGCTCCCCGTTTGCTCCTTCTCCTTCCAGTTCCCGCAGCACTGCTTCCATGCAACGGCGTCCAAGTTCTTCGAAGTCCTGTTTGACGGTGGTCAGCGGCGGCATGAAGAACTCCGCTTCGGGCTGGTCATCGTAGCCAACCACGCTGATGTCTCCCGGCACCTGGCGTCCGGCTTCCTGCACGGCGCGGAGGACGCCTACGGCCATTTGGTCGTTCGCGACGAAGACTGCCGTGATGGCGGGGTGGTTGGCCAGTGCCAACCCGGCGCGGTACCCGGACGCAGCATCCCATGCGCCCTGTAGGAGGACGTTGGCTTCAAGACCGGCGTCGCCGAGCGCTTCCTGCCATCCCTTGATGCGCTCGGCGGCGTCAATCCAATGCGGCGGTCCCGAAATGTGGGCAATATGACGGTGCCCGAGCTTCATCAGATGCTCCACCGCCAGCCGGGCTCCCAACCGTTGGTCGAGCGAGGCGCCGGTGAGTTGGTTACCCGCGCCGGCGCCTACTGCCACTATGGGAACGGGAACGGCGACCTCCCGCAGGACCGCCAGAACGTCCGGATGCGGAACCAGGATGACAATGCCGTCCACGGACTGATTCCGGAAATGGGCAATGGCGTCGTTGACGCTGTCACCGGTCACTTCCCTGAGGTTTGCGATGCTGACGAAATAGCCGGCTTCCCTGCCTGCCTGTTCAACGCCCAAAAGGGTGTTGGCAGGTCCGAACTGGCCGGTCTCGCAGGCCAGGACCCCGATGGTTCGGGACCGTCGGGTGACCAGGCTGCGAGCGGCCGTATTGCGGCGGTACCCGAGGACTGCGATGGCGGACTCCACACGCTCCTTGGTTTTTCCGCTGACGTTCGGATGGTGGTTCAGGACGCGCGAGACGGTCTGGTGCGAGACACCCGCCAACTTGGCGACGTCGCCCATCACCGGCGGTCTGGCCCCTCCCCCTCGGGACACCGGAGACTACTTCGCTTCGACGCCGACGGGCTCACCCTTGGCGGCCGGAGCCGCCTCGGTTGCCGGAGGCGTGGTCTTCCACTTGAAACGGCGCCCCATGGAGGAGCCCCCACCGGCACCGGTCCGGTTCTTGTTGAAGATGTCGAAGCCAACGGCGAGCAGGAGCACCAGGCCCTTGATGAGCTGCTGGTAGTCCGTGCCCAGGCCAAGGATGGACATGCCGTTGTTCAGGACGCCCATGATCAGGCCGCCGATCATTGCTCCGGCCACGGTACCGATGCCGCCCTGGACAGCTGCACCACCAATGAAGGCGGCGGCGATGGAGTCGAGCTCGAAGCCCGTGCCACCAGCTGGCTGCGCCGAGTTGAGGCGGGCCGTGAACACCAGCCCGGCCAAAGCCGCCAGGACACCCATGTTGACGAACAGGCGGAAGGTGACTTTCTTGGTCTTGATGCCGGAGAGTTCAGCCGCGTGGAGATTGCCACCAATCGCGTACGTGTGACGGCCGAAGATGCTGTTGTTCATCAACGCCGAGTAAACGATCACGAGGACGGCCAGGACAATCAGGACGATGGGGGTGCCTCGGTAGCTGGCCAGCAGGAACGTGATGATCAGCATCAACACGGCGATGAAGCCGTTCTTGACGGCGAACCAGGCCATCGGCTCATTTTCCAGGTTGAACTTGCGGCGGACCCGGCGTTCCTTCAGCGCCTGGAAGAGGATGGCAGCTGTGCCGCCGACGCCCAGGATGACGGTCAACCATTCAAGGACCGAAGTACCACCGGAGATGTCCGGCAGGAAGCCGCCGCCCAGGGCGCGCAGCTCGTTGGGGAACGGGGTGATCTGCTGGTTCTTGAGCGTGATCAAGGTCAGGCCCCGGAAGATCAGCATGCCCGCAAGGGTGACGATGAAAGCCGGTATGCCCACATACGCAATCCAATAGCCCTGCCACGCACCTACCAAGGCACCGACAAGGAGGCAGGCCGGGATGGCGAGCCACCACGCCCACCCCCAGTGGACGATCATCACACCGGCCACAGCTCCAATAAAACCGGCGATGGAACCGACAGAGAGGTCGATGTGCCCGGCGATGATGACCATCACCATGCCAATGGCGAGGATCAGGATGTAGCTGTTCTGGACCACCAGGTTGGTGACGTTCTGCGGCTGTAACAGGATGCCGTCGGTCAGGACCTGGAAGAGGATGACGATCAGGATCAGGGCGACGAAGATGCCAACCTGGCGGAGGCGGCTTGTGAGGAAGCCAAGGGATTCTCGTAGGGCGGACATGTTCGCTATTCCTTCTCTTTGGTCATGAAGTGCATGAGGGTTTCCTGGGTGGCTTCGGCGATGGGGACCTCGCCGGTGATGTGGCCCGCGGACAGCGTGTAGATCCTGTCGCAGATGCCCAGGAGCTCCGGGAGCTCGGAGGAGATCACAATGACGGCCTTCCCGGCAGCTGCGAGCTCCGCGATGATCGTGTAAATCTCAAACTTGGCGCCGACGTCGATTCCGCGGGTGGGTTCGTCCAGGATCAGGACATCCGGATCCGAGAACATCCATTTGCTCAGCACCACTTTTTGCTGGTTTCCACCCGAGAGCTTGCCGGTAATGGCAGCGACGGAAGGAGCCTTGATGTTCATGCTCTTGCGGTAGTGGTTGGCTACGGTAGTCTCTTGGTTCCCATCCACCCAGCCGCGCTTGGCCAGCTTGTTCAGTGCGGCCATGGAGATGTTGCGCTTGATGTCCTCAATGAGGTTTAGGCCGTAGTGCTTCCGGTCCTCGGTGGCATAGGCGATCCCGTGCTCGATGGCGTCGGAAACGGTGGAAGTGTTGATTTCTTCCCCGTATTTGTAGACCTTGCCCGAAACCGCCCGCCCGTAGGTCCGGCCAAAGACGCTCATGGCCAGCTCGGTCCGGCCGGCACCCATGAGTCCTGCAAGGCCTACGACTTCGCCCTTGCGGACGTTGAGGCTGGCATTGTTCACCACCATGCGGGAATGGTCCTGGGGATGCTGGACTGTCCAGTCCTCGATGCGGAGGACTTCCTCGCCGATGTTCGGGGTTCGGTCCGGATAGAGGCTTTCGAGGTCGCGGCCAACCATGCCGCGAATGATGCGTTCCTGGGTGATCTGGCCTTGGTCGAGCCGCAGGGTCTCAATGGACTTGCCGTCCCGGATGATGGTGACGGCGTCGGCCACCTTGCGGATCTCGTTGAGCTTGTGGCTGATGATGATGCTGGTAACGCCCTGGCCCTTGAGGTGCAGGATGAGGTCCAGCAGGTGATCGGAGTCTTCGTCGTTCAGGGCGGCCGTGGGCTCATCCAGGATGAGGAGCTTCACTTCCTTGGAGAGTGCCTTGGCAATCTCCACCAGTTGCTGCTTGCCGACGCTGATGTGCTGGATTGGTGTCACAGGGTTTTCGCTGAGCCCTACGCGCGCCAGGAGCTTGGCTGCTTCCAGGTTGGTCTTCCGCCAGTCCACCCAGCCGTTCTTGGCCAACTCGTTGCCGAGGTAGATGTTCTCGGCAATGGAAAGGTACGGGCTCAGGGCCAGTTCCTGGTGGATGATCACGATGCCGCGCTTTTCGCTGTCCGTGATGCTGGAAAATTCGCAGGGTTCGTTCTCGAAGAGGATGTCGCCGTCGAAGGTGTTGTGCGCGTAGACGCCGGACAGCACCTTCATGAGGGTTGATTTCCCGGCTCCGTTCTCACCACAGATGGCGTGAACCTCACCTCGGTTGACGTCCAGGGTGACGTCCTGGAGGGCTTTAACCCCGGGGAAGGTCTTGGTGATTCCTCGCATTTGAAGAATGGGTACGTTCATCGTCAATTCCCGCTGACTGGTTGAAACTTGGCCGCGCCGAGGACTCGGAGGCTCTGGGGAGACTGCGGCCCCGCCGCGCTGGACGGTGAAGAACAGCACGGTGGGGCCACAGAGGTGTTACTTGACGTCGGATTCCTTGTAGTAGCCCGAATCGATGAGCTCTTTCTGGAAGTTGTCCTTGGTGATGATGACGGACTTCAGGAGGAACGCCGGCACAACCTTGACCTTGTTGTTGTAGGTCTTGGTGTCGTTGGTTTCCGGCTCGGTCCCCTTGAGGACTGCGTCAACCATCTTCACGGCCTGCGCGCCGAGCTGGCGGGTGTCCTTGAAGATCGTGGAGTACTGCTCGCCGGCGACGATTGACTTCACGGAGCCCTTCTCTGCGTCCTGGCCGGTGACCACGGGCAGGTTTCCGGTGGAGTAGCCGCCGGTGCTTGTCAGTGCGGAGATGATGCCGATGGACAGGCCGTCATACGGGGAGAGCACGCCGTCCAATTTGGTGCCGGAGCTGTACGCCGAAGTGAGGATGTCTTCCATGCGCTTCTGGGCTACGGGTGCCTGCCAGCGGAGGATGGCTGCCTGCTCGAACTTGGTCTGGCCGCTGGGGACCTTCAACGTGCCCGCATCCATGTACGGCTTGAGGGTATCCATGGCGCCGGTCCAGAAGAAGTTGGCGTTGTTATCGTCCGGGCTGCCCGCGAACAGCTCAACGTTGAACGGGCCCTTGCCCTCAACCTTCTTGCCGCTTGCATCCACCAGGCCCAGGCCGGTCAGCAGCGAGGTGGCCTGCTGGACGCCCACGGTGTAGTTGTCGAACGTGGTGTAGTAGTCCACGTTCGGGGTTCCGTTGATGAGACGGTCGTAGGCGATGACCTTGACGTTCTGCTCCTTGGCCTTGGCCAGGACGTCGGTGAGCGTGGTGCCATCGATGGCGGCGATGATGAGGGCTTTCGCGCCCTTGGTCAGCATGTTCTCAATCTGGGAAACCTGCGTGGGAATGTCATCGTTGGCGAACTGGAGGTCCGTCTTGTAGCCGAGGTCCTTCAGCGACTTCTCAACGTTGGCGCCGTCAGCGATCCAACGCTCCGATGTCTGCGTGGGCATGGAGATGCCCACCAACGAGTCACTGGGATTCGCCGTACTGCTGGACTCGGCTGAGCCTCCGCGGCTGCCGCAGCCCGTGGCTCCCACGGTCAAGGTAAGGACAACCGCTACGGCGCCCAGGAGTTTCTTCAATCTCACGTTGCTCTCCTTCCGCGGCAGCATTGCCGCGAACTCTGATGCAGCCGGAGCATCTGCGCGTCCGGCACGGTAAAGCTGGGTGGCCTGTGAGCTGGGGGCGGCACATGCCATGAAAAGGTGATGCGAATGCCATTGTGAACGCTAACAATACCGTCGGTCAAGTGCTGTGGATCACGAAATGATTGCAGCCGGCGCCCACCACCGAAACCCTTGACTTGTAACGTTGTTAGCGTTCACAATTGTCTCCGCGAATACGCCCTGGACGAAGAAAAGCCCGGCACGGCCTTGTGGGCGGTACCGGGCTTCGCGGACCGAGGCCTAGAGCAGCGCCCGGCTGAGAACCGGGCTTACCTCGTTCACGATGTCTTCTACTGGCTTCGCAATATCCACCACTACCCCGTTCTCGTCGCCCTGCAGTGGCTCCAACGTCGCCAGCTGCGAGTCCAGCAGCGAGGCCGGCATGAAGTGCCCGGGCCGGGAATTCATGCGCTCGTTCAACAGCTCCCGCGTGCCGTGCAGGTGCACGAAGACAACGGAAGGGTCGCCGGCCCGGATGATGTCCCGGTAGGCGCGCTTGAGCGCGCTGCACGCGATGACAAGAACAACGTTCGACGCCGTGAATCGCCGTCCGATCTCGGCCAACCAAGGTGCGCGGTCGTCGTCGTTCAGCGGAGTACCCGAGGCCATCTTGTCGATGTTCGCCTGGGGGTGCAGCGAATCGCCGTCGAGAAATTCAGCACCAAGACGCGCGGCAAGGGCGGCACCAATAGTGCTCTTGCCGCAGCCGGCCACACCCATCACCACGATGTGGTGGCGAAGGTTCACATCACCAATCATGAACAGTGCCGTCCACGAGGCGGTTGTAGGGCAGGTACGCCTGCTGGTACGGGAAGGCGGCGGCGGCTTCCTCGTTGAATTCGACGCCAATACCGGGATTATCGCCCGGGTGCAGGTAGCCGTCCTTGAAGGTCATGGACTGCTGGAAGACCTCGTTGGTTTTGTCCGAGTGCTGCATGTATTCCTGGATGCCGTAGTTGTGGATAGCCAGGCCCACATGCAGTTGGGCGGCGAAGCCCACCGGAGAGATGTCCGTGGGGCCGTGGAAGCCCGACTTGATCTGGTACTGGGCCGCGAAGTCCATGACCTTCTTCAGCGGGGAGATGCCGCCGAAGTGGGTGGAGGCCGCGCGGACGTAGTCGATCAGCTGTTCCTTGATGAGGGTCTGGTAGTCCCATACGGTGTTGAAGATTTCGCCGATGGCCAGCGGGGTGGTGGTGTGCTGGCGGACCAGGCGCAGGCCTTCCTGGTTTTCGGCCGGGGTGCAGTCCTCCAGCCAGAAGAGGTCGTACGGTTCAAGGGCCTTGCCGAGCTTGGCGGCTTGGATGGGTGTCATGCGGTGATGGCCATCGTGCAACAGCGGGATTTCCGGGCCGAACTCGTTGCGCACAGCCTCGAAAACGGTGGGCAGGTGGCGCAGGTAGGCACGGGTGTCCCAGTCCTCTTCCAGCGGGAAGTTGCCGCGGCCGGCGGGCTCGTAGTCGTACCGTTCGCCCGAGGCCTGGGCCTGGGCGGCAACACCGTAGACGGCCTTGATGCCGGGGACTGCCGTCTGGATGCGGATGGACTTGTAGCCCAGTTCCAGGTGTTCGCGCACGGAGTCGAACAGGGACGGAATGTCCGCACCCGAAGCATGGCCGTAGGCGCGCAAACCGTTGCGGGAAGCACCGCCCAGCAGCTGGTAGACGGGCATGCCGGCCACCTTGCCCTTGATGTCCCACAGAGCCATGTCGACGGCGGCAATCGCCGCCATGGTCACGGGACCGCGGCGCCAGTAGGAGCTGCGGTAAAGGAACTGCCAGGTGTCCTCGATCCGGTGTGGATCCTTGCCGATGAGCAGCTGGGCCACGTGTTCCTTGAGGTACGCGGCGACGGCGAGTTCACGGCCATTCAGCGTCGCGTCTCCAATGCCCGTCACACCATCCTCGGTGGTGATGCGCAAGGTGACGAAGTTGCGGGACGGGCTGGTCACGAAGACGTCAGCGGCAATGATTTTCATGGTGACGGAGTCCTTCCGGTAGGTCTAGGCGTGGGTGGTGGCGGCAAACGAGTCGAGCTGCCGGTGAATCTGTGAAACAACGGCCGCGTCGTCAGCCAGCTCGGCGCTGATGAGTGCCAGCAACGCAGCGGTACGGTGCTCGCCGTCGAGGTTTTTGGCGTCCTGCATCGTGGCGGCCAGTGGGTCGTGAAAGTCGGTGGTGCAGGACAAGTACGCGATCCAGGCCGCGATCATTCGGGCCGCGCCGTCCCCGGAGCGGCCCGCGGCACGTTCGGCGGCCAGGACGGGCCAGGCACGCATGCGCAGCTTGGTGGTTCCGTCCATCGCGATCTGGGTTAGGTGGTGGGCGATCCGGGAATTACCGAAACGTTCCAACAAAGCCTGTCGATACGCCGGGATGTCCAGCGCATCATCGGACAGGTGCCGGGCAGCTTCGTCCCAGAAGGCTTCCACAGCGTCCCGGCAGAGGTCATCGGACAGCGCCTCCGCCACGGTGGAGTGGCCCCGGACCAGCCCCGCATAGGCCAGGATCGAATGGGCGCCGTTGAGCAGCCACAGTTTGCGATTCTCGTACGGTTCAATGTCGTCCACGAACACTGCGCCCGCATCCTCCCAACGGGGCCTGCCGGCAGGGAAATCACCGCTCAGGATCCAGTTATGGAACGGCTCGGCAACCACCGGCGCCGCGTCCCGGTAGCCGCAGGCCTGGGCAACCACGGCAAGGTCTGCTTCCGTGGTTCGGGGCGTGATGCGGTCCACCGAGGTGCTCACGAAGCTCACGTTTTGGTCGATCCACACAGCAAGGGCCGGGTCCGTCGCCTCGGCGAGGGCGCCCACCGCGGCGCGCGTCACATCGCCGTTTTCCGCGAGATTGTCGCAGCTGACCACGGCGATCGCTCCGCTGCCGGCATCCCTGCGGGCGGCGAGGGCCGTCACCAACCTGGCGAGCGGCGTCGACGTTGTCCCATGGCTTGCCGCGCCCGCAGCGTAGGCGGCTTCCGTGATGGTGAGCGTGATGACCGCGGTGCTGGGTGCCGCCACAAGCTCCGACAACCTTCCGACGTCGGCCCCGTCAACGGCCTCCACAATGCTGCCCACCACCTCGAATGAGTCGCCGCTGCCCGACCTTTCCACCAATGTGAACAGGCCACCCTGCTCTGCGAGGACTTCAGCGGCGTCGGGCCGCCGACCAGTGAATGCGGCGATCCCCCAGTCTGCCGAGTCGCCTGCGTGCTGGGTGTACCAAGCCTGGTGGGAGCGATGAAACGCACCCAAGCCGAGATGGACGATGCGGATGGGCGGCGTGGGCTGGGACTCACTGCGACCCAGCCGTGGCGGCGTCTGGTGGCTGTTCACAGTTTGAAGACCCTTCGAGGTGAGGAGTCCACGACGTCGACAATCAGCTCATGCGCGCGATCGTCGCTGATGCGGTGCTCCGCTACCAGACGCGCGAGAAAAGACGCTTCGATCCTCCGTGAAGCGTCGTGCCGCGCGGGGATGGAACAGAAGGCCCTGGTGTCATCGATGAACCCGGATGACCTGGAGAAGCCCGCGGTTTCCGTGACGGCTGAGCGGAACCGGAGCATGGCATCCGGAGCGTCAAGGAACCACCAGGGCGCCCCTATGTAGACCGAGGGGTAGAAGCCTGCCAGCGGGGCAAGTTCGCGTGAAAAAACCGTCTCGTCCAAGGTGAACAGCACCAAATGGAAGTCCTTGGCGGTGCCGAAATCCTGCAGCAACGGGCGGATGGCCTCCGTGTAGTTGGTTGCGACGGGGATATCGTGGCCGGTGTCCGCCCCGAAGGCTTCGAAAGTGGGCTGGTGGTGGTTGCGGAAAGAGCCCGGGTGGATGGTCATGACCAAGCCATCCTCCACGGACATCCGCGCCATTTGATACATCATGTGGGCTTCGAACACGTTGCGGTCTTGGGCTGTGGCCTCGCCGGAACGGGCCTTCTGGAACAATGCCTCCGCGTCGGCTTGGTCCAGTTTCAGCGTCGCAGGGGTCTTGACTCCGTGGTCTGCGGAGACCGCACCATGGTCCACGAAGTAGCGGCGGCGATTCTCCAGGGCGCTGATGTACCCCCGGTAGCCTGTGCCGCCGTCGGACGCCTCGGAGATGAGCCGCTCCACGTTGGTTGTCCACGACGGGTGGGCGATATTGATGTAGGCGTCCGGACGGAAGGTCGGCAGCACGCGACCGTGGAAGGACGGGTCCTCCGCAAGGGCCCGGTGGCTTTCCAGATTGTCCAAGGGATCATCCGTGGTGGCGAGGACTTCGATGTTGAAGTCCTTGAACAACTCCCGGGGCCGGAACCCGGGCTCCGCCAGCTTGGTTGAAATGGCATCGAAGCTTGCGTCCGCCGCCTCCGCGGACAATTCGCCCTGCCACCCGAAGACCGACTCGAACTGCGTCCGCAGCCAGTACCCGGAGGCGGTGCCATCGAACAAGGGCCACGCGGCGCAGAACTGCCGCCAGATCTCGCGTGGCGCGGCGTTGCCGGGCTGCAGCTGATCCAACGGGACTCCCGATGCATGGATCAGTCGCGTGACGTAGTGGTCCGGGGAGACCAGCAGCGCCGCGGGATCCGGGAACGGCGTGTTCTGTTCGATGACAGCAGCATCCACGTGTCCGTGCGGGGAGATGATGGGCAGGTCCTGGACGCGTTCCAGCAGGGAGCGGGCGATGCTGCGCGTCCCCGGGTCCGCTGGAAGGAGGCGGTCGGGATGGGTGGCAAGGGAATGGGACATTGTCAGCCTTTCGGGATGGAACCGGCGGAGAGATCGGCACTGGCCGGAACTGACAGTCCGGCCAGCTCTGCTACCCGGCGCAAGTACTGCAGATTTTCGGCGGTGCGTGCGGTGAGCGGAACGTCCGTGGAGAAGTCCTCTACTGTCACCCATTCGTCGTAGCCCACCTCGGCCAAGGCTTTGAAGTAGCCCAGGACGCTCCCCTGCCCTTCGGCCAGCGGCGCCCACTCGTTCACCCAAACAGCGGCTCCGGCTTCGTCACGTTCCTCCGTGCGGACCCACCGGGCATTCTTGACGTGGATGTGGGCAAGATACGGTCCCAGCAGCTGGAGGGCGGGCAAAGGTGATTCCCAGCCTTCGATCAACAGGTTGCCCAGGTCATGAATGACCCCAACGTGCTGCGGGTCCAGGCCTTCCAGGAGCCTGCGGGCCGATGATGCCGAGGCCGTCACCGTGCCGTGGTGCAGCTCCACCAGCGCCTTGACTCCGTGGTGCGCGGCGCGTTCGGCCACCCACTCGTAGTGTTCCCGGGTGGCCGCAAACAGCTCAGGGTAGGACAAGCCGCTGGGCTCGCCGCCCCCCATGCTGGAATTGCCCAACGGCAGGACGTTGACCCTGACCTGGCGGGCACCCAAGGCGGCCGTGGCAGCCAGGACCCTTTCAACGCCGTCGTGGTTGTCGCAGCGCGCGTAGCCGCCCAACCCGGAGTACTCAAGTCCTGCCTCCGAGGTGAGCCGGGCGATCTCCGGAAGGGAGTCCTCAAGCCCCGTCATGGGCCAGGTGGCTTTGTTCCCTGCCCAAAAACCAGGCTCCGGGGCATCGGCCTGATCCGTGACCCGCCATTCGATGCCGTGCCAGCCCTGGGCTGCCAGCTCCGAGGCTGCTTCCTGCGGAGTCCATTCCGGTGTGGAGGCCGTGAAGACGGAGAATTTCATGCCGTGACCTCCTCGAGGTGGCCGTTGCCGGTGCGCACCTCAACGTCGTTGTACTTGCCCGCAACCACATCGGCGATGAGCACGGGGCGGCCCAGCGTGGCCGAGACATAGAGCGCGCGCACTGTGGCCAGTGCCGTGACGGCATCCTGGATGGTGACGCCCGCTGGCCTGCCGTTCCGGATGGCGTCCACCACATCCCGGTACTGACGGATGTGGCCCGCCGGGTAAAGGGTTGGATCAAGGTTGGTCTGCACGGGTGGTTCAGCAAGCTTGGCCAGTTCCGCCTCAGCCTGGTTGCCCGCACCGCGAAGGCCCATGGGTCCGCTTTGCGTCTCCTCGTCCGAACCTGCCGCATGGAAGTACTCAAGGTTGTCATTGTCGATCACGGCAGAACCCTTGCTGCCCATGACCTGCAACCTGACGGTGAGTCCCGGATAGGCGGCCGTGGTGGCATGGAGCACGGCGAGCGCGCCGGACTCAAACGTCACGGTGGCCACTGCAGTGTCCTCCACCTCCACGTCCTTGTGTGCCAGGAGCGCTGTTTTGGCACTGATCTCCACCGGACGGCCAAGGAACCAGAGCAGCAGGTCCACGGTGTGGACGCCTTGGTTCATCACGGCCCCGCCGCCATCCATGGCCCACGTTCCACGCCAGGCGCCGGAATCGTAATAGCCCTGGCTGCGGTACCAACTCACCGATGCGATGGCGGACGTCAGGCGGCCGAAGCGACCTGCACGATTGGCTTGGTCCACCACGATGCTCGCCGGATCGAAGCGGTGCTGGCTGATGACGCTGGCTACCAGCCCCTTCGCTTCGGCAGCCTTGGCTGCAGCGAGGATCTGGTCTGTGCGGTCCAGCTTTACGTCCAGCGGCTTTTCGATGACCACGTGCTTGCCGGCGTCGAGTACTTCCAACGCTTGCTGGATGTGCAGTCCGCTGGGGGTAGCGATGATGACAAGATCGACGTCGGCACCAGCGAACGCTTCAGCCAGGCTACGGAAGGTGGCCGGGCGGGCGGTGCCGTTGTCCTCGATGTGCTGCGCCAGGGCGTCGGCGGCTTCCGTGATCTCGTCCACCAGCGCGGTAACGCGAAGTTCCGGGAGCTCACCGACGGAGGCGGCGTGTGTGCGGCCGATGCTTCCGCAGCCGGCGATGGCGACGTTCAGGACGGGATTCTGCGTTTCGGTACTCACTTGGTTTCCACTCCAGCTTGGTTGACGACGTTGGCAAAGGCACGGGCTGCCATTCCGAACGCGGTAGGCCCTGAGAAGCCACCCAGGCCATGTGCTCCGGCAAGATGCGGTTCCAGGCTCGCGAAGCCTATGAAGCCATCCGCTTTCAGCGCCTCCACGGTACGCAGCAGGTCGCCGTCACCTTCACCAGCAGGAACCACGACGCCGTCGGCGAACCGTGCGTCCTTGACCTGCAGGTACTCGAGGTGGGGACGGAGCTTGGCGTAGCCTTCGTCGAAGGGCTTGACGCCCACCTGGACGAAGTTGGCGGGGTCCCAGGCCACTTTCAGTGCCGGTGATGCCACTGATTCGATGATGTCCAGCACGCGATCGGGGGTGTCTCCGAAGATGTCCTTTTCGTTTTCGTGCAGCAGCACCACGCCGGCTTCCTCAGCCACGGTTGCCAGTGCGCGCATGCGGTCGATGACGTCGTCGCGGATGCTCTCCACGGCAACGCCTTCCCCGTAGTAGAAGGAGAAGATGCGGATATACCGGGAGCCCAGCACCTGGGCTGCGTTGGCTGCACGACGCAGTCGCTCCACCTCATGCTCCACTGGCAGCGTGACGTCCACTTTGCCGATGGGCGAGGCGATGGCGGAGACCCCCATGCCCGCTGTGTCCAGGATCTTCTTGAGCTCGCCCAACTGCTCCGCTGAGAGGTCCACGATGTTGGTTCCCCATGCGCTGCGGACCTCGATGTGGTGTGCACCCAAGGCTTGGAGCACCGCGATCTGCATCACGGGGTCGTCGTCGATTTCGTCTCCGAAACCCGAGAGCGTCCACTCCACTGTTGCTGAACCGGTCATTGCTACTTGACTCCTCCGGCGGTGAGACCGCCCACTAGGTAACGTTGGAAAATCAGGTAAAGAATCACGACGGGAGCCGCGCAGACCAGCGAGGCCGCCATCATTTGGCCGTACAGGGGGATAGCTCCACCCTCCTGCGAGGCGCCGAAGATCTGCAAGGCCACTGCCGCCGTCTGGCTGTCAGGCCTGGTCATCACTGAGGCGAACAGGACATCGTTCCATCCGAGCAGGAAGGCGAAGATTCCCGAGACCACAATTCCAGGCCAGCTAAGCGGCAGGATGATGCGGACCAGGACACCAAGGTTGCTGGCGCCGTCGATCCTGGCAGCTTCCTCAAGCTCACGCGGCAGGCCGCGCAGGTAGGTGACCATCACCCAAGTGGAGAACGGCATGGCGAACGTCAGATAGGTGATGAACAGACCCCACTGCGTTCCGATCACCTGGACTCCCAGGTAGCTGGCAGCCGAGGAGAAGAGAACGAACACCGGCAGGACCATGAGTGTTCCAGGTACAGACTGCAGTGCCAGGAGGCTTCGCAGAATGGTAAGCCTGCCGCGGAACTGGTAGCGGACCAGCACGTAGGCGATGGACACCGACATGGCCGCTGAGACCACGGCCGTGGCTCCGGCTACCAGCACGCTGTTGGCAAGGCCTTTGGCGAGGCCGACGCTGGACCAGATCTTGGTGTAGTTCTCCAGGGAGAACGTGGACGGCCAGAACTCACCGTTGGCCACGCCGATGTCCGAGTTCACCGAGGCCAGGAAAATGTAAGCCACTGGAATCAGCACAATGGCGCTGAGGACCGTCAGGATGATGGCCAGCATAGGGCCGGGCAGAAGGCGGGTCACTTCATGCTGCCGCCTGGAGCCGGGCCGGAACGCGCTTCCTGAGGAACCCCGGTTGGCCGTGCCGCGAACGGAGGTGGTTGATGCGCTCACTTCTTGCCTCCAGGCGTCTCGGCGTCGTCCAGTTTGACGGCGCGCAGGTAGATGAACAGCGGTATGGCGATCAGCACCAGGGACACGAACGCCATGGCGGCGCTGAGGCCGAAGCGGAAGCTCTGGAAGCTGGTGACGTACGTAAGGATCGGAAGGACTTCGACGTCAGCCGGGGCTGGCACGCCGAACAACACGAACGGGAGCGTGAAGTTGTTGATGTGGTGCAGCATGCCGATCAGGAACGCCAGTGCCAGCGGGCCCTTGAGATAGGGGAAGATGACGTACCGCAGCTTGTTCCACCACAGCGCGCCGTCCAAGGCCGAGGCTTCGTGGACCTCATGGTCCACGGATTGCAGGCCGGAAAGCGCCAGCAGGTAGATGAACGGCCAGGAAGCCCAGATCTGAACCAGGATGAGCGTCCAATACGTTTGCGGCCCATTGAGCCACAGGCCACCATCCATGCCGAACACGCCCAATGCCGAGTCCACCACGCCGTCCGGCTGGAACATGGTCCGCCACACAGTGGCCACCACGAAGGACGGAAGGACGTAGGGGATCAGGAAGATAGAGCGGACAAGTGCCCTGCCCTTGAACGCGTTCTGCGTGGCCACAGCCGCTGCGATTCCCAACGGCAAGGTCACCAACATTGCGATCAACGAATAGCTGACGCTCAGCCATACCGAATGCAGCAGCGGTGAGTCGGTCAGCGCCTCAACAAAGTTATCGAAGCCGATGAAGGGGGCGCTGACCCATTTGCGCAGCGTGTACTGGTCCAGGTTGAGGGCTGACATGTAGATGCCCAGGAACAGCGGAATCACGATGATGACGAACATCAGGAGGCCGCCGGGGATCAGCATCCACAGTGGACGGTTACGCTCGCTCAGGCCCTTGCGGCGGGCGGGCTTCTTGTTGCGGCCGCCTGGCTGGATGGTTCTGGTGCCTGCGTTCGGCGGCGTGCCGCCGTCGGACGCTTGGGCTGCAGTGCCGGACCGGGCCGGCTGCCCTTCGGCAGCCGGGCCGGCGACGGCCTTCATTTCCCTGAAGGAATCAGTGGACATGGGGGATCCTGCCTAGGACTTCGCGGCCCGGTCGAGGGAGGCTTGGCCCTTGGACTGGGCGTCCTTGAGCCGTGACTCCAGGGCAGCGTTATCCACCGAACCGTTGGCGAGGTCCGGGATGGACTGGACGGTGACGTTCAGGAGACCCAGCTGGATGTCGCCCCACGCGCCGGTAAACGGAGTTGCCTTGGACTTTCCTGCAGCATCGGCGATGGGTTGAAGCTTCGGATCAGTCAGGGAGGCCAGGGCTTCGGCGTTCGCAGGGAGCTCGCCGAAGATCTTCTGGTAGTTCAGCTGTTCATCCTTGGAAGTGATGAGCTCGATGTAGGCGAAGGCAAGGTCCTTCTGCTGGGAGTAGTCGGCAACCACCACGTTGTCGCCGGAGAGGATGCTTGCGGCTTTGTCGCCGTCGCCCTTGGGCGATGCCTCGCCGGGAGCAGTGGTGGGCATGATCGAGTAGGCGTACTTACCGGCGATGGCTGACTTGTCCAGGGTCGGAACGGAGCTGGAGGTCGTCATCATCAGGTAGCCGGCCTTGCCGGACGCGAAGGCCGCCACGGCGTTGCTGTTGCTCCAGCCGATCGCTGCCGGATCCACGACCTTGTCCTTGGTGAGCCAGCCGAAGTAGGTCTCGTAGGCTTTCTTGACGGTGGGGTCGTCCATCTTCAGCTTGTCGCCGTCCACCAGCGGGTTGCCGGCCTGGACGGACATGGCCCAAATGAACTTCCAGGGGTCGAAGTTGTCCTTGTACCCGGTGGCCAGGCCGTACGTTCCGGCACCGGCGTTGGTCATCTTCTTGGCTTGTTCAGCGAGTTCATCCCAGGTGGTGGCCGGTTTCTCAATGCCTGCAGCCGCAAGGAGGTCTTTGTTGTAAGCCATGACGAACGGGCGGCTGACAAAGGGAATGCCGGCCATGTGCTCGGCGTCCGGGCCGGAGATTCCGAGGGCAGCCTGGTTGAAGCGGTCTTTTCCGCCCACCTTCTTCCAGTCATCATCGGAGAGGGTCACAAAAGCTTTGGTGGCGTAGGCCGTGGGGGTGAAGGTTGTGCCGAGGCTGTAGACGTCCGGGCCTTGGCCGGAAACCACGGATGTCTGGATCCGGGTCAGTTCATCGTTCGCGGAGGCGAATGTTTCAAATTCAACATCCGCCCCCGTCTTTGCCTTGAACTTCGCGGCAATGTCCTTGAACCACTCCTTCTGCTGCTCGGGGTACTGGTTGTTCACCCCGGTCAGGACGCTCAACTTCTTCCCGGCGCCGTCCACGGCACCTCCGGTGCTGTCTGAACTGCTGCCGCCTCCCCCGCAGGCAGTCAAAGCCAGGGCGGCCGTGGCGATGACGGCGGCCAGCTTCGCTGATGGTGCAAACCTCATTGTTTCCTCCTTGGATACCAAGCCCGCAGGTGGTGGTGTCGTGCGTCACAGGGGCTTCGTTGTCGAGTCTAGGGAGATGGCAATCCATGCGGCAAGCGTTTGCCAAAAGTTGCCAAAAGTGTTGCAATTACCCCCATGGCAGACTCAAAAGCCCGCACCGCAGCACCCGTGCCCACCATCCGCGACGTGGCGGAGTTGGCCGGTGTGGCTACTTCCACTGTTTCCAGGGCACTCTCCAATCCCGGCCGGGTGAACCACGTGACGCGGGAGCGCGTCGAGCAGGCCGCGGCCGCACTGAATTACGTGCCAAGTTCGCAGGCGCGGGGCCTAAGCTCCGGAAGGACCAACGCCATCGCCCTGCTGGTCCCCGACGTCACCAACCCGTTCTACTTCGACATCATCAGGGGCACGCAGAACCAGCTCAAAGCTGCGGGTTACACGCAGTTGCTGGTGGATACCGAAGAGTCCGCTGAGATGGAGGCCGACACACTCCGCAAGATGCAGCGGACCGCGGACGGCTTCATCCTGGCAGCCTCCCGCTTGACCGACGCCCAGCTGGTGGAAGCAGCCTCCTCGCAGGCGATCGTCACCATCAACAGGTCATCCTCCAATGCGCCAACGGTCATGATCGACACCCCGGGCGCGGTGGTGCAGGCCTTGGAGCACCTTAGCTCGCTGGGCCACACCAGGATTTGCTACGTAGGCGGGCCGGCATCGTCATGGTCGAATGCCAAACGATGGAAGACCTTCGAAGACGAATGCCGGGAGCGCGGGCTCACGACGTCGCGGGTAGGACCCTTCACCCCCAAGACAACGTCGGGTGCGGCAGCCGCGGACGCCGCAGCCCGCACGGGCGCAACCGCCTGCATTGTCTTCAACGACCTCCTGGCTATCGGAATGCTTCAACGGCTGCGTGAGCGCGGCATCCGGGTACCCGAGGACATGAGCATCGTGGGCTGTGATGACATCTTCGGCGCAGATTTCTGCAACCCACCCTTGACCACCATGGCCTCACCCATTGAGCAGGCCGGGCGCGTTGCAGTCTCCATGCTGCTTGCACAGCTGGATCCTTTGCATGCCGGCTCCAGCCGACGCCTGGCCGTCATGCCCACCCACCTCACGGTGCGCGGCTCCACGGGCCCGGCCTCCCCCAACTGACTGTCACTTGGGTCATTCGCGTGCAATATGGTTGAGCCTTCGTGACCGCGCTGACTAGTGTGGAACACATGCGCGAACTCCAGGCCAAGATCATTGAGGAAATGGGCGTCCAGCCCCGGATCGATCCCGCGGAGGAGATCCGCAAGCGGGTCGCCTTCCTGAAGGACTACGTCAAAGCGACGGGCACCAAGGGCTTCGTCCTGGGTATTTCGGGCGGCATCGACTCGTCCCTGGCCGGCCGCCTCGCCCAGTTGGCCGTGGAGGAACTGGAAGCCGACGGCGTCGACGCGAACTTCGTGGCGGTCCGACTCCCCTACGGCATCCAGCATGACGAAGACGACGCCCAGGCTGCCCTTGATTTCATCAAGGCCAAGACCGAGTGGACCTACAACATCTCCCAGGCCGTGGACGGCTTCGAGGACGAGTTCGAGAAGACCACCGGCGCCCCGATCTCCGACTTCCACAAGGGCAACACCAAGGCCCGCGCGCGCATGATCGCCCAATATGCACTGGCCGGCGAACACAACTACCTGGTGATCGGAACCGACCACGGCGCCGAGTCCGTGACGGGCTTCTTCACGAAATTCGGCGACGGCGGTGCGGACATCCTGCCGCTGTTCGGCTTGAACAAGCGCCAGAACCGTGCGCTGCTTGCCGAGCTCGGAGCGCCTTCCCGTGTCTGGGAGAAGGTCCCCACGGCCGACCTCCTGGACGACAAGCCAGGCCGCACCGACGAGGACGAGCTCGGCATTACGTACGACCAGATCGACGACTACCTTGAAGGCCGCGACATCCCCCAGGACGCAGCGGAACTCATTGAGCAGAAGTACCTCCGGACCCGCCACAAGCGCACAGTCCCGGTCACCATCTTCGATACGTGGTGGAAATAACCACCGCTTTCCAGAACAAACCACGACGGCGGGTGCCGGCTTCCCAGGAAGTCCGCACCCACCGTCGTGCTTTAAGACCCTCTCTCACATCCCACCCCCTTTCCACCAACCCTCTCTCACATACTCTTGACGTTGCGATAGATACCGATATATCGTTAACTATCGCCGATACTCCTTCGGCGTAACAACAACCGAAAGGACGATGCTGCTATGAAAGGCATCAACGAACACGACAACTCATTCCCCGAGCTCGATCACGAACATGGACACCCCGGCCACGGACATGGACGAGGCCGCTTCAATCGCGGCAAAGGCCGACGCGGCCCTGGCGGACACGGCGGCGGATTCGGGCCAGGCGGCGGATTCGGACCAGGTTTCGGACCCGGCGGATTCGGCCCAGGCTTCGGCCCCAGGGGTTTCGGCCCCGGCGGTTCACGCCGAGCCAACCGCGGAGACGTCCGCGCGGCGATTCTCTCGCTGTTGGCCGAGGCTCCGTCCAACGGCTATGGCCTGATCAAGACCATCGCCGAGAAGACGTCCGGCGCATGGCGCCCCAGCCCAGGCTCCGTCTACCCGACGCTGCAGCAGTTGGTGGACGAGGAACTGATCGTCGCCGTCGGCGAAGGTCGGCGCACCGAGTTCACTCTCACCGACGATGGCAAGGCCTACATCGCCGAGCATGAAGAGGAACTGGCCAATGCCTGGAACACCGAGGCGGACGGCACCGGAGCGGCCTTCCACCAAAGCGTCGGCAAGCTCATGGGCGTCATCCACCAGTTCCGCTCAGCGGCTACTGACGAACAGCGTCAAGCTGCCATCGAGAAGCTGGACGAAACCCGCCGCGCGCTCTACCTGATCCTGGCTGACTAGTTCTCTCGGAATGAGGTCAAACCATCCCCTTGACCTTGACGTAGCGTCAACCCCTACTGTCGAAGTACAAGCACAGGACGGGGGACGAATGGACTGGTCAATCCAGGAAATCGCCAAGATGGCAGGAACCACCAGCCGCACGTTGCGTCACTACGACGACATCGGGTTGCTGAAGCCAAGCCGGACCGGTCATAACGGCTACCGCTATTACGACGGTCCGGCCTTGGTTCAGCTCCAGCGCATCCTCTTGCTACGGGAACTAGGGCTTGGCCTTCCAGCCATTGCCGAAGTTCTCAACCGTGAGACGGACACTGTCAAAGCGCTGAGCAGCCATCTTGACTGGCTCGCCCAGGAGCAGGACCGGCTGACCCGGCAGATCGCCTCCGTTCGGCAAACCATCGACACAATGAAAGGGGATGGAAAGTACATGGCACAGGACATGTTTGACGGCTTCGACCACACTCAGTACAAGGACGAGGTGGAGGAACGCTGGGGAAAGGACGCTTACGCAGCCGGTGATTCCTGGTGGCGCGGAATGAGCGCCGAGGAAAAGCAGCAGTGGAAAGATCGCGTCCAGAAGCTGGGCTCGGACTGGATTTTGACCGCCGAATCCGGAGTCTCGCCGGATAGCGACGAGGCGCAGGACCTGGCGAGGCGTCACGTTGAGTGGCTCAGCGGCATTCCGGGAACCCCGACGGCGGCACCTGGCGGAGACGTGAAGGGTTACGTCACGGGACTCGGAGAAATGTACGTTGCTGATCCGCGGTTCGCGGCCAACTACGGTGGGGAATCAGGGGCGACATTCGTCCGCGATGCGCTGCGAATTTACGCAGAACAGAACCTGTAGACGGCCGGGATGCGCTGATCAGGGTTTCGCAATAGTCTGGCCGAATGGGTACAAGCACCGTAAAGTCCGGCGAACAGGTTGACAGGCAGAAGCGCATTCTCGACGCAGCGCTGGAGTTGCTGTCCCGCCACGGCATTTCGGGCATCAATATGCGCGCCGTGGCGCGTGAAGCCGGCGTCGCACTTGGGCTTGTGAACTACTACTTCGAAGACAAATCGAGCCTGATCCGCGCGGTACTTCAGCAGATTGAAGAACACGATCTCCTGCTGGTGGAGCCATCGCCCACATCAACCCCGGACCAACAACTCCGCGAGTCCCTTCGTCGGGTTGCGAGCCCAAGCCTCCTGACCACGCCGTACCTATCCCTCCGCCTCCATTTGTGGGCCCTCGCCCAGGCGGACGAGGGCTTTGCACAGATCAATGCCGCAGCCTTTGATAGATATCTCCAGGGGCTTGCGGCCTTGATAGGCAACGCCGTTCCAGGACTTTCGCCTGAAGAATGCAGGGAGCGGGCAGACGACATCGTGGTGGTGCAGAATGGTATGTGGCTCACCACGCTTCTGGGCATCGACAAGGCGGCCATCGAGCGGGGAATTGCGCGCACGGAAGACATCGCCTTCGCCCCTCGCTGAGCACAACACGTGGGTAGTTCGCCCCATAGCGCCTAGGCAGGATGTGGCCGAATATCAAGTGACCACATTGGACGCCAAACAGATTTGGGGGAACACCATGAACATTTCTCGAAAGATTCTTGCTGCCAGCGCCGCCCTTGCCTTCATGGGCGGGACATTGCTCACGGCTCAGCCTGCGTTGGCTAACGATGGCTATGCCAACTGTAACGTCTGGATCCACTACGAGTTCAGTGTGGGAGGCACCTGCAATTCCGATGCGCCGGGCACTGAGTATCAGGTCGCGGGCAAGTGCCGTCATGTCCCCACCGGCCACGAGGCTATCGTGACCGGGCCCTGGAGGTGGCAGATGCCTGCCTCGCAAGGCCTTAACACCTCCTATGCCCAATGCCCGGCAGGCACCAGGGCGGTACAGGTTTGGCGCAACGTGCGATGAGCGGCCACACCATGAAACTCACCACGAAGCTGCTCGGAGGGCTCGCCGCGGGGGCACTGGCGCTCACCGGCATTGCCCCAGCCAGCGCCGCCACGCACTACCCCACCCCATCGCCGACGCCCACCGACTGCTACGGCGCCCTGCTGACCGTGGAACCCAACCGCAACCTCGGCGCCGTCTTCCTCAGCGAGGGCAAGCTTCGCTGGGAACACAGCAGCTGGTCCTCGCCCGTTCCGTTCGATGCGACCTATCTGACGCAACTCGGCGGTTTGGGCGACGATACCTTCGGCAAGTTCTCCTACTTCGGCACATCCTCAGACGGCAAAGCGAAGTTCTACAACCAGCGGCAGGACCTCCAGGCAGACGGCACGTGGAAGCACTCCATCGACGGACCGGTGACCACTCTGGGCAACGGCTGGTTCCAGAAGTCCATCACCACCGCCTACAGCGGCACAGCCGACGTCCGCGGACAGCAGTTCGTCTTCCGGCTCACCAATGGCGGTGAGCTTTACCGCTACACCATCGACACGCAGGCACGGACCTTAACGGGCACGGTCAAGGTGTTCGGTGGAGGTGCCTCCATCACGTCCATCGGCTCGGCGCCTGCAGTCGCCGCCAACGGCAAACCCGTCGCCGTGTTGATGGCCACCCTCTCCACCGGTGAGCTGCGCCAGTACCTCATCCCGGATGCCACACCCACCCAGTGGAGCTCCAAGACGATCCGCCCGGCTGCGGGGAACGGTTGGCAGAACTTCACGGCCATCACCGCCAGGAACTGCGATAGCAAGGGGCAGATAGTGCTGGGCTATATCAAGCAGCGCTTGGTGGCCGCCTACTACGACCCCACCGGCCTGACCGCCAATGACAAGGACCTCGGAGGCGGGACCTCCTCCATGCCCGCGATGCCTGAAGGTACCCGGGTGTTCGGCTAACGCCACTCACTGACGGGATGAGGAAGCCGACGACGGCGGCAGCACCCGCCGTCGTCGGCATTCAGCCGTGGGGCGATTGTCAGCATCATGGCGAGAGTGACTCCCCCAAAGGAACCTTGATTGTTGGCTGGCAGCCGTAGAATCCCTCGGAGCTGTCCGTAAGGGGATCATGAGTTCCTTGGCACTGTCATTTTCCTGATGATCGGGCCCATTCTCGTGATGGGGGCAGGCGTGGCGCTTGGCCTTCCTGTTCGCCTGAGCCGGTGGTGGCTGGGAAACTGGCGGGTGTACCTTCTCATTGCGGCAGCCGGAGCCGCGCTCCTGATTTCCGGCTTCAAGATACCGGAGCGCCAAGTTGGCGTAATAGAGGACGGACTGGAGACGGAAGGTGGGTGTCTATCGCAACGCCTGGACTAGCTCGCTCCCTTCAGGGGACAAGAACTCGAGCCGGTTGCCATTGTTGTCCCAAAGGTAGAAGCGCCTCATGCCCGGGAAGTTTTCGTCCCATTCCACAGTGAGACCAAAATTTTCAACTCGGCGGGCCAGAGCGTCCAGGTCGCCCACCAAAATTCCAGGATGAGCCTTTCGTTGGGGCCTGAAGCCCTCCTCAGCACCCAAATGGATTTCAAGATTGTCAGCGCGGACCCACAGTCCGCCACGTGCCGCCAGCACCGGCGGTTTCTGCACTTCCGTGAGGCCGAGAACGCCCACGTAGAAGTTCCTGCAGTCATCCTCACCACCCTTTGGGATTGCCAACTGCACATGGTGAAGCCCCCAGCCAAAAGAGGTTCGCGTGGGACTGGATTCATAGGCAGCAACTTCTGACACAGAGACTCCTTCGACGTTTTGAACCCGAGTATGGCACCAATAAAACGTCTTTCCTTGTCAACTGAGTTGAACGAGGGGCGCGAGCGATGGCCAATTTGATGTTTGCGGCCGATAAGGGATTTGTGATTCAGGTGGGTGGCCTGTCACGAGCAGAGGTCGTGCAGTTGCTCCTCAGTAAGGGAGTCCTGCTGAATAGGCACGCTGAGACGCTGCTCGCCCACCCCGCATTTGAAACTCCAGCGGGTCAGATCTTGCGAATAGTCGAGCGAACCGTAGACGAGCTCGGCTTCAAACACGGCGCAGTGCAGTCCCGGATCTTCGCCGCTGCGAGGAGCCAGGGCCTCGAGCTCTGTCCCTTGGTGACCGGACCTTATCTCCGGTTGGCGATGATGGACCAAGCGAACGCACCCGACTCCACTTTGTCAGCGGGCCGCGCCCCGACCGGAGCAATTCACATCGCATCCGAGCCCCTGAGCAACGACGTGGAGGACCCTAAAGGTTTCTACCTCCGTGTCTTGGACAGGCGTATTCCTGGTCCCAGCTGGCTAGCCAGTCACAAGCTCGAATTGTCGTCGTCCTGGCGTAGACGGATCCCTTAGCCGGCAAGCCTGAACTGTTCGAGCACAATGAGCGACGCGTCGGTAATTTTGAAGCCGTCGCCTAGCTCAGCTTGCATTGCTTCTGAAGACCAGAATTCAGTGTGGCCTGCCCGCCATTCTGCGACCGTTTCATAACCCTCCCCCTCTGCCAGGGCGTGTTCCAACGGAACGTTTTGCAGCGGGACGATTCGGACCGCGGTGGTTTCGATTATTGCTACCTGTTCTCCGTTCGAATTGATGACCCCACCCCTGTCTCCCACAGCAGGAAGCGGCTCGTTGCCCGCCTCGTATTCATGGAGAAGAGAGCTCGTAGCAGTCTTGTGCCCAGACCGGATCGCACTAATAAGGCGATCGCGAAGTGGACCGGGAAAAGCGAACTCAATGACGGGCAGCTGTGCATCCATGGCAACAGTCAATCAGCTCTGAAGCTGTCCGTAAGCCGGTCCTCCACCGGCCGCCATGCAGTCCCAGATAGCGCTCATCAACGTCCTTCACCATGGAACGCCCCCTGGGGGGAATCAGGTCGAACAGTCGAAAAGCTACTCCACAGTCACCATCACCGACGGCCAGCCCGAGGCTCCATCAGGCACCGGATCGGCGCGCTTTTCCGTCTGGACTTCGCCGGTGCCGTCGGTAGCGCGGGCTTTGACGTAATGGATGCCGGGTGTGGCGTCCCATTCATAGGACCACTGGCGCCAGGTGACTGTGGAGGCTTCGGTGGACAGGGTTGCTTCCGCCCACTCACCGTCGTCGATCTGCACTTCCACCTTGGTGATTCCCCGAGTCTGGGCCCATGCAGTGCCCCCCACGGCGACCTTGCCTGGCGGGAACTTCGCAAAGGACTTGGGCACGTCCACACGTGCCATGGTCTTGATGGGCCCGCGCTCCGACCAGCCACGCTCGGTCCAGTACGCTTTGCTGTCCGCGAAGCGGGTGACCTCAAGGTCCACCACCCATTTGGTGGCAGAGACGAATCCATACAGTCCCGGAACCACCATCCGCACGGGGTATCCGTGCTCCAAGGGAAGCGGTTCTCCGTTCATGCCGATGGCCAACATGGCATCGCGGTCATCCTGCAGGACCTCCAGAGGAGTGGAGGCGCTGAAGCCGTCAATGGATGTGGAGAGCACCATGTCCGCGCCCTCCTTGGGCTTGGCCCGGGCCAGAACTTCGCGGATGGGAAGGCCCAGCCACTTGGCGTTGCCGGCAAGCTTTCCACCCACCGGGTTGGAGACGCAGGTCAGCGTGACATGCGATTCGATTAGATCCGCATCGAGCAGGTCCTGAAAGGTGAGGGTGACCTCTTCCTCAACCATTCCGTGCACTCGCAGTTCCCAATCATCGATGTTGATTTCCGGGACGCTCAGTGCCGTGTCAATGCGGTAGAACTCGCTGTTGGGGGTCAGCCATGGCAAGACTCCCGGAACCGGGGACTGAACGCCAGCCGGTACAGGAGGTGCAGCCCTGACAGGTGTGGGCAACCGAAGGGCATCCCGCGCCTGGGCTATGTTGTTGCGCGCGGCACCCAGCAGCCGCCCACCGGTCGCTGCGATTCCGGCGGCCACCGCGGTGACACCGGCAGCGGCAAAGAAACGACGGCGGCTGGTGCCACCGCTTCCAACGCCGGCGCCTCCATCGCGAACCTCGACGTCGGACGCCAGGTCCGCCGGCGCTTCCGGCCACGCTTTCATCCCCCACAACGGGACCATGAGCCGGCGAAGGACGATGAGTCCTGAGACCGTTCCCAGAATTGTAGGGATGGCATCGGCCGGCCCCACGCCGGCGCGGGTCAGGACAGCGGCCACAATCACAGCGCCCATAAACAGCACGCCCAGGACGCCCAGCGCCCATTTTCGGTAGGCCACTACCCCCAGAATGCAGGCCAGCACGGCAATCGTCAGGCCCATGCCTACGAACAATGCGGCCTTGTCGTTGGTACCGAAGGTGGCGATCGCAAAGTCCTTCATCCACGAAGGTGTGAAGTCGATGAACGTGGATCCTAAGGCAAACACCGGGGTTGCCCTGGCGGTGAAGAAGGCGCCGATCAACTCGGCCACGGCGAGCACGACGCCGGCCGACACCACGCCTGCCAGCGCTGCCATGGTTTCGGGGCCTTTGGTCCGGAGTCCGAGCTTTTTCATGTGAGTGGTTCGTAGCAGCCGCGGGCAGGGATGGGTGAGTGTCAGCCCTATCCTCCAAGCCGACCCTGCACGTCATTTTGAACATCTGTTCATAATTTTCCTTGAACAGATGTTCAAGATGCACTAACCTCCCTCGTATGACCCAAGCCACATTTTCCGATTCCGCCTCCACTCTTTTCATCAATGGATCGTGGGAGCCAGCCGCTTCCGGTGCGGTGCGCGCAATCCACAACCCGGCCGACGGCGAACTGGTCGCCACGGTGTCCGAAGCCGGCCGCGAAGATGCCGAGCGTGCCATTTCCGCAGCCCGCGCGGCCTTCGACTCCGGCGTTTGGGCGAACGTCCCCGCTCCCGAAAGGGGCGCGTTCCTACTGAAGGTCGCCGCAGAACTCCGCGAACGACGGGAAAAGTTCGCCCGCGCCGAATCCCTGGACACGGGCAAGAGAATCATCGAAAGCCGTATCGACATGGACGACATCGCGGCCTGCTTCGAATACTTCGGCAGGCTCGCCGGGCAGTCGGCAGGCAGGATTGTCGACGCCGGGGACGCCGCCGTCGTCAGCAGAATCGTCTACGAACCCGTTGGCGTCTGCGGCCTCATCACCCCGTGGAACTATCCGCTGCTGCAGGCCGCCTGGAAGATCGCGCCCGCGCTGGCCGCAGGCTGCAGTTTCGTCCTCAAACCCGCCGAGCTGACCCCCTCCACCGCCATCCTTGCCATGCAGTTGCTCAAGGATCTCGGCCTGCCGGATGGCGTTGCCAACCTCGTCACCGGCCCCGGCGCAAAGGCGGGCGCGCCGCTTTCCGAGCACCCCGACGTCGACCTCGTATCCTTCACCGGCGGACTGGAAACCGGCAAGCGCGTGGCGGCAGCAGCAGCGGGCACCGTAAAGAAGGTGGCACTGGAGCTCGGCGGCAAGAACCCCAACGTGGTGTTCGCTGACGCTGACTTCGACGCCGCCGTCGACAACGCGCTGAACGGTGCCTTCGTGCACTCAGGGCAGGTCTGTTCAGCGGGGGCGCGGCTGGTGGTGGAGGAATCCATCGCCGAGCGCTTCGTTGACGAACTGGTCCGCAGGGCACAGGAGATCCGCCTCGGCGGCCCCTTCGATGAGTCCGCCGAAACCGGACCGCTGATTTCCGCAGCGCACCGCGACAAGGTCCACAGCTACGTCCAGCGCGGCGTAGCGGAAGGTGCCCGGCTGCGGTGTGGCGGCTCAGCACCTGAAGGGGAAAAGTACGACGCCGGCTTCTACTACCAGCCGACCATCCTGGACCGCGTGACCAGGGGAATGTCCGTAGTGATCGACGAAGCTTTTGGCCCGGTAGTAACAGTGGAAACCTTCCGCACCGAGGACGAAGCCGTAGCCACCGCCAACGACACCATCTACGGGCTGGCTGGCGCAGTGTGGACCCAGGATGCCGGCAAGGCCCAGCGGGTAGCGGGACGGTTGCGGCACGGCACGGTCTGGATCAACGACTACCACCCCTACCTTCCGCAGGCCGAGTGGGGCGGCTTCGGCCAGTCCGGCGTCGGCCGCGAACTCGGCCCCACCGGACTGGGTGAATACCAGGAAGCCAAGCACATCTACCAGAACACCAGCCCGCAGGTGACCGGCTGGTTCGCAGACCACGGCAAGGAGAACTAGATGCACCTTGACAACATTGAGAACCTCAGCGAGCGCGGGTTCGACTACGTCGTCATTGGCGGAGGATCGGCCGGCGCCGCCGTTGCCGCCAGGCTGAGCGAGGACCCTGACGTTACAGTGGCGTTGGTAGAGGCGGGTCCGGATGACAGGAACCTGCCGGAGATCCTGCAACTGGATCGCTGGATGGAGCTGCTGGAATCCGGCTACGACTGGGATTACCCGGTGGAACCCCAGGAAAACGGCAACTCTTTCATGCGCCACGCCCGCGCCAAGGTGATGGGCGGCTGCTCCAGCCACAACTCCTGCATCGCTTTCTGGGCTCCCCGCGAAGACCTGGATGAGTGGGAATCGAAGTACGGCGCCACGGGCTGGAACGCTGCTGCCGCCTGGCCCTTGTACCAGCGCCTGGAAAGCAACGAGGACGCTGGACCGGAAGCTCCACACCATGGCCACGACGGCCCGGTGCACCTGATGAACGTTCCTCCGAACGATCCCGCCGGCGTCGCGCTCCTTAATGCCTGTGAGCAGACGGGCATTCCCCGCGCAAAGTTCAACGACGGCACCACCGTGGTCAACGGCGCCAACTTCTTCCAGATCAACCGCCGCTCTGACGGGACGCGTTCATCCAGTTCCGTCTCTTACATCCACCCGATCATTGACCGCCCCAACTTCACGCTCCTCACGGGCCTCCGGGCCCGCCAACTGGTATTCGACGCGGACAAGCGCTGCACCGGCGTCGATGTCGTGGACTCGGCCTTCGGCCGCACACACAGGCTGAACGCACATCACGAGGTCATCCTGTCCACCGGCGCAATCGATTCCCCCAAGCTCCTCATGCTCTCCGGCATAGGCCCGGCCGCGCACCTCGAGCAGCATGGCATCGAGGTCCTGGTGGATTCCCCGGGCGTCGGCGAGCACCTGCAGGACCACCCGGAGGGCGTGGTGCAGTTCGAGGCCAAGCAGCCCATGGTGCAGTCCTCCACCCAGTGGTGGGAGATCGGCATTTTCACTCCCACCGAAGAGGGCCTGGACCGCCCGGACCTGATGATGCACTATGGCTCCGTCCCGTTCGACATGAACACCCTGCGCTACGGCTACCCCACCACGGAGAACGGCTTCAGCCTGACTCCGAACGTCACCCACGCGCGTTCCCGCGGCACGGTCAGGCTGCGCAGCCGGGACTTCCGGGACAAGCCCATGGTGGACCCTCGCTACTTCACCGATCCGGAGGGCCACGACATGCGCGTCATGGTGGCCGGTATCCGCAAAGCCCGCGAAATCGCCACGCAGCCGGCCATGGCTGAATGGACCGGTCGGGAGCTCTCCCCTGGTATCGAAGCGCAAACCGATGAGGAACTGCAGGACTACATCCGCAAAACGCACAACACCGTGTACCACCCCGTCGGCACTGTCCGCATGGGATCGGTGGACGACCATATGTCACCCTTGGATCCCGAACTGCGGGTCAAGGGCGTTACCGGATTGCGCGTGGCGGACGCCTCCGTCATGCCGGAACACGTCACCGTCAACCCGAATATCACCGCGATGATGATCGGCGAACGCTGCGCCGATCTCATCAGGGCCGATTTCAACAGCAACCGGACGGAGGAAACCACGACGGCGGAAGCCGGCTTCAGCTTGTCTGTCGCCTGAACGGGCACCCTGCTTTTAGACCCACGCAACAAACAATGGGGGAACAGCCGGAGGCACAGCGTGGTGCCCGGCCTTTGATTTCGACTGCGACCAACGGCGGCCGCAGGTAATCACCATTCGTGCACGTCTGAACTAGGAGTTCGCATGTCAGAACCCAGCAAATTAGGACCCTGCAAGAGCGATGCAAGCGGCATGGACGAGTTTGGCTACGCCCAAACCCTGGACCGCAGCATTGGTAAGTTCGCTAGCTTCGCCGCCGGCGTCAGCTACATCTCCATCCTCACCGGCGTTTTTCAACTGTTTTACTTCGGATTCTCGACGGCGGGACCCGCCTACGCTTGGTCGTGGCCCATCGTCTTCGTCGGCCAGCTCATGGTCGCCCTGTGCTTCGCGGAACTGGCCGGACGCTACCCCGTGGCCGGATCGGTCTACAACTGGGCCAAGAGGCTCTCCACCGGAACGTGGGCTTGGTTGGCGGGCTGGTTGCTGCTGCTCTCCTCCATCATGGCCCTGGGTTCGGTTGCCTTGGCCCTCCAAATCACGTTGCCCCAGATCTGGAGCGGCTTCCAACTGGTGGGTGATGGAACGGGGCCCTATGACTTTGCGGTCAACGGGGTTGTCCTGGCCAGCATCATGATCGGCATTTCCACCCTCATCAACGCGTTCGGCGTGAAACTGATGACCATGATCAACAGCGTGGGTGTGTTCGTGGAACTGGTTGCGGCCGTCCTGCTCATTGCGGCGCTTATCTGGCACTCCGTGCGGGGGCCGGAAGTCCTCCTGGATACTGCCGGATTCGGTGAAGAGCATCCTCTGGGCTTCTTCGGAGTGTTCCTCATTGCTGCCGTGGCTTCGGGGTACGTCATGTACGGCTTCGACACCGCCAGCTCCTTGGGCGAAGAAACCAAGGACCCCAAGAAGACGGCACCCAGGGCGATCCTGCGCGCCGTCACGGCGTCCTTCCTTCTCGGAGGCCTGCTCCTCCTGGGCGGAATCCTGGCCGCCCCCGATCTTTCAGATCCAAAGCTGGGCGCAGCCGATGGTGGACTGCAGTACATCGTGCTGTCGGTGCTGGGCGGGCCTTTCGGCAAGGCCTTCCTGGTGTGCATCGTGGTGGCCGTGGTGGTCTGCACACTGGCCGTCCATGCAGCAGCCATCCGGATGATGTTCGCCATGGCCAGGGACAACAACCTTCCCTTCAGCCGTCAGCTCAGCAAGGTGCATCCCACGCGTAAGACTCCCACCGTCGCTGCCATCGTCATTGGTGTGGTGGCCGTTATTCCGTTGATCGTCAACATCTCCCAGCCGGCCATCTTCACCATTCTCTCCAGCATCAGCATCGTCCTGATCTATCTGTCCTACCTGCTGGTGACCGTGCCCATGCTGCGGCGCCGTTTCCTGAAGAAGTGGCCCCTCAAGGACGACGGATCAGAACCGGGCTTCAGCCTCGGAAAATGGGGGCTGCCCGTCAACATCCTGGCCGTGCTGTGGGGCGGTGCCATGACGCTGAACCTGGTGTGGCCGCGGCCGGAGATTTACAACTCGGTGCCGCCGTTCGAGTGGTACCTGCAATGGGGCGGTGTGATCTTTGTTGGCACAGTCATCATCGGCGGCACGCTGCTTTACCGCCTGCGCATCAGGCACAAGACCGGAGTCCTGGCCGAACACGCAGCCGTCGCTGCGCCTTCGGACCCGGAGCCGGACCCGGCCTTGGTGGTAGCTCAGAAATCGTGACCCACGCCCGGGCGGTCTCAGACAAACGCAGATTTACCCGTTACCGCCCGGGCCACGATCATGGAATTGATCTCGTAGCTGCCCTCGTAGGTGTAGAGAATCTCGGCGTCACCGAAGAGCTTGCCCATCTCGTAATCCGTGGTGATCCCGTTCCCGCCCAGGAGGGAGCGTCCCATCGACACGGATGAGCGCGCCAGCCGGGTGGTGGTGGCCTTGCACATGGCAGCCTGCACCATTTCGAGCTTCCCGGCCTGCTGGATCCGCGCGAGTTCCACCATCATGGACAGCGATGCGTTGGCATTACCCAGAATGTCGGCGAGCTGCTGCTGGACCAGCTGGAAGCGAGCCAGTTCCTTGCCGAATTGATGACGCTCCAAGGCGTAGGACCGGGCGATATCAAAGGCAGCCAACTGGATACCCGCAGCCTGCCACCCAACCCAGGCCCGGGAATCCCGCAACAAGTCATTGGCCCGTGAGAACTCGGTTGCTCCGGGCAGCAGGTTTTCCGCCGGAATGCGGACATCGTCCAGCACGATGTCCGCATTTTGCATGATGCGGAGGCCGATCTTGTTGGAGATCTTGGTAGCCGAATATCCGGGGCGGTCCGTCTCCACGATGAAGCCCTTGATCTGCCCATCGGATTCGTCACGAGCCCAGACCAACGCGAAGTCGGCAATCGTGCCGGCCCCAATCCAGCGCTTGACACCGCTGATGACCCATTCGCCGCCGTCGCGCCGCGCCGTCGTCGAGAGTCCTCCGGCGATGTCGGAACCGTGGTCCGGTTCGGTCAGGGCGAAGGCGCCAAGCTGCGTCAAGGCCTCCAGTCCAGGCAACCAGCGGCGCTTCTGCTCGGGAGACCCAAGCTCGTCAATCATGCCAACGATGAGTTCGTTATGGATGCCCACCAGGGCCGATAGAGACACGTCGGCCCGGGCAATCTCGGTGTACATGAGGCCTTTGAACAACTTGGAGGAGCCGTCCGTCTGCAACCCTCCGAGTCCCAACTTGGCCATGTCGGCCAGCAGCCCGAACGGGAACTCTTCCCGGTTCCAGTAGTCAATGCTTGCCGCCCGGATCCGTGTTTGCAGGAACTCCCGGATTTCGAGGTATCGCGCACGCTCTCCCGCCGGAAGCAGGTCTATGACGTGCATCAGGTCCGCCTCCGGATAAGGAGGGAGGACGTGTTCTGTCGCCGCACCACTGGTAACGGTGCCGGCAGCTTTGTCGTCGAGCATCAGACCCCTTCGTCATGTCCCGCACAGGCTCTTCCAAACCCTTGGATGTCCTAGTATATTGCAAGGTGATGTGGATCACTAGGCGGGATGCTGTGGCAACGGTGCCGGGCACTCCGAAAGCGAAAGGCGGACTATGACAGTCACAGACGACTTCCGTGCGGCCCGCGACCGGCTGCTGGAGCTGCGCGAGGACTACAAGCAGGCACACGCCGAATTCCAGTGGCCACGCTTCGAGGAATTCAACTTCGCCCTCGACTGGTTCGACCAGATCGCCGCGGACCGGACCAAGGGCAACAAGCCCGCGCTGGTCATCGTGGAACAGGACGGCAGCTCCACCCGCCGTACCTTCAAGGACCTCTCGCAACGGTCATCCCAGCTGGCCAACTGGCTGCGGGACCAGGGAGTCAAGCGCGGCGACCACATGATCATCATGCTCGGCAACCAAGTGGAACTCTGGGAACTCATGTTGGCCGGCATCAAGCTGGGCATCGTCATGATTCCCACCACCACCCTCATGGGTGCCCGCGATCTCCAGGACCGGGTGGAACGCGGCGGGGCCAACTGGGTTGCCGTCGGAAACGCCAACATCGGCAAGTTCGCGGCGGTGGAGGGTGACTACACGCTGATCGAGATCGGTGCGGAGCGCACCAATGCGAACGCTAAACAGTACGCGGATTCGTACGACGCCGGCACGGACTTCACGCCCGACGCAACCACCAAGGCAGACGAGACCCTGCTCCTCTACTTCACCTCCGGCACCACGTCCCGCGCCAAGCTGGTGGAGCACACTCACACGTCATACCCCGTGGGCCATCTGTCCACGATGTACTGGATCGGCCTTGAACCCGGCGACGTACACCTGAACGTGGCGTCGCCTGGTTGGGCCAAGCACGCGTGGTCCAACGTCTTTACGCCCTGGATCGCCGAGGCCTGCGTCTTCATTTACAACTACGAACGCTTCGACGCCGCCGCCCTCATGGACCAGATGGGCCGCGAAGGCGTCACCAGTTTCTGCGCTCCGCCCACGGTGTGGCGCATGCTCATCCAGGCCGACCTTACCCAGCTCACTACCCCTCCGCTGAAGGTCGTCTCGGCCGGCGAACCCCTCAACGCCGAGGTCATTGGCCAGGTGGGGAAGCCTGGGGCGTCACCATCCGCGACGGTTTCGGGCAAACAGAATCCACCGTCCAGATCGCCAACACACCGGCCCAGCCGGTGAAGATCGGCTCCATGGGCAGGCCACTCCCCGGATACGACGTTGTCCTGGTGGATCCAAACACCGGGAAGGAAGCCGACGACGGCGAACTCTGCTTGCGTCTGGACCCCCGGCCCGTGGGGCTCATGAAGAGCTACTTCGGAGACGCAGCCAAAACGGCCGAGGCCTTCCGCGACGGCTACTATCACACCGGCGACATGGCCAGCCGGGACGCCGAGGGCGTGATCACTTATGTAGGCCGGGACGATGACGTCTTCAAGTCCTCCGACTACCGTTTGTCCCCGTTCGAACTCGAAAGCGTGCTGATCGAACATCCCGCAGTGGCGGAGGCCGCCGTCGTACCCTCGCCTGATGCCGTGAAGCTCTCGGTGCCCAAAGCGTTTGTGGTGCTGGCTGCCGGCTACCAACCCGGGCCGGCGGTCGCGGAGGACATCCTTAGGTATTGCCGCGAGCATCTGGCGCCGTTCAAACGGATTCGCCGGCTCGAATTCGGTGAGCTGCCCAAGACCATCTCAGGCAAGATCCGGCGAGTTGAACTGCGCGGGACAGAGGTTGCCCGGCATGGCGATGGCCCGCTGCCCGCCGGTTTGGGCGTCGAATACACCGAGGAAGAGTTCCCGAATCTGAAAGACTAGCCACCCGGGACATCAGGCCAACCAAGCAACCGAAGGAGGCCCATGGGCACCCCACTCCCCCGCGACCCCATCGCCGACGCCCAGCGTAACTGGGAACGGCATGGCTGGGGCGACGTCGCGGCGCCCATGGCCGCCATCACCGCGATCATGCGCACCCAGCAGATCCTGCTGGCGCGCATCGAAACGGTGCTCAAACCGTTTGGGCTGACTTTCGCACGCTACGAACTCCTGGCGCTGCTGAGTTTCGCCCGCAGCGGCGCGCTGCCCATGAACAAAGCCAGCGCGCTCCTGCAGGTCCATCCCACTTCGGTGACCAACGCCGTCGACCGCTTGGAGAAAGCCGCCCTGGTGGCGCGTTCCCCGCATCCAACAGACGGACGCACCACCCTGATCGAGCTCACCGCCGAGGGCCGCACCCTCGCGAAGAAGGCGACGGAGGCCCTCAACGCCGAGGTTTTCGGCAAGTCAGGTTTCGGGCCCGACGACGTCGATCACCTCATCCGCGTCCTGGGCACCTTCCGCAGGGACGCCGGAGACTTCGAAGACTAAGGCGCTGAACGGGCTTTTCTACGTGTCCGGGGTTTCTACGTTCTGGAAGGCTGATGCCCGGGCAGGCGTGGCGCTTTCGATTGGTAAGTATGCCCAGTGGGCGTACGGATTTCCACGGTGTGCACGTCGGCATGCACAGCACGGGTGCTCCACCGAGGGGATTCCTTCGTGTGGTTGCATGCTTCGCATAGTCCTGCGCCATTAGCGAGGTTTGTTTGCCCACCGGAACGCCACGGAACCACATGGTCAATATGCCGTATGGGCGCATCGCAATACGGCGTCCGGCAGGTGTCGTCACGGGTTTCGATGAAGCGCCGGAGCCCACCAGCGAAGACCCGGGCCTTGGAGTCGGCGGCAAGGAGTTCTCCCGTAGTTGGAGCCGTGTAGAGCCGGCGAAGCCAGACAGTGAGCTCTGTCTTCGGCACTGCCGCGTGACCTTGACCGGTTTGCCCTGTTCCGAGCAGTTCCCTTCCCCATTCAGCGGGGACGATTCCATAGCCCTTGAGCCGGGCTGGTTCACTGTCACCTTGGAACAGGGTGCGGTCAGTCATAACGAGGTCCAGGTTGACTCCCGTAATCCCGCCCGGGGTACCGGTGATGCGTTCGACGAGGGTATCGGCCATGGCTTGACCGCGGTTCCGGCCATCGCCGCTGGAACGGGCTGAATCTGCGGCCCGGGTCAGCGCCGCGTAGACCGCCACTCCCTGGGCAACGGGAAGGAGGGCCGTCAGGTAGGTCATGGTGTCCGGCGCCGGACGCAGGCTCACTGTCCTCTCGGTTGCAGCGCGGCTGGCACGCCCGGCCACTGACCGGGGATCCCTCCGATATGCGGCAGCTTTCGCCGCGGCCACGATCGCTTTGTCGCCCTTCCCGGCAAAGGTCCCTGTGTCGGGGGCGAGCTCCTCGTCGACAGCGGCACGGTCCTCAACAGACAGGCACGCGGTTTCTTTCACCAGCAGCGTGGCACGCCACTCATTCAGCTGCCCGGACTGCAGCGCTGCCAAGGTGTGCGGCATCTCGATCACGAGGGCCTTCGCCAAACCAAGCAACCGGGAGCCGCGGTTCGGTGATTCCCTCCTTGCCAGCGCCACTTGGGCTCCCACGCCCTGGCCGCGCTCCGAGGAAGGGACCCCTGCCTCGGCCTGCTCCTGACGTTGAGCCAGATCAAAAGCCACAGCAACCCGCGCCTGCAAAGCGGTGATCGCCGATTTCATCTCCTCCAGGGCCCGCAACTGCTCGATCAGGTCCCCACTAACGGTGCTGGCTGTACCCCTGCCTGGCTGAACGGAATCCACAACGACGGGAGCGCGCCCGAGCGCCACTGCTGTGCCCGTATGCCTCTCCCCAGTTTGTTCCATTCCCCTACTCTGGCAGCAGGCACTGACAATATAAGGTCAGCGATCACAGGGGAGCCCCATAGCCTTTGCGCAGCGAGGGAGTCCCTCGGAGGACCTCCCTCAAGCGGGACTCCCTCCCCCGCTGTGAACCTGATGTTCTGGATCCATGACCACAACCTTTCCCACCGCCAAGACCCGGCGTCTGCCGTTGGTGACCTACGTCCTGGCAGCCGGAGTGTTCCTCATGGGGACCACGGAGTTCATTGTTGCCGGCATCCTGCCGGAAATCGCCACTGACCTCGGCACGTCCGTAGCCGGTGCGGGCCTCATGATCACGATCTTCGCGTTGGGGATGATCGTGGGTACCCCTACAGTGTCCATCCTGACTCTTAAGCTGCCACGCCGCCTGACTCTGAGTCTCGCATTGGTGGTCTTCGCGGTGGGTCATGTGATTGTGGCGCTTTCCTCGAACTTGACGATCATTCTTGGCGCGCGTTTCCTCACGGCGTTGGCGACAGGCGCTTTTTGGGCGGTAGCCGCCGTCGTGGGTGCCAAAGCGGCAGGCGCTGCGGCAGCTTCGCGGGCGCTAGGGGTGGTGTTGGGCGGCGGGATGCTTGCCAATGTGGTGGGTGTTCCCCTTGGGGCGTTTGCCGGTCAGGTGATTGGCTGGCGGGGACCGTTCTGGATACTCGCTTGCCTGGCCCTGGTGGGTGCAGTTGCCGTGTACCGGTTGGTTGCCGAGGATCCTGTTTCGGGACCCACCCCGTCGGTGCGTGCTGAGCTGGCGAGTATGCGGGACTCGAGGGTTTGGCTTGTCCTGGCGGGCTGCGCGATGGTGTGCGGATCTTCCTTGGCTGCCTACACCTTCATCTCTCCGCTGCTCACCGAGAACACCGGGCTTGCCGCAGCCGCGGTTCCGCTGGTGCTGATGGCGTACGGTGTCGGGGCGTTCATCGGCTCCACCCTGGGTGGCCACTTCGGTTCCCACCGCCCATACCCGGCACTGTTCATCTCAGCAGGCATGACATTCCTGGTTCTCGGCGCTCTCTTCCTGTTCTCCCACTTTGCGGTGGTCGCAGTGGTCCTGATCTTCCTGCTGGGCCTCTTCGGGATGGCAACGAACCCGATATTGATCGGCAAGGCAGTGAGCTATGCCGGGCAAGCTCCAACCCTGGCCTCGGCGCTCAGCACTTCGGCGTTCAATCTGGGCACGGCAGTGGGTTCCTGGATGGCCGGCTTCGCATTGGAGTCCGCGCTGGGAGCCAGCGGTCCGGTGCTGGTGGGTGCGGGAGTAGCTGCGCTCTACTTCCTGCCGCTCCTGGTGTTGTTTCGGAAGGACCCGCGGGAACGTCGGCCGGAAGAAGAGCGCTGATCTCCCCATGGACCTCAACCTCGGAGGGTCTCCTGGGCCCGGTGTCTTGACAGAGACGCCTCGGAATTCGTGTCCATAGCGAGGGTGGTTCTTGCCCGAAGTGAAGCAAAGGCTGCCTGTTACCCCGTCGGCATTTCCGCCGGGAGCAACTCAATGGTGGGGACAAAGTCCCCCGTCGTGGAGTTGACTGTTATATGGCGGATTTCTTCGACGAGGACGGTTGTATGAGGATTGGAGAATTATCCACGAGGACTGGCGTCAGCGTCAGGTCGCTGCGTTATTACGAACAGCAGCTCTTGGTTGAGCCGCAGCGGACTTCGGCGGGCCACCGCATTTACGTGATCTGATCCTAGCGGCCGTGACAGCTGCGCGGGCGCGGCTGGAGAGCGAGAAAGAAACCGTCGAAGCCGAACTTCGGCAGCTGAAACGGCTAGGAGATCGCTACGGACTTGCACCTGACACGCATGTCACCCTCCAAGATGATGGACATGAACCTTCCACAGCCGCCCAGACAGTTGCGTTTGATCATCGAAACAGACGACTTCGATAGCGCCCTACATTTTTACCGTGACGTCCTTGGGCTTACGGAACAGCCTGCTTTCGCAACCGACGGTGAGGATCGAGTGGCAATACTGAACGTCGCCGCGGCGACGATTGAGCTCGCCACACGCACACACATTCACAACATCGACGCTATCGAGAACGCACCATCTGTCGAAGGGCCTACTGCCCGAATCGCCCTTGAGGTGGACAACACCGAAGTCGCAATGACCTCCGCCGAAGAGTTTGGATTGAAGGTGCTCGCACCTTCAATCAGAACTCCCTTCGAGACCATTAACGGAAGAGTTCAAGGTCCTGCTGGCTGGCAACTGACCTTCTTCCAAGAACTTGAAACTCTGCAAGAACGGACCCAGAGGAAGGGCTTCACCACTGATGCCCATCGGTCCCGGTAAGGTTCCTCTGAAGCTGCACGCCTTGCCGGCGGGAGCGTAGGTGAAGACGCAGCAGCCGTCCGGCAGTCAGCTGTCCGCGACGGTCCTTTCGGGTGCAAGCTGGACACCGTATTCGCTGGCCGCCCACGATGCCAACAGCTGGAGACGCTCGGCCGACGGCGATCCGGGTTCCGCAGCGTAGATGGTCAGCGTCAGCCCGGGTTCTGCGGCCATTTCCAGGCCCTCGAAGGCGAGAGTCATCTCACCGACGATCGGATGGTTGAACGTCTTGAACCCCGTGCCGTGGTGGCGGACGTTGTGCGCACCCCAGCGGGTGCGGAACTCCTCGCTGCGGGTGCTGAGTTCACCAATGAGATCGTGAAGCTCTTTGTTGTGCGGGTCCCTGCCGGCTTCAGTACGCAGGATGGAAACCGTCACCTCGGCGAAGGCGTCCCAGTCCGGGTAGAACTCATGCGCACGATCGTCCAGGAAGGTGAAGCGGGCAATGTTGGGTGCCTGGCCCGGCATGTCGTAACAGTCGTTGTAGAACGCCCGGGCCAACGGATTAACCGCCAGTAGATCCATCCGGCCATTGCGGACGAACGCGGGTCCGGCCGTGACAGCATCCAAGGCCCACTGCAGGCTCTGGTGGGGCACATAGGATTTCGAGTTCCGGCGTCGCGGCGGTCGGGCAACTGGACTCGCTGCATGGGCCAAATCAAAGAGGTGGGCGCGCTCGGCATCATCCAGATTCAGCGCCCTGGCGAGGCTCTCGAGCACTTGCGGCGAAGCGCCACTGATGGCGCCGCGCTCCAGGCGGGTGTAGTACTCGACGCTCAGCCCGGCAAGCGTGGCCACCTCGCTCCGACGCAAACCTTTGACGCGTCGATTCGAACCGGCTGGCAGCCCCACCTGCCCGGGTGCCACCTGGGCGCGCCGGGAGATCAGGAATTCGCGTACTTCTGCCCGATTGTCCATACCTTCACACTAGTTCCGGGCCGCAGCGGGAGGGAGTCCCTTTGAGGGCCCCCAACGGCTTACGTCGGCTCGGCCTTCCGGCGCGACACCAACACGGGACTATGGGCATGGTGAAGCACAGCGTGGGCTGTGGACCCAATGGTGCCCTTGATGAGTCCATGCCCCTTGGTCCCCACCACCGTTAGGCGTGCTCCTTGCGAGGCTTTGACCACCGCCCGTGAGAAGGAAGCATCCACCAGCAACTCTCCGGCCACCGTGATCCCGGGTGCTTTGTGGCGGGCCTGGCTCAACACCGAGTCAAGCAACGCTTCAGCGTCCGGGTAAGCCTCCACTGGCTCCCGCAACCGCCGGTAGCCATCGGGTTCGTGCAGTACGTGAACGATCATGAGTTCGGCACCCGTTGCTGCCGCGAAAAGACAGGCATCCTCAAGGGCTGCCGGTGACCCTGAGTCATCGATGGCAAGCAGCACCCGGCCCTCCGGATGGTCATCCGAGCGGATCACTGCCACCGGGCACTCTGCCGTTGCGGCCATTTCCAGGCTCACTGACCCCACCAGCAGCCCCATGAACCCGCCCAGGCCCCGGCTTCCGAGCACCAACATCACAGCGCCAACCGAAACGTGGGCGAGATGATCGCGGGGCATTCCGTGAAGCAACGTGGTGCGGACTTCCAGATCGGGGACGGTCTCTTTTGCGAGCGCCAGACCCTCTTCCAGGACTTTCTGGGCCGCACGTTCCAGGCCGCTGTCGGCCACACCGGGAACAGGCCCCCTGTTATGGGACAGCAGGACCCACAGGGAGCAGTGAACAATCTGCAGGGAACAGCCCCTCAGGACCGCGTGGCGGGCTGCCCATTGGACGGCACGCTTCGCTTCTTCGGATCCGTCATAGCCAACCACGATCGTGCGGGTTTCCGTCATGGCCAGAGCCTACGCCGGCGCGGGAAGCGGCACCATAGCGTAACGCCCGCCGCCAAAACCCAGTACGCTGCTAGGCTCCGATGCTGACACTTCAGGAGGAAACACCGTGGGCTTTGCCGAAGAACTCAGGAACCAATCCGCCGGGGATTGGGACGCCGCCGTCAACCATCCGTTCGTGGACCAACTGCTGGACGGGTCCCTCCCGGACGAGGACCTGAGCCACTACCTCGTGCAGGATTACCAGTTCTGCGACGCGTTCACCGCCCTCCTGGGCCAGGCCGTGGCGTCGGCTCCCTCGCTGCCTTCGCGGCTGGTGTTCGCTGGAGTCCTCGGCGCTTTTGCTTCGGACGAGAACACGTATTTCCAGGATTGCTTTAGTGAACTGGACGTTCCGGAAACGGACAGGACAACACCAGCCCTCGGACAGGCCACCCGCGATTTCGATGCCCTTATGCGCAGCGCCCTCGCCACCCGTTCCTACCCGGATGTCCTGGCCGTGCTGCTGGTTGCCGAGTGGCTCTACGGCGACTGGGCAGCCCGCGCAGGCAATCCTGACAGCTGGCCCGCAGAACCCAAGCACGCCGAGTGGATCCGTCTCCACAACAACCCTGAGTACAACGCGTGGGTGGCGTGGTTGCGCGACGAGTTCGACGCCGTCGAACCTTCGTCGCCGCAAAAGCGGCAACGCGTGGCTGCGACGTTTGCGGAAGCAGTCCGGCTGGAGCGGGCGTTCTTCGACGCGGCGCTTGTCAGCGCAGCTATCCGCTAGGGCTGCTTCCGCAGGGTGTAGCTGAGCTCCACCAGGCCTTGGTCGTAACTGTTCACGTCCACGAGTTTCAACAGCGCGGGGTCGTGTCCGGCGGGGAAGACACCCCGGCCGGCGCCCTGCCCCACCGGCATGACCACCAACCGGACCGCGTCAACCTCGCCTGCCGCGAAGAACGTCTCACCGAGGGACAAGCTCCCCCACAGAACAATGTCCTTGGTGGACTCGCGCTTGATGCGGCGGATCGCTTCGATCGCATCGCCGGATTCAATGGTCGACGGCGGGAAGTCACCCCACGGGGCTTCCTTCAGTTGGCGGGAAAACACGTGGCGGCGCAAGCCATTCAGGGCTGGCGCGATGATCTCGCCCTCCGACGCGGGCGTCGGCCAGAACTCCACGAAGTATCTGTAGGTGTTGGCACCCAGAACCATGGCTTCAACGCTGCCGAGCCATTCGAGTTGGGCGCGATCGAACTCGGCTGTTCCACCCTCCAGCAACTCATAGGCCTTGAACTCGTTGTTGGTGTCGGCGGCGAATCCGTCGGCGGTAACAAAATCCTGGACGATCAGCTGTCCCATGACTCACTCCTCGAATGCGGTGATGGCCCGCAGGAGCCTACGCCGCGAAGTATGAGTGGACAACCCTTCTGCGGTTCTCCTGCTCAGCGGACCTGTGTTCATCGGACCCGCGGCAGGCCTCGGGAGTTCCCGCCAGGTTCGTCCAGTGCCAGCTGTCAGGGCAGTCATCGTCATCGCAGAATTGCCACGTCATGAATTTTCCTCGTGTCCGTCTGTTCGTGTCCCTTAACAGGAGGTGCGATCAGCCGAATCGTGACGTGGGATGGAGCGTGAGCTGCGCCCTACTGGGTTGCGGAAGTAACAGCGAAGATCAGCGCCGAGCCCAAGGACAGGAGACCGATGCCGTAACCCACAGCCAAAGCGGCAATGGCGAATCCGCGTCCCCGTTCGCCGCGCTGCTGAATCTGGTTCAAGGCCACGTGTCCTGCCCCAACGACGAAGACCGCGATGACGGCCATGCCCGCGAAGAACAGCCCCACGAGGGCAACGACTGCCATTGCGGCGGCTACGAGGGCCTGCCGGTTGATCGGCTGGGTGGATGCTTCAGTGTGGTTAGCCTGAACGATCTCCGTTGACATGTTCTCTCCCCATTTGTAAGTGCACCGAGTCTATCCCCGCCGCACCCGAAAACACGCGCGAATTACCGGTGTTTGAACTCCGGTTGGCGCTTCTCGCTGAACGCCGCCATGCCTTCCTTCTGGTCCTCGGTAGCGAAGAGCGAGTGGAACACCCTCCGTTCGAAGACAACCCCTTGGGACAGTCCCATCTCGAAGGCCGCGTTCACTGCTTCCTTGGCCACCATGGCGGCGGGCTTGGACTTGGACGCGATGACTTCTGCTGCCTTGATTGCTTCGTCGATGACCTCAGCAGCGGGAACCACCCTGGAGACCAAGCCGGAGCGTTCGGCTTCGTCCGCGTCCATGAACCGGCCGGTCAGGACCATGTCCATCGCCTTCGCCTTGCCCACGGCGCGGGTCAACCGCTGGGAACCGCCCATGCCCGGGATCACGCCCAGGTTGATCTCCGGCTGGCCGAACTTGGCGTTATCCCCGGCGATGATGAAATCGGCCATCATGGCCAGTTCGCAGCCGCCACCCAGGGCAAAACCGGAAACCGCAGCAATAACGGGAATACGGAGGCGTGTGAGGTCCTCCCACCGACGGAACCAGTCTGCCGCGTACATGTCCATGTAGCTGTTGGAGGACATTTCCTTGATGTCGGCCCCGGCAGCGAACGCCTTGGCGGAGCCCGTGATCACCACGGCCCCCACCTCCGGGTCGGTGTCCATGGCCGTCACAGCATCCACGAGTTCATTCATGAGTGCCGTGTTCAGCGCATTCAGCGCTTCCGGCCGGTTCAGGGTCACCAGGCCAACGCGGCCCCGACTTTCCACCACGATGTTCTGGTACTGCTCCGTCATGCTCTCCCTCTCGTCAAAAACCTCATGTACACAGCTCAACCTCTCACACGGACTTGTCGCGGATCTCCGTAATGATGCCGGAGAAATCCCTGCCGGCACCCTCGCCGGCGGCAAAAGCATCGTAAATACGCGACGCCAGCGGTCCCATCTCCGCCGCAACACCAGTGCTTTCCAAGGCGTTGAGTGCCAGACGCAGGTCCTTGGCCATCAACGCACCGGCGAAACCCGGCTGGTAGTCGCGGTTGGCGGGACTGGTGGGCACCGGTCCCGGAACGGGGCAGTTGGTGGTCAGTGCCCAACATTGCCCGGATGCGTTGGAGGCGACGTCGAACAACGCCTGATGCGTCAGCCCGAGCTTCTCGCCGAGCACGAAGGCCTCCGCAACGGCAATCATGGACACACCCAGGATCATGTTGTTGCAGACCTTCGCTGCCTGGCCGGCCCCGTGGTCACCGCAATGGACTATCCGCTTTCCCATGAGTTCGAGGATGGGCTTGACGGTCTCAAAGTCCTCCGGCAAGGCGCCCACCATGAAGGTCAACGTGCCCGCTTCGGCTCCCACCACACCGCCGGAAACCGGGGCGTCCACGGACCGGTGCCCGGCTTCCACAGCGATCGCCGCGGCTTCCCGGGCTTCGTCCACGTTGATGGTGGAGCAGTCCAGGAACAGGGTGTTCGGCCCGGCGACGCTCAACAGCCCTGGCCCGTCCACTCCGCGATAGGCGTCCAGTACATGCTTGCCGCTGGGCAGCATGGTCAACACCACGGCAGCCTCCGCCGCAGCCTCATGTGCCGTGGAAGCCATGGGAATCCCGTGGGCCAACGCTGCTTCAACCGCCGCGGGAACGGGGTCGTAGCCAACAACGTCGTGTCCGGCTTTGATCAGGTTCGCCGCCATGGGTCCACCCATGTGGCCGAGACCGAGGAAAGCGATGAGTCCCGTTGCCGGGGCTTGGATATCTGACATGGCTGCGTTCTCCGTCATGCTCGTCTCCTTCAATTCGACTGGACTGGACTGGCTGCAAGCCCCAGCTCACGGTCGCCCAGCGTCGCAAAGTAGCCCTCGACGTCGGACGGCTGCACTTCTGCGAGCGTGGCCGGTTTCCATTGGGGGTTGCGGTCCTTGTCCACCACCTGCGCGCGAATCCCCTCGCGGAAGTCAGGCCCGGCCAGGCACCGCAGCCCAACACGGTATTCCTGGTCCAGCGCTTCCTCGAGGGAAAGCCCCCGGACCCTCCGCAGCGACTCCAGAGCGACTTTCACCGAGGTGGGCGATTTCGCCTCTATGGTGTCAGCGGCAGCAACAGCCTCGGCGGAACCGGAACGAAGGCTCCGCACGATTTCCTCGGCATCGTCGTGTGCGTAGGCGGCGTCGATCCACTCCTGCTGTCCCGCCAGCGCCGAGTCCGGCGCCGCTTGGGCATAGCGCTCGACGGCGGCCTCCGCCGTCGAGCTTTCCAACGCTTCAGCCAGCGCGGGGAGGCTTTCGGACGGCACGAAGTGGTCCGCGAGTCCGAGGAACAGGGCGTCCGCGCCGGACAGGTGGGCGCCCGTCAATGCAGCGTGGGTTCCTGCCTCGCCCGGGGAACGGGACAGCAACAGGGTGCCGCCGACGTCGGGCACGAAACCGATGGTGGTTTCCGGCATCCCGGTGCGGGTCCGCTCAGTGACGACACGGACCGAGCCGTGGGCCGAGACGCCAACGCCCCCTCCCAGGACCAGCCCATCCATGAAGGCCACGTAGGGCTTGGGATAGTGGGCTATCAAAGCATTCAGCCGGTACTCGTCCGCCCAGAATTCGGCCGTCTCCGTGCCGCCGTGCAACATGTCCTTATAGATGGCTACGATGTCGCCGCCGGCGCATAGCCCGCGGTCCCCGGCGCCACGCACCAGGACCGTGGCAATCGCGTCGTCGTCCGTCCAGGCGGTCAACTGCCGGAGCATGGCTTTCACCATGCCGGCATTCAATGCATTGACTGCCTTGGGGCGGTTGAGCGTCACGATGCCAAGGTGGCCGCGGCGTTCGAAGAGGACCTCGTCTTCTGTCTCCCCAGCCCCCATCAGCTGCCTGCCGGCATGATGAAGCTGGCGCCCTGGCGGATGCCGGAGGGCCACCGCGACGTCACGGTCTTGGTCTTGGTGTAGAAGCGGAAGGCGTCGGCGCCGTGCTGGTTCAGGTCGCCGAAGCCGGACGCCTTCCAACCGCCGAACGTGTAGTAGGCAATCGGGACGGGGATGGGCACGTTGATGCCCACCATGCCCACCTCGACGCGGCTGGCGAAGTCGCGGGCGGAGTCGCCGTCGCGGGTGAAAATTGCGACGCCGTTACCGAACTCGTGCTCGCTGCAGAGCCTGAGCGCTTCGTCGTAGTCAGTTGCGCGGAGCACGCTGAGGACGGGTCCGAAGATCTCTTCCTTGTAGATCTTCATGTCCTTGGTGACGTTATCGAACAGCGTGGGGCCCACCCAGAAGCCCCCGTCATAGCCGTCCACGGTGAGTCCGCGCCCATCGGTGACCAGGGTTGCGCCTTCGTCCACGCCGGACTGGATGTAGCCCTCGATGCGTTCCTTGGCAGACTGCGCTACGACCGGCCCGAAGTCGGAGTCCTTGTCCAGGCTGTGGCCCACCTTCAGGTCCTTGACGCGTTCGGTCAGCTTGGCCATCAAGGCGTCGGCCGTTTCCTGGCCAACGGGCACCGCTACGGAGATGGCCATGCAGCGTTCGCCTGCGGAACCGTACCCGGCACCGATCAGGGCGTCGGCAGCCATGTCGAGGTCGGCGTCGGGCATGATCACCATGTGGTTCTTCGCCCCACCAAAGCACTGCGCGCGCTTTCCGTGCGCAGCTGCCGTGGCATAGATGTACTGGGCGATGGGCGTGGAGCCCACAAAGCCGATGGCCTTGACGCGCGGGTCTTCAAGCAGCGCATCCACGGCTTCCTTGTCACCGTTGATGACGTTGAAGACACCGTTCGGCACGCCGGCTTCGCTGTAGAGCTCGGCGAGGCGCAACGGAACAGAGGGGTCCCGTTCCGAGGGCTTCAGGATGAAGGCATTGCCGGCCGCGAGCGCCGGGCCGGACTTCCACAACGGGATCATGGCCGGGAAGTTGAATGGCGTGATGCCTGCGACGACACCCAAGGGCTGGCGCAGCGAGTGGACGTCGATCCCCTGGCCGGCGTTGTCCGAGAATTCGCCCTTGAGCAGGTGCGGTGCCCCGGCGGAGAACTCGACAACTTCGATTCCACGCTGAATGTCGCCCTTGGCATCCGCAAACGTCTTGCCGTGTTCCGAGGACAACAACCTGGCGAGCTCGTCCATGTTCTCATTGACCAGATCCACGAACTTGAGCAGGATGCGTCCCCGGCGTTGCGGGTTCATCGCCGCCCATTCGAGCTGGCCCTTCTCGGCATTTGCGACGGCGTTGCGAACCTCGTCGGCGCTGGCCAGCGGAAGCCGGGCCTGGACTTCGCCCGTGCAGGGATCGTAGACGTCGCTGAAGCGGCCCGATGTGCCGTCGATCCTTTGGCCGTCTACGTAGTGTGAAAGCTCGCGCACCATGGTGGAATGCTCCTTTGCATCGTGAATGACTGCCGTGCCGCTGGGTGCTGGGACCGCTGCGGGGAACGTGACCAACTGTGATCCAGGTCATCTCTGAACCCGAATATACTCGGACTTCCTACTAATTTCCAGAGGGCGGTTTTTCCGCCGCCCTATTGCTTGTGGAGCGGCTAGTGGACTTCCTTCATCCCCTTGTACGCCTCCAGCGCCTCGGCCCTGGTGGTCTTGAGATCCACGATCTCCTCGGCATAGTCGGGCGTGCCGAACTCGGGGATCCAATGGGCGATGTATTTGCCCTGCGGATCGAACTTGGTTCGCTGGGCCTCCGGGTTGAAGATCCTGAAGAACGGGGAGGCGTCAGCCCCGGAGCCCGCCACCCATTGCCAGTTGGCCGGATTCGACGCCGGATCCGCGTCCACCAGGGTGTCCCAGAACCATTGCTCGCCGAGCTGCCAATGAATACCAAGGTTCTTCACCAGGAAACTCGCCGCCACCATGCGCACGCGGTTATGCATCCACCCCGTGTGCCATAGCTGCCGCTGACCGGCGTCCACCATGGGGAACCCGGTACGGCCCTGCTGCCAGGCGCGCAGCTCCTGGGGTGCGGTCTGGTGGCCGGGGTGCTTCCCTTGACTGCCGTTACTTCCCGGCCAGGCCCACGGGAACCTATCGAATTCGGGGCGAAGGTTGGCGGTGGCCAGCTGCGGGTTATGGAAATACTGGTGCCAGCAAAATTCTCGCCACCCCAATTCGGAGGCGTAAATCGAGGAGCTCTCCGAGCGTTTGGAACCCAGGGCGTGCCACACCTCGAACGGGCTGAGCTCACCCCAGCGCAAGTACGGGGAGAGCCTGCTGCTTCCGTCCGTATCCGGCCGGTTGCGCCCTTCGCTGTATTCGCCCAGCCCGTTGCCCACGAACTCGGCAAGCCGTTGATGGCCTGCAGCCGAACCCGGCGTCCAAGCCTCCGCCAGTCCCGCCGACCAGTCCGGTGTGGTGGGCAGGAGGTGCCATGACTCCAACTGGTCATAGGCGGGCAATTCACCCGTGAACCCATGGCCCGCGACGGGCGCAGGCAACGGCTCACGGAAGTCCTGCGCGGAGATGGTGCGCCAGAAAGGGGTGAAGACCTTGTACTGCCCGCCGGTCTTGGTGGTCACTTCCCAGGGCTCGTGCAGGAGGGAGGCTTGAAAACTGGACACGTGCAGTCCAGAGTCGCCCGCCCAGGTCTTGATGCCGGCGTCGACCGTTCTCTCTGCGGCGCCGTACCGGCGGTTCCAGTACAGCGCTCCGGCACCAATCGCCGTCGTGGTCTTCTGTACGACGTCGGCCGCGGGTCCGCGCCGCAGCAACAAAGGGATCCCGAGGGCGTCGAGGTCCCCACGGAGCGAGGCCAGCGAATGGTGCAGCCACCAGCGCGCCGCACCACCGTGCGGGCGAATGCCTGGCGATTCTTCGTCAAGGACGTAAAGGGCTACTGCCGCGCCGTCGTCAACAGCTGCGCGCAAGGCCGGGTTGTCGGCGACGCGCAGGTCGTCACGGAACCATACGATGGACGGCTTCACATACTTCCTTTCAACGGACCCGGAAATGGGAACAGCCCACACCCCTATTGAATCCTAGGGGCATGGGCTGGACGCTCACTGTCGAGCGGGTCAGGCGAGTGGGTCAGGCGATGGAAGCCACAGCTTCCTGGCGGATCTCTGAAACCTGGAGATCGGTGGCGGTCTCCGTCCACATGGGAACGGCGTTTATTACGTAGTCCCTCGCGGCAGGTCCCACCATGCTCAGGCCCGGATAGATCCGCCGGCCGTTTTCCTTGATGGGCTTGATGCCTTCGAGGGTCAGGGCAGTTTTGAAAGCGGAATCGGGGATGGGGATCTTGCGCCCGAGAACGCACCAACTGATGTAGAGGCCATAGAAGGTGTCAAAGTCCAGGCCCTTCTCAGTGTCGTCCTCGAACACCACGCAGTCGCGCATGAAGCTGCTGATTTGGGTGTCGGTCATTGCGGGGCCTCCGGCGTCGGAAGAAAAGCGGGCCGCCGGGCTGCATCAGCGAATGTCCTGTTCCCTCACTATAGCCCTCTTCAACCCGTGAGCAACCGGGAGAAAGATTAACTCTGAGTTTCCAACAGGTCATTCTCTTCGCAAAAGGACTTGAGAACTGCCCACCTCTGGTGCCCGCACGCTCTCCGGCGTAGCGTCGGTTACATCCTTGCAGCAGGCCGCCCCGCGCAGCGGGCGCCAAGCTCAAGCGATCCGCAAGCTCAGTGGTAAGGAGCATCAAAGTGGCTGGATGGAATGCCGACACCGCAGCGGGGCCGCTGGGAACGGGAACGGTCACGTTGGTGGAAGGCTCGTCCTTCTGCATTTCCTCCGCCAACGGAGACATTCACTCCGAACTTCCCCACGGCGTCTTCCACCTGGACACCCGGATACTTTCCCGATGGGAGCTGACCATCAACGGTCAGATGATCGAACCCCTGGCAGCAGAAACCCGGGAGCCTTACCGCGCCCTCTTTGCGGGCCGGGTTCCCCGCTCGGATGGTTACGCGGACAGTCCCCTGTTGGTTGAGAGGTTGCGCGAAGTCGGAGCGGGCATCCTTGAGGAAATCACCATCCGGAACTACTCAAGCCAAGCAGCAGAATGCAGCATCACGTTGACAGTTGAGGCAGACTTCGCGGATCTCTTTGAAGTTAAGGAAGCCCGGATCACGCGTGAATGGAAAGAAACCCGGCGCCTGGAGAACGACTCCCTGGAAATCCGCGGGCAGTGGGAAGGCGTGCGGAAGAGCGTGACAATCCGCGCCGAGGGAGCTGGTGTCGGCGCCAAAGCCTTGGGATTCCGGACAAGTATTCCGCCGTACGGGAAGTGGAGCACACGGGTCAGCGTTGTGCCTGCACTGGACGGACAGTCCATTCCTTTCGCTCACCCGGGCCGTGGCGACATGTCCCCCAGTGACCGGCGTCGGGCAGAGTGGGTGGCCAAGATACCGGTGCTCCAGGTGGGCAACCGTTCCATCGAGCGCACCCTCCGCCGGAGTTACGAGGACCTGGGCGCCCTCAGGATCCAGGACCCGGACCACCCCGACCGTGTGGTTGTGGCCGCGGGAGCGCCGTGGTTCATGACGCTCTTCGGCCGGGACTCCCTCTGGGCTTCAGAAATGGCACTGCCCGTTGATCCTTCCCTGGCCCTGGGTACCCTGCGCACTTTGGCCGACCGCCAAGGGAGCGTGGTGAACACGGCCACGGAAGAGGAACCCGGCAAGATCCTGCACGAGGTGCGGCTGGACGTCAGCAGCGGCCAAGCACTCGGTGGGAAGTCCGCCTACTACGGCAGCGTGGACGCTACCCCGCTGTTCGTCGTAGTCCTGGGCTCGGTGAGCCGCTGGGGCTTTGGCAAGGACACCATTTCCGCGCTGCTCCCCAACGCCGACCGCGCGCTTCAATGGATCAGCGACTACGGCGACCGCGATGGTGACGGCTTCGTGGAATATGGCCGCCCCAACGAGCACGGCCTCATCAACCAAGGATGGAAGGACTCCTGGGACGGCATCAACTTCGCGGACGGCACCATCGCGGAACCACCGCTGGCGCTGTGCGAAGTCCAGGCGTACGTCCACGGCGCTTATGTGGCGCGGGCCTGGATGGCTTACGACGACGGCGACCACGCTTTGGCATCCGAGCTGCGGGAACGCGCGGATCGTCTCAAGCAAAAGTTCAACGATGAGTTTTGGCTCCCGGACAAGGGCTACTACGCCGTTGCCCTGGACCGCGACAAGCGGCCCGTTGATGCGTGCGCTTCCAACATGGGCCATTGCCTTTGGTTTGGCCTGATTGATGACGACAAGGCCCCGTCCGTGGTGGAGCACCTGATGTCTCCAGAGATGTTCAGTGGATGGGGAGTCAGGACACTAGCCAGCACAATGGGCGCCTACAACCCTGCGAGCTACCACAATGGTTCGGTCTGGCCCCATGACAATGCCCTGATCATGTCCGGGCTCCTTCGTTACGGCTTCGTTGAAGAAGCCCAACGCATCGGCACCGCGTTGCTGGAAGCCGCCGAGTACTCCGGCGGCCGGCTCCCCGAACTCTTCTGCGGCTTTGACCGCCAACAGTTCAGGGAGCCCGTGCCGTACCCCACAGCCTGTTCCCCACAGGCATGGGCTGCCACCACTCCCATCCACGTGGTCACCAGCCTGATGCGGTACGACACCCACATCTCCCTTGGCGGCATCTGGCTGGACCCCGTTCTGCCCCGTTCCTTCGGAGACCTCCACATCAGCAACGCCCCCATGGGCGATGCCCGGATCACTATTGATGCCTCCGGAACGGAGTCCACCGTGTACGGCATACCGGAAGGCCTCACAATCCACCATGGTCAACGTCCGTGGATGTCAGAGCTTGTGGAGCGGGCGGATCTTCAGAAGCCACCGGAGAAAGCCACCCGAAGACCGCCTGACCTTACTGGATGGCGGCTTTGAGTTCCTTCGCGGCCAGCTCCGGATCGGCGGCGCTGTAGATCGCACTGCCGGCTACTGCGACGTCGGCGCCCGCCAACTGCACGGCCGCAATGGTTGAGACGTTGACGCCACCGGCAACAGAGAACGGAACACGGGCTTCTTCACCGGCGTTGAGCAGTCCACGCAGGTCGTAGCCCGGCTGCGCTTGCTCGTCCAGACCGGCGTGGAACTCGATGAACTTGGCCCCGAGGACGCGGGCTTCCTTGGCGCGGGTGACCTTGTCAGCGACGCCAATCAGGTCCACGACGATGCCCTTGTTGTGGGACTGCGCTGCCTTGACGGCACCGGCGATGGTGGAGTCGTCCGCCGTTCCGAGCACGGACACCAGGTCTGCACCGGCCTTGAAGGCGATCTCGGCTTCCAGTTCACCGGCATCCATGGTCTTCATGTCCGCGAAGACGATCTTGGTGGGGTGTGCTTCCTTGATGGCGGTGACGGCGGAGAGGCCTTCGGCCTTGATCAGCGGCGTGCCCAACTCGATGATGTCCACGTGCTCGGCCACTTTGCCGGCCAGTTCCAGGGCTGCTTCGGTGGTCAGGAGGTCGAGTGCGACTTGCAGTTTCATGGTGTTGGTTCTTTCTTTTGCGGGGTTGGAGGCGGAAAACAAGGGGTTTTATTCGAGGTTGGCGTGGCGCAACCACAGCTGCTCGGCTGGTTCATCCGTGGCCTCCCAGAGAGTGTGGAAGACGGCCTCGGTTACCAGGAAAAGGGACTGTTCGAAGAGGCTGCCGGAGTACTGCCGGGAAACATCGGAGCCGTGATCCGTCTTCTGTGCAGCGGGGATAACCACCACGGAATCGGCGAGGCCGGCCAAGGGAGAAGCGGAGTTGGTAGTGATGGCAGATACCTGGGCCTCGGCGGCGAGGGCGGTTTGAGCTGCCTTCACAACGCCGGACGTAGTACCCGAACCGGAAGCGACCACCAGCAAATCCCCTGCCCGGATGGCAGGCGTTGTGGTGTCGCCGGCAACATGTACTGTCTTGCCAAGGTGCATGAGGCGCATGGCTGCCATCCTCAACACCAACCCGCTCCGGCCGGCTCCAGCCAGGAAAACCCGGTCAGCCTCTCGGATCCTGATGGCCAGATGTGCCACCTGGCCGTAGTCAACGCCGGCTGCAACCTCCGCAAGCTCGCCAAGGATCAGGGAGGCGTTGCCGGCTACGTCGCTGTGGCTGACGGTTGTTGTTGCTTCTGCGGTGACATTCACTTTCACTCCTCGCGGGTAGGTTCTGCTCCCATCAATGGGCTACGTCCTCATTCTTTCGAGTGAATCGGGTGGGAGTAACGCCAAGAAAGGACGGTTCTGACCATCCTTTTGGGTAGTCAATGCGAAGAGACGCCTCTAGGCTGGTGTTATGTCCCAGCCCACCGATGCCCAGCCGGCGCCGCATGTCAGCATCAAGCCCTCCGGCCACGACCTCCCGTGGCCCCTGCTGGACGCCATTGCGTCCTTGACCACCGCACCCTTGATGCGGATCGCCGAAGAGCTCCGCACCGCCACTCTTCCGTTCCTGGCGTCGAGCTCCCTGGTGATCTTCACTGAGGACTGCACGGGTCGCCCGCAGAAGAAAGCCGGTGCGGAGGACATCGTCAGCCGGGTCTCCATTCCGGAACTGGACCGGTTACGTGCCGCGCTGGAAGGTGAAGGACCGTGGCGGGGGCCCGCTGTCATTGGAGGCCAGGAACGGGAAGTCCTGGCCTTCCGCTACGCACCAAGCAACGCCCTGCTGGTCCTTACCGATCCCGCTCCAGCGCCGGCGAACGCGGCTGCGGATACGGACAGCGCAGCACTACGGATGGTGAACTACTTTTGGCGGCTGGCAGCGGCGCGCATCCAAGAGAAGGTCAGCGACGCGCCGCCGTCGTATCTCCTGGAGTCCCGGGCCGCATCAGCGGAGCGTGTCCGCGTCACCGGCGAGCTGGTGGACCAGCACTCGACAACTTTGGAGACGGTTCTGGCGGCCCTTCGGTCGAACTCCCTGGACGATCACGCTGCCCGCACATTGGTGACCGATGTGACCGTCAAGGCCTTGGTGGGCCTCCGAACGCTCAACGACCGCACCAGCAATCTCGTGGAAGAGCCTGTTGCCACGGCCTTCGAAAGGCTTCGGGAGGACCTGCGGCCACTCATGCACTTCAGCAACATCGACATCCAGTTCGTCGAGCCGCCCGCCAAGGGAAGGGCCCTGCCCGGCGAGGTGGCCCACGCCGCCAGGGCTGTGGTTCGCGGTTTGGTCCTGGCCATCGCCGAACAGTCCAATGTCCATCGGGTCCGGACACAGTGGGACTGTGATGGCGAGAACCTGCTGATCAACGTCAGGGATGACGGCGGTGGGGAGCTTTCCCCTGCAGCACCCACCCTTGAACGGTTGCTGCAACGTGTGCAGGCCGTGGACGGGACCATGAGCGTGGACATCATGCAGGGGTGGGGCGCCGACATCTCCGTGGTCCTGCCTTTGGATCCGCCGCCGACTCCCGCAGGGGATGTCGCTGAGTGGGGCTTGGCTTCCAGGGAACTTGAGGTCCTTCAGTTGCTGGCCGCCGGCCAGCGCAACCGCACTATTGCCACGGACCTTGGCATCAGCGAAAACACTGTCAAGTTCCACCTCCGGAATCTTTTCCGGAAGCTGGACGTCCGGTCCCGCACCGAGGCCATTGCGTTGGCCCACAGTGCGGGACTCCGGTAGTCGCCGGTTTTGACCGGAGCACCCGAATAGCGGCTAGGCGTCGATCACCATGTCAGTCTGCGCGGTGGAACAGCAGGGCAGGAACTTGCCCGCATCGATTTCCCGCGCCCGGATTCCGCCCTGGTGGTTCATGTCGACCTCTCCGGACAGCTTGACCACCTTGCAGGAGCCGCACATGCCCTCCTTGCAGTTCGCGCCGATCCGAACGCCCGCACGCTGGGCCGGACCCAGGATGTGCTCGGTGGGGTCGATCCGCACATTAATGCCGGTGCGCATGAAGGACAGGGTGAGGCTACCCGTTCCGACTGTTTCAAAGCTCGAAGCATCGGGTGGCGCTGCTTCCGCTTCCGCAGCCGAACCGCCGTCGGACGCTTCGGCCACGTCCGGGTCGACGGTTTCCAGCGGCAAACCTGTGGCCTTCAGGGGCCCCTCAGCGTCGTAGCCGGGCTCGTAGAGTCCGAACGCTGCGGGCTGGCTTTCGTAGTAGTCCTCGGCGGAATCGGCGATTTCCTCGGCAATTTCTTCGGCAATGTCCACTGCGAGCGCCAGCTCCGCCTGGTATTCAAGGAGCGTCTGACGATCTCCTGAGAAGAACTCCATGTAAATGGAGGTGTCGTCAACGCCAACCTTCCCCAGGAGCTCGGTGGCGGTATTCAAGTAACCCTCGGGGCCGCAGGCATAGACCTGGCGCCCGTTGGCATCCGGGGCCACTTCATCCAGCATGGCTGCCGTCAGCCTTCCGCTGAGCCCTTCCCACCCCTCGGGTTTGTTGCGGTCGCCCAGTGAGTAGAAGACCCTGATGCGCGAGTCCACGGAGGCGATGTAGGCCAGCTCCTTGTGGAAGGCAAAGCCTCCAGCCTCCGCTCCGTGGTAGAGCACCACGACGTCGGCATGTCCGGGCAGGGAGTGGATGGTCCGGACCATGGACATGATGGGGGTGATGCCTGCGCCGGCGGCCAGGAGGAGATACCGCGCCCGCCGGTCGGCATCGGGTAGGTGGAATGCGCCTACCGGTCCCAGCATCTCCAGCACAGTGCCCGGTTTGACGTTCTGGTGCACCCACGGTGAAACCAGTCCGGTGGGGTCGCGTTTGACGCTGATGTTGAAGGTCCACGGCTCGGTGGGGGAACTGGACAGCGAATAGCTGCGGTCCACCGGGTCCTGGTCCTCGCCGTTCACCGGGAAAGCGACATTGACGTACTGGCCCGCACGGAACGCCAGGGGCGCACCATCGCAGCGGCGGAACACGAAAGTCATCAAGCCGCCCGACTCGGGAACGGTCTCCACGCATTCGGCCATGAACTCCTGGGGATGCCAGGGGCCCAATGCACGGGCAGCCCGGGCCGGCGCCTCGGTGCTGCCCATCACCCTGTTCCAGGGCATCTCAAGACCGCGAATGCGCTGTGGCTCCTGGACTGCCGTCTCGGTGAGGAGTTCAATCATGCCAAGTGCTCCTGGACGCGCTGCACGTACCAGTTGATGAACGCCTCCACCTGGTACTCGCTCTTCATGTACGGGCCGGGCTCGTAGGCGGGGCTGCCGGCGCCGGTCTGGCACAACTCCACGAACGCCTTGTCCTGCAGGTTCGTCTGCTTCCAGGTGTAGGTGAGTTTGTCCAGGTCGTAGTCAACGCCTTCTACGGCATCGTCGGCTACCAGCCAGGTGGTGCGTACAAGCGTCTGGTGTTCGTTGACCGGGAAAACGCCAAACGTGATGACGTGATCGCTCTGGAAGTGGAACCAGCTGTTGGGCTGGAGGTGCATCGAGCAACGGCCAAGGCGGAAGTCCGGCAGGTCACCGAGCAGCTTCTTGGAGAGCCTGCGCCCATCGGCCGAGAACGATTCGCCCTCGCCGTCGAGGGATTCACGTGAGATACGGATTCCGGCGATACGGGTGTCGAGCTCCTCGACCACCTCGTAGGGCAGGCCATAGCGGCGGCAACGCTCCTCGAGCGAGGACTGGGCTTCCTTGTTGCGGTCCCACACTTCTTCGAGGTGCGCCGGGATCAGGCCCTCCGTCAGTCCCCAGGTGGGAAAGAGCGAACAGGCGAGCTCCGGGTGTCCGTCACAGTGGTAGCACTCACGGTTGTTCTCCATGACGAGCTTCCAGTTGCCCTCTTCGATGATGTTCTGCTGGTAGGCCACTTTCGTCTTCGACAGATCGTGGGGCGCCAGGTACGGCTCGAAGATCTTTGAGGTTTCGTCGAAGTCGGTGGGTGGTTCGTTGGCGATGCAGACGAAGATCAGTCCGGCCACTACGCGGCTGTGGGCGCGCTTGAGGCCGAAGCAGCCCTTGTCGAACTTTGTTTCCCCCGGAGCCGAAGCATGGATGAGGTTACCTTCGGGAGAGTAGGTCCAGGAGTGGTAGCCGCAGACCAGGTTTCCCGTTGACCCTGCGGCTTCAGTGAGGACGCGGGCGCCGCGGTGGCGGCAAACGTTGTGCAGGACGTTGACGCCGCCATCGTCGTTGCGCAGCACAATCAGGGAGTAGGGCCCATAGTCGACCGTGATGTAGTCCCCCGGCTCCGGCAGCTCGGCCACGCTGCCGGCAAAAATCCAGTGCTCGCCAAAAATTGCTTCCATGTCGATCTTGAAGATCGTGGGATCGGTGTAGAAGGGAGCATCCAAGGAGTAGCCGGTGCGTCGGAACTCGAACAGGGCGCTGATCTCCGCCAGCTGCTCAGCAGGCAACGACGAAGCGAGTTTTCCGCGTGATTTGAGGGGCGAGTTCACTGGAGCAGTCATGGGTTTCCTCCCGGGAGGCTGGGTAAGTTTGGGGTTCTTGGGGGGCCGCGGATGCATCGTCGCAGGCGGCGTTATCGAAGTCTTCGTAGTACGAGATTAGGGACGTTTGCACTGCAACAAAAGCGCAATATTTAGGAGATAACCATGCGCAATGGGTGCATGATAGGTGCATGATCGATCAGAGGCTCATAACACTGCGGGTGTTCGCCAGATGCGGCACCGTGGGGGCCACTGCCGAGCTCACGGGATACTCCCCCTCCGCCGTCTCAGCGCAGCTGCGCGAACTCCAGCGCGTACTGGGGATGCAACTGTTGACCAAGGATGGCCGGGGCGTGCGTTTGACCGCCACAGGACGCTTTCTGGTGGCGGGATCGGACAAACTTATCGCCGAATGGGAAAGCCTGCGCGCCGCGGCAATGGAGGCCGGCGACCAAGTGCAGTCCCATTTTGGCCTGGGCGGATTCTCGACGGCGGCCGCCCAGTTGCTCGCGCCGCTCGCCGCCACGCTGCGCTCCACCCGCCCCCAGCTGGAGGTACAGGTCCTGGAGGCAAATCCGTCTCGGTGCTTCGACCTGCTTGTTGCAGAGCGGATCGATCTGGCAGTCATTGTTGCCATGCAGTCCGATACCTACGGCGAGGACGACCCCCGCTTCGAGCAGACGGTCCTGCTCGACGATCCACTGGACGTCATCATTCCCGCCGACCATCCCTTGGCTTCACGGCAAACGGTGACACTCGAAGAGCTGGCGTCGGAACCCTGGATCACGGAGGCGGCCGGGTCCACCTACCACTCGTTGTTCACGGCGGCGTTCACGGCAGTGGGGGTAACACCGCGGATTGCCCACGAAGCCGTTGAATGGGAGACCCAGATCGCGTTCGTAGGGGCCGGGCTAGGCGTTGGCCTGTTGCCCCGGCTGGCGCCGCTGCACAGCGCTGAGAATGTGGTGCGGCTACGCCTTACGGGCAAGGGGAAACCCGCGCGCCGCATCGTGGCAGCAGTCCGCAGGGGCAGCATTGCCTCGCCCCTGATTCAGGAGTCATTGGGCATCCTGCAGACCAGCGCCAAACGAATCCTCGCCGCCCGCCCCGAAGACGACCGGTGAAGTCCATAGGGCTTGGTACCTCAGGCCCAGACCTGGTAACCCGTCGACTTATCGAACAGCCTCCGGGTGGAAGGACCCGCCGCCGCGATCCACAGCACGGAATCATCGTCCGCGGCCTGCTCCACGACGCCGGTAAGAATATGGTCGCCCAGTAACCACACCTCCACTGTGTGGCCGGTCAGCTGGGCCCAGTCCTTGCGCAGGCCGCGGCCGTGGACGGTTTTGACCAGACCAATGTCCGTCATTTCGCTTACCAGCCGCGTTCTGCGAGGCGGTGGGGCTGGGGGATGTCGTCGACGTTGATGCCGACCATTGCTTGGCCCAGGCCGCGGGAGACCTTGGCGATGACATCGGGATCGTCATAGTAGGCAGTAGCGTTCACGACGGCGGCCGCACGCTCTGCCGGGTTGCCGGACTTGAAGATCCCCGAACCAACAAACACGCCGTCGGCACCGAGCTGCATCATCATCGCAGCATCAGCCGGGGTCGCGATGCCACCGGCAGTGAACAACACCACGGGGAGCTTGCCGGTCGCGGCGATTTCCTTGACCAGCTCGTACGGGGCCTGGAGCTC
>NZ_VNFK01000018.1 GCF_007786235.1 Paenarthrobacter nitroguajacolicus | reverse complement strand
GTGTCACGTTTGTGTCGGGGTTCGAGGAACTGCTGACTGAGAACGCCGCTGACGCGACGTGGCTTGAGCAGATCGCCGCGGCATTCGAAGCAGCCGGCAGCGGCTCCCTGCCCGAGACCATGCTCAATAGCGCTCTCATAATGTACGCACCACCGGGGCAAGTCGGTTTGAACGATTTCGGGGCCCTGAACGCCGCACAACTGAAAGCCTGGCTCGCCGTACCTGGCAACAAGGACCGACTTCAGGGGCTGCTCGAACAACCAGGGCTGGACTCCGTCGTGATAGCCGAGTGGTGGGGCGGTCTCGGCCACACGATCGTCGACGGGGCAATTGAACCCGGCGAGGCCCAGTTGCTCCTGATCGAGGCCATCCCCGGAGTCATCGGGAATCTGAACGGAATCACCGCGACCGCCCGGAACCTCGCCAACCGCAAGCGCTTCTTCACCGAGCAGGACCGCATCAACGCTGAACTGGCCAGGACGCCTCACCTACTGCCCGCCAGCCAAGGCATGTCCATGACCAACCCGGCTTGGACACGGCTGCAAACCCAACAAAAAGCCCTGAACGGCATCACCGATGCACTGAGGAACGCGGGCGGAACCAAAGCTGTCCTGCTGGGTTTCGATCTGACCCACGGCTCACCGAAAGCACAGGTCTCCGCCGGTAACCCCGATACGGCTGACTACGTTACCTACGCTGTGTCCGGCATGCTCATCACACCCCAAAGCGGCTTCAATGACTGGGCAACAAACGCCAACAACCTGAAACGGCAACAACAGCGGCTTTTCCCGGGCGAGTCCTTTGCCGTGGTGGCGTGGATCAACTACGAACCGCCCACGGTTCCGACCGTGAACAGCGGCGACGCAGCACGGGCCGGCGCCGAACGCTTCGTCACAGACCTCCAGGGGTTCAACGCCGTCAGAGAGGGTTTGGGTAACAGGACCACGGAGACCCTGCACGTACTGGCCCATTCCTACGGCAACACCGTGACGTCCAACGCCCTTGCCGCCGCGGAATTGAACGTCGCTTCCTTCACGATGCTCGGCTCCGCCGGGATAGAGAAAGAGATCCGGAACGCCGGAGATCTCCACGTGCCCGCCGGGCAGGTCTACACCACCGAAGCCAGCGGTGACGGACTGGCTGATTTGGGTCGCTTCCAACGCCAGGATCCGCGGCTGGAGTCCTTCGGTGCGAAAGTGTTCTCCTCGGAAGAGGCCACAATCGAGGGGACCCGTTATGAAGGCACGACCGAACACAACACACTGGTGAACGAAAAGGGCGGTGGCGGTTACGGGTACCTAGACAAGGGAACCACCGCCCTGTATGAAGCTGCCCTAACAACAACCGGCAACGGAGACCGAATCCTGCCAGGCGCACGACCGGTATCGCCACCGGCTGGATTTGCGGGCCGTTGAACAACTCAGAAAGAGTGAACCACATGCCCCATGAACCCAAGGCCCGGCTCAAGGCCCGCCGCATACTCGCCGGATTGTTCTGCGCGACTCTTGCACTGACCGCCTGCACGCCCCCTACCACGGAGAACCCCATGACCGGCTCAAGCAATCCCAGCGACCCCGCAACCGTCAAAGCCCAGGTAGAAGAACTAAAACAAGCCCTCAAGGATCTCCACGCCTTCAAAACCGAAACCCAAAAAGTCATCGGAACCCAGAAATGGGCGGATACAGACAACCCTGTCAACAGCGCCTGCAGCACATCCGACCGGCAAGACGGAGTGAACTACAGTATCCTGAGCCAAACTTCCGACCCCGTCGATCTGGAAGCGTCAGTAAACGTCGTCAGAACGTTCTGGGAATCCAAGGGCTTCACGACCCGAACCGAAACCAACCCCCGGGACCCAGGTCTCATCCGCCTCTACGCTGACGAGAACGGCGGACACCTTCTGTCCTACTACGCAAACATCAAAGGCTCCAGTCTGGAGATGGACACGGTCTGCATCGCCGGAGACCAAACCGCAATCTACAAGGAATTGGACAGGCAGGAAGCGAGCCCCACCCCCTCGCCGACCACAAAGTAGAGCCGTTACAGCACGCTCCTTCTGCCGGCATTACGACCATAGGCACTTGAAGCTAGCCGATGACCTCCCTTCCGAGGCAATGGACTCTATCTCGCGAACGTTTCCTGCTGATAAGTTCGATCAACTCCCACTGGGCATACCGAGCCCGTAAGAACGACAGCCTTCAAGAAGTGCGCGTAGTCAAACTGGGAATCAAGCATCCCCATCGCGCCTACATCGCCTTCGTAGCGATCGAGGAAGAAGGCGAAGAGACCTGGGCTCCCATCGGCCGGCTCAAATGCCCATGGGGGGACCTTGCCCGATTCCAGGAGACAGAAGCGAAATGGGAGGCGATAGCCAGCGCCTCAGCCCGCGCATCTGACGTAGACGCCGAAGTCGTTGAACTTACATTCGGGTGTTTCGACAAGACAAACTCGCTCAACTACTGGGCTGGGAATTATGCGGGAGTAACAGCGGTGAGCGACCCCGAGGCCTTCCGTAAACTCCACTCCATTCGGTGGGAAGAGTTCGTAGACAGCTTGTGCTTCGAGGATGACGGAGAGTTGATCCTGTCCTTGGACGCGTCCATGGAACTGGCTCGACGGCTGGCCATGAATGATCCGTCTAAAGTTCAGTCGGAGCTCGCGAAGGTGCTGAATGAGGCCCGGGAAGAGCACTTTGAACTGGTCTCCCTAGGCAGGTTGGGTAAGAAGAGATGGACCATCAGCGGATCATCAACCCGGCCGCGTATAGAAGATCTCACCGAAGCGGCGGCCATCATCGAAGGCTGGCTTGGTGCAGCCAAGGTCCAGGAATGGAATGAGATATAAGCCCTGCGCTCTGAAGTTGCCCGGCTCAGCTCAATCATCAGCAAGGCTTCCGGGGTTCTCAAAGCGAACGGGCTCACCCGCGACGCGGCCACCATCCGTCGGCTCCACGGGCTGACCAGCTACCCCGTCCCGCGGCTCAAGTCCTACTACGAGATGACGCGAGAGATGAAGAAGAACATGTGACCATCCCATGCCTTCAAGGTTCTAACATCGGGGCGATCTGTCGACGACCAGAGCTTCCTAAACGCTTCCCTGAGGCGGTCCTTGTAATAGGTGGGCACATTCGCCAGCGATGATCTGGGGTGTGTCATCTTGCTGTACCGGCGAGAAGCGGTACATCCGGAGGATGCGATCGCCGGGCCACCAGCGCTAGTCATAAACCCACCGTTGCTGTTCATCAACGGACTGAACGACGTGGCCGACAAGGCTGAGAAGCTAAGCGAGGTCAAAATCACGCCCGCGCCAACGGACACTCTGGACAGCGTAGTGGAAAACTCCGGGAGGAAGTAAGACGCCGCGGCGCGCTTGAACTTCATGAGTCAACCCTGCGAGACATCGCGCAAACGACGCCTGGCGCTGTTCTAGTAGCAGTGCCATTCATTCAGACTAGTGCGGCATAAAGGCCGTGGAGAAGCCGCTCCATGCGTTCTGCGCCTGCATTGCTCAGCCATTCGGAGTTCGGCAGCGGGAATGTTGACCCGTCCACCAATGTCAGTGTTACCTCGTGGTGCTTAGAGGGAACCCCGTCGCCATGAGGTTCACCCGGCCTCAAGCTTACAAGAATGCCTGACAAGTTCTTGAGCGCAATCAACTGCGTGGGCTCCCGCACACTCTGGCTCCTTCAGTTATGCTATTCGATGGATTAATTATCCAAGTGAGGGGGCTCGGCGTGCGGATCTTTGATACGGCGGTGGAGATTGCGTTCGACGATGGCGCCGCCGACGCTTTGATTAGCGCTGCTGATTCCGCGGATCAGACCCTGCGCTCCGAAGGTAGCTTCCTGGGTGTCGCCACGGGTTATGCGATGGAGGACTTTAAGGGCGGCTATGCGACCTTGTTCAACCACGCTTTGGCTGTCCGGGCCGATGACCGGGGCCGGCTTGCCTGGCAGCAACGCGCCGATGTCCGTGAACAACACTTTCAGACTTTCCAGAGCGTGGCGATCGATCCGATGCCCATGGAATGGCCGGTCGCTGCACCCACGATTTCTGCGGTGTTTGCCGCGAGCGACCGGGTTCGATTCGCCGGCGGAGTGGGAGGCGCAACCAGCTCAGCTGATCCTGGCAAGCTGCGCGAATTTGTGTCCCAATCCCGCGCCTTCCGTCTAAAGACCAGCCGCATACTCGCCGCGTTAGTCTGCGCGGCCGTTGCACTGAGCGCCTGCACACCCACCACGGAGAACCCTATGACCGGCTCAGCCAATCCCAGCGACCCAGCAACCGTCAAAGCCCAGGTCGAAGAACTCAAACAAGCCCTCGCGGACCTCCACGCCTTCAAAACCGAAACCCAACAAGCCATCGGGCCCCAGCAGTGGACGGATAAAAGCCTCCGAAACATGGACTGCAGCACCCCTAAGGGCGAAGAGGGTGTGAACTACAGCGTCATGAGTCAGACCCTTGAAACCCTCGACTTGGAATCGTCGGTCAACGTTGTCAAGGCGTTTTGGGAATCCAAAGGCTTCACCACCCGTGTCGAAACCAACCCCCGGGACCCAGGAAACATCCGCCTCTATGCCAATGAGAACGGCGGACATCTCGTATCCTTCACCGCTACCACTAAAGGCTTCAGCCTCGAGATGAACAGCGCGTGCGTCGCAGGAGACCAAAACGCCATCTACAAAGAGCTGTATCCCGAAATTTACGGGACCCCTTCTAGCCCCAGCTCCTCTCCGTCTGCGAAGTAAGCAGTTCGGTGCGCCAAAGGAACTGCCTATGTCGCCTCGTGCTGGCTTGGGGCCTGTGGAACGGTTTCAGAAAAGAGTGAACCGCATGCCCCATGAACTCCGGATGAGACTGAAAACCCTGCGCGTGACTATCGCTTTGTTCTGGGGGGCAGCTTTCTTGACCGCTTGCACGCCCGCTGCCACGGAGAACCCCATGGCCGGCTCAAGCAATCCCAGCGACCCCGCAGCCGTCAAAGCCCAGGTAGAAGAACTACAACAAGCCCTCAAGGATCTCCAAGCGTTCAAAACCGAAACCCAGAAAGCTATCGGACCCCAGAAATGGGTCGATAAAGGCACCCGAAGCATGGATTGCAGAACATCCGACGGGCAACGAGAACGGGGGCACCTTTTGTCCTACTTCGCAAACCTCAAAGGCTCCGGTCTGGAGGTGAACAGTGCCTGTGTCGTCGGGGATCAGCATGAAATCTATGAGGAATTGGACAGGCAGGAAGCAAGCGCCAGTCCCTCGCCAATCACGAAGTAGGGCTGAAGAGCCCCGGCCCCTTGTTGACTCTGGGCTGGTGCACAGCAATCAATGCGCGTAGGCGCGTTCAGCCAACGCGACCGGGCGTAAGCCCCCGCTTCGCGACGATAGCCGCATGGGGACGGACTCCGGGGTCGACGCGGGAGTGGGTGCCGACAATGCTGAAACCGGCTTCCTGTAACAGTCCCGACATCTCCTCCGCAGACCAGAAATAGGCGCGAGTCACTGCGTGCCGGAACGGTTCACCCGCCGGGCCCTCGAAGAAGCCGATCAGGAGGCCACCGCCTGGTTTGAGGCACCGGGCAAACTCGTTCAGAACCCGGCTGATTTCAGCAGGGGAGATGTGGATCAGGGAGTACCAAGCGAGGATTCCCGCCAATGAGTGATCCGGGGTGGGCAGCCGTTCAAGTGACCCGACAGAGAACTGGGCATCCGGGCAGGCTTGCTTGGCCGTCTCAATGAAGTCCGGTACCAAGTCCACGCCTTGGACGTCCACCCCGGCGGAGTGCAGGAAGGCTGTCCATTGCCCAGGCCCGCAGCCGGCATCGATGACTTTCCCGGACAATCCCTGGGCCCATGACAACACGAGCTCCCTGTCGGCAGGATGGGTGCTGCTGAGGGACCCGAACAACGAGGTGTACTCGGCGGAACGCGCAGAATAGGCGGCTCTCACCACAGCGGAAGACATGGGTCTCAGCCTAGGGGCCGAGCGGCCACAGCAAGAAATCTCTTGACTCCCGCATCAACACCCCGTCAGCATAGTTTCTACAACGTTATAGAAACCAGCAAAACGAGCAGACAAGGACCCACCCTTTGGGAACTCCAGAAAAACCCACGGCCAAAATCACCATCGACCCCGCGTTCGTCGTGGGCCCTGTCAGACGGAAGACCTTCGGGGCGTTCGTCGAGCACCTGGGCCGCTGCGTCTACACGGGTATCTTCGAACCGGAACACCCCAAGGCGGACGACGACGGCTTCCGCACCGACGTTCTGGAGCTCACCAAAGAGCTCGGTGTCTCGACAGTCCGGTACCCGGGCGGCAACTTCGTCTCGGGTTACCGCTGGGAAGACGGAGTGGGACCAAAGGAAGACCGCCCAACAAGACTGGACCTTGCTTGGCATTCAACGGACCCCAACCTGGTAGGCGTGGACGAGTTCGCCAAGTGGTCACAGAAGGCCGGCGTCGAACCCATGATGGCGGTGAACCTGGGCACCAGGGGCACGCAGGAAGCGCTGGACCTGCTGGAGTACTCCAACATCAAGGGTGGAACGGCCTTGTCCGAACAGCGCAAGGCGAATGGCGCCGTCGAGCCTCACAACATCACGATGTGGTGCCTCGGCAACGAGATGGACGGCTTCTGGCAGATTGGCCACAAGAAGGCCGGGGAGTATGCACGGCTTGCCGCCGAAACGGCAAGGGCCATGCGCATGGTCAATCCGGACCTGGAGCTCGTGGCGTGCGGTAGTTCGGCGCCCACCATGCCCACGTTTGGCGAATGGGAACGCGTGGTCCTCAACGAGACCTACGAACTAGTGGACCTGATCTCGGCGCACCAGTACTTCGAGGACTTCGGCGACCTGCAGGAACACCTGTCCGCCGGGTATCGGATGGAGGCGTTCATCAAGGATCTGGTGTCGCACATCGACCATGTGAAGTCGGCAACGAAATCCGAAAAGCAGGTCAACATTTCCTTTGATGAGTGGAACGTGTGGCACATGTCCCGCGACGAGTCCAAAGCACCCACGGGTGACGACTGGCCGGTGGCGCCTGTGCTGCTGGAGGACCGCTACACGGTTGCTGACGCTGTGGTGGTGGGCGACCTGCTCATCACTTTGCTGCGCAACACGGACCGCGTCCATTCAGCGAGCCTCGCGCAGCTGGTCAACGTGATCGCACCCATCATGACCGAGCCTGGCGGACGTGCGTGGAAGCAGACCACGTTCCACCCCTTCGCGCTCACCTCGCAGCACGCCGCAGGCACGGTGCTCAATCTCGCCGTCGAGTCCCCGCAGCTGGCCAGCGAAAAGACTTCGGGCTTCACGTCTCTCTCGGCAGTGGCGACCTATGACGCCATGGCAAGGGAAGCCGTCGTCTTCGCCGTGAACCGTTCGGCGACGGACGCACTGACGCTGGATGCCGCCGTCGGAAGCCTCAATGCAAGCAAAGTCATTGAGGCGGTCACCTACTCGAACAAGGACCCGTACTGGCAGGCGACAGCCGACGATTCGACGTCGGTCCTTCCGTCCGAAAACGTCAGTGCAAAGCTCGACGGCGGTCGGCTCACCGCGGCGCTTCCGGCCGTGAGCTGGAGCATGATCAGGCTTGCGCTGGACTCCTAGGCGATTTGCTGCGAACCGTCCCGGAAGATCGGATACGGCGAGATCGGTGTGACCGTGGCCGTCGGGGTAAGCTCCGGTGCCTGAGCTGCAGGTGCCGGAGCGGGTTGGTCAACAGTCACAATGTCCATCGACTCCATGTCCAGAAGTCGTCGGCTCCCAGTGTGGTCCTGAAGCCAGAAAAGGTCGGTCCCCGCGACGGTCTTGACCACCGTGCCCCGGTGGTAGAGGCGGCCGTTGTGCCAAGCCTCGATGTAGTCTCCAGGGCTCAGCGCGTGGGATTCCTCAGCGCTCCCCGGCATGGTGCCAAATGCCTGTGCCAAGCTTGCCTGTGTCTTCAGGGCCTGGAACAAGTCCCTGTTTGCGATGCTCATGTGTGCTCCCCTCAGCTGTCGCCGTCCGTTGACCCCAGCATTGCGCATGTTTGTTGCGGGGGCGTTGCAAGGGTATGAGCGATGTGTGACGGGTGAGGTTCAGGGGTCCTCGGAGGTCGGTGAACCATCCTCGGGGAGTTCGTCCGAGTAGGGTGCCCGGGGTCCGCCATGGTTGTTCAGGAGGTCGTTGGCTGCCATTGCGAGCAGGTCCCGTTCGAGTTCCGGGATGGAGATCATGCCCTGCAGATAGGCCTCAACCTCGTATTCGCCTACTGATCCACCAATGCTGAAGTAGTACAACCAGAGGTTGCCGATGTTGATGTCGCCGGCATCGATCGCGGCCCGGAGTTTGCGCCGTTGTTCGGGTTCGTTGGTGTCGAAGCCCATGTCCTGAGCCTTAGTTCTGGTCTGCCGGGATCCCGGCTACTATCTCGGCGCTGACTGCTTGCAGTGAACTGCGGTGGTCGCGGGTGTGCTTCAGCAGGCGCTGGAGGGCAACTTCATGGGGGATCTGGTGGCGTTCCATGAGAATGCCGCATGCCCGGTTGACCAAGTCCCGGCTATGCAGGGCTGATTGGAGACCCTCGCTGATGCGCTTGGGAGTCTCGACGCTTTGGATGTGGGAGAGAAGGGTGGCTGCGGGCGTTGCGAAAAGCTCCAACAGGTTTGCGGTGGCGGCATCGTAGGCTGACGATTCCGGTGAGTAGACCTTGATGGCGCCGATGCTTTGTCCGCCTGCCATCAGGGGCGTGCTGATCACCGACGTGATGGGGAGGTCGCTGACGGCTGCGGTCCACTCCGGCCACCGGAAGTCGGCGCTGAGATCATGGACCAATACCGTCTCTTCTGAAGCCCACGCGGTAAGGCACGGCCCCTCGCCCAATTGGTACTGGAGGAAATCAGCCTGCTCCACCACCGTGTCCGTGAAGCCCCGGCTGGTTCGTCGGCCCTGGGAGTCAAGGATGGATACCCCCGCGCCGATGGTCCCGGGAACGGACTCCCTGATGGCCTGCGAAAGGCTTTGGACTGCGTGGTCTACCTTTTCCTCGGTCAGGAGGAGGCCCAGAATCCTGCCGATGGCGGTGGAGAGTTCATCCAGAGGAAGTTGCTTCTTCGTCATGGGTTCTCTCCGGCCGTTGGTGTCGGCTGGCCGACATAGGAATACAAGCGGATGCTTGGCGTCCGCCCTACTGTCTCAGCCTAGTGGTTTTTCGTGGAGTATGTCCGCGTAAACGGGCAGGTTCTCAGTCCTCGAAAGCTGTTCGAAACTCTTGGTCGCCGGAGACTCCGGCGATGACAGCTGCGGCCACGGCCCGCAATTTGACGTTACGGTGATTGGAAGCTTTGACGAGGACTTGAAAAGCCGTATCCTGGCTGCAGCGGTTCTGCGCCATGATGATTCCGACGGCGGTATTGATCGTTGCGCGGGACTCCAGGGCGGCGGTGAGGTGCTGGCGCGCGTCCTGCAACTGGGCTATTTTCAGGGCCAGATGCAGCGCTTTGGAGCCGGTGGCTGTGAGGCGTTCGGCCACAGCGATGTTCTCTTGGAAAAATCCGTTGGGTCGCGTGGAGTAGAGGTTCACCACGGCGTCTCCCGTGCCTCCCAACCTCATGGGGAGGGCAAGGATGGAGCCTACTCTTGTGGCCGCGGCCGCCTGCATATACCGCGGCCAGCGTCGCTCGTTAACCACGTCCGGGACGTGTACGACGAGGCTGGTGCGGAGGGCCGTCAGGCAAGGGCCGTCGCCGAAGCTGTTTTGCACTTTGTCCAAGGTCCTGGCGAAGGCATCGCTGTCCGCAACTGCTACTGGCTGCTTCTGCCGGATCACCGTGACACCGCAGGCAATGGTGTTTCCCTCGGTGGTCAACTTCATGGCAGTCATGTCCGCGAGGTCCTGGAGGAACTCGCGGATGTCCGCATTCTCCACGAGGAGATCCTGGAGGTGCACTACGAAGTCCGTCAGGTCCACTCCCTCGTAATACTGACGCAGCCCGTTGGGAGGGCTTCCGATGTGCTGCGATGGCTGGGTGTCCGTCATGTACTGCCCCTTCTGCCGCTGGCCGGACCTCCGCGACCCTCGTCGTGCAGCTCTTCGAGTGCGGTGTCCACGAGTGCCATTTGGGTCTGATCGAGCGTTGTCAGCCCATTGAGATACCCGTCGAGGTCAAATTCGTCAGCCGTTCCTCCGATGCCGTAATAGTAGGCCCACAAGCCACTGAGGCTCAGGCCTGCGTTCTTGAATCGGTCGGCCGCAAACTTGTGTGGTTGTTCCGGCTCCGGATCCGCCGGATCGAGGGGAGCGCCAGTCATGAGTTCCCGCTTTCCGGCTCAGCATCCCCTGTCCGGGTCAGCATGTCCTTGGCGATTTCGTGGAGCCCTTGATCGCTGTTCCTCGCGGCCAGATGCAGGAGTTTCATGGCGGACTCCCTGCTGGAGCGGTTTTGCATCATGATGAGGGAAATTGCCGCATCCACCACAGCTCGTGAATCCAGCACAGACCGCAGCTCCGCAGGGTAAGGGTCTGCCGAATGCATCCGAAGGGCCAGCCGCAGGATCCTGGACAGGGAGTCGGCGTGCCTCTGCACAGCTTCCAACGTGTCTGGATCGAAGGCCTCCGCTGCGGTGGAATAGCAGTTCAGGGCCGCGCGGGACCCGTTGTCCGTGCCGATGGGAACGGCGAGCATACTGCGGACATGCGCCCCGGATATCGCCTCGGCGTAGCCCGCCCATCGATCATCGGAGTGCAGATCCGGAATCTGGACGAGCTGACCTGTCCGTAACGCTGTGAGGCAAGGGCCGTCGTCGAATTCGTATTGCTTCTCGTCCAAAACGCGCGCGGAAACTGTGCTGCTGGCAACCGTGGCGGGACCGTCGTCACGTTCAACGGTGATGGCGCACAGCATGGGTGTGTCGCCACCCAGGAGGGACGCAGAAATAGTGGTGAGTCCAAGGAGGAATTCGGAGAAACCAGGGCTTTCCAGGAGCAGGTCCTGCAACTCTTCGGCTGTGGGTACTGCGTTGTTCTGGGCCATGCGGCCTCAATTCCAGCAACGCCGGAGTCCACACATCCCCGGCTGGCGGCTATGCGCTCGCGGTCGCGCAAAGCCCGGATATTCAACCCCGGACATAGACGACACCCGAAATCTCCTACTTCAAACACTACGCTGGTGCCCTGCGACAAGATACAGACGGACCATAGACGAAGGACTCCCATGCCGAGTGCAGTCACCCTCATCCGCTCCCATGAACTCAGTTCCGTCGCGCAGTATGCGTACGCGGCCACAGCCCCCAGCGATGCCCGGCTGATCTTTCTGGCCGGTTCCTGCCCCTTGAACGAGGACGGAACCACAGCGGGTATCGGCGATTACAAGGCGCAGGCCGAAAAAGCCATCAGCAACATGCGATTGGCTTTGGATGCCGCAGGAGCGGATTTGGGGGACGTCATTTCCACGCGTGTGTTGGTGGCGTCATCGGACCAGGCCGATCTGGTCACTGCCTGGGAGGTTGTCCGGGAGGCGTTCGCGGATCACGATGTGCCCAGCACCCTCATGGGCGTCACAGTCCTCGGCTACGACCACCAGTTAGTGGAGATCGAGGCCGTGGCGGCCGTAACGGACTAGCCCACACGCAGGCCTCATCTGCAACGATGTATCCACCAGTACAAAAGGAGCATCTGCATGGCCGTCACCATGAACGACGTCGCGCGCGCGGCCGGAGTCTCGTTGAAGACGGTGTCCAACGTCATCAACAATTACGAGTTCATCCGGCCAACCACCAAGCAACGCGTCCTGAACGCCATCGATGAGCTCGGATACGAGACCAACCTGACGGCCCGCAGCCTCCGGTCCGGCAAGACAAGCATGCTGGGTCTGGTCCTGGCGGACCTCTCCATCCCGTACTACGCCGAGCTGGCCTCGGACATCATGAAGGCGGCATGGGACCGCGGCTACCGGGTGTTGGTGGAGCAGTCCGGCAACGAGGCAGACCACGAGAAAGCTGCCCTCCAAGGACAATTCCGCAGCCTCACCGACGGCCTCCTGTTCATCCCGCTCGCCCTCGATGCCGAGCAGATCATTGAGGCCGCCGGCAACAAACCCCTGGTCCTCCTCGGCGAATTCGTAGAGGACCCGCGGCTGGACATGGTCCTCATCCAAAACCACAGTGCCGCCGCTGCCGTCACCACGCACCTGCTGGCCGGAGGCCGCCGTCGTATAGCTGTCCTTGGTGCGAACGACGGCGACACGACCGGCAGTAATGGCCTGCGGCTGAGCGGATACCAGGCTGCGCTCGCTGCCGCCGGTGTTGAGTACGACCCGGCGCTGGTAGTCGGATGCGATTGGCGGCGCGACGGCGGAGCTGACGCCACGGCCCGGCTGCTGGACAGCGGGGTGGCTTTTGACGCGGTGTTCGGGCTCAACGATGCCCTTGCCCTGGGTGCGCTTCACGAGCTTCTGGTCCGTGGAAAGAAAGTTCCCGACGACGTTGCCGTTGCAGGGTTCGACGACATTGATGAGGCCCGTTTCGCGTCGCCGTCGTTGACCACGGTGGCGCCGGGTCGTACGGAAATTGCGGAGCGCGCCGTCGAACTTCTCATCAACCGGATCGAAGCGAAGGGCAGTATCAGCGACGTGCAGCAGCCGGAGGCGGCGTTCTCGCTGCGTGTCCGCCAGTCTGCGCCGTAGGGCGTTAGTGTCTAAGGGTGAACCACGTGATCCCTGCCGAAGTCATTACCCCTGCCGTCCTGATCGACGTTGACATCCTTGACCGGAACATCGACCGGATGGCGTCGAACATGCTGAACCGTGGGCTTCAGCTCCGTCCGCACGTGAAGACTCATAAAACGCTGGAGATCGCGCGCAAGCAGCTCGCAGCCGGAGCTGTAGGGATCACCGTAGCCACCATCGGCGAGGCTGAGGTCTTCGCAGCGGACGGTGTGAATGACATCTTCATCGCCTACCCATTGTGGGTTGAAGCCCCGCACGCGGAACGCCTTCGGGCGCTGGCGGCCAAGTGCCGCCTCGCGGTCGGCGTGGATTCGGCAGAAAGCGCGACGGCGATGGGTCGCCGGCTCGGCGCGGATGCGGGAAGCGTTGAGGTGCTGATTGAAGTGGACAGCGGGCATCACCGCAGCGGAGTGCTTCCCGAGGAAGTGGTGGACGTTGCCCGCGCGGCATCCTCGGCTGGGTTGAACGTGGCAGGGGTCTTCACCTTCCCGGGGCATAGCTACAAGCCCGGCATGCCCACCGGTGCGGCCAGCAATGAAAACGAGGCCCTTGGGCGGGCAGCTGCCGCTTTGACGTCCGCGGGCTTCGAGGTGCGGACCATCAGCGGGGGTTCCACACCCACTGCCCTGATCTCCGGGGAGACCATGGCCTCGGAACTGCGCCCCGGTGTCTACGTCTTCGGTGATGCACAACAGCTGGAACTCGAACGGTGCACATGGGACGACGTTGCGTTGACCGTGGCCGCCACTGTGGTCAGCCGTCACGAGGCAGCTGGTGGAAACGTGCGTCGGGTGGTGGTTGATGCCGGCAGCAAGATCCTGGGCAGCGACCGTCCGGATTGGGCCACGGGATTCGCCAGGCTTCCCGAGTACCCGGAGGCCCGCGTTACGGCGTTGTCCGAACACCACGCCACGGTTGTTTGGCCGGACTCGTCTGAGCTTCCAGCGCTGGGCACGCGGCTCAGGGTGATCCCGAACCACGTCTGCTTGGCCATGAACCTGGTGGACGAAGTCACTGTTGTGCGTGATGGGTCCGTGGTGGACACGTGGTCCGTGGCCGCCCGGGGACGCAACAACTAAGCCACTGCGGAGACGCTCTGGAAAAGCGTATGGAACTCCCGGTTGTGGTAAACCAGCGGAGCTGAATTGGACGGATTCGACCGGATATCCAGGACCTTCGCTGCCAACAGTACCGAGCCACCCAGTGGTGCCCGATGGACGATCTCGCAGCGGAGCGCCCACTGGGCCTCCCTGAGGAGTGGCTCTCCGGTGGGCAGCAGCTCCCAGTCCATGCTGTGGGTGAAGCGCGGGGCGGCAGGGTCCGCGAAAGTCCGCGCCAGGTCCAGCTGATCGGCGCCCACCAGGTGCACCACGATTGTCTGCGCGGAGGCAATGAAGGAAGCTGAGCGGCCGCCGGTCACTGAAAATGCGAGCGTCGCTGGATCCACCGCCACTGATGCCACCGACGATGCCGTGAGCCCCACCGCTCCCTCTGGTCCGGAAGCCGTAACGATGGCGACTCCCGCCGGATGGGCACGGAAGGCGGCCCTGAACAGTTCGCCGACGGGCGCGGATGGCACGGATGGGGAAGAGGTCATTAATGCACCTTCGTGGGGTTGTCTGGATGGCGCCGCTTTGCCGGCGCACACCTGACTGATGCTAGGACCTCAACTTAAGTTGAGGTCAATTCGGGTGATTCCGACCCCCGCCTGTGACGCCGTGGAAACGTAGCTGAAACTTGCGCTCCCTACTCTGGACACAACTGACACCGCCGTGCCCGGACACTAGGAGAATCGATGCATCTTTTGCCCCGTGAGCAGGAGAAACTCATGATCGTGGTGGCCGCAGATCTTGCGCGGCGGCGCCAAGGGAGGGGACTCAAACTGAACTACCCGGAAGCGGTGGCGATCATCAGTTACGAGCTCATCGAAGGCGCCCGTGACGGCAAAACCGTGGCCGAGCTCATGAGCTACGGAACCACCCTGTTGCGCCGCGAAGACGTGATGGAAGGCGTCCCGGAGATGATCCACGACGTCCAGATCGAAGCCACCTTCCCTGACGGCACCAAGCTCGTCACCGTCCACGATCCCATCCGATAGGAGCCCCCATGATCCCCGGTGAATACAGGCTCCAGCCCGGAACAATTGCCTGCAACAGCGGCCGTGAGGCGATCGCCGTCGAGGTTGTGAACCACGGCGACCGGCCCGTGCAGATCGGTTCGCACTACCATTTTGCCGAAGCGAACCGCGCCCTGGAATTCGACCGCGAAGCCGCTTATGGCCGCCGCTTGGACATCCCCGCCGGCACGGCCGCAAGGTTCGAACCAGGCGACAGGAAGACCGTCCAGTTGATCCAGCTCGCGGGGTCGCGCGAAGTGTTCGGCCTGAGCAACGCAGTCAACGGAAAGCTCGACGGCGGCACTGGCGTTGCCGGGGAATCCCGCCCGGGCGTCGCAGCAGAAAGGGACCACCAGTGAGCTTCGAGATTCCCCGCAGGCAATACGCCGAGCTGTACGGCCCGACAACCGGAGACGCCATCCGCTTGGCCGACACCGAGCTGTTCCTCGAAATCGAGAAGGACTACACAGTTCACGGCGAAGAAGTGGTCTTCGGCGGCGGCAAGGTGATCCGCGACGGCATGGGCCAGAACGGCCAGCTGACCCGCGTGGAGAATATTCCGGACACCGTGATCACCAACGTGGTGGTCCTGGACTACACCGGCATCTACAAAGCCGACGTCGCCCTCAAAGACGGGCACATCTTCAAGATTGGCAAGGCCGGGAACCCGCAGATCACTGACGGCGTGGACATCGTGATCGGCGCCAGCACAGAGATCATCGCCGGCGAACGGAAGATCCTCACGGCCGGCGGCATCGACACCCACATCCACTTCATTTCCCCGGAGCAGGTTCCCGCGGCCCTGTGCAACGGCATCACCACCATGGTTGGCGGTGGCACGGGTCCGGCCGAAGGAACCAAAGCCACCACCATCACCCCCGGAGCCTGGCACATCTCGCGGATGCTTCAGGCCGCCGAAGGGCTCCCTGTGAACATCGGCCTGTTCGGCAAGGGCCACGCGTCCGCCGTCGAGCCCCTCGCAGAGCAGATCCGAGCAGGTGCCGTAGGCCTCAAAGTCCACGAAGACTGGGGCTCCACCACGTCCTCCATCGACATGTCCCTGCGCGTCGCCGACGAATACGACGTCCAGGTGGCCATCCACACTGACACCCTCAACGAGTGCGGCTTCGTCGAAGACACCATCCGGGCGATCGACGGCCGGGTCATCCACACCTTCCACACCGAAGGCGCAGGCGGCGGCCACGCCCCGGATATCATCAAAATCGCCGGGCTGCCCAACGTCCTTCCCGCCTCCACCAACCCCACGCTGCCGTACACGCGCAACACCATCGAAGAGCATCTGGACATGCTCATGGTCTGCCACCACCTCAACCCGGACATCCCCGAAGACGTGGCCTTCGCCGACTCCCGGATCCGGGCCGAAACCATTGCTGCAGAGGACGTCCTCCACGACCTCGGCATCTTCGCCATCACGTCATCGGACTCCCAGGCCATGGGCCGGGTAGGCGAAGTAGTGACGCGCACCTGGCAGGTAGCCGACGCCATGAAACGGCAACGGGGAGTGCTGACGGATCCAACCGGGACCACCCACGGCTCCGCCGACTCCGACAACTTCCGCCTCAAACGCTACGTCGCCAAATACACCATCAACGCGGCCATCGCCCAAGGAATGGCAGACGTGATCGGTTCCGTGGAAGAAGGCAAATTCGCCGACCTGGTGCTTTGGGACCCAGCCTTCTTCGGCGTGAAGCCTGAGCTGGTCATCAAAGGCGGCCAGATCGCCTACGCGCTGATGGGAGACTCCAACGCCTCCATACCCACGCCCCAACCCCGGACGATGCGGCCCATGTTCGCCACGTACGGCAGGGCCCTGCAGAAGACATCCATCACGTTCCTTTCCCAAGCAGCCATCGACGCCGGAGTGCCCGCCGAACTCGGCCTCGAACGCATCATCAAGCCCGTGTCCGGCATCCGCAACCTCACCAAAGCGGACCTGAAATACAACGGCGAAACCCCGGACATCGCCGTCGACCCCGAAACCTACAAAGTGACGGTCGACGGCGAAGAAGTCACCTCCCAGCCATCCGACGTGCTGCCCATGGCGCAGCGCTACTTCCTCTTCTAGGACCCCATGATTATCGAAGAAATCCTTGGCAACCTGCACGAACAACCCGACGCCTACGCCAGCCACCACAAAGAGAAAGTAGTGCTCCCCAGCGCCCTGCTGGTCAAACGCATCCAACGCGTCACCACCGACCACGGCAAGGAACTCGGCATTCGCCTGCCCAGCGGCACCGGCGACCTCCGCGACGGCGACATCCTCGCCGAAGACGACCACAACGTCATTGTCATCTCCGTGCTGCCCACGGACGTCCTGGTGATAGCGCCCAGGAGCATCCACGAAATGGGGGTAGTGGCGCATTCGCTCGGCAACCGGCATCTGCAGGCACAGTTCTTTGATGCCGCGTCCGAATATGAAGCCGAAGTCATGGTTTGCCAGTACGACCACACCGTAGAGGACTATCTGAAGAGCGTCGGCGTCCCCTACGACAGGCAAGAGCGGGTCATGCCGGTGCCGTTCCGCCATGCTGAGCACTCGCACTAGGCGAATGCCCGAAACCGGTGGCGGCTGGGGCGCCGCCCCGGATTTTGGGCCGTGCCCGCTTCGCGATGCCCTCCACACCGCGGCCCAAAAATCCGGCGCGGCTGGCTGTCGTCTCACCCTTGAGGGCACTCGATGAGTGCGACGTATCAGCTGGCTCTTCAACAGTTGACTGACTCGGCCTTGCCTACGGGGGCGTTTGCTCATTCTTTGGGGTTTGAGAGCTATATCGAGCGGGGGCTTGTGGGTGATGAGGTCACTTTCGGTACTTGGTTGAGCGCATTTGTGGGGCAGCAGTTGGTCTATTCAGATGGGTTGGCTCTGCGCTTCCTTTATGAGGGGGTGGATGTGGGCTTGTTGGATTCTGTTCTTACCGGGCAGCTGTTGGCTCGGGAGGTTCGGGAGGCTTCTTTGAAGATGGGTGGGCGGTTGCTTGAGATTGGCGGGGAGGTTTTTCCGTCGGGGGAGTTGGAGGTCTATCGGGGACTTGTTCGTGAGGGTGGCGCCATGGGGCATCAGCCCCTGGCTTTTGGGGTTATTGCACGGTCGCTGAAGGTCCCTTTCGACGAGGCGCTTTCCGCCTACATGTTTGCCACGGTTACTTCGCTGACGCAGAACGCCGTGCGCGCCATCCCGCTAGGGCAGAACGCCGGGCAACGGGTACTTCGCCACGCACACGATGCCGTTGCTGCCGCCGTCCTGGATGTAACACAGCTGTGCTGGGACGACTTCGGGGCCGTGAGCCCCGGACTGGAAATTTCACAAATGCGGCACGAACGGCAACGTGCCCGCATGTTCATGAGCTAACCATCAGGAGGACACATGTCTGAACCCATCAAAATCGGCATCGGCGGACCCGTCGGAGCAGGCAAAACCCAGCTCGTGGAGCGCATCACCCGCCACATGAGCCGCGACATCTCCATGGCCGCCATCACCAACGACATCTACACCATCGAAGACGCCAAAATCCTGGCCGCCAACGGCATCCTGCCCGAGGACCGAATCATCGGCGTCGAAACCGGCGGCTGCCCCCACACCGCCATCCGCGAAGACACCTCCATGAACACAGCGGCCATCGAAGAACTCAAAACCCGGCACGCCGACCTGCAAGTCATCTTCGTCGAATCCGGCGGCGACAACCTCTCCGCCACGTTCAGCCCCGAACTCGTCGACTTCTCCATCTACATCATCGACGTCGCCCAAGGCGAAAAGATCCCCCGCAAAGCCGGCCAAGGCATGATCAAGTCCGACCTCTTCATCATCAACAAAACGGACCTGGCACCCCACGTCGGAGCGGACCTCTCCGTCATGGAGCGGGACTCCAAGGAATTCCGCGGCAACAAACCGTTCTGCTTCACCAACCTCAAGACGGACGACGGCCTGGAGGAAGTCCTGAACTGGATCCGCCGCGACGTCCTGATGCTCGACTTGGCCCAATGAACCGATGCGAGTTGGCGGTTAAGTCACCTTGGGCGGCGCCCGCGGATCGCCCCACCCGCATTGCCGCGACAAAAGGCCAGTTCCTTATCCCCGGCTCCGCCGCCTCGGTGGTTACGACACCACGCGAGATGCGCGTATGAACACGACGACGCAGGTCGATTTCGGCTCAGACGTTGTGGGGAACCTGGGGCCCGGCTCCACGTTGGCCTTGGGCGAAGGGCCTGTGCGGGGGCGGTTGGAGTTGGGCGTTAGTGTGCGGGGTGGGCGGTCCGTTGCTTCGCGGCAGTTTCATGAGGGCGCTTTGAGGGTACTCAGGCCGCATTACTTGGATGGGTCCGGGCAGGTTTGCTACGTCATGGTCAATCCTGGCGGGGCGTACCTTGGGGCGGATTTGTTCCTCATTGATGTGGAGGTTGAAAACAATGCCGCGTTGTTGTTGACCACGCAGTCGGCTACCAAGGTGTACCGGACTCCGGGGTCGTTCGCTGAGCAGCGGATGAACATCCAGCTGGGGGAGGGCTCGCGGTTGGAGTTGGTGCCCGATCAGTTGATTGCGTACCGGGAGGCCAGCTACCGGCAGAATTCGCGCATCCGTCTCCACCCGTCGTCGAGCCTCGTCATGGCTGAGGTGGTCACTCCGGGGTGGTCGCCGGACGGCGCATCCTTCAAGTACGAAGAAGTGAGATTGCGTAATGAGATCTGGATCGAGGACGGAAGCGGAGCGAAGCTGTTGGCGCTCGACAACCTCCTGATTCTCCCACCCGTCAACGATGTGACCGGTATGGGGTTCATGGAGGGCTTCAGCCATCTGGGGTCGTTGGTGGTGGTGGATCCGCGGGTGAACCAGGGACTGGCTGACGAGCTGGCCCACGTAGCCCGGGACTTTGACGCGTATACAGGGGTTTCTTTGACGATGACTATTGCCGGGACCTGTGGGCTTGTGCTGCGATCGTTGTCGAACAGCACTGAGGAACTCAACACATTGCTGGGTGCCTGCACCGGCGTTCTCCGGGAACGTTGGTATGGGCAGGCGCCCTTGAACCTGAGGAAGTACTGATGACTGCTCTGACCGAGTTTGCCAGCATGTATCGGGAGCGGGAGACGTTATCCCTGCGGACCCGGCTGCTGTTCACTTTTGGTGCCGTGGCCGCTTTGCACGTTGCCGCCGTCGTGCTTCTGCTGGCCGGTTCCGCAGGGGCGGCTCAACCGCTGGCGCTCGGGTTGGTGATCACGGCCTATGTGGCCGGTATCAAGCACAGCTACGACTGGGACCACATCGCCGCGATCGACAACTCCACGCGCAAGTTCGTGGCGCAGCACAAGGATCCAGTGAGCGTGGGCTTTGCGTTCAGCCTTGGCCACAGCTCCGTGGTGATCCTGGCCGGCTTGCTGGTGGTGGCAGGCGCGACGCTGATCGGCCAGTTCATGGAAGACGGCACCACGGGCAACAAGATCCTGGGCCTCATCGGCAGCGGTGTGTCCGGGTTGTTCCTGCTGACCATGGGACTGTTCAACGGCTCCGCGTTCGTTCGTGCCACGCAGGCGTACCGGAACGTCCAGGCCGGCGGCGAAGTCCGACCCGAAGACCTTGAGGCGAAAGGTTTCGTTGCCCGGCTGCTCGCCAAACCCCTGTCCAAGGTCGAGCGGCCGCGGAACATCTACGTCATCGGCTTCCTTTTCGGTCTCGGGTTCGATACCGCCACCACCATCGGGCTGCTGGTCATCACCACGACGGCGTCACTCGCCGGAGTCTCGCCGCTCGCCCTGATGGCGCTCCCGCTCGCGTTCACCGCCGCCATGACCCTGTGCGATTCCGCCAACGGCGTGGCCATGATGAAGATGTACAAGTCGGCCATCCACAACCCGCAGCGCAAGCTCGGCTTCAACGCCGTGATCACTGGAATCTCGGCCGTCTCGGCGCTGTTCATCTCCGTGATCACCCTCGGTGGCTTCATCAACGCCGCCTTCGGGCTTGAGGACCCTCTGACAACGTGGCTCGGAGAGATCGACCTTGGGGACGCAGGGCTGATCCTGGTGGGACTCTTCGTGCTCGTGTGGGCCGTATCAGCCTGGCGTGGCCGGGGCGTCAGGGCCGGTTCCTAGGAAACGGCCACGGCGTTGAACAGCTCGGTGGTGTCCACGCCGAGATCCGGGGTGTCCAGCACATTGGTCAGGAACACCACGCAGCGGTCCTGCTCCGGGAACATCCACCATTCTGTTCCCGCCCACCCGGGATGGCCGTAGATTCCCTGTGCCAGCAGCTCGGACTGGTTGGCGGGCAACTGGAACCCCAGGCCGGTATGGCGGAGGGGCTTGGGCCGGGTGGTGATGTGGGAAACCTCAGTGGTCCGCGGGCGACGCATGGCGGCCAGCGTGGCGGGTCGAACGGCCTTTCCGGTCTCTCCCAGAAGCTCCGAACCCAGGTTGAGTAGGTCCGTGGCAGTACCGAACAACCCGGCACCCGGGTGCTTTTTCCGGTACATGCCGTTGACGTTCAGGCCGGCCGCTTCGGTGCCGTGGATGGTGTGCGGGTTGCATTCGGTGCTGAATGTCAGGCCGCTGGCGCCGGTATCGCTGGCCAAGGACAGGAGTTGCTCCTCGAACGGGCGCCCGTCAGCCCACTCGGCCATCGCTGCAGCACCTTCGAAGGCTATGTTGCAATACTGGACAAGGGAACCCGCATAGAAGGCCTGTTCGGCGGAGGTGAGGTCCTCGCGGAGGGGCGTGCCGCCGTCGAGCGCCGGGTCTGCAATCCCGGAGCGGTGACTCAGCAAGTGCTCCAGCGTCACCGTGTCCGTGCGGCCTGCGCCGAAGCCCGGCAGGGCGTCACTCAACGCATTGCCCAGCGACAACTTCCCCAATTCCACCTGCCGCATGACGGTCATGGCACTGATCGGTTTGGAGACGGAGAACAGCGCAAAGTGGTGGTCGGCTGTGGCTTGCCTGCCGCCGTCGGTCCCGAACGCCACAACGTCCTCGATGCCTTGGCTCGAGGCAATGCCGAGCACTGCCACGGGCACCCGACCCAGGTCTACCTGCTTACGGGCCCAGTCTGCTGCGGGTCCTGTTTCCACCATTGCTGTGCCACGCTTTCGCTCGGGGTTTTGGTGATCTGAATCTATCGTGATGGCCCTGCGAAGAAACTTACCGCCACGTGTAACTGCCGGGGCCGAGCCGGAAACTATACAAGTATCCTGCAGTTCAGGGCTCTACTTTTCAGGGGGACAATCGTGCTTTCAGAGCGCGAATTGGCGTTTATCGCCATTCACAAAGACAGCTATCCATCCGTCTTCAGGTTTGTGCGCCGACGCGTGGAATCAGCGGAGATGGCTGAAGAGATCGCTGCCGACGTTTTCCGGGTCATGTGGCAAAAATGGTCGGATGATGCCCGCCCCGATCTCGCCTACCTGCTGACCGTTGCGCGCAACTTGGTGGGTAATGCCTACCGTAGCCGCGACCGGCAGCAGGCTCTGCAGGAAAAACTGCGCACGACGGCGGTGCAGCGTTTCGGGGACGATTCCGAGAACGTCGCGGTACAGGATGCGATGGATCGCCTGCGGGCGCAGGACCGTGACATTCTACAGCTGGCTTACTGGGATGGCCTGGGCACGACCGACATCGCCAGGGTGCTTCAGTGCAGTGAGTCCGCCGCCAAGGTCCGTCTCCACCGGGCACGGACAGCCTTCCGGAAACAGATGCCTGCCGGGGCCGAACCGACCACACAGAAGATGGGGGTCTGAAGACAATGGATCCGATCAAGAACCAGATTTCAGCGATTGACCCGCTGGCGAACGAGCCAAACGAGGTCAACTCAGAAGAAGCTTTGGCGCGCATGCTCACCGGCCCACGCGTCTTCAGTGACAACAATCCACCAGCCGGCGTGGTGTCCCTTGAAGACCGCAGGCGCCGGAAGGCCCGGATCGCAGGCGGCCTGCTGCTAGGTGCCGCGGCTGTCACCGCGGGCGTCCTTGTAGCGGCCAACTTTGGCCCACTCACGGCTGCTCCCGCGCCGGCAGTCACAGTGAACTCCACGGAAGCGACGCCGACTCCGACCGCTACAGTCACGCAGGCGCCGTCACCCACCGCCACGCCGTCTGCCACACCGGAGGCGGCTGTCCCTGTCACCACTCCGCCCGTGGTTCCCACGGTTCCGGTGGTTGCACCGACAACGGCTCCCACCCAGGCGCCGGCCGCGGACCCCCAAAAGTTCACCTTCCCCGACGGGCACCTTTCCTTCACTCTTCCCGTTGGCTGGAGCGTCAAGACGGAGCAGGGGCCATATGCGACCGAGGCGGACAAGGCTGGGTCCATTATCGCCAAGGTCCTGGACGGCGCAGGCACTGAGGTCGCCGTGATATTCAACGGCAACTATGGCGACGGCACTGCGGGTTTGGTGGACCGGACCATCCTTGATCGGGCAGTGGTTCCCGGTGTTCGGGATAATTCGGGTGAGCTGGTGGAGTTCGGTTTCTCTTCGAACCAGTTGCAGTACATCCCCTACGAAGGGCCCCCCTACGAGGGAATGCCCTCACCCCGATCGGGACCTGCCGAGGGTCCTCCGACGTACATTATGGATGTGCGGCGCTCCTCGGAGCTCAAGGCCGGAGTCAGCTCCTCCGGGACCAACCAGGTCCGGGTTCCCAACGGCATCATGAGCGCCTACGTGCAGTTCGATTCCACCAAGAACCCCGCCTTCGCCACCCCTGCAGCGGCCAAGGACTGGATGGGCAGCACGCAGTACGCCCAACTGAAGTCCATGCTGCTTAGCCTGAATTACAAGTAGCCCATCCGGGGGCCAGCAAACGTCGCTCTGGCAGCCCCGAGCGACGTTTGCTGTCCCCTGAGGGGACCTTGACTGGTGCTGCCGTCATCTCAGGTACTTTGGCAGAAGGCCTTTATTCGCTAGGAGTATTTCTCATGACCGATATGGTTCGCCAGGCAACCGGCGCAGACCTCAGGGTTGCTGCCCGAGTACTTGGCCTTGCCTTTGAGACTTACCCTTGGACGAGATGGTCGATTCCTGACGTTGATTATGAACAGAGACTCGAACGGCTGCAGTACCTCTACCTGGGACATGCGCTTACCCATGGATTGGTCCTGGTGGATGAACAACTGCGCTCCGTCGCTGCATTCCTTCGTCCTGATGCGCCCAAACCTGGTCCCGATATGCAGATCGAAGTTCTGGAACTGCTGGGTTCTCGAGCCACCGCGTTGATTGATCTGAGCTTGCCCCAGCCAAAGGGGCCGGCGTGGACCTTGGCCACCGTGGGCGTAGACCCGGCACATCAAGGCAAAGGGCTGGGCACGGCCGTGGCCTCGGAGGGTCTCACGCGAATAGACCGAGAGGCAGGTGCCGTGGTGCTTGAAACCTCGGACGAGCGTAACGTGCGCCTTTACGGGCGCCTTGGTTTCCTTGTCACGGACACCACTGTGATTCCGGGTGGGCCCACTGTCCATTCAATGAGCCGGGCACCCCGATAACAGCTGCAGGATCCCCCCATCAACCACTACGCCATCACCGCTATCGGGGACTGACAAGCGAACAGCAAAGGACAGGACGTGTTTGGGTGGCCGCGCAGCCGTCATCGGCCGGGCCAATGACGGCTGCGCTCACTACGTCCAAGGTATTTCCGTGCTCCAGGTACAGCTGGCAGCCCGGCAGCTGGCGGCCCGGAGCGACGTTTGCTGGCGCCAGCTTGGGTTAGCGGACGGTGACCAGGTGGCCGGCGGGGTCGTACCGGAAGGTGACCGGGCCGCCGTCGTGCTTCAAGGCGATGTTGCTGCCGTTCGGAGCGCCGCCGAGACCGTAGTTCTCAGCCCAGGAGCCGTTGATAGCGGCTTTGAACTCGTAACTGCCGGCGGCCAGGTTGGGCACTGACAGCTTCCAGATCCCATCCGCCGGGTCCAGCTGCAGCTGCGCCTGGGCGCAGTCCGGCATCCAGTCGCCCGAGCAGCCAAGCTCCGAATTCAGGCTGCCGGGTACCGAGACGGCCGCTGGCTGCGGGCCCGCGGTGACCGCGCTGATCACGTTGGTGGCGTGGTCGTACAGGAAGGTGGCGGCGCCGCCAGGGTGCGTGAGCACCACGTTGGGGCCATTCAACTCGCCACCCGCGCCATAGTTTTCGTCCCACGTGCCGTTGAGTGCGGCCTTGAATTCGTACGTGCCCGCGGGCAAGTTGGGGACATTCAGCTGCCAGAGTCGGTGCGTCGGCTCATAGCTCATGAGCCCCTGCTCGCAGGACGGCTGCCAGTCTTCGGCGCAACCGAGTTCGGTGTTGAGGCTGCCGGCCACAGTGACTGTCTCAGGCTGCGTCGGTTCTCCCACCACACCGCTGCGCGGCTCACTGGCGGACGTCTGCCCGCGGTTGTCCAGCACCACAGCGCGGTACTCCACGGATGTGCCGGACTCCAGCGACGAGACGTCGTGGAACACCTGGTACGGCGCGTTGTCGTCCGTGCCGATCGACGCCCAGTCGCCACCTGCAGTACGCGCTTGGAAGGTGACCTCATAGAACGAGTTACCGTCGACGTCGGCCGTCACCTTCTGGCGGGTGGCGTCCCCAGCCGCCGTGACCGGCTTCTTGAGTACGACGGCGGGCGCGGCCTTCGATGTGGCGAGTCGCCCCGCTGCTTCATAAACCACTGCGGAAAGCGGCGGGACGGTGACAGCCAGCTTCGCGTCCTGCCCGGACTTGGCGTTCTTGGCGGCCTCACCGTAGACCAGCTTGAACGGCTGTTTCGCTTCATACGTTGGGATCACCGCGGTCTGTGCGGTCTCGCTGTTGTTCACTGCCACGATGTACTCACGCTGTTCCTTGGCGTCGATGCGTGAGAAGGCGTAGATCCCGGCCCCATCAGCGGCGTAGCGGTCTTGCTGGGCACCGGTGCGGAGCGTGGGGTGGTCTGCTGCGAGTGCCGCGAGCTCGCTGATCTTCTTGTACAGCGGGTGCTCGGTGTTGAAGTTGTCCGTGGCGTGCGTGGCGTTGGTTCCCAAAAGGTCGTCATCCAAATACTCCTGGACCTTGCTGGCGAACATGGTCTGCCTCGAGTCCTGGTCCCCGCCGGCGCCCGTGAAACCCTGCTCATCGCCGTAATAGATCACCGGGTTGCCGCGCGAGAAGTACATCAGCTCATGGGCCAGTTCGTCGCGCTCCACCAGTTCCGCGTCAGATGCTCCCGGGTTGTCCTGGGCGATAAAGGTGCCGATGCGGCCCATGTCATGGTTACCCAGGAATGTGGGCAGTTGGTAGACGTTGGAATCGGCATCCGTGTACCAATCGTCACCGTTGAAGAAGTCCGCCAAGCCGCTGGCCTTGCTGCCTTGGGACGCGAAGCTGCGGGCTGCACCTTGGAAGCCGAAGTCCAACACGGCCTGCATCTTGTTTTTGGTGGTGAACTTGGATGTGACGGTCTTGGAGGTATCGAAGACTTCGCCGAACATGAAGAACTCGTCCTTGCCCTGCTCCTTGGCGTAGCTGAGCACCTGGGGGCCGAACTGCTGCCAGAACTCGTCGTTGACATGCTTCATGGTGTCGATCCGGAAACCGTCGATCCCGAAGTCACGGATCCATGTTTTGTAGACGTCCATCATCCCGTTGACCACCTTGGGGTTCTCGGTGAACAGGTCATCCAGTCCGAAGAAGTCGCCGTACAGGGAATCTTCGCCGGCAAAGTTGGTGTTGCCGCGGTTGTGATAGAGCGTGGGGTCGTTCAGCCAGGAAGGAATCTTGATGTCCTTCTCAGCCGCGGGGACTACGGGCGTATAGGGGAACGACGTGGCCGCGTCCAAGGCAGGGAAGTCCTGCGTCCCGGCGTAATCGCGGTCATCGAAGACCTCGCCCGCGGCGGTGCGGTAGGGCTCGGTCTCCTTGGAAATGTACGGAGCCGAGGACGTCTCCTGGTATTGGATGACGTCCGCGGTGTGATTGGTGATGATGTCGAAGTACACCTTCATGCCGCGGGCGTGGGCGGCATCGATGAGCGTCTTGAGCTCGGCGTTGGTGCCCAGGTGGGGATCGATCTGGGTGAAGTCGGTGACCCAATACCCGTGATACCCGGCGGAGCTGTTCTCCACCGTTCCGTCACCTTGTACGGCCTTGTTCTTGAAGCTGGGAGTGAGCCAGAGGGCGTTGGTGCCCATGCCCTGGATGTAGTCCAGCTGGTCCTGCAGGCCCTTCAGGTCGCCGCCGTTGAAGAACCCTTTGCGGGTGGGATCGAAACCGGACACCATCGGAGCAGGACCCAGCCCGCCGTCGTCGTTGCTTGTGGTGCCGTTGCTGAAGCGGTCCGCCATAACGAAGTAGAAGTTCTGATCGCTGACGCCGCCTCGGACCGAGTGCTGGGCAGCGGGGTCGGGCGCGGGCTTCTTGGTGGAGGCAGCGGCGCTCGTGGGGAGGACCGCGGCGGCGGTGAGTGCCGCCGTCGTAAGTACGACGGCGACTACGCGCCCAAGGGGGTGGCGATGGTAGGGGAGGTGGCTGGCGTGGGATCTATAGCTGCGAGATAACAAGTGATGGAACCTTCCGCTAAGCGACAGTGCTGTGGGACAAGTCACAACTGTAAGCGCTTCCGTTCGCTTAATCTACGAATTATTGGGATTACGTGATGTGAAGAACCGGGTAAATTCTTCAGAGTTGGAAGCGCTTGCAGTTCTTCTAGCTGAAATCGCGCCTGTTTTTCACTGTGCCCCTGCATGGCTTCACTCGAAAACGTTATGCATTTGCCCATAACCAAGCCCACGTGACTTGCATAGGGTTGAAGAGATCTGCTTCACACCACGCAGTGCCCCGATCTATCCCCAAGGATGAGTTTCAACGATGAAGAGCATCGCCCTCCTGCGCGAACGAGCCACCCGCGTCATGCCTACTGGTTCCCACTGCCCGGCGTCAGGCCTGTGGAGCCCCGATTCCGATCCGGACACCGTCCAGGTTTTCGCTGAAGGCCACTTGCTTCCGGCCCACAACGGCGTGGCCACGGTCTGGCGGCGGCGAACTGCCGCTGAAGTGTCGGCATGACCAGCACCATCCTGAACAGGCCAGCCGACTACCGGCACGTGCCCGCAGCGGAGTGGGCCGACCTCAGCGCCGGTGATCCGGTGTGGATTTACGACGTCGCATGGGGTGCCGGAACGGGTCGCGTTGACGATGTTTCCAAGCACCAGGAACTGCTCTGGGTGGTCCTCGAACCGACGGGTCGCAAGTTGATCTGCGGCACGGACGACGTCGAGGTCTGGTCCGTCTAAAGACCCGCCGAGATGGCAAGTAATGACAATGTCTGAGCGGATGATTGTCATTAAGTGCCGTCTCGGCGTCAGTTAACCGGCCAGCACCAGCGCACTGGGTGAGCCGGTTTCCACTCGGCTGACGGGGCCGTCCGGCAGCCCGGTGTCCGGGTCCAGACTGAAACTCACGACGTCGTTGGAACCTTCGTTGGCCACGTACAGCCAGCCTTCGCGGACCAGGTGATGTCGCGGCCAATCGCCGCCGCATGGGACGTCCGCGAGGGGCTCCAGCTCGCTGCCATTGTGTGACACCTTCAGGATGCAAATACGGTTGCTGCCGCGCACCCCCATGTACGCGAATCGGCCGTCCGGGGACAACGCGATCTCGGCCCCGGAGTCGCCGTCGAACGGCTTGTTGACACTGGCCGGAACGATCGCCGTAAGCTCGTACGTTCCGTCCGGTTCCATCCGGACGGTCGCCACCTCCACCGAGTACTCGGTATCCACAAAGACGGTTCCGCTGTGGTGGCGGGCCATATGCCTGGGGCCCGAACCCTTGGGCAGGATCACCTGATGGTCAGGCTGCAGGCCTTCGCCCGGTATGTACTGCCACACGCGGACCAGGTCATGCCCAAGGTCAGTTGTCATCACCCGTCCGTCCGGGAGCATCAGGCTGGAATGCGCGCGGCTGGGCCGCTCATCGTCGACGGGTGCCGTGGAGTGGGGATCGACGGCGGCCACCGCGGTTGTGCGCGAGGTGATGCCGCCGTCGTTGTCCAGTTCGTAGAGAATGACCTGGCCGTCGCCCCAGCAGGTGGCCACGATGAAACGTCCCTGTGGATCTGCAGCGACGTGGCACGTGGCCTCGCCGGCGGGCCAGGGTTCACCGAAGGCCTCCAGAGTGGCGTCGCTGGTTCGGCGATACGCCCGCACCGTCTTGCCTTCCTCCGCCACGGCATAAACCACGGGAAGCGTTGGGTGCAACGCCAGGAAAGACGGTGAATTGGCCTCGACGGCCACGCCAAGGGACGTTAGCTTCCCATGGTCGTCCGCAGAGAGCGCCGTGATGCCCTCGCCCTTTCCGTTCCTGTCAGCCGTGTAGCAGCCGGCCCAGATCAGTGTTCCCACCGTCAGTGCCCCTGAACGTCAGAGTCGACGCCCGCGTCCGGACCGGCGTCGAGGGTCTGCAACCTGGTGAGGTCGTCCTGGTCCAGTTCGAAGTCGAAGACGTCCAGGTTCTCCTGCATGCGCTGAGGGTTTGCTGTCTTGGGAATGGCTACCAGTCCTTGCTGAACGTGCCAGCGAAGAACCACCTGGCCCGGTGTCTTTCCGTGCTTCCCGCCGATGCTGGCCAACACCGGAGCGTTCAGAAGGTCACTGCTGGCACCCAACGGGCTGTAGGACTCTGTGATGATTCCGTTGCGTTCGTTGAAGGCCCTCGCGGCAGGCCTTGGGATGGAGGGGCTCACCTGGATCTGATTCACTGCCGGCACAACGTCGGTTTCGCGGAACAGCCGGTCAAGGTGCGCCGGCTTGAAATTTGAAACACCAATGGACCGCACCTTCCCTGACGCTTGAAGTTCCTCAAAGGTCTTCCACGTGGACACGAATTCGTCGCGGCGGGGGAGCGGCCAGTGGATGAGGAGCAGGTCCACGTAGTCCAGCCCCAGACGTTCCAAGGATCCGTCCAGCCCGGCAACAGCCTTGCCGGAACCCTGGAATTCGCCATCGAGCTTGGTGGTGATGAAGAGCTCCCCTCGATCCACCCCGCACGTGCGGATGCCGTTGCCCACGCCCTTCTCGTTGCCGTACTTCTTCGCGGTGTCTATGTGCCGGTAGCCGTGCGCCACCGCCTCCACCACGGCGTCCTCCACCTGGGCATCATTCAGGGGCCAGGTGCCCAGCCCGAGCTGTGGGATCTTGTGGCCGTCGTTGAGTTCGATAAGCGGTGCACGTGTCATGGGCTGGGTCTCCTCCGGTTTTCTTTGTTTCTACGCTGGCCGCTTGCTGCTTGGCAACAGCTACCGTCGCGACCAGTCATACAGCCGATCACTCAACTCCATGAAGTCTTCCTTCACTACCTGAAGCTCGGGATGCTGATCATGCCACTCGACGATTTCCCTGACCCCATCCGCGAACGGGATGGTGGCCCGGTAGTCAGGAACGAGTGCCTTGATCTTGGTGTTGTCGAAAATTACGGAGTGCGAGCGGTCACCGAGCAGGTTGGGTCCGAGTTCCGGGCTGTGGGCTGCGATGGTCTCCGAGGAAACGTGGAACAGCTCGGGTTCCGGAACTCCGGCGGCACGGGCGAACAGGCGGTAGATCTGGTTCCAGGGCAGGTACTCGTCCGAGGTGATCGTGTAGCTCTCGCCCACAGCCTGCGGCCTGCCCAGAAGTCCAACAAAAGCCTTGGCGAAGTCCCGGCTGTGCGTCAGCGTCCAGAGCGAGGTCCCGTCTCCGTGCACCATGATCGGCATCCCGGCACGCATCCGGTGGATGTCAGTCCAGCCGCCCACCATGGCGATCTTGGTCCGATCGTAAGTGTGGGAAGGCCGCACCACCGTCAAAGGGAAGTCCTGCTCGCGATAAGCCTCAAACAGTAGGTTTTCGCAGGCGATCTTGTCCTGCGAGTACTTCCAGAACGGATTCTTCAAAGGTGTGGATTCCCGGATGGGCAGCGTCGTGGGCGGCTTTTGGTAAGCCGAAGCGGAGCTGATGAAGACGTACTGACCCGTCCGCCCGCGGAACATCTCCAAACCGGCCCGCGCCTGATCCGGGGTGAAGGAGATGAAGTCCGCAACGGCGTCGAACTCCCTTCCCTTAAGTACCTCACGCACGGCCTGCGGATCGCGGATATCCGCGTGCAGTACTTCGGCGCCATCGGGAACCGGCCGACCGGCTGACCGTCCCCTGTTGAGGAGGGTCAGACGGTGGCCCAGTGCGACGGCGCGTTCAGCCGCCGTCGCACTGATGACCCCGGTCCCGCCGATGAACAGGATGTTCCGCGGCGAGACGGTGTCCGCCGCCGTTCCCAGGCTGACGGGGAGGAGATTACTCACCAGGCGTAGTCTTCGGGGGCGGGGCGGTGGCCCGGGAAGATGTCGTCGAGGCGCTTGAGGGCGTCCTCGTTCAGGGAAACGTCCAGTGCGCGGATGGCTGCGTCCAGTTGCTCCTGGGTTCGCGGCCCAACAATCGGAGCCGTCACGGCAGGCTGGTGAAGAAGCCAAGCCAGCGCAACGTCGCCGGGTGCGTGGCCCAGTTCGTCCGCGAAATCCTCGTACAGGCGGATCTGGTCCTCGTGCTTCTTGAGGGTTTCAAGCGCCCGTCCTTCAGTGCGGCGGACACCCTGCTCTTCCTTCTTCAGCACGCCACCCAGCAAGCCGCCCTGCAGCGGCGACCACGGGATCAAGCCAAGGCCGTACTGTTGCGCAGCCGGGATGACCTCGAGCTCCAGTTCACGCCGGAACAGGTTGTAGATGGACTGCTCGCTGACCAGGCCCGTGTAGTTCCGCCTGCGGGCAGCTTCCTGCGCCTGGGCGATGTGCCAACCGGCAAAGTTGCTGCTGCCCGAGTAGAGGATCTTGCCCTGCTGGACGCCCACCTCAATGGCCTGCCAAATCTCGTCCCACGGCGTATCGCGGTCGATGTGGTGGAACTGGTAGATGTCGATGTAGTCCGTCTGCAGGCGCTTGAGGCTCGCGTCCAAGGCTCGCCGGATGTTCAGGGCGGACAACTTGGACTCGTTGGGACGGTCCGTCATGGTGCCGTAGAGCTTGGTGGCAAGAACGGTCCGCTCGCGGCGCTCGCCGCCCTTGGCGAACCAGCGGCCGATGATTTCCTCGGTCCAGCCGCGGTGGCCGGTGCCGCCATAGACGTTGGCGGTGTCGAAGAAGTTGATGCCGGAGTCCAGTGCGGAATCCATGATCGAGTGGGCTGTTGCCTCGTCGGTCTGCGGGCCGAAGTTCATGGTGCCCAGGCAGAGACGTGAAACCTTAAGGCCGGAACGGCCCAAATGCGTGTACTGCATAGCTGTTGAGTCCTTTGTTCGTTGGGTTTTAGAACTGGGTAAAAGCCGCGACGGCGGGATCGGAACCGATGCGGGCGCCCGCCTCCAGTGCCGTGATTGCTGCCAGTTCGGATTCGGTGAGGGTGAGGTCCGCTGCGCCGAAGTTCTCGCGCATACGGGCGGAGTCTGCGGATTTGGGAATCACGATGGTTCCCTGCGCGAGATGCCAAGCCAGGATCACCTGTGCAGGAGTAGTGCCATGGGCAGCTGCCACCAGGGCAACTTGCTCCGCGTTAAGGTCCTTGCCCTGGCCCAACGGGCTGTAAGCCTCAACGGCAATGCCCAGGTCGCGGCATTTGTTGGCCAATTCGGCCTGCTGGTACGTCGGGTGGAGTTCGATCTGGTTGACCGCCGGCACCACATCCGCTTCCTTCAGCAGAGTGTCCACGTGGTCCGGGAGGAAGTTGGAAATGCCGATGGCCCGGATCTGCTTGTCCTGGTACAGCTTCTCCATCTCCTTCCACGCCTGCGTGAAGAGCCCCTGCGACGGGACCGGCCAGTGGATGAGGTAGAGATCGATGACCTCGAGGTCCAGGGCATCCCTGCTTCGCTGGAAGGCGTCATAGGCTTCGCCTTGCTCGCCGTTGCGGAGCTTGGTGGTGATGAAGAGGTCCTCCCGGGGGATCCCCGAGGCGGCGATCGCGGCGCCCACGCCAGCCTCGTTGCGGTACGCGGCGGCGGTGTCGATGTGGCGGTAGCCGGCTTCCAGCGCGTCTTCCACTACCTTCTGCGTTTCATCGGCAGGTACTTGGAACACACCGAATCCGAGCTGGGGGATGGTGATGCCGTTGTTCAATGTCAGCTCTGGCATGACGGTCTCCTTCGACGGGATGGTTATGGCCTGGCGCTCCACGCTTCTGTTTCCAGAAAGCGTTTTCGGAGGCTCTGTACTGAGCCTATGCAGTTTTGGTGGCAGAGTCAGCAATCCAGCCTGATCCTGTTTTTCCTAGGTCTGGTAGTCCTACCCAAAATGGTGGTCTTTCACACGCAGCGAGCGGCAGAATGGACGGATGGGTCAAAGCGCCGAGTTCGGTAAGTTCCTCAAAGTCATGCGTGCCCGCCTCTCGCCCGAAGATGCCGGGGCGCAGGAGTCCAGCGGTTCCCGACGCGTGCCCGGGCTCCGGCGTGAGGAAGTCGCCCGGCTCTCCGGCGTGAGCACCGACTACTACACGCGCCTGGAACAGGGCAGGAACATCCACCCCTCCAAGGCCGTGCTGGATTCCGTGGCCCGGGCCCTCCGCCTTGACGCCGGGGAACAGGCGCACATGATGGACCTGCTGGAGCACTGCGCCAGTTCCGCCGGCAATCCAGGACCCGTGCAAAAGGTGAGGCCAGCCCTGCGCCAGTTGCTGGATGCCGTCGGGGATGTTCCGGCCATGGTGCTGGGCAGGCGCGCAGACGTCCTGGCCGGAAACCGGATGGCCTACCTGCTGTTCGCAGACTTCGCCGCGCTGCCGGCCCCTGAGCGGAACCTGACGCGCTGGATCATCCTGGATCCATCCGCCGGGGAGCTGTTCAGGGACTGGAAGACCGTGGCCGCGGAAGCTGTAGGCGCACTGCGAATGGATGTTGGCCGCCACCCGAACGATCCCCAGACCAACCAACTGGTGGGTGAGTTGGCCGTGAACAGTGAGCATTTCCGGCAGTGGTGGGCCGGGCACCGGGTGGCCACGCGGTCGGCAGGCACCGTGCGCTTGCACCACCCAGTGGTGGGAGACCTGGAACTGAACTTTGAGACACTCAGTCTCCCGGACGACCCCGACCAGCTCCTTCGGGTCTATTCAGCGAAGGTGGGATCGCCGTCGTCGGACGCTTTGACGCTTCTGAACTTTGGGGACGTGGGCACCCACGCCGAGGTCCCCGAACCCGCCCGCCGAGACGACAGTTAATGCCAATGTTTTCCAGAAACATTGGCATTAACTGTCAACTCGCGGTGAGGTCGGTCAGCGCTCCAGCCTGAAACCGAGCTTGATGGTGACCTGCCAGTCGGCCACTGCGCCGTCCTCCAGGTGGCCGCGGATCTCCTTGACCTCAAACCAGTCCAGGTGCCGCAATGTCTGGGAGGCTGTCGCGATGCCATTCTTGATCGCATCGTCAACGCCCTCGGTGGAAGTTCCTACAATCTCGGAAACGCTATATGTGTGGCCAGCCATGGTGCTCCTCATCATCGTCCCTGAATCTCTGGAAAATCCGGCCCGCCAGGCAGGCCGTTCATGCAGACTAGCCCACGGAACACCGTGCGGCCAGAGGTGTTGACGCTCAGCTTTCACGCCAGTCGTTGCTGGTAATGTGCGAGCCCGCCTGGGGTCCCATTTGCAGCATTCCACCGTCCACGGGCCACGACGCGCCGTTGACATAGCTGGAAGCCGGGGACGCCAGGAAAGCGATGACGGCTGCGATTTCGCGTGCGTCTCCGGGGCGTCCCAGTGGCACCCCTGGCCGCTCCTTCTTGGTGGGGTCCTCGTCTTCCTGGCCAGTCATGGGAGTCGCGATCTCGCCGGGGGCCACGTTGTTGGCGGTAATCCCGTGCTCGGCGAGTTCCAGCGCCATGGTCTTGATGAGCCCTCCCAGGCCGTGCTTGGAGGCATCGTAAGCCGAGGCTCCAACGCGGGGCTGGAACTCGTGGACGCTGGTGACGGCGATGATGCGTCCGCCTCGGCCCGCTTTCACCATGCGCCTTGCTGCCGTTTGCATGGCCACGAACGCACCATTGAGGTTGGTGTCCAGCGTCGACATCCAGGTTTGGTAGTCGAGGTCCAGGAACTTGGTTCCGTCGCCGGTTCCGGAGTTGTTGACGAAGACATCCACACCACCGAGTTCTTCAGCGAGGGTTTCCACGGTGGCCGCCGTTCCGCGGACATCGGTGGTGTCCAGTTGGTGGACCACGGCCTTGCGCCCCAGGCTGCGGACCTCCTCAGCCGTGTCCTCGGCGCCCTGCTGGTCCGAGTGCCAAGTGATACCCACGTCCATGCCGGCCTTGGCCAGCGCCACCGCAGTGGCCCGCCCGATGCCGGAATCCGATCCCGTGACGATGGCGGTTTGCGGGGAAAACGGTGCGTCGCTCATGGTCCTGCCTTTCGGTCGGTTGATCGTTCCGATGCTTTATCCCTACCCCTGGATCCGTCCTGTAAACACTCCCGGCGCAAAAGGGTCACCCCGGTGTGTAGCCATGGAGTGTAGATTTCTTGCAGCACCAACCAGTGAATCCCCACAACCAGGAGTACTCATGTCAGAAGTAATTGTGGTCGGCGTTGACAACAGCGAAACGGCAAAGCGGGCAGCAGTGGCAGCAGCGAAGCTCGCCACGGCACTCGGTGCCGAACTGCACGTGATCAGCGGCTTCTCGGACGACCGAATCGAAGAATTCGGCAGCGGCAGCGACCGCATCACGGTCTCCTCGGCTGACTCCGCCGAATACGTGGCCCGCAAGGTCTCTGAGGAGCTGGACGTACCCGCCGGCAACATCAAATACTTCGCTGCCCGCGGCACCCCGGCCAACGCCCTCATCAACTACGCGGAAACCAACAACGCCTCGCTGATCGTGGTCGGCAACAAGCGCATGAAAGGCTTGGGCCGCGTCCTGGGCAGCATCGCCAACAGCGTTGCGCACGGTGCTCCGTGCGATGTTTACATCGTGAACACGGACATCGACGCGTAACACCGAAGCAGGTAGCAGAAGAGGCCGTTGTGAATGCTCACGACGGCCTCTTTTGCTATGTAGTGGGGGTTAGCCGAATGTACCGTTGAGCACCGTCACGTTGGCGCGGGTGATGCCCTTTCCAGTGACGTGCAGAACGTGGCCAGGCTGCGGGGTATCGGACGTGACAGTCAGATCCCGCAGCGTCGTACCGTCCGCCGCCACCAGCAGGGTGACACCCTCGCTGTTGGTCAGGACCACATCCGCGGCGTTTCCCGTTGCCCCGGCGAGGGTGACGTTGCGCCGGTCGCCCCAGATAACGGCCGGCTCGTGATAGACGCCGGGCCGCACCAGCACGGTCACAGCACCGGGATTGTTCGGCGGGATCGCACCCACGGCCGCACGGATGCTGGCAAAGTTGCCGGTTCCGTCCAAAGCCACCGTGAGCACGTTCCGGAGCGGTGGAACAGTCCCTCCCAGTGGCCCGCCGAAAGCACGCACCAGCGCAGGAACCGCCCTTGTTGGGGTCAAGTCATACGGGTACGTGGGCTCGAATGACGCTCCCCGTTCCTGGCCGGTGTTCCCGGTGCACTCGTCAAACACGTTATCGCGGGCAGCCAAGGCACCCCCGGGACCCTGATGGTGAAGCGGATTCCGGACATTCCGGAAGTAGTTTCCCTCCACCAGCAGAAGGGCAGCGTTCCGCCCCAACATCCCGTAGCTGGAAATGTCCTCCAAATAGTTGTTGTAGACGTGGGATGCCGCAGTGTTGTCCAAACTGGCGTTGCGCTGGTGCGTGTTCCGGATCCAGTTGTGATGCAGCGTCACCCGCGTGACCACATTCTGGGTCCATCCTTCTCCGAGGGCTTTGTTGTGGTCCGAGAAGACGTTCCAGGACAAGGTGACGTTGTCGCAGTCCTTGCGGATATCCACTAGGCCGTCTCCCAACCGGGTGAAATGCATATGGTCCACCCAGACGTGGGTGCTGGTGTCCATCTGGATTCCATCCCTGTCGTTGTCCGGCCGTTTCCCGGCAAAGTCGCCGGGAATGTAGGAGTCCCGGAGGGTGAAGTTGCGAAACACGACGTTGGCGACATTGACGAGTTTGAAACCGGCGTTCACTACTGCGGCTCCGCTGCCGGCGCCAAGGAAGGATTTGTTGGAGGCCACCGTCAGTTTCTCGTACTGCGCGAAGACCAGTTCACCGTGGAGGATCACCACCAGCGGTTCGGCACTGCTGGCGTACGTGCGGAGTTGGTCTGGCGTAGCGGCGTGGACCAGCCTGCCGCCGGCCCCTCCGGTGGTGCCTGCGCGGCCGTGGGACGCGACGCCGGCAAACCCCGCCGGTGCCTCCGTCCAGACGCCGCCCTTCCCACGGTTTGCCGGCAGCCCGGCTTCATAGAAACCGTTGAGGCCGACGCCGGAGGGCGTAACTTCCGTGGCTGGCGCCGCAGTTGCCGGGTGGAAGAAGCCGGTGGAGACCAACGTGCCGGCAGCGAGTCCTGCGGAAAGCAGGGTCCGGCGTCGAATGTTCGTGCCTTGTGGTTTCGCCATCTCAAGCACCTGCCGCCGGGATCCAGTCGCCGAGGAATTTCTCCTTGGTGAAGTTCACGGCTTCCTGCGGCGTGAGTTGGGGGTGGAACCCGTTGATGTGCGCTCCGGGTCCCGTGTTGTTGTACTCAGCGAAGCGTCCTTCTGTCCAGGAGTGCCCACTCATATCGGACCAGCCCTGCTCCGCGATGTGACTGCCCAGATTCGAGTCGCGGATGACGGCCATCGGGTGTGCGTTGGGGTCGCTGCTGGCAAACCAAGGGCGTCCCAAACTGACGGTTCCGGGTGCGGCGTTGGAGGTGAGGGTGCTGTCCACGATCAGGAAGCCGTACGGGTTGGAGTTCTTGGTGCTGGGAGCCACGATGTAGCCGTTGTTAGTGTCGCTGCCGCGGTCCAGGGAGTGGATGGTGCAGCCGTCAAAGACTGCGGTTCCACGCCCGTAGAGGAAGTCCACGTCACCCTCGATGTAGCAGTTCTTCAGGTAGGTTCGGGCGGTCGCGTCGCGTCCGGTGGTGTCCGCGAGGTAGGTGTCTTGGTTGCCGAGGAACCTGGTGTTGTCGAAAATTACCTTGTCGGCCACGGTCCGGACCGCGAGGGCCTGGCTCCCGCCGTTGGTGGCCTCATCATAGGCATTCTCCACGGTGAGGTTGCGCACGGTGGTTTGCTCGGCAAGGACGTTGAGCGTCGCACTTCCGGCCGCGCCCCAGGTTCCGCCGAAGAACTTGGCGCCGTTGGCTGGCGTGTCGTAGGAAATCACGACGTCGGCCGGGTCACCAGTTGCTCCTTGGAGGGTCACGTGGGGCCGGTCAGCCCAGATGTTCACCATTTCCCGGTAGAAACCAGGCTTGATGGTGATGGTCCGCGGTTGGGTGTTGCCCACGGGAATTGAGCCGATCGCCGCCTGCAAGCTGCCGAAGTCGCCGGTGCCGTCCAGCGCGACGGTGATGTCCGTCGTCGTACTGGGCGCTTGGCTTTCACGCGGTCCGGCGCCTGAGGTGACAAGTGCCGGAACCTTCGCGGCGTCATCCTTGGCGTAGGCGTAGAACTGCGTGGGGTCGAAGGCGCCGCCGATGTTGTCCTTGCGTCCACGGGTGGCATCAAAGGTGTTGTCGCGGTTGACGATTTCCGTGGCTTGGTCCTTGGCCACCACAGGGTCGGCCACAGCGGTGAAGTAGTTACCTTCCAGAACCACCTTGGCAGCGTTCCGGCCCATCATTCCGTACTGGCCGATGTCCTGCAGGTAGTTGTTGTAGACGTGTGCGGCGGCGGTGTTGTCCAGGCTGAAGTTCCGCTGGACAGTGTTGCGGATCCAGTTGTGGTGGATGGTCATCTTGGTGACGGCGTTGCTGGTCCATCCCACACCCAGGGCTTTGTTGTTGTCCGCGAAGACATTCCACGAGTACGTCAGGTAGTCCGAGTCCTTGCGGGTGTCGATCATGCCGTCACCCATGCGCTCAAACTTCATGTGGTCTACCCACACGTGATGCGAGGTATCCAGCTGGATCCCGTCGCGATCATTGTCCGGACGCTTCCCGTCCCAGTCGCCGGGAATGTAGGAGTCGCGCACTGTGAAGTTCCGGAAGATGACGTTGGAGACGTTGATGAGCTTGAAGCCCGCATTGACCAGTTCCACACCCGCACCGACGCCGATGAAGCTCTTATTGGACGTGACGGGAATCTTGACGTAGTCCTGCGCGGTGATGCTGCCTTTGAGGAAAATCACCAGCGGCTCCGGGGCGGCCGCATAGCTTTGCAATTCTTCCAGCGACGAGACGCTGACGTGCCTCCCCGCCTGTCCGCCGGTGGTCCCGGCGAGTCCGTTACCGGGCAGCGCCGCGAAACCATCCGGCAGCTGCTTCCAGAGGGCGGCTGCACTGGCCGGGGATTCGCTGCCGCTGTGTTGAGGTTCTGCCCGTGCGGGCACGGCGGTAAGGCTTCCAAGAATGACGACGGCGGTGGCCGCGCCGAGTAGGCGTCGCAGGCGCATGCAAAACTCCTTTGTCTTGTCCTATTGGGTGGGTAAGGCTTGGGTCTGCTTGGTTGGTGGAGCTATTTCAGTCCGGTGGTGGCAATGCCGTTGATGAGGTACTTCTGCCCTGCAATGAAGAAGCCGATGATCGGCGCGATGGACACCACTGACATGGCGAACATGGGGCCCCACATGCTTTGGCCTTCCGAGTCCATGAAGGCGCGGAGCGCCAGGGGAACTGTGTAAAGGTCCTGGTTTTGGATGTAGAGCAACGGGCCGAAGAACTCGTTCCACGTGGAAATGAACGTAAAGATTGCAGTGGTGGCCATGGCTGGAACGCATAGGGGGAGAATCACGCGAATGAACGTCCGGAACGGGCCGCAGCCGTCGATTTGGGCGGCATCGTCCAGTTCCTTGGGCAACGACTTCATGAACTGGACCATCAGGAAGATGAAGAATGCGTTGGTGGCCATGAAATTGGGAACGATGAGGGGCAGGTAGGTATCCAGCCATCCCAACTGGGAGAAGATGATGTACTGCGGGACCAGGAGTACGTGGCCCGGGAGCATCAGTGTTCCCAGCATGAGTGCGAAGAACAGTTTCCGGCCGGTGAACTCCATCCGGGCGAAAGCGTAGGCGGCCAGCGCGCAGGAGAAGATGTTGCCGATGATGGAGAAGATCACGACGATCATCGAGTTGATCAGGTACACATGGAACGGCTGGTCCAGAGCGGTCCAGCCCTGCGCATAGTTGGAGAAGTCCCAGTTTTCCGGCCACAGCCCCAGCTGCCGGAAGATGTCGTTGCTGGGCTTCATGGAACTGGAAACCAGCCACAGGAGCGGATAGAGCATTACCAGCCCCACCAGGCAGAGAATCAGGTGCCGTGAAAAGCGGGAGACCGGCGTTCCCGTCAGGGCGTCTTCCGGTTGTTCTTGTTTGGCCAGCTTGCGCTTGAGAGGTAGATCAAGGAGTGCCATGGAGTTGCCTTAATTGTCGTAGAAGACCCAGAACTTGGATGCGATGAAATTGATGGCGGTGAAAATCGCGATGATCATCAACAGCAGCCAGGCCATGGCCGAGGCATACCCCATCTCGAACTCGGTGAAGCCCTTCTGGTACAGGTACAGGTTGTAGAACAGCGTGGAATCCGCCGGACCACCCGTCCCTCCACTCATCACATAGCCCTGGGTGAAGGTCTGGAAGGAACCAATGAGCTGCATGATGAGGTTGAAGAAGATGATGGGGCTGATCAGGGGCAGGGTGATGCTGCGGAATTGCCGCCACCTTGATGCACCATCAATCGAGGCAGCTTCGTAGTACATCCCCGGGACCTGCCGGAGGCCTGCAAGGAAGATCACCATGGGGGAACCGAAGGTCCATACGTTCAGCACAATGAGGGTGCTCAGCGAGAACTGGGGGTCGGTCACCCACGCCGGACCCTGGATTCCGAACAATCCCAGGAACCCGTTGACGATGCCATCATTGCCGAAGATGTAGCGCCACAGCATCACGATTGCGACGCTCCCGCCCAGGAGGGACGGCAGGTAGTAAACGGAGCGGTAGATCGAAAGACCCTGCAGTCCCCGGTTCAGCACCAAAGCAACCAGCAGGGCAACAGCGAGGGAAATGGGCACCGACACGAAGGTGTAGATGAACGTGACCTTCAGCGACTGGAGAAGCCTGGGATCCTCGAACATCGCCTGGAAGTTCGCCAGCCCCACAAAGTTCGGCTCGGTGAAGAGGTTGTAGTCCGTAAAGGCGAGGTACAGCGAGGCAAAGAACGGGATGACGGTAAACAACATCCCCAGAAACCAGGGAAGCAGGAAGAGGTACCCTGAGCGTTGCTTCTTGCGCCGGGAAGGGCGGATGCGCGGCTTGCCGCCCGCTGCGGCCGCCGCCGGTGCGGCGCCGGGTGGTTGTTTGGTCAGAACCGACATAGCGACACGACTCCCTCGCGAATAGTTCCGGGCCTATTTGTTGATTGCTGCATTGCTCTTCTCCATGAAGGTCTTCGCTGCATCGGCAGGACTCACGCGGCCGAACTCCACTTCAGTAGTGAGCTGCTTGAGGGTGTCCGCTACGACGCTTGCGCCCTTCGGATACACGTAGGCAGGTGGCAGATCGTCTTCCTGGATGGCGGCCATCATGTCCACGAACGTCTTGTCGTCAGCGCTCAGCTTGGGCGTAATGGCGGCGGCTACCTCCGGGTTGATCGGGACCCCGCGTTGCGTGAGGACTTCTGCAGCACCGTCAGCATCGTTCGTCAGGAAGTCCACCAACTTGGCGGCTTCCTTGGGATGCTTTGACTTCGCGGCGATGGACCACAGCATGGTGGGATCCGCGGAGTAGCCGCGGCGCTCGCCGGTGGTTTCGCCTGGAATGCGCAGCAGGACGACTTCTCCCTCCACAGCCTCGTTGTAGCCGCGGAAGTTGTTGATGGGGATGATTTGGGAAGCAACCGTTCCCTTTGCCAGATAGGACTGTGCCGGGGATCCCCCGATTTGCTCGAAGAAGCCGGCTGGAGGGTATCCGCCGGACTTTCGAAGATCCACGCTGTACTGGAACCAGTCCTCGATGGTCTTTTCGCTGACGCCGAGCTTGTTGTCCTTGGTGTAGAAATCTTCGCCTCGTTGGCGGGCCAGCAGGATGGGGCCGGTTTCCGTGGCGACGTCGTAACCGGCGCCGTAGACCTTGCCTCCGGTTTTCTGGGTAACTTCGGTGGCGAACTTGGCGTAGTCGTCCCAGCTCCAGGTCTTGTCATCCGGGATGGTGACGCCGGCCTGGTCCGTGATGGTCTTGTTCACCACCATGCCGATAGTGGTTACTCCGGTGGCGAGGCCGTACAGCTTGCCGTCAACCTCACCCCGGCTCAGGGTAGATTCCGGGACTTTGTCCAGGTTCAGCTCTGAAAAGGACTTCAGATCGGCCAGGGTGCCGCGTTGCGCGTACTCCAAGAGGCTGCGGTTGGCCATGGCCAGGACGTCCGGAGGGTTGCCGCCGGCGAAGCGGGTGGCAAGTTTGTCCGCGTAGGGGCCGCTGTCCTGGTATTCGGTCTTCACGGTGATACCCGGGTTCTTCTTCTCGAAGATCCGCAGCGCTGCTTCAGTCATCTTGGCCCGGTTGGCATCGCCCCAGAAGACGAAGTTCAGTTCAACGGAGCCGCTGCTCCCGGAGGGGGTTGTGCCACCTCCTCCGCAGGCGCTAAGGGCCAGCCCCGCTGCGACTACAGCGGCACCCAGGACAGTCCTGCGCGGGATGTGAGTGGTTGTTGTCTTCTTCATTGAATGACGCCTTTCTGATGCCTGGGCCATGGACCAGATAAAGGTCCACGGCGGATTCAGGCAGAAACTTTCTGAGTGGAAATAGGAAGCATTGGAGGCATGAGGCCCCCGAGGGTGGCTGTGCGAGAGCTGAAAAACATCGAGTAAACGATTTCTAGCAACGAATGACTGTGACTGTCAACACATTCGGACCCACATGTGCGAAATATCTTCAAGAAACTTTCTTCAAGACTTGCCGATTTCTTTCCGTCATGTTTATGCTGAACCCCACGCAACAGAACCCATCACGAGGAGGTCGAATGGGAGGTTTCCAACTCCGCGGTGCAGCCGTGCTGCAAGTGAACGCCGGAAGCGATCTGGTGGCGGCACTGGCTCCCAGGCCATATCTTCACCCCATTCGAAGCCTGGCCGGAGTGCCCCTCACGGAGGCCGGTCCAGCCGACCACCCACATCACCTCGGGCTGTCGCTTGCTTTCTCGGACCTGAATGGAACCAACTTCTGGGGCGGGTCCACGTTCACCGAGAGTGGCCCGGCAGTCCTTCCCAATCACGGCCGCCAGGTGCTTTCGGAATGGCGCGACCGGGAAGGGCGGGGAGAAGGAACGGTGACGTGGTTGGACAGGAACGGGCACCAGTTGGCTTCCGAGCAACGGAGCTACACGTACCTAAACCATCCAGCCGACCACAGCTGGAGCCTTTCCTTTGATTCAGTGCTCCGCCCGGCCGGTGGCGTGGAGCGGTTGGCCGTGTCGTCGTCGGCTGTCAAAGGGCGCGTGGGGGCAGGCTACGGAGGCATTTTCTGGCGCTTTCCGTCTGGCGATGCACCCGTGAGTCTCTTGTGTTCAGAAGGCGCCGGGACGGATGCAGCCCATGGTTCCAGGTCCCCTTGGCTCATGGTCGGGACCCGGCAAAAGGGTAAACGGGTCACCGTCATCCTCGCTCAGGACACCATCGAACTGCGGCCGTGGTTCGTCCGTACGGAAGGCTACCTGGGCGCAGGACCTGCCGCCGCATGGGACAAGCCGGCCACGGCGGACCGGAACAATCCCCTCAAGCTCAGCCTGCACGCAGTGGTCCACGACGGCCACATAACCAGCAGGCAGCACGTCGAGGAACTCCTTCTTCACCACTTCAGCAGCTCTCCCGACAGGACATCATGACAACCATGGGAAATCGACACCGCATCCCCGTCTACATCAACCCCATCCTCAACGGCGATTGGCCGGATCCCGATGCGGTCCAGGTCGACGGCACCTACTACCTCATCGCCTCGAGCTTCAACAGGGTTCCCGGCCTCCCGGTATTGAAGTCGCAGAACCTCGTTGACTGGGAACATGCCGGCCATGCGCTGCAGGAACTCCCGCAATCAGGGCACTATTCATTGGTGCGGCATGGAAGCGGAGTGTGGGCGCCGGCGCTGCGCCACCACGACGGCAAATTTTGGATCTTCTATCCGGACCCGGACCACGGGATCTTCGTTCTCAGTGCGGAGAAGGCAGAAGGTCCGTGGAGCAGCCCGCACCTTCTCTATGCCGGTCGCGGCCTCATAGACCCTTGCCCCTTGTGGGACGAGGACGGTACGGCGTTCCTGGTCCACGGCTGGGCCAAGAGCAGGATCGGCGTCAAGAACCGGCTCACCGTGCACCGGATGAGTCCCGATGCGTCGCGGCTCCTGGATCACGGAACCCACATCATCAACGGCGAAGAGCTGCCAGGCTTCACAACCTTGGAGGGGCCCAAATTCTATAAACGCGACGGCTGGTATTGGATTTTCGCGCCAGCGGGCGGCGTCGCCACCGGATGGCAGTCGGTCTTCCGCTCTCGGTCTCCGTTCGGACCCTACGAGGAAAGGCGCGTCCTGGAACAAGGGGATTCGCCGGTGAACGGTCCACATCAAGGCGCTTGGGTCACTACTCCCGAAGGCGAAGACTGGTTCCTGCATTTCCAGGATCGCGGGCCCTATGGTCGCGTCGTCCACCTCCAACCCATGGGTTGGAGGGAAGACGGCTGGCCCTGGATGGGCAAACCAGCGGACGACGGCGGACCGGGGACCCCCGTCTTGAGCCACCCTTATCCCCGCGGTACGTCGCCCGTTGATGTTGGTCCGCCCGCCAGCGACAACTTCACTTCCCCCGGCCTCGGCCCGCAGTGGCACTGGCAGGCCAACCCCCGCGACGAGTGGTTGTCCACCTGTGGAGGAGGCCACCTGCTGCTTCGTCCGCAAGCCAACGATCCCATCAACCTTCGCGAGTTGCCCAACGTCCTGGGCCAGATTCTGCCCGGTGAACCGTCCACCTTCACCACCACACTGGAACTGGACGACGTGCCCGCAGGTACCAGGGCCGGCGTCGTGATTCTTGGCCAGCGATACGCCTGGCTGGGGATCGTGCGCACCCAGGACGGCTACGTGCTGGGTAGCGGTGTTGGCAGTGAAGGTCCGCACGAGCAGCCGGTAGCGCGGGCTGTTCCCCTTCCGGGGCCGCGCATTGAGCTCCAGATCCGAACAGACGAGACCCCACGGGCCACCTTCGCATGGCGTGTTGGTCCCGCGGATCCGTGGCAGATTCCCATCTGGGATTTCGACGTTGTGGAGGGCCGGTGGATCGGCGCTGAGCTGGGGATTTTCGCTGCGTCGCCCTTGGGTTCGAGCGAACGCGGCAATGTTATCGTTGGACCCGTGCGGGTGGAAACTGCGCCGGTCCGCCGGGCAACGGTCCCGCGCATTGCCACTCCCGTTTCTTCATGAGTTCAAGGACCGTTCCATTGACCGCCACTCCGCGCCCCAAGATCGCAGACGTGGCTGCCGCTGCGGGCGTTTCAGTGCCCACCGTTTCCAAGGTCTTGAACGGCCGTTCCCACGTCTCCGAGGCAACGCGAGCCCGTGTTCAGCAGGTGCTGGAGGAGCTCGACTACACCAAGCGGAACCCGCCTACCGAGCCCGGATTGCTGCAATTGGTGGTCAACAACTTCGATTCGCCGTGGGTCTTGGAAACCATGGAGGGAGTGGAAGCGGCGGCGGCGCGCCTGGGTTACACCGTCGCCTATACGCGGGCCGAAAACGCCACTGCCGAGAATTGGCAGAGGTTGCGTGAGCCCTCCACGAACCGTCTTGATGGCGTGATGCTCCTGGCCCCCCGGCAAGGCTCCCAACTGGTCCGTCAGGCGCGGACGCTGAACATTCCTGCGGTGGCCATCGATCCCGAGGGGTCCGAGGGTCTTCAGATTCCCAGCGTCAGCCCGGCGTCGTTTTCCGGGGCCTTGCGGGCGGTGTCCCATCTGTTGGAACTGGGGCATCAGCGCATTGGCATCATCACTGGCCGCGTTCACAGCCCGGGACACGGGCGCGCCCGTTACGCCGCCTACGCAGCTGCCCTTCACGAAGCAGGACTGCCGGTTCTTCCCGAATTCGTGCGCGATGGCGACTTCAGTATCGAGTCCGGGCTTCGGCTCGGCGGAGAGCTTCTGGACTTGCCGGAGCGTCCCACGGCAATCTTCACGGGTAGTGATCTGCAGGCGTTGGGCGTTATGAACGCGTCGGCTCAGCGCTCATTGAAGATTCCTGTAGACCTGAGCGTGGTGGGATTCGATGACATCGCCCAGGCGGCACTTACGTCTCCGCCGCTGACCACTGTCCGCCAGCCGCTGGCGCAGCTGGCGTCGATGGCCGTAGGCATGTTGACGGAGCAGATCGAGCAGCAGGCGGTGGGTTCCTCTACGGCCCTGGAGGTCGCCACGGAGCTGGTGGTCCGGGGGAGCACGGCGCCACCCACGTAGCGCCGCGCTTTCCCCTTAGTGGCCCTGAAAAGCTTCAGCCAGCCACCATGAGCCGCCGTCGGAGGCGATCTTGGCGTCGATGACCAGCGGCCGGTCCTGCGTGCCGGCTTCGTAAGCGGCGATCCATGGGCGAACAGCATCGAGGTCGGCCACGGTCCGCACGGTGATGCCTTCGGCGCCGAATCCGCGGGCGATGGCGGCGATGTCGGTGTCGGGGAACACAACGCTGGACAGCTCTGCTTCTGTGTGCTCCGAAGCGAAGTGGTGGACTTCCGCGCCGTAGGCGGCGTCGTTATAGACGATGCAGACCAGGGGCAGTTTCAGTCTCGCCGCGGTCTCCAGCTCGCTGATGCCCATGAGGAATCCACCGTCGCCGGCGCCCAGTACCGGCAGGCGGTGTGGTTGGGCCAGGGCGGCTCCGATGGCCGTGTACAGGCCCAGCCCGATGGCTTGGAATGCTTGGGTGAAGCAGAATCCGAACTCGTCCGGAACGGCAAGGTACTGGCTGGGGTAGCCCATGAAGTTGCCCGAATCGACCGCGACGATCCGCTCGGCAGGGAGCAGAGTGTCGAGTTCGCGGGTGAGGACGCGTGGGTCGATGGCTGTGGCGGTGGACAGGTCTTCGGTCTCCACATCCCGCCACCGTGAACCCTGCTTGATGGTCAGGGCGTTGGCCTCGGTGCGGTACTTCTCCGCAGGCTCTGGCTGCATCGAGCGCAGCGCCGCCAAAGCATCCCCAGCGGTGAGCGCTGAGTCTCCCAGCACACCCAGCGTGATGGGCCGGTTGGCACCCAGGGCGGCGTCTTCGACGTCGATCTGCACTACTTTGGTGCCGGCGGAAATCAGCCGCCCGTGCCGCATGGTCCACATGTTCAGCGCGCAGCCCCACCCCACTATCAGGTCGGCGCCGCTGATGAACTCCGCCGTAACAGGCGAGGAAAATCCTCCGGAGATACCGAGGTTGTGGGAGTCGCCGTTGAACAGCCCGCTTGCCACTGCCGAGGTTGCCACCAGCGCGCCGGCATGCTGTGCCAGTGCCAGGATTTCGTCCCGGGCGCCGCGCCCTCCGCGTCCGGCAACGAACACCGGACGTTCAGCTTTCGCTATCAATGCGGCCAGTTGCTCCACGGCGCCAGCGTCCGGGCGCACCTTGAGCGGTTGAGGCACGACGACGGCACTCACCTCGTCGGTGGCGGCTCCACTTTGGACGTCCAACGGCAGGCTTAGAACCACGGTGCGGCGCTCGTTCACGGCAGTCCGGAAGGCCCTGACGGTGTCCGCGACGGCTGTGGCGGGGGAGTGGATCCGTTCAGCCACCGCTCCTACGCTGCGGGCCAGGGCGTCTTGGTCGATCTTGAAGTTGGACCGTATCGCCGCGGCCTGGGTGTCGGCGGTGAGCACGATCATGGGTGTGCGGCTCTTCGCTGCCTCACCGATCCCGGTGATGGCATTGCTTAACCCACAGCCCTGGTGGGTGGTGACCACCCCGACCTTGCCTGACATCCGGGTGTACGCGTCGGCCATGGTCGCCGCGCCGCCCTCATGCCGGGTGGCCGTGAACGGGATGCCTTCGGCCATGAGCGTTCCGGTGACATCGAAGTTTCCGGAGCCCACCACCCCGAAAACGTGTCCGACACCGAGCTTCGCCAAGGTCCTGCCGACCAGCGCGGAAACCCGAACCTGCCCGCTCATGCCGTCTCCACCGTTGCCTTTTCCACCAGCGCGTACACGCGGCTGGGGCTGCCCGTACCGCCAACGATCGGCAACGGAGCAACCACCAACGTCGCACCCGTGACGGGGAGCCGGTCCACGTTCCGGAGCGACGTCACTCCGTACTTGTCCGCGCCGAGAAGGAACGAGTGGACCGGAAACATCGGATCCAGGCCGCCTGCCTGGCCTGCGTCGATGCCCACGGTTTCCACGCCGAAGCCGCTGATCGAAGCGTTTCCGGCGAGCCACTTGGCACCTGCCGCAGAGACACCGGGAGTGTGCGGTCCGGCGTCGTCCGCGTTGACGAAAGCCGCAGCGTCAGCGCCCCGGGCCGCCCAACCGGTCCGGAAGATGACCCAGCAGTTCTCCGGGAACGCGCCGTGCTCTTCCTGCCATTGCTCAAAGTGCTCGGGTTCCAGGAGGAAGTCAGGGTCCGCCGAAACCTCGGTGGTCTTGTCGATCACCGCGATAGGGCCCACCAGGCGGTGTGGTTCGATCTGGTCCACGGATTTGCCGTCCTTGCCCGTAATCCAGTGGACCGGAGCATCCAGGTGCGTCCCGGCGTGCTCTCCCACGGTGACATCGTTCCACGCCCAGGCCGGTCCGGCGTCGTCGAAATTGCTCACCGGCGAGACGGACAAACCCACCGTGTTCGCGAACGGCTGCGGCAGGTTCAGGATGGGGGTTTCGGAACTGAGCGGTGTGGTGAGGTCGATGATCTCCACCGAACCACTCGAAAGGGCTGCAGTGAGCCCGGCCAGAACAGACATTGTTCTCCTATCGCTTGCTTGGTTTCAGTGCTGCTTGAATGCGGGAAAATCGTGAAGGCTTCGCGGTCAATTTCTGTGCCACGAGGTGTCCGGAGCTGCCCGAAAGTCCAGGACCGGGGTGGGTTGAAGCCCCGATGTGCCAGAGACCTTGGATGGCCGTGCGGTGTCCGGCGGCCTCCGGGAAAGGCCGCCAGAGGAGGTTCTGGAAGAGTTCCGCCGAACCGCCGTAAGGGTCACCGTTCACAGCGTTGAGGTTGGCAGCAGCCAGATCCGTCGGTGCGATCACGTCCGATGCCAGGACAGCGGCCCGTGTGCCCGGGGCGAACTGCTCCAACCGTGCAAGAACCCGGTCCAGGTAGGCCTGTTTCAGATCTTCGGTCCAACCGGCGCGGACATCGAGCTCTCCGGAAGCGTCGCCCACCGGGGTGAACGGCACTTCCTGCAATTGCAACCACAGGGTGGCCTTGCCCTTCGGTGCCCGGGATGGATCCAGCACGCACTGCTGGCCCACCACTACCGTTGGTTCGCTGGGCAGAAAGCCGGCTTCGGCCTGGGCGCATGCGATCCCTGTGCTGTCTGAACCGTTGCTGATGTGCACCAGCGGCACCTTGTTGAGCCGGGGATCGAGCCACTCAACGGGCTTGTCCAAGGCCAAGTGGATCTGCATGGCTCCGCGGCCGTTCTGGTACTTTTCGGCGGCCCGGGCAGCCGCGGCCGGGGGCTCGTGAAGCAATGACGTGTAAAGGGCCTGCGGGGAGACGTTGGCCAGCACGGTGTCGGCCGAAACACTGCCCTGTGACGTCCGGACGCCCGTGACCGCTGTGCCTGAAACCAGGATCTCCTCGGCTTCGGCACCGAGCATGATCCTGACGCCGTTGTCCCTCAGGAGCGACTCGAACGCCGCAACGAACCGCGATGCCCCGCCCTTCACGACGGGCAGCCCAAAACCGTGCATGCTCATGGCCATGACGGGCAGCATCACCCCTCCCGTGGCTTGGTCCGGTCCCAGCCCGGCGTGCAGGAGCCACGGCGACCACAACTGGTCCGTTTCCCAGCCGTCAAAGCGGCTGCGGACGTAGTTGCGGCCGCTCATCACAGAGTCCCGGATGAAGGACTCGTTTGCGGCCAGGCGCCCACGCCGCAGGGCGCCAAAGGCGATCTTTGCAACCTCAGGAAAGGATCGCAGCTCGGCGCCGAAGGCGCCGAAAACCGTGCCCGCGTTACGGCCGAGGTCATCGAGCATCGCCAGGTAAGCGGCCTGGTCCCGGGGCTCCTTGAATGCAGCGCTTGTCTCGGCTGGATCCCGGTGCGCAATGACTACGCGGTGCGCCCCCGTCGCCGGGTCCGCCGCTACGCTCGCCGTCACGGGCCCGGTGGTATTGCAATACTCGAGGCCCCGGGCGTGCAGTTCCTTGCCTAGCACTTCATAGGCGCCGCCGGACACAAACAGCGGATGCCAGGAGGAGAACGTGTCGTGGATGAAACCAGGCAAGGTCCGTTCGGAGGAGTCGATGAACCCACCCAGCCGGTCCGAGCGCTCGATGATGCACACGCGCTTTCCGTCCAGGGCAAGCTCGGCTGCCGCCACCAGGGAGTTGATTCCCGAGCCAATGATCGCGACCTCACAGGATTCGTCCATAACCGTTCCTTTCAAGAGTGCTCAGAAATCAGGGTGGCTGGCAGTGGCGTGGTACTTGCCGCCGTGGAACACCAGGGGAGCGCCGCCGTCGTAGGTGTATTTCTCTACTTCACCCACATAGATGACGTGATCGCCGGCATCATGCCGCGAGACCGTGCGGCACTGGAAGGTGGCCACCGCGCCGTCCAACAGAGGGACCCCGGCGATGCCTTCGGTAGTCTCCGCCCCAGCGAATTTGTCCGTGGCGGGTGTGGCGAACTGGCGGGAGAGGACGTGTTGGTCGCTGGCCAGGATGTTGATGGCAAAGTGCGTGGCGTCCTCAAAATCACCCAAGCTGGGCGCGCGCTTGCTGGGGCACCAGAGCACCAGCGGTGGCTCCATGGAGACTGACGTGAAGGAATTCGCGGTCATGCCCACCTTTCGGCCGTCGGCGGCAACGGTGGTCACCACGGTAACGCCTGTGGCGAACTGGCCCAAGGCGCCCCTGAAGTCCCGGAGGTCGAAGGCTGCCGTGTCGTCTTCCTTGCGGGCCTGCATGAAGTCGGCGGCCGCGGTGGGATCGAACCACCACGGGTACGACGTCCGAGGATCGTCAAAGCCGGCCACAATGCTCGCCGCCAGCGCCGGGTGCTCAGCGGCCTCGCTCAGCAGTGTCTTCTGGTGATCCCGCCGTGGCTTGAGGAGATCGTTGGTCCACTCCACAGCCCACTGGCCCCAACCACGCCAGAACTCGTCGAAGGTGCGCTCCATCCAGGCACGGTCAAAAGGCTGCTGGCCGCGCCGAACGATCGAATCGAGGTAGTACTTGGCGGCAAGCGTCGCATTGTTTGAACCTTGTCCGGTGAGGGGATCGTTGAGGACCACGGCATCACCCAGGCCGAATACGAGTTTCCCGTTCCCAAGCTCCCCGACGGCCGACCTCACCGTCGGCGTGATCCGGCCCAGAAGCGTCGCGCCGCTGTCCGTCAGCTCCGCGTCGGCGAAATTCTGAAGCTCGTGCGGGAAATGCTCGCGCAGGATCTCCAGCGACCGCTGGAGTTGCTCTTCAGGGCTCCCGACGTCGGTCCAATGGTCCATGGGGCCGCCCACCACGCCTTCGAACACCATCATGCGGCAGGGACCCGAGACGGTCAGGCCCGGGAACGTGAAGAACTCGCCGACGCCGGGTGCCATGGACATGCGGATGGCGACGGCGGGGGCTTCGGTGCCGTTGGAGGACGTGACGTAGTTCAGTGCCAGGACGCGCTGCGGACGATCGAAAGGCGACTTTGCCTTGTCCCTCGGGAAGATCTGGCCGATCTCGCCCTTGCCCGTGCTCACGATGACCAGCTCGTAGTCGTGGGCGAGCTCTTCGAGCATGCGCGTGGTGACTTTTTCGATCCGGAAGTCCCCGCCGCCCGCCACGAACGTCTCGATCCACAGTGCGCTCTTGATCCGTTGGTCGATGGATCGGGCGGGTCCGTCCAAGGGCGCTTCCCATTCGATGGGCTGGTCAGCGTCCACGCGCAAACGGATGGAATTGATGTCCGGCACCGATCCGGACTCATAAAATTCCGTGAGCGCCGTTCCCAGTTGGGCCTCGGCGTCCAGGGCTGTGGAGAACATGCACTGGCTGGACATGACTTTGCCCGAGCGGATCTGGGCTGCGGAACGGTCGGACAGAAGCGTCACTGCGTAACCATCCCGCTGCAGGCCCAAAGCCAACTGGGCGCCGGATTCGCCGGCACCGACAATTGCTATCTTTCGCATGGTTGAGTCCTTCTTAGCAGGAGTGTGCTATGAAACTTTGGTGGCAGAGAGGCTTGCCAAGTAGTCCGCGGCTTTGTCCGGGTACATGAACCAGTCCTGGAATTCCGGCGGGTGGTTGAACCCGTTGGCGAAGCGGTGGGCAATGGCCGGCTCCTGGTTGGCCGCGCCCAGGAGCTCAAGGACGTGCGGCGGGGGAGGGGCCAGGAGGGCATTGGTCCAGTGTGCAACGTGCTGTGCGTAATCCCAATAGCGCTCGAAAGTGGCCTGCATGAAGCGTGCATCGAAAGCGCCACCGCCGTGCCCGATGATGCTGTCCAGGTAGGACGCCGCGCATTTGCTTGCATTGTTGGAGCCCTGCCCGGTGATGGGATCGTTCAACACCACGACGTCGGCCAGTCCAAGTACCTGCCGGCCACTCGGCAGCGTGGCAATCGGGTGGCGGACGGTCGGCGCAAACCTGCCTTGGAGGACGCCGTTGGGATCGGTGAGTTCCACATCCGTGGCGCGTTCCGCCTCCCAGGGCAGGAAGGTCTTCAGGATGTTCTTGGAGTTCTCCAGATGTTCCTCGGGAGTGAGCCCCTTCCACGTGTCCATGGGCCCGCCGGGAACGCCTTCGAAGACCATGATCTCGCAGGGGCCGGTGGTGGTGAGCGCGGGGAACACGAAGTACTCACCAACGCCGGGGATGACATTGAACGAGACAGCCGAGTACTCTTCGCGGGGCTTGAGGCCCTTCACGTAGGTCAATGCCAAGGCGCGCTGTGGGGCGTCGTAAGTGCTGCGCTCGGCGTCGCGGGTAAACAGCTGCGCGATTTCGCCCTTGCCAGCGGCCACAATCACCAGCTCGGAGTTCTGCGTGTACTTCTCCAATTCGGCTACGCCGGCGTCTTCGAAGACCAGTTCGCCGCCGCGTGCGGTGAACTCCTCCATGAATCGCGGGAACTTCACGCGCTGGTCGATGGACTTGGCGTGGTTATCCAGGCGGGAGGCCCAGCTAATGACCTTCTCGCCAGGCACTTCGGGGTGGGGGATGGTGAACGAGATGCCGTCCACCGTGGGGGCATCTGGCCAGAAATCAAGGCCAAGCGCCCGCTCGTGTTCCAAGGCGTTGTGGAAGATGCATTGGCTGGAGGCAACCTTGCCTTCGTGAATTTCCTCGGGCGTGCGGTTGGAAACAGTGGTCACCTGGAATCCTGCATCCAGCAGTCCGATACCCAGCTGCAGGCCGGACTGGCCGGCGCCGACGATGGTGATGTGGCGTTGCGTCATGGTGTTGCCCTTCTCTGGAGTGTGGTGAAGCTTGGTGTCAGTTGGCGGCCAGCAGTGGAATGGTTTCTTCGGCGCGCTCAGGACCCAGGGCGGAATAGCCGCCGTCCACCGCCCAGTCGGCACCGGTCACGAAACTTGCTTGGTCGCTGGCGAGGAATGCGACGACGTCACCCACCTCGTGGGGGCGGCCGACGCGCTTGAGGGCGTGGAACGGGGCTGCGACGGAGTCTGTCTTGTCGATATCCCCGTTGCTGAGGGAGTCCATGATGTTGCTCCATACCCAACCGGGGCTGATGGAGTTCACCCGGATGCCGTCCGCTGCGAAATCCACGGCCATGCTGCGGGTGATCTGGACCAGGGCCGCCTTGCTGGCGGGGTAGAGCCAGCGGCCGGTCTGCGCCACCGAGCTGGAGATGGAGGTGAAGTTGATGATCGCGCCATGTCCGGAGGCCTTGAGGTAGGGCCGGGCTTCGTTGCTGGCCACCACTGCGCTCACGAGGTTGACGTTGAGCGCCTCGAGCCAGTCGGCGCGGCCGGACGCGGCGCCGTCGTCCTTGTACGTGCAGGCGAGGTTCACCAGGATGTCCAAGCCTCCATGCGTGGCTACAGTCTGGCTGAGGAGCGCGTTCACGGCGGCATCTTCGGTGATGTCTGTGTGGGAGTAGTGGATTCCTTCCCCCAACTCTTTGGTGAGGGCGGCGCCGTCGGGAGCTATATCCGCAACCACCACCTTGGCCCCGGCGTCCCGCAGGGCGGTCACCACGCCCTGCCCCACCTTGGTTGCCCCACCGGTGACAATCGCTGTCCTGCCGTCGAGTCCTGACATGGTCCAAGCCTTTCCCGTACTTGTGATGTTGAAGAAATGTGACGTGCGTCATGGTTATTCCATAAGTGACTCTAGGCAGCCGCTGTAAGCCGGGCTATCCACAAGGCGCAGGGGTCATCCGAATTGCGCAGGGTCTTCCTCTTCCTCGTGCCAACCGACCCAAGCCGCGGAGGTGAGTTGAGCCTCTTTGGCTCGGAGTTCCGCCGCCCAGAGTTCGAAGTGGGTTCGGTCCCATTCGTCCCGCCGGTCGTGTACGAGCTTGATGTTCTTCACCGGTCCTCACCTCGCTTTCGCTGCTGTTATCGTGATGTGAGCTGCGTCATACTTGTCTTAACAGCGACTCTAGGTGGCGGCTGAAATCCGGAATATCCACGTTGCGCGAGGATCATCCGATAAGCGCAGAAGTGTGGAGTGGGTGCCCAAATGGTGAAGATTCTTCCCCGTGACGTACTGCGGGGACGGCCAACGATGGCCACAACCGACGTGGACGAGGCGCACGCCAAGATCGCCGAGCTGTTCTGCAGCCATGAGCTCGCGCCACGGACCCGGACGTCATCGGTGGACATGAAGCTGCGTTCCCTGCATCGGGGCGACGTGGGGATTGAGTTCCTGGACTATGGCGCGGACGTCCGCATCGACCCTGAGGGCCTGCAGGATTTCCATTTAGTGCAGATTCCGCTGGCCGGGCACGCGTCCATGCAAGTTGGTGCGAGCACCGTTGAATCCAGCCCGCGCATGGCGACTGTTCCGCCGATCGACCGGCCGTTCTCCATGAGCTGGGACGGTGGCAGTCCTCATCTCATCGTCTATGTAAGGCGAACAGCGCTGGAGCGGGTTGCCGAGCAGCTGTATGGCGAAAGCGCTGTGGACCTTGGCTACGGCATGGACCTTTCAGGTGCTGCCGGCCGCGCGTTCCTGAGGTCCGTCGTCGAGCTTCATGACGACCTGATTGGCCAGCCACAGTCCACGGCCCCCGCGTTTGTACAGGGGTTGCTGGCGGACAGCATGGTGTCCCGCCTGTTAATGGCGATGCAGCCGCCCTCTGGGGAGCTCCGGAACGCGGAAGCGGAGGGCCGTCTGGTCCGTGAATGCCGCGAACTGCTGGAGCGCCACGCCACGGAGGAACTCACCGTGCCGGACATTGCTGAGTGCCTGGGGGTTTCGGTCCGGACCTTGCAGACCGCGCTTCGGGCCGAAACCGGGGCGACGCCGTCGGACCTGCTGCGGACTATCCGGCTGGATCGAGCCCGCGAGATGCTGCTGGAAGCAAGCCCGCGCGAGCAGACGGTCACGACCGTCGCGGAGCTGTGCGGCTTCACCCATCAGGGGCGCTTCTCCGCGCTGTATCTGAAGACCTTCGGGGAGTTGCCGTCGGAAAGTCTGCGGCGCTAACTACGCCTCCAACACGTACGTCTTCAGGTCGTCCAGGGTCTGCTGCATGTGGGCGTCCATCGCGAGCCGGGCTTCATTGGGATTGCGGGATTCCAGGGCCGCGGCGATCTTCCGGTGATGGCCGATGGCATGTTCCTGGATTTCCGGGAAAGCGGAGGTCTCCGTGCGTCGGGCCTCCAGGACGCGGTGCAGTGGCTCGAACAGCACGGCCACAAACACATTGCCGGAAGCGTGGAGGATCACGTCGTGGAAGGCCAGGTCGGCTTCCACGAACCCGGCAAGGTCATTGACTTCGTGCGCGGACTGCATCTTTTCCACGTGCTCTTTGAGTGCCGTGAGCTCAGCGTCGGAGATGCGTTCGGCGGCCAGTTCGCAGGCTCCCGTCTCGAGCATCCGCCGCAGCTCGATCAACTGTATGGCTGCGGCTGCGTCTTTGGTACCCTCCGAGGCAGCGCGCAAGACTGCTTCCAGTGAAGCCCACTGATTCAGGGGGTTAACGAATGTTCCGCGGCCTCGCTCCACGCTGAGGATCCGCTGAGCTTCCAGGGTCTTCATGGCTTCACGCACGGTCATGCGGCTCACCTCATGCTTGGCGCTGAGCTCAAGCTCGCCCGGGACCACCGTTCCGGGCGGAAACTCGCCCGCCACGATCCTGTCCAGCAACTCATCAGCTACGACGCCGACCAGCGACTTGCGTGCCATATATCCCCATTCCCTGTACTTCAGACCGCCCGGCGGCCCTTGGATTTTCCCCCGGGACCGGATGGTTGTCAGACATCTTACGCTGGCGGTGGCCAGCTCGTTCTCCAAAACTTATGCAACGCCTCGGCGCATTCCTGCGGCTGCTCCCAGTGGACGCTGTGGCCCGCCCCGGGAATGGCCTTGAGCTGCCGATTCGGGCTGGCTTCCACGAACGCGGCCATTTGCTCGATGGGTCGCACGCGGTCGCCGGTTCCGGCGATGACCAGCAGCGGCGCGTGAACGCGCCCGGGCACTGAAGGTTCGACGCCGGTCATGGCCGCCAATGCGCTGGCGGACAGCACCGGGAAGGGCGCGTCGAAACCCTTGCTGAGCAACTCCATATCTTCGTCCGGCAAGGTCCCGTACCAGGCGCCCATGAGTTTGGCCTTGGTGCCGGCGTCGAAGAACCCTTGTTCCAGCTGCGACACGAGGAGGTTCTTGAAGCCCTCATTTTGAGGAGCCGGAACCATTCCCACCAGCGTCACCGTGGCCACAAGCTCCGGGCGGGCTGCGGCCAGGGTCAGCGAGACGCTGCCGCCCATGGAATGTCCCACCAAATGCACGGGACCGCCACCTCGGGCGTCCAGGGCTGCAGCTACCGAAGCGGCCGCGGTGTCCAGCGTCCATTCGAAATCCAGCGGCAGCTCCTGCCTTGGGTGATAGCCCGGAAGGTCGACTATCCACACTGTCCGGCCGCCGTCGAGCAGCTTCTCCACTAACGGTTCCCAATAAGCGGAACCCGATGCCCAGCCGTGGATCAGCACCGCTGGTACAGCGTCCGTAACAAGCGTGGGCGTTCGAACGTCCACAAACGGAAGCGGAACCGCGCTGTCAGCCATGCCCCCAGCCTAGTGATCCGGGGCACCTTGCGCGGTGAAGAGCCGTGTGTCACACTAGCATTCAAATGTTAGATGTCTGACATCTTACATTCACTTAACCGCAACAGAGATTTCCCACGATGGAGTGCACAGTGACCCTTGAAGCCGACGTACTGGCCGCTTTCCCGGCGGAAGTCCAGATTCCTGCTCAGTTGGTTGCGGACGCCGTTGCGGCGTCGTCGGCAACGTCCCCCCGCGTCCTGGTAGTCCTCGACGACGACCCCACCGGCACGCAGTCCGTTGCGGATCTTGCTGTCCTCACCCGCTGGGACGTCGCGGACTTTGTGTGGGCGTTTACCCATATCCGCGAGAACCAGACCAAGCCCGCTGTCTACGTCCTCACCAACACCCGCAGCTTGGATCCGGCAGAAGCCGCCGCCCGCAACGAGGAAATCGTGCGGAACGCCCTTGAGGCAGCAGCCGGCACCGGTGCTGGTCCTCGGCTGCGCCTGGGTTTCGTCAGCCGCAGCGACTCCACCCTCCGCGGACACTACCCGCTGGAGCCGGACGTCATCGCCGCCACCGTGGCTGCTGAAACCGGCGAAACCACCGACGGCGTGGTGATCGTTCCAGCCTTCCCCGACGCCGGACGCGTCACCATTGGCGGAGTGCACTACATGCGGGGCGACGCCGGCACCCTCACCCCCGTGGCCGAAACGGAATTCGCCAAGGACGCGAGCTTCGGTTTCGCCAATTCAGAGATGGCCAAGTACGTGGAGGAAAAGTCGCAGGGCCGATTCCCCGCCAGCGACGTGATCGTCCTGGACCTCAACATCATCCGCGCGGGCGCCTCCGCCCAAGACCCCGCCATCTCCGCGAAGGCCATCGCTGACGCCCTCGAGTCCGCCACCGACTCCACGCCGATCGTGGCCGACATTGTCACCGAGAACGACTTCCGCGCACTGGCCCTTGGCCTCGAAGAAGCGGAACGCCGGGGCAAGAAGCTCCTCTACCGCGTAGGTCCGCCGTTCGTGCGTGGACGCATCGGCCAGGAGATCCGCACCGCGCTGACCTCCGAAGAGGCCTTTGCAGGCAACACTCCCTCCGCAGCCGGCGGCTTGATCGTGGTGGGTTCCCACGTGGGCGTCACCACCCGGCAGCTCAACGACCTCACGGCACAGCACAGCTCGGCGAGGACCATCGAAATCGACGTCGAGAAGCTCATTGCCGGAACCAAAACCCAGGGCGAAGCAGAAGCCGACGCGTACATCGGAACCGTTGTGTCCGACGTCGTGGACGCCCTCCGCAGCGGTGACGTGATCGTCCACACCAGCCGACTGCTCATCAAGACCGACGACGCCGCAGCGAGCCTGAAGATCGCCCGCACCGTCTCCGCCGCCGTCGTGGCCGTTGTAAACCGCACCCTGAAGAGCTTCCCGCCGCGCTTCGTCATCGCCAAGGGCGGCATCACATCCTCGGACGTGGCCGCCCACGGCCTGGAAATCCGCCACGCGATCGTCCGCGGCCCCATGCTCCCGGGCATCGTCTCACTGTGGGAGCCGGTGGACGGTCCCGCAAAGGGTATCCCGTACATCGTCTTCGCCGGCAACGTGGGCGACGACCAATCCCTGACCCAGGTCACCCGCAAGCTCAGCGCAACCTTCTAACAGCCAAAATTCAATGGAGAACACCATGACCAGCAGCAACTACACCGTCACCGTCCTGGGCCTTGGTGCCATGGGCCTGCCCATGGCAACCCGGCTCGCGTCCGAGCTGACCGTGCACGGCTTCGACATTGCAGAGCCCCGTCTGGAACTCGCCGCCGCAGCAGGCATCAAGACCTTCGCCTCGGCCCGAGAAGCGTCCCAGGACGCCGACGCCCTGCTCCTGGCGGTCCGCAACGGCGAGCAACTCAACGATGTCCTCTTCGGCGAGAACGGCGTGGCCCCGGTACTGAAGCCGGGCGCCGTCGTAATTCTCGGCAGCACAGTGGGCACCGAAGCCATCCCGGCAACGGTCGCCAAGCTGGCCGAGTACGGAGTTTCTCTGGTTGACGCTCCGCTGTCCGGCGGCCCCAAGCGTGCCGGTGAAGGTGACCTGCTGATCGTGGTGGGCGCCGAGCCCGAGGCCCTCGAAAAGGCACGTCCGGCACTGGAACTGCTGGCCTCCACCTTGAGCATCGTGGGCGACAAGCCCGGCGACGGTCAGGCACTCAAGACCGTCAACCAGCTCCTATGCGGCGTGCACATCGCCGCCGCTGCGGAGGCCATGGCCCTCGCCGATGCCCTCGGCCTGGACCAAGCGAAGACCCTCGCCGCCCTCGAAGCCGGAGCCGCCGGATCCTTCATGCTCTCCAACCGCGGCCCGCGCATCCTTGAGGCCTACACGGAAGACGGCGCCGAGGTCCTCAGCCGCCTGGACATCTTCGTCAAGGACATGGGCATCGTGGGCAAGGCAACCCGCGCCGCCGGCCTCGCCGCACCCGTTGCCGCTGCCGCTGAACAGCTGTACTTGCTCGGCCAGGCCCAGGGCCTCGCCGCTGCAGACGACTCCGCCGTCATCAAGGTTGTCGCGCCCGCCAAGCGCACCGCCTAACCTCCCGGGAGTTTTTGTACACCTAACGCCCTCATGAGCCCCTCTGAAGGGCATTAGCTGTACAAAAACTCCACACCCCCCAACAAGTAACCTCCGCCGGTCTTCCCTAGACTGGTATGTCAAAGGAGACACCCCCCAATGAATCCCCTCGTGAACTCGCTGATGGTCCGGGCGGCCGACGCCCCCGCCATCAAGCCCGCAGTGGAGCTGGGAACACCCCTTCTGCTGACCATCGCTGCCGCAGGCATCGCCCTGTTGCTGGTGCTGATCATCCGTTTCAAGATCCAGGCATTCGTTGCCCTGCTCGCAGTCAGCATCCTGGTAGGCGTTGCGGCCCAGATTCCGCTCAAGGACATCTTCACCGTGGTAACCAACGGCGTCGGCAGCACCATGGGCAAGGTCGCATTGCTGATTGCCCTCGGCGCCATCCTGGGACGGATGATCGAAGTTTCCGGCGGTGTGCAGTCGCTGGCCACCCACTTCACTGAGAAGCTTGGCGCCAAGCGTGTTGCCGTCGCGTTGACCGCAGTCGGCTTCCTCGTGGCGATCCCCGTCTTCTTCGAGGTGGGCGTGATCGTCCTGGTCCCGATCGTCTATGCCTTCGCGAAGATCGCCAACGTCCACCCGATCAAGTTCGGCCTGCCCATGGCCGGCATCATGCTGTCCATCCACGTTGCAGTTCCGCCGCACCCGGGCATCGTGGCAGGCGCCGGCGTCTTCGGCGCTGACATCGGACTCATCACGATGATCTCGCTGATCATCTGCATCCCCCTTGGCTTCCTGTCCTACTGGGTTGCCAGCATCATGAACCGCAAGGACTACGAGCTTCTCCCCGGCGTGAAGCAGCAGGTTGAAGAGTTTGGTTCCGATTCCCTTGTCCACGTGGGCCACGACGGTCCCGGCGCCCGTGCCATCGCCCCTCCGCGTCCCGGCTTGATTATGTTCCTGATCGCCGCTCCGATCGTCCAGATCCTCCTCGGCACTGTCGGCACTCTGACCATCGCCAAGGACAACTACTGGTACGGCGTGGCCGCGTTCATCGGCAACCCGTTCTTCGCCCTTCTCGTGGCCGTTGCACTCTCCTTCTTCCTGCTGGCCGTCCGCCGCAACTGGTCCCTGAAGGAAACCGGGGAAATCTTCGAAGGCGCACTGCCTCCCATCGCGTCCATCCTCATGGTGGTGGCAGCCGGCGGCGTGTTCGGTGAAGTCCTCCGCACCTCCGGCATCGGAGCCGCACTCTCCCACACCTTGGACAGCCTCGGCCTGCCGGTGATCGTGCTCGGCTTCATCATCTCGCTGGCCTTGCGCGCAGCACAGGGTTCGGCGACCGTCGCCATCGTGACAACCACCGGCCTGCTGACCTCTGCCGTGATGGAAGGTGGCTACACGCCCGCCCAGATCGCCGTGATCGTCATCGCCATCGGCTTTGGTTCCCTCGGCCTGTCCCACGTGACTGATGCCGGCTTCTGGACCGTGATCCGTTACTACGGCCTCACGGTTTCCGACGGCCTCAGGACCTGGACCGTCCTCACCACCATCCTGGGCCTGGCTGGCTTCGCCCTGACCTACGTGGCGTGGATCCTGGTAGGAGGGCTGGCCCACTAATGCGCGCCAAACTCGATCAGCTAGTCAACTCAGCCCTATCCTCCCGCTCCGCTGTTCCGGCCTTTACCTGCTACGACTTCACCACCGCGCTTGCTGTTGTTTCGGCGGCGGAGGAAGCCCGGCTCGGCGTGATCCTGTTGGTGGCTCCGAAGACCGCGTCCACACCCAATGGACTGCGCCTCATTGCAGCCCTCCGTGGTCTGGCGGACTCCGCCAGCGTCCCGGTCTCCGTCCAGCTGGACCACGCTTCGGATCTGAACGTCATCCGTGACTCCGTGGCGGCTGGCGCAGATGCGGTCTTGGCTGACGGGTCGTCGCTGCCCTACGAGGACAACATCGCTTTGGTCCGCGAAGTCCGTGCCGCGCTGGACGCCCAAGGTGCAGCCGACGTCGTGCTTGAAGCGGAGCTGGGCGGCCTTGCGGGCGATGAGGACAAGGCGTTCGGTGCCGAAGATGCAGCGCACGACGCCGGCGGTTCGGTTGCGGGGCTCACCAACCCCGCGCAGGTGGCCGAATTCGTGGAGCGAACGGGTGCGCAGTTGCTGGCCGTGGCCGTGGGCAACGTGCACGGCAAGTACAAGGGCGAGCCCAACATTCGCTGGGACGTGCTGCAGGATGTCGCTGCACGGACCGGGGTTCCTCTGGTACTCCACGGCGCTTCCGGCATCCCTGCCGACGAGTTGGCGAAGGCTCCCTCCCTGCAGGTTGGCAAGGTGAACTTCAACACTGAGCTGCGCACGGGAATTCTGTCCACCTTGGAGGCCGAAACCGCGGCACACCGGGCCGACGGGGAGAATCTCCAAGGCCTGTTGGCCCTGTGGAACAGTTCGGCGGGTACCTTCGCAGGCGCAACCCTGGCGCTGCTCACCGCCTAGGTCCTGCGCGGCACCCAAGCCCGGGAACACAGGGAGGCTAGGATCAAACCATGATCCTGGCCTCCCTGATTTTTGCCCTGATTGCGGCATTGCTGCACGTCTATATCTTCACCATGGAGTCCATTACGTGGACCAAGCCCAAAACCTGGAAAACCTTTAGCATCACCTCGCAGGCCGACGCGGAAACCACCAAATCACTCGCGTACAACCAGGGCTTCTACAACTTGTTCCTGGCCATCGGTGCGCTGGTCGGTATCATCGCCGTCTGGGCTGGGTCGCCCCAGGTTGGTTGGACCCTGGTGTTCAGCAGCTGCGGTTCCATGCTCCTGGCCGCCCTGGTTCTTGCTGCCAGCGGCAAGAAGTACCTCCGTGCGGCCACCATCCAAGGCGCAACGCCCCTGCTCGCCGTCGTGCTCGGCGTGCTGGCCGTGACGCTGAATAATTAGCAACGTTGAAGGCCCGCTATTCCGTTGCCAACCAGCGACGGAATAGCGGGCCAACGACGTGAATTTGGCTAGTGTTCCGGCGGACCAGCCTGGGCTGCGGCCTCGTCCATCCACAGGACTTCCCAGTGGTGGCCATCCAGGTCACGGAACGCCCGGCTGTACATGAAGCCGAGGTCCTGGGCGTCGTAAGTCTCCGAGCCGCCGGCCTCAAGCGCCTTGGTGGCCAGCGCATCCACGTCTTCACGGCTGTCGGCCGAAAGGGCAACGATGGCCGCCGTCGAGTTCCGGGTGTCCGCAATGGGCTGCTTGGTGAACTCGCTGAACTTGGCGTGCGTCAGGAGCATGGCGTAGATGGTGTCGCTGAACACCACGCAGGCGGCGGTTTCGTCGGTGAAGTTCGGGTTGATGGTGTAACCAAGCGCTGTGTAAAAGGCCTTGGACGCTTCAAGGTCGCTGACGGGCAGGTTTACGAAAATGGACGTAGTCATGCGTCTGATCCTGCCGGTGATTCGATGCCTCGTCCAGAGTCAATTTTGGGGGTGTCGTCCCTCCACAGCGGCAGCGGCACCACCCTCAGGCTGCGTCCGGATTCATCAAGGACATGGCCGAGCCGCTTGTACGTCCGGACCACTGCTTGCCGTGAGATGACCGAGCTGCCGGGTGCCCGCTCGGCCAGTTCGCGTTCGTACCCCTGAACTTCCAGGTAGTCACGGACCCAGAGGGTGACCAGCAAGTTCTGTGCCCCCAGGACCTGTGCACTCAACCGGCAGTTCCCCAGCGCGGCGAAGTAGCGGCCGACGTCGTCAACGTACTGGGCAGGGACATTGAGAACCAGGGTCACTTCGCGCAGTCCTTGCTGGGCGGACGTGGAGGTATCGCAGCGCAGCGTGATGTAGCCGGTGGCGAGGAACCGCTCCACCCGGCGCCGTGCCGTTTGGGGTGAGACGCCGCAAGAAGCTCCCAGTTCCGCCCAACTGGCGCGGCCATCCTTGGCAAGCTCCTCCAGCAAAGCTGCATCCAAGTTGTCGGGGGAGTAAGCCGCCTGCTCAGGCAGTGGCTCCGCCAGCACCAGTCGTGCCCGCGCAGGTTCCAGCGTGCCGCTGCGCCATTCCGAAGCTTGGCGGTAGAGCCTGGTGACAAAGACCACCTCGCGATGCGTGACGCCGGGCAGCCCCGGAAAGGAGCCAGTGACGATATCCATGAGTTCTTCGTGGCTGGAGGCAAAGCAGTCCACAAAGAGGTCATGCGAACCAGTGACCAGCGAGACCGTGCCAAACGCCGGCTCGGCGCAGAGGTGCTCGATGAGGGCCTCGCTGTCGCTGGGCACCGAGGAGAGGTGGATGAACGCCGACCAGCCTGAACTGAGGTAGCGCTGGCCGGGAGCAGGCGTGATCCAGGCCTGGCCCTGCGCTGCGAGGGCATTCCATCGCCGTGCGACCGTCGGTCCGGACAGGCCCAAGGCGTCCGCGATCCGGCTCCATTCGGCCCGCGGGTTGATCTGCAGGGCGTTCACGATTTCGAGGTCCAACTCAGAAATCATGGCTGATTCGTTCATCATTACCTGCTTGAAGTGGGTTTTGAACAATTCCACAGTCAGTGTAGACGGCGGTCATAACGTTGTGACTCGCATCACCACTCAGCCGCACGCGCAGGCCGAAGAGGCGCAAGCCAAAGACCCGTAGGCCAAAAACCCGTAGGCTCAAGACACCAAGGAAGCACATGGCAAGCAACACAGCACCGCCAGCGACGTCAGCGAAGACTCGCCGCACCATTGCAGGGATGATCCTGGCAATGGCATTGATTGAGTCGCTCAGCGGCGTCACGCAGGGCTATCTCAACCCCATCCTCCCCGCCTTGGGGCCGGTCTTCGAGATCGACGATCCCACCATCAACGGCATCTTCCTTATCTCCAACGTCAGTTTTGCGGTGCTCACCCCGATCATTTCGAGGCTTGGTGACAGCTACGGCTACAGGCTGGTGCTGCGCTGGTCCACTGGGGTGGTGACGCTCGGTGTGCTGCAAATGGCGCTGTGGCCGTCGCTGTGGACAGTGACTCTGGGCGTCGTCATGCTCACGTGCGTGGTGGGGTTCATCCCGTTGATGATGGGAATCCTTCGCGTCACCAGCCCTGCGCAGACCCGGACCGGCGTCAGCGTCATGATCGGCATGCTCATGATCATGGTGGGAGCCGGCGGACTTCTGGCGGGGATTGTGGGCGTCACCGATCCGACGCTCGGCTTCTGGGTCGCCGTGCCGTTCGCGGTGGTCGCCTTTGTCTGTTCGTTCTTACTGCCCGACGCCGGGGTCCCGACTCGTGAGGGCATCGCCCTTGCGCCGTTGTTGGCTTGCTCTCTCGGTCTGATTGGGTTTGTGATTGCACTCTCCATGGCGCCCGAATGGGGCTGGCTGGACGCCCGCACGCTCACAGCCGGTTTACTGGGGCTTGCCCTGTTGGCCTACTGGGCTAGGCGCGATTTCAGCTCCACCCGGGGCAGGCGGTTCATGGACCTGCGCATGTTGGCCCTTCCGCGCATCCGCGCAATTTCGCTGGCCACGTTCTTTTTCGGCTTTGCGTCCATCAGCTACTTCGGAACCAACGGCATCTTCCTGCACTCCAACCCGGACAAGACGGGCTACGGGTTCGGCTTGAGCCCGCTCATGATCGCGATCGTCCTGGCCTTGGCTTCGGTTTTGTCACTGGTTTCCTCGCTCCTCACAGCGAGGGCCCTCCGGCAGTTCGGAGAGCGCGCCACTCTGGTCTTCGCAGGCGTCCTGCTGGCCGCCGGATTCCTCGTGATGTTGCTCGCCCACAGTTCGCTTGCCGGGTACTGCCTCGGATTCGCGATGTTCAACCTGAGCCTGGGCATGTATCAGGCGGGCACGCGCGCACTGTCCGTTGAGGGCGTTCCCTTGGCTGAAACCTCGACGGCGGCCGGGCTGAACGAGTTGGCGTTGTCCGTGGGTATCGCGGTGGGGGCCGCCGTGGTGAAGCTGATCTCCTCCGCGTCAGCTGAAGCGGGACACATCACCGAAACCGGGTTGTTCTCCATCTGGGCAGCCTTGGCAGTTGCGGCCCTGGTGGCTGCGGCAGCCAGCGCCAGCTACCCCAAGCGCCAGGCCGCCGAGGTGACGGGACGATGACCGGGCTCAACAGCGTTAGCCGCGGCACCGCCGTCGTACCCGCTTCCCCGGACGAAATCCTGGGCCTGCTGGAAAGCGCGGTCCAGCGCTGGAAGCCGAACATCCTCGACCTGAGCCACGCCATCCATGCCGACCCGGAGCTCGGCGGCCAGGAGTTCCGGGCCGTCAAACGCGTTCGGAGGGTGCTGCAGGGGGCGGGCTTCAGTTTCGACGAGATACAGCCTGCGCAGCCCACCGCGTTCAGCGCCCGCTTCGGATCTGGTGAGTTGGTGGTGGCGCTGTGCGTGGAATACGACGCCCTGCCTGCCATCGGCCACGCCTGTGGCCACAACGTGAATGCGGCCAGCGCCGTGGGAGCGGCGCTGGCACTTGCAGCCGTCGCCGAGCGACTGGACATCACCGTGAAAGTGTTGGGAACACCCGCGGAAGAGACCACCGGCGGCAAAGTGGACCTCATCGACGAAGGGTTCTTCGGCGACGTGTCCATGGCCATGATGGCGCACGCCGCGGCAAGCGATGTTGTGGGCGGTTCGTCGCTTGCCATGGGCATGTGGGATGTACTTTTCGAGGGCCGCCCCGCGCACGCCGCCGCGGCTCCGTCGGAGGGCGTCAATGCCCTCGATGCCCTTGTGATCGCGCAGACGGCCATCGCCCTGGCTCGTCAGCAACTTCCTGCGGGATCCATCGTTTCGCTGGTGGTCACCGAAGGTGGGAGCGCGGTGAACGTTATCCCGGAGCGCGCCCGCGCGAACATCGAAATGCGCGCTCCCAGTCTCGAAAACCTGAAGATCATCCAAAACAAAGTGCGGCGTTGCCTGGAAGGTGGAGCCCACGCCAGCGGATGCACGCTCCAAGTGACGCCCTCCGGCAACGCGTATGCCGAACTGCGCCAGGATGCGTTCCTCTCGGAGGCCTACCGGGATGCCATGACGGCCAGGGGCAGGGAAGTCGCTTTCAGCGCCGAGCCCGTGGCTTCGACCGACATGGGCAACGTCTCCCGAGTTGTACCGAGCATCCACCCCATGGTCGGCTACGACGTCCGTGGCGCCGCGCATCACACTGCAGAGTTCGCTGCCTTCGGGGCATCGGCGGGAGCCGATAAAGCGGTTCTTGACGGATCCTTCGGATTGGCGGCGGCAGCATGCGCCGCTGCCCTGGACCCGGCTCAAAGGGAGCGTCTCCTCCGAACGTAGCCGCCGCAAGGGCCAGCCTGCTGGCTCCATTGACCGCCCGGGCGGACAATGGAGTCAGCACGCGGGCGCGTGCCTTGTAGGGAGAGCCATGGAGCGGGACACGTTTCCTGCGGTCAGCCGGCCGACGGCTGCGCAGAGGGATCCGGCGATCGACCTTGTCCGCTTCACCTGCCTCCTCGTGGTGGTGGCCGCCCACTGCATGATGGTCAGTCCGGTCCTTCACAAGGACGGGACGGTCACCACGGAGAACGTGCTCATGGAGCAAGGCTGGTTCACCCCCGTGGCCTGGGTGCTCATGATCGTCCCCCTGTTCTTCGTGCTGGGTGGCGTCACCGGGCTGCAGTCGTGGCGACGTTTGAAGGCGCGTGGCGGAACCGGGTTCGACTTCGCGCAACTCCGGCTCCTGAGGCTGGTCCGCCCGGCCATGGCCCTGCTCGCGTTCATGTGGGGCGGGCTGTGGGTCGCGTTGCTGCTTGGTGTCCACCCGCAAGTCATCCAGTTGATGACCGCGGGTGCTGCGATGCCCCTGTGGTTCCTGGCCGCCTACCTCACGGCGCAGCTCAGCGTCCCGGTGATGGCCCGGATGCATGAACGCGCACCTTTGTGGACATTCAGCGCGTTGGTGGCCTTGATCATCACTGTCGATTCCCTCCGCGGCGCCTTTCCCGTGCTCGCGTTCACCAACATGATCTTTGTCTGGTGTGCCGTCCAGCAGTTGGGATTCCTCTTGGCCGACGGCTTCTTCGAGCACCGAAGCCGCACGTGGTTGGTGGGTGTCATCGTCTCCAGCAACCTCCTGTTGGGACTCGTCACCGGTGTGGCTGTGTATCCGGGAAATATGGTGGTGAACATCAATCCACCCAATCTGTGCCTGCTTCTCCTGGGCCTTTCCCAGACGGCGACACTCCAGTTGCTCCACCCGGGAATCCGGTGGCTGGCCGGCCTCCGTTGGATCCAGTCAGTGATTGCCATCGCCGGGCACCGTTCCATGACGGTCTATTTGTGGCATCTTCCCCTGCTGGTGGGGATGACGGGGTTGTTGTTGCTGACGGACCTTCCCAAGCCCATGGCCGGAACGGCGGAGTGGTGGTGGGCGCGGATACCGGTTTTCATCGCTGTGGTCGCACTGCTGGTCCCGGTGGTATTGATTTTTGCTCGCCTGGAGAACCGTCCGACGGCGGCCAGCCACGCGCGCGGCCCGTCGCGTGCCGCTGTGGTGACGGCCGCCGTCGTGGTCTTAATCCCTGTGGCGGACGCCGCCTTCAACGGATTGACGCTGGCTCTGTTGGGTGGGGGAGCGGCCTGCTTCGCCCTGTCGGTCCTGCTTCTCGGCAGGGTTCCGACGCCGGTGCTGCCTCCCTCGGATGAGAAAAGCGCGGAACGGCGGGAGGCTCCGCCGTCTACGTTGCCAGAGCCAGGTTTACGTGCCAATCTCGAAACATGACCGAGTACACGGATTCACTGGCAGAGTCGTTCCGCGCTGGCGTCACTACGGTGCGCAATGACAAATTTCACCGCTATGAGCTTCACGTAGACGGGGAGCTGGCGGTGATTTCGCAGTTCCTCGACAGGCCCGGTCACATCGATTTCATCCACACGGAAACCAAGCCCCAGTTCAATGGACAGGGCCTGGCTAAAGTACTGGCCCACTTTGCCCTTGATGACGTGGTGGCCTCCGGCAAGCGCATCATTCCGCACTGCCCCTACATCGCCGCCTACCTGAAGAAGCACGAGGGGTATGAGCAGGACGTGGATTGGCCCGCCGAGAAGCCGGTGGGCGAACCGGACAACGATTAGCGTGAACTGATCTCACTGGTCCGTCCTGGCCAGCGAACGGGCGCGGCGCCGCGGCAACACAGACGTGACTGCTGTTGAGGTCCAGTAGCCCAGGCCAGGGCGGACCGGGGGAGATGGCCAGTCGTTTTGCGCTCCCGAGAGGGAAACAATTGCGTCGTGTTCGTCCGTAATGTGTTGCCCCAGGCATATTGCCTTGACCTGCATCGCACTGACGAGGCTGCCGCCGTGGACATAGTCTGATGTCCTGACGCGGTAGGAGAAACTTCGCATCAAGGTTTCGCCCGGTGCAAGTGCGGCAACGGCCAGCTCTTCATGGGACGGACTGTGTGTGTAAACCAGTGGCTCCATGGCCTCATTGGTAAATGAACGTGGAATAAGACGAATGTTACGAAGGTGACTTCGGGAATCGTTGCTGATCCAAGCCGTGAAAATGACGGTGTCCCCTGGCGTTGCTGTGGCTTTGTCAGCGCCGTAAATCAAGGTTATGGGCTTGGCCGTTCCGAGCCTCAGCAGGCGTCTTCTGCGAGCATCCGAAATCAGGGAACCACAGGGCCGGGACAAGCCTTGAACGCCTGCGGAGCGTGCAATTTTCGCCAGCGGCGGCTGTCGGGTTGTCTTGACTTTTCGGGGCGATGTGGGCGCATCGGGCTTCATGCCTTGTAGTGACCTAATAAGAGGAATCGTGTCGCCAATAGCGAGGAAATCTTTGTCCTTATAGTCGTAAGTAACCTGAGATTCAAGTCATTGCGTCAAGTAATGTCACACTATTGTTTATGAATCAAGTAATTGCCGCGGATACCGGTGTTTCTTCGGCCGTGGCGATGGCTGCGGAAAGCGATCCCCACATTCTGGACCTGGTCCGCCAAGGGGACACGGACGCATTCGACATTCTCTATCAGCGCCATTTCCAGGTCGCCCAGAGTGTGGCCCGAATGCAGTCCGATAACCCAAGCGATGCCGATGACGTCGTCGCCGAGGCCTTTGCGACCATCTTCCAGGCGCTCAAGGACGGCAAAGGACCAAAGGAGTTTTTTCGCTCCTACTTGTTGACGGTGGTGCGGCGGATGGCCCACGATCGCAACCGCAAGGCCAGTCGCACACAGGCAGCTTCCGACGCAGCGCTGCTGGACTCGCCGGTCCTGGATGACGACCCCGTAATGAGCGACCTCGAGTCGAGCATCATGGCGAGTGCCTTCAAGTCATTGCCTGAGCGGTGGCAGGCCGTGCTGTGGCATCTGGACATCGAAGGGCTGAAACCGGCCGCAGTTGCCCCCTTTGTTGGCTTGACGCCCAACGCAGTTTCCTCATTGGCCATTCGGGCGCGAGAAGGCTTACGGCAGGCCTATCTTCAGCATCACATCAGTCGGGCTGTTGACGAGTCCTGCGATGAATTCGCCGCCCAGCTCGGCAAATACGCGCGGAACGCACTGAAGCGGACATCCATGGAGAAGGTTGCCGGGCATCTGGAGTCCTGTTCCAAATGTACGGCCCTGCTGATCGAACTCAACGACATCCAGGGCGGCATGCGCGCTGTCCTGTTCCCGCTGCTTACCGGCGTTGCATTTTCGCCTGCTCTCGCTGCTGCCTTTGGCTCGGCAGCTACGTCCGCAGGTTCGGCAGCGGCAGGGGGAGGAGCCTTGGGAACCGCTACCAGCACTGGATGGCAGGGAGCCGCCCTATGGAAGGTCGTGGCCGGCTTGGTGCTGGCCGCCGTGACGCTTACCGGGCTCCTGGCTTGGTTCCTTCAGCCCGGCACCGAGTCCGCTGTGAAGGCCGACGCTTCGGCCAACGTACCAACGCCGCCAATCAGGGAAACCCCGGAGCCGAGCGTGCCGCCCCTTGCGTCGCCACTGCCCAACTCAACTCCGCCATCCGATTCCCGCCCGGCACCTGTCACCGAGGTGCCGGCTGAACCGGCGCCGCAAGCACCCGCCGTCGTTGTTCCGGAAAAGCTGCCGCAGCCGCGGCGCGCTGCGGTGGTGGATTCGGGCAGTGTCTCATCGACGACGGCGCCACAGCCTACGGTGGCAACCTCGCCGAGCGCCCGCACGGTGGAGTCGACGTTTTCTTCCGTTCAGGGGTCCAATCTGACGGAGCGGGATCTGAACGTACAGTTTTCGCTGGTTGGCGACAGCGCCTCTACCACTGCAGAGACGGTTTTCACTCTTCCGGATGACGCAACGTTCATCTCCGGGAAGACCGTCGCGCCTGCTGGTTGGGACTGCGGCGCATCGGGTGCGCGCCAGATTCGCTGTACCAGCGGACCGGTGGATTCGACGCAGCTCAGTTTCACCTTGGGAGTTACCGTGCCGGTGAACACTGATCGGGAAACCCTGGACTACCAGTTCAGTGGGCCGGGCATCGTCACCAAGACGTTCGTGAACACCTTTAACTAGAGTCCCGTTTCATCAGGTCTCAGACCTTTTTCAAACTCTCTCAAATTCTCGCGTCACGTTTCGGTAGCTGCCTGCACTGAAGCGGTGGGTCGCTATGTCTCCGCGTCTTCGCTGAAAGACGTTGAGTTTTCCGCGACACGAATCGTCGGCTGCGCGTACTGGATGAGTGGCGAACAGCCGAGTTTGAGGCCGGTCTTTCAGTCCGGGCCCCTTACACGATCCAGAAAGAACAAGAGAGTCCATGAAACATTCACGTCCACGAAAGCTGTTAGCGGGTGTTCTCGCGACAGCAATCATGTCCTTAGGGGTGGGTGGTGCGTTAGCGCCGCCAGCTCTGGCCACAGTGCCCGGTACCCCGGGCGTTACCCAACCTGGAACCCCCGTTTACACGGAGGACTTTTCTAACCAGAACGCAACGGGTAACGCAATTAGCCTGCTGAACTACACCGGAGGTGCCGCCGCCGCCAACGAAACGTATACGGCCGATACGCCGTATACGCCTGCCGGCGCCCAGTGCAACGGGTGGATCCTTAATCCTTCAACACCAACGCCCCCCACTGACCTCGGTTGCTACAGGAACCAGCCTGCCGGCTGGAACCAGATCCGGTCCATGGCCCAAGCGCTCGGTCTGGCCCAAGGACAATCGGCGGCCGAAGCCGCCACCAACCAGGCCCTCTCGGAATACACCAACGCGAGCTCCGGAGTGATCACCCCCGGTGTGATGTACCGGACGTCAAACAACTCGATCCCCGCTATAGCCGGTCACTACTACGCAGTCTCCGGTTACTTCGCCGAGGTCAACTGTCACGCGGCGCACGCCAGCGAAACTTTCAGCCTGTTGGTCAACGGGTCGCCGATCGTGTTGGGCACCGACCTCGATCCGTGCGGCAGCAGTACGTCGCCGGAAATCCAGGTCACTAAGCTGCAGTCGGGCGCGTACAAGATCCCCGAAGGCACGTCACCCTCGCTGGGTCTGGAACTTCGAAACGACGCAACGTCCGGCGCAGGCAACGATGTGACTTTCGACCTTCCGCAGATCGTGGACGTCACGCCGCAGCTGGACAAGTCCTTCGCTCCGGACCTCATTGGGCCGGGTGGAACATCCACGCTCACGCTGACAGTCACCAACACTGACGACATCAAGGCGAAGAGCGATTGGTCCATCACCGATTCCCTTCCTGCAGGCCTTGTTATTGCCGATGCACCGAACATTGGTGGCACCTGTGTTCAGGCGGCGGGCACCGACCCCTTCGTCAAGTCCGCAGCTGCAGGTGGCAACTCCATTTCCGTCACAGGCGGCGACCTCGCTGATGGCATGGAATCCTGCACCATCACCGTGGACGTCACTTCGGACACCGAGGGGACGTACGTCAACGGTCCAGCCAACATCAAGACCAACCTGAACCCGCCTTCGGATGCCGTCCTGGTGGTCCGCGCTCCGCGCCTGGCCCTGAGCAAGGCGCTGGATGCTCAGCGTCTGTCCGACTCGGACCAGTTCACCATGGAAATCCGCTCCGGTTCTGCCACGGGTCCCGTAGTCAACAACACGGGGAACTCCACCACTACAGGCACCGGCTCCACCGTCGACGCTAATACGGGTGTCACCGGTAAGTACGTAGCCGATGCCGGCAGCACCTACTTCCTGACGGAGTCCGGCTCCAACCTGGCCGGTTATGGGCAGAGCATTACGTGTACTGATGCCAACGGTCTCCAAGCGGGTCTGCCCTCCGGCGCGGTTTTTGACGGTTCTTTGCAGGTAACGCCGGTTGCCGGCGCGGACATTGACTGCGTCCTCACCAACACGGCGCAGGAAGCCCCGGATATGGAGTTCACCAAGTCCGCCGACGCTTCGCACATCCAGAGCCCGTCCCAGGTTGGTGACATCGTCACCTACACCTTCACCGCCAAGAACACCGGCAACGTGAAGCTGACCGACGTCGTCATCAACGACGCCTTGGCTGGTCTGTCCAACCTGACCTACACATGGCCTGGAACTCCCGGCACCCTGCTTCCCGGCGAGACCGTCACAGCCATGGCAACGTATGCCATCACACAGGCGGATATCGACGCCGGTCACGTAGCCAACTCGGCTACCACGTCGGGTAATCCTCCCACCGGTCCTCCGGTGACGCCTCCGCCCGGAACCACGGACACTCCGTTGACTCCTGGCCCGGCGATGGAGTTCAGCAAGTCCGCTGATGCCTCCGCGATTCAGAACCCGTCTGTTGTGGGTGATTTGATCACTTACACGTTCACGGCGAAGAACACCGGCAACGTGAAGCTGACGGACGTCACCATCAACGATCCCTTGGCTGGTCTGTCCGCTTTGACGTACACCTGGCCGGGTACTCCCGGTGAGTTGCTTCCGGGTCAGACCGTGACTGCTACGGCAACGTACGCGATTACGCAGGCCGATATCGAGGCAGGCCATGTGGTCAACACTGCAACCACGACGGGTACTCCTCCTACCGGTCCTGCGGTGACGCCTCCGCCGGCTGGTACGGATACTCCGTTGACTCCTGGCCCGGCCATGGAGTTCACCAAGTCCGCTGACGCTTCGGCGATTCAGAACCCGTCTGTTGTGGGTGACACCATCACTTACACGTTCACGGCGAAGAACACCGGAAACGTGAAGCTGACGGACGTCACCATCAACGATCCCTTGGCTGGTCTGTCCGCTTTGACGTACACCTGGCCCGGCGCCGCAGGAACCCTGCAGCCCGGTGAAACCGTGACTGCTACGGCAACGTACGCGATCACGCAGGCCGATATCGAGGCAGGCCATGTGGTCAACACTGCAACCACGACGGGTACTCCGCCGTCGGGTCCTGCGGTGACCCCGCCGCCGGCTGGTACTGATACTCCGTTGACTCCAGGCCCTGCCATGGAGTTCACCAAGTCCGCTGACGCCTCCGGCGTTCAGAACCCGTCTGTTGTGGGTGATTTGATCACTTACACGTTCACGGCGAAGAACACCGGAAACGTGAAGCTCACCGACGTGTCCATCAACGATCCCTTGGCTGGCCTTTCTGCCCTGACGTACACCTGGCCGGGTACTCCCGGTGAGTTGCTTCCGGGCCAGACCGTGACGGCTACGGCAACGTATGCGATCACGCAGGCCGATATCGAGGCAGGCCATGTGGTCAACACTGCAACCACGACGGGTACTCCGCCGTCGGGTCCTGCGGTGACCCCGCCGCCGGCTGGTACTGATACTCCGTTGACTCCAGGCCCGGCGATGGAGTTCACCAAGTCCGCTGATGCCTCCGGCGTTCAGAACCCGTCTGTTGTGGGTGACTTGATCACTTACACGTTCACGGCGAAGAACACCGGCAACGTGAAGCTCACCGACGTGTCCATCAACGATCCCTTGGCTGGTCTGTCTGCCCTGACGTACACCTGGCCGGGTACTCCCGGTGAGTTGCTTCCGGGTCAGACCGTGACTGCTACGGCAACGTACGCGATTACGCAGGCCGATATCGAGGCAGGTCACGTCGCCAACACGGCAACCACCACGGGTACTCCTCCTACCGGTCCTGCGGTGACCCCGCCGCCGGGAACGACGGACACTCCGTTGACTCCTGGCCCGGCCATGGAGTTCACCAAGTCCGCTGATGCCTCCGGCGTTCAGAACCCGTCTGTTGTGGGTGACACCATCACTTACACGTTCACGGCGAAGAACACCGGAAACGTGAAGCTGACCGAGGTGTCCATTAGTGACCCGCTGGCTGGCCTTTCTGCCCTGACCTACAACTGGCCGGGTACTCCCGGTGAGTTGCTTCCGGGTCAGACCGTGACTGCTACGGCAACGTACGCGATCACGCAGGCCGACATTGATGCCGGTCACGTCGCCAACACGGCAACCACCACGGGTACTCCTCCTACCGGTCCTGCGGTGACCCCGCCGCCGGGAACGACGGACACCCCGTTGACCCCGGCTCCGGCGATGGTGTTCACCAAGTCCGCTGATGCCTCCGGCGTCCAGAACCCGAGCGTTGTGGGCGATCGCATCTCCTACACATTCACGGCCAAGAACACCGGAAACGTGACACTCACGGATGTTGTGATCAACGATCCGTTGGCCGGCCTGTCAACGCTGGTCTACTCATGGCCCGGCGCCGAGGGAGTCCTCCTTCCGGGCGAGACCGTGACTGCTACGGCAAGCTACGCGATCACACAGGCCGATATCGACGCCGGTCACGTAACCAACACTGCAACCACCACGGGTGTCCCGCCCGTTGGTCCTCCGGTGACGCCTCCTCCGGGAACGACGGACACGCCGTTGACCCCTGCCCCGGCCATGGAGTTCACCAAGTCTTCAGACGGCTCAGCGATCCAGGATCCGGCAGTCGTGGGGGATCTCATCACCTACACCTTCACCGCCAAGAACATCGGCAATGTGAAGCTCACAGGTGTTGTCATCAATGACCCGCTGGCTGGGCTCTCTGCCCTGACCTACAACTGGCCGGGTACTCCCGGTGAGTTGCTTCCGGGCCAGACCGTGACGGCTACGGCAAGCTACGCGATTACGCAGGCGGATATCGACGCCGGTCACGTGGTGAACGAGGCGACGACCACGGGTACTCCGCCGTCGGGTCCTCCGGTCACCCCGCCCCCGGGCAAGACGGATACCCCGTTGACCCCGGCTCCAGCGATGGTGTTCACCAAGTCGGCTGATGCTACGGCGATTCAGAATCCGGCGAAGGTAGGCGATCTGATCACTTACACGTTCACGGCGAAGAACACCGGAAACGTGAAGCTCACCGACGTGTCCATCAATGACCCGCTCGCTGGTCTCTCTGCCCTGGTTTACACCTGGCCCGGTGCCGCAGGAACCCTGCTGCCCGGTGAGACCGTGACTGCTACGGCAACGTATGCGATTACGCAGGCTGACATCGACGCAGGTCACGTCGCCAACAGCGCCACCACGACGGGTACTCCGCCGTCGGGTCCTGCGGTGACCCCGCCTCCGGGCAAGACGGATACCCCGTTGACCCCGGCTCCGGCGATGGTGTTCACCAAGTCGGCTGATGATACGGCGATTCAGAATCCGGCGAAGGTAGGCGATCTGATCACTTACACGTTCACGGCGAAGAACACCGGAAACGTGAAGCTCACCGACGTGTCCATCAATGACCCGCTCGCTGGTCTCTCTGCCCTGGTTTACACCTGGCCCGGTGCCGCAGGAACCCTGCTGCCCGGTGAGACCGTGACTGCTACGGCAACGTATGCGATTTCGCAGGCTGACATCGACGCAGGTCACGTGGCCAACAGCGCCACCACGACGGGCACTCCGCCTACCGGTCCTGCGGTGACCCCGCCTCCGGGCAAGACGGATACCCCGTTGACCCCTGCCCCGGCCATGGAGTTCAGCAAGTCCGCTGCCGCGCAGGCAAAGACAGGCCCGTCCAAGGTCGGAGACCGGATTGAGTACCAGTTCACGGCCAAGAACACCGGCAACGTGAAGCTGACCGATGTGTCCATCGACGATCCTATGGCTGGTCTCTCGGCCCTGGTTTACACCTGGCCGGGCACCCCCGGTGAGTTGCTTCCGGGCCAGACCGTGACTGCTGCGGCGACGTACGCGATCACGCAGGCTGATATCGACGCCGGTCACGTCGCCAACCTGGCGACGACCACGGGTACGCCTCCCACGGGTCCTGCGGTGACCCCGCCGCCCGCCGGAACGGACACCCCGTTGTCGCCGGACGCCGCCCTGGAGTTCTCGAAGACGGCCGATGCTTCCGCCGTCGGGGATCCCGCGAAGGTGGGCGACCTCGTCACCTACAGCTTCTCGGCGAAGAACACCGGCAACGTCACGCTGACGGATGTAGCCATTCAGGACACGCTGCCAGGCTTGTCCGCGCTGAGCTACAACTGGCCGGGCCTACCCGGTGAGTTGCTGCCCGGCCAGACCGTGACTGCTACGGCAACGTACGCGATCACCCAGGCCGACATCAATGCCGGCAAGGTCGTGAACACGGCCACAGGGTGGGGCACACCTCCGACGGGACCCCCGATCACCACACCGCCTGCAAGCGCTGTTGTGACCTTCCCGCCGGCTGTTCCGAACCAACCTGACGGTCCGCTGGCCAACACGGGAGTTGTCCTCACTGTGTTGCCCATCAGCGTATTGGTAGTTGGTGCGGGGCTCTTCCTGTTCCTCGTAGGACGCCGTAAGCGTTCAGAGGCATAGGGAATGAAGGCGCGGCAACCGGGGCCCCAACCCCGGTTGTCGCGCCGCTCTTCGATTCACTTCCACACCAGAAAGTCCAACCATGCAACACATGAAGAAGTCGGTAGCGTGCATTGTGGGCGTGCTGGTCACGGCAGCAGCAATCGCTGGTTGCTCCTCGCCGGAAAATGGCGGGGCGGGCAATCCGCCGTCGTCCACCACAACCCAAGCCCCCACAACGGGTGAAGCCAAGCCCGCAAACCCGGGCACGGGCATCATTGAAGCCGCCACTATGGGCTCCTGCGACACCGCGCCCGGCAAGGTCACCGCCACGGGAACTGTTACCCCGCCCGAAGGAACCAAGGGAACGGTCAAGGTTTCAGTGAGTTGGGTAGATCCTAAGACCTCCGCAGTTTTGGCGCGCGGAGAGCAATCATTCAAGGATGCCAAAGCTGGCAAGGCCCTTGACTGGTCGGTCAATGCGGAGGTCCCCGAGCAAGGGGTGGACGTCAAGTGCGTCCTCGGAGCCGCTGTGCTGTAGCGCTCGGCTTTCGGCGGCGGGTCTCCAGCAGCGGGGACCGGTCGCTCCTTGGGAAAGCGGCCAACCGGGTATCCACTATCTGGTTGGCCGCTTTTTTTGCCACTGCACAGCGTGCCAGAACAGCAGGCCTGCAGTAAGGAGGATGGCGGCCAGCAGGCCATAGGGGAGCGTGGAAAGAATCATGAAATTGACTTGGGCCGTGGAGCCCATCGATGAGGGGCCCATGAGGGATTCCGCAGACGTAAACGCCCACATGCAGAACCACACCACGCCCACGTCCATCACCCACAACGCCACGATGAAGGGGTTGACCGCAGTCCGCTTCCGCCCCTGGTCCGCAGGCTCAGGCACGTGCGGACTGACCGCCTGCACTGCGTTGCCATGCTCGTCGATTTCGCGGAAACCGATCCGTTCGTGAACGTGGTCCTTCATTGGTCCCCCAACCGCTGACACTCGATAGTCCTTGCACTCTACTCCGTCCATCGAGGATGCCTGCGAGAGGAGGGCAGTGGCCCAAAGAAGACATTCCATGGCCGAAAAGAGTGCCACATTTTGCACCCTAAGCGGTCCTAAGAAAAGTCAATGACGTGCTACCGGAGCGTAGGACCGCGAGAAACCGCCTTCTAGGCGAAATAGGTCACAAAAGTTTGACGGAAAGGCTTACCTAAGTAAGGCTTACCTTGCTAATAAGCGCCCCAACGCAATGGAAGGAAGCTGACGTGACGTCACCTAGTGTCGAAGAGCGGATCGCTCAGGAGCAGGACTTTGGCTCCAAAGTGGAACTGGCCCTCGCTGCCACAAACCAGCTGTTCAACGCACGAAATTCGCCCAGCTACGTCGCGCAGGTCCTCCAAGGAGTCAATGCCGTCTCCACTAAAGTCCAGCGGACCGCCCGGCCGTTCACCGGCGTCGCGCATGCTGAGCTGAAGGCCAAAGTTGGTGCCGTCGACCTTGAGCGTCCCCTTCCGGATACCGCCGCTGCCCTGGAGGAACTCGACGAGCTCTACCTCAAGGACGCCATCTACTTCCACGACGCCCGCTACGCCGCACACCTGAACTGCCCGGTGGTTATCCCGGCGTTGGTTGGCGAAGCCGTACTCTCGGCCGTCAATTCCTCCATGGACACCTGGGACCAGAGCGCCGGTGCCACCATGATCGAACGCCGCCTCATCGACTGGACCGCGGAGCGCATCGGCTTCGACGCCGACGCTGATGGGGTGTTCACATCGGGTGGCAGCCAGTCCAACTTCCAGGCCCTGCTGATTGCCCGCAATCACGCGGTCGCCAAGCTGCGGGCGGCGACTGGGGACGCACGCCTGCCGCACCTGCTGGACCGGCTCCGGATCTTCACCTCCGCGGACAGCCACTTCAGCATCCAGAAGTCGGCTTCCATGCTGGGCCTCGGTTTCGACGCCGTCATCGCCATTCCCACGGCGGGAGACCACCGCATGGACCCCACCGAACTCGCGGCTGCTTTGGCAGAAGCGCACGACGCCGGCCTGGTACCCATGGCTGTAGTGGCCACTGCCGGGACCACGGACTTCGGTTCGGTTGACCCGCTCTCCGAGTTGGCCGCGCTGGTCCGCGCCTACGATTCCTGGCTGCACGTCGACGCTGCCTACGGCGGGGGTTTGATCGTCTCCGGGCGCTACCGCCACCTCCTGAACGGGATCCATCTTGCCGATTCCGTCACCGTGGACTTCCACAAGACCTTCTTCCAGCCGGTCAGCTCCAGTGCCGTCCTGGTCCGCAACGGCTCCATGATGGGTCACGTCACCTACTATGCTGACTACCTCAACCCGGAGAGCGCCGCGAAGGCTGAGATCCCCAACCAGGTGGACAAGAGCATCCAGACTACCCGCCGCTTCGACGCCCTGAAGCTCTGGCTGACCCTTCGCATCATGGGCGCGGATGCCATTGGTGCGTTGTTCGACGAAGCGATCGACCTTGCGGGCCGCGTGGGCACGTTGCTGGCCGATGATGCCGAGTTCGAGCTCGCTGCCACCCCGCAGCTCAGCACATTGGTGTTCCGATACCGCCCGGCAGTTGACGGCGTGGCCATCGACGAAGATTCAGCAGACGTCCTCAACCCCGCCATCCGTGCGGCGATCTTCGCCTCCGGGGAGGCTGTTGTTGCCGGCACCAAGGTGGCTGGCCGCCACTACCTCAAATTCACCCTCCTCAACGCTGAAGCCAGCTTGCGGGACATCCAGGAAATCATCGAACTGATCCGCAGGACCGGCGCCAGCCTCCTCGCAAACACCACGGAGGCCGCCGCGTGAGCACCCCGGATAACGGCAAGATTTACGACGTCGCAGGCATCGGCGTCGGGCCCTTCAACCTTGGCTTGGCCGCACTGAGCGAGCCGGTGGAAAACCTGGACTGCGTGTTCCTGGACCGCCGCGAGTCCTTCGATTGGCACCCCGGCATGATGCTGGAGCCGGCGCACTTGCAGGTCCCGTTCATGGCGGACCTCGTCACCCTGGCTGACCCGACGTCGCCTTTCTCGTTCCTGAACTTCCTGAAGCAAACGGGCCGACTGTACCGCTTCTATATCCGTGAGAATTTCTACCCGCTGCGCGCCGAATATAACCAGTACTGCCAGTGGGTTGCGGGTCAGCTTGAGTCAGTGCGTTTTAGCACAGATGTGCTGGATGTGACCTACGACGACGGCGTGTACCGCCTTTCGGTACAGGGCCCGGCCGGTGCCGAGGTACTTCGCGCCCGCAAGCTGGTCCTGGGTACCGGCACGTCCCCGTACGTTCCCGACTCCTGTGCAGGAATAGTCGACGCGGGGGGACTTGTCCTCCACAATGCCGACTACCTGTCGAGGAAGAGCGAGCTGCAGTCCAAGCGCAGCATCACTATTGTGGGCAGCGGCCAGAGTGCCGCGGAGCTTTACTACGAACTCCTTCAGGAAATTGATGTCTACGGTTATCAGCTCAACTGGGTCACCCGCTCCGGCCGCTTCTTCCCCCTGGAGTACACCAAGCTCACACTCGAAATGACCTCGCCGGAGTACGTCGACTACTTCCACTCGCTCCCGGGCGAGCAGCGAGATTCCCTGATCAAGAGCCAGAAGAACCTGTACAAGGGCATCAACTCGGACCTGATCGACGACATCTACGACCTCCTCTACACCAAGAGCCTCTCCGGCATGGTGGACACCCAGCTACACACGCACTCGTCCCTCACCGCAGCAGACTGGGATCCCGCCGCGGGCACCCACACGCTCCAGTTGCACCACGAGGAACACGGCCGCGACTACAGCCTGGAGTCCGAGGCCGTGGTCCTGGCAACCGGCTACAGCTACAAGGAACCCGCGTTCCTGGCCGGCATCCACGACCGAATCCGCCGCGACTCCAAGGGCCGCTTCGACGTGGAGCGCAACTATGGAACCGGCGTGGAACCCGGGGAAATCTTCGTCCAGAACGCGGAGCTCCACACACACGGTTTCGTCACCCCGGACCTCGGCATGGCCGCCTATCGCAACTCCTGCATCCTGCGCGAAATCACCGGCCGCGAGGTCTATCCGATCGAGCGCAGCATCGCCTTCCAGCAGTTTGGCGCCCCCGCTGCCGTATCCGTTCCTGTTCCGGCAGCTGCTGGAGCGACCGTATGAGCTTCACCTTCCGCGCAGTAGACCCCGTGGCCGACGCACCTGTCCTCCACAGTTGGGTGAGTCAGGAGTATGCCCGGTTCTGGGGCATGGTTTCTGCCACTGAGCAGGACGTTGTGGAGGAATACTCAAAGATCGCCGCCTCAGGACACCACCAAGCGTTCCTGGGACTCGACGACGGTGTCCCCGCCTTCCTGATGGAGCGGTACCATCCGGAGTCCTCGCCGCTGGCGGACGTCTACGAGGTCCAGCCTGGTGACGTGGGCATGCACCTCTTGGTGTCACCACCCAGCGGTGCCCCGCAACCGGGCTTCACCACCGCCGTCATGCAGTCCGTCATGACGGAACTCTTCGACGACCCAGCAACCGAGCGTGTCGTCGTCGAGCCTGACGCCCGCAACCACAAGATCCATGTCCTCAACGAGAAAGTGGGCTTCCGCCCGCACGGCGTGGTGACCCTTCCCGCCGTCGATCCTGCCGAAGACCATAAGCAGGGGCTTCTGAGCTTCTGCACCCGCGAGGACTTCCTCGCCACCCTGACCCCGATTCTGGCCGCGCCTGCCGCGGCGACCAGAGGAGAATCCCTGTGACCACCACGGCCGACAACGCGACTACCACCACCGTTGATTCCGTGTCGCACCTGACCCCCGAGCGCTGGGCAGCAGCCAACCGCCATCTGGTGCGCAAAGCGATCGCCGAGTTCTCGCACGAACGCATCCTGGTGCCGGAGCTGATCCGCGATGAGGGAGCCGGCATTGGGCTTTATAAGGTTCTGAGCGACGATGACGCAACCGAATACCGTTTCCGTGCCCGGGTGCTCCAGCTTGAACATTGGTCTGTCTTCGCCGACTCCATAGAGCGCCTGCGCGATGGCGAGGAATTGCCTATTGACGCCTTGGACTTCATCGCAGAGTTCCACGAGGCATTGGCCATCCGAATGGAAATGTTGCCGGTGTACCTTGAGGAAATCAGCAGCACGCTGGCCAGCCACGCCTACAAGCAGGGCAAGCCCTTCAGCTCGGCCCAGTTGGCTGCGGGCGTGACCGGTGGTACTGATCGCGCCGCGGATTTCCAGGCCATTGAACACAGCATGACCGAAGGTCACCCGTGCTTCGTGGCCAACAACGGGCGCTTGGGCTTCGGTATTGCCGACTACCACGCCTTCGCGCCGGAGACCGGTGCGACGGTGAAACTGCAGTGGATCGCAGTGCACCGCAGCAAGGCCGTTTTCACCTCGAGCGTGGGGCTGGATTACCGTACCCACTTCGACGCCGAACTCGGGCCGGCCACCTTGGCTTGGTTCAATGCGGAGTTGTCGGCATCCGGCCTGGATCCAGAGGACTATCTCCTTATGCCGGTCCACCCGTGGCAGTGGGACAACAAGCTCACCGTGACGTTCGCGGCGGAAATCGCCCAACGGCACATCGTAAACCTGGGTACGGGGGAGGACAACTACCAGGCGCAACAGTCCATCCGTACGTTCTTCAACACCACCTCACCGGAGAAGGCGTACGTGAAGACGGCCATGTCCGTGCTGAACATGGGCTTCATGCGTGGCCTGTCTCCGCAGTACATGAAGGCGACCCCAGCTATCAATGACTGGCTGCAGGAACTGATCGACAACGACCAGGAGCTCCAGAGCCGGGGCCTGGCCATGATCCGGGAAACTGCGGCCATCGGTTATCACAACCACTACTACGAGGCGGCTTCTGCCAAGGGTTCGCCCTACCGGAAGATGCTCTCGGCCCTGTGGAGGGAAAGTCCGCTGCCGTTGCTTGAGGACGGGCAGCAGCTGGCCACCATGGCGTCATTGCTGCATGTGGATTCGTCCGGCGAGTCCGTGGTGTCGGCCCTGATTTCCCGGTCCGGCCTGGCGCCCACCGAGTGGCTCCGCCGCTACTTTGAGGCCTACTTGGTGCCGTTGGTCCACTGCCTCTACGAGTACGAGCTCGCCTTCATGCCGCACGGGGAGAACGTGATCCTGATCCTCGAAAACGGCGTGCCGGTCCGGGCGATCATGAAGGACATCGCCGAGGAAATCGTTGTCATGGGGGACCGGCTGGAACTGCCGGAGGAAGTCTCCCGGGTCAAGGCAGAGATCCCCGCCGAGGAAATGGTTCTGGCCATCTTCACCGACGTGTTCGACTGCATCTTCCGTTTCCTCGGAGCAATCCTTGTGGAGGACGGGACGCTGCGCGAGGACGAGTTCTGGGGGACCGCCGCTGCTGTGCTGCGCGAATACCAGCAGCGCCATCCGGAGCTTGCAGACCAGTTCGCCATGCATGACCTGTTCGCGGCGGACTTCGAGCTGTCCTGCCTCAACCGTCTCCAGCTCCGGAACAACCAGCAGATGCTCGACATTTCGGACCCCTCCGGAGGTCTGCAAATGGCTGGCCGCTTGGCCAACCCCTTGGCCAAGTTCGCGTAGTCAGGTCCGGCCGAGGTGACAGTTAATGCCAATCGTGGTCGCAGACATTGGTATTAAGTGTCACCTCGGCGGACAACAACCTCTGTTTCGTACGCCTGCGAGGACTTCATTGATCCTCGGAACCAACACACCGCATGCACCGCCGGATCACCGGGCACCACCATGGGCCTGAGGTTGTCCACGATGGACCCTTCGGTGATTGCCTTCCACCGCCAGCTGGCCCCTGAATCAGTCGTGGTGCCCCGGTAGATCTCGTAATGCGGTGTGGCCGAGCCTGTCCGCGGATCCACGGGTGTGGAGATGTACACGCTGTCCAGGTTGTTGGGATCCACGGCGCCCAGCCCTGTGTAGTCCTGCTCGTGCGGCAACAAGCCGGGACCGGCGACGGCGAGTGGATGCAGCTTCCAGCCCGCGCCATCAAAGCGCGCGTACAGCAGGCGGTGATCGTCGACGTCGAGCATTTGCTCCCGCTGCAGCGGACCGTTCACGTCGTTGGCCCGGCAAGTGACGATCGCGGCGAGTTCCGTGCCCTGCCTGCGAAGGTCAGTAGTCCAGCCGTGGGTGAGGGTATCGCCGTCGAGCGTTGACCCGGCCTCGAAAACGGTGGTGAGGGAGGTCTGGTTGATGCCGGCCGCTCCGATCACGGGTTTGCTGACCACGTTGCCTTCGGTGTCGTGGAGCGCATCGCTTTGGATGTAGCCGTGGTAAATGCTGTTGTTGAAGTCGCGCGGGTGGTGGTCCGTGGTGATGAGGTCGATACGATCAATGCCATTGGAGACGTACCGCGTGTACCCGTTGACGTAGCCAATCTTGGGGCGCGTGAAGAGTTTACCGCCGTAGTTCCAGGTGCAGCCGTCGTCGTCGGAGACCATCAGGGTGGGGTCGTCGTTGATGGCGCGGACAAAGTTGTAGACCCGATTCTCCGCCGTTAGAGCGTGAAGGTTGGAGTACGTCGCGCCGCGGCCATTGGCCAGCTCTGTCCAATCGAACTGCTGCTCAGGCTCCCACTCGGAAGCATCGTGCGGGCGAACGGAAATCCGCCACCGTGAGTAATTGTCCGTTTTGTGCTTGGCGTACATGGCCACATATCGCCCGTCCGGACGGATCAGGAGTGCCGGGGCGTTGTGGTCATCCGGCTCCAGGCGTTCATGGAGAACGTTGATTTTTCGCTCGCCCGTTGTCAGGTCCAGGACCGTGATCTCGATGTTCCCCCCGCGGTCCAGCCCTCCCGGTCCCTCCGGGGAAGCGACTGACCCGAGCAGCAGGGTGTTGTTGGTGGGATCGATCAGAGCCCGCTCATCCTGGAACCAGCACCAAGCCCCATTGTTGTTGAGGACTAGTGGCTCTTGCGGGGATGGGGCGTGGTTGTCCATGGGAATCCTTTGCGGCGTTGCATCGTTTCAAAACCCATCCTACGCACCGAGATGACAGATAGTGGCAATCCCACTCGCGGGCATTGTCATCAAGTGCCCTCTCGGCGAGGGCTCAAGCGGAGACTAGTCTGGGCGCATGACCAATCGAGCCAATGAACTCACCGCACTTGTTACTGGAGCAACTGCCGGGCTCGGTGCCGAGTTCGCCCGCCAGCTCGCCGAGTCGGGACACCACCTGGTCCTGGTGGCAAGGGACGGGCAGCGGTTGAAGGAAAAAGCCGCGGAGCTTGAACGCGACTTCAGCATCTCGGCAGAGGTGCTCCCCGCGGACCTGACCACCGACGTCGGCGTTTCGGCTGTGGCGGACCGCCTCCGGGACGCAGCCAGGCCGGTGGACGTGCTGGTCAACAACGCCGGAGTGGGCCTACTGAAGTCGTTCGAGGACAACGAATTGGCCGAGGAACGCCGCCATTTGAGGCTGCACGTCCAAACGCCCATGGAACTGTGCCATGCTGCGCTGGAAGTGATGCTGCCCCGTGGCAAGGGCCGGATCATCAATGTAGCCAGTGTTGCCGCCTTCGCCAACCGGGGTACCTATTCCGCCGCCAAGGCATGGCAGGTGACGTTCAGCCGTTGGGCCAACACCACCTATGCCAAGTCCGGGGTGCTGGTCACCGCCGTCTGCCCGGGTTTCACCCACACCGAATTCCACGACCGCATGGGCATGGACAAATCGGTGGCCCCCCGCTTCCTGTGGCTCACCGCCGAACGTGTGGTGCGGGAAGGCTTGGAGGACAACGCCAAGGGGAAGGGCGTTTCCATCCCCACCAAACGGTACAAAGTGGTCAGCTTCTTCGCTCGCGTTCTTCCGGCGAAACTGACCTCCGGCCCGCCGCGCCGGCCGCTGGAGCCCTAACTCCCGGTCGCCAATGCCTCGACAAGCCGCGCGAGTGGCTCCGGAGCTTGGCCCGGCGGCAGGGCTGCCACCAACAGGGGCGCGTAGCGGATCTTGTTCCCGCTGCGTCCACCAAAGAACCGGCGTAGTTGCGCCGGAACCGGCTGTCCTCGTTGCGAAGGCTGGCGCTGGAGCAGCCGGAACGACGCCAGCTCACCTTGGGCGTCGATGACACCAAGCACGGCATCAATGCCGAGGCAGCGGATGAGTTCGTCCTCAAGATCAGCACGGCAAACCTGGAATCCGAGTTCGTCCAAGGAGCCCAGTCCGGCCCGGCCCAGCGCGCGGGCAACGCCACGGGACTCGCCCTCGTCGCACAGTCCGAGGAGCCGGTGGTTTGCGCCGGCCGGACCGTAAATATCGAGGAAGCGGACGATGCTGGTGGCGCCTCCCATGGGCACTACCGACACATGCTCCGCTTGCAGGTCATGGCCGCAACGAAGGGCGAGCGTCTCGACCGCCAGCCGGTCGCTCTCGCCTTCGACCAAGACAGTCGTCGCCTGCATTGAACCAGTATGTCTTAGGCGCCCTGATCTCCGGGAGCGCGCACCGGGGCGGACTGCATCCCGGCCGCTCGCGGTGCCCGCACCAACACCGCGACTGCGATGCCCACCACTGCACCAATGAACGTCTCAACAGCACGCTCCATCACCAGCACGCCAGGATCCATGGGAGCCGCAAGTTGCGCGATCAGCAGGATCACCGGCGTGAAAAACACCATGGCCCACCCGTAGTGCCGTGCCATGAACAGCTCGGTGGGGAACTGGCACAGGACCACCAGTACGGCAAGGACCACTGCGGTTTGGCCCGGGAAGTACTGCAGCGGTGACAACGGACTGGGGAAAAGTACGACGGCGACCACCGCCAACCCGAGGAACGTCCCCACGATGCGGTGGATCCCGCGGTGGACGCGGCTTGGCAGGTCGGCTCCGGCAAGGGGCACCGCGGCTGCGGCCATGGCCCAGTGCGGGTGGCCGCTGCCGCTCAGCACACCAACAGCTCCGGCCACACTCACGGCCAGGGAGTATCGCGCAGCATGGACCAGAGCGGCCTGGCGGAGGGGACCGCGGAGGACCGGAACGTCGCGGACTGCCCCGGCCACCCACGTGCGGTGGCGGAACCAGCCCACAAAGCCAACCACAAGGGAAAAGGCAGCCGAGGCCGCACCGATGAGTACCGCCGTCGCGAAGGGAACATCGGTGGGCACGGAAGCGCAGGCGCCCAACGCGAGGATGCCGAAGAACGGGCCGATCGGCTTGAGGCGCACGGCGTCGGCGTACAGGGATCCCGCGCCGGCGAACAGGGCGGCCACCAGCACCAGCCACCAGGAATGGATGTGGTTAACCGACAGGAACACGCCAATGGTCAGCCCACCCACCAGGATCAGCGCGGCTTGGGCTTGGTGCTTGAGCCGGAGTTGGTGCGTTTCGTTGCGGCCGTACATTCCGGTCAAGGCTCCGAAGACGGCGTACATCATGAGGTCCGGACGGCCGATGAGAATGAGCAACAGACCAGGCGCCGCGACGCTCAGGGCAACCCGGACGGCCGAAAGGCGATCGTTGTTGGCTGGACCAAGGCGGTGGAGTTCGCGGGCATGCGCCATAAGTGCGGGCACGGGGGAACACCACCAATCGTTCAGGGTTGTCCTAGAAAATTATCAGGACCGCGATACGGCCGCCATTAGCCCGGTCACAAGCCGTAGCGAGCTGGGGCACACGGAGCAGGAAAGGTCTGGGAAGATCGAGGTATGCCCGTCGCCTTCGTTTGCCGCACCCGCTCCTCCATGCCGCCGCGGGAGCTGTTCGATCTCTCGCGGAACATCGATGCCCACGTGGGCTCCATGACAAAGAGCCGGGAAAAGGCCATCGCCGGTGTCACCAGCGGGCTCATCTCTGAAGGCGAGACTGTTACGTGGCAGGCGTGGCACCTCGGAGCCAGGTTCCGCATGACCAGCCGCATCACGCGCATGGACGCTCCGGCGTCGTTCACTGATGAACAGGTGAAGGGCCCCTTCAAGTACCTCCGCCACACGCACGAGTTCCGGTCGGACGGCAGCGGGACCCTCATGGTGGACACTGTGGAGTTTGCTGCCCCCTTCGGCCCGTTGGGGCGGTTGGCTGAGAAGCTGATCCTGGCACGGTACCTGCAAAACCTGATCGAGAAGCGCAACGAGTTCCTGGTGGCTCAGGCTCCTCCAGCCCTGGACACCCGGCAATGATCAGGCTCGCGCATGCGGACGATCTGCTGATCCTGCAGGACATCGAGCGTGCCGCGGGCGAAGCCTTCAGGTCGTTGGGCATGGACTCCGTTGCCGACGACGAGCCCTTTTCAGTCGGGGAACTAAGCGCCTATGTGTCAGGTGGCCGGGCGTGGGTCTACGTGGACGGGCTCGATTACCCGGTGGCGTACTTGCTGGCGGACGTCGTTGACGGCAACGGGCATGTGGAGCAGGTCAGCGTCCATCCCGACTACGCACACCAAGGCCTGGGCCGCGAGCTGCTGCATGCCGCCCGTGTGTGGGCGCGTGGGCATGGGATGCAACGGCAGACCTTGAGCACGTTCAGGGACGTGCCGTGGAACGCTCCGTACTATCGTCGCCTTGGCTTCGAAGTGCTCGACGCCGGCACTTGGGGCCCTGAGCTGGCCCGCCTGATGGAGCACGAGGCTGAGTTGGGCCTGACCCGCTGGCCGCGCGTGGCCATGTGGCGTCCAGTTGTCCCGCCGAAGTAACTACTCGGCCACCAGCTCAACCTCGTAGCTGTCCGTGTTGACCAGGTACGCGGCGTAGTGGTCCGGGCCACCGGCGTGGGGGTACTTGGACTCGAACATCTCGTACCAGCCTGCGTCCGCGCCGAGTGCTCGGATCCGGTCCACGTTCTCCCGCGTCCCGGCGTGGAAGGCAACGTGGTTGACCCCCGGATCAGTGCGGCGGTGCGCAGTTCCAGTGATGGCGTCTGAACTTTCCACCACCACGTAGGTACCACCGAGCTTCCAGCTGCACCCCGTGGGCCAGTCCTGGAACGGCTCATAGCCAAGCTCGCCCAGCAGCCATCCCCATTCCTCCCGTGCCCGATCAAGGTGCGGCACCCAGATCTCAAGATGGCGGATGGACCCTACCGGAACGTCGCGCATGCGCCGAGTCTACGAGGTCCGCGCCCGTTCCACATCGGCTGCGCTCGCCGAGTCGCCCACGGCACGGAGCCCGGTGATGACGCCGTCAACATCCGCTGGAGCGCGGTTCTGGCTGAGTTTTGTCTTCGCCTCCACCCGGGAGATCAAGAGTTCGACGCCGACAATTGCCCTCAGCTGCCCGGCGATGAACCGCTCGGGTGCTTCATCGACGGTCCAAGGCCGCGGCATGTCGGCCTCATGCTGGTTGGACAGGCGCCGCACATGGTTGCCCAGCCACTCGGCGTCGTCGTGAATGACCAGCTCGCCGTATACGTGGGCCGTGGAGTAGTTCCAGGTGGGGACGACGCGTCCGTGCTCCGCTTTCGAGGCGTACCAGGAGGGCGAAATGTAGGCATCCGAACCCTGCACAATCATCAGGGCTTCACCGGTGACGGGCGAGGACCACTGCGTATTGTTGCGGGCCATGTGGGCATGCAGGGCTCCGTGTTCACCAATCGAGGGCTCGTAAACGAAGGGCAGCAGAGTGGCGAGCAATCCCTGGGGAGTCATGGTGACGAGGTTGGCGGCGCCGGACGTAGTGAGCAGCGCGTCTACGGCTTCATCGGAGGCGGCAAAGTGTGCGGGTGTGTACATGGGATTTCTTCCTCTCAGGTGCGTTCGGAACGGGCTGGTGCGTCAGGATTTCGACGGCGGGTTGAGCCTCACACGGACAGCGGCGCCTGCGCAGAGAATCACCGCCAAGCCACCCACCACGGTGGTCCATGTCATCGACTCGCCAAGCAGCAGGCCGGCCCATGCGATGGTCATGACGGGCTGGACCAGTTGGATCTGGCTGACCTGTGCCATGGGCCCGATGGCCAAACCCCGGTACCAGGCGAAGAAGCCGAGGAACATGCTCACCACGCCCAGGTAGGCGAAGGACAACCACTGGATGGGTGTTGCCGAAGGCATTCCCGAACCAAGCGAAACCGCGGTCAACAGGATCATCACGGGAGCCGCGACAATCAATGCCCAGGAGATGGTCTGCCACGCCCCCAGTTCCCGGGCCAGCAGCCCACCCTCCGCGTAGCCAAGGGCGGCAGCCAGGACAGCACCGAGCAACAGCAAGTCTGCCCAGTGGAGCGAACCGAAGCCGCCGGACTGGACCAGCGCAAACACCAAGGCGGCCACGACGCCCACAACGGTCAGGACCCAGAACAAGGGACGGGGGCTTTCCCGGCCTCGGATTACCGCTACCGTTGCCGTGGCTGCGGGCAGTAGTGCGATCACCACGGCACCGTGGCTCGCGGAGGTGCTGGTGAGGGCGAAGGTGGTGAGCAGCGGGAATCCGGCAACAATCCCACCTGCTACCACTGCCAAGCGGAACCACTGTCGGCCGCGGGGAAACCGTTGCCGGGTCAAGCCGAGGGCAAGCGCTGCAAGGATAGCGGCAACCACTGCCCGGCCGGCGCCGATGAACAATGGCGACATGCCCTCTACAGCCACCCGGGTGAGCGGCACGGTGAATGAGAAAGCGAAGACGCCCAGGAGCCCCCACCAGATACCGGTCGATGTCTTGGTGGATATCACTGGCCGCGAAAGCATAGTAGCGCTACTATTAGGACTCATGAATAACGATAGCAGTTCCCGGATCGTCTCGCGAGTAAAAGAATGGATCGCTGGAGCCGCTCCGGGGGCGAAACTGCCATCTACCCGCCAACTCGTGGCCGAATACCAAGCAAGCCCGGTCACGGTCCAAAAGGCGCTGAGGACCCTTACCGCACAGGGCCTGATCGAGAGTCGACCCGGTGTTGGTACCTTCGTCCGGGCTTATCGCACGGCCAGGCCGTCGGACTACGGCTGGCAGACGGCAGCCTTGCGGGCAGCCCAAGTTGCCCGACCACTTAACTCGGCTGCCATGCGCAGCGCCTCCAACGACCTCATCGCGTTCCATTCCGGCTATCCAGCCCGTGAGCTTCTGCCGGAAAGGCTGGTCCGCGCCGCACTGACACGCGCAGCCAGGGGAGATGCCGCCCTGTCACGACCGCCGGCGCAAGGCCTTCCGGAACTGCAATCCTGGTTCGCGCAGGAGCTCAGCACCTCAACGCCCGTTGGCGTCACGCCACCCCAGCCGAGCGACGTCGTCGTACTTCCCGGGAGCCAAAGCGGACTGAGCTCCATCTTCCGCGGGTTGGTGGGGCACGGACAGCCGCTGCTGGTGGAGTCGCCCAGTTACTGGGGCGCGCTGCTGGCCGCCGGCCAGGCGGGGGTGAATGTCATTCCTGTGCCCAGCGGCCCGGACGGCCCCGATCCGGACGAACTGGACAGGGCCTTCGAAGAATCCGGTGCGCGTCTCTTCTATGCGCAACCCAACTTCGCGAATCCGACGGGCGCCCAATGGTCTGCCGAGCGCGGCGAGGAAGTCCTCCGGATCGTCCAGCGCCACGGAGCCTTCCTTGTGGAGGACGACTGGGCGCACGACTTCGGCATCACCGCCCCATCGGTCCCGATTGCCGCCAAGGACGACTCCGGCCATGTGGTGTACATCCGCTCGCTGACCAAGAGCGTCTCCCCATCCATCCGCGTCGCGGCGATCATCGCACGCGGTCCGGCCCGGGAACGGATCATGGGTGCGCAGGCCGCAGAATCGATGTACGTCAGCGGCCTGCTGCAGGCAGCAGCGCTCGACGTCGTCACACAGCCAGGGTGGCAAACGCACCTTCGCGGACTCAGCCACCAATTGCAGTCGCGACGCGACCTCCTGGTTACCAGCCTGCGCGAACACGTTCCGCAGGCGCACCTCAGCCACCTGCCCAAGGGTGGCTTGAACTTGTGGCTGCGGATGCCGGACGGGTTCGACGTGGAGCAACTCACCAGGGATTGCGAATCGGCCGGGGTGCTCATAGCTGCCGGAACGGAGTGGTTCCCGGCGGAACCCGAAGGCCCGTACATCAGGCTCAACTATGCCGGCCCCAACCCCGGCGCCTTCCCGGAAGGTGCGCGGATCATTGGCGAGGCAGTGCGATCCCTCATGGGGACTTAACGGCCGCAGCCACCACCATCAAGGAGAGCGCCTTGAGGGCGGTGGCTGCGGTTGGCGGCGAGGTGCCGCGAACTATCCGTGTCGCTTGCAGTAGTCGTTACTGCGCAGAAGTTGCAGGCAAAGAGTTCCTAAGCGGGGGTCAAGTCCTTGTTGCTCTTGCCGAACACGGCGTCATCAATGGGCTGGCCGTCGAACGGCATCTCGTCCAGGTTGATGAGCGGGTTGGTGTCCTGCGTGGCAACAAGCTCGCGTGCCTCAGCCTGGGTGTCCACGCTGGGCATGGAGCCCGGCAGCGGGCGCTGGGCGGATTCACGCAGGAAGTAGATGGCAATGGCGCCCACAATGGACGTGGCCATCAGGTAGTACGCCGGCATCATGTCATCGCCGGTGCCTTCGATGAGACCCTGCACGATGAACGGCGTGGTTCCGCCGAAGATCGCAACCGAGAAGTTGTAAGCGATGCCCATTCCGCCGTAACGGCTGGACGTCGGGAACAATGCCGGGAGGGCCGAAGCCAGGTTGGCGATGTAGAACGTCACCGGGAAAGCGATCAGTGCGAGACCGGCCAGTGTGGACCAGATTTCACCGATGCCGATCAGCAGGAAGGCCGGGACTGCGAAGACGATGGTGCTGCCTGCGCCGATCCACAGAACCGGACGGCGCCCGATGCGGTCGGACAACTTACCCGTCAGCGGGATGCATACGGCCATGATCACCAGGACCGGGATGGTCAGCAAGGTGCCGTGGACGGGATCGTAGCCCTTGGAGTCCGTGAGGTACGTGGGCATGTACGAGGTCAGTGCGTAACCAACGGTGTTGGCTGCGGCTGCCAGGATCATGGCCAGCACAATCTGGCGCCAGTAGGCCTTGATGATGCCGATGGGTCCCTTGGCGACGGCGGCATCCTGGGATGCGGCATCCTTGGCGGAAGCTTCCTGGGCGTCCAGGGTGGCCTGGAACTGGGGAGATTCCTCGATCTTGCTACGGAAGTACACCGCGATGAGGCCCAACGGGCCGGCGATCAGGAACGGAATCCTCCAACCCCATTCCTCCATGGCTGCCTGTCCCAGCGTGAGCTGCAGGACGGAAACCAGGGCTGCACCGAGGGCGAAGCCGATGTAGCTGCCCATATCAAGGAAGCTGGCGAAGTAACCGCGGCGCTTATCCGGGGCGTACTCGCTGACGAAGGTTGTGGCACCGGCGTACTCGCCACCGGTGGAGAAGCCCTGAATGAGCTTCAGAATCACCAGCAACGCGGCGGCCCAGATGCCGATCTGCGCGTAGCCGGGAAGGAGTCCGACGGCGAACGTACTTGCCGCCATCAGCATCAGGGTTGCTGCGAGCACCTTCTGGCGGCCTACCTTGTCGCCGAGCCAACCGAACACGACGCCGCCGAGGGGGCGCGCGATGAAGGTTGCGGCAAAGGTGCCCAGAAGGAAGAGTGTCTGAACGGACTTGTCTGCTTCTGGCAGGAAGACAGGGCCCATGGTGGTGATGAGGTAGCCGAAAACACCGACGTCGTACCATTCCATGGTGTTGCCGACGATGGTGCCGCCGAGTGCTTTGCGCAGCATCGGCTTGTTCACCACGTTGACGTCGGACTCTTTGAGCCGGCGCTTCGGGCGAAGCTTCGTTTTCTTGGCGTTCTTAACTGCGTTTGCTGCGTTCGTGGCGGCCGGGGTGTGGCCTGCCAATACCTGATTCCCGGTGGCGTTCCTTGCGCCATCCGGAGAGACGGTGTTGCTTTGGTCTGTGGGCATTTGGGCTTCTCCTAGGGAGGTCATTTGCTTGCGACTTCTGCTGCCCCGCTCTGGGCAGGGTTTCAATTTTACGCGTTTTGGACCGAAAACCCGAGTTGAGATCGTATTTTTGGGTCCTTTGAGGGTGCAAATTGCCTAGCTGTGTTGCATCTCATTGCCCGCTTTTGCCCCGCAATGACGCGGATGCTGACCTGTTTTGCCCCCTTAAAGCACGTTGTTACCAAATTGTTTAGCCAAGCCCACTTAACAGGGCCAAAACGGGGTCAAAAACTGATGGATTACCCGGTGCCGCGGATCGATCCGAGCACCACCGTGGCGTCCAGCGCCTCCTCCGAGACCACCCTCGCCAGGAGCCCGGCCACCGCCATGATGTCGGCGGTCTCCGGTGCCTGCGACTCCGAGGTTTCAATCAACAGCCACCCACCCGGCGCCAGCCACTGAGCCGCCCCCAGCGCAACCCGACGCTGAACGTCCAAACCGTCAACGCCGCCGTCGAGCGCCATCACCGGCTCATGCAGCCGCGCCTCCGGCGGCATCAACCCGATGGACCCTGTGGGTACATAGGGTGCGTTGGCGAGGAGGACGTCCACGCGCCCCCTGAGGTGGAGCGGCAGTGCCTCGTAAAGATCACCGTGATGGACACGACCCCCGCGGGGCTCAACGTTGCGGCGGGCGCACTGGACCGCGGCCGGATCGATGTCCGCAGCATGCAACTCGGCACTTCCCAGCAGTTCGCTAAGCGCCGCACCGATCGCTCCCGAACCACAGCAGAGATCGACGACGACGGCGCCTGGCTTGGCGAGTGTCGCTGCCAGTCGCACCAGGAACTCCGTGCGGCGCCTTGGAACGAAAACGCCCGGTTCCACCACCATGCGACTCCCGCAGAAGTCCACCCATCCCACAATGTGTTCGAGGGGTAGCCCATCGATTCGCCGGTCCACCATGCGGGCCAGCTCCTCTGGAGTCCGGGCGGCGTCCATCAGGATCCTGGCTTCGTCGTCGGCGAATACACAGCCGGCAGCTCGGAGGGTGGTGGCGATGGACATTCTCCGGGTCACGGTTGCCATGCTAGCCAAGGGGTTCACAAATCCGCTGGATCTTGGTTAGGGTATGACTCATGGGAACACTGATTTTTGAGTAGACCGGCGTGTGCCATTGAGCATGCTGCCCGTTTGACCTGACAAAAATCCACGCCTGTTGAGGCCATGCCTCCATGCCGTTCCCGTTGTCGACGCCTTTTTTCGCACCGCAAACGTCATGGGACAAGTGTCTCTTCAGGACTCACACCTTTAGGAGTCCACGTATGACTGCCAACCCTTCCAACAACAACACTCCGGAGAACACTGCGCCGGAGAGCACCTCCAAAGCTCCGGCTTCCGGTGGCATCAAGTCCAAACTGACTGACGCCCAGCGGGCGATGCTCGCCAGCAAATCCGGGGGCGGCGCTCCGGCCGGCTGGCAAAGCACGGGCAAGGGCCATAAGCCCACGTCCGCCAGCGGCAAGCAAGCCAAGACGGAGAAGAAGGTCCGCTGGTAAATCCTGGGTCCAGGTAAATCCTGCAGACAACGGTCTCCGGCGCACCTAGTATTGAAATCCCTTCGTTTCATTGCGGAAAGGAAGAACCATGACTGCCAACAACTCAGCAGAGAACATCAACCCCGAGGTAGCAAGCCACTTGGTGGAGTCCATGGGTATGGCTCCCATGCCCGAACCGGCCACCATTGCTGTTGCACTGGGAGCGGACCAGGGCAGGCAGTGGCCGGACGGTAGCGGCAAACGCCGCCACCTGAAGGAACGCGACCAAGCCCACGGCCGCATGGGCCAAGGAGCAGCTGTGACGGCGATCCACAGGACCAGCCGTCCACAAATGCCGCATTCCTCGTAGTCGCCTCGGCTAACGCAGCCAGCCCAACTGACTAGCACTTGTGGTTGTTTTGAGCGCTCAGAACAACCACTAATGCCAGTCAGTTGGGCTGGCTCACGTCCGCAGCGGACTTGTCCGGACGCCAACCACGCCAGACGGGATGCCTTAGCCGGCCAGGGCCGGTCCATTCGCCGAACGTCACCTCCGCCACAAGATCAGGGCTCACCCACGTGGCACCCGCAGCGTCCTCACGGGGGATATCGGCGAAAGGAGAGTCAGGCACAACCCGGGGCTCCAGTTCTTCCATGATGTCCCGCAGCTGCCAATCCTTGAATCCGCTGCCAACCCTGCCCACGTAATGCAGCTTGTCGCCCTCGGGGATGCCCAGCAGCAACGCGCCAAACGTCCCGCTCCGGGCACCCGCACCCGGCCGCCAACCACCCACCACCACTTCCTGGCTCCGCTCCAACTTCAGCTTGATCCAGGACCTGCTGCGCCGACCCGCCACATAACGGCTGTCGGCCTTCTTCGCCATCACGCCTTCCAGCCCAAGCTCGGCAGCGCTGGCCATGAGGTCCTCCACATCGTGGTCCAAGACTGCTGAAAGGTGAAGTGGGCATCCCGCGCGCAATCGCCCCGCGAACCCCGTCAGCCTCTCGCGGCGCTCGCTGAACGGCAGGCCACTCAGGTCCGCGCCGTCGTGGTGCAGGAGGTCGAACAACATGAGCTGCACCGGGACGGATGCCCGCGCACGCTCGATGTCCGCGGTTTTTACCAAGTTCATCCGGAGTTGCAGCCGCCCAAAGTCTGGCCGGGAGCCCTTGCCGAGTGCCACGATTTCGCCGTCGGCCACGAAGTCGCCCTCCGGCCAACAACTGCGGTCGGTGAGCTCGGGATAGGTAGCCGTGAGGTCGTTGCCGTTGCGGCTCATCAACCGGATCTTGCCCTCCGTGCCCGTGATGATTGCCCGGATGCCGTCCCACTTCAGCTCGTACAGCCAGTCGTCGCCGTGCAAGTCGGAGATCGATCCAGACGTGGCAAGCATGGGAGCGTAGTCGCGCATGGGCTGGGGTGAGGGCTCCAAGGGCGGGGGCTTGGCTGGGGCGGCCTTGGCAGTCCGCTTCCCACCCGGTTGCTCCTTCATCAGGTGAATGAGCCAGCGATCCCCGGTGTTGATCAGCGCAAAGCGTTTGGTGCCGCCCAGTCCACCACCGGGCTCGCCCGTGAGCGTGGCGATCACTTCCTTGCCGTCGCGCCACTTCTCGCAGGTGAACTCGCCGCGGTCCCAGATGCTGATGGTCCCCGCACCGTACTCGCCCTTGGGAATGACTCCCGCGAAGTTCGCATAGTCCATGGGGTGGTCCTCGGTGTGCACGGCCAAATTGTTCCGGTCCGGCGTTTCCGGGACCCCTCGCGGCAGTGCCCAGGAAACCAGCACGCCCTCGTGCTCCAGCCGGAAGTCCAAGTGGTACCGGCGGGCGTGGTGCTCCTGGATCACGAAGATGCCGCCGGGTGGCGGAGGGTCACCCGGCTTCGGCTGGTCCGTGGACGATTTTCCGGACGGCGCTATGCCGGTTGTGGTGCCGGAAGCAGCCGACGACGACGGAAACGGCTCCGGGGTCTTGTCCGGATCGCGCATCCCGACGTACTTGGCGAGACGGTTCTCCACCGTCACCAGCCGCTCCCGGGAGGCGCCGCCGAGGCTGCCCGAACCGCCGCCGTCGTCATCCGCATCCTCGCCGTGTGGCGGAAGGTGACGGTCGGAAATGGACGCGAAGTGGTCCTTTCCGGTGGCAACACGTTTCATCACCGCTGTGTAGTCGAGGTGGTCCAGTGATGGGGAACCGAGTTCCCGCCAGGTTCGGGGCGCGGCAACGGTAGGGAAGGCTCGGCCTCGCAGGGAGTACGGCACGATGGTGGTCTTGTTCCCGCTGTTCTGGCTCCAGTCCACCAGGACCTTGCCTTTGCGGAGGGATTTCTTCATGTCGCTGACCACCAGCTCCGGATGGTCGGACTCCAGGGCGCGGGCCAGTTCGTGTGCAAAGGCGGAAACCTGCTCGGATTTCAGGGTCCCATCCAGCCCTGTGTAAAGGTGGATGCCTTTGCTGCCGCTGGTGACGGGGACCGGATCCATGCCCATGTCCTGCAGGATGGAGCGGGCCAGGGTGGCAACTTCGACGCATTCGGGGAGGCCCGCGCCGGGACCGGGATCGAGGTCCAGCACAAAACGGTCGGGCCTGAGGGGTTTCCCGGACGCGTCCACCTGCCACTGCGGAACGTGGATCTCCAGGGACGCGATCTGGGCCATCCACGTGAGCGTGGCCAGGTTGTTGACCATGGGGTAGTCGTTGGTGTGGTCAGAGTGGTGGATGGTGGCACGCGGTATCCACTTGGGTGCGGAGTCTTCCAGGTTCTTTTGGAAGAACACCTGGCCGGGGTGCTCAGCCGTGCCTACGCCGTTGACCCAGCGCTTGCGGGTGACGGGTCTGTTGGCCGCAGCAGGAATGAGGAACGGTGCCACTGCGGCGTAGTACTCCAGCACTTCGGCTTTGGTGGTGCCGGTTTCCGGGTAGATGATTTTGCCCAGATTGGTGAGGGTGAGTTCGTGGCCTTCCACGTTCACCCGCTCCTGTTGCTTGCCTGCCACCTCTTCTCCTCTGCTGGCTTGTGCTGTTGACTGGGTGCATGAGGGCCATATGGAAGGGATCTATCGCGTTCGGTCTGGTCAACGTACCAGTGAAGCTCTACAGTGCCACGGAGGATCACGATATTGGCCTGCACCAAGTCCACAATAAGGACGGCGGGCGCATCAGGTATCAGCGTAAGTGCGAAATTTGCAGTGAAGTGGTGGCTTACGAGGATATCGACAAGGCCTACGAGGAAGAGGGCCGGACTGTGGTCCTGACTGCGGCTGAATTGAAGTCCCTGCCGGAGGAGAACAGCCGAGAAATCGAGGTGGTGGAGTTTATCCCCGCCGAGCAGTTGGACCCCATCATGTACGAGCGCAGCTATTTCCTGGAGCCTGATTCCAAATCCCCCAAGGCCTACATGCTGCTGCGCCAGACGCTGGAGGACACGGACAGGATTGCCATTGTCCAGTACGCGCTGCGCCAGAAGACCCGGCTGGGGGCATTGCGCGTGCGCGGCGATGTGCTGCTGCTGCAGGCGCTCCTGTGGGGCGACGAAGTCCGTGAGGCCAAGTTCCCGTCTTTGGAGACGGACATCAAGATTTCAGACAAGGAACTCGAAATGTCCTCGGCCCTGGTGGAATCGATGGCGCATGATTTTGATCCCGACGAATACACCGACGATTACCAGGCGCAGTTGAAAACCCTCATCGAGGCCAAGCTGGAGAAGGGCGAGGCCTTGGACACGGAGGCCACGTTCGGCGTGGTCGAAGGCGAGGGCGAAGGCGGCGACGTCATCGACCTTATGGAAGCGCTCAAGCGCAGCCTCGACAAGAAGCGCGGCAAGGAAAAGGCGTCCGACGACGACGCTGCCGCCAGCAAAACTGCCAGCAAGCCTAAGGCGCGGGCCAAGAAAAAGGCGTGACCCGGCGTCGTGGATTGCTAGTGGTTTCGCAGCATGGAGATGAGTTCGGTTTTCTTCTTGCCCGAATAGCCCTTCAAACCAAGTTCCTTGGCGCGGGCTTTCAGTTTGTCCACGGTCCAATCGTCGTAATCCCCGGACTTTCCGCCTTTGCGGCCTACTTCTTTTCTTCCACGGGCAGCGGCGGCGTTTGAGATGCGGGCGGCCTTTTCCTTGGAGGCGCCGTCGTCGCGCAGTTCTTCATACAGTCCAGGGTCCTTGATGCTGGGGTTTTTCTTTTCCGGCAAGGTTCATCTTCCTTTCTTCGCTGGCTATGCGCCTGTCTCGTAATGCGGTTCAGCGACGGGTTTGGACTCCGGCGAACCCCGTTCCCGGAGGTAGACGGAGGCTCCCACCAGGACGGCTACGGCCAGGAATTCACTCTGCCAGTTCTGGAACGACTCGAACCAGAACTGGCTGGAGGCTACGTACTCCCAGGTCGAGACCTCCGGCAGGCCGTGGCTGAGTTGTTCTTCGTTAAAGGCAGCTGTGCCACCGATGGCGTGCATGGTGAAGGACGCGAGGAACAGCAGGGCAAGGAGTCCCGACAGCGAATGTTCGTAGACCTTCAGGACCCATCCGCCACGCCTCACGGGCCAAGGAGTTTTGGCTGTCTTTTTGGCATCGCGCGGGTCTTCGTCCTGGGGAGCGTCCTTGTCAACCGGTTTGGACTCCGAGGAGCCTCGTTGGAAGAGGAACACCGTCAGGACCACGTACATGGCCATCTGCAGGAATTCCGATTCCCAGTTCTCAAAGACGGCTTCCACGAAGTGGCCCGTGGCCAGGTACTGCAGGATGCCCAGTGGTGGCCCGCCGTGGGTTTGCTGCTCCTCGCTGTAGCTGGCCGCACCGGAGATGATCATTCCGCCCAGGAACACAAGGAACAGGCCAACGTTCACCAGGAGGAGACCGTGGTCCTTGACCCAGTGGCGTTTCGGCTCGCTGTTCTTCCCGGCGGCTTGGTGGTCCTTGATGGGGCGCAGCATGGCTTACCCTTCCTTGGATTGTCCGTTGATCCGCACTGCCCGCCTTTGCAGCCACAGGGGCGTGCCTACCACCAGCAAGAGCAGGACCAGGACAATGAAACCGCCGGCCACGAGGCCCGCCGTCCTCCCGGCCGTAAAGTCGAAGACCAGCGTGGCTGAGCCTGTGATCAGCAACGCGACGCCACCGAGTGCCCACTTGGTGACAACATCAGCGCTGGATACGAGGGTGGTCTTGAGCCCGCGGCGGAAGAGTCGCCGGTGGACGCTGACCGGGAGCACAATGAGCACGGTAGTGAGGGCGGCCACCATCACGTTGAAGAGATACAAGTTCCGTTGCCAGTCGTCCAGGTTTTCGAATCGTTCCTGGAACGGCAGCGTCAACAGGAATCCGCCCAGAATCTGGACGCCCGTCTGAAGTACCCGCAACTCCTGGATCAGTTCCATCCAATTGCGGTCCATCCGCTCTTCAGTGGATTCGTTCCTGCCGATTCGTGGAGCCTGCTCCGGCTCGACCATTCACGCACCTCCGCTAGCGATTGGTGGACGCCGACGGTGCGCCGGACTACGGTCGGACTGTCAGCATTCCTCGAACTTTTGGTCGGGGCTTCAACGGATTTCCAAGGAGGAACAACATGAGCCAGGATGAGCACCGCGTGGACCCGGAGAGCGAGCCCGGCGGCTACGGTACGCCTACACCAGAGCAAGAAATGCCTGGTCAGGGTGACGAGCGCGAAACAGCTGAGCGGCCCGCGCAGGGAGTCCCTGAAGCGCCTGACGACGAGTTCCCCACGCCCAAGGATCCTGATGCGGCGCCGCCGCCCTCAGCTACAGGCAGCGCTGCGGACGGCGGCTGATCTCCGACACCGGAGGATTACCTCTGAGGGGTGGGGCGCCGGCTCTATCTCGCTTTATACCGTGTGTCCCCTGCGACCAGACATGAAGCTCAGCAGCCAGCCGATGGCTGCGATAACGAGGAGGATGACGCCTACCCACAGCAACCAGTTCAGGGCCTGCGAGAAACCGCCCACAAGAAGGAGAACAATTGCTACTACACCAGCAATGATCAGAAGCGTATTCATGGTCAGCACATTCCTTTCTGGGGGAATCTTGGGTGAATCGCAGATTCCCAACTATGCATTCCGATTTACTTCGATTTAGTTATGCCAGTACTTTGAGGCCGGCGAGGCCTCAAAGTGCCTTTGCCGTTATCACGCTCCGGCCTTCGCTCTGTTGCGAAGTTCGCCAGTCGTGAACACGGACACTCCTCATTGTACTACTAAGCACCCTTATGAAAGGCTTGTTGAAGTCGTCACTTGATGATTGGGCAGTTGCCGGGATATTCGGCGATACGTTATTTGCTCAAATGAACGTCCAAGAGAGGAACACATGAAAGCGTCACAGCAGCTTGCAGACAACCTTCAGATTGTCCTGACAGACCTTATCGAGCTTCAGCTTCAGGGGAAGCAGGCCCACTGGAACATCGTGGGGCCCAATTTCCGCGACCTTCACCTCCAGCTGGACGAGCTTGTCCTGGCCACCCGACAGTTCGCTGACGACACCGCCGAGCGCATGCGTGCCCTCCACGCCCTGCCTGACGGCCGGAGCGCAACCATCGCCAAGGGCACCCGTTTGGAGGAATTCCCCGCGGGCCTGGTCAACACCAAGAACGCCGTCAAGCTGGTCACCGACCGCGTGGAACGCGCTGTCCAGACCATGCGCGACGTCCATGACGAGGTGGATGAGGAAGATCCCACGACGGCGGACCTGCTGCACGCGTTTATCGCCCGCCTTGAGCAGCTGGTCTGGATGATCAACGCAGAGATCATGAACGCCGGTGCAGCCGTAACCGATCCGGACGAGGCTTAGCCGGTCACCGGGACTCCGCGGATCGAAAAAGGGCGAAGAAACTGTGCCCCGGCTGAAGCGAAGCGACCTAAATAAGCCCGGCATTGTCCGCCGCAAGGCAGGGAAGGGCTTCAGCTACCGCCACCCGGACGGAAGCCTGGTCAGCAAGGAGGATCGCCAGCGCATCAATGCGCTGGCGATCCCGCCTGCATGGACCGATGTATGGATCAGCCCATTCGAGCATGGGCACATCCTGGCCACCGGCGTCGATGCCGCAGGGCGGAGCCAATACATCTACCACCCCGGATGGCGGGAGCGGAAGGACACTGAGAAGTTCATTCGCGCGGCCAAACTGGGCTTGGTGCTGCCAACGGTTCGCCGCAACGTGACGGTCCACCTCCAGGACGCTGCAGACCCGCGGCAGCAGACCCTCGCCGCTGCAGTGCGCTTCATGGACCTCGGCGCGCTCCGCGTGGGTTCCGAGATCTACATGAAGCAGAACGGCTCCTATGGGCTCACCACCCTCCGCTGCCGCCACGCGCGCGTGGAGGGGCCGGACGTCTTCCTCAAGTTCCCCGGTAAAAGCGGCCAGCTGTGGGACACCTCCATTCATGACCCCGCGTTGGCGGCCTTCCTCGAGCCCCTCGCGGAACGGCCGGGCAAGGAGCGGCTGTTGGCTTACCAGGCCAATGGGACCTGGGTATCGGTGGATGCGTCCATGATCAACGAATACCTGCGCGGCATCGCAGGAGAGGCGTACACCTCCAAGGATTTCCGTACGTGGAAGGGGACGGCGGCAGCGGCCATGAGCCTCATCAAGTCAGGCCATAAGGGCACTCCCCGGCAGGCCATTGTGCGCGCCATCAAGGAGACCTCGGACCTCTTGGGCAATACGCCCTCGGTGGCGCGCTCGTCCTATGTGGATCCAAGGGTCATTGAAGGCTACCTGTCGGAAGAGCTTAGGGACGTCAAGCCAACGGAAGCGTCGATTGCTGCCTACTTGAACGGCGAAGCGCCGAAGTAGACCAGGTGCCTCGAGCCTCTCCCGGGAATTTTATGAGTACACTCGTACTAATAAGGATTGGCGGGGCATAGCTTCTGGGGGCCGTAAATGATTCTGTTCGCAATCGTGGTGTGTGAAGTTGCGTTCTGGGTGGCGATTCTTGCCGGGCTTGCGGCACGGTATTTGTTGCGGCGCCCCCGTTTGGGTGGAGCTCTCCTGATCCTTGCCCCAGTGATCGATGCTGTCTTGCTTGCCTTGGTGGCCGTCGACCTGCTCGGTGGGGGAACTGCCTCATGGCAGCACGGGCTGGCGGCGATCTACATTGGCGTCTCCATCGCCTACGGCAAACGTATGGTGGCATGGGCCGATGCGCACTTCCAGCACCGATTCGCCGGCGGACCTGCACCGGAACGACTCACGGGAACCCGCTATACGGTCAAGTGCTGGCGGGATGTACTTCTTACAGCGCTGGCGGTGGCCATCGCCGCTGCGACCCTGGGGGCAATCATCCTCCTGGTCAACGACGCGGAACGAACCTCGGCCCTCGCGGGATTCTTTCGCATCCTGGGCATCATCTTCGCAATCGACTTCCTGTGGGCCGTGAGCTACACGATTTGGCCCAAGAAACCCGCCCGCGCCATGCCGGCTACAACCCCTTCGCGCTGAATCCATGCCGCGGAGAATCGACGCAGAGGCACGCACGGAAGCGATTGCGGAGGCGTCTTTACGTGTTCTGGAACGTGATGGGCTCGCGGGCCTGTCCGTGCGCGGGGTTGCAGCGGAAGCCGGCATTGCCGCTGCTTCGTTGCGCCGTGCGTTTGCCACGCAGCATGCCCTTCGGGAGTACTGCCTGCAACTCATTGAGGACCGAGTCACTGCCAGGGTGGCCGCCCTCGAGCTGACCGGCCGGGCACTGGTTGATGAGCTGCTGCTGCAGTTGCTCCCTCTCGACAAGGAACGGCGCATGGAATTGGTGGCGCAAGTCCAGCTCGGGGTCCTTTCGCTGACCGACAGCGAGCTTCGCCCTGCTGCCATCAGGCTTAGCGACGCAGTCGATCGCGCATGTGGCGCTGCCATTCAGATCCTGACCGAAGCGGGTCAGTTCTCCAGGGGACGCGACCCCCAGTATGAAGCACAGCGGCTGCGCGCACTCTTGGACGGAATCGCGATGCATGGCCTGTGGAGCGGGGAACTGCCGGATGCGAGTCCGATGCTCAGCATGCTCGCACGCCACCTCGACGAGCTGGCCGGTCCGTAAGGACACGTAAAGAGCCTGGCGCCACCCATATTCGGGTGGCACCAGGCTCTTTCTGCGTCCCTAAGGAGTTTGCGTGTCCCTGCTAGGCGTCGTGGTCCGTTTCGAGGATCTTCACCAGGCTGTCCAGGGCTGCATCCGCGCCTTCGCCTTCGGCGCGCAGCACCACAACGTCACCGTGTGCGGCACCCAGGCTCATGAGGGAAAGGATGCTGGCAGCGTCCATGGCGTCGTCGGCCGGCTCGCCCTGGCGGGCAATGGTGATGTCGAGATCAAGGTCGCCGGCGGCTTCGGCGAAGATGGCGGCCGGGCGGGCATGGAGGCCGACGCGGCTTGCGATGGTGGCTGTACGTTCTGGCATTGGTGCTCCTTTGTCGAGGGGTAGCTGTCGAGAGAAGTGGCTTGGTGGGATCGGTGGCTGTGTGGGAAGTCTAGATGTATTGTCCCGGCAGGTTGATGACACGGGGCTGGGAGTAACGCGATAAAGAGGACCTCCGGGTGTTGTGTGGAGCT
>NZ_VNFK01000017.1 GCF_007786235.1 Paenarthrobacter nitroguajacolicus | reverse complement strand
GTATGCCGCGGCAACACCGTCAACGGATGCAACACCATATCCTCCACCGCATACGGCAACTCCACACCCCCACCCGAAGCACCAGCAAGGTTCAACACACCGCTCTCCGCAATCCCAGCCAGCCGCTCCTCCACCTCATCAGGCAGAATCAGCTCGGGGTGGTAACCCTCCAAGCCCAACAGCGTGGCCGTCATGGTCCCGTGACCACGCCCCGTCGCAGCCAACGACCCATACAAATCAACCCGCAACGACGCCACCGAGCCCAGAACACCAGCGTCCTTCAACTCACCAGCAAACACAGCAGCAGCCCGCATCGGCCCCACAGTATGCGAACTCGACGGACCAATACCCACAGAGAACAGATCGAAAACACCAACAGCCATGGTCGGGATCCCTTAATACAGCTTGAAACGGTCCGGCAGATGGTCCTGCCGGATGGCCTCCCCCGCTTGTGGCGGAAGACGACCGAAGCACGACGCCGGATGGCCCCCAAAGGCGGCAACCCGGCGTCGCAATACTATTCAGTTCTACAATCCCACGCTACGCCCTGCTGCCTCCGGTTCGGGGTCTTGCTGCAGAACATGCCGTGGGAACGGCACGGTCCGCAGTGAACCCCCGAATCGGACTCGGGCGCTGGAATTAGGAGAGGTCTCCGCCATTCTTGGAGGCGTACTCCTCCGCCGAGAGCAGCGGGCCCTCGGACTCAGCGGCAACCTTGAACAGCCAGCCGGCACCGTAGGGATCGTTGTTGATCAGGGCCGGGTCCGAAACAACGGCGTCGTTGATCTCCGTGACCTCACCAGTGACGGGCGAGTACAGGTCCGAGACGGACTTGGTGGACTCAACTTCGCCACAGGTCGCGCCTGCGGTCACAGTCGAACCGACCTCGGGCAGGTCAACGTACACGATGTCACCCAGTGCGTCGGTGGCAACCTCGGAGATACCAACGGACACGAGGTTTCCCTCGCCGCGGGAGACCCACTCGTGCTCGTCGGAGTACTGAAGTTCGGGCGCTACTTTGGGCATTCTGTTTCCTTTTCGTGTGGTGAATGAAAAACCATGGAGTTTTTGTACAGCTGATGCCCTCAAAGAGGCTTCATAAGGGCGTTATGTGTACAAAAACTCTTATTTGGTGCGCTTGTAGAACGGCAGTGCGACGACTTCGAACGGCTCGCTCTTACCGCGCAGGTCAATGTCCAGGGCGGTGCCAAGCTCAGTGTGCTCGACGTCAACATACGCCAACGCTACCGGGTAGCCGAGCGTGGGGCTGGGCTGGCCGGAGGTGACTTCGCCAACCACTGCGCCGTCCTTGAGGACCGGGTAGTGACCACGTCCGGCCCTGCGGCCCAGGCCTTTGAGGCCGACGAGCTTGCGACCACTGGTGGAGCCTGCGCCGTCTGCCTTCAGGGCAGCGAGTGCGTCTTTGCCGACGAAGTCGCTTTCTTTGGACAGTGCCACCGCGGGTCCGAGCCCTGCGGCGAAGGGGTTTCCTTCGCGGGAGAGTTCGTTGCCGTAAAGAGGCATGCCGGCTTCGAGGCGCAAGGAGTCGCGGGAGGCGAGGCCGGCGGGGGTAAGCTCGCCTTCTTCTGCAGTCTCCGCGATGGCCTGCCACAGGGCAGCTGCGGAGTCGTTGGCCACGAAGATCTCGAAGCCGTCTTCGCCGGTGTAACCGGTGCGCGCCAACAGCAGTTCCTGGGTGCCGCCGTCGAACGTGAACCCGACCTCGACTGCCGCGTAGTACTTCAGCTCGGTGACCAAGGCGTGCTGCTCGGCGGGCATGAGGCGCAAGAGGATGGCTTCCGCGCGCGGACCCTGGACAGCGATCAGCGAGGTCTCGGCAGAGGCGTCCTTAACCAGGACATCAAAACCGGCCGCCCGCTCGGCAAGGGCGTCAGCCACAACTTTCGCGTTGCCGGCGTTCGGCACCACCAGGAACTTTTCCGGACCGCGCCGGTAGGTGATGAGGTCGTCGATGATGCCGCCGTCTTCCTGGCAGATCAGCGAGTACTTGGCTTTGCCCTCGGCCATGGCGGAGATCTTGCCCACCAGGGCGTAGTCGAGGAACGCGGCGGCCTCGGGACCGGTGACCCAAACTTCGCCCATGTGGGAGAGGTCGAACAAGCCTGCGGACTTGCGGACTGCATGGTGCTCGGCCAGCTCGGAGGAGTACTTGAGCGGCATCTGCCAGCCACCGAAGTCGGTGAAGGACGCGCCGAGCTTCTTGTGCTCTTCGTAGAGAGCGGTGTAGTTCTCAGTCATGGCCAGTCCTTAGTTTTCGAAGTCTTCGATCGGCGGGCACGAGCAGACCAGGTTGCGGTCTCCTGCTGCGCCGTCGATGCGGCCGACGGGCGGGAAGTACTTGTCCTGCTTGAGGTGGTGGACCGGGAAGGCGGCCTGCTCGCGCGGGTAAGCGCGGTCCCAATCAGAAGTTACGACGGCGGCAGCCGTGTGGGGTGCCTTGCGCAGCGGCGAGTTCTCCACGGCGAAGTCGCCGTTGGCCACCTGGTCGATCTCCTTGCGGATGGTGATCATGGCTTCGATGAAGCGATCAATCTCCACGAGGTCTTCGGACTCGGTGGGTTCCACCATCAGCGTGCCGGCTACCGGGAAGGCCAGGGTGGGAGCGTGGAAGCCGAAGTCGATGAGGCGCTTGGCCACGTCTTCGGCGGTGACGCCGGTCTTTGCGGTCAGTTCACGGAGGTCCAGGATGCACTCGTGGGCTACGAGGCCGCCTTCACCTGTGTAGAGCACCGGGAAGTGGTCGTTGAGGCGGGAAGCGATGTAGTTGGCGGCCAGCAGCGCGGACTTGGTGGCTTCGGTGAGGCCCTGGCCGCCCATGAGCTTTACGTAGGCCCAGGAGATCGGGAGGACACCGGCGGAACCGAATCGTGATGCCGAGATCGGGACGTCGTTGCCTTCGGTCCAGGATGCTGCGTCACCGGGCATGAACGGCGCAAGGTGCGCCTTAGCTGCGACCGGGCCAACGCCGGGTCCGCCGCCACCGTGCGGGATGCAGAAGGTCTTGTGCAGGTTCAGGTGCGATACGTCGCCGCCGAACTTGCCCGGCTGGGCCAGGCCCACGAGCGCGTTGAGGTTGGCGCCGTCGATGTAGACCTGGCCGCCGGCCTCGTGGATGGCATCGCAGACTTCGCGGACGTCGGCGTCGTAGACACCGTGCGTGGACGGGTAGGTGATCATGATGGCCGAAAGGGCGTCGCGGTGGGCTTCGATCTTGTTCTTGAGGTCAACATGGTCGATGGTGCCATCGGGAGCGGTGGCCACCACCACGACCTTCATCCCGGCCAGCACAGCCGAGGCTGCGTTGGTGCCGTGCGCGGAAGCGGGGATGAGGCAGACGTTGCGCTGGTCGTCGCCGTTGGAGAGGTGGTAGCCGCGGATGGCCAGCAGGCCCGCGAGCTCGCCCTGGGAACCGGCGTTGGGCTGGATGGAGACTTGGTCGTAGCCCGTGATTTCGGTCAGCTGGGCTTCGAGGTCGCTGATGAGCTCACGCCAGCCCTCGGTCTGGGAATCCGGAGCGAACGGATGGATGGAGGCGAACTCCGGCCAGGAAATGGCTTCCATCTCGGCAGTGGCGTTGAGCTTCATGGTGCAGGAACCGAGCGGGATCATGGTGCGGTCCAGCGCGAGGTCGCGGTCAGAGAGCTTGCGGATGTAGCGCAGGAGCTGGGTTTCGGAACGGTGGGTGTTGAACACCGGGTGCTGCATGAAATCGCTGGTGCGCTCAACGGAACCTTCGAGCGCAAAGCCCTCAGCGGCTTCGGTGACCGAAGCGCCAAACACGCCCGCGACGTCGGCCACAACCGCCGCCGTCGTCGTCTCATCAACGGAGATGCCAACAGTGTCAGCATCGATGCCACGCAGGTTGATGCCCTTGGCCTCGGCGGCGGCGACGATCTCTGCTGCCTTGCCCGGGACGCGGACGGTGATGGTGTCGAAGAACGAACCGTGGAGGACCTCGACGCCGGCAGCCTTCAGGGACGCTGCGAGCGTGCGGGCGTGGCTGTGGGCGGTCTCGGCGATCGCTTTCAGGCCTTCGGGGCCGTGGTAGACGGCGTACATCGAAGCGACGATGGCCAGCAGCGCCTGCGCGGTGCAGATGTTGGACGTGGCCTTCTCGCGGCGGATGTGCTGTTCGCGGGTCTGCAGTGCCAGACGGTAGGCGGGGACACCGGCGTCGTCCTTGGAAACGCCCACCAAGCGGCCCGGCATGGAACGCTCGAGACCCTTCTGGACGGCCATGTAGGCCGCGTGCGGGCCGCCGAAGAACAGCGGAACACCCAGGCGCTGGGCGGAACCCACAGCGATGTCGGCGCCCTGCTCACCCGGAGGGGTGATGAGCGTCAGGGAAAGGAGGTCGGCGGCAACGGTGACCAGTGCGCCACGTTCCTTGGCCTCGGCAATGACGGCGGAGTGGTCGAAGACGCGGCCGGAAACACCGGGCTGCTGGAGGACGACGCCGTTGATGGCACCTTCCGGAAGGCCGGCTGAAAGATCGGCAACCTCAACCTCGAAGCCGAGAGCCTCGGCGCGCCCCTTCACGATGGCGATGGTCTGCGGCAGGCAGTCTGCGTCGAGCACAGTCTTGCCGTCCTGCACGGCCTTGTTCTTGTTGGCGCGGCGCATCATGAGGACGGCTTCGGCCACGGCGGTTGCTTCGTCCAGCAGGGAGGCGTTGGCGATCGGCAGGCCAACGAGGTCCTGCACCATGGTCTGGAAGTTCAGGAGTGCTTCAAGGCGGCCCTGCGAGATTTCGGGCTGGTACGGGGTGTAAGCGGTGTACCAGGCCGGGGATTCAAGGATGTTGCGGCGGATGACCGGCGGGGTGATGGTGTCGTAGTAGCCCTGGCCGATCATCTGGACGGCCGTCTTGTTCTTGGAGGCGAGCTTGCGCAGCTCGGCAAGGACCTCAACTTCGCTCAGCGCGTTCTGCAAGGTGAGGGCGACGTCCTGGCGGATGTCGTTCGGAACGGCGGTGTCGACCAGCGAATCGACGGTGTCGTAGCCGACGGACTTGAGCATGGTCTCAATGTCGGCCTGGCGGCGGGCGCCGATATGCCGATCGACGAAGGTGGTGGAGGCAGAACTAACCGTCACGAAGGAACTCCAATACTTGGGCGGCGTTGGGTACGCCACAGTGGCTCGGGTTCCTCCCCGCTCTGTATTGGACCTGAGAGTTTCCGCGCGTTGTTTGAACAAACACGCTTGCACCGTCGGTGAGCACAACGTCCGGGGACGTCTGCTGCTTTCCAGAGTTGCCTCGCCGCGGCGGTGCGTGGGCCTGAGAGATTCCTGGGGAGGGTTTGCTCCTACGGCGCCTGCATCACGTGCTTGCAGGACTCTCCCGCCGCAGATCAAAGGCATGTTCAGTTGTACGCGGCCCCGATCAGGGCAGGCCACAAGGGTTAATTGTCCTACGCGGCGGGCGCCGCCGCAAATGGATGTCCCGCTACTTCCGCAGGCGGTCCAAGACTCCCAGCAGGATCTCGACGTCGGCCTCCCGCCCGGCGTTGCCGTCTCCCTGACCGCCCTCAAACATTGCGTTGAAATACAGGCCGTCGCCCATGTAACTGACGGCCTTCGCGACTTCCGGGCCAACGTCCTCCGCCAGGACGTCCAGCCACTGTTGCTGGATGCCGGCGAACCTGCGCCTGGTCTCTTCATGGGCTACCTCGGCCAGGCGGGTGGCGGCTACGAAAGCGCGGTCCATGGGAGTACCGGCCCATAGCGAGGAGCGGATGAAGTATGCGGCTGAACCGTCCGGCGCAGCCTTCATCTGTTCGATGTCTTCCTTCGCCAACAGATCCAGGCGCTCCAACAGGGCGCTGATCAGGGCTTCCTTGTTGGGGAAGTGGTAGAGCAGCCCGCCCTTGGACACCCCTGCCCGCTTGGCGACGGCGTCAAGCGTGGCGGCGCGCTCCCCTACCTCGATAAGGAGGGCTTCGTAGGCATCCAGGACGGCGTCCCGGGCAACTGGTTTTCGTGGCATGTGTACATCATTCCCTAAAGGCTTACTGGGGGACCTATTTGAAACTATACCGTCTGGACGGTACAGTAAGAACCATGTTCTCGCCGTCCTCAACCCAAGCACCCCGTTCCGCTCAGCCCACCACGGGTCCGGCAGCACCGTGGCGTGACTGGACGGCCCTTGCACTCCTGATGTTCCCGGTGCTGCTGGTGGCCGTCGACAACACCGCGCTCACGTTCGCCCTGCCGGAAATTGCCCGCTCCCTGGACGTAGGTGGCGTGCAGCTTCTGTGGATCGTCGACGCTTATCCGCTGGTGCTGGCCGCACTCCTCGTCTCCATGGGCAACCTCGGCGACAGGGTAGGACGACGGCGGCTGCTCCTGATCGGCAGCACCGGCTTCGCGGCGGTTTCGGCTGCTACGGCGTTCGCGCCTTCCGCTGAATGGCTCATAGCCGGCCGCGCCGCCCTTGGCGTCTTCGGCGCAATGCTGATGCCGTCCACGTTGTCCCTGATCCGGAACATCTTCACCGATCCCAACCGGCGCCGGCTCGCGATCGCAGTCTGGGCTGCCGGCTTCTCCGGTGGCGCTGCCTTGGGCCCGATCTTCGGCGGTTGGCTGGTGGAACACTTCTGGTGGGGCGCCGTCTTCCTGGTGGCAACCTTCCTCCTGCTGCCGCTCCTCGCCTTTGGCCGGGTACTGATTCCGGAGTCCAAGGACGCCAACCCGGGCCGCGTGGATGTGCCGAGCATTGCCCTGTCGGTGTTCACCATGGCGCCGTTCGTCTACGGCATCAAGGAATTCGCCGTCCACGGATTCGGGGCATCCGCCGCAGCCTTCATGCTCTTCGGATTGGTGATGGGTGTCCTCTTCGTCCGTCGGCAGCAGAGGATCGACAACCCCATGCTGGACGTCAGCCTGTTCAAGAACAAGGTCTTCAGCACGGCAATCGTAGCCAACGTGCTGTCCCTGTTCTCCATGACGGGCTTCATCTACTTCTTCGCACAGCACCTGCAACTGGTGGAGGGGCAGTCCCCCATGGAGGCAGGTATCGCCATGATTCCGGCACTCTTGGCAACAGTGATCGCAGGTCTGCTGGTGGTGCCGTTGGTCAAGCGCGTGCGGCCAGGATTCGTCGTGGCCGGCGGACTGACGCTGAGCGCCGTGGGGTACCTGATTGCCGTCGTGGGCGACCACGGCAGCGGCCCGGTCTTCCTGCTGTCAGCCCTGACGGTACTGGCCGTGGGTGTGGGTGCAGCGGAGACCATCTCCAACGACCTCATCCTTGCATCCGTTCCGGCAGCCAAGTCCGGCGCGGCATCGGCCATCTCCGAGACCGGCTACGAGCTGGGTTCACTGCTGGGAACGGCCGTGCTGGGCTCCATCCTCACCGCGTCCTACCAGCACAACCTCATCATTCCGGACGGCGTCTCCACCGAAGCCGCAGGGAAGTCCGGGGAAACACTGGCAGGCGCTGTTGATGCAGCCTCCGCGCTCCCGGCTCCTTTGTCGGAAGCACTCACCGCCGCCGCCCGGGTCGCTTTCGAATCCGGCGTCCACATCACTGCGGCGATTGGGCTGGTCCTGATGGCTGGAGCGGCAGTGCTTGCCGCCGTCGTACTCCGGCGTGTGCCGAAGGCGCAGTAGTACTGGTGCCAAAAACCGAAAGGCCGGGTCGCTCAGCGGCCCGGCCTTCCTTTGCCTGGACGGCGCTGTTCTAGACGGCGCTGTTGAGCGAAGTGCCCAGGCCCAGGCCGCGGGTGATCCCTCCGGTGGTCGCCGTGGCCAGCGCGGAAAGATAATCATTCCGACGCCGCGCGGTGATCCTCGATTCAGGTTCGAAGACCTGATCCGGCGTGTCGGCGTAGTGGGCGGCCAGGCCGTCGCGCATGAGTCGGATTCCCTCGGCCCGCTGCTGCGACACTGCGGCATGGGTGGAACCCAGCTCCTCGGCGAGCTCCTTAACGGACCGCCCAGCCAGGTAGATCTCCTGGATCACGAAGCGCATCTTTTCAGGCAAGGCCTCGACGGCGGCCCGAAGGTACTTGATGCGCTCGTCGGCCAGGACGGAGTGTTCCGGCGATTCAGCAGTCGACGCCACAGTGTCCACCACAACCTCGTCGAGCGAGGTCAGGGTCCGTGCAGCATCGGCCATGGCTGCCTCGACGTAACTGCGCTCGACGCCCAGGGCCGAGGCCATCTCGGCAACGCTCGGTCCCCGTCCCAGCACACCCGTTAAGGTCTCCTGGATAGCCAAAGTTTCCTTGATTCGTTTGCGCGCTGAGCGGGTGGCCCAATCCCCGGCCCGCATTTCGTCCGCGAACGCCCCTACGATCCGCCGGCGGGCAAACGCGCCGAACGGAACACCCAGGTCCGGGTCGAAGGAATCAGCTGACGTAATGAGCGCCACGGAGCCAACAGAAGCAAAATCGTCGCGCGACAAATGCGAGGCGCGCGCGCAGAGGTCAGAGACCAAGTAACCAACGAGCGGAAGGTGCTGCAACACCAGCTCGTTGCGCTGTTCGCGATTCAAAAGTGAGTCCCCCCATGAGACCGGATTATTGAGTTGCAAGGACCTGGGATGCGTAGTTCCGAAAGGACGCTTAGAGACCAATCGCAGCGACGTTATGGGACTTCATTCAGGTATGTGTTCAGTGAACATACCACCTGAAATCGACTCTGCGTGTACGCTCAACTGAAGTAAACATAAACCCTGCCAAATCGTGATTTTGGCGGGCCATAAAACGAATTGGGGAACCGTGGGGGCGGACGAGCTATCGGCAACGCTGTGGCGCGAGCGAAGGCAACTTGATTTCTTGCTTTTCCTGCTCGAAACGCAGCTCCTGCATCTCCGGGCAGGCAACTGGCACCGGCTGAACTTCACTGCGGCCGAGCTCGAAAAAGTCCTCGAAAATCTCCGGTTTGAGTCCTTGGCACGCGGAGTCGAAGCCTCGGCCCTTGCCTCCGAATGGAAAGCTCCGGACCGCTTGACGCTTCCAGCCCTCATTTCGATCGCACCGCCCGGCATGTGGCCCGAACTTCTCGAGGATCACCGACGCGGAATGACTGCATTGCTGGGGGAGATTGACCACGCCGTTGCGGCCAATGTCTCGCTGCTGCAGGGGCCTTTGGGCTCCGGTACGGTCTCCCAGAGTCCGCAGCTCGACGCTGGTCCTGACCTGGCTGGCTCCGATGGTTTTGGTGGTTCTGACGATCTGGCGCTCCTGGCTCGAGATGCGAATGTCCACCGCGCGATCGCTGCGGTACAGGGTGCCACCCTGCCGACGCTCCGGGACTTCCTGGGGCTGGGCTAGCTTCCGGTCCATCCCCCTCTCACATCCCGCCCCCTTCTGCCGGACGCTCTCTCACATCCCGCCCCTTCTGGCGGACGCTCTCTCACATCCCACTGCCTTCTGGCGGACGCTCTCTCACATCCCACTGCCTTCTGGCGGACGCTCTCTCACATCCCACTGCCTTCAGCCGGCACCGGCTCGGAATAGAACGTAGGCTGCAAGGACCAACACGGCGGCTCCAACGATGAGGTCAGTCCAGGTGGCCAGCGCTTCCTTGGCGTTCTTATTCTTCTTGGGTACGTGCATGATGCCCGCGATGAGAAGGAAGGCGCCGCCGGCAAGCCCCGAGGGAAGCGCCCAACCCGGTACCAGTGCGAGAAGACCCGCGAGCCCCATACCCACGTTGGCCATACCTAGTTCCCGGGTCAGTTGCTTTTCCTGGACCGTCGGGATGGGGGCACCGAGGATCGCAGCGGTCGGGCCCTTGCCCGAGACCTGCGCTACGCCCGCAACAACCAGCCGTGTGCCGACACCCCAAAACACCCACCATTTGCCGAATACTAAGACAGGATCGCCGCCATTGATGGCGAGTTCGAAGCTGGCGGCGACGATGGGCAACGCGACCGTCTGTGCGATGACCAGAATGAAGTAGCCCATGGACTCCAGCCCCTTCGACTTCCGCCTGCAAGCCCCAGAATAGCGAGTACGTTAATGCCAGTCGACGGGACGTGAGCGAGCGTCCACCAAAAGGGGACGGGACGTGAGCGAGCGTCCACCAAAAGGCGACGGGACGTGAAAGAGCGACCACCAAAAGGCGACAGGACGTGAAAGAGCGACCACCAAAAGGCGACAGGACGTGAAAGAGCGACCACCAAAAGGCGACAGGACGTGAAAGAGCGACCACCAAAAGGCGACAGGACGTGAAAGAGCGACCACCAAAAGGCGACAGGACGTGAAAGAGCGACCACCAAAAGGCGACAGGACGTGAAAGAGCGTCCACCAAAGGGGGCGGGACGTGAGAGAGGGTGCTAGGCGGAGGGAGCAGGGGGACGGAGGGCGGCCAGGAGCTCTTCGGCGTCGGGGCCGGCCTGGGTTGCGGCAAGGTTGGCTGCGGCTATCGCTTCCACTACCTCGCTCCGTTGGATGGACACACCACGGGGCGCTTCGATTCCGATCCGAACACCGTCGCCACGCCCTTCCATGACGGTAATGACAATGTCATCGCCAATCATGATCTTTTCGCCCGGCTTACGCGTCAGTACCAACATGCTTTCAATGTACCTTTCCGAAGGCCGGCGCGGTGGCCGGATTGCCGTCGACCCAGCCAACGGGAATGCCGAGTCCATCAATCGTCTCCGGACTTGCTGTTTCTGACGCACCAATGACGGCGAGCGCGCTCACTGCCGCAGACTCCCCCGCCAGTAAGCCTTGGAGGGCCTGCACCCAAATCCTGGTGTCCTCGTGCTTGTGCCGGGCGTCCGCGACGATCCAGAGCTGGTCGGCGGCGAGGCTCGCGATGTGGGCGGCCGTCGCCGGGACGTCGCGCGGCCGTCCGAGCCCGAAGGCCACCACCACGGTCTGTCCGGTCAGCACCGCCTGGGCGCGAGCCGCCGTCGCGCCTTGCCTGCCCTGCACGTGGAGGTGACCGAAGGCGCTGAGCTCGCCGGCGGTGCGTACGTCCGAGCCACCTGCAGCGATGGACATCGCCAAGGCGGGTCCGAGGGCGTCGTCCCCGAGGCCCAAGAGCATGATGAGGTTTCCGTCGCCCGTCATCGGGGCAGGGACCGGAACGGGGACAGCGGCCGACGGCGGCAACGTCACCTGAAGGGGCACGGGTGGCGCCGGCGAAGCTGGCTGGAGTTCCTTGCCCAGCTGTTCCAGCAGGCCTGCGAAGTCCGGCGAGGCCGTGGAAACCGGCGCGGGGGCGGGCTTGTGGAACTCGAGTTCGGCTGCGTCGGCACGTTCCAGCAGGGCTGCTATAGCCGGACCATGCAGCTCGTGAACAGGGCCGGCCGGAGTAACCGGAGCAGCGACCGCAACCTCTGCAACCTCCACCGTCGCCTCGAACCTGGCAGCTGCGAACAAGCCCACAATGCCCGGGTTGGTGACTTTCTCGGCTGCAATGATCCGCGCCCCTGGCCCGTACTGCTGCAGGGCTTTTTCCTTGATGGCTTCCAGCGACGCGCCGCTAAGCTTGTAGCGCTTCTGCATAACGGACCACCCCCACCGTCTCGATGCGGATGTTGGCGGACGTCACTTCGCGGTACGACAAGACGGGAACACCGCCGTCGGGAGCGGCCACGAGGCGGCGGATGGCTGGACGCAAGGCCGGCGCGCACACCAGCACAGCTTCCCGTCCCGCGGCGGCAGCGCCGTCGACCGCGGACTTAAGCGAGGTGAGGACGCCGTCGAGCTTCGCCTGACCCATGACAATTTGTGTGCCACCTTCGGCCGGGCGCATGTCCTCCAGCATGGACTGTTCCAGCAGGGGGTCGATCATGACCACGTTGAGCGCAGCGCCATCGAGGTACTTGTTCGCCAGCACCGGCCCGAGGGAGTGCCGTGCAGACTCGATGAGCGCCTCAGGATCGGTGGAGACCTTGGCCCGCAACGCCAGTGCCTCGTATATCCGTGGGAGATCGTTGATGGGAACCTGCTCCTCCAGGAGGCCCTGCAACACGCGCTGGATCTCGGCCAAGGACAGCAGGCTTGGCGTGAGTTCCTCCACGGCGGACGGACTCTGCTTACGGACCCCTTCGGTGAGCACGCGGACGTCCTCACGGGTCAGGAGCCGCGCCGCGTTGGCCGAGATGATCGAGGACAGGTGCGTCACCAATACGGACACCCGATCGATCACGGTGGCGCCGGTCATTTCCGCACTGTGCCGCATCTCCGTGGGAACCCACTTGCCGGACAGCCCGAAGACGGGTTCCACGGTTGCGGTTCCGGGCAAGGCATCCAGGAACTCGCCTAGGGCGAGGAGCTTGCCCGACGGCGCCACTCCCCTTCCAGCCTCGACGCCGGCGATGCGGATGGCGTACGTGGACGGTGGAAGGTCCATCGCGTCCCGGGTCCGGACGGGCGGAACCACGAGCCCGAGCTCCATGGCGATCTTGTGGCGCAAGGACCGGACACGGGCCAGCAGGTCATCGGAGGCGCCGGAGACGATGTCCACCAGATCGGGAGCCAGCAGGATCTCGACAGGATGGACGCGCATGTCTTCCATGAGCCGTTCGTTGGGGTCCTCGTCCCCGATGACGGCAGCAGCGTTCTCCGCTTCCTGGGCTTCCGCGTGGAGCTTCTGTTGTGTGGCTACGCGCCGCGAAGCGAGGACCAACAGTGCTCCCACCACCACGAACGGAAGAATGGGCATCCCTGGAATGAGGGCCATGCTCCCGGCCGCCAGCCCGGCAATCAGCAGGGCGTTGGGCGATTGCATCAGCTGCGAGGAAGCCGTGCGGCCCATGTCCTCTTCAGCATTGGACCGCGTAACGATCATGCCGGTGGAGACAGCCATGAGGAGGGCCGGGATCTGGGTGACCAGGCCGTCGCCCATGGTCAGGAGGCCGTAGGTGTTGAGGGCATCTCCGGCGTCCATGCCGCGCTGCAGCACGCCAATGGCGATGCCACCTACAAAGTTGATGATGATAATGATGATGCCGGCGATGGCATCGCCCTTCACGAACTTGGACGCACCATCCATGGCGCCGTAGAAGTCGGCCTCGGCAGAGACTTCGGCCCGGCGTTTCCGGGCCTCGGCATCGGTGATGAGTCCGGCGTTGAGGTCGGCGTCGATGGCCATCTGCTTGCCGGGCATGGCGTCCAGGGTGAAGCGTGCGCCCACCTCGGCAACACGTTCGGCGCCCTTGGTGACCACCACGAATTGGATCACCACCAGGATGAGGAACACCACGGCGCCAATGATCAGCGAGCCGCCTACCGTGACTTTGCCGAAGGCCTCAATGACTTGCCCTGCGAATCCCTGGCCCAGCACCAGGCGCGTGGACGCGACGTTGAGTCCCAGACGGAACAGTGTGGCAACGAGCAACAGGGACGGGAAGACCGAGAAATCCAGGGGCTTCTTCACGAACATGCTGGTCAACAGAATCAGGAGAGCCAGCAGGATGTTGCAGACAATCAGGAAGTCGAGCAGCGGGGCCGGCAGCGGAACTACCAGCAGCAGGACGATTCCCACGATTCCCACCGGTACTGAAAGCCGGGCGAACTTGTTGTTGCTCATGGCTGGAAGCTCTCTTTCATCTGGTGGATGCCCCGTGCAGTGCCCCGCGTCTTCAGCGACATCACAAAGGCCAGCACGGCCGCCACGGAGCGATACAGCTCAACCGGAATCTCCTGGCCCAGCTCGCAGGCTGAGTGCAGGGCCCGCGCCAGGGGGATGTCTTGGACCATGGGCACTCCCTTGGTTTCGGCTTCCTCCCTGATGCGGGCAGCGATGAGCCCCGACCCCTTGGCGACGACGCGAGGTGCCGATTTGCCGGCGTCGTACTTCAACGCAACTGCCACGTGCGTCGGGTTGACCAGCACCACGTCGGCGTCCCCGATCGCGCCGATCATGCGGTTGCGGCTCATGCTGAGCTGGCGGGACCGCCGCTGCGATTTGATGAGGGGGTCGCCGTCGGTGTTTTTGTTCTCGTCCTGGACTTCCTTCTTGGACATCCGGGTCTTCTTGCGGTTGCGGCGCATCACCACAAAGATGTCCGCCGCTGCCAACACCAGGCCCGCGGCCACGGCAAACTGGATGAGCGCGCCGATGCCGCCGGCAGCGGCCGCGAGCACGCCGGCAACCGGCAGTCCGCCGGCCGTCAACAGCACGGGCATCAGCCCCTGCACCACGGCGTACAGGACAAGACCCACGACGGCGGTCTTCAGCAACGCTTTGACCCCTCCCCAGAGTGCCTGGCCACCGAACATCCTCTTGAAGCCCGCGAGCAGGTTGAAATGCTCGAACTCGGCACGGAACTTCTTGAACCGGATGCCGCCCTGCAACGCTGATCCGGCCAGCACCACCACGGTGACGACCAGGAGCAGCGGCCCCAGGATTCCGGCCAGGGAACCCAGCCCTCCTTCGAGGGCGGCCACGGCTTTGGCGGGGTCGGGTTCGGCGATGACGCTCTTCACGGTGAAGAGCTGGTCCACGGCGGCGTTGGAGGCGTGGTCGATGGTTGCCGGGAGCATCGCGGCAGCGGCGCCCACGGCCAGCCACGCCATGAGGTCCTGCGATCTGGAGAGCTGGCCCTTTTCACGGACCTCGCGCATGCGTTTGTCCGTGGCCTGCTCGGTTTTTTCCTGTGAATCCGCCATTCAGCCCACCCCCATCAAAGTATTGGCCGCTTGCTCGGCGAGGGTTGCTACGAGCCTGGGCAGGGCCAGGAACAGGAAACCGGCCAGCGCCAGGGTGATGAAGATCTTCAGGGGGAAACCCAGTGCGAAGGCGTTGAGGGCCGGGGCGACGCGGGTGAGGAGCCCAAGTCCTACGTCGGCCAGCACCAGCACCACCAGGAGCGGGCCGGCGATCTGGACTGCGGCCAAGAACATCCCGGTCACGGCACCGACCATGGCTTCGAAAGGCTGGCTAAGGTCGATCCCGCCCGCCAGCGGCAACGCGTTGAAGCTCCCGGTGAGGCCGCCGATGACCATCTGGTAACCGTCCGAGGCAAAGAGCAGGGCGAGGGCCGCCATCTGCATGAGCCGGGTGAACTGGGCACCGTTGACCATCATTTGCGGGTCGAACGCCTGGGCCATCTGGAAACCGCTGAAGAGATCCACCAGGCTGCCGGCGGACTGGATCGCAGCGAAGATCACCATCACCAGGAAACCGAGGGCCAAGCCTGTGACCAATTCCAGGACGACGGCAACGACGAACCCGGCAGTGTCCGCCGGAACGGCGTCCGCAGACAGCCGCTGGGAGATCGCCAGGCCCAGGCCGATCCCCAGCATCGCCTTGACGCGGGCCGGGATGGCATGGTGGGCGAAGGGCGGGGCCACCACCAGGAAAGCCGTCATGCGGACCGATGCCAGCAGCAGGACCTGGATCCACGACTGGTCGATGGGAATGTCCACCTCACGCTCCGCCGATCAGCCCTGGGATGCGTGCGAACAGCTCATTGGTGAACGCGACCATTTCCGAGATCATCCAATGGCCGCAGACCACCAAGGCGATAGCGACAGCCACAGCCTTGGGGACGAAGGACAGGGTGGCTTCCTGCAGCTGGGTGATGGATTGCAGGAGGGAAATGGCAAGGCCGACCACCAAGGCGGTGATGAGGGTAGGCGCAGCAAGTTTCGCCGCGACGATCATGGCCTGGAGGCAGATGTCCAGGACTGCATTGGTATCCATCAGCCGCTCGAATAGCTCTGGATCAGGGACGTAATCACCAGTCCCCAACCGTCCACCAGGACAAACAACAGGACCTTGAACGGCAGGGAGATCATCACCGGCGGGAGCATCATCATGCCCATGGACATCAAGGCCGCCGAGACCACGAGGTCGATCACCAGGAACGGGATGAAGATGACAAATCCGATGATGAACGCGGCCCTGAGCTCGGAAATCATGAACGCCGGGACCAGCGTCTGGAACGGGACGGACTCCGGGTCTGCCGGGTTGTCCATCTTCGCGGCCCGGGTCATCAGGGCGATGTCCTCCTCACGGGTGTGGGCCAACATGAAGTGCTGCAGCGGCGACCACCCAGCGGACATGGCTCCGTTGAAATCCAGTCCGCCGTTCAGGTAAGGCTGCACGGCAACGGTGTTGATATCCGAGACCACGGGCCACATGACAAACAAGGAGAGGAACAGGGCCAGTCCCGCCAGGACCTGGTTGGGCGGAATGGCCGGCAGGGACAGAGCGTTCCGGGTCATGGCCAACACCACGAAGATCTTGGTGAAGGACGTCATCATCAGCAGCAGCGCCGGGGCCACCGAGAGCAGCGTGATTCCGATGAGTGTCACGACGGCCGTGGAGGGTGTCCCGTCCAAGCCGTTGATGTCGATACTGACGTTTCCGCCGGATTCCGGTGCTGCGGGAGGGGTTGGCGGCGTCGGCTGGGTGGGGTCAATGGGTGTGGCGTGGCCGGCAGCCATTCCAAGCCAGAGCAAAGCTGCCGTGAGCAGCACAACCCCCACTACGGACCAAAGTGGCGGCACGCAATGCGATCTCCGGCGGGCCAGGCCCGAACCAGCGGAACGAATCAATTGCGGCGTCCCCTGATGGCGTCCGAGGCTTGGCGCCAGGTGGAGGCGGACAGGATGGAGCCGTGGAGGGGCGCAGCCTGTCGGGCGGGATCAACCGCGCGGTGCGGCTGGCTGCCACGGTGGAGTTCACTGCGCCGGCGCAGTACGGGCAGCGATCCCGTCACGGGACCGAGCGGATCAGCGCGAGGCGTCGCACGCGGTTCGCCCGAGGCCTGCCGGAACAGCTCAGCGAAGCTCGCCGACGACTGCTCCTCCTCAGTTTCGGCGGTCTCCGCAACAACAACAGGAGCGTCACTGCTGTGGAGTACGGTGACCGCATGCTCCGTGACGCCGAGCAGGAAGCGCTTGTCCCCGGCATCGACCACCACCACTGAGGCTTTTTGTCCCACGACCTGGCGGCTGACCACCGTGAGGGCAGCGTCGGCGCGTCGTCGGCCCTTGCCTTTGCCGAGGCGCTTCTGGACGAACCAGATCAGCCCCAGCACGGCGCCCAAAGCCACGAGCACACGCAGCCCGAGGATGAATGAGTCCATCTAGAACGTTCCCTCTGACCCGTCCAAGATGCGGGTGATGCGGACGGCGTAGTCCTGGTCCACCACCACTACCTCGCCATGGGCGATCAGCCGGCCGTTCAGCAAAACATCGGCTGGGGCCCCGGCCGAGCGGTCCAGCTCAATGACGCGTCCCGGTTCCAGTGCCAGCGCGTCCCGGACGGACATCCGGGTTCGCCCGATTTCCACCGTCAGCGCCATTTCCACGTTGCTGATGAGGCCCAACCGGGCGGCCATGTCACTGTCCTGGCTGCTCCGGAAGCCGGGGTCCGGCACAGCACCGTTGTCCCGCACCCGCACGGCGAACCAGCCAAAGGGGGCAGCGCCGTCGTTGAGTTCGAAAACGGCGGTTGCGGGGTCGGACAAAAGCCCTGCGGCGTCCTCCTCGCGCACCTCCCCCAGCACGCCGGCGTCGAATGCTGACGCGGCCTGTTCCAAGGCGGGACGCAGGACATCGCCGGCCTGTACGGCACCCACCAGCCCGGAACCGCCTGCGGCGGCCAGGAACGAACGGTCCACCAGCAGCACGGCGAAGTCCGCCGTCGAGGCGCCCACGAAGGTGGCGGTCATTGCCGGGGATGCGTACGCGGCCGCATCCTGAGCCGGCACGATGCCCGCGACGCGCAGCGTGGAGGCACTGGGAAGGTTACGGGCAAGGCGTTCGGCAGCGGCCGCCTGAAGGGTCAAGATGTTGCTCATCGCTGGTGCTCCTCGGTTGTGACGATGACGGCGGCGGCGCGGGCGCCGTGACGGGCAGCCGCGGCGGTGGCCAGGCGGGTGCCGTTGATGGTGACGTCGAACGGCCGGTTCTCCAGGTGCGGCAGCGGCAGGACATCGCCGACGGCGAGCCCCAGGATCTGCGCGGGAGTCACCGGTGCGGGGGTCAGCTGGACGGCAACGTCCACCGGGACCTGCGCCAGTTGCGTACGGACCAGTGCCTCGTTGTCCACGCTGTGGACGGTGGGGTTTACGTCTCCAAGGCGGGAGAGGAGGACGTCGGCGGGAATGGCCAAGGTGGCGGCACAGTGGTTCTCGCCCACGTTGACACTGAAGGAGGCCACGATCATGAGTTCCGACGGCGCAGCAGCCTGGGCGAACTGGGAGTTGTACTGGACGCCATCCATGGTCACAGCCTGGGTCAGGAGGTTACCCAACGAATACCGGAGGTCCTCCAACACTTCCTCCACCATGCGGGAAACCAGCGCGTGTTCGATCTGCGTGAATTTCCGCTCCGGAACCGCAGTATCCGTAGAACCGCCCAGCATCCGGCTCAGCCAGGACAGCGCAGCCGTTGCGGGGAACTGGATCACCAGGCGGGACTCGCTGCCGTCGATCCTGCACAACACCATGGAGGTGACGGAAGGCAGGGACGCAGAGTACTCGTCGTAGCTCTGCATGCTCAGCTGTTCCAGCGTGGCCGTGGACTTCAGCCGGACCTTGGCGGTCAGCTGCGTACCCCACTGCCGGGCGAAGGTCTCAAACGCCACTTCCAGCACGCGGCTGTGCTGGCGCGGCAAAGTGGTGGGTCGGCGAAAGTCATAGACATCCACCGTGCGCTGGCGCCCTGCCGCGCGATCTTCCTGTTCTCCCACGGACGGCACTATCGGCAGGACAGCACCGGACGTAAGGCATTCTCCGAAGGACTATCCGGTGACCGCACGGAGGCTACTTTGCGGCCTTTGCTGCCGCCGCTGATTCCTGGGTCTGCGCTTCAATGGCGCCCGGGATCAACGCACGGACATCCTCCGGGCTGGCGGACAGCAACACCACGTCCACTCGACGGTTCAGCTCCATCAACTCCTCCGTGGAATCATCCGTCACCTGGCGGGCAGCACCGAATGCCACTGCGCCGATCCGTCCGGGCGGCATGCCCGAGTTGTCAACGAAATACCGCAGGACATTGACCGACCGCGCTGCCGAAAGCTCCCAGGTGGAAGCGAAAGCCGTGATGCCCTTGGCAGCGTGGCCCTCCACCATGACCTCCAGGCCGGACCCCACCACAGTGGGAGCGATGGTGTTCAGGATCTGGACGGCCTTGGGCGTGAGGTCAGGCATGTCCGGCTGGAAGAACGTCTGGGAGCCCACGAGCTTCACCGTCAACCCGCGCTCCCCCACCACGAACTGCACATTGGCCGCCAAACCCTGCGCTTCCAGTTTGGACTGCATGGCCCCTTGCAAGGCTGTGAGCTTGTCAGCCTCCTTGATGGCCAGGTCCAACGCCGAGAAACCCTCGCCATTGGACGTAGCGAGTTCGGCCGGCACCACAACGCCACTGGCAGTGTCCACTTTTTGGCTGATCTCCGTGCCGAAACCCGTGGCCAAGGAATTGCGCAGTTTCTCAAACTTGACCTGGTCCACCGAGGACATGGCGAACAGCACAATGAACATGCACATCAGCACGGTGACCATGTCCATGTAGGAAGCCATCCAGCGTTCGTCGACGTGGTGCTCTTCGGGCTGGGAGCCGCGCCTCCTGCGCGACCTCATGCTGCCCTGGACGCCGAAAGCTTACCGGGCTTGCCGCCGTCGTCCGCTTTGTCCTTGGCTTGCTTCGGCTTGCCCTTCGCCTCGGCAGGAGCCATGGCTCGGAGCCGTTCAGCCAGCAGCAGCGGTTGGGTGCCGTTCTGCACCGCCAACAACCCCTCCATGAGGAGCGTCATGCGCTCAATGTCCAACTCGGACAGGCGCTTGAGCTTGGCACTGAGCGGCAGCCAGATGAAGTTCGCGGACAACAGGCCCCACAAGGTGGCCACGAAGGCTGCGGCGATCATCGGGCCCAGATGATCGGGCGAGGACAGGTTTTCCAGGACGTGGGTCAACGAGACCACGGTTCCGATGATGCCGATGGTGGGCGCATACCCGCCCAGCGCGGCGAAGAACTTGGAGGAAACGTGGTCTGCTCGCATTTTGGTGTCGATCTCATCCTCCATCAGGAGACGGAGTTCCTCGGCATCGGTGCCGTCGGCGATGTTCTGGAGAGAGCGCTGCAGGAACGGGTCCTTGGCGTTGTTGGCCTCCTCCTCGAGGGACAGCAGGCCGTCGCTGCGGGCTTTCTCCGCGAGACGGACCAGCTCGTCAATGCTCTCCGTTGGCTTGGCGGGCTTACCGATGAAAGCTTTGGGAACGTCCTTGAACGCCTGGAGGACATCTTGGAAGGTGTTTCCGGCCAACCCCACGGCGATGGTGGCCCCGAAGACCAGGATCATGGGAGCGGGCAGGAGCAGCGACATGAGGTTCGCATGCTCCAGGGTGACCATGGCCACCACGGATGCAAAGGCCAGCAGCAGGCCGACGATTGTCATGGACTACCTTCCGTTCGGGTGGTTGGGTTCCGGGTCTTTCGCAGGCTCCTCCGGCTCCGGCGACCGGACCAGGCTAAGGGGGTAACCCGTCACCGCAGGAAGGTCGTGGGCGCGGCGAAGCACACTCGCGCGATAATTCGCGATCAGCTCCACCACCTCGGCGAGCGATTCCCGCACAACGTAAGCGGCGCCGTCGAGCGTCACCAGATGGGTGTCCGGACTCTCATGGATCCGTTCAAGGATGTCCGGATTCACGGCGAAGCGTGTGCCGTTCAGGCGGGTGACAACGATCATGGTCTGGTCTGCTTTGGCTGGGGGAGGTGGTTCTTTCCCCTACTGTCGGCCACAGAGGGCGCGGCGTTAGGAAGGCGGCCGGATCACCGCCTTCCACGCCGGGCTTAACGCCTGCGTCGGAACCACGACCGTCGCCACTGAACGCATGGCATGTGCCAGATACGGCACAAATGCGCGCTGCTGCGGGCCATCACCTTCAACCTTGTGATCGGCAACGGGGAACGCACAGGTGACGGCAGCCGCCGTGCTGGAGTGGGTAGCCACGGCGGGAAGGACGTCCCGCCGTGCCCTGACCGGCCAGCTGCCGGCGAGCGGTGAGGGCACGGAAGACAGTCACTTTCTCCGGGCGGTTAGCGCTTCAGGTTGCTCAGTTCCTGCAAGACCTCATCGGAGGTGGTAATGATGCGGGCATTGGCCTGGAACCCACGCTGCGCCACGATCAGGTTGGTGAACTCCTGCGACAGGTCCACGTTGGACATCTCCAGCGAACCCGAGGTCAGCGAACCAAGTCCTCCTTCACCTGCGCCGCCCAGCTGGGCGGCACCGGAGTTGGCCGTGGCAACGTAGGTGGAGCCGCCGGCCTTCTCGAGGCCTTCGGGGTTGGTGAAGCGGGCCAGGGCCACGCGCGCCAGGACTTCCTTGGCGCCGTTGCTGAAGGAACCGATCAAGGAACCGTCGCCGGCCAGGGTGAAGGAATCCAGTTCGCCGGCTTCGGCGCCGTTCTGACCGGTGACAGCCAGCGTGTTCAGCTGCGCGAAGCCGGTGACAGCCCCCATGTTCACAGTGATTCCGCCAACCGTCATGGTCCCAGCGGACGTCAGTGCGCCGTTGGCGAAGGTGAGGGTGGAGGCGCCGGTAGCACCGTTGGCGTCCGCACCTGCCACGTTCCAGCCAGTGGCTGAGCGGCTGAACGTCAGGGTAAGGCTGCGTTCTGCTCCGTTGGCGTCGAACACCTTGACCTGGCGCTCAACCGAGGTCCCCACGGCTGCGTCCGACGGCAAGTTGCCGCCAAGGGTGGCGGTGGTCGTAGCAACCGCCGGGGCGGTGGTGTCCGGGGACAACGTGATAGGCCCCGTGGCTCCGCCCGTGTTCACCACACCGCCGGTGGCCTTCCAGCCCTGGAGGATGCCGCCGTCGGGACTGACCAAGCGGCCCGCAGCGTCCATCTGGAAGTTGCCGGCACGTGTGTAGTACTGCTGCGTGCCCTTGCCGGTAACGAAGAAGCCCTCGCCCGAAATCATCAGGTCAGTGCCGCGGCCGGTGCTCTGCGATGAGCCCTGGCCGAAGTTGGTGCTGACGCCGGCAACGCGGACGCCCAGGCCCACCTGTGCCGGGTTGGAACCGCCCACATCCTGCTGCGGACCGGCCGCGCCCTGCGTCATCTGCGAGAGCGTGTCCTGGAACTGCGCCGACGACGTCTTGTAGCCGGTGGTGTTGACGTTGGCAATGTTGTTGCCGGTGACGTCCAGCATGGTCTGGTGGGCGCGGAGGCCGGAAATTCCGGAGTACAGCGAACGGAGCATGGTGTTGCCTTTCTTCGGGTGAAGTTAGTGGGAATCAGCTGGTGGGAGGGGTGGTTGCGTGCGAGGCAGTCATGCCGGTGATCAGGTCCAACGGCACCTTGGCGCTACCCACGGTCACCGTCGGAACACCATCGGCAAAGGAGACCGCGCCGGCGACCCCATCGCCCTTGGTCCCGTCGGCCAGGGTGTAGCTCACGTGGGTCCCGATGATCTGCGCCGCAGCGGTACGCATCTGCAGCGAGAAGCTCTCCTTGGCACCTGCCGTCAGCTCGGTCATCTTCTCCATCATGGAAAGCTGCACCGATTGGCTCATCATCTGGTTGGTGTCCATGGGTGCGCTGGGGTCCTGGTACCTCAGCTGCGTCACCAGCAAAGACATGAAGACCTCCGAATCCATGGACTTGACCGGGGTTCTTGGTGCGCTGCCCGACGCTGCGCCGTTGTTGGCCGCTATTGCGGGAATAGTTGTCATGCTCGTCTCCTTCTTCAGACCAGGATGTCCAGGCGGTTTGGGCTGCTCGGTCCGCGTACGACGCCGGGTGGCAGCTGCGGTTGGGCATCGGCCCCTTCAGGCACTGCCTCGCCGGAGCCGGCCTTCGTGGAGCCTCGGAGCCGGGCATCCGGGTCACGTGTTCCGCTTCCGGGTCCGGCGCCCTGCCCTGTTCCTTGACCGGGATCTCTGCCGCTGCCTTGGCCGGGGTCCTTTCCAGCATCGGGCGGGCTGTTTTGCGGAGAAAGGCTCAGGCTCGCCCCGGAGTCTTCGAGGCTTCGCCGCAGCTCCGGAAGGACATGCCGCACCGCTTCCCTGCCGGCGTCCCCGGGTGCGAACAGTTCGATCCGCACGCCCGCGGCGTCGACGTGTGCCCTGACCGTGAGGGGTCCAAGGTCGTCCGGGGCCACCCGCAGCGTCATCACGTGTTCCCCCGGTGCCGCCGACACCAGTGAAAAGAGTGGCATGAGAAGTTGAGGAGCGAGGGCGGGCTGGGGTGGCGTGGACAGGGGTACGGGTGGTGCCGCAGAAGTCAGAGGGGGCGTGATGGGCTGGGGCGGTGGAGGCTGCAGGGCCGGGGTGGTGTGGGGCGCCGGCTGGGTTTGGGGCGCCGGCTGGGTTTGGGGCGCCGGCTGGGGTTGGGGCGCCGGCTGGGTTTGGGGCGCCGGCTGGGTTTGGGGCGCCGGCTGGGTTTGGGGCGCCGGCTGGGTGCCCGATTCGGGGGTTGGCTGCGAAACATGCCGTGCGCGCGGCACATCCTGCAGCGGGGCATCGAAGTGGGCAGCAAACGACGTCCCGGGCCCAGGGTTCGGGGCTCCCCCAGCATCGTCTGAAGGGGTTGGCAGAGTTGGCTGAGTTGGCTGAGGGCCGACGACACCCGCGGCACTCCCCGTCAGGCCGGGCAGGCCAGCACCCGCCGCGCTCCCCGCGTTCCCGGAGGTCGCGGGTGCGCCCGATTCGGGGGTTTGCTGCGAAACATGCCGTGCGCCCGGCACATCCTGCAGCGGGGCATCGAAATGGGCAGCAAACGACGTCCCAGGCCCAAGGTTCGGGGCTCCCCCAGCATCGTCTGAAGGGGTTGGCTGAGTTGGCTGAGTTGGCTGAGGGCCGACGACACCCGCGGCACTCCCCGCGTCCCCAGAGGTCGCGGGTGCGCCCGATTCGAGGGTTGGCTGCGAAACATGCCGTGCGCGCGGCACATCCTGCAGCAGAGCATCGAATCGGGCAGCAAACGACGTCCCAGGCCCAGGGTTAGGGGCTCCCCCAGCATCGTCTGAAGGGGTAGGCAGAGTAGGCAGAGTTGGCTGAGTTGGCAGAGTTGGCTGAGTTGGCTGAGGGCCGACGACACCCGCGGCGCTCCCCGGGTTCCCAGAGGTCGCGGGTGCGCCCGATTCGGGGGTTGGCTGCGAAACATGCCGTGCGCGCGGCACATCCTGCAGCAGGGCATCGAATCGGGCAGCAAACGACGTCCCATGCCCATAATTCGGGGCTCCCCCAGCATCGTCTGAAGGGGTTGGCAGAGTTGGCTGAGTTGGCTGAGGGCCGACGACACCCGCCGCCCTCCCCGCGTTCCCAGAGCTCGCGGGTGCGCCCGATTCGGGGGTTGGCTGCGAAACATGCCGTGCGCCCGGCACACCCTGCAGCGGGGCATCGAATCGGGCAGCCGGGTCCACTGCCGGCCTGGTCCCGAGTGCTCCCATTTCGTGCGAGAGCTCCGAATTGCTCGGCCCCGAACTAAAAACAGGCTGTGCTCCGAGAGCTACCTGCACTCCGAGGAATTCCTGCGCCCCGGGAGCGGGCTGCGAATCCTTGGAAGGGGAAACCGGAGCCTGTTCGGTAGCCATCACGGCGTCGAATGCTCCGGCGTTTGAAGACCCGCCGGCAAAGAGTGCCAGCCCAGCGCGTCGGGCCCCGGCACTCCCGGAGTCCAAAACTCCACGGGCGCTCTCCGATCGTAAAACTCCGGTACTCCCGGCCCCCAATCCGCCTCGGCCAACGGATCCACCGGCCGGACCTCCCACCACCGCCTGCATCACGAACCCCCAGCAGGGACGATGCGGCGAATCGAGGTCAGGTTGGAGTACTTCTCCCAAGCGTCCCGGATCTGGATGGTCTGGCCGGGCACGGGAGCGTCGATGGCTTTGCCGTTGCCCAGATAGATGGAGATGTGCTCGCCGCCGTAGCTGACAAGGAGGTCCCCGGGCTTCGCCTCAGCCAGGGAAGCGACGGGAGTACCCTTCTGCATTTGGTCGCTGACGACGCGTGGAAGCTCAACACCCAGATCCTTGAAAACCCGCTGCACAAAGCCGGAGCAATCCATGCCCACCGCTGGATTCGTTCCGCCCCAAACGTAAGGCACGCCGATGTACTTCTTGGCCGCTGCAACCACGGCGTCACCCGAAACGGATCCGCCGCTGGTGCCGACCGCCGCCGCCCCAGCGGTCGCCATCGTACTTCCAGCAGCTGGCAACAACGAGTTAAGGCCCACTGAGCCCAGCCCGGAGGCCAAGGAACCAGAGGTCACGGAACCGGCCGAGGAAGTCCCCATGGCACTGCTCAAAGCCGAAGCAAACGACGCCGCGTCGGCCGCAGTCGCGGCGTTTGAAGCCGGCGAGGAAGCCGTGGAAGCACGTGTGCCCTGGGCCAACTGCTGCAGCGAGGCTTCGATGCTGTGGATTCGCCCGATGGCCTCGGTCATGCTCATGAGCCGGCCTTCCTATGCCACGCCGTGGAGGCAATCTCGTCCAGGACACCTTGCTCGGCACGGAGCACGGTTGCGGCGTACTCGGCGTCGTGCCGGACTTCGAGCTTCTCCAGTCCCACGGCCCTGCGCTTGGCCTCCGTGTATTCGGCCCGCGCCCCGGCAGCTTCCGCCTCGGCGCTCGCGGCCAGGGCTTCCAGCTCCGCGAGCATGCTTTGCGACGATGCGCGTGCGGCGGCGATAGCCAGCAGGGACGCTGAATCGCCGGCGTTCCCGGCGGATTCTGCCAAGGCTTCACGGGCTTCCGCCCGCCGCACACGCAACGACGCCGACCTCGAGTTGGCTGCTGCCAACCCGCTTTCCGCAGATTTCTGTTCGGCTTGCCGCAGCCTCAAGAGCCCGGCCAGGGAAAATTGTCGGTTCACGCGGCTCCTTCAAAGTGTCCAAAGTGCGCTGAAAGTCGGGAAAGCTGTGCCCAGGCATCGCTGTGGTGCGTCGATTCGTCCATGGGCTGCCGCAGGAACTGGTTGATCGCGGCCTCGTGGTCCAGGGCGGCATCCACCAGCGGATTGCTGCCGTGCCGGTAGGCGCCGACGTCGATCAGGTCCTGCGCGCTGCGCCTCGCCGCCAGCACCTTCCGGAGCGTGATGGCGAGCGCCGTGTGCTCCCGCGGGTTCACTTTGGACGCCACGCGCGACACCGAGCCCAGGACATCCACGGAGGGAAAGTGTCCGGTGACGGCGAGTTTCCGGTCCAGGACCACGTGGCCGTCCAGGATGGAGCGGGCTGCGTCGGCGATGGGTTCGTTGTGGTCGTCGCCGTCCACCAGGACGGTGTAGATTCCCGTGACGGAGCCGGTTTCCGCGGTTCCGGCGCGTTCCAGAAGCCGAGCCAGGACGGAGAAGGTCGACGGCGGGTAGCCGCGCGTTGCTGGTGGCTCACCTGCGGAGAGGCCGATCTCGCGCTGCGCCATGGCCACCCGGGTGAGGGAGTCCATCATGAGCACCACGTCCTTGCCGGCTTCACGGAAGGACTCGGCGATGCGGGTGGCGGTGACGGCAGCCCGGAGCCGCATGAGGGCGGGTTCGTCGGAGGTGGCAACCACCACTACGGAGCGGGCCAGGCCTTCGGGTCCGAGGTCATCCTCGAGGAATTCGCGGACTTCACGGCCGCGCTCCCCCACCAGGGCAATCACGGAGACTTCAGCGTCGGTTCCGCGGGCCACCATGGACAACAGCGAGGATTTGCCCACGCCGGACCCTGCGAACAGGCCCATGCGTTGCCCACGACCCAACGTGGTCATGGTGTCCAGGACGCGGACTCCGGTCTGCAGGGGCGTGTCGATGCGTGCCCTGCTCATGGCGGACGGTGCTTCCTGGTCCAGCGGGACGCGCAGGGAAGGCGGCAGCGGCCCCTTGCCATCGATCGGCCGGCCCAGGGCATCAAGCACCCTGCCGAACAGCCCGGTACCTGTGGGCACCAGCATAGGGGTGCCTTTTGCCCGCGCGGGAGCTCCGGCGGCAACTCCGGTCAAACGGCCCAGGGGCATGCACCGCACAGCCCCACTGACCGAGGCGACCACTTCGGCGTCGAGGGTTTCAACCCCCGAGCCGACCGTGATCAGCTCACCCACCGCGCAGTTCAGCCCCGCGATCTCAAGGCCCAGGCCGAGGACGGAGGTGACCGTCCCGACGCGTTGCGGAGCGGCTACGGCCACGGCTGCGTGGAAGCGCCCTGCGTGCGGCCGGTACGCCGTCACCGCTCCACCCCGAGCAGCGCTTGCCTGGCCCGTTCCAGTGCGGAGCCGATGCGGGCATCGATCCAGCCGTCAGGGTACTCCCCGACGGCGTCGCCCGGGTTGAGCGCGGCATCGGCCTTCAGCTCAACTCCGGCAACGTCCACGACGCCGGAGGCCGCGAGCGTGGCGAGGTCGCCCGGGTTGAGGCGTACTTGGGTGACGTGTTCGACGCCGGTGCTGCCGCGCCCTTGCGTTCCCAGCGCGCGTTCCAGCGCGGCCCGCGCGGTGTTCTGCCCCTGTGCAAGTTCGTAGCCAAGGATCGCCTCAGCGAGTTCGATTGCTCCGGCGGCCAGCACATCCTGAACTTCGTCCATGGCGACTTCCTGACGTCGCTGCGCCGCGTTGGCCGCTGCCTGCAGAAGCTGGACGGCCCGAGCCACAGCCGAGCGGCCGGCGTCGAGCGTTTCCTCATGCTCAGCGCGCAACCTGGCTTGGAGGTGGAGCTGTTCAGCGGCTGCGGCTTGCATCCCTGCGGCGTAACCGGCGGCGTGCCCTTGGACGAAGCCACGGTCGGATTCGCTGGAACGGTCGGCGGAGGCAACCGACGGGAATGTGACGCGAGTGAAGTGCTCAGTAGACAAAGTCATCCTCGTCTCCACGCCGGACCACGATCGCGCCTTCGGCTTCGAGCTCGCGGATGGATCGGACAATCTCGGCCCGCGCTTCTTCCACCTGCGAGGCCCGGACGGGGCCGGACGCGGCCATCTCGGACTCGAGGATTTCGAGGTTGCGGCCTGACATGTTGGCGCGGACGGTGTCCAGGACCACCGGTGGGGCGCCCTTCATGGCCACGGCCAGGACGTTGGCGCTGACCCCACGGAGGATCTGCTGGATGTCCCGCGGTTCCAGCTTCACGATGTCCACGAACGTGAGCATGCGTGCGCGGACTTCAGTGGCGAGCTCAGGGTCGAGGGTGCCCAGGCCGTCCAGGACCGAGCGTTCTGTGGTGACGTCGGAGCGGTTGATGATGTCCACCAGGGGTTGGATGCCGCCGACGATCTCGTTGGATTTCCGCTGCGACATCACAGCGCCGGCCCGGATCTTGAGGGTCTCGGCCACGATGCCCACCGCTTCGGGGGAGGCGGAGCCCATGGTGGCGATGCACCGGGCAACCTCGATCCGCTGCGTATCACCCAGGCCGGACATCACCGCGGAGGCCTTGCCCGGCCGCAGGTGGGCGAGGACCAGGGCGATGGTCTGCGGCAGTTCCCCGTCGATCAGCGCCAGGATCTGGCCGGGATCCATCATTTCCAGGAATTCGAAGGACTTCCCGGCCATGGTGGACGCGAGGCGATCCATGAATCCAGCGGCTTTGTCTGCGCCGAAGGACGCTTCGAGGAGTCCGACGGCGAATTCCTGGCCACCGCGGGCAGTCCGGCGACCGCTGACGGCCAGTCCGTGGAACTCGTTGATGACGTGGTCCGCCACTACTGAGGACACACGGCGGAGCCGGACGATTTCAGCGGCAATGTCCTCGGCTTCGGTTTCCGAGAATTGGGCCATGACCGAGGCTGCGCTGGTGGGACTCATCTGCATGAGCACCACCGCCACCTTCTGCACTCCGTTCAATGCCGAGGCTTCCGGGACGGTGTGGCTCATACGGATTGCCTTTCATCCATGAGTCCGCGCAGGTACTCGGCCGTGCGAGCCGGATTGTCCGCCACCATGGCTTCGATCTGGGCACGCTTCAGCTCGCCGTCCAGTGCCTCCGAACCCGGGAGCGGCAACGCGGGAGTGGGTGCGATCGGGGTCGGCGGCTGGATGGAGCTCAGTTCGATGGCGGTGGTCGGCGGTCCGGTGAGTGCCGGCGTCGGAATGGCTTCCGGCAAGGCGTCGTAATCGGTCCGTTCGCCGAGGTCCACAGGCTCACGGCGCTGGCGGCGCTTGAGGGTGATGAGCACCGCCACGATGAGTGCGATGGCAGCCAACATGATGCTGCCGGCAAGAATGAGCGTGTTCATCAGCGCGGCATCCTTGGCTGCTTCCGCGTCCGCCTGCGCAGCACCGAGGGCTTCGGCTGCCTTGTCTGCCGCGGCGGTACTGAACGGGAGGACCTCCACAGTGACCACGTCCCCCCTGGCGGCATCTATCCCGGCCGCGGAGGTGACCAGTGCGCGGACCGAGTCCACGTTGACGCCGCCCGCCGCGGCTTGGTTGATGGCCACGGAAATGGTCTGGCGCTTCACGGCTCCTTGCGGGATGGTCCGGTCTTCGGTGACTTTGTTGACGGCGTTGTTCTTGGTGGTGTCGCTGGAGTCGTAGCTTCCGTTGCCTTCAGTGCCGCCCGGGACTGCGATGTTGTCCGGGCCCAGGACGCCCGCGGCGCCGCCACCGGTGCCGGTGTACTTTTCAGTCTTGGTGGTTTCGCTCAGGGCAGGGGTGTCTGCGGCGGGTGTGAACGTTTCGCTGCGCTGCTGGGCGGATTCGGCTGTGACATCTGCTGCGACGGCCACAGTGGCGTTTCCTGGACCCACCACGCTGTCCAGGACTGCCCGGACGGCGTCCGAGGTGCGCTGCTGGTAGTCGGCGGCCTGCTTGGAAGAGGACCCCGTGGCTCCCGCGCCCACAGTGGAGAGGACGTTGCCCTGTGAATCGACAACCGAGACGTTGGTGGGTTTCAGGTTCTCGATGGCCGCCGACGTCAAGTGCACAATGGCCTGGACCTTGTCCGAGGACAACGTGGTGCCGGGTTGGGTTTCCACGAACACGGACGCCGTGGCCTCCGGGGTGGTGTCAACGAAGACCGACTTCTCAGGGATCGCGAGCCGGACCGCTGCGCTCTTGACGCCGTCCATCGCCTGGACCGTGGTGCTGAGTTCGCCCTCAAGGGCCCGCTTGTACGTGACCGACTGCTGGAACTCGGAGGATGTGACGCCCAGTTTGTCCAGCAGGGAATAGCCGGTGGCCGCAGCTGACGGGAGCCCCGCGGCGGCAGCCTTGAGGCGCTCGTCGTATACCTTGTCTTCCGGGACCAGGATGGTGGAGCCGCCGTTGCTCAGCTCGTAGGGAATGTTGTCCTTGCGGAGCTGCTCCACGATGCTGTTGGCGTCAGTGTCCTTCAACCCGGAAAACAGCGGCGAGTAGGCAGGCTTTCCCAGCCATGCCGTCAGCGCGACGCCGCCAAGGACCAGCACGGCCACGCCCAGGATCGCGAGGGTCCGCTGCGCGGGCGAGAACGCTTGGATGCCGCTGCCAAGCTTGCGGAAGAACTGGGAAATCCCGGGTGGCATCAGGCCTGCATCCTCATGATCTCGTTGAACGCGTCAATGCCCTTGTTCCGCACGGCGGCCACCAGCTCGAACGTGACCTGGGCGCGCGTCGACGCAAGGGTTGCTTTGTGAATGTCGTCCAGGTTGCCCGTCACCGCGGACACCGCCAGTTCCTTGGACGTTGACTGCAGTGACTGCAAATTGTCGACGGCGCCAGTCAGGGCGGTGCCGAAGTCGCCGCCGGTGGAGGCTGGCTGTGCCGTTCCCACCCTTCCAGCGCCGACGTAGCCGGTGCCGGTGACACCTTGGATGGCTTCAAGAGGGCCCAAGGCCATCAGGATTTTCCTATCTCGAGGGCGGCCAGGTACGTCTCGCGGGCCCTGTCCACCACTTGTGCGTTGGCCTGGTATCCGCGCTGGGCGATGATCAAAGTGCCCATTTGCTCTGCCATGTCGATGTCCGGGTACCGGACGTTGCCGTCGGCGTCAGCCAAGGGGTGGTCCGGTTGATGGACGATCCTGCCCTCACCGTCACCGAGTGGTGTGCTCTTGACGTACACGCCGTCACCGTTGTTGCCCTCGGCGGCCTCGACGTAGCGGGCACGGAAAGCCGCGCCGTCGGTCCGCGATGCGTTGTTCATATTGGCAAGGTTGTCCGAGACCGCATCCAGCCATTTGCGGTGGACGGTCAGCGCCGAGCCGGCGATTCCGATTGCGTCGAAGGTCATCAGTTGGTCCTCAACGCGGTGCGGAGGGAGGTGAATTCGCCGGCTGCGGCCCTCGAGGCGAACTGGTAGCGGAGCACGGTGTCAATGTTGGACAGGGTTTCGGTGTCCAGGTTGACGTTGTTGCCGTCTGTCCGGGTTGGCTCATCGGACGGGGAGATCGAGGCCTTCACCGTGCCGTCACTGGAGCGCACCGAGGCCGCCAACTGATCTTCGAAGGAGACCCGTTTGGCCTGGTAGTTGGGGGTGTTCACGTTCGCGATGTTGTTCGCGATGGTGCGCTGGCGCAAGGAAAGCGCGTCCAGGGCGCTTGCCAAGGCGGCGGAAGTCACGGATTCAAGCACAAAGTCCTGCCTGGTGGTGTCGTAAGGCCAATCCGTGGCCATGCCTCGAGCGATCCCTGCTCAGCATCAGCTATCGGCAGTGTTCAAAAGCCCGTTAGCAAAATTGGCAGGCTAATTTTGCAAACGTGGTGCGCTTTTAAGAACCTGCCGTGGTCGGTGCCGCCTTACCGTCCACGCTTGCCGTCAGCTCGTCAATTCGATCCAGGGCTTTGCTCAGCCGGTTGACGGTTTCCCAGAGGTGTGGGTGATCTTCCCGAACTTTCTCCAGGTCGGCCCCAGCCGAGGTGAGGGAGGAAAGGTCGAAACTGACGTTGGTACGCGCACCGGCGATCGCCGCCCTGAGCGCTCCGAAGGCCACTACGACGTCAGCTATCAGCGCGGGATTGCCGTTTTCTGCCAGCCACCCCAGGTCTTCAATGGCTTCGATGGCCCGCTCGCCCAATACAGCGGAGGCCTTCGCCGCATCCACGGATGCCCGGTGAATCGCGTCTTCACGTTCAGGGCCAGGGGCCAGCCGGAATGCAGCGCCGAAGGCCTTGGAAGCCGCGGCGTCTTCATCGGCCAGGTGCAGGGCGGTTTCACGCAGCGCCCGGGACCGCCCGTGAAGGTCTGCCAACTCCGCGTGGCCTCCTTCCGTGTACCCAGCCACCATGGAGGTCAGGGACGCGGCGATGGCCAGCATCACCCCTGTCCCGGCACCACCGCCAGGAGAACCAGTGGACTCCGCCAGAGCCAGCGTCCAATCCTCCACCGTGGATATCTGCGTCGTCACTGATTCGGAATCATTCATGCCACCCAGTGTGCCCGGCTTTTCCCAGCCCGCGAAGATATTCGTGTGGATACACTGGCCAAACGGACGGCGTCGAACGAAAAGGGCAAACCCATGACCATTGACCTCGAAGAGCTTTACAAAGACCTGCACTCGAACCCCGAACTTTCCTTTCAAGAGGTCCGGACAGCCGGGATCGTGGCCGGGCACCTCGAAAACCTGGGCTTCACCGTGCATCGCAACGTAGGAAAAACCGGCGTTGTGGGTGTCCTCGACAACGGGCCAGGACCGGTGGTCATGCTCCGTGCGGACATGGACGGGCTGCCCGTCAAGGAGGCTACCGGCCTGGACTACGCAAGCATGGCAGTCGGCGTCGATCATGAAGGCAAAGACGTTCCAGTCATGCACGCCTGCGGGCACGACGTCCATGTGAGCTGCCTCGTGGGCGCAGTGGAGGCCCTCGCGGGCCAAAAGCAGGATTGGCAAGGCACCCTCATTGCGGTGTTCCAGCCGGCCGAAGAATGGGGCGGTGGCGCCCAAACAATGGTTGCCGACGGTCTTTACGGCCTCGTCCCGAAGCCCGACGTCGTCCTGGGCCAGCATGTGGCGCCGTTTCCCGCAGGATGGTTCGGCATCCGGCCCGGCGTCACCATGGCGTCCGCGGACTCCCTCAACGTGACCCTGCATGGCCGTGGCGGTCACGGTTCCCGGCCGGAAACCACCATTGATCCGGTGCTGATGGCGGCCTCAGCAACCGTTCGCTTGCAGGGAATCGTGTCCCGTGAGCTTGCGGCCAGCGATTCTGCCGTCGTGACCGTTGGACAGATCCACTCGGGGTCCAAGAACAACATCATTCCCGAGACCGCCACCCTGGGACTGAGCATCCGCACGTTCAGCGATCCCATCAGGGAGAAGATCCTGGGCTCGATCGAGCGCATTGTGCGTAGCGAATCGACGGCGTCCGGGTCACCGAAGGAACCGGAGTTCGACTACGAGGAGCGCTTCCCGCTGACAGTCAATGACGAGTCTGCCGCCGGGAGGGTAACAGCGGCGTTCCGTGCGAAATTCGGCGACGCCAAGATCATTGATCCGGGTCCCGTGTCCGGCAGCGAAGACGTTGGAGAGCTCGCAACCGCTGCTGGCGCTCCCCTGGTCTTCTGGTTCCTGGGCGGAGTGGATGCGTCCTACTTCAAGGATTGGGCCGAAACAGGCCGGCTTCCGGAGGATATTCCGTCCAACCACTCGCCGTACTTTGCGCCCATCATCCAGCCGACGCTGACCGCCGGCACCGAGGCACTGGTGACAGCAGCACGGGAATTCCTGGGCAGCCCAAAGTAGCTCGCATTAGTGGTTGTTCAGCGGCCTCGGAACAACCACTAATGCCAGCCAGTTGGGTCAGCCGCGCACGTCCAGCAGCAGCGGACGGTCCGAGCCCGGCCCCGACGGCACGGCGTCGATGGCACTGAGCTGAGTGCCGGCGTCGTGCTTTGCGCGATTGAGGATGGCGACCGCGTCCGCTTGGGCGTCCAAGACCCGGCGGGCGCGGTCAGCCAACGACGCCGGCAAGGGCCCTGCGTCCAAAGGCGGCGTCCACGGCGGAACAACCTTTCCGGAAACGGCCAAGGCTATGTCGCGTTCGAAGCCGTCCAGAATCGCGGACCAGGGATCAGGCGACACCAAGTGCCCTGCCGCTCGGAACAGCGGTGGCCGGCGTCTCTGCCGACAACTGCGCCGCGGCTTCATGCCAGCCCTGGCGCAGCGGTTCGAGGAGCTCAATGCACTCCTTGGTTCGCTCCACGTCGCGGTAGATGTTGGCGCCGATCAGCGCTTCCATGGAGTAGTCGTAAATGCTCGCCAGCGAAGCTGCCCCGTCCCAGGCATCGGTCCGGAGGGTGGCCCGGAGCTCGGCCACGATGGCTTGGGCGTGCAACAGGTTCTCGCGGGCCACGTCCCAGCTGGTGGACTCCTGCGCGAGTTGGGCGCGCTTGAGGTCCAGCAGGAGTCGGTCGTACAGCATGGTGAGCAGCCGCGCGGGCGGTGCGGACAGGACGGCGTCGTCGTTGTAACGGGAGAGTTGTTGCGCGCGGAGTGCACTGTAAGTCATGGCTTATTCTCCTGTGGACTGCTTAGAGAGGCTGGAAATCTGGCCGGACAGCCAGGCCGACTGGGACTGGAGCCCGCCCAGCATCACTTCCATGTTGGTGTACACGGCTTGGAGGGTGGCGCGGCGTGTGATCAGGCGCTGGTCCCAGTCCGCGATCCTGTTGCCGAGATCGCGGACTTCAGACTCGCGCCCCTTGATGAGGCCGGACACAGACCCACTGTACGGATCGGCGGCCGCCGTCGCGGCGTCTGCGACACGTACCGCGAGGCCTTGCACGGCAGCTTGGGCTCCGGCGGGGTCGGCAGCCAGGGCCTTGGAGAACTTTTCGGCGTCGAACGTGAAGTCGCCGTCTTTGGTGATGTTGATGCCGTACTCAGCCGGCGACTTGCCGTTGATCGGCCGGGACAGCGAGGCGAGGACTTGGTCGTTGACGGCACGGACGGTGCTATTGCCCGTAAAGATACCTGCCTTGGGAACAGTGGCACCCTTGGCATCGGTCGTCTGGGAAACCGCCGTGTAAATGGCGATGAACCCCAGGACGTCGTTGACGGACTTGACCAGCTCTTCGGCCTTCTTGGTAATGCCGGGGACGTCGCTCGCCACAGTGATCGTCACGGGGCCGGTGGATACGGCCGACGCCGTCACTGAGACACCGGGAAGGACATCGGCGAAGGTGTTGGTGCCGGACGTCAGCACCTGCGCGGCGGGCGTTCCGGCGTACAGTGTCGCTTTCGCGTCCTGGGCGGACTTCACGACGGCGGCACTCGGGTCAGCCATCAAGTCCACCGCTGTGCCGGCGGTAACCTGCGCGGAGGTTCCCTGGTAGGCGGTGAAGGCACCTGCCGCGCCCGAAGCGGCGGCTGTCAGTTGCAGGCGGTACGTTCCGTTCCCGGCCGGTACTTTCACGGCCAGCGCGCCCCCGGACGCTGCGTTGATCGCCGAGACCACGTCATCCAAGGAAGTGCTCGCTGGAGCAATCTCGGTCTTCTTACCCGTGGAATCCACAATCGTGAGCCGGGCAGGAGCTCCGGCGCCGTCTGTCGGCCAGGAGGTCATTGCGGCAGTAACGTTGACCTGCGTCTGGGCCAGCTGCGTGACGGTGAGGTCGATCGACCCGCCGACGGCCGCCGTCGTCGTTTTCGCCGTGACCGAAGGTGAGCTGCTGGTAGCGGTGAAGAGGTTCAGGGCTCCCGCGGCGGCATTGCCGGAAGCCACGCCCTTCAGTGCCGTGAGCTTGGTGTTGAACGACTGAAGCGTGGAAATGATGGTCTGGTTGGAAGCCAGCTTGGTCTTGAGCTGGGTCTGCGGCAGGGCTTCGACGGACATCAGCGAGTTGATGATCGCGGTGGTGTTCAGGCCGCTCGCGAGGCCGTCGATGGCAGTTGCCACGGGTGTCCCTTCCGGATGACGTGCAGTTCAAAAATGTCCGACGTCGGTCGGCCGGGCAGGGGGCCCGGCCGGCCGACGTCAACTCATGCGGCTGTAGATGGTGAAGGCTTAGCGCAGGAGGGACAGAACGCCCTGGCCGGACTGGTTCGCCTGGGCCAGCATTGCCGTACCTGCCTGGGACAGGATGTTGGCCTTGGTGTACTTGACCATTTCAGCGGCCATGTCCGTGTCAGCGATGCGGGACTGTGCCGCCTGCAGGTTTTCACCGGAGACGTTCAGCGTCTTGATCGCGTGGTCCAGACGGTTCTGGTTGGCGCCGAGGTCCGAACGCTGTGCCGAGACCGTGGTGATCGCAGCGTCGATAGCCGTGATGGTGGTCTGTGCTGCGGCGTTGGTGCTGACGTCGAAGCCGGTGGCACCGGTGGCCGAGGACAAGGTGCCCGCAGCCGTTGCAACGTCGCCGAGGGTAACGGCGATGGTGTCGTTGGCCGTACCTGCGGTGCCAACCTGGATGTTCTTGGAGCCACCCTTGAGCAGGTCGATGCCGTTGAAGTTGGTGGACTGGGTGATGCGGTCCAGTTCCTTGCCCAGCGAGTCGGCCTCATCCTTGATCGCGTCACGTGCTGCCGTGTTGTTGGTGTCGGATGCACCCTGGACTGCGAGGTCGCGCATGCGCTGCAGTACGGAGTGAACCTCGCCGAGGGCACCTTCGGTGGTCTGGATGAGGCTGATGCCGTCCTGGGCGTTACGTGCGGCAACCGCGGAGCCGCTGACCTGGGACTTGAGGCCTTCCGAAATGGCAAGGCCGGCTGCGTCGTCCGCAGCACGGTTGATGCGCAGGCCGCTGGAGAGCTTCTCCATCGACTTCGACAGGGTGTCCTGCGTGGCGTTCAGGTTGCGGTACGCGTTGTTCGCCATCAGGTTGTTGTTGATCTGCATGCCCATGTTATTTCCTCCATGATGTGGACTTACGGTGCGGCAGCCCATCCGTGGGCCGTCACACCCCACTATCGACAACCCTTGACGGACGCGTTAGGAAAAACTTCGGGAAAAGAATTCAGTGTTACAAGGACGGGGCCGCCTAACGACAGCGCGCCGGCGGCCGATAGCTAGTGGGGAGTTGGCGGGAGGTACGCCATCACATCCCGCACCCGAAACCGACCAGAACTGGAGTTGACCCCCGTGGCCATCCATGAACTGTCAGCCCTGCTGTGGCGCGAGCGCGAACTCCTGGATCTCCTGACCTTCAAGCTCGAAGAAGAGCAGTTGCTGCTGACGGCCGGGAAGTCCCGCTGGCTGCCCCACGGCACCCGCGAAGTGGAACAGGTCCTGGACCGGGTCTCCAAGGCAGGGCTCGCCCGCGCAGTGGAGATCGCAGCCGTGGCGGAGCAATGGGGCGTCTCGGCGGATTCTTCGTTGGCCGAACTGGCTGCGGCAGCACCGGACCCTGCCTGGGCCGAAGTCCTCACCTCCCATGTGACGGCGATGCGCCAGCAGGCAGCTGCCATCAAGGAACTCCGTGACGCCAACGAGCAATTCCTTCGCGCGGCCGTCCGATCCACCCAGGAAACCTTGGCCGACCTGAAACCTGCAGCGGGTACGTACGACTCCCATGGCAGGACCGGGGAATCGTCGGCAGCCCACCTCGTCGACCGGCAATTCTGACCAAGCGGTTGGACCAGCAAAGGACATTCACGTGAGCACTTTCGGCGGACTCAACACGGCATACCGTGGACTCACCGCAGCGCAACAGGCCATCAACCTGGCCGGGCAGAACATCGCCAACGCCACCACCGCCGGCTACACGCGGCAGCGGCTGGAACAATCCGCCATCGGCGCACCCAGGCCGGTGGGGCTCAACCCGACCACCGGCCAGGCCGGCCAAGGCGTCTCTGTCGACGGGATTGCCCGGCTGGGCAGCAGCTTCCTCGACGCCGGAGTCCGAAGCACCGCGGCACAGTCCGGTTTCGCCGGAATCCGGTCCACGGAACTGCAACGGCTGGAAGATGCGCTGCAGGAACCTGGCCCGCATGGGATCTCGACGGCGTTGCACACCCTTTGGGCATCGTGGCAGGGAGTCTCCAACCACCCCGGGGAGTCCGCTCCGGCGTCGGTCCTCTTGGAAGCGGCCGCAACGCTCAGCGAATCCGTCTCCGCAGGCTATAAAGCGCTGGATTCCCAGTGGAGCCGTCTGCGCGGCGAAGCGTCGGCCACGGTGGATGAACTGAACGCTGCGGCGGGCCGGGTGGCCGACCTCAACGCCACCATCCGTTCCGTGCTGGCATCCGGCGGTTCCGCGAACGAACTCATCGATGCCCGGAACCAGATGACGGAATCCATAGCGGCGCTGGCGGGCGGCACAGTTCGTGAAAATGCCGACGGCACCGCTGACGTGTTCATCGGTGGCAACGCCTTGGTCTCGGGCACATCGCACCGGGAACTGAAGCTGGCGGGACAGGCCTCCATGGGCGCGGCCGGGCAGCCGGTCCAGCTGGAATGGGCGGACCGTTCCGGCGTCGCAGTAAACCTCGACGGCGGACAACTCGCCGGGGCGGTGTCACTCCTGGCCCCCGCAGCCGCCGGAAGCAAAGGAGCTGGCACGGGCGGAGCGATCGCTGAAGCAGCCGCGGCCTACAACGCTTTTGCCACGCAGCTCATGAACGACGTCAATGCCGTCCACCGAACTGGCCAATCCTCCAGCGGTGTGGGCAACCTGGATTTCTTCACCAGTACACCGGGAGTTCCCGTTGCACTGTCCCTCCGTGTGGTTCCCACGAACGCAGCCGGAATCGCGACAGGCGCGGCAGGCTCGGGCTCATTGGATGGCAGCATCGCCGACGCCGTGGCACAGATCGGTTCCGGCCCGGGCGCCCCCGACACCTTTTGGAGCGGTGTCGTGGCCGGCATTGGCATGGCCTCCAGGTCAGCCCAGCAGCACTCCCAGTTATCGGACGCGGCGAGTGTGGCCGCCGTCGGACAGCGTTCTTCCGGTGCATCGGTCAGCCTTGACGAAGAAAATGTTGCCCTGCTCGCCAGCCAGCACGCCTACCAGGCTGCGGCCCGCGTGATGACCGCCATCGACGAAGCCCTGGATGTCCTGATCAACCGCACCGGATTGGTGGGAAGGTAAGCCGTGCTCAATCGTGTCACCAACCAGATGATGTCAGCCTCTGCCCAGAGGAACCTGCAGTCTGCCCAGTCCCGGCTCGCCGAGCTGCAGGAACGGGCCATGACCTTGAAGAACATCAGCCGCCCGTCGGACGATCCCGCCGGCGCGGCGCAGGCCATCGCCATGCGCGCACAGCTCAGCGCGGCCGCGCAGTACGGCACCAACATCAGCGACGGCAACGGCTGGCTGGCCGCCGCCGACACAGCCTTGGGCCAGTCAACCAACATCCTCAACCGGGTTCGGGACCTGGTGGTCCAAGCCTCCACCGGAACACTCAACAGCACCGCAAAGGAGGCGATCGCCGTCGAGCTTGAAGGCTTGGGCAAGGACCTCCTCACGCAAGCCAACACGCAGTATTTGGGCCGCAACGTCTTCGCCGGCAGCTCGGACACCGTGGGCGCTTTCACCAACACCGCTCCCCCATCGTTTGTGGGCCCGGGCGGCAGCTCGGTGGAACGCCGCGTTGATGCGGCACGGACCGTCCGGGTGGATTCCGACGGCGCTGCCATCTTTGGTGACGGCGCCGGCTCCGTCTTCGCCTTGGTGAGTGACGTCGTCGCGGACATCCGCTCCGGAGCGAATCCCAACGCGCGGCTGGCCGCCATCGGCGAGCGGATCAAGACGGTGATCGATGGCAGGGCCGATGTGGGCATGCGGCAAACGCGCCTGGGCCAGGCCCAGGATTCTTTGGAAGGGATGAAGGCTACGCTGGAAACTCAAAGGGCCCGCGTCGAAGACACGGACTTGGGAAAGGCGGTCATGGATTTGAAATTGCAGGAAACCAACTACCAGGTGGCGCTTGCCGTCACGGCCAAAGTGCTGCAGCCGACGCTCATGGACTTCCTTCGATGAGCACGGCACTGGCGTTCGACACTTTGACGTTTGCCGCCCCCATGCCGGGTTTGGAGTCGGCTGAGGGTTTCTCCCTGCGCGGTGTTTACGGCGCCGAGGGGTTGTACGCCTTGGAAGTTGCCGAACCGCGTGTGCGCATGTTCGTGGCTGATGCCGCCGTGTACGTACCTGACTACGAGCCCACTGTTCAGGTTGACGTGTTGGAGGCGTTGGGCGTTGCCTCCCTTTCGGAGATGACGGTGTTGGTGGTGGTCAACCCGACACCGGAGAAAACAACGGTGAACCTCATGGCACCCATCGTGCTGAATCCGGCGAACGGCGTCTGCCTCCAGGTGATTCTGGATGGCGCCAAGTATCCGCTCCGGGCAGAGCTGGCGCGGTAGCCTGTTCCACTCCAGGAACACGACAGGCACTGTGAACACGAAAGGCTCTACGAACACGAAAGGCTCTACGAACACGAAAGGCACTGCGGGCGCAGCGCCTTTCGTGCTTTTCGGTGTTCTTCGGTCCTGCCCAGGGCGTGCCTAGACTTTCTCGCGGATGCGGTCGATCTTCGGTTCGGGAACCTCTACATCCCTGCGACGGCGGGCCAGGAAAGTCCACAGCGTTCCTTCTGTCTGCGGACGCTTCCCTGCGGGTGCTTCGTCCTTGCTCGCATCAGACGTGTGCATCTCGGGCTTGCGCGCGGAGTCCTTCTTCGTGCGCCGCTCGAAGTCGTCATAGTACGCGTAGCACATACCAACCTCCTTCAACGGCTGTCCTTTAATGGTCCTCTTGTCAGCGGTGCAAGTCGACAGTTTTTCGGGACCGGGCGGTGGATTCAGTCGATCCTGCGTCCGCCCAGCCAGCTGACCATGGCCGGATCGCGGTGATCGAAGAACAAGCTGACCCCGGTATCGAGCATGGCGATCCGGCCCATCTGATCTTCCATCAGGGTGAAGTCGAAGACATCCAGGTTCTGTGCCATCCGCTCCGGCCGAAAAGACTTGGGAACGACCACAACATCGCGCTGGATCAGCCAACGGAGCACCACCATTGCCGATGATTTCGCCGCGGCGCTGCGAGTCGGGTCAGGGCGCCGTTCTACACGGCAAGCCCTCATCGTGACACGGCTGACAGCCGTGCTGCCTCTACAGCAAGGCCGGTCTCCTCGGTGATGAGCTCGGCGTTGATAAGGGCTCCCGACATGACACCTGCCGCGGCTGACGCCATCACCTGCCCGGTCAGGTCCGTTACGTTGCCCGCCGCATAGACACCAGGCACGGACGTGGCACCGCCTTGTGGATTCACTTCGACATGGGTCCCTACCCCCATGGGGTGCTCGACGGACGGAACTCCCAAGGATTCCAGTACTGCGGACCGTGCCTCCATGCGGGGTCCGGTGACAACAGCTTCCACGGGGATTACCGTGCCGGAGGCCAGTACGACTCCGCTCAGAACGTCGTCGCTCACTTCCAAGGACCGCACTTTGCCGTCCACTACGGTGATGGAACGCGCAGCAAGTTGCTCCCACTGCTCTTCCGTCGGCTCCACAACATCGTTCAGGAACAGGGTGATATTGGTGCTCCACTGCCGGAACAAAAGAGTCTGGTGCAAAGCCATGGGGCCGGAGCCCAGGATGCCAATGGCCTTGTTCCGGACCTCCCAACCGTGGCAGTAGGGGCAGTGCAGAACATCTTTGCCCCACCGTTCGCGAAGGCCTTCCACGTCGGGCAGTTTGTCCACCAGCCCGGTGGTGACGAGCAAACGGCGCGCCCCCACCATCCGCCCATCGGCCAGGTCCACCTCGAAGGCCAGTTCCGGGCCGACGGCCGGGTCCGCCGTCGAACGTGCCGCAACGGCGACGCCCTTAACAATGTCGACTCCATACTGGCTGGCCTCTGCGCGTCCCAGGGCCAGTAGTTCCTTAGGGTTGATTCCGTCCCTCGACAGGAACCCATGCACGCCCGCAGCTGGCGCATTCCGCGGCTCGCCGGCGTCGATAACGAGGACGGACCGAAGGGCCCTTCCCAACGTGACGGCCGCACTTAACCCAGCTGGGCCACCTCCGACCACAACGACGTCATATTCCTCAGCTATGTGGCTCTGTTTTGATTGTTCACTCACTATGCCTCCACGGTTTTCGGGCGACTGCATGCCGCTCCTTCCATGGTTTGATACCCCCGGCAGTATCAGCAAGGATTTTTGCTGCTATGGCAAACTGGACGCATGACTACCGATTTCAGCTCACTCCTCGACGCCGTCGGTCCCCGCCTTCGCGCCATGCGCACCCAACGCAACGTAACGCTCGCGGAAGCATCGGAGGCAACAGGCATCTCTGTCAGCACGCTTTCAAGGCTGGAGTCGGGACAGCGAAAACCAACACTCGAACTCCTTCTTCCGATTGCGCGACTGCACCAGGTCCCCCTAGAAGAACTGATCGACGCCCCGGAGACAGGAGACCCCCGCATCCATCTCAAGCCGCACGTGCATCACTGGGGCACCGCGCTCCCCCTCACCCGACGCCCCGGCGGAATCCAGGCGTTCAAGATGGTCCTGAAGAGTGGGACGGGCAAGGAGATTCCAGAACCCCAATCGCATGAGGGCTACGACTGGATGTACATCCTCAACGGCAAGCTGCGGCTGGTGCTGGGAGAGAAAGACTTTGTCCTGAAGCCGGGCGAAGTAGCGGAATTCGACACACGCACGCCGCACTGGTTTGCCAGTGCCACATCAGAGCCGGTGGAGCTCCTTACCCTGTTCGGCCAGCAAGGCGAACGCCTTCACGTACGGGCCCGCCCCAAGCGCCAGGGCTAGGAGGCCAGCCACTCCCGAGCGTTTCTTCGGGCGCCAACTGGCTCGACACCATGTTCAGGCCGGTTGATTTCAGCCCACACCTCATCGAGGGAAAGGCCCAGGACATCGGCGATCGCAGCGACAGTGGGGAAGGCCGGGGTTGCCACGCGGCCGGACTCGATTTTTCGCAGGGTCTCGGGAGAGACGCGGGCATCGAGCGCTGTCTCCAACATGGAGCGCTCGCCCCGAGCGCGACGCAGAAGAGCACCAAGACGCTGTCCGCGCTCGGCCTCTGCGGGTGTAAGCGGCAACCTGACCATGGCTCCAATTCTAATACCGGGATAATATGGCCGGGATAGTTATTGGTCACATGAGAGAAAGTTGCCGCATGATCGAGATCCTTAGCCCAGCTGAACTGCTCCGCGCAAAGGAGGCGGGTGCTCTGGTCGCCAACATTTTGCACACCCTAAAGGGCCGTTGCACGGTGGGGACAAACCTCTTGGACATCGACCAGTGGGCAAAGGTCATGATCCTTGAAGCGGGAGCCGTATCTTGCTACGTCGACTACGCTCCTTCCTTCGGGCGCGGGCCCTTCGGCCACTACATCTGTACCGGAGTCAACGATGCCGTCCTGCACGGCTTGCCCAGGGACTACGCCCTCGCCGACGGCGACCTGCTGACACTCGACCTCGCCGTCTCCCTTCGCGGCGTCGCTGCAGACTCTGCCATCAGCTTCATCGTGGGCGAATCCAAACCTGCGCAAAGCGTGGCCATGATTGACGCGACCGAACGCGCCCTGCGTGCAGGGATCGCAGCCGCCCGCCCCGGCGCCCGCATAGGCGACCTCTCGTACGCCATCGGCTCAGTCCTCAGCGAGGCCGGCTACCCCGTCAACACTGAGTTCGGCGGCCACGGCATCGGCTCAACCATGCATCAGGATCCCCACGTACCCAATATGGGACGGCCCGGTCGCGGATACAAGCTGCGCCCCGGCCTGCTTCTTGCACTGGAGCCCTGGGTCATGGCCAACACCGCCGAACTGGTCACTGACGCCGACGGATGGACGCTCCGAAGCGTCACCGGTTGCCGCACGGCTCACAGCGAGCACACGATTGCCATTACTAAGGACGGAGCCGAAATCCTCACGCTGCCGACACTCCCCTAGGCAGCTGACTGGATTGGTCCTGCCATGCCCGCCATGGTGGACTGACGCCGATTCGTAGGCACCCCGACAAGAGAGCGCTCCAGGCGTGGGCTCTGGGACCTAAAAACGGTTAAGGTTCTGCCGCTCTTGCCGGGCAAAGTCTGGCACGGCCCGATCCGTATCTTCGGACGAAGCATCAACCACGGCACGCCCATCGCCTGCGGAGCGATCCCTCCCCGGCAAAGGTGGGGCTTGGGAACGGTAGGCATGCCCCGTGGGCGTGCGGAGTTCGAATGTGTGGACATGTCCGTTGATCGGGCTCGCGGTCCAGCCGGGGTTTTCCTTGGTGTGGTTGCAGGCTTCGCAAAGTCCAGCCCGGTTGGTCACTGTAGTAGTCCCGCCGGAGTGCCACCGCACGACGTGGTCGATGTGGCGGATGGGCGCGTCGCAGTAAGGAGTGCGGCAGGTGTCGTCGCGGGTTTCGATGAACCGTCTAAGCTACGGTCGGCGGGACTTCCATGCCCGACGGCCTCCCCGCGACTTCCTGTCTCGGCGGCCCAGACCGTGCCGTCCGCGAGTTTTGGTGCGGCAAGGACCCGAAGCCCGGCTGCAGGCCCTGCTGCTGCGAGAACTCGGGACCTGCCTTCGGCTTGTGTACTGATGGGGCCGCCCTTTCGGCTTCAATAAGCGTTCTGGCCCATTCCGCCGGGACGATTCCGTAGCCTTTGAGGCGGGCTGGTTCGGAGTCGCCCTGAAAGAGTGTCCGGTCGGTCATGACGAGCTGCAGATCTACCCCTGTGATGCCGCCGGATGTGCCGGTGATGCGTTCGACGAGGGTATCCGCCATGACCTGGCCACGGCCCCGGACATCCCCACTGGAACGAGCCGAATCAGCAGCCCGGGTCAAAGCCGCGTAGGCAGCCACGCCCTGGGCGACCGGAAGCAGGGCCGTCAGATATGTCATGGTGTCCGGCGCCGGACGCAGGCTTACGGTCCGCTCGGTCGCGGCATGACTGGCACGCTGGGCCACCGACCGCGGATCACGCCGGTACGCGGCGGCTTTGGCCGCGGCAACGATCGCTTTGTCGCCCTTCCCCTCGAACGTACCGGTATCGGCTGCGAGGTCCTCGTCGACCGCAGCCCGGTCCTCGACACTGAGGCAGGCTGTTTCTTTCACGAGCAGGGTGGCCCGCCACTCGTTGAGCTGACCTGACTCCAACGCGGCCAACGTACGCGGCATCTCCGTCACCAATGCCTTCGCGAGGCCGAGCAACTGGGAACCCTTGTTCGGGGACTCCCGCCGGGCCAACGCCACCTGCGACCCGACACCCTGGCCTCGCTCGGACGAAGGAACACCGGCCTCGGCTTGTTCCTGGCGTTGCGCCAGATCAAAAGCCACGGCAATCCGCGCCTGCAAAGCAACGATGGCCGACTTCATCGCCTCCAGCGCCCGCAATTGATCGATCAGATCACCGCTGATAGGACCGGAGGGGCCGGATTCGTCAACGAGTGGATCTGTCAGCCGAGCACCTCACCCGGAATCGACCGCCAATGCGCCCGGAAGAGAGGCAGGAACTGGCGCAGGAACAAGCGCAGCGGAGACTGCTGCCCCCGTTTGCCGTTCCCGAATCTGCTCCATGTCCACACTCTCCCAGAGGGCACCGACATTATTAGCGGCCTCCTGTATACCCCAGCCAACGCCCACCCCGCACCAGTCATAAACGAATGGCATTGTGGACCCTTCTTGCGCTCAAGCGTGACTCCCGCCATACTAAATGAACGCTATTCATTTAGTGATTGTCGTCTCACGGAGTATTTGCCACCATGATTGAAAACCCCACTCGGCACCGCGCCAGCACAGGCCCAACCCGAGGAAGTCTTCGAGTGAGCGCTAGGTGCATGCCGTCCCAGACGACGTCATCGCCTGCAGTTTCAACGACCCCATGGACGAGAAAGCCCTCCGCATTCTCGCCGATGCCTACCCCGGCCGACGCGTGGTCAGTGTTGACGCGCGCGAACTCTTTGCCCGGGGCGGCGGTATCCACTGCATCACGCAGCAGCAGCCTTCGGCCATCTAGAAAGGGCCTCACATGAGCCAGACAATCCGCCGCGGCGGCAGTGCACCCGCACCGTCGCACGACATTAGCGGCAAGGGACTGAAGACGGGGCAGCTGGGGCTCCTCGCCGTCGTCGTTCTTGGCATTTCAACCATCGCCCCGGCGTACACCCTCACCGGCGCGCTCGGTCCAACCGTCAATGAAGTCGGGCTGCAGTTGCCTGTGATCTTCCTGATCGGCTTCATCCCGATGATCCTGGTATCGCTCGCCTACCGGGAGCTTAACGCAGACTCGCCGGACAGCGGCACCACGTTCACCTGGGTCACCAAAGCGTTCGGCCCGTGGGTGGGTTGGATGGGTGGCTGGGGTCTTCTCGCGGCAAATATCATCGTCCTGTCCAACCTGGCCGGCGTTGCAGTGGACTTCTTCTACCTGTTCCTGGCGCAGGCAACGGGCTCGCCCGAGCTCGCCGACCTCGCCTCGAACAAGCTGCTCAACGTGGCCACCTGCTTCGTCTTCGTGGCGCTGGCCGTCTGGATCAGCTACCGGGGCCTGCACACCACCAAGATTGTCCAGTACGGTCTGGTCGGATTCCAGCTGCTGGTGCTGGGCCTGTTCGTAGGAATGGCGTTCGCCAACTGGTCTACGTCAGAGACCGCGGTCCCGTTCAGTTGGGATTGGTTTGACGTCACCAAGATCGAAACCTTCGGTCAGATCGCTGCCGGCATCTCGTTGTCGATTTTCGTCTACTGGGGCTGGGACGTCTGCCTCACCGTGAACGAGGAAACAGCCAACGGCAAGAAGACCGCCGGCCTCGCAGGCACGCTGACAGCGGTCATCGTCTTGGGCATCTACCTGCTGGTCACCATCGCCACCATGATGTTCGCCGGCGTGGGAGACACCGGAATCGGCCTGAACAACGCCGACAACCACGCCAACGTGTTCACCGCACTGGCATCACCGGTGATGGGGCCGTTCGCCATCCTGATGTCACTCGCGGTGCTGTCCAGCTCCGCGGCGTCGCTGCAGTCCACGTTCACCTCGCCCTCGCGCAGCCTGCTGGCCATGGCGCACTACGGCGCCTTGCCTGAGCGCTTCAGCCACATGAGCAAGAAATTCTCGACGCCGGGCTTCGCCACCATTGCGGCCGGCGTCCTGTCCGCGGGTTTCTACGCAGTGATGCACGTGATCAGCGAAAACGTCCTGAACGACACCATCTTGGCCCTCGGCCTGATGATCTGCTTCTACTACGGGCTGACGGCCATCGCCTGCGTGTGGTACTTCCGCAACAGCGTGTTCACCAGCGTCCGGAACTTCTTCCTGCGACTCGTCTGCCCGTTGTTGGGTGGAGTCGGCCTGTTCGTGGTCTTCCTGCAGACCGCCGTGGACAGCTGGGCTCCTGAATTTGGCAGTGGCTCGGAGATCTTCGGGGTGGGACTGGTGTTCGTCCTTGGCATCGGAATCCTCGCTTTGGGCGCTGTGGTCATGCTGATCATGTCCCGTGTCCGGCCCGGCTTCTTCCGTGGTGAAACCATCCGCAAAGACACCCCGGCCTTGGTGGTGCCTGAGTAGGAACACAGCGAGAACGCCGAAAAGCGGCCAGTTCGCCGGAGCTATCCGGCGAACTGGCCGCTTTCGCGCGTTCTGGCAGTCTTTCGGCGACCTCAGTCACCAGCGATGGGCGACGTCCACCACCAGGCGAGACCCGCCGTCGGGCCCGTCCAAGGTGAAAACCCTGAACGGAAGCCGGGCACGGACGCCCAGGCCAATGCTCGTGGTGCCCTCGAAGCTGCCCGCGAAGACCACCTGACGGAATGTCTGGTAGCCCGATACGTTGGACAGCTCTGCCTTGGCTGCCGGCACGTAGGTGGGCTGGCTGTACTGGTTGTACGACGGCGCCGTCACCACCACTTGCAGGTCCGCGTCACCGAGCACCGGGATGGGGAAGCCCGTTGCATCCTGGGTGACCACCGGAACGTACTGCACTGAATAGCCGGCCACCTTGCCGGTCATGTCGATCACCAGGCGGTCATAGCAGGGCTGCTGGCCGGCGCGGACATTGGTGACGTTGGCGGAGCTCATGTCGGGGTCGGCCTTAGCCAACGAACCCCACATGATGCCGCAGTATGATGCTGCCGAGGCTGGCCCCGGTACCACCAGACCGAGCCCGGCAGCTGTCAGGACCGCTGCCACACCCGCTCCAATTTTCCTCATTTTTTGTGCCCCCTTCAGGCGAAGTTGATACTTCAACAGTAGGAGCGGAGGCGAGGGTTTGGAGGGGTTGTGGCCGCTTCGGCGCATAACCGTTAAGAGGGCTGGCGAGTGGTCACAGGAGGGTGATCGGAAGGCGTGTTTAACCGCATTTTCCGGCGGTTTTGAGGGTCTTCGCGCACATGTTCGTGATCGAAGATAACGTGACCCGGGCGTTACTTAGCCTTCGCAGTCCTTGCAGAACTTGAGGCCATTCTTTTCCAGCGCAATCTGGGACCGGTGACGGACCAGGAAGCAGGAACCACACGTGAACTCGTCGGACTGCTCGGGGACCACAATAACGGTCAGTTCTTCGCCGGAAAGATCGGCACCGGGGAGGTCGATTCCTTCGGCGGTATCGTTTTCCTCGACGTCGATGACTGCAGTCTGGGCGCTGTTCCCACGGGATGCCTGAAGGGCCTCAAGCGATTCGGCGGGAGACTCTTCTTCTGTCTTGCGCGGGGCGTCGTAATCAGTAGCCATTGAGGGTTCGCTTTCGTTGCTGCATAGTGCCTATACCGGCACCTCAGTGAAGCAGTTTAGGGCATAGTACCCGCGAGAAACGAATAGTGTGCCCAACGCAACATTGTGCAGCTTTTCCGGCGATTCCTAGGGCTTTGTTCGAGCCATCTCCGCATGGGATTGGATGGCCTGCGCGCTGGCCACCGTAACGCCGCTGAGGGCAGGGAGCCAGGTCCAGTCGGTGGGTGTGCCGCGTCCGGCTTCGGAAACGTCCGCTGCGTCAGGGGCAGCGCAATCCACAACATAGGCGGCCTCGATCCACGCCGCCAGGGTGGTGCCGATTGAGGTGGCCAACGAGGCCAATGATGCGATCATGCGGCAACGGTATCCAGCCTGGATTCGGGCACCGTTTCCGCCGCGTCACGGGCTTGTTAACTGTCGGTCCCGCATCAGTCCCGCAAAGCCTGCTCCACGATGTACTCCGCGATGGCCATGGACGACGTAGCCCCCGGTGACGGTGCGTTGCGCACCATCACGGTGTCCCGGCGTCGTGCGATCACAAAGTCGTCCACCAACGACCCGTCGCCGTTCATCGCTTGGGCGCGCACCCCGCGGGTGCCGGGAAGGACAGTGGCGCCCTCCAGTGAAGGTACAAAGCGCATGGCCTCGCGAATGAACTTTTTGCGGCTGACCACCGTCTGGAATTCGCGGACAGCGGACGGCACATTCTGCCGGGCGAAATTCCAGAAACCGGGGAACAGCGCGTAGTTCAGGATGTCGCGGACATTCACGGTATTCCACCCGTACGCCTCGCGCCCGAAGGAGATAAAGGCATTTGGTCCAAGCATCATTTCGCCGTCAATGCGCTTGGTCAAGTGAACCCCCAGGAATGGGTGCTTGGGGTCTGGCACCGGGTAGATCAAACCTTTTACCTGCTGACGGGATTCTTGGCCGAGAAGGAAATACTGCCCGAAGAACGGCACGATCCGGGGCATGGCCGGCTCACCCGTGGCTTCGGCCAATCGATCGGACTGCAGGCCGGCGCACGCCACCACGAGGTCGTAGTGTTCTCCACCGTCCTTCGTGTGAACCACCACGCCGCTGCTGCGCGGCTCAAGGGAGGTGACCTCCTGCCCCAGCCGGATGGTCCCGCCCGAGTCTCTGACGTCGTCGGCCAGTGCGTTGGTGATCGCCGTATAGTCGACTATGGCCGTTTCCGGCGAGTGCAAAGCAGAAAGCCCGACGGCGTTCGGCTCCACCTCGCGTATTTGGTCGCCGTACAGCATTCGTGCGCCGGGAACCCCGTTGGCTGTGGCTCGGGCGAAGATGGTATCGAGCCGCCCCGCTTCCTCGGGCGACTGGGCGATGACCAGTTTGCCGCAGGCCTCGTAGGGAAGGCCCTTCGCCGCGCAGAACTCTTGCAGCAGTGCCACTCCCCTGCGGCAGAGCCGAGCCTTCAGGCCGCCCGGTTCGTAGTAGAGGCCTGCATGAACCACACCCGAGTTATGCCCCGTCTGGTGCGCGGCGAGGCGGTCTTCCTTCTCGTAGACGGTGACCTGAACGTCGTCCAGCGTGTTGGCAAGTTCCCTCGCCACGGCAACCCCGATGATCCCGCCGCCAACCACGGCGCAGCGCTTGATGGTTCCAGTAGACATGGCACTCCTCGTCGTTGGGGTCGGTCCGCGTCACTCCACAGCATTTCACGGCGTGGTTGTGCGGGTATGCAAAAGGGGCGGCACATCGCGTGCCGCCCCCTTTTACTTATGTGCTGTTGTTACTACGCCTTCGGCTGGTCGAAGCGCTGACCGGCCGGGTTGGAAGGCAAGAGCGCGAATACGAAGAGCGCAAGGCCGCCCAAGCCAGGAACCAAGCCAATCAGTGCGACCCATCCACTGAAGTTGCCGTCGTGAAGGCGACGTACCAGCAGGGCGATAGACGGGATAATGACCGCCAGGCCGAAAGCGATGAGCAGAATAATCCCCACAACAAAACCAGCGCCAGGGACCAACGTTCCGTCATCGGAAACCGTCGCGCCGGCGGCAGCCAGTGCGAGGAAGATGAATTCAAGCACAAGGCCAATAACACCCAAAGCGAGGGCCGTCCACCAGTACTCGCTGCGGCTCGCACGTCCGGTGAAGTCCGTGTACTTCTTGAAGAATCGCTTGACTGCTGCGCCGATCGGGGCGCCGTAGTACGGAGCCCACAGCGGCGGCTCGCCGGCCTCTGGAGCATAGGGCTGGGCCTGTTGCGGTTGTTGCGGATAGCTGGTCATTTGTATTTCCCCCGGGCTAGGTGTGAATCATTGAGATGAGTCGTACTCAGTGATGAGTCGTGCTCATCGTAGTGCCCCCGGAGCCAATGAGGCAGGGCGATGGAAGAAATTAACCCGGATTTAGCCCAGTAACGGAATATGTCGCCAAAAAATGCTCCCGCGTAATTTAGCTTTTCACCAAGAATCGTTTCCTTAGGCGACGCTGAAGACGTCGATCTCCACCGAACCAGGCCGGCGCCGCCCTCAAGTTCCACGGCATATCCGGCCTCCAGCTCGGTCTGTTCGGCGCTGCGGAGGATCCGGAAGTCTCCGGAACAGCGCTCACAGTGCGAATTGCTTCCGGAGATCGGTCTTGCGGATCTTGCCGCTGGCCGTGCGCGGCATCTCTTCCACGAACACCACGGACTTGGGGATCTTGTAGCGCGCCAATCGTCCGTCCAGATGCGAGCGCAGCTGCTCTTCGGTCAAGGCAGCGCCCTCCCGCAAAGTCACGATCGCCCTCGGGACTTCGCCCCATTTGTCGTCGGCGACTCCGATCACGGCCACGCTTCCCACGGCGGGCAATTCCGCAATGGCAGCCTCCACCTCCGCTGGGTAGATGTTCTCGCCGCCGGAAATGATCATGTCCTTGATGCGGTCCGAGACGAACAGGAACCCTTCTTCGTCCTGGTGTCCCATGTCCCCCGAGCGGAACCAGGAGGAGTCCGCGTAGCTGTCGGCAGTGGCCTCCGGCCGGTTCCAGTATTCCTTGATGACGTTGGGCCCGGAGATCTGGATCTCCCCCACCTCGCCGGGAAGAGCGCGCCCACCCATGGGGTCGGCGATCCGAACGTCCGTGAAGAAGTGCGGCAAACCCGCTGATCCGGCCTTCATCTTGGAGGCGGAGACCGGGAGCATGGTGGCTCCCGGCGCGGTTTCGGTCATGCCGTAGCAGGCGGTGAATCCGATGCCACGTTCCTCATAGGCGTCCAACACCCGCTGCGGAACGGCGGAACCGCCGCAGGTGAGTTTGTCCAGGGAGCTGAGGTCCGCCGTCGACCATTCCGGATGGTCGCAGAGCATCTGGAAGGTGGTGGGGACGCCGTTGAGGGTGGTGACTTTGTGCTGCCCGATCAGTTTCAGGACGCGACCGGCGTCGAACTTGGATTCGAGGACCACCGTGGCGCCCTTGAGCAGCATCGGGAGCAAACCCATGTCCAGGGATGCGACGTGGAAGAGCGGCGAAATCATGAGCGCTATGTCGTTGCGGCTCAAGTCCATATCCACCACGGTATTGATGCAGTTCCAGGTGATGTTGCCGTGCGTCAGCAGCGCACCCTTGGGTTTCCCTGTAGTGCCGGAGGTGTACAGGATCATGGCGGCGTCGTCCAGCGTGACGGCTTCGTCCACCGGCGTTCCGGCCGCCGCGGCCATCACCTCGCCATAGTGTTCGACGCCGGTGGGCAGCTTAACCGCGGACCTTTCGGGGCCGCCGTCGGGAGCCACCACCAGACAGTGGGTTACCTCGGTGTCCTTCAGCGACGCGGCGGCCACCTCCTCCAGCGCGTGGGCGTTGACCAGCAGCCGTGCCCCGGAGTCCTGCAGCTGGAACTGAAGCTCGGGTGCGGCGAGCCGTGTGTTGAGCGGAACGAAGATGGCTCCGATCAGCCCACAGGCAAAGAAGGTTTCCACGAAGGATGGGTGGTTCTCGCCAAGGTAGGCCACCCGGTCGCCTTTGGCCACACCCCTGTTCTTGAGGGCACCGGCCAAGAGGGCGGTCCGTTCGGCGAGCTCTTCGTAGCTCAGGGCATGGGCGCCGGAAATCAAGGCTGTTTTTGACCCCGACTTGGCTCGGCGGCGGTGCAGCCAGGATCCAACTCCGTTGTTGTCCATGGTGCTTTCTCCTAACTGACCGTAGAGAGGTCGTTGTTCTTAGACTCCCGCGTCAGCAGGATGAAGACAATCGACACCAGGGACATAGCGGACAGGAAGACCACCACGGGGATGATGCTCTGCCCTGCGTCCTTATAGAGTCCGGCGACGATCCCGGGCGTGAACCCCGCGCCGATCAAGGTTGCCAGTTGGTAGCCGACGGCGGCACCTGTGTAGCGGTTGGTGGTGCCGAACTGCTCTGAAACGAACGCTGCAAGGGGTCCGTACAGGGACGAGTGCAGGACCAGCGCCACGGTGAACGCCAGGAAGACCAGGGCGACGTTGCCTGAGCTGAGCATCCCGAACATCGGGAACAGGTAAAGGATGAACAGGGCCAATCCGGTGACCATCACTGGGCGCCGTCCGAAGCGGTCGGATAACCTGCCGCCCAGGAGGACGAACAGGATGGAGATGGCCGAGGCTCCCGCGAAGGCATAGAGCACGCCCTGCTGCGGAGCGCCCTTTGACACTGCGTATGTCACGGAGAACGTGGGCAGCACAACCTGGAGGCCGAAGCCTGCAGCACCGGCAAACATGATCATGATGAGTGCCTTGGGACGCTTCAGGACCTCCAGCAGCGGGATTTTGCGCTTGGTGCTTTGCGCGCTTTCTTTGGCCACGGCTTCGGCGAAGATCGGGCTTTCTGATACGCGGAGGCGGACGAACATGCCGACGATCAGGAGGACGAAGGACAGGAGGAACGGTACGCGCCAACCCCAAGCCAGGAAAGCCTCCTGGGGAAGGGCGGAGAAGATGCCCATGACCACGGTGCCCAGGACAGCGCCTGTGGGTGCACCCGCATTCACGAATGATGCCGCAAAGCCGCGCCGCTTGGGATCTGCGTGTTCCAGGGCCATCAGCGCGGCCCCACCCCACTCACCGCCGACGGCGATGCCCTGGCATACACGCAGGATCACCAGGATCACGGCTCCCCAGGGGCCAATGACGCCGGCTCCCGGAATCAGGCCGATCAGGGTTGAGGCGATGCCCATCATTGCCATGGAAATGATGAGCATTCCCTTGCGCCCGATGCGGTCTCCGAAGTGTCCGAAGATGATGCCGCCCAAGGGCCTGGCGATGTAGCCGGCGGCGAACGTTGCGTAGGCTGCGACGACGCCCACCCACTCATCTGTTCCGGCGAAGAACACTTTGGGGAAGGCAACCGCTGCGGCCGTTGCGTACAGCAGGAAGTCGTAGAACTCGATGGTGCTGCCCAGATAGCTGGACATGATGACCGTGCGCGCCTCTTTGCGCTTTGCGGCCGTGCTCGTTGGTGCGAGCGCAGTGTGTCCTGACATGGCTGTTCCTTGGAGAGGAGGGAAGGGGTTACTTGGAGATGCGTTCTATTTGTAGAACCGCGCGAGGAATTCGGCGACGACGGCGGGCCGTTCTTGGCCTTCGATTTCGATGGTGGCGTTGACCTTGATCTGGGCGCCGCCCTTGACCTCTATGACCTCGGCGATTGAGCCCTGCATGCGGACTTTGGAGCCCACCTTCACCGGGGAGGTGAAGCGGACCTTGTCCAGCCCGTAGTTGACCTTGGTGGTCACGCCGTCAACGTCGAACAGCTCGCCCCAGAACGGGATGATCAGGGACAGGGTGAGGAAGCCGTGGGCGATGGGCGCGCCGAAGGGGCCGTCCTTCGCGCGTTCGGGATCGGTGTGGATCCACTGCTGATCGTCTGTGGCGTCCGCGAACAGGTTGATCTGCTGCTGGGTGATTTCGCGGTAGTCGGTGGTGCCGAGGTCCTTGCCGGACATGGTGAGCAGGGTGTCGAAATCGACGACGAGATTGGGCATGGTTGCCTCCTGTGTGTTGTTTGAAGAGATTTAGTTAGTAAAAGCACTGACGCCCGTGAGGGCGCGGCCAATGATGAGGGCGTTGATCTCGTGCGTGCCTTCGTAGGAATAGACGGCTTCCGCGTCGGCATGAAAACGCGCGACGTCGGCCGCGAGCGAGATGCCGTTGCCGCCCACCACTTCGCGGGCCAAAGCCACGGTTTCGCGCATCATTAGCGACGTCTGCATTTTTGCCAGTGCCGAGTCCTGGTCCCGGACAACTCCCCCGGACTGCTGTTCGGTCAGGCGGACCACCAGCGACAGCGAAGCGGTGATGTTGCCGAGCATTCGCGCCAGCTTTTCCTGCACGAGTTGGAAGGACCCCAAGGAGCGACCGAACTGCTGACGCTCCTTCACATACGCCAGGGCGGCTTCGAACGCACCGGCCTGCATCCCGGTGGCGATCCAGGCAACATCCGAACGCATGGCCCGCAGCATCGCCGCGACGTCCTTGAAGGAGTCCACATTGTGAAGGCGCATAGCTTCCGGGACGCGGACACCGTCCAAGGTGATGTGGGCGTTCTGCATCATCCGCAGCGAGGTCTTGCCGTGGATTTTCTCCAGGGTGACACCTGCCGCGGTTCGGTCCACAAGGAACGCTTTGACCTGTCCATCGGCGATGTCCCGGGCGAACACACACAGCACATCGGTTGTGGAGGCTCCCCCGATCCACCGTTTGGCGCCGTCCAAAACCCAGCTGCCGCCGTCGGGCCCTGCTGCGGAGTTTGTTTCGAAGCGGGCGGTGGTTGACAGGCCTCCGGCGATGTCCGAGCCGTGCTCAGGTTCGGTGAGGGAAAAGACGCCCTTGAGCGAGAAGTCGATGACCTTGGGCATCCACTCGCGCTGTTGCTCTGCCGAGGCTCCCACCCGAATGGCTGTCCGGAACAGTCCGGCCTGCGCCGTGTACCAGGTAGCCAAAGAAGCGTCCGTGCGGGCCAGTTCGAAGATCCGGAAGCCTTGGTAGATCCCGCGTACGGGGCCGTTGACTGTGAGGTCTGCGGGTTCCATCAGGTCAAGGTCGATCAGCGGCTGACTGAGCTGCTCGGGAAACTCTCCCCGTTCCCAGTACCCGGCCAGAAGGGGCTTGGCCTCGGCGTCCAGGAAGTTCCGCAACCGGGCCAACACTGTTCGCTCGTCCGTGGTGAGCAGCGCTTCGGCGTCGTACCAGTCCGCTACGTCGTAGAGCCGCTGATCCGTGCCCGTCCCCAGTGTCGCAGTGGTGGACATCTCAACCACCCAACCCCAGCAACCGCGCCGCGTTGTCCTTGAGGATCTTCGAGCGGACTTCGTCCTTAAGGGGCAGGTCCGCGAACGCCCCCATCCACTTTTGCGGGGTGATCAGCGGGAAGTCCGTGCCGAACAGGACCTTGTCCTGCAGCACCGAATTGGACAGCCGAACCAGCGATTCCGGGAAGTACTTGGGCGACCATCCGGACAGGTCTATGAACACGTTCGATTTGTGCGTCGCTATCGAGTTCGCCTCGTCCTGCCACGGCACCGAAGGATGGGCCATGACGATCTGCAGGCCCGGGAAATCAGCCGCCACGGCGTCGAGCAAGAGCGGGTTCGAGTACGCCAGCTTGATGCCGTACCCGCCGGGAAGCCCGGCACCCATACCGTTCTGGCCGGTGTGGAAAATGCAGGGCAGTCCCAGCTCCTGGAGCGTCTCCCAGAGCGGATAGAACCGCTCATTGGACGGATCGAAGCCTTGCAGCGAGGGGTGGAACTTGAACCCGCGGGCACCGAGCTCAACGGCCTGGTGCTTGGCCCCGGCGATCGCGTCCTCCCCCGTCCGCGGGTCCACGCTGCCGAACGGAATCAGCACATCATTGTTCCGGGCAGCCCCTGCGATCAGCTCCGGGATGCTGTTGGGTTCGTGCTTGAGCTGCGTGCGGGCATCGACGGTAAAGACGACGGCGGCCATGTTCAGTTCGCGGTACACCTCGGCGATCCTGTCCAGGGACGGTGTCCTGTCCTCGGCTTTGAAGTACTTGGCCGAGGCTTCGGTCAGGGCATCCGGGAGCGAGCCGTGGCCGCAGCTGTCCACTTCGAGGTGGACGTGCATGTCGATCGCATCAAGGGCAGCGGCGTCGATGCCCAGCTCGTAACGGTCGGCCATGATCAGCGGGCCTCAGCCTTGGCCGGCTCGGGCTGCAGTTCCGCAGGCAGGGGCAGGAATTCCTCACCGTAGCTCTGCAACGTGTCCGGCCCGAAGAGGGACCCAGCGTTTTCGCGGAGCGCTTCGTAGCTCCAGCCGCCGTCGCGGTACTCCGTGCTCGCCGCCGTCGGGTGCGTCCAGACCTGAAGCCGGTCACCACCGGCGCCGACCGCCTGGCCGGTAATGCCGGCAGCTTCGTCAGAGGCGAGGAAGGCAATGAGCCCAGCGACGTCGTCGGCCGTTCCGAAACCGAGGTCGTGCCGGAAGAAGGACGGCATGGCCTCGCCACGTTCGTCGGCTTCGACGGCTTTCTGGAAGTACGGGACCGTCTTGGTCATGGCAGTGGCAGCCACGGGGATCACGGAGTTCACCGTCACGCCGGCCCTCTTCATCTCCAAAGCCCAGGTCCGGACCATGCCCACGATCCCGGCCTTGGCAGCCGCGTAGTTGCTCTGCCCGAAGTTGCCGCGCTGGCCGGTGGGCGAGCCGATGGTGATGATGCGGCCCGCGACGTTGTTTTCCTTGAAGTACGCGAAGGCTTCACGAACGCAGGTGAACGTACCCTTCAAGTGGACGTTGATCACCAGGTCGAAGTCCTCGTCGGTCATCTTCAACAGGCTCTTATCGCGGAGGATGCCGGCGTTGGTGACCAGGATGTCCAGCCGACCGAACGCCTCAACGGCGCCGGCAACCAGCGCCTTGGCTGCGTCCGTGGTGCCCACTGGAACGACGACGGCGGTGGCCCGTCCGCCGTCGGCCTCAATCTGCGCGACTGCTTGCGCTGCGGTCTCGGCGTTCACGTCGTTGATCACGACGGCGGCACCGTGGCGGGCGAGTTCCCTCGCGTAAGCGAGGCCAAGACCCTGTCCACTCCCGGTGACGATTGCAACCTTGCCGTTCAAGCTCATGGCGTGCTCCTTCGCATGCAGTAACCGGCCGGAGCCGGTGGGGCCGATCCCACTGCGGCGTGAGATCCTTGTCATGATCAATGAGAATACGGATCATTGAAAAAGTCAACGATTGTTTTTCATTACTATTGGAGTTGTCATGGGCCCGCAAAGCACCGAAGTGGAAACCCCGCGCCTGGCCGAGGCCAAAATCGGCAACGACGTGGGCCTGCTGCTGGCCAAGCTGCATGCCACGGGCTCACTGCTGAACAACAAGGCGCTGGCGGACTACGGCCTCCGGGAGCGGTCCTTCTCCGTGCTGACACTCGCCTGCAGCGGGCTGGAACCGACGCAGCGCGAGCTCGCCGACTTCCTCAGCCTGGACCCCAGCCAAGTGGTCAGCCTGGTGGACGACCTTGAACACCGCGGCCTGGTCAAACGAGCCCAGGGCAAGCAAGACCGGCGCGCGAAAATCATCGTCTCCACCGCCGAGGGCCGCAGGATCCACAACAAGGCGCGGGCGGCGCTTGAAGTGTGCGAGCAGACGCAACTCGCCGGACTCAGCGAAGACGAGAATGCCCAGCTAAGAGCCCTGCTGAAGAAGGCCCTCTGGGGCTAGCTTCCTGCCGCGGTCCGGATGGACATCTGCACAGCCGCGCAGTACCGGCGTATGCACCTGTCCATACCGGCATGGCGGCGCATCTGTCAGGATCGGGAAGTATGAACCTCCCACTCTTCCACGATCCCCTGCAAGGAGCCGTCACTGTCGACGCGCCCTCGCGCGATCCCCAGCTCCGCCGCCCGGCCCACACAACCCGACGGCAGGCACACCCGGCAACGCGCAGTGCCAAACCCAGTTCCAACCCAACGCACAGCGCCCGGCAGCGCGAAGTCGCCAAGGTGGCCGAAGATCTCCAGGCGTTGATGGCGAGGACAGCCCACCAGCAGTAGCCCTTCCGTTAGCGACCATCCGGCCGGGGTACATTCACAGCATGGGCATCCACATCGGTACGTCGGGTTGGAGCTACGACCACTGGGAAAATGTGCTCTACCCGCCGGGGCTTCCGGCTTCGAAGCGCCTGGCCCAATACGTGGCCAGGTTCAACACGGTGGAGCTCAACGCGAGCTTTTATCGTTGGCCCCGGGACACTTCATTTGCGAGTTGGCGAGACCGCCTACCCGCGGGCTTTGCCATGTCCGTCAAAGCGCCAAGGGGACTCACGCACGCCAAGAAGCTCTACGGTCCGGAGGTGTGGGTGGAACGGATCATCCGCTGCTGGCACGAACTTGGCGACAAACGTGCCGTGCTGCTGGTCCAGCTCCCACCCGGTTTTGCCCGCGACGACGCCCGTTTGGACTACTTCCTGGCCGCCTTGCCCCACTGGATCCGCGTTGCCGTTGAGTTCCGGCATGACAGTTGGGACCACCCCGATGTGTATTCACTGCTGGAACGCCACGGGGCGGCCTACTGCATCATGAGTGGCGCCAACCTGCCCTGCATCCTGCGGGCCACCGCGCCGTTCGTCTATGTTCGACTGCACGGCCCGGACCACCAGCATCTTTACGGCGGCTCCTATTCGGACGACGATCTACGCTGGTGGGCTGACCGGATTCGCGAGTGGAGCGGGTCCGGCAAGGACGTATACGCCTACTTCAACAACGACGGCGGCGGCAACGCCGTGCGGAACGCTGACACTTTGCGGCGGCTGCTTGGGCTCAGCTAAGTCGCTGATGCAACTGGTAATAATCAGGCCAGGCGTCCGCGAACAATCTCGCTGACGGTCTTGCCATCGAAACGACCTGCCACCTTGGCAGTGACCGGCTTCATGACGGCACCAATGGAACGCATGGAGAGTTCCTGCCCGTCGGCCTTCAACGCAGCGATGGCCTGGTCCACGATCGCTTCCACCTCTTCGCGGGTGAGCGCCTTGGGGAGGTAAGCCTCGATGATTTCCGCCTCTGCGACTTCGGCCGCAGCACGGTCAGCTTCTCCGGCTTCCGTGTAGATGCGGGCGGTGTCCCGGCGCTTGGCAGCCTCCTTCTGGAGCAGCGACGTCACCTGCGCATCGTCGAGTTCCACCGGTGTCTTGCCTGATTTCTCCCGGGTAGTGATCTCGCCCAACACATTACGCACAGTGGTCAACGCGATTTTATTGCCGGCCTTCATATGGTCGACGACGTCAGCTTTCAAGCGTTCTTTGAGTGTCATGATGCTCCTTGTTTCCGGGTTCCTCCTGCTATCTTCCCAGCATGAGGACACGAGTGTTGCTCCAGGCTTGCCTCAACGGTGACCGCCCCGTAGCCGAACACCCTCGCCTGACGGCGCATCCGGTTGATTTTGCCCACGAAGCGGCGGAAGCTGCAGCGGCGGGCGCCCAGTCCTTGCACGTCCATCCGAAGAATCATCGAGGCGAAGACAGCCTGGAAGCACGCCACGTGGCTTCTTGGCTGAAAGCCCTTCGTGCAGCGTGCCCGGGTATTCCCTTGGGCGTGACCACGGGCGCCTGGATCGTGCCTGACCCAGCAACACGTTTGAAGATGATCGAGTCGTGGGTTGAACTACCCGATTTCGCCTCCGTGAACTGGCATGAACACGGCGCAGAAGATGTGGCCCGTGCCCTTCACGCGCGGGGAATCGGGATCGAAGCCGGCATCTGGCATGCGGAGGGCGCACGTCAATGGGCTGCATCGCCACTGCACAACAAGTGCCTGAGGGTCCTGGTGGAAATCCAAGACATCCCCGCTGAGAATGTGACGGCGGAAGCTGAAAGCCTGGTGGCATTCGCACGCACACGCGCTGGGACCACGCCTATTCTGCTTCACGGTGAGGATCGTTCGGCGTGGCCGGCATTGGGCCTTGCTGCTCGATGGGGTCTGGACTCACGTATCGGGTTGGAGGACACACTCCTGTTGCCGGACGGGACACTGGCCACGGGAAATGCCCAGCTTGTTGCTGCTGCCGCCAACGCTATAGACGCGGGTCAGGCAGCCCCCTGATTCCCGTTTCCTCCGGCGCGGGCGGTTCTTTCTCCATGGGCCCGCTCACCACCACCTGGGCAGGGCTGTGCAGGATGTAACCGTTGAGCCAGGAGAACAATGCACGTACCTTTTGCTGGAGTCCGGACAACAGTGCGAGGTGGACCAGGAGCCAGGACAAAAAGGCGAAAATCCCCTGAAGCTGGAGGCGTTTGCGGCCAAGTTCCGCCACAGCAGCACCTCGTCCGACCATCGCCATGTAGCCCTTGTCGAGGTATCGGAATGGCATGCGGGTGCCCCCGCTGAGGTCCGCGAGGATGTTGGTGGCAGCCCATTTCCCTGCTTGTTGAGCGACCGAACCCAACTGAGGCAATTTTGCCCCGGTGGAATCAGTGATGTTGGCAGCATCGCCGATCACATACACGCCCTCGACGTCCGGCGCGGTGAGATCCGGGTGAACATCGATGCGACCACCTCGCCCTTGGGTCAGCCCCGAGCCGGCAATAATATCGCCCGCTTTCAGGCCGCCAGCCCACACGACGATCTGTCCCGGTACGGAACTCCCGTCTGCCAGGGTCACGCCGTCCTCCCGAACCTCGGTGACGCCCACTCCCATATGCAGTTGAACACCGACCTTCTTTAAATGCTCAGTTGCATACTTCTGGGACTTCGACGAGAACATATTCAGGACGCTGGGCACCATGTCTACCAAATGCACGCGGCACCGCGCTGCGAGCTCCGGGGAGAAGTACTTCCGCACCACGTATTTGACGTTCTCAGCCATTGCTCCGGCAGTCTCAACACCCGTGGGACCACCTCCCACCACCACCACGTCCACGAAGATGTCAGGGTTCCGGTCGGCCTCGTCCAGGAGCCGGGTGAGCCCCGTGCCAAGTCTGGTGGCATCGGTGACGGAGTACAGCGGGAAGGCCAACTCCTCCGCGCCCGGAGTGTTGAAGAAATTGGGGACTGCGCCAACTGCGATGACCAGGATCTCCGCCCGCAGGGTCTGGCCGTCCTCCGTCGTGACGGACCGCTGTGCTGCATCCACGGACTCCACCTTGGCGGTGAGAACTTTGACCGTCTTGAAGCGTCGGAATACGGATCGGAGTGGCCGGGCAATCGCCGAGACCCCGATCTGCGAAGTAGCTACCTGGTAAAGAAGGGGCTGGAACTGGTGGTAGTTGTTTGAGTCGATGAGCAAGACGCGTATGCCTTTGCGGCCAAGTTCCTTGGCTGCTGCAACGCCTGCAAATCCGGCACCGACCACAATGACTTGGTATGTGTCCTTCATGCGAGCAACTTACTTCACTGGCGGGCCGGGCGACAGGGTTCCCAACCGCCGTCGTGCGTTTATTCTCTGGACCGGTGGGTACTCAGTGGGTAGTGTTCTGCATTCGGCAAGGCGCGCGGAGGGGTGATCTTTTGTGAACGAGGACGGGCTGACAGACGCGGTGCAGGAGGCCGGTGCTGTGGAGTTGCTGCTGATCAGGCATGGTGAGAGCGAAGGCAACCTAGCTGCAACTGAAGCACGTCTAGCGGGGGCGGAGATCATCGATGTTCCGGCCAGGGACCCCGACGTGAATCTGTCAGGCACCGGGCAGGAGCAGGCCAAGGCCCTGGGGACAGCATTGGCCCGGATCGCGGCAGAATCCAGGCCGGACGCTGTGGTCTCCTCCCCCTACGCTCGTGCCTGGCAGACGGCGGAAATCGCCGTCGAGGCTGCCGGCTGGCCCGTGAAGGTACTCACCGACGAACGCCTCCGGGACCGGGAGCTGGGCATCCTGGACAGGCTGACCCGGCTGGGCGTGGAGACGCGGTACCCGGACGAGGCCGAACGTCGACTCTGGCTGGGCAAGCTGTACTACCGTCCGCCGGGTGGGGAGTCGTGGGCCGACGTGGCGCTCCGCCTTCGCTCGATCCTGGACGAACTCAACACCCTGGGAACGGGGCAAAGAGTGATGCTGGTCTGCCATGACGCCGTGATCCTTCTGGTTCGATACGTTTTGGAGGGCATGTCCGAAGAGGAGATTCTGGACCTTGCCGCGACGACGTCGGTTTTGAATGCCTCGATCACCCGGTACGTGCGTCCATCGGGTGCCGGGCCGTGGACGCTGGAGAGCTTCAATGTGGCGGACCACCTGACGGAACAGGGCGTCACTGTCACCGAGCATGCGGGGGATGCCAGTGTCCACCCCCAGTGATTCAAGCGCCCTCACTTTGGTGACACCGTCGCTGCTGCGGGACTGGCCGCTGCCTGCCCCCGGCGATGACAAGTACTCGCGCGGAGCAGTGCTGGTTGTCGGTGGGGCGCGGGCAACCCCGGGCGCGGCCCTGCTTGCCGGTACCGCGGCGCTTCGTGCGGGGGCCGGAAAACTTACCCTGGCTGTTGCCGAGTCGGCGGCAGTGCAGGTGGGCGTTGCGCTGCCCGAGTGCGGCGCCCTGGGTCTGCCCGAAACCGCCGACGGTTCCGTGACCGGGGAGGGACTGGACCGGATCTCGCCGTACTTGGAGCGCGCCGACGCCCTGCTGATCGGGCCGGGCTTGGACGACCTCGACCTTGCCGAGGCTCTCCTGCGAGCGCTGCTTGAGCGGGAGGTCACCGCCGGTGTCACCGACGCCGGAGGAGGAGCCGCCGTCGTTCTGGACGCCTATGCTTTGGGAGCGCTGGGCAAGGTGGAGGACCGGCTTGGACCATGGCGGGGCCGCCTGATCCTCACGCCCAATCCCACGGAAGCTGGGATCCTGCTGGGCCGCGACGTGGAGGACCTGGAAACTGCGGTAGTGGACATTGCGCGGCGGTTCGATGCAGTGGTGAGTTGCCAGGGCTATATCGCGGGGCCGTCAGCCGAAGCAGCTCAGGACACTGAGCTGTGGAAGATCACCACCGGGTACGGCGGGTTGGGAACATCGGGCAGTGGGGATGTATTGGCGGGTGCCATCGCGGGGCTGCGGGCGCGGGGAACCAGCGACTCCCAGGCTGCCTGCTGGGGCACCCATCTTCACGCAGCCGCTGCAGACCGGTTGGCCAGCAAGCTCGGCCCGCTCGGGTTCCTGGCCCGCGAGCTCGCCGACGAACTGCCCGCTTTGATGCTGGAGCTGAACACGTAAACCATCCCAAGTCCGTACCTTCTAAGCGGGCTTCAGCAGGTCATGCTCCACGACGGCGGTTCGGGAAAGGGTCTTGTACCCCTCCTGCTCGAACAAGACAGTGATGACATCGTCCTCATAACGCATCACCAGGCCCTGCCCCCACTCCTTGTGGATCACGGTGGACTGCAGCGGGAACGTCTCGTCGTCCGATGAGGCGAGGTGTTCTGTGGAACCGGGTCCGCCGGCGTCGTTTGCAGCGTCAATGCAGGCGTCACAGTTGCCGCAGGGCTCCGGCATGTCCTCACCGAAGTAGGCCAGCACGAACTGGCGGCGGCAACCGTCCGTCTCCGCATAGGCGCGCAGCATGGTGAGCCGGGACTCGTCCACGCGCTGCCGGGCCTCGGCAATGTCGACGGCGCGCCCCACCAGCGCGGGAAGCTTGGCTTTGGAACCGAGCCTGATCCCGCGCTTGCCCGTGGTGACAGCGCCCGCGTCCTCCAATTGGTTCACCAGCGCCGTGACGCGGCGGGCGGGAAAGCCTGTGAGCTCCGCCAGCGCGGTCTTTGGAGCAGGCGCACCGGCATTCTTTATGACCTTCAACACCGCCAGGAGCGCCTCGGGGTCGGGAGCGTGCGTGCCGAAGAACTTCCGCAGGCCAAGGTCCTCCGCGCGGTAATGCAAAATGGCTGAGGCAGGCTCCCCGTCGCGGCCGGCTCGGCCGATCTCCTGGTAGTAGGCATCCAGGGACTCAGGAATGTCGGCGTGCACCACGAACCTCACGTTTGGTTTGTCGATGCCCATCCCGAACGCCGTGGTGGCTACTACTACGTCCAGGTGGTCATCCTGGAACTGCTGGTGAATACGCTCGCGCTCAGCGGCCGGTCGACCCGCGTGGTAGGCCTCGGCACGCAGGCCGTTCTCCACCAGTTTGGCTGCGTACTTCTCTGTATCTTTGCGGGTGGCCGCGTACAGCAGCCCCATTCCTTCCGTCTTCGCCAGCGCGGAGACCTGCTCCAGCACGGCTTTGCGTTTGCCCTTGTCTTCCTGATGGCGGATGACGTCGAGGCTGATGTTGGGCCGGTCGAAGCCGCGGACCAGAATAAGCGGGTCCTTCATGCCAAGCCGATCCACAATCTCGTCCCTGACAGGTGGGGACGCGGTGGCCGTCAGTCCCACTACGGGCGGGTTGCCCAGACGCTCGCGAACGCTGCCCACATCGAGGTAGTCAGGGCGGAAGTCATGGCCCCAGGCCGAGACGCAATGCGCCTCGTCCACCACGAACATGGTGATGTCCAGCTTCTTCAGCCGGTCCACCGTCTCCTGCTTGGCCAACTGCTCCGGCGCCAGGAACAGGAACGTGGCTTGGCCGGACTCGACTGCCTGCCAGGCCGCCTCCACCTGTGAGTCGCTTCGGGACGAATTGATGGCGACGGCGGCTCCGTCACCTAAGTGGTCGGTCAGCGCGTCCAGTTGGTCCTCTTGCAGGGCAATCAGGGGAGAAACCACGACGGCGGGGCGTCCGGTCTGGTTGTGAAGGTACCGGGCTGCGACCTGGTAAGTAGCGGATTTGCCGTACCCAGTGGGCATTACGGCCAGGACATCGCGGCCCTCAACGAGGGCGCTCATTCCCGCGAGTTGGCCGTCGCGCAGAGCAGGCAAAGAAAATGACGACGCCGCAAGGGCCGCCAGGGCAAGATCATCGGACATTAAACTATGGCTCCGCATAAATGGTTCCTGCGGCCACTTGCATCAGCCGAGATGACCAGCCTAACCCGGGCCGGGACCCGCCGTCGTCCGCTGTTCTTCCGGTTGTGGATAACGTCTGCGCTTATGGAATCAGGACGGTCTTCACGTGCGCACCCGGTAGCTGAGATGGGTCACACGCGTTCCGGGAATAACGACGGGTTCATCGAGCATGATGTCCGTGTCCAGTTGCCCAAACCAGCGGACTCCACGACCCAGCAGAACAGGTACAAGGTCGACGCGGAGCTCGTCCATCACCCCCAACCGCAAGCATTGCTGCACGACGTCTGCGCCGGCGATCCCAATCTCCGCGCCGGCCGCACGTTCGGCAGCACGATCGAGGGCCGTTGTGAGGTCGCCTGCGAATTCGAAGGGCGCGGGCATTCCATCCCGACGGCTCGGAGGCCAATCCGCTGGCGGTTCGCGGTGCGTCAAGACGACGGTCGGCGACTCATTGGGCGGGTGCCCTCCCCACCCCTTCGTCATGTCGAAGATGCGGCGGCCGGCAATGAACGCTCCCTCACGCGGCAGTGAGCTCCAGTAGACGGCATCGGCTTCGCTGAGATGGAACGGCCGGGGATGTCCGGGCATCCAGGTTTCACGTTCTCCGGCCTCATACCAATCGAACAGGGGCCCTACGCTGTCATCCTCGCGTGCGATGAAACCGTCAAGGGACACCGAAAACTGGGCGGAAACACGGCTGTTCTTGTACATGGACCCAGTGTGTTGGCGGCGGGCGGGATGTCAAGGCCGCAGCGGCCCGGCACCCCGCCCCCCTGCAGTTAGATCGGGTTCCCGAACTCGCGGATGGTGATGCCGGTGAAGTTAGCCGGGCCTCCATCCGTGTAGAGCGAAATACCGGTGTCGCCCTCCGCAAAATGCACCTGCTGCGACACCACGGTGTGTCCGGAATTCACGAACACCTCCACGCTCTGGGTGTCCACGAAGATGCGCAGGTGCACCGACCTGGCGCTGGAGTCGATGGGCGCGGCGGCGCGCGTGTAAGGCGCCAGCGCGTAGCCGCTTTGATCCGACGGCGCACGGTCAACATACAGCTCGCCGCCATACTTACCCACATTCGTGTGACGTGATCCATCAGCGGAGCGGCCTACGGAGACCCCAACATTCGTGGCTGCGTCCCACCCGATGTCGAGCTCCAGCTCATAGGCGCGGCCACTCCATGGCAGAACGGCGCTGCCGTTGACTGTGCGGTCAGGGAGGGTGGTGGTAGCTGTTGCGTATCCCTGGAGAGCGGCGACCGGGGAACTGAGCAGGCTGTACCAGCCTCCCGATTGACGCTCCAGCCGCAACTCGCGAACGATCGAGTTCTGTCCGTTGTAGCCATCCGATGCGTCGGTGGGAACGTCCCGTGCGGCATACTTCCAGTTGTTCATCCACGCGACCGCCAGGCGCTTGGTCTCCGGCGCCTCCACGGAGGGCCACGTGACGGCGGCGTACCAGTCCCAGCCCCAGTCGAGCCACTGTGGAGTCAGGTTGTCGGCGATGAAGGCCGTGCCGTTCCAGGTGCCCATCCAATATGCATAGGTCATCGGCAAGCCGACACCGTAGGCATCCATGCTCGCGGCAAACACCCAATGCCGAGAGCCGTCGCCGGCAGTCATCTCGAACAGATCGGGGCACTCGATCCCGCCGAGCGCGGGGTTTGGGTAGTCGAAATTGGAGGTCCACTGCCAATCCCTCAGGTTTGGAGAGGTGTAAAAGGCTGCGTAGCGTGCTCGTCCAATCACGCACACCCACTCGCTGCGCACGGCATCCCAGTGGATCTTGGGGTCGCGGAACCACTCCGCATTGTCGATCTCGGCCGGTGTGCTCGCGGTCCGTCCGTCGGTGTTGACGATGACAGGATCCGGGAGCGCCGTGAAGGTGTAGCCGCCGTCGGTGGACCAGTACAGATATTGCTCCTGGTACTTCCGGATTCCGTCGGTGGGCTGTGTGGCCAATGCGATCACCGCTCCGGCACCGAAGCCGGCCGTGTTGGCAGTATCGACGACGGCCGATCCCGACCAGACAGGGAAGTCGGGTTGCAGGGGCATGACAACGCCCTGGTGGGTAAACGCTACGCCGTCGTTGGTTGTGGCGTGGTCCCAGCCGCCGGGACCGTTGTTCTGCCCGGAGTGCAAGTAGTACAGCTGGTACGCGCCGTTGGTATGGACCGGGCGCTGCGGATCGCAGAGCCAGCCGGACGGTGGCGTCATGTGATAGACCGCCCGGAGGGAAGTCTGTGCGTGCGCGGCTGCCAGAGGATGGAGGCCGCTGAAGGAAAGGGCCAGCGCCCCTGCGCCTGCGCCTTGCAGGACGGTGCGTCGTGAAATGTGGTGCGTCATGGATGGGTTTCCTCTCAAGTTCGGCGGGCGCAGTTGACCGCCGAACGTCATTGGGTGGGCGCAGCGGCAGAAGCGGGAACGCCGACGTTCCCGGCAGCCAGCTGGCCAATATGTGAGGTGGAGAAACCGGTGATGGATGCCGAACCCGCGTTGAGGGGCCGTTGGCTCATCGGCTACGCAGGACGTTAGTGCCAGCGGTCCCCGCTGGTCAAGCGTTTTAGCGTAGGAAAATTTCCCGCAGGTTAATTTTGCTAAAACGCTTGATCACATCCAACTTCCGCGCTAGCTTTCTAGTGATCAAACGCTTTAGCAGAATGGACATCAGCGCAGATGAAACGCTCAGTCTTCTACCAACCCACCGATGGATGGGTTGGAGATCTCATCCCTTTCGAAAAAGACGGGGAGTTTTGGCTCTTCTACCTCCACGAAGTAAGGTCCCATCCGAAACCGGGCACGTCATGGAACCTCGTCACCACCAAGGACCTGACGCAGTTCGAGGACCACGGGGTCGCCCTCCCTCACGGCACCGAAGCGGAACGTGACTTCAACGCGTACACGGGCAGCGTCGTCGTCGATGAAACAGGCGTCCACCACTTGTTTTACACCGGCCAGAATCCCAGCAACCTGGGCGCTGACGGCGCCCCTCTCCAATTGGTCATGCACGCCACCAGCACTAACGGAATGCAGAGCTGGACCAAGCACCCGGAGCTCACCTTCGGAGCTCCCGACGGGTACGAGTCCGGGGACTGGCGGGATCCCTTCGTGTTCCGAGATGACGCCAAGGGCCAGTGGCGGATGCTGCTCGCGGCGCGGCATTCGGAAGGGCCGGAGCGGCGCCGCGGCGTCATCGCCCAGTGCGTGTCCACGGATCTGATGACCTGGGACCACACCGAGCCTTTCTGGGATCCGCGCCGGTACATCACGCACGAATGCCCGGACGTTTTCCAATGGGGCGATTGGTGGTACATGGTCTACTCCGAGTTCTCGGAGTCGTTCACCACCCGGTACCGGATGGCCAAGAGCCCCGACGGTCCGTGGACCGTGCCGACCCTGGACAGCATCGACGGCCGCGCCTTCTACGCCTCCAAGACAGCAGAGCGCGACGGGCGCCGCTTCTTCTTCGGCTGGATCGCCAGCAAGGAAGGCAACAGGGACCACGGCCCTTGGGAATGGGCCGGCACCATGTCTGTCCTGGAGGCCCGCCAGAACCCGGACGGTACGCTCGGATTCTCCTTTGCCGACGAATTGGTGGACAGCTTCTGGGACGACGTCCCGGTCTCCCTGACCAACAACCTGCCCACCCGACTGGAAGCACCTGACGGATACACGGCCCTTGTCTCCGACGAGGACCTGCCCAGCCAGTTCTACGCCAAAGTGATACTGGACATCGCTCCCAACACCACCGAATGCGGGCTGCTGCTGCGCTCCAGCCCCGACGGCGACCATTCCTACATTTTGCGTGTGGAACCCAAGCGCGGGCGGCTCGTCTTTGATCGGTGGCCGCGCGCCATCACCGGCGATGCTCAGTGGCACGTTTCCGGGGACGTCCCGTTCGACGTCGAACTCGAGCGAGCCTGCAACCTCGCCCCGGGCGAGCACACCCTTGAAGTCATCGTCGACGGCGACACTTGCGTCGCCGTCGTCGACCGCCAGGTTGCGCTCAGCGCCAGGATCTACGACCTGGCCGAGGGACGGATCGGCGTTTTCGCCGGCGAAGGATCCGCCACCGTCACAGACCTTGAAATACGTCAACGAACCGACAACTGAATACCCCACCCCACCCCAACCTCTGTTCCAATCAAGGGAGATTGCCGCAATGAAGAAACTACTCCGCGCTGCCGCCGTCGCAGCCGCCGCAGCCTTGGCTTTGACAGCCTGTGGCGGCGGCGGAGGCACCACCGATCCCGCCAATGTCAGCCCCACGGGCGAGGTCAAACCCCGCGAAATATCGTGGCTTCTCTCCAGGCCTGCCGACGGGGCGGTCATCAACATCATGAAAAAGCTCGCCGATGACTATGCCAAGGACCACCCGGGCTTCGCCCTGAACCTGATCACCACGCCGGACCGGCCCTCCTACATCCAGAAGCTCGAAACCTTGGCCGCGGCCAATAAGCTCCCGGAGCTGTTTGATACGGATGCCACCCCGTTCGCACAGCAGCTGGCGAAGCAGGGCAAGATGGTGGACGCCGACAAGTTGCTGAAGTCCTTGGACATCTACGACGACTACCGTCCCGGCGCCTTGGACTATCAGCGCTTCGACGACGGCTCCTTGTACATGATTCCTTTCCAGTTCGAATTGGAGTTCATCTGGTACAACAAGGCGCTGCTGGAAAAAGCCGGCGTCTCCGTGCCGAAATCCCTCGATGACATCCCTGCCATGTGCACGGCGCTGAGGAGCGCTGGAATTACGCCGATCGCCATCGATGGGCAGGATCGGTGGCCATTGGAACGCTACGTTGCATACCAGCCCTTCCGTGAAGCCGGCCCGGACTTCGTCCAAAAACTCAAGAAGGGTGACGCGTCCTTCAAGGACGCCGCCGGACAAAAGACCGTGACATGGATGGCAGAACTTGGAAAGGCCAAGTGCTTCCAGGACGGCTTCTCAGCGCAGGGTTACTCGGATGCGCAGAACCAGTTCACGTCCGGCCAAGCGGCCATGTACAACATCGGAACGTGGGAACTCCCCAGCCTCGCCACAGACAAGCTCAACCCAGCGGTTCGGGACGACATCGATTTCTTCACCCTTCCCACCACTGAAGGGTCCGTGACGGCAGCCAACGAGTTCGTCTCCCCGTCCGGCATCGGCATGGCCGTGAACTCCAAGACCTACGATCCTCTGGTCAGCGACTTCCTGAAATTCGCGCTGGAGAAGTACCCGGCTGAGTACGCCGCCACGGGTGCACTCTCCCCCACCACCAATGTGCAGACCACCATTCCGGCGAATGCCACCCCGCTGTACAAGAAGGCCCTGGAGACGGCCAACGGCCTCGGCAGCAAGCAGGCCATGCCGTGGGACACCCAATTGGACCCCACCACCAACGGCAGGCTGCAGCAGGAGCTGGTGCTCCTCGTCCAGGGCAACATCACGCCGGAGCAGTTCACGCAAACCATGGACAACGCCATCGAACAGAACGCCCCCAAGTTCTTCAAATAAAACGTAGCAGCGGGGGGCCGCAAGGCCCCCCGCTTGAAAGGCCCCGCCATGCTTCCCAACCGGTCAAGGACATCAGTCCTGGTCTTCCTGCTTCCGCCGCTGCTCCTCTACTGCGCAGCCGTACTCTTTCCCATTCTCCAATCGCTGTTCCTGAGCTTCTTCTCGTGGAACGGCATCAGCGATATGGAGTTCGTCGGCCTCTCCAACTACGTCAGGATGCTCACTGCCGACGACATCTTTTGGCGCTCTTTCTTCAACGCCCTCATCTACCTGGCCATCTGCTTGGTCCTGCAACTGGGCGGCGCACTGGTGGTAGCCAGCCTTCTGACGTCCTTGCGCCGCGGCCGGGAACTCATCAAGACCCTGTACCTGCTGCCGGCCGTGATCTCCACGGTAGCCATCGCTTTCCTCTTCGTGCGCATCTACTCGATCGATCCCGTGGGCCTGCTGAACCAACTGCTGCACTGGGTGGGACTCGGTGCGTTTGAACGTGCCTGGCTCTCCGATGTGAACACTGTGCTGGCGGCCGTATCCGCGCCGGAAGGTTGGCGGTTCACCGGGCTCTACATGCTCATCATCTACGCCGCCCTGATTGCCGTTCCCAAGGAACTCGAAGAAGCCGCAGTCCTGGACGGTGCCAACAAGTGGACGCTGTTCACCAAGATCCGCTTCCCCTACATTCGGCCCGTCTGGATCACCACCACCATCATGGCCACCACATATGGCCTGCGTGGTTTCGATATTCCCTACCTCATGACCAACGGCGGCCCGGGACAATCCTCCGAGCTGCTCACCACCTACATGTACAAGACAGCCTTCACCAGTACGGACTTTGGGTACGCCAGCACCATCTCCGTGTTCATCGTGATCGAGTGCCTCGTCGCCGTCGGCCTCATCCTGTTCATGCTCAAGCGGAAGGCAGACTCATGATCGCCCAGACAGCCCCGGTTCACACCCCACCCACCACTACGCCTCCCGCGCCAGCGGTCCAGAAGCGACGCCGCAAGCCCAGCCTGTACCGGACTCTGTCCCGGGTCCTGATCATGCTGATCGTGATCGTCCAGGTCTACCCTCTTGCATGGCTGTTCCTGACCAGTCTCCGCACTGAACAGGACTTCGCCACCGGTGACCCGTTCGCCCTGCCCAGTTCGCTGACGTGGGAGAACTATGCCCGGGCGTTCGAAACGGGCGACCTTGGCCGGAATATCCTCAACAGCTTCATCGTCACCATGGGCGCCAACATCCTGATCGTCCTGTTTGGCATGATGGCCGCCTACGCCATCCAGGTCCTTGGCTTCCGCTTCAGCAAGTTCGTTCGTGGGCTGTTCCTGGTGGGCATTATCGTGCCTGTCCAGATTGCGCTGGTTCCGCTGTTTATCGACTACTCCACCGTGAACCTGCTGGACACCTACCAGTCAATGATCATCCCCCTGGCCGGTTTTGCCCTCCCCATGTCCATCTATCTGTTCTCTTCATTCTTCGAATACATCCCGCGGGAGACGTACGAGGCCGCTTCCCTCGACGGCGCAGGCCCTTACCGGATCTTTGGACTGATCACCTTGCCGTTGTCCTTGAACACCGTGGTCACCGTGGTCCTGGTCAACAGCATCTTCATTTGGAATGACTTCATCTTCGCCAACACCTTTGTCCTTTCCGAAGAACTGAAGACCATTCCGCTGGGCCTGCAGAATTACATCGGGGCCATGGGAAAGGTGGACTGGACAGCCACCTTCGCCGCTGTGTGCGTCACCATCACGCCGTTGCTGCTGGTGTTCCTTGTCCTGAACAAGGCCATGATCCAAGGCCTGGAGAGCGGGGCGAACAAGGGATGACTGCCATGGCAGACGGATATACTCCTGGTGGAGGACAGATGATTTCGCAGGAGAAAAATTCAGGCAGCGCGGCCACCCCCGACGTTCCTGTCAAAATCGACCGTGCCCATCCAGTGACCCTCCGCGAAGTCGCTGAAGCCGCAGGCGTTTCCACCGCCACGGTCTCGCTGGTCATCAACAAGAAAAAGAACGCCCGCATCGCAGAGGAGACGCGCGAACGCGTCAAGGACGCGATCCGCCACCTCGGATACCGGCCCAACGCCATGGCCAAGAACCTCGTCAGTGGAACGTCCAAGTTCATCGGACTCGTCGCCGACGGCGTTGCCACCACCCCTTTCGCCGGCCAGATCATCCACGGAGCGCAGGATGAGGCTTGGAAGCACGGTTACGCCCTGTTGATCGCCAATACCGAGGGCAACCTCGACCTGGAAAAAGATGCGATCGCCATGATGCTCGAGTACAAGGTTCGCGGGATCCTTTACTCAACGTGGTTCCACCGGCCCACGGATGTCCCGGAAACCCTGCGTGAGTCCGACTTCGTCCTGGTCAATTGCTTCTCCCCGGATTCGTCGACATCCCGTGCTGTGGTTCCCGACGAAGCCCAGGGCGGGCAATCGGCAACAGAAATCCTGCTCCGCGGCGGCCACCGGCGCATTGCCTTCATCAATACCACCACGCCCGCTCCAGCCAAGGACGGACGACTCAAGGGTTACCAGGATGCTCTGGAAGCCGCGGGCATTCCGTTCGACCCCTCCTTGGTTCTGGAGGCCTACCCGGACCAGGAAGGTGGTTACGGTGCTACGGAAGAACTCCTCAAGCGCAACGTTTCCGCCGTCTATTGCTACAACGACCGCATGGCCATGGGCCTCTACGACGGGCTAAGGGAGAACGGCCTCTCCATTCCGGACGACATCGCCGTAGTGGGATTCGACAACCAGGAAGTCATTGCGGCCCACCTTCGGCCGCCGCTCTCCACCGTGTCCCTGCCCCACTATGAACTCGGCGCCGCCGGTGTCCGCATGCTGCTCGGCCTGGACAAGTCCCCTGACGGCAACCTCGTGAAAATCTCGTGCCCTGCCGTTGAGCGGGCCTCTGTGGCTGTGCACTCCGCCGCGTAGCCCAGCTTCACCTGGCTGACTTTCAGCTGACAACCTTCACCCACTTTCATCGCGACCGCCGGCCGCCCATGCCCCGGCGGCTCCCCCATGAACGTTGCCTACGGGCTCGGCCGGCTCGGCGCGAACACGGCACCTCCGACGGCGGAGGAGCTGCTGGCGGAACTTCCGTCCGACTTGGCAGAGCCACCTCTCCTTGCTTAGGCTGGAAATCATAAGCTTACTTAGCTTTTCCATGCTCCACGCCTAACCATCAGGAGGACCAGCATGACTGACCAGTACACCTTCCGAAACCCGGTCACCGCTTACGAGCACATCTCCCCGCCGAAACAGCACCAGCCCGAGCCCGGGCTCGACGCTGAACTGACACCAAAGGCTGACCTCGGTGAGGATAGCTATCGCGGAACCGGACGACTCGAAGGCCGCAAGGCGATCATCACCGGAGCCGACTCGGGAATCGGAGCGGCCACCGCCATCGCGTTCGCCCGTGAGGGAGCCGACGTCGTCCTTTCCTACCTGCCCGAAGAAGAAGAGGACGCTGCCCGGATTGCCGGGATCATCGAGGCCGCCGGCCGTAAGGCTGTTAAAGTCCCCGGTGACCTCAAGGACTCCGCAACGTGCCAGGAAGTGGTGGACACTGCCGTCGCTGTCTTGGGCGGGATTGACATCCTGGTCAACAACGCGGGCAAGCAGGTGGCGCAGAAGGACCTCGCGGACATCACCGATGAGCAGTTCGACCACACGCAGAAAACCAATGTGTACGCCATGTTCTGGCTTACCAAGGCTGCCCTCCCCCATCTCCCGGCCGGCTCCACCATCATCAACACCACGTCCATTCAGGCCTACAACCCCTCGCCCACCCTGGTGGATTATGCAACCACCAAAGCCAGCATCAACAACTTCACCAAGGGCTTGGCACAGCAGTTGGCGCCGAAGGGCATCCGGGTCAACGCCGTGGCACCGGGCCCCATCTGGACGCCCCTGCAGGTCAGCAGCGGCCAGCCGAAGGAAGAACTGCCCGAGTTCGGACAGTCGACTCCTTTGGGCCGCGCCGGCCAGCCGGCCGAACTTGCCCCGGCGTACGTCTTCCTCGCCTCGCCGGAATCCAGCTACGTCGTCGGTGAGACGCTGAATGTCAACGGCGGCAGCCCCACGCCTTAGGCGTCACCCTGATGAGAAGCACGACGGCGACGCCCCCACGCGCGGGAGCGTCGCCGTCGTCGTTAATTCAGTTCGTGCGACGCTGCCGAACAGGACGGAAGGCTCGTCCCGGTTGGTTTGAGTTGTGCCTTCCAAAGGCGCTGGCTACCGTGAACAGTTCCAGCAAGCACGGCGTGGATGGGGGCACATCTTGGGGTTGGCATTCAGTACGGCCATGTTCAGCATCGCTTTCCTGGTGGTGGCCGGACTCTTGAAGATGCTTGCTTCCCAAGTGGAGGCGGGAGAGTCCAGGCCAAATTACACTTTCGGCATCCGGTCCAAGGCAACCAGCTCTATGGGTGATCTTCGGTGTACTGCCCAAGGATGACAGCAGCGTGGTTTGGATCTTTTGCATCGGGCTTGGCTTCACTGCCGTCCTGGTGGTGCTGCTCCTGCGCATGTACTTCAAGGCAAATTCGGTCGCAGAACGAGTCTGTTTTTCGACTCGCTAGCTCTCATGGGCCCTTGTCAGTTGATGATCTCGCCGCGTTCATCGGCCAGAATCGCCGCCAAGCGGTCTTTCCACGCCTGCAACGCTTCGGGCGTCAGGCGCGTCCAGTCGGTGACTTCGCCGACTACCCGGAGCGGATCGCGGCTGCGATACGACCGTGTGGGATTCCCCGGGAATTTCTTGTCCGTCACGTTCGGATCGTTCTCGAACGCCCCGGTGGGCTCCACCTCGTAGACGCGCGGTTCATCGTCACCTGCTGCGAGCTCCGCAGCGAGTCCCGCGCCGTCCGGCAGTGCAGTGAAGTAGATGTGATTCATGACGACTTCGGGACGGTAATTCGACCTGTTGCCTGCACTCAGGAGGTCTCCTTCCCGAAGGTCTGCTTTGGTGCCGTGAAAGAAGGGGCCATCGTCCAGGGGTTTCGTCACAGCTAAAGCCTAAGCCGACGTCACTTGTTCCGTGGGACGTTTTCGGGTTCGCCCGTGCGGCCAGGCGCCTGGTTAGAATCAACACACTAGAGCCTGAGGGGGCAGCGCCATCAAGAATTCAAAGTTCGCATTCCTGGTCACAACCGTCGTAGGGGGCTTGTTGCTCACAGGGTGCTCCGGGGCATCCGGTTTCACAGCGCTTGAGCGCCCATCCGCAGCGAGCGACGACCTTCCCGAAGGTGTGAATTTCGGACCGGAAACGCACCTGGCAAAAGTACTCATGGTTGCCGAGGCCAATGGCAAGAAGCACTTCCTCGGACAAGATGAGGAAGGGCGCACCGCCTGCCTGGCTGTTTATCCTGTTGACAACCCTGCCGGCTGGCACAGCAGTTGCTCAGTGGGAGGGACAGGACGCGGCGAGATCCTGAAGACGTCCGGACCTGACCAGAAAGCATCCGTTCTCGTCTCTGACGGCTTCGACACAAAGGATCTGGAAGCCTCCGGATTCACGAAAGTACATGCCAACATCCTGGTCTCGGATGGCTGAAGGGTTGGCATGTTCCGTTAAGGGAGTCATCCGCCAACACATGTGCAAAGGTGAAGCTGACGGCCACTAGGCTGGCCGTATGCCGTCGCCCTGGACTCTCCTGATCGCCCTGCACGCCATCGCAGCGGGCTATGCCCTGATCTTCGGTGCCGTGAATCTGCTCCGCCGCAACAAAGGCACTGCAGCGCACAAGGTCCTGGGCCGCATCTGGGCGGTGGCCATGTACGTCGTGGTCCTCACGTCCTTCGGGATCCGGACCATCGACGGCGGATTCAACTGGCTCCACGCGCTTTCCCTGCTGACGTTTTGCACCCTGACGATGGGACTGGTGACCGTCCGCCGCGGCAACATCCGGGCGCACCAGCGCTTCATGACCGGCAGCTACTTCGGACTTGTCGGCGCGTTCATCGGCGTCGTTGCCGTGCCGGATCGCAGACTCCCCCAAATGGCCATTCACGACCTCGCCGGTCTCACGCTCTGGGTGGCCGCCCTCGCACTTACCGCCGGGCTGACCATCGCCGGACTCCGGCAAATGCGACAGAGGACCGTCCCAGCCAGGGCGGAACATTAACCGGTTACGAACCCGGACGATCCTGTTCTGCATGGTTGGGCGCCCTGGGTTAGAGTGCGACCTCGGTCAGTTGCCACTCTTCACGACCAGACGAGGATGGACCCCTCCTAAAGGAATGGACCCTCCTAAAGGAACAGTGTCAGCTCCGGCCGGATCGTGACGCGAAAAAGCGAGAAACTTTTAGGCCGGACGTGCAGGTGGTTCCAGTACAAGCAACTGCAGGTGCAGGATGGGGAAGGGGCGGCCCTCGCCGTCAACTTCGGACCGGCCCACTTCGGAGAACCCCCGCGCGGCGTAGAACGCCCGTCCGGAGGCGTTCTGTTCGTTCACATCGACCCGCACAGCATCATGCCCGGCTGCTGCCGCTTGCAACAGCGCAGACCCGATTCCGCGCCCTTGCGCGTCAGAGTCAACAAACAACATTTCGACAGTGGCCCCCGAGACAGCGATGAACCCTACGAGCGTCCCGCCCTCAACGGCGACCCTGAGATCCGGCATCTGCGGCAGGTAAGCGGCTACGTCCTGCTCGATCTCGTCGACATCAGCTGCTGTCAGGAAAGCATGGGTGGCCTCGACCGAGCGCCGCCACAGGGCCAGGAGTGCGGGGTAATCGCCGGCGTCGACGGCTTGAATGGAAATCATAGCGAGAGCATACTGGCCAGCAGGGTCTCGGGTTCTTGAGAAACCGCCCGCTGGTGTCGTCTGGCTTCTTGAAAGCGTGTCGTCGACGTGGAGTGCCCCGCATTTCAGACACAAAAACCCCTCCATCCCCGGGCAAAATCGCCGGAATGGAGGGGTTCGTGGAGCCCCCTGTCGGATTCGAACCGACGACCCCCGCTTTACAAGAGCGGTGCTCTGGCCAACTGAGCTAAGGAGGCATGCGCCGGTAACACGGCGCGTCGCGCAAATCAGCGCTAGATAAGGGTAGCCCAGACCCTCCCCGTCACGGAAATTCGCCCACAGTACCAGCCGCAAGTACAACAGCGGCCAGCCACCCATGAGTCAAAGGGTGACCGGCCGCCGTCGTGCTTTAGGGCTTAGCCCTTGGCGTCGATCGCGGTCTGGATATCAGCGTTCAGGTCGGTGGTGCCGTCCCACTGCTTGCCATCGATGAAGATGGTGGGGGTGCCCGTGATGCCGATTGCGGCAGCTTCCTGCGTGGCGACCTTCACCCACGGACGGAACTGCTTGCTGTCGACACACGAGTCGATGTTCGCGGCCCCGATTTCGGTGGCCATCGCCTTCAGGTCCTTGTCGGAGATACCGGCGCCGCCTTCAGCGGGCTGGCGCTCAAAGAGCAGGTTGAAGAATTCGGCGTACTTCTCAGGGGAGGAGTTCACCACGCAAGCAGCTGCGTTGGCTGCGCGGGAAGAATAGTTGGTGGAGGACTGCTGGTCCAGGAAGCCAAGCGGCCGGTACTCGAGGGAGATTTTTCCTTCGTTCCGGAGGTTGGTCAGAGACTCCCCGTAGGTGGTCTCGAACCGCTTGCACACCGGGCAGATGAAGTCGATGTAGGCGATGACCTTGACCGGCTTGCCGGCTTCGGCCTCGCCGCCGGGAACCGTCACGGTGGCCGGCTTGGTGGCCGGAGGTGCAGGGACATCAGCGACGTTGACGGTAGCTGGCTCGGACTTAACAACTTCGGTGTTTGCCAGCAACGTCACGCCGCCATGCACGTTACCGTTGGCCGGAGTGGGGCCTTGGTCGGCAATGGGGGCGTTGTTCTGGACATTGCCAACAACGACGAACGCCACCACAGCGATGATGACGACGATGGCAACCACAATGCCCCAGCCGACCAGAAGCTTGTTGCGCTTGTCCTTCTTCAACTGTTCTTCGCGGATTGCGCGCGCTTTTTCCCGCGCCTGTGCGGTGCGTTCAGCCTTGGACAGGCGGGATTCGTTTGCGGGGCTCATCAGTTCCTCGGGTTACTCGACGTCGTAGTGCATAGCTAGGGCAACGGGGACAGTTTACGGGAGCCAACTTGGAGCTCCACCGCACACCCTTCCTGCCGGTTGTTGAACGATCAACTGCCCGTGAAGATTCCGCCGGTAGGCTGGGAGTTGAGTCACAGCAACCCCAGGGAGCATTAATGCAGGATTTGGCAAGCGAAAAACTCAAGACCGAAGAAGGCGTTCGGGCTTCTCCCGTCAAGAGGCCCACGGCAACCAAGTTCGACTTCATGGTGGTCTCCAACAGGTTGCCCGTGGACCGCATCAGCGATGACAACGGCCACGGCAACGACGGGTGGCGGCGTTCGCCCGGCGGCTTGGTTACGGCGCTCGCGCCGATGATGACAAAGTCCGACGGCGCGTGGGTAGGTTGGCATGGCGCTCCGGACGAGACCGTGCGCCCCTTCAGCCATGAAGGCATGGACCTCATCCCCGTGCAGTTAAGCAGCGACGACGTTGAACTCTTCTACGAGGGCTTCTCCAACGCGACCATTTGGCCGCTGTATCACGATGTCATTGCACCGCCGGAGTTCCACAGGACTTGGTGGGATTCGTATCGCAAGGTCAACAAGAAGTTCGCTGACGCCGTAGCCCGGCACGCCGCCCAGGACGCCACTGTGTGGGTGCAGGACTACCAACTCCAGCTGGTTCCGCGTTTGCTGCGGGAAGCCCGGCCGGACCTCAAGATCGGCTTCTTCAACCACATTCCCTTCCCGCCGCCGGAGATCTTTGCCCAGCTGCCGTGGCGCCGCGAAATCATCGACGGCCTGCTTGGCGCTGACCTGCTGGGCTTCCAGCGCCCCAGCGACGCCGGCAACTTCATGCGCTCCGCCCGCCGCTTCCTGGGCGCCAGCGTGAAGCAGCAGCAGGTTCATGTGAAGGGCCCGGACGGGGAAGTGACCCATATCGCCAGGGCGCAGGCTTTCCCCATCTCCATCGATGTGGACCAGATCCGCGAGCTCGCCGCCAGGCCGGACATCATTGAGCGGGCCCAGCAGATCCGCAAGGACCTGGGCAACCCCAAGACCATCCTCCTGGGCGTGGACCGGCTCGACTACACCAAGGGCATCCGGCACAGGCTTAAGGCTTTTGAGGAACTCCTGGCGGACGGCCACATCAAGGTGGAGGACGCTACCCTCATCCAGGTGGCCAGCCCCAGCCGGGAGCGCGTGGAGCAGTACAGGCTGTTGCGCGAGGAAATCGAGGGCACCGTAGGCCACATCAACGGCACGTACGACACCATCCAGAACACGGCCGTACGCTACCTGCACCACAGCTACCCGGTGGAAGAAATGGTGGCCATGTATCTCGCGGCGGACGTCATGTTGGTGACGGCGCTGCGCGACGGCATGAACCTGGTGGCCAAGGAATACGTCACGGCCCGTTCAGAAGACGACGGCGCGCTGGTCCTCAGTGAATTCGCCGGCGCAGCCGATCAACTCAAGCAGGCCCTGCTGATCAACCCGCACGATATCGACGGTCTCAAGTCCACGATCCTGCGCGCCATCAACCTTTCCCCCAAGGAAGCACGCCGCCGCATGAAGCTGATGCGCAAGCAGATCCTGGACCACGACGTCGATCATTGGTCCGCCGAGTTCCTGGCCGCACTGGAGGAAAAGGTGGTGCGCGATGACAGCTGAGAATCTGTCCCTCTCACCGGAATTGCTGGAGGCCGTCCGGCGCATTTCCAGCACTGAACAGCTCCTGGTGGCCCTCGATTTCGACGGAACGCTCTCCCCCATCGTTGATCGCGCTGAAGATGCACGCCCTCTTCCGCGCTCGGCCGCGGCGTTGGAGGCTCTTGCCGAACTGCCACGCACGACGACGGCACTCATTTCAGGCCGGGCACTGGACAGCCTGCGGCTGGTCGCCTCACCTCCGGCCACCACGCTGCTGATCGGCAGCCACGGGGCCGAGGTGTGGCTCGGTGAAGGGTCTCTGGGCCTGGAACTGGACGATGAGCAGCGCGCGAAGCTGGCCGCAGTCCGCGAGGTCCTCATGGAGATCGTGAACATCGCTCCCGGGACGTTGCTCGAAGACAAGCCCGCCGGCGTCGTTCTCCACACCAGGATGGCCGACGACGACGTTGCGGAAGACGCCGTCGAGGCTGCCCTGCGCGTGCTGCGCGAGCATCCCGGCGTCTACCTGAAGACGGGCAAGCGCGTGTTGGAGACGTCAGTGGTCCACGCTTCCAAGGGGGAGGCGGTGGAGTTCCTTCGACAGGCCACGGGTGCCACTGCCATCCTTTTCGCTGGTGACGACGTTACTGATGAGGACGCCTTGGGCAGGCTGATGGGCGACGACGTCGGCATCAAGGTGGGTTTGGACTTCACGCAGGCGCAGTACCGCGTGGAGGCTCCCGTGCACGTGGCTGAGCTGTTGGAAGCATTGCTGCGGGAACGGCGCCGGGTCACCGCTGAGGCCTGATGCGTGAGCAGTCACACGTGTGACGTTCGTAACATTTAGGTAGTAAGTCCAAAAGTCTGACATACTCTTGGATGTGATGTGACGCACAGTACCGTGCGACGTCACACGATCCTCCCCGGCCATTGGCCGGGGAGTTCAACTGAAGAAAATGAACCATTCACAACGGATCGTCCGGCACGTACCTGCCGGTGAAGGGATTGATAACTGTGGCTACAGTTACTTTTGATAACGCTACGCGTCTGTACCCGGGCACAGATAAGCCCGCCGTCGACAAGCTCAACATCGACATCGCCGATGGCGAATTCCTGGTCCTCGTTGGACCCTCCGGTTGCGGTAAGTCCACCTCGCTCCGCATGCTCGCAGGCCTTGAGGACGTCAACGCAGGCCGCATCCTGATCGGTGACCGCGACGTCACGGACGTTCCGCCGAAGGACCGCGACATCGCAATGGTCTTCCAGAACTACGCCCTCTACCCGCACATGACCGTTGCGGACAACATGGGCTTCGCTCTCAAGATCGCTGGCGTTTCCAAGGAAGAGCGCGCCGAGCGTGTTCGCGAAGCCGCCAAGCTTCTTGACCTTGAGGCATACCTGGACCGCAAGCCGAAGGCACTCTCCGGTGGTCAGCGTCAGCGTGTTGCCATGGGCCGCGCAATCGTCCGTAACCCCCAGGTCTTCCTCATGGATGAGCCCCTCTCCAACCTTGATGCCAAGCTTCGCGTCCAGACCCGTACGCAGATCGCATCCCTGACCCGCCGCCTCGGCGTCACCACGGTTTACGTGACGCACGACCAGGTCGAGGCCATGACCATGGGTGACCGCGTGGCAGTCCTGAAGGACGGCCTGCTCCAGCAGGTTGATACCCCGCGCAACCTCTACGACCGCCCGCAGAACGTCTTCGTCGCAGGCTTCATCGGCTCCCCGGCCATGAACCTCCTGGAACTCCCCGTCGTCGACGGCGGCGTCCAGTTCGGCGGAACGGTTTACCCCGTGCCGCGCGACGTCCTCGAAGAGGCCCACGGCCAGACCGTCACCGTCGGTTCCCGTCCGGAAGACCTCGAGACTGTCGGCAACGGCGAAGGCCTCCAGGTTGAGGTTGACGTGGTGGAAGAACTCGGCGCCGACGCTTACGTCTACGGCCACACCATCCTCGATGGCAAGAGCCACGACATCGTTGCACGCGTCGACGGTCGTCGCCCCCCGATGAAGGGCGAGTCCATCTTCGTTCGTCCGCAGTCCGGCCACGTGCACCTGTTCGACACCAAGACCGGCCTGCGCCTGGGCGACTAGTCCCCACCGGCACCCGGCGCTACGGCGTCTGTACGTTCCGCATTTAGATAGCGGCCCGACCTCTCCCGGTCGGGCCGCTCTCGCGTTAACCTTTCTCTCAGAAAGATCGGCATGAACACCACAGATAACCTGATCCCCCGTCCTTCGCACGTCGCGCCCGGGGACGGGCCGGCCTTCCTCCTCTCCCCCGGCGCCAGGATCGCGGCCGGCCACGCCGCCGCTCAGGTAGCCGAGCAGTTGGCCGCGCTGCTCCGAACTGCCACCGGCTTTGCCCTGCCGCTGGTCGAAGAACACCGGCCCGGAGACATATCCCTGGAGTTGGTGGAATCGTTCGACGGCGGCCGTGAGGCTTACACACTGACCGTCGCCGAGGATGAAATCCGGCTTACCGCCTCCACCCCGGCAGGACTGTTTAACGGTGTGCAGACGCTCCGGCAGCTTTTCCCCGCAGCGATCGAGGAAGCCGGCGCCGCCGAGAACCGTGACGCCGGCACTTGGGTGATTCCCGCCGTCGAGATTGCGGATGCTCCGCGCTTTGCGTACCGCGGCCTCATGTTGGACGTCGCCCGCAGCTTCTTCACGGTGGAGGAGGTGAAGGAGCAGATCGATGTGATGACGCAGTTCAAGTTCAACGCCTTGCACCTGCACCTTACGGACGACCAAGCGTGGCGCATCGAAATACACGAGCCCGCAGAGAACCCTTCCGGGTTGCCCTACGCCAAACTGACCGAAGTGGGCGGCCAGGGCGCGGTGGAGGTGCCCACCGCGGTACCTCCGCGCGGCAACTCCGGCTTCTACACGCAGCAGGATTTCAGGGACATCCAGGCCTACGCCGCCACCAAGAACGTGCTGGTCATCCCGGAAATCGATCTTCCGGGCCACGTCAACGCCGCCCTCGCCGCCATCCCGCAGCTCAATCCCGATGGCCTGGCCAAGCCCATGAGCACCACCTCGGAGGTGGGATGGTCAACCTTGAGCGTGGAGCTGCCCGCCACGTACGAGTTCGTCCGTGAAGTCCTCAGCCAGCTCGCTGCCATCACTGACGGCCCGTATCTCCACATCGGTGGCGACGAGGCCCATGTCACGGGACACGATGACTACGTGGCCATGGTGCAGCGGTTCGTGAGGATCGGCGCCGAGACCGGCAAATCCGTGGTGGGCTGGAACGAGTTCGCCGCCGTCGAGCTTCCGGAAGGTAGCGTCATCCAGTACTGGCACGGCGATTTCGAGCCCACCGTGCGGCAGGCTGAACAGAGCGGGTCACGGGTGATGATGTCCCCCGCGGCCAACACCTACCTGGACCAGAAGTATGCCTCGGACAGCCCTGTCGGCCTCGAATGGGTGGAAGGCGGGCCTTTCACCTGGTCCGAGTACTACAACTGGGACCCTGCCCAAGGCGGGCTGCAGGACCAGCAGATCCTCGGCGTCGAAGGCCCCCTGTGGACCGAAACTGTCCGCAACAACCAGCAGGCCCAGTGGCTCCTGTACCCCAGGGCCGTTTCGCTGGCTGAAGTCGCTTGGTCCGGCCAGGAGGTCCGCAACGCCGGTGACTTCCGACGTCGGCTGGGCGCCCTGGGCGAGCGGCTCGCCCAGCAAGGTGTCGTGTTCCAGGAAGCCCCCGACGTCGAGTGGTCCGCGAAGCCGGAGTATCCCTTTCCAGACCCGATAGCCGGTAGCGAGTCCAAGTACGGAACAATTGAGGCATGAGCGAGCAAAACGAAGCCCAGTGGCACGACGAACCTACCGACTACGGGCAGATCGGCAAGCTCCCCAGGACTGAAGCTGCGAGTGCACAGGACACCACGCCGCCCGCCAGCGTCATCGGTTCCCTGAACATCACCGCAGCTGCGGCGGATCCGGAGTTGCTGGATTTGCCATGGCACATCGCCTTGGAGGACTGGCCGGCTGAAAACCTTGCCGCGCTCCCCCGCGGTATCTCCCGGCACATCGTGCGCTTCGCCCACCTTGGCGGTTCGGTCATTGCCATCAAGGAAACGTCCGAGCACGTTGCACGCCACGAGTATCACATGCTGCGGAAGCTGGCACGGCTGGACGTTCCCTGCGTGGAACCAGTGGCTGTCATTACCGGACGCACCACGGCGGACGGCAGGCCGCTCAACCCGGTACTGGTCACACGGCACCTGAAGTTCTCCATGCCGTACCGGGCGTTGTTCTCGCAAATGCTCCGCAAGGACACCCTGACGCGCCTCATTGACGCGCAGGCGCTGCTCTTGGTCCGCTTGCACCTCATCGGCTTCTACTGGGGCGATGTCTCGCTGTCCAACACCCTGTTCCGCCGTGACGCCGGCGCCTTCGCCGCCTACTTGGTGGACGCCGAAACCGGCGAGCTCTACCCGGACCTGTCCATGGGGCAGCGCGAATACGACCTCGAGATCGCCCGGGTGAACATCGCCGGCGAGCTGATGGACCTTCTGGACGGCGGGCTCATCGAGGAAAAGGTGGATCCCGTAGCCACCAGTGAGCTGATCATGGACAGCTACCGCAGGCTGTGGACTGAGCTCACGGAGAAGGAATCCTTCGAACTCGGTGAACGCTGGCGCGTGGGTGCCCGCATCCGCCGCCTCAACGAGCTCGGGTTCGACGTGGAGGAATACGCCATCAAGACCACGGCGGACGGCTCCACCATCCAGCTCCAGCCCAAGGTGGTGGACGCCGGCCACCACCAGCGGCGATTGCTGCGCCTGACCGGCCTGGACGCCCAGGAGAACCAGGCCCGCAGGCTCCTCAACGACATGGACCAGTTCCGGGCAGACAACAACCCGGACCTGGACGAGGAAATCAGCGCGCACATCTGGGTCAGCCAGATCTTCGAGCCAATCGTGCGTTCCATCCCGCGTCACTTGGCCGGGAAACTGGAGCCGGCGGAAGTGGTGCACGAAGTCCTGGAACACCGCTGGTACATGAGCCAGAAGCAGGACAGGTACGTCCCGTTGGCGGAGACGGTGCAGTCCTACCTGGACACCGTGCTGCAGCACCGCCGTGACGAGGCCGCCATCATGCTGAACCCGGACACCGAGCTGCTGAAGATCCTTGAGGTGGAGGTGGAGGAATCCGGCCGGTACGACGACGAGGACGAGTACCCGGACGCGGACGATTAATGGAGTTTTTGTACAGCTAACGCCCCTTAGACGGCTCCTAAAGGGCGTTATCTGGACAAAAACTCAGGGTTCCAGGGTTTCCGCGAGCCCGTTCAGCACGGGCTCGCGGCCCAGCTCGATGTGTGAATACGCCAGCGAGTAGGCAAGGTCCGGACGGCCCTTCAGGATCGCGTTGCACAGTTCCGTATGCTCGTCGCGCTGGAGTTCGTTGCTGCGGTTGTGGGCCAGTCCGAAGATCCAGCGCATCCGCCCGAACAGCGGCTTCACGGATTCGATCAACAGTCTGTTGCCGGAAAGGCGCACGATCTCGGCGTGAAGTTCGGCGCTGATCAGGGCGACATCCTCAGTGCGTTCGTCATCGATGGCAGCCTTGGAGGCCTCCATGAGTTCCGCCAGCCTGCCGCCGTCGCTCCCTTCGGCCACACGGGTGGCGGCCATCCTTGCGGCGAAAGTCTCCAAGCAGAGCCGGACGTCGAAGAGTTCGTTGACGTCGGTCAATGTCAGTTGCCTCACCACGGCACCGCGCCGCGGGAAGGTGGCCACGAAGCCGTCCTGCTCCAGCCTCTGGATGGCTTCCCGGACGGGGATGCGGGAGACGTTGTAAACCTCGGAAAGTTCCCGTTCACGCAGCCGCATGCCTTGGGCGTACTTGCCCGTGACTATGCCCTCCAACACCAGTTGGTAGACGTTGTCCGCGCGGGCCTCGTCATCGCGGCCATTCCCGGTCTCCGGCACTGCCTCAGCCACTGTGGAACTTCCCTTCATCCCTGCGTGCGCTCCCATCGCCGGGAGGCGCCGGTCAGCGTTCCAACCGAGCATACACGGGAGGAAACAGCTCATCGGCAGGACGGTTCTTGATGTCACGGGCACTGTAGGCGCGACGCATCTTGTCGAACAATTCCTGGCCCTTGGACCGCCAATATCCGAGGTCGACGCCGTCGATCACGCCGTCGGCCATGATGGTCCGGCCCGCCACGACGGACAGCACCGTTTGGCGCGCTGATCCGTTCAGAAGCAGGGTCCGCAGCGGGTCCTCGTGGACGCCGTCGCGGAAGTCTCCCAAGGAGAACGCCACCAGGTCGGCCTGGGCGCCTGGCTCAAGCCGGCCGAGGTCCGGGCGCCTCAAAGCCTGGGCACCGCCCAGCGTAGCGGCGTCGAAGTATCCGGCAACATCACCGGCGTCGTTGGTCCCGGCGAGGATCTTGGCGAGCTGCACTCCAGCATCGATGCCCCGGATGAGGTCCGGCGGGAACGAGTCCGTGCCCAAGGAAATGTTGATGCCCGCATTCTTGTACGCGGTAAAGGAATCCAGTGTGCTGCCGTAGCGCATGGAGGTCAGGGGGCAGTGGATGATGCTGGCGCCGCTGTCCGCCAACCGCGCGAGGTCGCCGCGGTCCTCGCCATGCACGGCAGGGTTCCTGTCCGTGTAGGTGGCATGGGGAATCAGGAGCCGCTCGTTGAGGAGGCCCACCTGGTCCAGGAGTTCCAGGGGTGTCACGCCGTGCCAGTCCAGGATGAGCTGCCGCTCCACGAGTCCCTGCAACGAGTGCAGGCGTACCAGCACGTCCCGCTCGTTGGAGGCTGCTGCGGTGGCTTTGAGCAGCTCGATGTCCAGCGTCTCGATCCGGCACGGGAGCAGGACGCCGCTGATCAGGGGATCGTCGAGGTCCGTCGCATGGTCAATGAAGCGCAAGGCGTCGGCCAGACCCTCACGGCCGCGGCCGTCGTCGAACATCACCGAACGCTCGCCGTCCTGCAACACGACGTTCACGCCTGAGCGGTAGGCCGGACCGAGGTAGCCGCGCAGGCCCAGCCGCCGACTGGTCTCCGCCATGCCCACCAGTTCCTCGAAGGGTTCTGCCCATTCGGAGTGCACCTCGGAGGCGATGGGCATGTAGGTGGTGATGCCATGCAGGACAAGTTGGATCAGGGCGTACTCACGGATCTGCTGGCGTTCCTCGGCGGTAAAGACGTCCGCGCGGCGGTTCCGGAAGTAGTCCTCGGACCATTGGTGGCCTTTGGCCTGCTCAGCGCCGGCCCAGCTATCCAGAATGAGGTGGTCAATGTCGGTGAGGGCATCGAGGTCGATCAGGCCCGGCATCAGTACGGCGTCGCCCACGTGACGTTCCTCGTCCACCGGACCTTCGTACTGGTGGCCCACGTAGTCGATGGTGTGGCCGCTGTAGACAACGCACGCGTTTTCCAGCAGCACGTGGTGTCCGTCGTGATGGCCCAGCACGTAGCGGGCGGTGACCTTGGTGGGCACGGCGACTCCTGTTTCCTGTCCGCAGGGACAGCTCGTATTACTCTCTGGTATTCCAAACAGTACATTATTTGTGATTTACATCGCATCGATCCTGCTCTAATCTATTTTGGTATACAAGAACTCCGGAGCCAGCTCCTGATCATGAAACGAGCAGAACCGTTGACCCAGTTACAGTCCGTCGAACCAAACACCGGCAGCCCCCCGCCCCCTCCGGCAATGACGCCTGAGAACAAAGTGGCCGCGCCGGCCGAGGCGCGCTCTCTGCTCGCCACCGCGTGGATGAGGATCCGGCGCAGCAAGGTGGCGCTCCTCAGCCTGTGTGTCGTGGTGGCCATCCTGCTGTTCGCCATCCTGGCCCCAGTGCTCAGCGCCATGTCCGGCAACGACCCCTACACGTCCAACACCAGCCCCGAGGTTCTGGACGACTTCCAAACACCCGGGCTGCCCCTCCCCGGCTACATGTACCCCTCGGCGCAGCATTGGTTGGGGGTAGAGCCCGGACTGGGGCGGGATCTCTTCGCGCGGCTCGCCCATGGCGGCCAGGTTTCCCTCACCATTGCCCTGCTTTCCACAGCAGTCTCCGTGGTCCTCGGGACGGTACTCGGCGCAGCCGCCGGCTACTTCGGTGGCAAGACCGATGCCATCATCAGCCGGATCATGGACCTGTTCCTCGCGTTCCCGCACCTCCTCCTGGTGCTCTCCCTGACGCCCATCCTGCAGTCAAGGCTCCGGGATACCCCGCTGGGTGAGGGCAGCTTCCTGCCCATGGCCTCGCTGGTGATCATCCTGGGCTTCTTCGGCTGGGCCTACCTCGCACGCATCGTCCGCGGCCAGGTGCTGAGCCTCCGCGAGCGCGAATTCGTTGAAGCGGCCCGGTCCTTCGGCGCCTCGCACCTCAGCGTCCTGTTCCGGCAGATCATCCCCAACGTCATGGGCGTCGTCCTGGTGTATGCCACCATGCTGATCCCCACCAACATCTCAGCGGAAGCAGCGTTGTCCTTCCTTGGCGTCGGCGTCAAGGACCCCACACCGTCGTGGGGACAGATGCTCAACGCTGCCCAGTCCGGCAACTGGTACCTCAGTGATCCGTGGTTCCTGGCTGTCCCCGGCCTCATGCTCATCATCACCGTGCTGGCCTTCAACCTCCTGGGCGACGCCGTCCGGGATGCGCTTGACCCCAAGTCCTCCCGCTGACAAAAAATCCCGCTGACAAATTCCGTACCATTCCGCGCATCGCCCTCCACCCCTCACAAGGAGCATCATGAAAACCCCCGCAAGAGCCCTGGCTCTTTCCGTGTTGATCGCCATGGCAGCCACCGGCTGCGGCGCAGGCCAGAACCAGCCCAGCAGTTCCAAGCCTGCCGAGTCGGTCACCGAGCTTGCCCCCAACGTGGTCAAGTCCGGCTTCAACGCCAAGGGCGGAAACATCAACGTCCTGATGTCTTCGGACTTCCAGACCCTCGATCCCGGGAACAGCAATTACGTCCAGACGGCCAACGTCGGCCAGCTGTACTACCGCACGCTGACCATGGCCAAGGAAACCGCCGGCCAGCCTCCCACAGTGGTCCCGGACCTCGCCACGGACACGGGCAAGGTCTCCGATGACGGCCTCAGCTGGACGTTCACCCTCAAGGACGGCGTGAAGTTCGAGGACGGCACACCCATCACCTCTGCCGACATCAAGTACGGCGTGGAGCGTACTTTCGCGCAGGACGTCTTCACCCAGGCGCCGCAGGAACTAAATGCAGCGCTCGACGCCGGCGGGTACAAGGGGCCGTACAAGGATCCTGCCGCCGTGCTTCAGGCCGTTGAAACGCCCGATGAGCGCACGGTGGTTTTCCACCTGAAGAAGCCCTTCGCGGAATTCCCTGCGTTGGCGTCCCGCTCCAACACGGCGCCGGTCCCCAAAGCCAAGGACACCAAGCTGGATTACACCAACCACCCCGTCTCCTCGGGCCCCTACATGGTGGAGTCCTACAACCGCGGCAAGTCCCTCAAGTTGGTCCGCAACCCGCATTGGGATCCCGCCACCGACCCCAACCGCTCCGCCCTGCCGGACACCTTCAGCTTCTCTCTGTCCACCTCGCAAGCCACCATCAGCCAGCAGTTGCTTGCCGACTCGGACCCCAACGCCATCACGCTCGACTCCAATGGCGCCCTGCAAACTTCCGACTCCGCCAAGCTTGCCGACGCCAAGGTGAAGGATCGCGTAGCGTCCGGCCTGCTGGGCTGCAACGACGTCCTGAGCCTGAACACGCAGAAGATCACTGACCCGGATGTCCGCAAGGCGATCGCCTTGGCCCTGGACCGCCAGTCCATCCTGGTGCAGTACGGCGGACGCCGCTTCGGCGAGATCACCCAGAGCCCACTGAACTCCAAGATGCGCGGCTACGTGGAAACGGAGCTGGAGCTGGACCCCGCAGGCAAGCCCAAGCTCGAGGAAGCCAAGAAGCTCCTGGAAGGCAAGGACTACCCCAAGACCCTGACGTACGGCTACGCCAACAACAGGGACGCCTTCAAGAACACGGGCACCGTGGTCCAGCAAAACCTCAAAGCCTTGGGCATCGAGGTGGAGCTGGTTCCGATTCCTGCCCCGAACTACTACTCGATCCTCGCCAGCGAACAGCTCCCGGACATGGGCCGCTCCGGCTGGTGCGGTGGCGCTGACCCGGCATCGATCCGCACGTCCGCTGATCCCCTGCTGGGACCGAACAACGACGGCACCAGCTACGGCTTCTCCAACACCTCCCGTTACTTCGACCCCGTAGTCTCCAAGGCCATGTTCGATTTGCGCAACACGGACGGAACCTCGGAGGAACTCGGCAAGAAGTGGTCCGAAGCCTTCGGCTCAGCCTTGAAGACCTACCCGATCGTCCCGCTCATCCGCAGCCACACCAACAGCGTGGTGGGTTCCAACGTCCGCAATGCCCAGGTGGGCTACTTCTTCGGCGGCATCGACCTCTCGATCGTCGGCGTCGAGCAATAACCGGGCTTCGAAAACTATTCGGGCATAGTCCAGAAGGAGAAGCGGGCCGCCTGCCCCGGCGGGCGGCCCGCAACCACCACCATGATGACTTTCATTCTTCGCCGAACCGGATCGCTGGTCCTGCTTCTCGCCGCGGTCAGTTTCATTACTTTCACGCTCTTCCAGCTTGGTCCGTCCGATCCCGCTGCCGCCGCCTGCGGTCAGGAGTGCACTCCCGAACGCGTGGCGGAGGCACGTGTAGCGCTGGGCATGGACCAGCCCTTCCTGGTGCAGTACATCGACTACATCCGGGGATTCTTCTCTTCGCGCATGATCGGCGCTCCGGGAGCCCAGACGCTCTGTGAATGGCCCTGCCTCGGCAAGTCGTTCCAAACCAATGAGAACGTTGCCGACATCATCGGCCGCTCGCTCCCCTACACCTTCTCCATGGCCATCGGCGCACTGGTCCTGTGGACCATCACCGGCGTCGGGCTGGGGCTGCTGGCCGCCCTTCGCAAAGGAACGCCGGTGGACAAGTTCATCGTGGGTGCGGCTTCGGTGGGCGTCTCACTTCCCATCCCGGTCACCGGCTTGTTCCTGCTGCTCCTGTTCGTCAACCAGCTGCATCTTCTGCCGTTCACCACCAACGAAATCAATAGCCCCTTCGGACCACAGGGCCCGGGAGCCTGGGTGGCCAACTACCTGTTGCCATGGATCGCCTTGGCTGTCCTGTTCAGCGCCTCCTATATCCGTGTCACCCGAACCAACATGATTGAAACCTTTGGCGAGGACTTCATCAGGACCGCACGTGCGAAAGGCCTGGCACCCCGGACGGTCACGTTCAAGCACGGCGTCCGTGCGGGCATCACCCCGGTTGTCACCATGCTCGGAATGGACATCGGCCTGCTGCTCGGCGGCGCGGTCCTCACCGAGCAGATCTTCTCCGTCCCGGGCCTGGGCTTCACGGCAGTGCACGCCGCCATCTCCGGCGACCTTCCAGTCACCATGGCCATCACCATGCTGGCCGCGTTCTTCGTCATCGTTGCGAACGTCGCCGTGGACCTCGCCTACGCCGCCATCGATCCCCGAGTGAGGCTCCAATGACCCAGCTGCAGACCAACACCGCGAGCGCTACTGCCGGAAGCACAGCAACCGCTGCTTTCCTTGAAGTCCGCGGCCTCACAGTGAAGTTCCCGACGGATGACGGCGTTGTCTCCGCCGTGAACGGCATGGATTTCGCCCTGGATCGCGGCCAGACCCTGGGTATCGTGGGCGAATCCGGCTCCGGAAAATCCGTCACCAGCCAGGCACTGATGGGCCTGCTCAAAGGCACGTCCGCCCAGGTCACCGGCCAGGCCGTGTTCCAAGGCAAGGATCTGGTAACACTGCCCGAGTCGGCAATGCGCCAACTCCGCGGCCGCAACATCGGCATGATCTTCCAGGATCCGCTCTCAGCCTTGCACCCCTTTTACACGGTGGGACACCAGATCGCCGAGGCGTACCTCGTCCACAACAAGGCGAGCAAGAAGCAAGCCCGGGCGGCCGCCGTCGACATGCTGGGAAGGGTGGGTATCCCCAGCCCGGAGCAGCGCTACGACGAGTACCCACACCACTTCTCCGGCGGCATGCGCCAGCGTGCCATGATCGCGATGGCGTTGATCTGCGAACCCGAGCTGCTGATCGCCGACGAGCCCACCACCGCTTTGGACGTGACCGTTCAGGCGCAGATCCTGGACCTCATGTCAGAACTCCAGGAGGAAACCAACTCGGCCCTCATCCTCATCACGCATGACCTTGGCGTGGTGGCCGAAGTCTGCGACGACGTGCTGGTCATGTACGGCGGGCAATGCGTCGAATCCGGGCCGGTGGACAACATCTTCTACGACACCCAGCACCCGTACACCTTGGGCCTGCTCAACTCCATGCCCACGCTGAACAGCGCCGCCGGCCAGCTGAACCCCATACCCGGCCAGCCGCCGTCGCTCCTTGACCTGCCTAGAGGCTGCATCTTCAGCGCGCGGTGCCAGTACGCCGAACTCGTCGGTGACGGCGTGTGCGCCAGCCAGCGGCCCGAACCGAGGGTCGACGACGGGCACGGCAAGCGCTGCCACCTGAGCGGCCCACAGATCGTCACCATCCGGAATTCGCGTTAGGACCCGCCATGGAACATCAGCCAATTCTCCAGGTGGAGAACCTGAAAAAGCACTTCCCGTTGAAGGGCGGCCTGCTGCCGGGCGCCGCCAAACGATCTGTCAAAGCGGTCGACGGCGTGTCGTTCAGTCTTGCCCGAGGCCAGACTTTGGGCCTCGTGGGTGAGTCCGGTTGCGGTAAGTCGACCACCGGACGCATGGTGGCACGACTCATGGACCCGACGGGTGGACGGATTGTGATCGACGGCGTCGACATCAGCCAGCTGCGCGGCCGGGATCTGTATAACTTCCGGCGAAAAGTCCAGATGATCTTCCAGGATCCTTTCGCTTCCCTGAACCCGCGGCAGACCGTGGGCACGGCCATCGCGGCTCCCATGGTGGCGCAGAAGATCAACCCTCCGGGTGGCCTCAAGAACCGTGTCAAGGAGCTCCTGGACCAGGTTGGCCTGAAGCCGGAGCACTACAACCGTTTCCCGCATGAGTTCTCCGGCGGACAACGGCAACGCGTGGGCATTGCCCGGGCCATTTCCCTGAGCCCGTCCGTCATCGTGTGCGACGAGCCTGTCTCCGCGTTGGACGTCTCCGTGCAGGCGCAGGTGGTTAACCTCTTGCAGCAGATCCAGCGGGACACCGGCGTTTCCTACATCTTCATTGCCCATGATCTCTCCGTGGTCCGGCACATCTCCCACGAGGTCGCAGTGATGTACTTGGGCAAGATCGTGGAACAGGGACCCCGGGACGAGCTCTTCCAGAACCCCCTGCATCCCTACACCAAGGCCCTGCTCTCCGCCGTGCCCCTGCCGGATCCAAGGGCTGCTCGGGAACAGGTGAAGATCCGGCTTCGCGGCGACCTGCCGTCACCGGCCAATCCGCCCAGCGGCTGTGTGTTCCGGACCCGTTGCCCCTTGATCGGCACCCTTCCGGAAGAACAACGCCAACGGTGCATCAACGAGATTCCGACACCAGCCACGCCCGCCGCACCGGCCTGCCACCACGCAGGTATGGCCGCAAAGGCCCTGGCGGGCGTGCAATAGAAGCAGGCCATGGATTCACAACCAAAGGAGCAACCATTGAATACCCTGATCCGTGCCGCCCGCCCGTGGGGGCAAGCGCTCAGCGATGTCACCATCGTCGCGGGTGAAGCAGGCGGCAAGATCACCGGCGTCGAACCTCATGACCCGGACCGCGCCGTTCCAGCCGGCGTGACCGTAGTGGAGGGCCGCGGACGCTTGCTGCTGCCCTCCTTCTCCGACGTCCATGTCCACCTCGATTCCACCCGGATCGGTTTGCCGTTCCGCGAGCACACCGGCGGCCCGGGCGTGTGGACCATGATGATGAACGACCGGCAGAACTGGCGCAACGCCGAGGTGCCACTGCAGGATCGCGTGAACGACACCCTGGGAAGGATGATCGCGCGGGGCACCACCCGGGTCCGCTCCTACGCACAGGTTGACGTGGACTGCAGGCTGGAACGCTTCGACGCCGTGGCTGCCGCCAAGGAGAAGTTCGCCGGCCAGGCTGCGGTGGACATTATTGCTTTCCCCCAAGCCGGCTTGTTACTGGAGGAAGGGACGGTGGAACTCATGGAGGAAGCGCTCAAGGCCGGCGCCAACGTGATGGGTGGCATTGATCCCTGCACCCTGGACCGGGACCCTGCGAGGCACCTCGACATCGTTTTCGGCCTCGCCGAGAAGTACCAGGTCCCCATCGATATCCACCTTCACGAACCCGGCGAACTCGGCGTCTTCAGCACGGACCTCGTGCTGGAACGGACGCGGTCCCTGGGGATGCAGGGCAAGGTGACCATGTCCCATGCTTACCAACTGGGCAGCGTCAATGAGGCCACCACGCGGAGGCTGATTGACGCCTTCGCAGAGCTTGATGTCTCCCTGGCTTCGGTGGCACCCTCTGCCGCAGGCCAGTTGCCCATCCCGCTTCTGACCGAGGCCGGGGTACGGCTTGGCCTGGGCGAGGACGGCCAACGCGACTACTGGTCCCCCTACGGCAACACCGACATGCTGGACCGGACGTGGCAGCTCGCCTTTACCCATGGCTTCCGCAAGGACGAATTGATCGAGCACTGCCTGGCTATCGCCACCATAGGTGGCGCCAGCATCCTGGACCCCAGCGCGACCCGGCTGAAGGACACGGCCCACCGTCCCGGCGTCGAGGTTGGGGATCCGGCGGATCTTCTCTTGGTGGACGGCGAAACAGTGGCCTCCACGGTGATGGACCGCGGCAAGGACCGCACGGTCATTCACGCCGGTCGGGTTGTAGCCGACCAGCTGGAACTCGTCTAGGCACTGACAAGGAAGGCCGGTTCCACCGCTTCGCCGCGGGGGAACCGGCCTTTTCCTTACTCGCCGCGTGCCGTGGGAGCGTCATCGAGGGGCGTCCACCAAGTCACGGCAGGAGTGACAGTAAAGCGCCGTCCCGTGACTTTACTGGGGGTGATGCGGATGAATTGGTCTTTCTGTCCGGCCTCCCACGGGAAAAGCAAGAGGCCGATGGTATCCAACACGTCCTGCGTCAGCGTCACGGCGGACGCTTGGCCCTTAACCACTACGCTCCATGCCACCCCGGTTTCGGCATTCACACCATCGGCTTCGATGGCCACAGGGGCATCGCCCAACGCCGCATGGAGCTTGGTGCCCTCGCCTGTCCGGAACACCATGGTTCCGTGGTCAACCTTGTAATTCACGGGGAAGATATCCGGATGGTCATCCACTACTACGGCGAGCCTGCCCACTGAGACGCCACGGAGGAGCTCCCAGCATTCGTTGGTTTCAAGGATCTCCGTAGCGGGTGTGCTTGGCTGATTTGTCCCTGATGGTGAGTTCGTCATATCGCCGAGGATACGCCGCAGGGTTGCGCGCCAACAGGGCTACACTGACTCGCGCGGGCCAGCAGTAGGATTGACTTTTCGATTACCGGTGCGCCGTCACGTCGACGTCGTGGTTCCGGTCAGAGGTAATCCAGCAACAACTGAACAGGCCTTTACGGTGGAAGCGGTCACAAGGCGGTAGTGGGAGAGGCTTCCATGGCGGCAGAGATTGCAGGGATAATCAGTCACGTCTTGCGGGATGTGAGTTACAGCGGGCTGGCGGAACCCCGCGTTGAAGAAAGCGACTGGGACGACGACCCTCAGATGCTCTCGGCGATGATCTACAGCACCCGCGATTCCACCGGACAAGGCGTGTCGGTCAGGGGCGATCTCGCACTGTCCGACCAACTGGTATCGGTGGCGGACCAGGTCCAAGAATGGGTTATCGAGGAGTACGGCCCCACCAACAGCAATTGGCCCCCATGCCCCTGGCATCCCAAACGTAGATTCCACCAACAGCAATCAAGCAGGAGCGTTGGAATCTGCGCGCTTAGTGCCGGACGCCGCCACCATCCCACCCTCGTCAACCCTCACCAGCGGTCCGCGGATGGCAAAGAATCCGGCACCAGCCAGCACTACGGCTTCGGCGGCGAGCGCCCAGAATGTCACTTCCCAAGCACCGGTCATTGCGTGCAGCAGCCCAGCGACCAATGGGCCAAGGGATGCCAGGGCGAATCCGAAGCCCTGGCTCATGGCTGAGAGCCTCCCGGCGGACTGGGGCCCGTCTGACCGGATCACCACCAGGGCCATGGCCAGGCCGAAGCCAGCACTCTGGACAATCCCGAGAACACCGACGGCGACGAACTGAAGTTCCGTAGGTGCTGCGAGGACTCCCAGGAGTGCGCACGCCACTGACAAACCAAGACCCGGCGCCATAATTTTCAGGATGCGGGGACGTCCTGCGAGCACAGGGGCCAGCAAACTGGCGGGGAGTCCCGCGAGACTGAACCAGGCCAGCAAGGCAGCGGCGTCGGCGGATGAAAGACCCCGGGACACTAAGTACACGGCCAACCAGGACGTGATGGCGAAGTAGAGCATGGCCTGCAGGCCGAAGAAGGCGGTGACTGCCCATGCTGTCCGCTGCTTCCGAAGCGGCGTGGCTGTGCCGGGGGCTCCGATAGCCGTCCCGGCGGTGGTGGTCACCACCGTGGGGCGTCCTCCGGAGCGGTGGATGAGGAACGCGCCGACCAGGGCCGGTACCGCCCACACCGCGAGCGCTGAGGGCAGGTTTCCGCCGAAGGCCTGCTCCAGTGGCTGAACCAGTCCAGCGCCCAGCGCAGCGCCGAGACCGAATCCCATGGTGCACAGGCCGGTCCACCACCCGGTGCCGCGGTTTGCCTTAACGATCTGGGGCACCAGGACACTTGCGGTCATGATCGCCGAGCCCGCCAGGAATGTGCCGGGCAACAGCAGCGCAGGCACCGTCGCCCGAACGATCAGGGCCGCAGCCAGCACTAACAACGCCACGGCAACGGCACGCCCAGTCCCGACCCGTCGAGCCAGCCAAGGTCCGATCGGCCCCGAGATACCAAAGGCCAGCACCGGCAAGGTCCCCAACAGCGGAAGCAACGCCGGATCCAGCCCGAACACACCCGGAACCTGGTTCATCACCCCGGCGACGGTAGTAATGGCCGGCCGAAGATTAACGGAGACCACAACGAGTGCAAGCAACACGAGCCCCGTAGCGAGTCGGCCCCCACTCCCCGAAGGTAGGACACCAGCTCTGCGCCGTTCTTGCACGTCAATCTCCTCATAGCCACTTTGGTATACCAAGTAAGACTATGAGGTGATTGACGGAAAGTAAATGCAGAGAAAGGCGGGGGGTAATAAGCGGTAGGTAACATTTGGGATACCAGTGGGTGCCCAAGGCGCACCGAACAGAAGGGCCGGAACGCGGCAGCGCGCGTCTAAGGTGGGCAGCCTACACGCCCACGGACTACCCTAGATAGCCTTCCCCGGATTCAGGATCCCCTGCGGATCAAATAACTCCTTGATCCGCCGCTGTAGCTCCCGGACCGGCTCCGGCTGCTCCAAGCCGAGCCACCGGAGCTTGTACTGCCCCACCCCATGTTCTCCCGTGATCGTCCCACCCATCGCCAGCCCTACCCGGATGGACTCATCAAGGGCCGCGTTGAGGCGCAGCAAGGCGTCAGCGTCGGTAGCGGGGTCTACCCGGTCCATCCAGAACGTGGGGTGGAGGTTGCCATCGCCGGCGTGGGCCACCACTTTGAGCCGAACCTGGAATCGCTCAGCCATGGCCTCGAGCTCGGCCACGAAGTCCACCAGCCTGGAACGCGGGACGGCGATGTCCTCGCCCACCCTGAATTCGTCATCCACTTCCACGCCGCGGCTGTTGCGGCGCAGTTCCACCAGCATTTCGGCTTCTTCACTGGCTTCCGTGGTCACGGTGGCGCCGCCGTCGGCAAGTACTTGCCGGACGACGTCGGCTTCTGCGGCCGCTCCGAAGCCGTCGGTCTGGATCAGCAGCAAGGACTTTCCCCGCGCTTGGAGGTCGCCGCCGTTGAGCTCGTCGAGCTGGACCAGGGTGCCGTTGTCCAGGAGCTCCATGATGGCGGGCTGCACGCGGGCCTTGCCTACGGCCAGCACTCCAGCGGCTGCGCTTCGGAAGTCCTGATAGAAGGCAGCGATGGTGTGGACCTCCCGCGGCAGGTACTTCAGGCGAACCGTCACACCCACCACAATGCCCAGCGTTCCTTCCGAACCCACCAGCAGGGCGGTGAGGTCGTACCCAGCCACGCCCTTGAAGGTCTGGTGGCCGGTGTGCATCAGCGAACCATCCGCCATGACCACATCCAGGGCCAGCACGGAGTCGCGTGTCACGCCGTATTTGGCGCATCGCAGCCCTCCTGCGTTGGTGGCCACGTTGCCGCCGACGGTGGACATTTTGTAGCTCGCCGGGTCCGGCGCGTACATGAGGCCGTATTCGGCGGCAGCAGCGTTCAGGTCGGCGTTGATGACGCCGGGTTCGACGACGGCGGTCTCGTCGTCCGGGCTGAGGTCCAGGATGCGGTTCATCCGTTCAAGGCCCAGGACGATGCAGCCTTCGGTGGCATGTGCGCCGCCGGAGACGCCGGTTCCGGCTCCCCGGGCGACGATGGGCACCTGGTGGGCCGCGCAGCTTCGAACGATATGCTGGACGTCCTCCACCGATTCGGCCCAGACGACAGCAAGAGGTAGGTGCCGCTCCAGCAGCGGTCCTTGATCGATGGAGTACACGGTGAGGGTTTCTTCATCCTCCGCCATCTGCCCGGCACGGAGTCCGGCCGCGAGCTCCTTCAGGAATATCTGCTGCCCTGTTGAGGGCTGGGTGGCTTCTCCGTGGCCCGCCGTCCGGCCCTTGATGCTTTCCTCTGATGTTCCGGCCATAGCCGTTTCGTCCGACACAGTGGTCCCTCCACGTACGCACCGCGGACACGCCAAACCGGCAGTCTTCGCAGTGTTTTAGTGCTCACAGTCTAGCCAGCACGGGACGCCGCAGCACGGCGACAGGCTCCGGCTACGGAGCGGGGATCACCGTCCCTGGCAGCTCCCAGATTCCGGCGGAGATGCCTTCTGCGCGGAGGCGGACACCCTCGACGGCGGATGGCTGGGAGGGTGCCGACGTTACCGCTCCGGAGCGGTGCACGGGGGCGGCCAGCAACGCTTCGAGCTGCCCGGTGGAGAGGACCGAATGGTCGAGGAGGACCTCGGCAGCGTCCCTCGCAACGAACACCAGCACTGAGGACTCTGCCGTCTCCCGGACGAAGGCCAAGGCGTCGCCCTCGGCGTGGAGCCAGCGCACCCCGCCTTCCGTGAGCGCTGGAAGATCCTTGCGGAGCCGCCCCAGGTTGGCGTGGACGGATCGCAGGTCCGTGAGCGCGCGCTCGGCAGCATCCCACGGCATGGGAGTCCTGGAGTCTTCTCCATTGAACCCCTCCAAGCCGAATTCATCGCCGGCGAACACCACGGGCACGCCCGGCAGGCAGTACGTGAGCGCAGCGCCCACTTCCGGGCCGCCGTCGACCATCACCGTTGTGGCCCGCGCGGTGTCATGGGTGTTCAGGGCGTTCATATTGTTTTGTCGCACACCCCAGCTAAATCCCGAGGCGAGGTCCTGGTGCGTCGCAAGGAACTCCTCGGCCTCGATCCTGTTGGGTCCCGCTTGGGGTGAGCCGAAGAAGTTCACATTGGGAGCATCCTTGGCGAGCCAGGACCACAACGGGCGGGTGAGGTTGGAGTACGTCATGGCGCCCTGCCAGTGCTCGCCGGTGACATCGGGGGCTGCGTCGGACGTGGACTCGGCCAGCAGGGCGGCGTCCGGGTTGATCTCGCGGACCCGGTCCGCAATGAGTCGGGCTACTTCGTGATTAAGGTCCACCGATCCGAGGCGCCCGGTCATGTTGCCGACGTCGATGCGCCAACCATCCAGGCTGAATGGCGGTTTGAGCCAGCGTGCCACCACGGAATCATCGTCGGCGATGAAGCGTCGGCGCAGGGCATCCGAGGACCAGTTGAACTTGGGCAGCGACGGCACACCCCACCAAGATTCGTAGCTCGAATGGTCGGCGCTGAAGTAGTAGTACCCGGCTTCCTCCGAACCTGGATCGGCGAGCGCTTTAACGAACCACTCGTGTGCGTCGCCGGAGTGGTTCGCAGTGAGGTCGCCCATCACTTTGATCCCGCGCGCGTGTGCGGCTTCAACCAGGTCCACCAAGGCCTGGTCCCCTCCCAGGAGCGGGTCCACCGAGTCGAAGGTGGAGGCGTCGTAGCGGTGGTTGGAACGTGCGGGGAAGAACGGGGTCAGATAGAGGACATCGACGCCCAGTTCCTGCAGGTGGTCCAGTTTGCCCGTGATTCCCGGCAGGTCTCCCCCGTAGAACTGTGTGGAGGCCTGTTCGCCCGTCCCGACTACCGGGGTGTCCCAGGAACATGCGATGGCCCAGTCGGGGGTGGGATGGTGGTCCGCCTGCTCCGAGCGGGCGAACCTGTCCGGGAACACCTGGTACATGGTGCCCTTGTGCAGCCACTCCGGGGCCGGGGCAAACGCCGTCAGCCGGAAATCCGCGGCATCGGACACGTCCCGGCGGTACAGGCCCTGGGCGTTCAGGTTCCAGTAGCTCCGTCCGACGGTGCTGCCGATCGCTGCGCTGGCGGCAGCACCGTCGTCGTGCGTTTCAGCGACTTCCAGCAGGAAGCGGTACTGGGCCACGGGGTTGGCTACCAGCATCGCCGCTTCCCACCACTCCCAGCCGTCGGCTGCGCCCAGCCGGATGGCAGCGTCGTAGCGCGGCTCGCCGTCCTGGACGGAGCGGACCCAAACCCTCAACGCCGGACCCCACCGCTGCGGGACACGCACCCGGAGCCGGACGGTATCGCCAAGGGACACGGACTCGGACGCAGTTTTGGATACGAAGAGACTGGAGCCGTCGTGGTGGGGAAGGGCGATGGGCATGATCAGCCTTTCACTGAGCCAGCGGTGAGTCCGCTGACGATGTACTTCTGCAGGAAGAGGAACAGGGCCATCACAGGGAGCGCGGCGATCACGGCACCTGCCGCGAAGACGCCCCAGTTTTCGGAACGCTGCTGGGCCACGTAGGAGTAAAGCCCGACGGCGAGTGTCTGGCTGTCCGGATCGGTCAACACCACGCTGGCAATGACGAACTCGCTGGAGATGCCGATGAAGGCCAGCAGCCCCACAACAGCCAGGATCGGTGTCACCAGGCGGAGGATAATGCCGAAGAAGATCTGCACATGGCTGGCACCATCGATCTTGGCGGCCTCATCCAAGGACTGCGGGACCGTGTTGAAGAACCCGTACATGAGGTAGGTGTTCACGCCCAGTGCGCCGCCGAGGTACACCATGATGAGGCCCAACTGGCTGCCGAGCCCCAGCGCGGGGATCACTTGGGAGATGCCGCTCAGGAGCAGGAAGATCGCGACGACGGCCAACAGTTGCGGGAACATCTGCAGCAGGAGCAGGGTCAGGAGTCCCATCCGGCGGCCTTTGAAGCGCATGCGGGAGAAGGCGTACGCGGCCATGGCTCCGAGGAAGACGGTGGCGGCCGATGTCACCAGGCCAACTACCAGGGTGTTCACGAACCAGCGGCCGAACGGGCGGCTCGGATCGCTGAAAAGTGCCACGAAGTTGCCGGTGTCGAACCTGGAGAACAGCCCGTTGGAGCCCACCAGGGTGCCGTTGGAATCCAGTGCAGCGGACAGCACGTACAGGAGGGGGAACACGGCGAAGATCGTCGTGGCGACGCCCACCACGTGCCGCCACCCCTTGTCCTTGAACCAGACCGCGAACGGACGGCGCTTGGGCACCAGCGGCGAGGGGCCGCCGTCGGACGCTGTTTCCTTGCTGGCGGCGAGAGTGCGTACGCTCATCAGTTCACGTCCTCGAGTGCTTTGGTCTGCTTGAAGCTGATGGCCGAAATGGTGGCCACGATGATGAAGATGATGATGGCCAGTGCGCTGGCCAGGCCGTAGTCGCGACCCGTTCCCTGGCCGAACGCCACCTTGTAGACCAGCGTGATCAGGATGTCGGTGGATCCGATGTCACGGTCGGTGTCCGCGAAGCGTGGCCCACCGCCGGTGAGCATGTAGATGACGTTGAAGTTGTTGAAGTTGAAGGCGAAGGATGAGATCAGCAGGGGTGCCACGGACACCAGCAGCAGCGGCAGCTTGATGGAACGGAACACCCTCCAGGCGGATGCACCGTCCATGCGTGCGGCCTCGTCAATCTCAGAGGGCAGCGACTGCAGCGCCCCCGTGCAGACCAGGAACATATAGGGGAAGCCGAGCCACACGTTGACCACCAGCACGCTGATCTTGGCCAGGACAGGGTCTGTGAGCCACCCGATGTTCGCACCGCCCAGCAGGGTCTGGTTGAGCCAGCCGAACTCGGGGTTCAGGATGCCGGACCACACCAGTCCGGACAGGAAAGCTGGGAAGGCATAGGGCAGGATCATGAGGATCCGGTACACCTTCTTGCCGCGGAGGTCCTCGCGGTTGAACGTGATGGCCAGGAAGAGGCCCATAACGAAGGTCAATGCCACCGATGCAATGGAGAAGGTGAAGGTCCACAGGATCACGCCCAGGAGTGGTCCGCGGAGGCTGGGGTCCGTGAAGGCACGGGCGAAGTTGTCCATGCCGACGTCGATCTTCCAGCCGGTGGCCAGTGTCCCGCCGTTGGCGTCGGCAAACGCGCCCTTGCCGTTGTCGCGGTATTGGGTGCCGGTCTCGGTGTCCGTGAAGGTATCCGTGGCGGCGTCGTAATTGAGCGCGGGCTTGAACTGGTAGGCCGTGCTGCCGTCCGCAGTGCGGAGCGTCCCATCAGCGGGATTGTCCGAAACCGGGACCGTGATCTTCAGGATCTCCTGCTGATTGGCCACAATCTCCTGGAACTTCAAGGTTTGGTAGCCGGGCAGGGAGTTTGCTTTGCCGGTGGAATCCTTGCCCGCGCCTGTTGCCTCGGTGAGGGGCTGTTCCGTGCTGCCGATCTGCGCCTTCCCGGACGGATCCGTGAACAGTAGGTAGAAATCGTTGCCCTTGGTGAGGACGGAGGCCTTGTACGCAGGTGAATCCGGGACACGCTTCTGGGCCGTCAGCTGGATGGCAGAGATGGCATCGTCCTTGGTGCTGTTGTGCCCGTCGCCGTAGTTGGTGAATGCGATGTAGCCGCTGAAAACCACCACCAAGACCTGGAACACCAGCAAGAACAGCACGCCCGGAGCCAAGTACTTGGCTGGCAGTCCGCCCTTGCGGAGGTAGATCCAGTTGATGGCAAGAACCACCAGGGAGGAAACCGCCAGCGCAGCCCACGACTGGCTCAGGAAGAGCATCATCAGGACGTACACGGCGAAAGCGTCCACGAGGCCCAACAGGACAATCTTGAGGAGGGTGCCCTTGAGGGAGTCGGGGTGGCGCTTGACGGGTGCGCGGCGGGCTTTTGCGCGAGGCGGCTGCGTCGGCGCCGGGCTGGCTACGGTGGACGGCAGTTCTTGGAGATCTGGCTTTGGCATTGTGGATCCTTGGGTAAAGCGGTTGGCGGCAGGCAGGGGCCGGGCGGTGGAATGCCGCCCGACCCAGGGCAGACCGGTGGAATAACCCGGTTGCGGTACTAGCCGCCGATCTTGGACTTGATGCTGGCGGCCATCTTGGTCCACGCCTCAGCCGGGTCACCCTGGCCCTTGATGATGGCGAGTTCGGTAGCTCCCCAGTCAGCCCACACCGCGCTCATTTCCGGGATGGCCGGCATGGGCACGCCGGTGGCGCCGATCTTGCCGAAGGCTTCAACCACGGGGTCGCTGGCAGCCTTCTCGAACGATGCCTTCAGCGCCGGCGGACGGCCACCCGCCGCGTACATGGAGTCCTGGGCAGACTCGGAGGTGAGGTAGTTTGTCACGAATTCATTGGTGGCCAGTGCGTTGGCGCTCTTGGCGCTGATAAAGAAGCCGTTGACGCCGATGAACGGCTGCGCAGGTTCGCCACCAGCGGCAGGGAGCTCGTCCACGGCGAACGTGATGCCCTTCTTCTGCACGTCCGGCACGTTCCACGGGCCCGTCAGGAAGTACGGGGATTCACCGGCCAGGAACTTCTCCTTGGCGATGTCGCCGGTGATGTTGGAGTTGATGATCTTCTCGCCGGCATCGCCCCAAGCGGCCAGCTTCTTGGCAAATTCGACGCCGGCAGCGTCACCGATGAGGAGCCGCTTGGCGTCATAGCCGCCGTCGGCATTCTTGCCAAACACCTGGGAACCCATGGAGGACTGCAGCGGGTACAGGTGGTACGGGTCGCCCTGCTTCGGATCCATGCCCACCAGGAAAGGGAAGGTGGCTTTGCCGTCCGCTACTGCCTTCTTGCCGTTGGCCACCACCTCGTCCAAGGTGGCGGCTTTGCTGTCCACGATGCTGGTGTTGCGCAGGAGGGCGATGTTTTCGATGGCGTACGGTACACCGTAGACGGCACCGTTGTAGGTCATGGCTTTGATGGAGGAATCCTGGAACTGGCTGGCCTTGTCGCCCAGTTCCACGGGTGCAATCACGCCGTTCTGGACGAACTTGCCGATCCAGTCGTGCGGTCCAACGATGAGGTCCGGTCCCTGGCCTGTTGGCACTTGGGTGATGAAGTCATCGCGGACCGCGGCGAAGTCCTTGACCACGAGCTTCACATCGATGCCGGTGTCCGTCTTGAACTTTTCGGTGATGTCCTTCAACGCCGGGGAACGCTCTGCATCCACCCACATGGTGATGGTGCCGGCGCCGGCAGCTTTCAGGTCGGGCTTGGCAGCGTCCGAGCTGGGAGCGGTGGAGGCGCTGCCGCCACAGGCGCTCAGGGCCAGGGCTGCAACCACGGAGATCGCGCCGGTGGCGAAAACGCGGCGGGTGGTTTGAGTCGCGAGGGTGTTGTGCACCTTCATTGGTGTCCCTTTCGTTTCTTCTGCGTCGACGACGGCAAGGGCTCTGCCCCCGGTGGCGTCGTCGGTGATGTGGCTCACAACTGCAAGCGCTTCCACACAATACATGCCGGGATGCTCCTTTGAAAACCCCGAGCCATCTTCAATGCGTGATGAAAGGGTACTGAGAATTGGAAGCGCTTTCAATTTGTTCCAGTCTCTTCTACGATGTGTGCATGTCCGTTGATTCATTGCTCCCGGTTGCGGCCCACGAGCCCACAGCAGCCTTCACGCAGCTCACCCCTGTCCATGACGCTTCGAAGGCACACGGATGGTGGCGTTCCGCCGTGATCTACCAGATCTATCCGCGATCCTTCCGCGACCTCAATGGGGACGGCGTAGGAGACCTTGCGGGCATCACGGCTGAGCTCTCACAGCTTTCGGACCTGGGGGTCGACGCCGTGTGGTTGTCGCCGTTCTACCGCTCCCCCCAACGGGACGCAGGGTACGACGTCAGCGACTACTGCGACGTGGATCCCCTGTTCGGCACCCTGGCCGACTTCGACGCCCTGATCGCAGAGGCCAACCGGCTCAACCTGCGCGTCATCGCGGACCTCGTCCCCAACCACTGTTCAGACCAGCACGTCGCATTCCAGGCGGCACTCGCGGCAGGCGTCAACAGCCCGGAGCGGGATATGTTCATCTTCCGTGACGGCCAAGGACCTGACGGCAACCAGCCGCCCAACAACTGGCAGTCCCACTTTGGTGGACCGGCATGGACGCGGATCATCGAGCCGAATGGCCAGCCCGGCCAGTGGTTCCTCCACCTCTTCGACTCATCGCAGCCGGACTTCAACTGGGACAACCCTGCCGTCCACGCCGAGTTCGAACGCGTCCTCCGCTTCTGGCTGGACCGCGGCATCTCCGGTTTCCGGGTGGACGTCGCCCACGCATTGGTCAAAGCCGCCGGGCTCCCCAACTGGGGTGGACGAGCGGACGGCAACAGCTCCGAAGGTTTCCCCGGCGAGGATGCTCCCATGTTCGGCCAGCCCGCCCTGCACGACATCTACCGCCGCTGGCGCTCCATCCTGGAAGAGTACGGTCCTGACCGCATCCTGTGCGCCGAAGCCAACGTGGACCCCCTCCCCCGGCTGGCACAGTGGGTCCGTCCCGACGAGATGCACCAAGCCTTCAACTTCCCGTACCTGCATGCCGGCCTGGACGTGAACCGACTACGCCACATCATCACCGACTCGTTGATCTCCTTGGACGCAGTGGGCGCCCCGAGCACCTGGGTACTGTCCAACCACGACGTTGTCCGGCACGTTTCACGCTTCGGCTACGACGGTCCGGGACCACGCGACGGCGACGGCATCGGTCCCGACGACGTTCAGCCCAACGAAGAACTGGGACGACGCCGGGCTGCCGCGGCCACCATGTTCATGCTCGGCCTCCCTGGCGGCGCCTACCTCTACCAAGGTGAAGAGCTGGGCCTTCCCGATTCCTCCAGCATTCCCGGCAGCTTCCGCCAGGATCCCACCTTCGCCCGCACAGGTGGCGCCCGGATCGGCCGTGACGGCTGCCGGGTCCCGCTCCCCTGGCGGTCCGCCGAGCCGCACGCCGGCTTCGGCAGCGGCCTGGATCCCTGGCTCCCGCAGCCCGAGTCCTGGCCCGCCCTGGCGAGGGACAAGCAGGAGTCAGATCCGGCGTCGCACCTCGCTCTGTACCGGGAGATGCTCGCTGTGCGGGCAACACACCGGCTCGGCGAAGGATCCCTCGCCTGGGTAGAGGACTACTGCACCGACTCTTCGCTGGCCTATCTCAACGGCAACACTCTGGTGATCATGAACGTCGGGACCGAAGCCATGCCACTCCCGGCAGGTGAGACGATCCTGCGCAGCTCCGCACCGGAAGCAGGCGCGGATCTACTAGGCGCGGATCTACTAGGCTCAGGGGAGACAATCTGGCTAACAGCCAGCTAACTTTTCCACCAAGGAGCGGCATGACCGGCATCAAGGACGTGGCCGAGCGCGCAGGGCTGTCCGTTGCCACTGTTTCACGGGCGCTCAGCGGCAAAGGTAACGTCTCCCCCACCAGCCGGGAGCGGGCCCGCGCCGCAGCTGCCGAATTGGGCTTCGTGCTGTCCTACCATGCGTCGAGCCTGGCTTCCGGCCGGACGCACAACGTTGGCTTGGTGGTTCCCTCGGTCCACCGCTGGTTCTTCTCAGCGGTGATCGAGGGTGCCTCCGCGGCATTGCTCGAGGCCGGTTACGACCTCACCCTCTACAACATCGGCGAAAACCCCACCCATCGGCACAGCGTCTTCAACGACTTCCTGCTGCGCAAACGCGTGGACGCGGTCATAGCGGTGTCATTGGAGCTCAGCGAAGAGGAGATCCAGCAGCTCCACGCAGTCCACAGGCCGATCGTGGGCATCGGCGGCCCCCTTCCCGGAGCCTCCACCATCAGGATCGACGACACAGCGATCGCGTTGAAGGCAACCAACCACCTTCTGGGCCTGGGACACACCAAGATCGCCCATATCACCGGGCATGAGGCGTACGACCAAGACTTCCACTTGCCGGGAACCCGCCGCAGCGGCTTCCAAAAAGCAATGAACGACGCCGGCTGTCCAGTCAGGCCCGAATGGATCGTTTCGGCTGACTTCACCATTGAAGGCGCCTACGCCGCGGCCCGCCAGTTGTTGGCCAGCGCCCCGGAGCGCCCCACGGCAGTGTTCGCTGCCTCTGACGAAATGGCCATCGGCACCATCCTGGCTGCCCGGGACTTCGGGCTGCGCATCCCGGACGATCTCTCGGTCATGGGCATCGATGGGCACGATCTTGGGAATGTCATGGGCCTCACCACCATCGACCAGGATGCCAAAGGGCAAGGTGCGCTGGCAGTCCGGACCCTGCTGGGCGCCATCAACAACGGCTTGATCCTGGAGCCTGCCGACACGGAGCACCCCACCAAGCTGGTGGTGCGCACCAGCACGGCCGTCCCCAAAACAAGCGCCTCGTAGCGCTGCACGCGATGCCGCCGGACCTTACGGCAGAGGGCGCTCCATGACGAGCTCCAGCTTGCTCGTGTCCTGCGGGTAGGGCCTGCTGGCGCCCGTGGTCTCGAATCCATGCCGCCGGTAGAACGCCAGGGCTCGGGAATTGTCCTGATGCACTCCAAGCTCGAGGTGTTCGGCGCCGAGGTCTTCGCCGGCGGCTTTGCATGCCTGGTTGAGGAGTTCATCTGCCAACCCCAGTCCCCGATGCTCCGGCGCCACGTACACGCTGATGAGCATCGCTTGGAGGGGCTTCTCCGGGTCCTGCGGGTGTTGGACCACCACACGCATCAAACCGGAGAGCTTGCTGCCGTCCTCGCCGCCATCAGCCACCAGGGTAACGTTCGAGTCGCCGGACATCGCGGCAGCGCGTTCCTGCCATTGCGTATCGGTTTGCCGGCGGGCAGCGTCAAGGCTTTCGACGTATGCCATGGGAGTGTCCGCCAGCATCTCCAACCGTACTGTCCGCAACAGCTGCCAGTCGTCTGCGCGGAGCCGGCGGACCCTAGGCAACTGCTCCGCCCATGAATCTCACGTAGCGCTCCAAGACACGCGGCCAACCCTCAGCGTAGGAAGCCCTGGAAGCGGCAGGGTCTTCCGCGCCTTCCCAACCGTCGTGCACCAACCGCACCTCAGTGCCCTCCTCCACGGACCGGAAGGCCACGCGGATCTCGGTGGACCACAGAGGGGTGCTCGCCGGGTACCAGCTGGCGTGGAAAGACAACGGAGGCTGCCAATCGTCGATGGTCCCCCACACGGACGTACGGCCGTCTTCGGCGGTTTCCAGGATCAGGTTCTCCTCGAACTCGACGTGGGATCCAGCGCCGAAGACGCTCTCCTGTTCCAGCGGCCACCACAAGTGGGGGTGGTCCGTGAATCCCTGGAAGGCGTGCGATACGTTGCTTGGGACCACGACGGTGATGATGAGCGGCTCCAGGTCGGCGCTGGCCGGCTGGGACGACTCGGGCTCCGACGCGGGGTGGCTGAAGAGGTTTTCCATGACCACCAACTCTACCGGTGGCTCGGGGTTAGCGGGCCCGGGGTCTGCCTGCCTGGTGTGTGGGTGTTAAAGGTGAAGAGCCCCGACCTGTGGTCGGGGCTCTTCCTAATTTATGTCCGGCGGTGTCCTACTCT
>NZ_VNFK01000016.1 GCF_007786235.1 Paenarthrobacter nitroguajacolicus | reverse complement strand
ATCCACTCAGGCTTACGTTCAACCGGTACCGCAGAATTACGCTGCTCAACGCGCAGCAACTTACGGCCTTCAGGTGCCAAGGTCACTGTAGTGCTCCTTCGGGGGTGGAAACGAGTGCTTCTTCGTGCTTGCGGAATTCTTCCACGAAGCGGTCAACGATGTCGGCCGGGTTGATGGTTCGGCCGGTTTCCAGCGACATGGTGGTGACGCTGGCGTCGGTGATTCCACAGGCGATGATCTGCGCGTAGGGAGCGAGGTCATTGCTGCAGTTGATGGCAACACCATGCATGGTGACGCCGTCCAGGACTCGAATGCCTATGGCGGCAATCTTGCGGTCCGGACCTTTGTCATCAGCCAGGATCCAGACTCCAGCGCGTCCCTTGACCGTCACTGCGTTGATGCCGTAGTCCTTGATGACGGCGATCATGGTTGCTTCAAGACGCTCCACGTAGTCGCGGATGCCCGCGCGGTTCTTGAGCTTGAGAATGGGATAAGCAATCAGCTGTCCAGGGCCGTGCCACGTTAACTTGCCACCGCGGTCCACGGGAACAACGGGCGTGCCGTCAAAGGGGCGCTCGTGGTCTTCAGTGAGCTTACCGGCCGTGTAGACGGCGGCGTGCTCAAGAAGGAGGACGGTGCTGTTGTTCTCGCCCGCAACAACTTTGTTGTGGATCTCGCGCTGCAGATCCCAGCCCTGCACATAGTCAACGAAATCAGGGGCGAGACCCAGTTGTGAAAACTCAAGAGTCATGGGTTCAAGCTTAGACCCAGCAGGAGACTGGCCATCGTTTTGTGGTGAAGCTCTCAGTCGCATCCGGAACTGTCGGGCCTCAGCCCCCGCCGACGGACTGCCTGTGGATAACTTCTGCGGGAAATCCCGGCTTCCGGTAAACCTTGTCTATGGAAACTCTGGATACTACCGCTGCCGTGCTGCCCCTCATTCCGGGCTATGCCACGTCCCGCCAACTGGGTCGGGGCAGCAGTTCTACAGTGTGGCTCGTGACCCGGGACAAGGATGGGGCACGGTTCGCAGTCAAGTGCTTCGGGGCCCGGGAACCGGATGGTCCGGCGTTGCAACGGACGGTGCTTGATGAGGTAACGCGCGAACTTCGACTCCTCTCCGGGCTCAGGCATGAGCATCTTGTCCGTGTTCACGAACTGCTCCAGGTGGGTGGAACGCCTGGGGCATCCTATGGCCTGGTCATGGACTACGCGGCGGGCGGCAGTCTGGCCAACCTCATGTCCGGGCGGGGGAGACTCCCTGTTGGTGAAACCATCACCATATTGACGCCTATTGCCCAAGTGTTGGACTACCTGCATGGCAGCGGAACGGTGCACGGGGACGTATCACCGGCAAACATCTTGTTCACCGCCGAAGGAAAGCCCCTCTTGGCGGACCTCGGCTTTGCCGCCCGGGTGGGCGACCCGCACGGGAATGCGGACGTTGGGACGCAAGGTTTTCTGGACCCTGCAAGCATTGCCTTGGGCGAGGGGAGCGCAGCAGGGCGCGAACTCCTGCCGCAGCGCGACGTGTATTCCCTCGCGGCGGTGGGATGGTATTGCCTGACTGGGGCCGTCCCTGGGGTGGAGCGGCACCGCCCACCGCTGTCCCTGGTAGCGCCCGACGTGCCCAAAGCCCTCACCGCAGCCCTGGAAGCGGCACTGGACCCCGATCCCCAGCGGCGGCCGTCCGCCCGTGAATTCAGTACGGCGGTCTTCAGAAGTGCCGGCCCTGAGGCGTTGGACTTGTCAGGGTCTGTGCACCACTCCGTCATTCCTGAACTCTTGACACGGCGTCAAGCCTTGCGTCGAGCACGGCGCCGGACGCCGCGTTGGGTGGTGGCGTGGCGGATCGCCCTGACTCGCGGGTTTCAGCCCAAGCCCAAGCACATGCCCAGGTCCGCACCCTCACGTGAAGGCCGTGGCCGACCTTTAAAGGGCCGGCCTAAAGCTGTTGGTCTCAGTCTCCGTCTGGGTCTCTCGGTCGCGGCGGCCGTGCTGGTCGGTGCTGGGTCGTGGGCCGTTTGGCAGCAGAACCAACCTCCGGCGCCGGCGTTGAACCTGGCACCACTGGAGGATCCCTTGGCCACGACCCGGAAGGCGCCGGGTGGACCGCCCTCCGTCGAACTTCCGGCGAGGCTCGCCCAAGGGCTTCATTCCGAGGACCCTGAAGTTGCGGTCTCGGCGTTGGCGGCAGTGCGTGACCTTGCATTGGGTGAGGGACGCCTTGAGGTGTTGGCGTTGGTTAACGCGCCAGGGTCGCCGGCCGAGGCTGCTGATAAGGAGGTGGGGGACTACCTCCGCGAGTCCGGCACCGTGTTCGCAGGACTAGTCACCACGCTGTCCGGCGTGACGGTGGACGACTCCCCGCAAACAGACCATGTGCTGGTCAGTCTCAGTGCTGCCACATCCGGATATGAGGAACGCCTTACAACGGGGGCCAAGGTTCGGGCGCAGGAGCCGGTAGCTCCACAGCAACTCCGTTTGCACCTGGTCCGCTCGGCGGGGCGTTGGTGGGTCCTGGAGATTCTCGGGCCCGTCACCGCAGACTGAACGATCGTGCCGCAGGGTTGTTCAGCGGGCCTTGTCCTCAGTCAGCCAAGCCATGGCATCAGACAGCAAGGGGTGCCGCCACTGGAACCCTGCTTCCGACAATCGGGCGGGTTCCATCCTTTGATTCGCCAAAACGAGTTCGTCTGCGAGCTGGCCCAGGACCAAGCGCAGGGCTGGTCGTGGCACGCGGCAAAAAGCGGGCCGGTGGAAGGCCTTCGCGATACCCGCCACAATTGCGTTCACGTCTGCGCTTTCTGGAGCACACACATTCACCGGCCCCTCGAGGTCCGATGTCAGGAGGTAGGCAAGGGCTGCCGCTTCGTCGGCAAGGGTGATCCACGGCCAGTACTGTCGGCCGTTCCCGAACGGGCCACCCAAACCAAGCTTCAGCAGGGGGAGCAGTGGCCCGAGCGCACCACCGGAGGTGCTGAGTACGACGCCCGTCCTGGGATTGACAACCCGCACACTCGCCGGCGCCGTCCGAGCGGCGCGTTCCCAATCTACGCACAGGGGGCCAAGGACACCCCCGCCGTGGCCGGAGTCCTCACGCAGGACACCTTCGCGTGAGGCGCCATAGTAGCCGGAAGCGGATTGGCTGATGAATGATGCGGGCGGTGTGCCGAGCCGTCGCATGGCAGCGGTGAGAGTTTGCGTTGCCTGCAAGCGGGATTCCCGAAGGACCCTGATCCTCCGTCGTGTCCATGGGCGCTCTCCTATTCCGGCGCCTGAGAGGTTGACCACAGCGTCACTGCCGTCCAGCACGCCGGCATCGAGTTCGCCCCTGGCTGGGTCCCAGCTTCGTTCCCCCGTGTTCCTCGGAGGGCGGCGCACCAGTCGGATGACGTCATGGCCTTGGGTGGCCAGTTGATTCGACAAGGCCATCCCGATCATTCCCGACGCACCGGACATCACGATTCGCATGACCCATCTCACCATGCCAAGGGCATGTGGCGGAAACGCCTGTCGGTGCGGCAAACGCTGGGCGCCTCTTGACTATGATCGAACAATGACCTCCTCCAGCTACCTCCGTTTCCCGCATGTGCACGGCGATCTGGTCACTTTCGTGGCCGAAGACGACGTCTGGATCGCGCCCCTCTCCGGCGGCCGCGCCTGGCGGGTCTCCTCGCAGCAACTGCCGGCAAGGAATCCTCGGTTCACTCCGGACGGAAAGGGGCTGGTGTGGACCGCCGTAGTCGGTACGTCTCCTGAAGTGGTGACCGCAGATGTCGACGGCGGTGGGTACAGGCAGTTGACGTACTTTGGCCACAGCACCACGAAAGTAAAGGGATTCACGGCCGCTGGAAACGTGGTGGTCACCAGCGCCTTCCAACAGGCCGAAGGTCGCCACACGTACGCGTACAGCCTGCCGCTCGACGGCGGTGCCGCCGTCGAGCTTCCGTTCGGGCCTGTGGAGTCAGTTGCTTTTGGGCCGGAAATCGGCGACGAAAAGCCCGTGGTGTTGGCGAGCGTCCTTTCCCGCGAGCCCGCTTGGTGGAAGCGCTACCGTGGAGGCACGGCCGGCAAGCTCTGGATTGATGCCGACGGCAACGGAGAGTTCGAGCGCCTCCTCCCGAAGATCGAGGGCAACCTGACCGATCCCCTCTGGGTCCAGGGACGAATCGCTTTCCTTTCGGATCACGAAGGCTATGGAAACCTCTACTCTGTGCTCCCGGATGGTTCGGGTCTGCGCCGCCACACCGACCATGAGGACTTCTATGTCCGGCATGCCAGCACGGACGGCAAACGGGTCATCTTCGAGTCTGCCGGGGAATTGTGGATGCTTCCCTCCCTCGACGCTGACGCCGAGGCAACAAAGCTCGAGATCACGCTGGGATCGGCATCACCAGCCCGCCGCCCGGCGCCGCTGAAGGTGTCCGCGCATCTGGGGGACGTGTATCCGAATGTCGCCGGAACGGCCAGCGCCGTGGAATCCCACGGCACCCTCCACTGGCTACGGCACAAGGACGGTCCGTCCCGTGTGGTGGAGGCGACGCCGGGCGTTCGCGCCCGCCTGCCCCGCCCGCTCACGGACGGCCGACTCGCCTACGTCGCAGACCATGGGGGAGTGGAAGCGCTGTACATCAAGCGCATTGCCTCGCGGGTTTCGGCATCGGTTGAGGTGGCCAAGGTTGTGGTCGATGTGCCGGTTCCCGAAGCCGAATCACTTCCGCTCCCCAAGCCGGTCTCAGTGTCGAACGTGGTGGGACAGGGGACGGCCCCTGCTGCGGCTGGCCAGTCCCCGGGAAACGACGAGGCAGCCTATGCCGAACCGTCCGCTGACACCGTGGGCGGGACGGAAGCAACCGAAGCCCCCGCGCCGGCCGATGATGCCGACCTTCGCGTGGAGTTCCCTGCACCCACCCGCGCATGTGCCTTGGAAGCCAGCCCGGATGGTCGCTGGCTGGCAGTGGGCACGTCCTTCGGTGATGTCTTTGTGGCAGATACGTCAACGGGAACACTGACCCGGCTGGTCAACGTCGGTGACGGCAGCATTGACCAACTGGCCTGGTCCAGCGACTCCCAGTGGCTGGCTTGGTCCGAACCCGTCACGGCCTTCGGCTCGCGCAGCAAACTGCGGATCAGCCGCCCGGCTGAGCGAGAAATCGCCATCATCGATGTCACCGACGGGCGTTTCTGCGATGAATCTCCACGGTTCACCCCCGACGGCAAGTTCCTCGCCTTCCTGTCCAACAGGAGCTTCGATCCCGTCTACGACGGTCATTCGTTCGACCTGTCCTTCCCGAGCCCCATCAAGCCATACATGGTGGCCCTGGCGGCGGACACCCCGTCGCCTTTTGGTCCTTCCGTTGACACCCTCGAGGATGCGCCGCTCACCCCGGCGAAGTCCGACGACGGCGACGCCCCCGCCGTGCGCGTGGATCCGGAAGGACTTGCCCACCGCGTCATCGCGGTACCGGTGCCCCAAGGAAACTACTCGGATCTTGCTGTCGGGGATGGCGCCCTGCTGTGGCTCGATACCGAACTGGCAGGCGTTACCGGTGAAGGAAAAGGCACGCTGCAGGATAAGAAGACCGCCCCGTCACTGGTGCGTTATGACCTGGCGAAGCGCAAGCAAACCACACTGGTGGCCGCAGCGGACAGTTACCGTTTGTCCGGCGACCTCAGCCGCATTGTCTATGTCCTCGACAAACAGATCACGTCCGTGCCGGCTGACAGCAAGGTGGACGAGGACTCCGGCGATCTGGTGAAGGTGGACCTCAACCGTGTCCGCGTGATCCTGAGCCCGGTCTCTGCGTGGGGCCAGGCCTTTGACGAGGCCTGGCGGCTGCAGCGCGACTTCTTCTGGACCGCCGACATGGCTGGTCAGGATTGGGAGTCGGTGCATAAGCGCTACCGTCCGATCGTGGAGCGCCTTGGTTCCCACGATGACCTCGTTGACCTGCTATGGGAAATCCACGGCGAGCTGGGAACATCGCATGCCTATGTGAAGCCTGCCGCCGTCACCGAGCCTGGCCGCAACGGCCAGGGCCGGCTTGGCGCTGAACTGCAGCTCGGCGGCAAGGGCTGGGAAATCACCCGGATCCTGGCCGGGGAGTCCTCAGACCCGCTCGCTACCTCTCCGCTGACGCGTCCTGGTGCGGACGCAAAGGTGGGCGACGTCCTTTTGGCGATTGACGGCGTCGAGCTTTCCGCAGCCCTGACGCCAGCGATGCAACTGGTGGGTGCGGCGGGCCGAACAGTGGAGCTTACGCTGCTCAACGGCGAAGGCCATGGCGACGCGGCCGGTGCCCAGCGGCGTGTAGCTGTGGTTCCCGTCCGTGACGAGGAAAGGCTGCGGTACCAGGATTGGGTCCGCGGTAACCGGCGTACTGTTCGCGAGGCTTCCAACGGCAAGTTCGGTTATTTGCACGTTCCGGACATGATGGCCAACGGCTGGGCGCAGCTCCACCGCGATCTGGACACCGAGACAGCGCTGGACGGTTTGATTGTGGACGTGCGCCGCAACCGCGGAGGACACACCTCCCAACTTGTTGCCGAGCTGATCGGGCGCAAAGTCACCGGCTGGAGCATGCCACGTGGTGAAAAGCCGCGGACGTACCCTGACCACGCGCCCCGTGGACCCGTGATTATCCTGACCGACGAGTTTGCCGGTTCCGATGGAGACATCATCACCCAGGTGTCGAAGCTGAGGGGCATTGGGCCTGTGATCGGAACCCGGACCTGGGGTGGCGTCGTGGGAATCGACAACCGCTTCGCCCTGGCCGACGGTACGGGCGTCACGCAGCCCCGATACGCCACCTGGTTCAGCGGCGGGATCGGGTGGGACGTGGAGAACCGGGGTGTCGAGCCCGACATCGAAGTCCTCTTCCCGCCACATGCCTACGCTGCCGGAACGGATCCCCAGCTTGAGTACGGCATCGGCGCACTCAAGGAAATGATCCAGGAACTGCCTACTGACCGGCCTCCCCTCCGCGAGGGCTACCGGAAAGTGCGGCCGGCGCCGTTGCCCTCGCGGCCACAGAAGACCCAGTAAAGGGCCAGGACGCCGAAGAGCCCCGTTGCTTCCCGTGGAGGGGAGGCAACGGGGCTCTCTTGCGTACAGCAGCTGAACCTGAGGGTTACGACGCCGCCAGCGTTGCGTCCAGGGTGATCTCGATGCTGGCCAGCGCGCCCGAAACGGGGCAGCCAGTCTTTGCGTCCTCCGAGATGCGGCGGAAGTCTTCTTCGGACAGGCCGGGAACCTTGGCGGTCATGGTGAGGTGGCTGCCGGTGATGCCGGTGCCCGGGACGAACGTGACGTCAGCCTTGGTATTGACTTCCTCGGCAGTGAAGCCTTCGCCGGCCAGGGCGTGGCTGAAGGCCATGGAGAAGCAGGCAGAGTGTGCAGCAGCGATCAGCTCTTCGGGGCTGGTCTTACCACCGGACTGCTCGGTACGGGCCTTCCACGTAACGTCGAACGTGCCCAGGCCGGAGCTGTCCAGCGTGGTGTTGCCGGCGCCTTCAATGAGGTTGCCGTTCCAAACCGTGTGTGCGGTGCGTGTTGCTGCCATGTCCACTCCTTAGGGTCGTTGTGAGTCGGCACCCAGCCGTAGGCAGGTGCCACCGGAACCCATCCTAGGGACTTGGCTTACGGACTGCACGGCCATTCCGCTGTCAGTGGATTGTGACCCCTAAACTGGCCACATGGATACCGAAGAACACGCTGACGGTGTGCAACGCCGAGGCCCACGAATCGCGTCGATCATGGTAAATGCCGTGGATGCAGCCCGTCTCTCCGCCTTCTGGTCGGAACTGCTGGACATGCCCGTTGCAGCGGAGCACGAAGGCTTTATCTGGCTGCGTTCGGCCGAACCGGGTCTTCCTCAACTGGCGTTTCAGCAGGTCAACCTACCTACGGAAGGGCGGCGCCGTCTCCACTTGGACCTTCACGACGCCGATGCCGCGGCGCTGAGGCGTAAGGCCGAGTCGCTCGGGGCTACCTTTGTTGAGGGGCACGACATCGAGGATTTCCACTGGGACGTCATGCATGATCCTGAGGGAAACGAGTTCTGCATAGCCCAGGAGTAGCAGCGTATTTAACGGCGGAGGCCGTCCCACCGAGCTGTGCGCACGATGGGACGGCCTCTTGCATCATGTTGCCGCCGGGATGCAGGCGTGGGAGCTAGTTCCAGAGAGTGGCGATTGCGATGTTCACCAAGGCAAGCCCGCCCACACCGTGAGCCAATCCGGTGGACACGGCTTCACCGTTCTTGACCTTGCGCGAGCCGATGACCGCCAGCACGGCCACGGCCACGGCAATGGCGAACTTCACGCCGAGCTTGAAGTAGTTGGGATCGGCGTCCGGCAGGAAGGGGATCACACCCATCATGGCGATGCCGGTCAGGAGCTGAAGGAACGCACCATCGCGCTGGCGCGGGTGGACCGTTGGCTCCTTGAGGGTGGCGATCCAGTAGCCCACAATCATGGCTGCGCCGACGATGTGCAAGAACACCAAAATGTTGAAGAGAATACTCATGGCCCAAGCTTATCCAGTTGCTTCTACGTCACGTAGCAAAGCCACGCGGAGTGGGCAAAACGAAGGGGCAGGTTCCCGGGTTTCCCCGGCAACCTGCCCCTTCTGATCCTGCAGGCAATGCCTACAGGTGCAATGACTTAGAGACCGAGGTCTGCTTCGAAAGCACCTTCTTCAAGGCGGGCCTTGAGCGTCTGCAGGAACCGGCCGGCGTCCGCGCCGTCCACCAAGCGGTGGTCGTACGTCAGCGACAAGTACATCATGGAGCGGATGGCGATGGAGTCATCGCCGTTTTCGTCCGCAACCACTACGGCGCGCTTGACGATCGCACCGGTGCCGAGGATGCCTACCTGCGGCTGGTTGATGATCGGAGTGTCGAACAGAGCGCCGACAGAGCCGATGTTCGTGATGCTGAAGGTGCCACCGGACAATTCGTCCGGGCCGATCTTGCCATCACGGGTACGGCCTGCGACGTCTGCGATCTTGCCGGCCAGGCCAGCAAGGTTCAGGTTCCCGGCATCAGAGATGACGGGTACCAGGAGGCCCTTGTCGGTGTCGACAGCGATCGCGAGGTGCTCGGCGTTGTGGTAGGTGATTTCCTGCTTGGACTCGTCATAGGCAGCGTTCAGCTTGGGGTGCTGCTTCAGGGCCTCGGCCACAGCCTTGGCGATGAACGGCAGGAAGGTGAGCTTGACGCCGTTCTGGGCCTGGAACGAGTTCTTGGCCTTCAGGCGGAGCTTGGCGATCTTGGTCATGTCGACCTCGTGCACCTGGGTCAGCTGGGTTGAGACCTCGAGGGACTCGCGCATGCGGCGGGCGATGACCTGGCGGATGCGCGGGGCCTTCTCAGTGGTGCCACGCAGTGAAGAGGCGACTACCGGAGCGGCAGCCTTGGCGGCGGGAGCTGCCGCCGGAGCCGATGCTGCGGGAGCTGCTGCGGCCTGCTTGGCTTCGGCGGCTGCGAGGACATCCTGCTTGCGGATGCGTCCACCAACGCCCGTGCCGGAAACAGCGGCGATGTCCACGCCGTGCTGGTTTGCAAGCTTGCGGACCAGGGGAGTGACATAGCCGGATTCCGAAGCAGGTGCCTCGGCGGCAGGAGCGGCGGAAGGCGCGGGAGCCGCCGGTGCCGGTGCCGGTGCCGGTGCCGGTGCAGCCGGGGCAGGAGCAGCAGCCGGGGCAGGCGCAGCGGCGGGGGCTGCGGGAGCCTCGGCGGCAGGTGCGGGAGCGGCCGGTGCCGGTGCGGCGGCCGGTGCAGCTGCTCCGGAACCGATGACGGCCAGGACGGAACCTACCTCAGCCGTTTCGTCTTCGTTGACACGGATTTCCTGGAGGGTACCGGCAACGGGGGACGGGATCTCGGTGTCCACCTTGTCAGTGGAAACTTCGAGGAGCGGCTCGTCGATCTCGACGGTGTCGCCAACAGCCTTGAGCCAGCGGGTGACGGTTCCTTCGGTGACACTCTCGCCCAAGGCGGGGAGGGTTACTTCGTGGCCTTCGCCACCGGATGCAGCCGGAGCCTCGGCAGCCGGTGCTTCTTCAGCTGCCGGGGCCGCGGGAGCCTCTTCGGCGGGAGCAACCTGCTCTGCGGGCGCCGCGGGTGCCTCTTCTGCCGGTGCAGCCTCAGCAGCCGGAGCGGCGGAGCCGGAGCCATCGCCGATGCGGACCAAGGGGGCGCCGACTTCAGCCGTCTCGTCTTCAGCGACGAGGATTTCTTCGATGACGCCTGAGATCGGAGAAGGGATTTCGGTGTCTACTTTGTCGGTTGAAACCTCGAGCAACGGCTCGTCGATCTCCACCCGGTCACCAACCTGCTTGAGCCAGCGGGTGACGGTTCCTTCGGTGACACTCTCACCGAGGGCGGGCAAGTTAACGGATTCAGACATGTCGTCCCCGTTCTCCTTATTGATCTTTGTGCGGATGAATTCTGCTGGTCCGGGCCGGGTGCATCCGGCAGATTCCGCCGCATGCACCCGACCCGTTTGTCTTGGGTAAAGACTTAGCCGTGGAGCGGCTTGCCCGCGAGGGCGAGGTGGGCTTCGCCCAAAGCTTCGTTCTGGGTGGGGTGGGCGTGGACCAGCTGGGCCACGTCCTCCGGGTAGGCTTCCCAGTTCACGATCAGCTGGGCTTCGCCCACCTGCTCGCCGATACGGGAGCCGATCATGTGGATGCCCACCACGGGGCCATCCTTCTGGCGGACGAGCTTGACGATGCCACCGGTACCAAGGATGGAACTCTTGCCGTTGCCGGCAAGGTTGTATTCCTGGGTCTGGACCTGATCGTCGCCGAACTTCTCCTTGGCGGCCTTTTCGGTGTAGCCAACCGTGGCGATTTCGGGCTCGCAGTAAGTGACCTTGGGGATGTTGATGTCTTCGACGATGGCCGGGTTCAGGCCGGCGATTTCCTCGGCGACAAAAATGCCCTGCTGGTAGCCACGGTGTGCCAACTGGACGCCGGGGACGATGTCGCCCACTGCGTAGATGTTGCCGACACCGGTGTGGAGGCGCTCGTTGGTGATGACGAAGCCACGGTCGATGGTGATGCCGGCTTCTTCGTAGCCCAGGTTGGCGGTCACGGGACCGCGACCGACGGCTACGAGCAGGAGGTCGGCTTCGAACGTCTGGCCGTCAACCAAGGTGACCTTGACGCCGTCGTCGTTCTGTTCCACGCCCTGGAAGAAGATGCCGGTGGTGAACTTGATGCCGCGCTTCTTGAAGGCGCGCTCAAGGTTCTTGACGATCGAGGCGTCCTCGTTGGGGACCAGGGAGGGGAGGCCTTCGATGATGGTGACGTCCACGCCGAAGGACTTCCACACGGAAGCGAATTCAACGCCGATGACGCCGCCGCCCAGGACGATCGCGCTCTTGGGGATGTAGTCCATGGTGAGGGCCTGGTCCGAGGTGATGACCTTGCCGCCGATTTCCAGCCCGGGGAGTGAACGGGAGTAGGAACCCGTAGCCAGGACGATGTTCTTGCCCGTGTAGGCGGTACCGTTCACGACGACGGTGTTGTTGCCCTGGAGCTTGCCTTCACCTTCGATGACGGTGATGCCCTTGGACTTGATGAGTCCTTGGAGGCCCTTGAACTTGCCGGCGATGATGCCGTCCTTGTAGGCGTTCACGGCCGACATGTCGATGCTGTCGAGCGTGACGTTTACGCCATACTTGGCGGAATCGCGTGCATGGTCGGCCAGTTCAGCCGAGTGCAGGAGTGCCTTGGTGGGGATACAGCCGTTGTGCAGGCAGGTTCCGCCGAGCTTTGCCTTTTCCACAAGGCCAACGGTGAACCCAAGCTGTACGGCCCGCAGGGCAGTGGCGTAGCCGCCGCTGCCGCCACCGAGTACCAGGATGTCGAATTCTTGCGCAGTTGCCTGATCGGCCACTAAAACGCTCCCTCGCGTGAATGATGACACGGGACTGCGTGCCATCTGGTCTTTGGAACTTGTTCTGCCGTGATTATGCCAGCACCTAAGTTCTCTTGCATTTGTGACTATCGAGTTCACCTTAGCGAACCACCTACCCATGCTCCACCCTCTGCGGGCGTTTGTGGAGCGCTTGTGTCGAGACTCACGTTCACTTGTGACACAGCGCTACACGCCGCATAATTCCGGGGCTGCGCGGGCCCCTGAAGAGTGATCTGCAGGGGCCCGCGCACACCGCGGGGGCGGGGGGGTGGCGCCTAGGCGGATGCGGCGAGGAGGTCCTCGGCGTAGGCGACCAGGGTTCGGACGGTGCAGCCGGTTCCCTGCTTGGGGGTGTAGCCGTACGGGCTGCCGTTGTTGAAGGACGGTCCGGCGATGTCCACGTGGGCCCACGGGATCTGCTGGCCGTCGCCGTTCTTGCCGACGAATTCGCGGAGGAAGACGGCGGCGGTCATCATTCCACCATTGCGCTCACCGATGTTGGCGAGGTCTGCGACCTGCGAGTCAAGGCTGGGGCGCAGTTCCTCCGGCAACGGCATGGGCCACACCAGCTCGCCTGCCCTGTCGGCTGCCGACTTCAGTGCCGCCGTGACGGAATCCGAGCCCATGACGCCGGCTGTTCGCAATCCCAGTGCGATCAGTTGCGCGCCGGTCAGTGTGGCCACGTCAATGATGGCGTCCGGGTTCTCCAGGCTGGCTGCGACCAACCCGTCGGCCATCACCAGGCGCCCCTCGGCGTCGGTGTTGAGGACCTCCACGGTCTTGCCGCCGTAGATGGTGAAGACGTCGGCGGGACGCGCCGCGGCGCCCGACGGCATGTTCTCTGCGATGCAGAGCCACGCGGTCGCCTTGATGGGCAGGCCCAGCGAAGCGAGGGCCAAGACGGTGTTAAGTACGACGGCGGCGCCCGCCATGTCGCTCTTCATGTCACCCATGCCGAGGGCCGGCTTGATGGAAATGCCGCCGGTGTCAAAGGTGATGCCCTTGCCGACGAGCGCGATCTTCTTGGTGGCCTTTGCGGGCGAATATTCGACCTTGACCAGGCGAGGCTGGCGGGTGGAGCCCTTGCCAACGCCGAGGATGCCGCCAAAGCCTTCCTTGTCCAGGCGCTTTTCATCCCAGACCGTCACCTTGACCGGGAGGCCCTTGGAAAGTTCCTTGGCGGATTCGGCAAAGGACTCGGGGTACAGGTGGCTGGGCGGCTGGTTGACGAGGGTTCGGGTAGCGTTCACTGCCCGCGCAAGCACGATGGCCCGGTCCAGTGCGGGCTGCGCGGACTTGGGGTCGACATCCGTGAACACCAAGGCCTTCGCCACCGGGGCCTTCAAGCCATCGGTGCTGGAGCGGTGTTCCGTGTAGGAATAGGCGCCAAGTGCCGCGCCTTCGGCGACCGCCGCGACGTCAGCCAAGGTAGGCGTCGGGAAGGCGAGAGTCACCGAAGGGACACCGGCGAGCTGCCGCACGGCGGATCCGGATGCCCGGCGAAGCGCCTCTGCGGTGAGGCTGCCGTCGTCGGACAACTTGCCGACGCCCGCCAGGGCCAGGATTCCCGAGCCCGTTTCCGGCAGGCCCGGGAGGCGGTGCGCCTGATCGGCGGCGCCGGTGATCCCCAGGAGCTTGAGGGAAGCCGCGATGGACTCGGCGGCCTTGGCGCTCAATGGGTTAGGGAGCAGCACCGGCCCGTCAGTTCCTTGCGCAACTCCAATCACAAGTGCGTCGCTGGGGGACTTTTTCAGGTCCTTGGCGATGATGCCCAGGATGATGTCAGTAGTCTTGACCACGAGGATGTTTCCTCACTTCTCTCTGCATTGCATGGCGGGGCCGCATGTTTGGCGGCCTGCCCCGGTACGCGCCCGACGTCCTCTTGCGACGGCGGCCTTGGTCTTAGGGGCCGCCGGGGCGGCCCGTTTCGATCGTAGTCTCTAGAGCACTGCGGACAGCAATTAAATGAGAGCTGCGGCACACCATGGGCAGGAATGCCCGTCGGACGTGCAGCGTTGTACAGATACATAGGATCCGCCGCCACCCCTTGGTGTGCTTTTGACGCCATGATGACGGCGTGCGGAAACCACCCCGAACTTTGCCACTGTGAAAGGAACACGCCGTGTTTGAACGGATATCCGGCTACCTCCTGGACCCCGAGTCGCTCTACGCAAGCAACATCGAGACCTTCCATAGCCCCGAACTCCGTGGGCTGAACATGGTCATGGGGTTCACGGGCTTTGCTGATGCCGGTCATGTGGTCCGGCAGATCAACGCGGAAATGTTGGAGGAACTCGACGCCGAAGTGATCGCCATGTTCGACGCCGACCAGCTCATCGACTACCGTTCGCGACGTCCCCACATCAGCTTCGTGGAGGACCACTTGCAGGATTACCACGCTCCCAAACTCGGCCTGTACAAGTTGCACGATGGCCTCGGGCAGCCATTTCTGCTGCTTGCCGGTTTTGAGCCGGATCTGCAGTGGGAGCGGTTCTCCCGCGCGGTTGTCGGAATCGTCGAAAAGCTCGACGTCAACCTGGTGACGTGGATCCACTCCATCCCCATGCCGGTGCCCCACACCCGGCCAGTAGGTGTGACCGTCCACGGCAACCGCCCGGATCTGATCGAAGGCATCTCCAGCTGGAAGCCCACGGTGGATGTACCGGCGGCCATTGGTCATGTCCTCGAACTCAGGCTGACGGAAGCCGAACGCAATGTTGCCGGCTATGTTATCCATGTCCCGCACTACCTGTCCGAGGCCGAGTACCCTCCGGCCGCCGTAGCGGGTTTGGAGTATCTGGGGGCAGCAACGTCACTGATGTTGCCCACCGACCGGCTCCGCGAAGCGGGCCGTGAGGTGGGGCGTCAGATCGCAGAGCAGATCGAGTCTTCCGAAGAAGTACAAGCGGTGGTTTCCAATCTTGAGACGCGGTACGACGAGAAATCCGAAGGCGTCGTCCGCCGCTCGCTACTGGCGGACGAGAATGATGAACTGCCCAATGCCGAGGACATTGGTGCGGCGGTCGAGGCTTACCTGGCACGTAAAGACTCGCCCCAATAAATCATCTTTGAGGCGCCGACAGGCATAATTGAGGAGTGAATGCTCCCCGCGCCTGGCTTATCTGGACGATCGGCGTGTTCGCCTACTTGGTGGCCGTGGCGCAAAGGACCTCATTCGGTGTCGCAGGACTGGAAGCTACCGAACGTTTCCATGCCAGCGCTGCAGCCATATCCTTCTTCACCGTCCTTCAACTCCTGGTCTACGCCGGGCTGCAGATACCCGTCGGTGTCCTGGTGGACAGGTTCGGTTCGCGGGCCATGGTGGCCGGGGGCGCCGTATTGATGGGGCTGGGGCAGTTGCAGCTGGCGTTTGCGGACAGCATCCCCGCGGGTGTCCTGGGCCGTGTCCTGGTGGGTGCCGGCGATGCGATGACCTTTATCTCCGTGATTCGGCTGGTTCCGCTTTGGTTCGCTCCGGCCAGAGTTCCGCTGATTACCCAGCTCACAGGGATGTGCGGTCAGCTCGGCCAGCTTTTCAGCGTGGTTCCGTTTGCGCTTCTTCTTCACACGGCTGGCTGGACACCAGCGTTCCTGACACTCGCGGCCATGTCCGTGCTTGCCGTCATCCTGGTCCTTGCGGTGCTTCGGGACGCTCCTCCAGGGCACCCACCCAGGGAATCGGGCCAGGGGCTGCGTGCCACCGGCGTCTCACTGTCCCGGGCATGGAAACAGCCTGGAACCCGCCTTGGGCTATGGAGCCACTTCACCGTGCAGTTCAGCGGAAACCTGTTCGCCATGACCTGGGGTTACCCGTTTCTCTTATCAGCACAGGGCCTCGACGCCGGGACCGTGTCGGCCTTGATGGCATTGTTCGTGGGAACGGCCATTGTGGCTGGTCCTGGCTTTGGCCGCTTTGTGTCGAAGCATCCCATGCGCAGATCTGCGATGGTCCTCCTGATCACCATGGCCACTGCCATGGCTTGGGCCGCAGTGCTCGTTCTTCCGGAACGTGCCCCGTTGTGGCTTCTGGTGATCCTGGTGGTAGTGCTGGCCGTCGGTGGGCCGGGCTCCATGATTGGCTTCGATTTCGCCCGGACCTTCAACCCCTCGCACCGGATCGGCACGGCAACGGGCATCGTCAACGTGGGAGGCTTCATTGCCGCGCTCGTTGCGATCTACCTCATTGGACTGGTACTTGACCTCCTGTACGCCAGCGGTTTCTCGGGCGGCGATCTATACGGCCTTGCCCCGTTCCGGATTGCCCTCAGCGTCCAGTTTGTGCTGCTGGGGATTGGCACAGTGCTCATCCTGGTGACCAGGCGCAAGGTTCGCCGGCAAATGGCGACCCAAGGGATCCACGTTCCTCCTCTGGTGACCACTCTCGCCAAGCAGCGCCGCGAACGGATCGAGCGGCGACGCGCAGGCCGTTCCAATCCTGCGGGCGGTCAGCAGGACAGCCGGTAGCTCGAAACGCGGCGGCTGCTTCCAACCTCCGTAGCTTTTCCACATAGGCGGAATGCGCCCTGTCACTACTGGTGCGAGTTGCGCAGGCTTGAGCCATGACCACGAAGAGAACGCTCAGCATCCACCAGCCCGAAGACATCCTTGGCTACATACCCCATATGTTGGGCTACTGGCCGGAAGACAGCCTTGTGGCCATCACGATGCAGGGGAAGGTCCTTGGTGCCACGCTGCGGGTAGACCTGCCGTCCGGCACATCACGGCGGGCCGTCGCCGCCTTCGCCGAACAGGTCCGGAGTTATCTCGTCGCCGACGAAGACGCCAACGGCGTCGTTCTTGCGCTTTATACCGATGATGGCTGGACTGAAGGCGCCGTGCTTGAGAAGAACATGCCCCTGCTTGAGGCCCTCCGGGAGTGCCTTGACCAGGTTGACCTTTCGGTTCTGGATGCGTGGCTGGTCGGTTCGTTGTACTGGCGAAGCGCATACTGCTCGGATACGACGTGCTGTCCCTTTCCCGGGCTCCCCGTTCAACGTATTAAGGACAGCCGACTGAGTGCGGAACTGGTGTTCCGGGGGAGTACCATCGGGCCGTCCCCCAAGAACGGGCTCGGAAAACCACTGCCAGCCATGTCCGGCGCACTCAATCCCAAGGTGCTTGAGTCTGAGGCCCGCTTCGGGGAGCGCATTCTGGGAAGGTGGCGCAGCGAGCTTTGTTTGGATGCCGTTCTCGCAGTGTGGCAGCACGTGCTGACGAGGGCCGTGAACGGTGATCTGTTGCAGCAGGGGAATGACGCCGGGCTCATGGGATTCCTCAGAACCACGCTGAAGGTCCCGGCGTGGCGTGATGCGGTACTGGTGATGGCGGCGGCCGGCATTGAGTCGGCGAAGTCGGGTGCTGAAGCCTTCGGGCTGTTTGTCGAGGACGGCGTGGATATCCTGCCTTTCGATCCAACAGAGCTAGGCATTGCTGCACCTCTTGCTCAGCCTGAGTCCACACAGCCCAGCGGGTCGGACTGGATGACTGACATTCATACCTATGGCGATGTCCTGTTGGGAATGCAGCCCCCGGTGCCCAGTTGGGCCCATCTTGATGCTTTGCAGCAAGTTCTCGCTGGCTTGAGCATTGAGGGCGAGTCGGGTGTCGTCGCCGCCGCGGCACTGACGCTCCAAGGATGGATCTCCTGGGGCAAGGGAAGCGGCTCCATCGCCCACGCCTTCCTGAGTCGTGCGGAGGCTGCCCACCCAGGCTACCGATTGGCCGAATTGATGATGGACATTCTGGGGCAGGGAAATGTCTGCGAATGGGCACGCCGTCCTTCGTCCGCTTGGCGAGGGCCGAAGGACGCGGTCCTATAGGGGATGCTGCTTTATCCGGCGTACGTTTCGCAAAACCGTGAGACAATGGATGCCGAGACCCGGTTGGGTCCGCGTTCGAATGCCTGAGTTGGCCCGAATTTCGGGAACAATTCAGCGCCGTCGGGAGTTCTACCTAAAGACTCTGCAGACGGCGATCGCATTTGAAATTGATCGCGGACTTGACAGGGTCATAGTGGTGTTGCCCGTATGGTGATTCCACAGACCGCCGCTAGAAAGGTTTTCTGTGACTCCGTCTTCCGTCGAGAAGGAACCCGCCGCCCAGGCCGAATTGACCGCTGAGGAAAAGAAGGCGGCCACGTCGGCAAAGCGCGCGGCCACACGTGCCGCCAACAAGGCCTCAGAGGGTGACTCTGACAAGCCGGCACCCAAGAAGCGTGGACCCAAGCCCGGCGCGAAGGCCGCCGCTGAAGCCGCGAACAAGTCCTCAGGCTCCGACGCCGAGGATGCCAACGCCGAGGACGAGGACTTTGACCCCGCAGCTGCGGAGGAAGTCGAAGTCGGAGACGACGACGCCGAGGACAGCGCAGCGACCACCAAGGACAAAGCTGCTCCCTCCGGTTCGGGCTTCGTCTACTCGGATGCCGATGACGATGACGCGCCTGTCCAGCAGGTCATGTCGGCCGGTGCTACCGCCGACCCCGTCAAGGACTACCTGAAGCAGATTGGCAAGGTTGCCCTGCTGAATGCCGAGCAGGAAGTCGATCTTGCGCTTCGCATCGAGGCAGGACTCTTCGCCGAGGAAAAGATCAACGCTGACGACGGATCCATGGATCCCAAGCTCAAGCGCGAGCTTGAATTCGTCATCCATGACGGCAAGCGTGCCAAGAACCACCTCCTCGAAGCGAACCTTCGCCTGGTCGTTTCATTGGCCAAGCGCTACACGGGCCGTGGCATGCTCTTCCTGGACCTGATCCAGGAAGGCAACCTGGGCCTTATCCGCGCAGTGGAAAAGTTCGACTACACCAAGGGCTTCAAGTTCTCCACCTACGCCACGTGGTGGATCCGCCAGGCCATCACCCGGGCCATGGCAGACCAGGCCCGCACCATCCGTATCCCGGTGCACATGGTGGAAGTCATCAACAAGCTGGCCCGTGTACAGCGCCAGATGCTTCAGGACCTGGGTCGCGAACCTACACCGGAAGAATTGGCGCTCGAACTGGACATGACGCCCGAAAAGGTCGTCGAGGTCCAGAAGTACGGACGCGAGCCGATCTCGCTGCACACCCCCTTGGGCGAGGATGGTGACTCCGAGTTCGGTGACCTCATCGAAGACTCGGAAGCAGTGGTTCCCGCTGACGCGGTCAGCTTCACACTCCTGCAGGAGCAGCTGCATTCCGTCCTGGACACCCTGTCCGAGCGCGAGGCGGGAGTGGTGGCAATGCGCTTCGGCCTGACCGATGGCCAGCCGAAGACTTTAGACGAAATCGGAAAGGTCTACGGAGTCACGCGTGAGCGCATCCGCCAGATCGAATCCAAGACCATGTCCAAGCTGCGGCACCCGTCCCGCTCGCAGGTCCTCCGGGACTACCTGGACTAAACAGTCCCAGCATCGGCGCAGCGGCCCAGTCGGACTCCCGGCTGGGCCGCTTCGTTGTATCGCTGGTCATGATGCAGGCCGCGGCTGGCAACAGCAAAGACTGCACGCGCCCATTGATGAAGCACGCACGCGACGACGAAGCAGCACGCACGCGAGGACAAAGCAACAGCACGCGACGACAAAGCAACAGGGCCCCTCCCAATCGGGAGGAGCCCTGTACGCTCAAAGTGGTTCCGGACGTGCCGGACTGCCCTGTCTAGTCGACGGGGACGGGAGCCTTCTCGTTGAGGCGCTCGGTCTCATCGTGCCAGTCGGAAGTCATGGGCCGAAGCGTAGCTTCAACTGCACGTGCGTGGTGGCCGCAGAACAGCAGCTCACCGCCGGAGGACTCGAGTACAACGCGGACGTACGCCTGGGCTCCGCAACGGTCACAGCGGTCAGCTGCGTTCAGCGTGCGGTCTGCAACTGCTGTTGTCATGTCGGCCTCCTTAGTAGTTCTGTACATCCATATAACCAGCATTCGACGCAGAACCATGGCAAGGATGGGTCACTTTCGCTGTCCGCGTATCACATGTGCGTAACGTAACTATGCAGCTTGGGCCGGGCCGGGAGTGGCAACCGGCGCCTGTCGGTGCCCGCGGCTAGCCTAGTATGAGCAGTGTTTGCCCTGAATTACCAGCAATAACAAGGCTGGGAAACACCCTGAAGATGTACCCCAAGATATTCCCCGAAGGAGCACACCCCGAGTGGCACCGAGTTCTGAATACAACGCCCGGCACCTGTCTGTCCTTGAGGGCTTGGAAGCCGTCCGCAAACGCCCGGGCATGTACATCGGCTCCACGGACTCCCGCGGACTCATGCATTGCTTGTGGGAAATTATCGACAACGCCGTCGACGAAGCCCTGGCTGGTTTCGGCCATGACATCAAGGTGATCCTGCACGCCGACAACTCGGTGGAAATCCATGACGACGGCCGCGGTATTCCGGTTGACGTAGAGCCCAAGACCGGCCTGTCCGGCGTCGAAGTCGTGTTCACGAAGCTGCATGCCGGCGGTAAGTTCGGCGGCGGTTCGTATACAGCCTCCGGCGGCCTCCACGGTGTGGGCGCATCTGTGGTAAACGCTTTGTCCAGTCGTCTGGATGTCCAAGTGGATCGCGGAAGCAAGACCTACCAAATGTCCTTCCGTCGCGGCGAACCCGGAAGGTTCGTCGATTCGGGGTCCAAGCCAGGCCCGAATGCGCCGTTTGAACCCTTCGTTGAGGACTCGGTGCTGGACGTCGTAGGCAAAGCGAAGCGTGGTGTGACGGGAACCCGGGTGCGCTACTGGGCGGACCGGCAGATCTTTACGCCTGATGCCAAATTCTCGTACGACGATCTTGCGTCGCGCGCGCGCCAGACATCCTTCCTTGTGCCGGGCTTGAAGATCACCGTCCGTGATGAGCGCAAGCTGGCGGGAACCCCCGGCGAGAATGGTGTCCACGAGGAAGTTTTCCACCACGACGGCGGTATCAGTGAGTTCGTTGAGTTCCTCGCGGCCGACTCGGGGGTGACGGATGTCTGGCGTCTGCATGGTTCCGGAAAGTTCAAGGAAACCGTCCCAGTCCTCGACGAGAATGGCCACAGCAAGATCGCTGAAGTCGAACGTGATTGCGAGGTTGACATCGCCCTTCGTTGGGGAATTGGCTACGAAACCACCATGCGCAGCTTCGTCAATATCATCGCCACGCCGAAGGGCGGAACGCACCAATCCGGCTTTGAAGCTGCCCTGCTGAAGACCTTCCGCAAAGCTGTGGAAACGAACGCCCGCAAACTCAAAGCCGGCAACGACAAAATTGAGAAGGACGACATCCTCGCAGGACTGACGGCCGTGCTGACTGTCCGCTTGGCAGAGCCGCAATTCGAGGGTCAGACCAAGGAGATCCTGGGTACGTCTGCGGTTCGTGCCATCGTGGCCAAGGTGGTTGAAAAGGAAATCACCACACGCTTGAACTCGGCCAACCGCAACGACAAAGCCCAGTCTGCGCTTCTCTTGGAGAAGATGGTCAGCGAAATGAAGTCGCGCATCTCGGCCCGCGTGCACAAGGAAACGCAGCGTCGCAAGAACGCTCTGGAAACCTCCTCGATGCCCACCAAGCTAGCTGACTGCCGCACCGACGACGTCGCTCGTTCGGAGTTGTTCATTGTGGAAGGCGACTCCGCGCTGGGTACCGCCAAGCTTGCGCGCTCCTCGGATTTCCAGGCTCTGCTGCCCATCCGCGGCAAGATCCTCAACGTCCAGAAGGCTTCTGTGGGGGACATGCTCTCCAACGCAGAGTGTGCGGCACTGATCCAAGTGGTTGGTGCAGGCTCCGGCCGCAGCTTCGACATCGACGCAGCCCGGTACGGCAAAGTCATCCTCATGACGGACGCCGACGTTGATGGCGCCCACATCCGCACACTTCTGCTGACGCTCTTCTTCCGTTATATGCGGCCCATGGTCGAGGCGGGACGAGTTTTTGCCGCCGTCCCTCCTCTGCACCGCGTGGAGGTCATCAACCCGGGCCAGAAAGCCAACGAGATGATCTACACCTACTCGGAGGCTGAACTCCACGTCCTTCTGGCCAACCTTGCCAAGGAGGGGAAGCGCTACAAGGAGCCCATTCAGCGTTACAAGGGCCTGGGCGAAATGGACGCACAGCAACTCGCTGAAACCACCATGGATCCGCGCCACCGGACACTTCGAAAAGTGGGCATTGAAAGCGCACAGCGTGCTGAAGAAGTCTTCGACCTTTTGATGGGTTCGGATGTGGCGCCGCGCAAGGAGTTCATCATCGCCGGTGCCGCCACCCTGGATCGGGAGCGCATCGACGCCTAGCCTGATGTTGGCGGAATTGGTGAGTCCTTTCGGGCAGTGGAGCCGGGGGATCTGGTACCGGGAGCAGCGAATGTCGTGAGGCCCACCACCAACGCCAAGGCGCCCAAGCCCCAGGGGAGCCCGCTCGCGACGGCTATACCGCCCACCAGCAAGGGACCGCCGGCGTCGCCAAGTTCCCGGCCGAGCTCGGCTGAGCCCATGGTTCTACCCAGCCTCTCAGCGGGGGTTGAATCGGCCAGATGCGCGAATGCCAGCGGTGTGGCAACTCCGATTCCAGCCCCGATCAGGACGGCTGCAAGATAGATCCACGCCGCTCCCGGCAACAGCCCGGCTGTCAGTGTGCCCGCCGCGACGGCGAGCAGGCCGGCCACCATGCCTGGCTTGTCGGCGAGTACGCCCCGGTCGCGCAACCTGCCGATGAGTGGTTGTATCAACGACGACGTGATGGCCAACGCGGTCACCACGGCAACGCTCCCGGCAGTGTCCAGTCCTTCGCGTGCCGCCAAAGCAGGAAGGAATCCGACTGCGGCGCCCAGCGCCCCTGTTGCAGCGGCAAGGACCAACGTGGGGCCAAGGAATGATCTCTCGGTGCTTTGGCGCCACACGTCCACGATGGTGTAACGCGGCCGGGGAAGAGGGTGCAGGCGAGGCACTGAAGCCATGGCCCACACTGCAACGATGAGGCCCAGCGCGGCCAGGATCCCGAACAGGAGCGTGAATCCGCCGCTGATGATGGCCACGGCGCCCAGCAGCGGTCCTATGGCGTAGCCGAGACCTTTCCAGGAGCCATACCGTCCAAAATAGCGCCCGGCGTTCCTTTTTCCTGCGAGGCGGGCAACTGTCGCTGACGAAGCGGGCGAGAAGGCCGACGCCGCCATTCCCTGCCCGAGCCGCGCGGCGGCGAGCATGGTGGGCTGGTCAGCCCATAAACCGATCAAGGATGCGGCCGAGAATGCCAACAGCCCACCCACGATGACTGGCTTCGGCCCGATGCGGTCGCTCAGGGAACCGAAGACCGGTTTCAGGAAAACCTCGGCAATGTCGTACAGGGCCAATAAGAAGCCCAATGCCAGCAGGTTCAAACCAATGTCTGCGCTTTCGGCTCCCAGCCCGGCAGCGACAGCGTGGGCGCCGAAAGCGGTGGTGAACCCGGCGGCGTAGAGCGGCCAACGCTGGCTAGCTTGAGCTGGCATTGGCGGGGCGTCGGTTGCTTTCACGCCTCACAATGTAACAGCTGCTACATTCATGACTGTGATTGATGAACGGTGGTTGCTGATCCTCGTCCACATGCCGTCGCAACCATCCAGGCATCGTGTTGCTGTCTGGAGGGAATTGCGCCGTATCGGCGCCGTGCCATTGTCGCCCGGAACGTGGGTGCTGCCTGCGCATCCCGTCTTCAATGATGGTTTGGGCCGGGCAGAGGGACTCGTGGCCAAAGGCGGGGGCTCCTGGACTTTGGTGGACGCCTCACCGCGCGATCAAGGGGCAAAGGCTTTCAGGAATGCCTTCCAGGCTGCCCGCTTGGAGGAATGGGCCGAGTTCACTTCGGACTGCGGCAAGTTCGAACGGGAGATCGCCAAAGAGATTTCACAGCGGAAGTTCACGTTTGCCGAGCTTGAGGAAGAGGAGCAGAGCCTGGAACGCCTGCGACGCTGGTACAGGGACCTGAAATCGCGCGATGTCCTTCTCCTTCCCCAGGCCGTGGACGCCGCTGAGCAACTTGCGTGTTGCGCGGAAGCGTTGGAGGAGTATGCGTCCATGGTGTACGACGCCACGCTGCCGCAATAGGGGCCGCAGCTACCCCAACAACCCCGGCACGATCAAAAGTGCCGTTGGCACAGCGAGCAGCAGCGCCGAAGCCGCCAGGACCAGTACTCGCAGACCCTTGGTGAGCGGCGGCTGAGGCGAGAGAAGGCGGCTGACGCGAGACGCCGTCGTACGTGGTGAATCGGCACCGCCGGTGGCGCTGACGCCGTTACCTTCGACGACGGCCCCGCCTGCGTTGAGTGCCGGCGCGCCGATGGCCGGCTGGGAGTTTCCGCTGGCGACGATCGCTATGGCCTTGATGAGTGTCCCCTTGCTCTCGGTCCGGAGGGCGACGTCGTCGGCCAACATCTCAATCAGGGAATTCACGGCCGTCTGGGCCAGTCGTGTGGTGGGGAACCAGGGCAGGGCCTGCCGCCAGGCCGCGAAGGCCCAGAGCAGCAGATCGTGGCGCTGGGACAGGTGAGCGTTTTCGTGAATGAGAACGGCCCTGAGCTCGGCAGGTTCAAGAGCTGCCATGAGGCCGTCGGACAGCACTGTTACGGAGCGGGCGCCGCCGGGCAGGCAGTAGGCCACGGGGGAGTCGTGGTTGATGACCACAGTTCCCGGGCCGTCGTCGGACGGTGACGCCAGCAGGGCCAGCAGTTCGCGGTGGCGTCGCCGCTGGCGTTCAATTTTGTAGTACGTCAGCAGGAGGGTGAACACCAGGTGCGCAGTGAGGAGCGCAGCCGCGGACAACGCAAACAAGTGCCAGAAGCCCAGTGCCGTGGTGGGCTCGTTGTTGAAGACCATTCCGGCCAGGCCCTTGAGTCCCGCAATGAGGTTGTCCCCAATGGGCTCCAGGCCGTAGACAAGCATTGCCCCGATCATGGACAGGCCTCCGGCGAGGGCTATCGCCTGCCACAGGACCATGGCCGTGAAGGGTGAACGCGCCGGCCACTGTGCACGCGAGAGGAGAACGGGCACCGGCCACGCCAGAATCAATGCCAGGACCGCAAGCAGGTATGAGGTCCAGAACATAGTGGCTAATTGTAGCCGAGCAGTTTGCGCAGGGTAGCGGCTTCGCTTTCGGTGACGGAACCAATGAAGCGGGCCAGGACGGCCTCGCGATCCGGGGCAGAGCCCAGTACTTCGTGCATCAGCTCAGCGGTGTGGTCCGCGCGGCTCGAAACAGCCTGGTAGCGGTGCGGACGCGTTCCACGTTCACGCTCCACCAAGCCTTTCTTCTCCAGGCGCGAGAGCACGGTAAGAACCGTGGTCACAGCCAGGTCCTTGCCTTGGTGGCCCGCAGTGCCGTCGCCGGCCTCGGAATCCTGCGCGAGGAGATCGCGCAGCGTGTTGGCAGTTGCAGCCTCCTGGCCTGCCCAGAGCAGATCCATCACTGCCCGTTCCAGTTCCCCAAGACTTGCCATCAATTCGTCCCTACCTTCCGCTTCCCGATGCAGAGCAACTGCTGTTGGGAGCGACGATCCAATATTCCACCATAAATCTACCGCTTTTCCGGCCGGCTTTCTACGTGAGGTAGAACTATCGGCGCGCCGCGGCGCTGCGGGGGCCCTTGCGCGTGTGTAAGGCCACTTGAAGAATGGATTTCGTCGGCCGGCATTTGTTCTACACTGTGTAGAAGAGAAGTTTTCTACGTGACGTAGAAGTATGGTCATCGCACTTCGGTCCACCGCACAAAGGACAGCCATGGACGCCTTGGAAATCGCACGCTGGCAATTCGGTATCACTACCGTCTACCACTTCATGATGGTGCCGCTCACTATTGGCCTCGGCCTGGTGGTAGCAATCATCCAGACCATTTGGTACCGAACGGGCAAACCCGAGTACCTGCGCATGACCAAGTTCTGGGGAAAGCTCTTCCTTATCAACTTCATCATGGGTGTAGCGACGGGCATCGTGCAGGAATTCCAGTTCGGCATGGCGTGGAGTGAATACAGCCGGTTCGTCGGAGACGTCTTCGGTGCCCCACTTGCCCTCGAAGCGCTTCTGGCGTTCTTCGTAGAGTCGACGTTCCTCGGCCTGTGGATTTTCGGCTGGAAGCAGCTCAAACGCGGTGTGCACCTGGCCTGCTTATGGATCGCCGTGATCGGTTCCGTCTTCTCCGCCTACTTCATCATCGTGGCGAACTCCTGGATGCAGCACCCTGTGGGCGTTGAAATGGTGGACGGACGCCCCGTCATGACCGACGCTTGGGCCGTGTTCACCAACAACACTGCCCTCGTAGCGGTGCCCCACACCTTGTTCGGCGCGTTGGCGGTTGCCGGTGCCTTCCTTCTCGGCATCGCCTGGTACCACTTGTGGCGCCGCCGGCACGACGGGATCGACACCGTAGGCAAGGACGGCCGCATCATTCCCGGTGACGCTCCGCACATCCCCGGACGGGACAAGGCCGACTACACAGTTTGGATGAAATCCCTGCGCATCGGCGCCGTCGTGGCCATGATCTCCTTCGCAGGAACGGCCTTCACCGGTGACCTCCAAGGCAAACTCATGTTCGAACAGCAGCCCATGAAGATGGCTGCAGCCGAAGCGGCCTGCCATGACGGAACAGGATTCTCGATACTCAGCGTCGGAAACGTGGGCTCTTCCAACTGTGAAGATGTCGTGGCCGTAATTGAAGTGCCCGGCATCCTCTCCTTCCTGGCGAAAGGCGACTTCACCACGGAAGTGAAGGGCGTGAACAGCCTGTTGGGTGAGTACAAGGAAAAGTACGGCACCCACTTGCCGGACAACCCCCTCTACGGTGAACGCGCAGGACAGGAAATCCAGTACGTGCCCGTGATGGAAGTGACCTACTGGGGCTTCCGGATGATGATCGGTTTCGGCGGAATTGCGGCATTCGCCGCGTTGTTGGCCCTCTGGGTGACCCGCAAGGGCGCCGTGCCCCAGTCCAAGTGGCTCATGCGCCTGGCTGTCTTCGGGATCCTTGCACCGTTTGGTGCCAATGCAGCCGGCTGGATCTTCACCGAAATGGGCCGGCAACCGTTCGTGGTGGCGCCCAACCCGGATATGAACGGTATTGACCAGGTGTTCATGTTTACTGCCGCAGCGGTGTCTCCCGGCGTGAGTGCCGGTGAACTTATGACGTCGCTGGTGGTCCTGACAGCCATCTATGCCGTGCTGCTGGTGGTGGAAGTGAAGCTTCTGGTCAAATACATCCGCGGTGGCGTGGCCTCGGCGATGCCTGAACTGGCCAGCGAGAAGCACGGAACGGACTCCAAGGACCAGAGCGACAAAAACGACGGCGACGCCGGTCCGGGCAAGTCCGGCGACGACGTCCTGGCATTCGCCTACTAGAGCCAAGGGAAACTGACAATGGAACTATTGCCAACTATCTGGTTTGTGGCCATCGCCGTCCTATGGACCGGCTACCTCTTCCTTGAGGGCTTTGACCTCGGCGTGGGCATGCTGATGAAACTGTTCGCCCGCAACAACACTGACCGGCGCGTCCTGCTGAACACCATTGGACCCGTGTGGGATGGCAACGAGGTCTGGTTGCTCACCGCGGCCGGGGCCACCTTTGCGGCCTTTCCCCTCTGGTACGCCTCCTTGTTCTCGGCGCTCTACCTCCCTCTCCTCTGCGTCCTGGCAGCACTGATCTTCCGTGCTGTCGCCTTCGAATACCGCGGGAAGGTGGACTCCGTGCGGTGGCGCAACCGCTGGGACTGGGCGATCGCCATCGGCTCGTTCGTGGCTGCCTTCGGTATCGGCGCCGCCCTCGCCCTCACCACCACCGGGCTGCCCTTGAACGCCAACGGCGACCGCAGCGGCGGCCCGATGTCCTGGTTCAGTGGCTACGCGCTCCTGGGCGGTTTCGGTGTGGTGGCGTTCGCGCTGGTCCACGCCCTCGCGTTCCTGGCTTTGAAGACCGACGGCGACGTGCGGCACCGGGCCCGTCGCTGGTTTGTGCGGTTGGTTCCGGTGGCCGTACTGCCCATGTTCGGCTGGATGGTCGCGGTCCAGTTCCTCAGTGGTAAACCCTGGACCTGGGCACTGGTGGCCGCCGCTGTCGTGGCCGTGGTCGTGGCGTGGATGCTTGCCCGGGCAGGCTCCGAGGGGCGCGCGTTCAGCGCCCTCGGTGCATTCATCGTCTGCGCCACTGCCTCGATCTTCGGGGCGGCCTTCCCCGTGGTCATCCCATCCACCCTTGACCCGGCGTTCAACCTGACAGTCTCCAATGCCTCTTCCTCGGACTACACCCTGGGGCTGATGAGCATCGTGGCCGCCGTGGGACTGCCCTTGGTGATTGCCTACCAGTCCTGGACCTACTGGGTGTTCCGGCGACGCGTGAGCGCAGCCCACATTCCGGAGGCCCACGGCTTCCTGCCCGCGATTGCCGCCAAGGTGCTGGTCTCCAAGGAAACCGGCCCGTCCAGCAATCAGTCGAACGACGGGTCCGGCGACCCTTCCCGCCCAGGAGCGTAAGCACCCCATGAAGCCAGTGTTCCCGTCCGGCCCGGCAACCCGTTCAGCCCTTTATGCACTTGGCCTGATGTCAGCCCTGAAGGCCTTGTCGCTGGTGCTCATGGCACAAGCAGTGGCGGGAATGCTGGCCGGTCTGGCCTCCGGGTCGGGGGACTGGAGGGACAGCCTCGTCTGGGGTGCGGTGGGCGCGGTCCTTCGGTCTTTGACTGTATGGGGGCAGGGTATCGCCTCGCGTCGTGCGGCCCTGGGCGTGAAGGAAGAGCTGCGGGCGCGGCTGTTGAGGCGCTCACTGGCCGACGGTGGCTCCGCTCCAGTCGACGGAATGAACGACGGCGGCCTGGCCATCCTGGCGACGCGAGGCCTGGACGCGCTGGACGACTACTACACCCAGTATCTGCCCGCCTTGGTGAACTGCGCAGCCGTCCCGCTGTTGATCGGTGCCAGGATCCTCTTTGCTGACTGGGTCAGTGCTGTGGTGATTGTCCTGACCGTTCCGTTGGTGCCACTGTTCATGGTCCTGATAGGCCGGCACACCGAGGACAGCGTTCGGGACGCGCAAACCACGCTCCGGAAACTGTCCGGCCACATCCTGGAACTCGCCAAGGGGTTGCCTGTCCTGGTGGGCTTGGGCCGTGCCACTGAGCAGCGTGCAGCCCTGGAGGACATTTCCGAGCAGTACCGGAGCCGGACCATGGGCACCCTTCGCACCGCTTTCCTCTCCGCGCTGGCCCTTGAACTCATTGCCACCATCTCAGTTGCCGTTGTGGCGGTCTTCATCGGGGTCCGGCTGGTAGCGGGAGATATGGCCTTGGAAGCCGGACTCCTGGCCCTCATCCTTGCCCCGGACTGCTACCTGCCCCTCCGGGAGCTCGGTACCGCGCACCACGCCAGCGACGACGGCAGGGCGGCCCTCGAAACAACCACTGCCGTGCTGGAAGCCCCCAAGCACCAGCCCCTGCGTGGCAGCGCGGCAGGCGCAGGTCCCAGCGACGTCGTGGTCACCCAATTGTCGGTGACGTACCACGGCAGGTCCGCGGCCGCCGTCGGACCTCTTGACTTCACCGCCCCACGCGGCAGCATCACAGCCCTGGACGGCGACAGCGGCGCCGGCAAAAGCACTGTCCTGGGCGTCCTTGCCGGACTTGTCGGGCAAGGGCCGGGCGCCGAAGTGACGGGAACAGTGTCGGGAGTTGCGCCGGGAACCATGGCATGGGTGCCGCAACACCCTGTGATGGCAGCCGACACGGTGCAGCAGGAGATCGAGCTCTACTTGGACGGCTTCAAAGGCGACACCGCCGAGGCCGTGGCCCGAGTCCTCCGCGGGGCTTCCGCAGAGCACCTGGTTTCAAAGCATCCCGCCGAACTGAGCCCTGGCGAGTTGCGCCGCGTTGCCCTTGCCCGTGGCCTCGCCCGGTTGGAAGCGGGGGCGACACTGTTGCTGCTTGACGAACCCACTGCGCACTTGGACCAGCACACCGCGAGCGTGGTACGCCGGGCGATCGAGTCGCTCCGCGGTACCGTCACGGTGATCCTGGTGGCCCATGACGCCCACACCCGTGCGCTCGCCGACCACGTGGTGCAGGTCGGAGAAAAACGTCACCGTGACGCCTCCACAGTCCCGGGAGCGAGCGCCCTACGCGTGCCGGCCATGGCGCCCACAGAACCGGCGGCGGTGGTCCCCGCGGACAGTGCCCCCAACGCAGGTGTCGGTCACGGCAGCCTGACGCGCTTACTGGGAATACTGAAACCCGTTCGAGGCAAGTTCGCCGCCGCCGGGGTGGTTGCCGTCCTGGCGGCACTCTTTGCGGTGGCACTGTCCGGGTTGTCCGGCTGGCTCATCATCAGGGCCAGTGAACAGCCGCCCATCCTCTATCTGCTGGGCGCAATAGTCGGCGTCAGGTTTTTCGGCATTGGCCGGGCCGTGTTGCGCTACTGCGAGCGGTTGCTGACCCACGACGCCGTCTTTGCCGCCATGACACGACTCCGCGGCTCGCTCTGGGCAACTCTCAGCCGCCGCGCACTGTCCCTCCGTCGCCTGCTCCAAGGCGGCAATGTCCTCGGGTCGATCGTGGACGATGTCGACACCCTCCGAGACCTCCTGCCCAGGGTGGCCCTGCCGCCCGTCACCGCAGTGGGAGTGGGCGGTGCGGCAATCGTCGCCACGGCCATCGTGCTGCCGGCCGCGCTGCCTGCCGTGGTGATCGCAGCCGTGGTGGGGCTGGGCGTTGCTCCGCTTCTGGCCGTCCTGGCCGACCGCAACGCCGCAAGGGCCGAACAACTGATGCGCTCCGTGGTGCTGAGAGCAGTAGCTGCGGCGCTGGACGCCCGTGCGGAGCTGAGCGCCAACGGAGTAGGGGAACCAGTCCTTGAATCGCTGCGCGCCAAAGACCGCGCGGCCACTGACTCTGCCCAGCGCTCGGCGTGGGCCGAAGGCCTCGGCCAGGCAGTGACCGTCTTGGGCTGCTCATTGGCGGCACTGTGGGCCGGTGCCCTCAGTGCACCCTCCGTATTCAACGGGACCGCCGCACCGGAACTCGTTGCTGTCATCGTCCTGATGCAACTCGCACTGGTGGAACCGTTCGGCGGCATCGTGTCCGCGGTGCGCCAGGCTCCGGCGCTCGCCGCCGTCCTGGGACGGGTGGCAGCGTCCGGTGCTTTGGACGCCCCGGCGCCGGGCAATCACCAAGGGAACCTCGACGGCGGCACACGGCCGCTGCCTGACCGCCCCGGAAAAGCGGGGCTGGAGTTGCGCGGTGCCGCAGCAGCGTGGCCCGGCGGCTCCAACGTTTTCGCGGGGCTGACCGCAGTTGCCGAACCTGGCCGCTGGCTTGCCGTGACCGGACCATCGGGAGCCGGAAAGTCCACGCTTCTTTCCGTCCTCCTTGGTTTTCTGCCGCTCACGGAAGGAACGGCCAAGCTGACCGGCACGGCTGCTTGGTGCCCCCAAGAGGCACACCTGTTCGACTCAACCATTCGGGGTAACCTCCTGCTGAGCCGGCCCGCGGGGGAGAAACCCAGCGAGGGCGACATGCACAAGGCCCTGGCCGACGTCGGCCTTGATGCCTTGGTGGAGTCTTTGCCTGGTGGTCTCGACGCGCGGATCGGAGCCGGAGGCTCCTTCCTCAGCGGTGGAGAGCGGCAGCGGCTCGCGATGGCCCGGACGCTCCTGACGGGCGCTTCAGTGTTGTTGCTGGATGAGCCAACCGCCCACCTGGATGCGGGTTCGGCACAGGAAATGATGGCCATCCTGCGCAAGGGGCTCAAAGATGTCACTGTTGTTTTGGTTACCCACAATTCCGAGGACATCGATCCTTCAGACGCGCGGCTTGAGCTTGCCAGCACCCCCAGAACCGTGAAGCAAAGCGTGGGCGCGGCGGAGCTGGTGGGGAGGCCTACTCCTCAGTAGCCTGTTGGCATGCCCTTCGAAGCCGCAAGCCAAGCGATGCCCGACAACACCGTGACCGGCCTTCAGTGGCGGTGTGCCACCATGGGCGACCTCGATAACTGGGCCGGCCTGATTGCCCGTACTGCCGCCGTTGAACATCCCGTCTGGTATGAGAAACGCGGTGACCTGATCCATATCCTGGAATCCACCAAGAACCCTGCGGCGACCAGCACGCTTCTGGGCCTGGATGCCAAAGGCGTGGCGCGTGCCTATGGGCGAATCACCAAGAACCCTGAAGGCGATAAAGCCACTGGCCTGGCTTGCGTCGACCCGGAGTGGCAGCTCCGCGGCATAGGTTCCGCTGTCCTGGTCTGGCAGGAAGCCCAGGTTCGGCACCGTTTCCAGTCGGATCAAGACGCCGGGCACACCAAAGCTCCGCCCCGGCTCCGAATCCAAACCGAAGAACAGCATGAGCACCAGGCTGCTCTGCTGATGGGCCACGGCTACAAGGCGGTGCGCTGGTTCAACGAGATGCATCGGCCCCTGTCCACGGAGCTGCCCCACGCTCCGCTCGGTGCCGGGTTTGAACTCAGGACCTTGGAGCCTTCACTGTTCGAGCCGATGCGCTTGGCGCACAACGATGCCTTCAGGGACCACTGGGGGAGCGAACCGAGGGACGAGGAGGCGTGGCGCTTCACCATGGAGGAACCTACAGGGCGGCACGATCTCAGCGCAGTGGTCATTGACACCGCCACAGGTGAAATCGCCGGGTACCAACTGACCAGTTTTGATTCCGACTCGGCCGCGGACCGCGGTTTCAAGGAGGGCTATACCGAGCTCCTGGGAGTTCGGCGAGCCTACCGGGGCCGGGGCATCGCCCAAGCGCTGCTGGCGGACGCCATGCGCCGGTACACCGACGCCGGAATGGACGTGGCTTCCCTTGACGTGGATTCCGCCAACCCCTCAGGTGCGCTGGAACTCTACCTTGGCATGGGCTACACGCCGGTGAACCGCAGCATGACGTGGGAGAAGATGCTCTAGGGCATGTTTCCTAGCCGTCCACGTCGTGCAGGTGGTGCACAACGTCGTGCAGGAAGTACTGCGAGAACGTCAGCACCGTGAACGAGGAACCGTTGCTGCGCGTTCCGGTGCGCTGCCAGTCGTCCTCCACCACCCGGGCAAACGACTCCGCAATTTCCTTGCCTTCGGCTTCCACTTCATCAGCCACGGTTCGTGGATCCGCCGATGCGTAGTCGCCATCGATGGCGGCTTGGTCCTGGTCCCAGTTGGCGAACGTGGCGTTATCCTCAGCCAGCATCAAATTCAGGCGCTGGTCGAAGAGGCTGAAGACATCGCGGACGTGGCACGCGTACTCCAGGTTGGACCACGTGTGGTCATTGGGCCGTTTGGAAACGTCCTCCCGGCGCAGGACGGCCCGCCACCGGGGAAGCATGTTCAGGACGGTGCCCGGCACCGTTGAAGGTGTCACCGTGGCGGCGTCGAAACCGCACTCGGGGCAGGGCTCTGAGAGGACCCACGTCCAGTCTTTTTCATCGGGGATGATCGGCATGCGGCCAGTCTAAGCCGATCCGCCCCGCGTCCATTGCAGGCGATGAAATATGGTGTCGTTTTCCAATGACTTAGCTGCCCGCCCAAGAGTAAAGTTCGTTCCGGGGGGAGAGCCGGAAAGAGAAAATCATGCTCAAGGATCAGCAGGTTGGTGCCGTCCTACCGGCACAGGACATAGCCCGGGCCCGTGCGTACTACAGCGAAAAGCTCGGACTGGAACCCGAAAATCCGGACGACGACGACAACCTCCAATACAAGTGTGGCGATGGAACCGGATTCTTCCTGTATCAAACACCCAATGCGGGCACTGCCAGGAACACGCAGATGGGTTGGATGGTGAGCGATGTCGCTGCCACGGTAGCGGAGCTGCGGGATAAAGGAGTCACGTTCGAAGACTACGATTTCCCCGGGCTGAAGACAGAGAACGGCATCGCCACGATGCCCGACGGAAGCGCCGCGGCGTGGTTCCTTGATACTGAAGGAAACATTCTGAGCCTCACCCAAACCGGCTAGCCCAGGTGGTGTGGCTCCCACACCACCACAACAGCAAGGGCCGGCGGTTGTGATCGCCGGCCCCTGCTGTGGCACGTCATTACTCTGCGGGCTCAGCCCATGCCATGCTCGGGCCGATGGCTTCCACGGGCTGGGACAACGGCACGCCCGAGCCATCTCTGCGGCCATGCTCGTGTGGGAGGGCCCTGGCCACCCCGGCAGCGGATGACGCCTTGGCGGGGCCATGTCCGGCCCACGCCATCAGCAAGGTGTCTTCACCCTTCAGGAAGCGGTGGACTCGCACGCCACCGGTGGCACGGCCCTTGGCCGGATACTCGTCGAAGGCCGTGACCTTCGCAGTTCCAGGGGCGGTCCCAGGCAGGGCGCCGTTGGTGCCGGCAATGGTCACCACGACGGCGGCAGGATCGTTGGCACGAACGGTGCCGAAGTGGATCACGTCGTCACCGGCGGCCAGTTTGATGCCGGCCATGCCGCCCGCCGTGCGTCCTTGCGGACGGACGTTGGACGCACTGAACCGCAGCAATTGGGCTTGCCTCGTCACGAAGACAAGATCGACGTCGTCATCCTGCGCCGGTTCCACGGCGAGGACCGAATCCTTGTCCTTCAGGGCAATAATCTCCCAATCCTCGCGGTTCAGCGGGTAGTCCGGCTGCACCCGCTTGACGACGCCCTGGACCGTGCCAATGGCCAGAATGGCATCCAGCGGAACGAACGCCACCAAGGTTTCGCCCTTGACCAAAGTGATGAAGTCCTTCGCCGGCACACCGCCGGCCAGGTTCGGAAGGCCCGAGACGGGAGGCAGGACAGGCATGTCCATGACCTGCAGCCGCAACATGCGGCCTTGTGAGGTCACTGCGCCGATTTCTCCACGAGCCGTGGTCTTCACTACCGAGCGGAAGACATCGTGCTTGGTACGTGGCCCGGACTCGGCCAGCGGCTCCTGGTTTGATGTCCTGGCGATCTGGCCGGAAACGCTGAGCAACGCCCAACAGGGGTCGTCTGGAATCTCCAGCGGCAGCGCGGCGGCCTTGCCTTTGGGACCGGGGACGGCAGCCGCGAGGGCGGCAGCGACGGTCGGTGAGACGGCTTCGGACTCCAGCAAGACCGTGCGGCGGGGCGTGCCGTATTTTTCGGAGATCTCGGCAAGTTCACCCGACACGAGGTCGCGAAGAAGTTCGTCGGACGCCAGGATGGCCTCAAGTGCCTCGATTTCGCGGCGGAGTTCGTCCTGCTCCTTCTCCAGTTCAAGGCGGGAATACTTGGTCAACTGCCGCAGGCGCAGTTCCAGGATGTAATTGGCCTGGATCTCGGTGAGGTCGTAGATGGACATCAACCGCTCGCGCGCAGCCGAGGCTTCATCGGACGAGCGGATGATCTGGATGACCTCGTCGATGTCAACGATCGCGATCAACAAACCTTCCACCAAGTGGAGGCGGTCCTTCTTTTTGCCTAAGCGGAACGACGTGCGTCGGCGCACCACGTTCAGCCGGTGCGCAACATAGACCTGAAGCAGCTGCAACAAGCCAAGGGTTTGCGGCTGGCCATCCACCAGCGTGACGTTGTTGATGCCGAAGGAGTCTTCCATGGGGGAGTATCGGTACAACTGCTGGAGCACGGCGTTGGGGTTGAAGCCGTTCTTCAGCTCAATGACCAGGCGAAGTCCATGGTTGCGGTCGGTCAGGTCCACGACGTCGCTGATGCCGGTCAACTTCTTGGCGTTGACGGCGTCCTTGATCTTTTCTATGACCTTTTCGGGACCCACCATGTAGGGGAGCTCAGTGACCACCAGTCCGGTGCGGCGGGCAGAAAGCTGTTCCACCTCAACCTTGGCCCGGGTCTTGAACGAACCGCGGCCAGTAGCGTACGCGTCGCGGATGCCGTCCAGGCCCACGATCCGTCCACCGGTGGGGAGGTCCGGCCCCGGGATGAACCGCATGATCTCTTCCAGGGTGGCATCGGGGTTGGCGATCAGGTGCCGTGCTGCGGCGATGACTTCCACCAGGTTGTGCGGAGCCATGTTGGTGGCCATGCCCACAGCGATGCCCGTGGTGCCGTTGACCAGCAGGTTGGGGAAGGCGGCGGGGAGGACGTCCGGCTGCGTCAGCTGGTTGTCGTAGTTGGGGACGAAGTCCACCACGTCTTCGTCGAGGTGGTCCGTCATGGTCAAAGCAGCGGCAGCGAGGCGCGCTTCGGTGTAACGCGGTGCTGCCGGGCCGTCGTCGAGCGAACCAAAGTTGCCGTGGCCGTCAATCAGCGGCAGGCGCAGGGAGAAGTCCTGTGCCATGCGCACCATGGCATCGTAGATCGCCGCGTCTCCGTGCGGGTGGAGCTTACCCATGACTTCGCCCACCACGCGGGCGCTCTTGACGTGTCCGCGGTCCGGGCGCAGGCCCATGTCGGACATCATGTAGAGAATGCGCCGTTGGACAGGCTTCAGGCCGTCTCGAGCGTCCGGGAGGGCGCGCGAATAGATCACGGAGTACGCATACTCCAGAAAGGAGCCTTCCATCTCGGAAGTGACGTCGATATCGACGATGTTCTCGGTGAAATCGCCGAGGGGCTCGCCTTTGCGTGCGGGAGTTTGGCTGCGGGCCATGGGGTCGGTGAATCCTTGAAAGTTGTACTGCGGATGTTTTAGCTAGGCTAAGCCTATGGTGGATCAGCCCGGCGTCGGCATTTATCCGGAATATTGGGAGGCCGATGTCGTCCTGCGCGACGGCGGAACAGCCCACCTTCGTCCTATCCGGCCACAGGACGCGGAGGCTTTGCAGGCGTTCCACGCGGGCCAGTCGCAGGCCTCCATCTATATGAGGTTCTTTTCCTTCAAGCCCAAGCTCTCCGGCAAGGAAGTGCGGCGCTTCACGGAAGTTGACCACATCAACCGGGTGGCTTTCGTTATCACCATTGGCGGCGAAATCATGGGCATCGGACGCTATGACAGGCTGGACGATCCCACCGAGGCAGAGGTGGCCTTCAACATCTCCGACGCCCACCAGGGCCGCGGAATTGGCTCGATCCTCTTGGAACATCTGGCCGTGGCTGCCCGCGAGAACGGCATTCGGCGATTCACAGCCGAGGTTCTGCCGGACAACCGGAAGATGCTGATGGTCTTTGCCGACGCCGGATACGACCTCAAACGCCAGTTCGATGACGGCGTGGTGAGCGTCGAATTTAATATCGACCCCACGGAGAAATCCCGGGCCGTCATGGAGTCCCGTGAGCACCGCGCAGAGGCGCGCAGCGTGCGTGACCTGTTGTCGCCGTCGTCGGTGGCTGTCATCGGCGCCAGCCGCAAGTGGGGCACCGTGGGATACCAGCTGCTGGAGCACATCATCGAGGGAGGCTTCAAGGGGCCGGTCTACGCCGTCAACCCCGAGGCCTTCGAACTGGCCGGCATGATCTCCTTCGCCAAGTTGTCCGAAATCCCTGGGCCAGTGCAGTTGGCCATCATCGCTGTTCCCTACGGCGAAGTGCCCAAGGTGGTGGACGACTGTGCTGCCGCGGGCGTCAAGGGCATTGTGGTGGCCACCGCCGGATTTGCCGACGACGGGGAGCGGGGACTGGCCCGCCAGCACGAACTGGTGCGGCGCGCCAGGGCGAACGGCATGCGGGTGATCGGGCCCGAATCCTTGGGAATTCTGAACACCCACCCGGCCGTTTCCTTGAACGCGTCGATGGCTCCCAGCATGCCGCCGAGGGGCAGCCTGGGCCTGTTCAGCCAGTCGGCCGCCGTCGGGGTGGCGGTCTACGCGGCAGCCAGCCGGCGCCAACTCGGCCTGTCGTCCTTCCTTTCCGCCGGCAACCGCGCCGACGTTTCGGGCAACGACGCCATGCAGTATTGGGAGGACGACGCCGATACCTCCGCCGTCGGCCTGTACCTGGAGTCCATCGGCAATCCGCGAAAGTTCTCCCGCCTGGCCCGGCGGTTGTCGCGGAGCAAGCCAGTCATCGTGGCCAAGTCCGATGTCACGGGTCTCACCCTGCCGCCCGGGCACGAGGTCCGCACCACCCAGGCGCCGCCCGCGGCCGTGGATGCCATGATGCGCCAATCCGGCGTCATCCGTGTGGAGACCATCGAACAATTAATGGACATCGCCCAAATCGTGTCCTCCCAGGCTTTGCCCAAAGGGCCAGGTTTGGCTGTCTATTCCAATTCCGTCGCCTTGGGGAAAGTGGTGGCTGACAGCGCTGTCCCACTCGGACTGGATGTGAACCGCCTCGTGACGGAGGTGGACCTCGACGCCGGTCAGTCGCTCGCGCTTCCGGCCTTGCGGGCCAGCCTCCAGGAAAGCCTCGCGGATGACTCCGTCCACGCGGTGGTGGCGGCACTGCTGCCTGCCCGTGGTCTCACCCAGGAGTCGTTGGCCGGCGTCCTCGCAGAATGTGCTGCGGAAGCCGGTAAGCCGGTTGTTGCGGCCTTCACGGGAATTTTGGATCCTTCCATCCACGTGGAGGGCATGGTGGGTTCCCCGGGCAAGCCCGTGCTGCCGTGCTACTCCAACGCCGGTGCCGCCGTGGCCGCCCTTGCCGCAATCGTTCGATACGCCCAGTGGCGTGATCGCGACCAGGGTTTGTTCATCGAGCCTGACGGCTGCGACGTGGATGGCACCCGCGAGACCTTGGCTGCCTTGCTCGCCGGGGTAACGGGGGAGAAGCTGAGGAAGCTCGACGCCGGTGCTGCCGCCGCGCTGCTGGCCGGTTACGGCATAGAGGTGGTGCCAACGTTCGGATTTGGTACGCCGGAGGAAGCAGTCCGGGCCGCGGACACTGTGGGATGGCCAGTGGTCCTGAAGACCACTGATCCTGCACTGCGGCACCGCCTGGACCTCGGCGGCGTCCGGCTCGACATCCAGGATGCCGAATCGCTGCGCCAGAACATCGCACAGATGCGCCGTGCCCTTGAACCGTACGGGTCGCCGTCCCTTGAGGTGCAGGCGATGGCTCCTGTCGGGCAGGCCTGCACCTTCCGCGCGATGGAGGACCCCCTGTTGGGGCCGGTGTTGTCGTTCGGTTTGGCAGGCGACGCCGTAAACCTCCTTGACGATTGGGCCCACCGGGTCCCGCCGCTCTCAGCTGCTGACCTGCATGATGTGATCCGTTCGCCCAGAGCGTCCAGGAAGCTCTTTGGCTATCAAGGGCTTCCGGCAGTGAACGTGGCAGCGCTGGAGGACGTCGCGGCCAGGCTCGCCAAGCTCAAAGACGACCACCCCGGAATTGCGCTGGTGGAATTCAACCCTGTCCTTGCCGGTCCCTCGGGCGCCACCATCCTGGGTGCGGATGTGTGGATCGGCAACGCAGCACAGCGGACGGACAGCGCCCGCCGGGCGATGCGCGGTTAGCCACAGAGGCGAAGCGCACGGTTAGGAAGTCACCAAGCGATCTGTGAAAATGGGGGGATGAGCACCCAGTCTCCGACGCCTCAATCCCGCCCGTCCAACACCGGGCACCACACCGCGCATCATCACAGCTCGCAGGGACAGAGTCTGGACCAGGCACTGCAGCAAGCAGGTTTCTACCCGCGGTTGGTTGCCGACGTCGTGGACGACGCCTTGGACGGCCGCGAGTGCTTGTCACACCTGGTGCATCTGGAGACGCACTTCGACCGTGCCGAAGTTCGCCGGCACATTACCGTGCTGGTCCTGACGGAGGACATGCTGGTGATCACCCACGTGGACGACCAGCAGTTGGACGAAGCCGGTGAGCAAATCGTTGCCCAGATTTCCACCGAGTCCGTCCCGGTGGCCCAAATCCGTTCGGTGGTCCTGAGCTACATGTACTCCCAGCCCCAGGACTACAAACCGTCCGATCCCGTCCGCGAGCTGACCGTGTCCATTGCATGGTCCGGCGGGCAACGGATGGACATGGGACCGGCGAGCTGCGGGGATCCGCAGTGCGAGGCCGATCACGGCTACAGCGGAACCATCGCCCAGGAAGACATCGTACTGCGCATCAGCGCCGAGGCCGATGGCCTCCAGGCCGTCCAGGACGCCAAGCTCTTTGCCCGTGCACTGCGCGCGGTCAACACGGGTAACCCGAGCCCTGTCCAGCATGCCAGTATCCCTGCGCCCAGGCCGCGTTCGGGCGTCTTCAGCAACCGCCTCAGCCGCGGACATCAGCGTTGAGGGAAACTGCACAGAACCACGTGGACACAGCTCCCGGGGCAGCCTCTCACGACCACCTCCCCTCGGCCCCGCTCTTCGGGAGCAAGTCGATCGCTGAGGTCTTCACGAGTTCCGCTGCCGCGCTCGGCGTGCCCGGCTTCACCAACCAGCTGCAGTTGCCTTCAGCTCAGCGTGTCTGCGTTGTTCTGGCCGATGGACTGGGGCGGAACCTGCTCAAGCAGAAGTCCTCCCACACGCCCTTCCTCCGTTCAGTCCTTGCTGGCGGACAGCGAAACGTCCCGCAGTGGATCGACTCCGCCTTCCCCAGCACCACGGCGGCTTCCCTCGCGAGCCTCGGTACCGGGCTGCCGGCAGGGCAGCATGGCATGGTGGGCTACGACGTCCTCGATCCCGCACAGGACAAGGTAGTGAACCTCTTGGGCAACTGGGATCCGCTGGTGGACCCGGCCAAGTGGCAACCTCACGCTACCGTTTTTGAACGCGTGGCCTCGGAGCTGGACGTCGTGACGGTCAGCCTGCCGCAATTTGGCAATTCCCCGATGACCCAGGCGGCGCTCCGGGGAAGTCGATTCGTTGGCGGCACCACGCTCCACGCGCGGACGGCCGCAGCTGCGGAAGCCATGTCCGGCGGCGAAAAATCACTGATGTACTTCTACGTCAACGAGCTCGACAAAGCCGGGCACCGTTACGGCTGCCAATCGGATCGGTGGGAGCACCAGCTTGAAGAGCTCGACTCCACGGTCAAGAGGCTTTCCGCCACGTTGCCGGCGGGGACCACCATCCTGCTCACCGGAGACCACGGCATGCTGGACGTCCCCGAATCCCAACGCCTGGACTACTCCGCTGACGAATCGTTGGTTGCCGGTGTCCGGCACACAGCGGGAGAACCTCGCATGGTGCACCTCTACCTTGAACCGGATGCCACCGAGGCCCACCGGGACTCACTGATTGCCGCCTGGCGTCGGCGCTTCGGCGAACGGATCTGGGTTTTCACCCGCGGCCAGGCTTCCGAGGCCGGCTTGTTTGGCACAGTCCGCCCTGAGGTGGCACCCCGCATCGGCGACGTCATGATCGCAGCCCGCGATACCCTGGCGCTGTATGACACCCGCCGGGCCAGGCCGGCATCACTGGAGGTGGTGGGTCAGCACGGTTCGCTGACCAAGGCCGAACGCGAAGTACCCCTGCTGTGCTTTACTGCTGCCGGCCGAAAGGGCAAGCGTGGCTGAGCTGGTCTTCTTCTCAGGGACCATGGACTGCGGCAAGTCCACGCTGGCCCTCCAAATGGACTACAACCACCGAGCACGAGGCCGCGGAGGCGTCCGCTTCAGCTGTAACGACCGCGCGGGGGATTCGACGATCTCCAGCAGGCTGGGCCTGCAGACCGACGCCGTGGAAGTTGGTGGCGACACTGATTTCTGGGACGAGGTTGTTGCCCGACGCACCAGCGGCCTTCGCGTTGACTACCTGATCTGTGATGAAGCGCAGTTCTACTCGGCGTCCCAGGTGGAGCAGTTGGCACGGGTGGTGGACGAAATGGACGTGGATGTCTTTGCCTTCGGGATTACGTCCGACTTCCGCACCAGGTTGTTCCCCGGCTCGCAGCGCCTCATTGAGCTCGCCGACAAGGTTCAGGTGCTGCAGGTGGAAGCCCTGTGCTGGTGCGGCCGCCGGGCAACGCAGAATGCCCGGACGGTGAACGGCATCATGGTGGTGGAAGGCGAGCAAGTGATGGTGGGCGACGTCGCCCCCGCTACAGGCGACGACATCTCCGATGCGGACGCCGTGGGATATGAGACGCTCTGCCGCCGCCATTACATGAGGCGTGTCACCGCACACGGCGCCAACGTGATGGCAGGGGCCGACCAGCCGCTGCCATTCGACGTTGATGCTTGTCTTTGGCCCGGTGCAGGAGCACTTCGGCAGGGGTGACTGCCGGGGCCTGCGGCTAGTCTCCGCGAGCCCCGAAAACGATCTCATCCCAGCTGGGAATGCTGGACCTCTTCGGTCGGGACGGCTGACGTTCTGCGGGGGCGTCAGGGTCTTTTGCGACCTCGGGGTCCTTTGTAACATCAGCGGCAGATTCGCCACGGGGGTTCTCCTGCGGTGACTCCGCGCGCGGAGTCTCGCCTCCCACCTGGGGCTGGGCATTCACGCTGCCGCCGAGCAGTTCGTCGAGCCCGGCGGGCTTGCGTGGCGTTAGCGATGTGACGGGTCGCAGCGGGCTGGCCACCACCGTAATTTCGCGGGTATCCGTGCTGACGCCATTGTGAAGTTTGAGCGAATCGTCGTCATCATCATGGGTGTCAAAGTGCCGGGGAGCCAGGCTCAGCCGGGAAAGCATCGATGGCCGCCCGTCCTTCCGCGCCGGTTCCTCGGCCACCGGTGCAGCTGGTTCGGCGTCCGCAATGACGAATTCTTCGGAGATCTCGTCAGCGTCGTCACCGGGGCGCGGGTGGGCTGCCGGAACGTTACTTAGCAGGACGGCCAAGGCGTCGTCGCCGTCCTCGTCTACCCCCAGGCGTTGGCCGCGGCGTGATCGGAGCATTTCCAGGAGGCTGTCCGATTCCTTCGCGGACGTGCGTGCAGCTGCCTCGGCGTCGCTCTCGAAATCGAATGGCCTGTCAGAGACAGCAGCAAGCCTTCGTGCGGGTACAGGACCGTCCAGAGGCTCGAGTTCACTGAGTTGCTGGGCCCACCGGTTGGCATTCTGCAGCGACTTGCGCTGGGGGCTGAAAGTCCACATGGCGGGAGGTTCCTCGCCGATGCTCCCGTGGGCGCCCGGTACTGTCTCGAACCGTGCAACCACCGTCCAGGAACCATCGGGGCGGCGCCAGGAGTCCCATTCGACCGTCGCGGTATCAATACCGTGGGCAGCAAGACGGTGATCCACCATGTCGCCGAGAGTGGCCGGGGTGTCACCGAAAGCCGAGCGATAGATGTCATGGCCGGGGGCAGGGGAAGCGACCTCGATGTTGCGGGCCTGCCGCACCACGTACTCACGCTCTGCCAGCACAGGGCCTTCGTAGCGCTGGACGTTGGCCAACGGAAGGCCGGAAAGCTCGGCAACTTCAGCCGCAGTGGCTCCGCTTCGAATTCTGGACTGGATGTCCCGCGGGGACATGGCAATCGGAGTATTGGAGGCACGCGCAGCCACTTGGGCGGGGGTCCGGCTCGCTGCAGCCCGGAGGGCCTCGTCGATCGGAAGCTGGAACATCGCACCACCGGGACCGCTGAGGAGCAGATGCCCGCCGTCGTCGTGGACGCCTACCAGTCGTAGATCCTGCATAACACCCTCCACCACATGGCATAACTGACATTCGAAACTCTGCCACCCGCCGGGGCCTTTTCCTACTAGGACAGAGGGCGTGCCGTGATTTTCCGGTGAAACCTTCCGAATATCGGGGTTTCCGGTCCAGGACAGTGTCTATGGACTTTCGTGGACGGGGGGAGGACAATCTGCCCGATATCGGGCACAAAACCGGTGCGTCCGGCGTTGCACCCATACACCGGCGGCGGGAGGTCCCGCCACGGCCGGCATTCCACCCGCAACAGGTACGGAGGACAAGGAAGGACCATGGCCACCGATTACGATGCCCCTCGGAAGACCGAGGAAGATGTCAGCGAGGATTCCCTGGAGGAGCTCAAGACGCGCCAGTCGGGGAAGCAATCCTCCGCGGTGGACGTCGATGAAACCGAGCTCGCCGATGGCTTCGAATTGCCGGGAGCCGACCTCTCAGGAGAGGAACTCCTGATTCAGGTCATGCCGCCCCAGGCGGACGAATTCACGTGTTTCAACTGCTTCCTGGTCAAACACAGGTCCCAGATCGCTGCCGAGAGGGGTGGGCACCTGTACTGCACCGAGTGCGAGAGCTAAAAGACAGGACAAGCCGTGTGGCTGGTAGCTGTCATTTTCGCGGTGCCGTCAGCGCCGAAACGAGCTCATCCGGCCTCCGGGACGACGCCAGCCAGTAAGGTGTCCGGTCCGCCGGGTCCGTGATCTCGATCTTGACCACAGGGTCGATCCAACCCCGGAAGCACATATATGCCAGCCCATTGAGGCGGGGGCCTCGTTCTGCCGTGGCTTCCGCTTTCTTGAATGCCTGGACCGAACCCACAAACTTGCGGTCGATACTCGCCCGGCCCACACGAACGGTGTCAGGTGTGACGGTGATGGTGGGAGTGGAAAGCACCAACATGATGGTCATGATTGCCAGCAAGACGAGGGCGGCGATGATGCCAGTGGCGGCGCTGATGGGACCAAACATGAGGACGCCGGCGCCCGACAGGCCAACAACCACAATCCATATCCACACGGACGGCCACAGTTTCTCCGTGTACAGGACCTCCGAGGACGAGGGGGAGTTCCGGGCAGGCACAGGGACGGACTGGTCAGGCGTAGGCATGGGTCCAGCTTATCCGGCGATGGACTGCCGCTGCGTCCATGTCCGGTGATCACGTGGGCTGGGAGGTAGGGCACAGGAGATGCCACTCACCGTAGAATGGTCCACTGTGAGCAACGAGACCGCAGTATTCAGTACAGACGAAGCCCCCGCGAAAGCGGACAGCAGCACCCCCGCGGACAGCAGCACCCCCGCAGGATACGGAGCCCCCACATTGGACGTGCAGTTGAAAATGCTCGACGCCGGGTTGGAAGCACCCTCGTATGCGCACCCTGGCGATGCCGGCGCCGACCTCCGTGCCCGTGAGGATGTCTACCTCGCCCCGGGCGAGCGGAAGCTTGTTCCCACTGGTGTTTCCATTGCGCTGCCCCACGGATTCGTGGCCCTCATCCACCCGCGCTCGGGCCTGGCCACCAAGCACGGGCTGACCGTCGTGAACGCCCCCGGGACGGTGGATGCCGGTTACCGCGGCGAAATCGCGGTCACGCTGCTCAACACTGACCAAAACCATGCCATCGACCTCAAGCGCGGCGATAGAATTGCACAGATGGTGATTCAGCGCGTTGAATACGCGCGGTTCGTGCCGGTAGACCAATTGACTGATTCCGTCCGAGGAACCGGCGGCTTCGGTTCCACCGGCGGCTTCAACGCACCGAAGGCCTGAGCAGACCACTCAATCGGCGTGCGTTGCAGACCGGGACTTGGCTCATTGGTTTGGTTTACGTGGTTGAACGTGGTTGCGGTTTACTTGGGGATAGACCACTACTAAGGAGAAAACCCAATGCTTTTTGGGCGCGGCAAGAAGTCCAAGGACGAGCGGTCGGAGACCGCCGGTACCGTCGACGAATCCGGTACCGAGGCGCAGAGCCCTGAACCGGACGGGGTGGGCACGCGAGGCGACTTCCGGCTGGGTAAAGGCCCCCTGGACGTAGATGAGATTGAAAGCCACGATGGCTACGTTGATCTTGGCGCGCTGCTGATCGCGCCGGCAGAAGGTCTTCAGCTAAGGCTCGAGGTGGAAGAAGCCACCCAGCGCGTGGTCGCTGTGACATTGGACCTTGCCGGATCCAGCCTCCAGCTCCAAGCCTTCGCGGCTCCCCGTTCCGAGGGGCTGTGGGAGGAGATTCGGGAACAGATCAACCAGTCTGTGGCCAGCCAGGGTGGTGAAACCGAGGAAATTACCGGAACGTTCGGCACGGAGCTCGTGGCCAAACTCCCCGCAGAAGCCGCTGATGGCAGCCGCGGATTCCGGGCAGCCCGCTTCATGGGCGTGGACGGACCCCGCTGGTTCCTCCGTGGCGTCCTCGGCGGGGAAGCGGCGTTGGACCGCGACGCCGCAGCCGGGTTGGAAGAGCTCTTCCGCCGAGTGGTGGTGGTTCGCGGTGACAACCCGATGCCGCCGCGCGAGTTGCTGCAGCTCCGCCTGCCCAAGGACGCAGCTGTGCCAGGACAGGCCGGTACTCCCCAGAATGCTCCCGAGTTGCAGCAGCCGGAGCGGGGCCCGGAGATCACCCAGATTGGCTGATTCCCCGGGTCTTGGCGGATTCGCCGACCAGCAGCCCCACAGGCAGGGAGTGCGCGACCTTCCTGCCCGGGGTAGGGCCGTGTGCACCGGATTCATTGAATCGGTGACGCACCAACCACCCAGCGAACAGCCTTTCTTTTCAGCTGTGGTGGTGGACGCCCTGCGGCCCGGAGCCCGCTCGGCCGTGTCCCCTGGAGGGACTGGAAAGCCCAACGACCGCCTCCGGGTGATCTGGTTGGGCCGAACCCGTGTTCCGGGAATTGAAGCCGGAGTGCGGCTTCGACTCAAGGGCATGGTGACACGGGTGGACGGTCTCCCGGCCATGTTCAATCCACGCTACGAAATACTTTCCCGTCAGGAGCATCTATGACCCCGGCCAACGGTTCGGAACCGAAGGACACCGTGCGGCCGACGCCGCACGATGACGAGGCACCGTTGTCGGATGCCGCCAAAGCCGGCGTGGAAGGGCCCAGCATGTCGGATCTCGCTGCCGGATACGCCGAAAAGGCCGGGCTTCACCGGAACAGCGCGGGCCACGTCGACATGCTGAAATCCGCGGGTGGAGTTCAGGGCATCGCCGAGAGCATCATCCCCGGCCTGGTCTTCCTGGTGGCGTTCACCATCACCCGTGACCTGACGCCGTCGCTGATCGCGGCCTTGGCTGCCGCAGCCGTGTTCACGGTTGTTCGCCTGATCCAGCGACGTCCCCTGACGCAGGCGCTTGCCGGTGTGGTCGGCGTCGGAATTTCCGCCTGGTTGGCCAATACCACCGGAAAGGCGGAGGACTTCTACGTCCTGGGCTTCTTCACCAACATCGCCTACATCGCAGCCATGGTCCTCTCCATCGCGCTCAAATGGCCGGTGGCAGGCCTGCTCTTTGGTTTCGTTCGTAACGAGGGACTGGAGTGGCGAAAGGATCCCGAACGCCTGAAGGCCTACAAACTCGGTACCTGGATCGTCGTGGCTGTCCTGGCGCTCCGGTTGGTGGTGCAGGTGCCGCTGTACTTCATGGGGGAGGGCGGCCTGACAGCGTTGGCCACCACCAGGCTTCTCATGGGTGCCCCGCTCTACATCCTTGGCCTGTGGGTGGCTTGGCTGGTCACCAAGCCCGCGCCTCAGCCGTCGAAGCCGTCGTCCGCGGTCTGATCGGTTACTTCGGGGCCGCCTTCCCGGGGTTCCTGCCCGTCAGCGGATCCCGGTGACAGCAGCGCTCGCAGACCGTCCTCTGCGGCTATGGTGGTGACGAAGAACAGCTCGTCGCCGCCGTCCAGGACGTCGTCTCGGGTGGGTGTGATGGGGGCTTGGTCGCGAAGAATGGCCACCAGTGTTGCATCCTCCGGCCATTCGATCCCTCCCACCGTGCTGCCAATGATGTGCGAGTCGTGCGGGACGGTGAATTCGACGATCGAGGCCACACCGGTCTGAAGGGTCAGCAAACGGACAATGTCGCCGATCTCCACGGCCTCTTCCACCAGGGCTGTCATGAGCTGCGGCGTGTTGACCGCGACGTCGACGCCCCAGGAATCGTTGAACATCCAGTCATTCTTGGGGTTATTGACACGGCCAACGGTTCGCCCCACGCCGAATTCAGTCTTGGCGAGCAGCGACACGACAAGATTGACTTTGTCGTCGCCCGTGGCGGAAACCACGACGTCGGCATCCTCAAGTTTGGCGTCCTGCAGGGTGCTCAGTTCGCAGGCATCGCCCACCAGCCAGCGGGCACCACGCAGTCCACTGCGACCGATGACCTCAGGTTTGAGGTCTATCAGCAGGATCTGGTGGTTGTGGGCGAGGAGCTCACGGGCAATGGACGAGCCGACGCTTCCTGCGCCAACGATGACAACTTTCACTAAGACTCCTTGGCGGGTGCTTTGGCGAGGATCCGGCTGGTTTCGGATGCCCTGTCCAGGCTCACCATCGCGTGGACGGTGTCGCCTTCCTGGTAGGCCGTGCCTGTCTGGGGCAGCAGGCCCTCGCCGAACCGGGTGAGGAAGGCGATGCGGATTCCCGAGGCGGCCTCGATGGAGTTGAGGCTGTGTCCAATCCAGTCCGGGTGCAGATCCACTTCAGCCAGGACCAGGCGTCCTGAGGGCTCGCGGTAATCCCCGGCCAGGTGTTGCTCGGGAAGAATACGGCGTAGAACCTGGTCGGCGCTCCATCGCACGGCCGCAACCGTGGGGATACCGAGGCGCTGGTAGATTTCGGCGCGGCCGGGATCGTAGATGCGGGCAACGACGTGGGCAACGTGGAACGTCTCGCGGGCCACTCGGGTAGCCAGGATATTCGAATTGTCTCCACTGGAAACGGCGGCAAAAGCGTAGGCCTCTTCGACACCGGCCTGCTTCAAGGTGTCCCGGTCGAAGCCGACGCCGGTGACCTTGCGCCCGGTGAACGTGTTGCGGAGCCGGCGGAAAGCCCGCTCATCCTGGTCGATGATGGCCACCGAATGGCCTGCATCCTCCAGAGTGTGTGCAAGGGTCGCGCCGACGCGGCCGCAACCCATGATCACGAAGTGAGCCACCATGTCTCCTAATGTGTGTTGTCCCTGCCGCTCGGTATGACTTTACCGTTGCGTCGTGCGTAAGCCCGCGACCGCCGTCATGACATCGCTGGTGATTCAGAGTAGCTTTGCGGAGTGCTGACAATTCTGAATGCCGCAAAGCGGGTGTTGGTGGGCCGGCCTGTCCGGAATGACCGCCTGTCCCACACCTTGTTGCCCAAACGCATCGCTTTGCCGATCTTCGCCTCGGATGCCTTGTCCTCGGTGGCATATGCCCCCGATGAAATCCTCCTGACGCTGGCCCTGGCAGGCGTCAGCGCCGTGGCGTTTTCACCGCTGGTTGGGCTGGCGGTCATGGTGGTTTTGCTCACAGTCGTGGCGTCCTACCGCCAAAACGTCCATGCGTATCCGTCCGGGGGCGGCGACTATGAAATTGCGAACGTCAACCTCGGCAAGTACGCCGGACTCACCGTCGCTTCCGCCCTGCTGGTGGATTATGTGCTGACCGTGGCGGTGTCCATGTCGTCGGCGGCTACCTACCTGACCACCGCCATCCCGTCGCTTCATGGACAACAGGCGCTGATCGCCACGATTGGTGTCGTCATCCTCGCGTTGGTGAACCTCCGTGGTGTCAAGGAAGCCGGGACACTCTTCGCCGTCCCCACCTACATCTTCATGGCTTCCATCCTCGGCATGACCGCGGTAGGTATTTTCCAGGCCATCACGGGCCAGCTGGGGGAAGCGCCCTCGGCGAACTTCACCATTGTTCCCGAACCCGGCTTCGATGAAGGACTGGTGGGCTTGGCTGGCGCATTCCTGCTGTTGCGGGCGTTCTCCTCTGGCGCCGCAGCCCTGACAGGGGTGGAAGCCATCAGTAACGGCGTGCCGAATTTCCGGAAACCGAAAAGCAAGAATGCCGCTACCACGCTTTTGCTCCTGGGTGTCATTGCGGCATCCATGCTTGCCGGAATCCTGTACCTGGCCAACGCCACCAAGGTGCACATTGTCCTGGATCCCGCCAGGGAGTTCCTGGTGGATGGCAAACCGCTTCCTGAGGGCTACATCCAGACCCCTGCGATCAGCCAGATAGCCGACACCATTTTCGGCTCCGGCTCCATCCTCTTCTATGTCGTCGTCGCAGCAACGGGCGTCATCCTGGTTTTTGCCTCCAACACGGCCTTCAATGGTTTCCCGGTGCTGGGTTCCATCCTCGCCCAGGACGGCTACCTTCCACGCCAGCTCCGCACGCGGGGTGACAGGCTGGCGTTCAGTAACGGCGTCCTCGCCCTTGCGGCCGGCGCGCTGGTCTTGATCCTGGCGTTCAACGCCGACGTCACCAAACTGATCCAGCTGTACATTGTGGGCGTCTTCATTTCGTTTACGGCCAGCCAACTCGGCATGATCCGGCATTGGGGCCGGGAACTGAAGCTGGCCAAGGACAAAGCTGTCCGCCGCCGGATCTTCAAGTCGCGCACCATCAACATGCTGGGGTTCGGCATGACGGCCTTGGTGCTTGTCATTGTCCTGATCACCAAGTTTGAGCAAGGTGCCTGGATTGCACTCCTCGCCATGTTCGTCTTGTTCCTGATCATGTGGAGCATCCGCGCACACTATGACAACGTGGCGAAGGAACTTGCCGTGGATGAAGACTCGTCACCGCGTGCCCTCCCCACACGGGTCCACGCTGTGCTCCTCGTCTCCCACGTCCGCAAGCCGGTCCTTCGGGCCCTGGCTTATGCACGGGCTTCGCGGCCATCGCGCCTGGATGCTGTGACCGTGGACATTAACACCGAAGAGACTGAACACACTGTCAGGGACTGGGAGAAACTGGAGATTCCCGTCCCACTGACCGTGTTGGCCAGCCCCTACCGTGAGACCGTGACCCCCATCATGGACTACATCAAGAACATGCGCCGTGACTCACCGCGGGACTTGATAGTGGTGTACATCCCCGAATACGTGGTGGGCAAGTGGTGGGAACAATTGGTCCATAACCAGACCGCACTCCGAATCAAGACCCGGCTCCATTTCGAGCCCGGCGTCATGGTTGCCAGCGTTCCGTGGCAGCTGAAGTCGTCCGAAGAAGCAAAGGCACTGCAGGATACCCAATGACCTCCCACAGCAATTCCTCCCCAACCGAACACAGCGAAGGTCAGGGCATCAATGGCACTGAAATCGTCGTGGACGTGGGGCCCATCGCCCACGGTGGGCACTTCGTCGCCCGCCACGAAGGCCGCGTCATCTTCGTCCGCCATGCCATCCCGGGCGAGAAGGTTCGTGTCCGACTGACCGACTCAGGCGACTCATCGCGCTTCTGGCGCGCCGACGTCGTCGAGGTCCTGGAAGCTTCTCCGGACCGCGTGGCGCACTTCTGGAAGCTGGCGGACTCGCTGGGCTCCTGGAAGCGGGGCGGTCCGCCGGTGGGCGGCGCCGAACTGGGCCACATATCACTTCAGCGGCAGCGGGCCCTGAAGGCCGACGTCCTGGCCGAACAGCTCAAGCGGCTGGCCGGATTGGACCTCGCCACTGAGGTGGAAGCCGTGGGTGACAACCACGACGGCGGACTGGGCTGGCGTACTCGCGCCAGTTTCGCGGTCACCACCAAAGGGCGGTTGGGCATGCATGCCCACCGCTCGGACGTAGTGGTTCCTGTCAAGGAAATGCCCTTGGCGGTCCAGGGGATCAACGAGCTCCGGCTGTGGGACCTTGACCTGTCGGGCATCGCCCGCGTGGAAGTCGCTGTTCCCTCCAACGGTTCCCGGCCCTTGGTGCTGCTGGCGCCGGAGGAAGGCACCAGCCCCAAGCGGCTGCACAGCATCCTGGCGCAACTGCCGCATGACATTTCGGTGGCGAGCTTCGACCCCAGCAAGGGCGAGGTCCTGCAGTTGCGGGGGAGGACCTGGGTGCAGGAGACGGCCGCAGGCCATGAATACCGCGTCACGGGGGAAGGCTTCTGGCAAATCCATAAGGATGCGCCCAACACGCTGGTAGGCGCCGTAACGGACTTCCTTTCCGGAGGTGGGTACTTGCAGCCGGGCGCCGCAGTTGCCGACCTGTACGCCGGTGCAGGCCTCTTTACGGCCCCCTTGGCCGATGCGGTGGGAGTCACAGGGTCGGTGCTTTCCGTTGAAGGCGCACCCGGAACCAGCCGCGACGCCCGAAAGAACCTCCATGGCGAACCACAGGTGGAAATCGTCCAAGGACGCGTCGAACGCGTGCTGCATCAGCGAGCCCGCAGCTTCGATTCAGTGGTCTTGGACCCACCTCGTGCCGGCGCAGGCAAGGCTGTGGTCAAGCAGTTGATGGCAACCGGGCCCCGCGCAATTGCGTATGTGTCCTGCGACCCCGCCTCGTTCGCGCGTGATCTGGGTTACTTCCATCAGGGCGGGTGGCGCTTGGAGTCGCTGCGGGCTTTTGATCTGTATCCCAATACCCATCACTTGGAAACCGTGGGCCTCATCGTCCCGGCAGCATAACCGCGACCTCGCCCGCCCGCCGCGGTGCAGCGGGTGGGACCGCGGGTTTCGGAGCTTACGCCACGGCAGTGCCGCAATGGAGATGTATGCCACTACGATGGCTGTAGTAGTCCCGCCCCGCGCAGTTCCGCGCCGCGGACAGGGGTGACCAAGAGAGATGTGCCGCCCGGCTAAGTAAGGTGCGCCTAACTGGCTAGCGGCCAACCACGCGACAAAGATGAAACTGTTGCGAGAGGAGTCCTGCCATGAGCACTGTGGACAGCTTCGGTTCCAAAGGCGTACTGAATGTAGCCGGCACCGATTATGAAATTTTCCGGTTGAACTCCGTAGAAGGCGCAGACAGCCTTCCGTTCAGCCTTAAGGTATTGCTTGAAAACCTCCTGCGGACTGAGGATGGCGCCAATATTACGGCGGACCATGTCCGCGCCCTGGCCGGTTGGGATCCCAATGCGGAGCCCGACACGGAAATCCAGTTCACCCCGGCACGAGTCATCATGCAGGACTTCACTGGCGTGCCCTGCGTCGTTGACCTCGCCACCATGCGCGAAGCCGTTAAGGAACTCGGCGGTGACCCCAAGCGCGTCAACCCGTTGGCGCCTGCAGAAATGGTCATTGACCACTCCGTCCAGATTGACGCCTTCGGTAACTCCGGCGCACTGGAGCGCAACATGGAGATCGAGTACCAGCGCAATGGTGAGCGCTACCAGTTCCTTCGCTGGGGCCAGACGGCCTTCGACGACTTCAAGGTTGTTCCCCCGGGAACCGGCATCGTCCACCAGGTCAACATTGAGTACCTGGCACGGACCGTCATGACCCGCGAAATCGACGGCGTTCTGCGTGCCTACCCCGACACCTGCGTTGGCACCGACTCCCACACCACCATGGTCAACGGCCTGGGCATCCTGGGCTGGGGCGTTGGCGGTATCGAAGCTGAGGCAGCAATGCTCGGCCAGCCCGTCTCCATGCTGATTCCCCGCGTTGTTGGCTTCAAGCTCAACGGCAGCATCCCGGCCGGAGCCACCGCTACCGACGTCGTTCTGACCATCACCGAAATGCTGCGCAAGCACGGTGTCGTTGGCAAGTTCGTTGAGTTCTACGGCGAAGGCGTTGCAGCCGTGCCGCTGGCCAACCGCGCCACCATTGGCAACATGAGCCCGGAATTCGGTTCCACGGCTGCCATGTTCCCGATCGACGATGTCACCTTGGACTACCTGCGCCTCACCGGCCGCTCCGAAGCAAATGTCGCCCTCGTGGAGGCATACACCAAGGAACAGGGCCTCTGGCACGATCCCTCCCGCGAACTGCGCTTCTCCGAGTTCCTGGAATTGGACCTGTCCACGGTCGTTCCGTCCATCTCGGGCCCGAAGCGTCCGCAGGACCGCATCGAGCTCACGGACGCCAAGGAACAGTTCCGCAAGGACATCCACAACTACGTCTCCATTGAAGACGGCAGTGTGGACGAGGCCCTGGATGAATCCTTCCCGGCATCCGATTCGCCGTCGTTCACGCACGCCGATTCGCACACCACGGAGACGGCACGCGTTGCATCCGCTGCGAACGGTGCGCACGGCCGCCCGTCCGCGCCTGTGCACGTCAAGACTGCCGATGGCCGCGAATTCGAACTGGACCACGGCGCTGTGTCGATCGCCTCGATCACCTCTTGCACCAACACGTCCAACCCGTCGGTCATGCTGGCTGCTGCCCTCCTGGCACGCAACGCCGTGGACAAGGGCCTGACGTCCAAGCCGTGGGTCAAGACCTCCGTGGCTCCTGGCTCCAAGGTTGTCACCGACTACTACGAGAAGTCCGGCCTGACCCCCTACCTGGAGAAGCTCGGCTTCTACATCGTGGGTTACGGTTGCGCCACCTGCATTGGCAACTCGGGTCCGCTTGAGCCGGAAATCTCCGAGGCCATCCAAGCCAACGACCTCTCTGTGACGGCTGTCCTGTCGGGTAACCGTAACTTCGAAGGCCGCATCAACCCGGACGTCAAGATGAACTACCTGGCTTCGCCGCCGCTGGTCATCGCCTACGCCCTGGCCGGTTCCATGGACTTCGACTTCGAGACTGACGCCCTGGGCACGGACTCCGAAGGCAACGAGGTCTTCCTCAAGGACATCTGGCCGAACCCGACCGAGGTGCAGGAAGTCATTGATTCCTCCATCGACGAGGCCATGTTCGCCAAGGGTTACGAAGGCGTCTTCGACGGCGACGACCGCTGGAAGGCGCTCGACACGCCCGCCGGTGACACCTTTGCTTGGGCCGAGGACTCCACCTACGTGCGGAAGCCCCCGTACTTCGAGGGCATGAAGGCGCAGCCGGATCCCGTCAAGGACATCGCGGGTGCCCGCGTGCTCCTGAAGCTTGGCGATTCCGTCACCACGGACCACATCTCCCCGGCCGGCTCCTTCAAGTCGGACACCCCCGCCGGCCAGTACCTGCTGGCCAACGGTGTGGAGCGCAAGGACTTCAACTCCTACGGCTCACGCCGTGGCAACCACGAAGTCATGATCCGCGGTACCTTCGCCAACATCCGCATCAAGAACCAGCTCCTGGACGGCGTCGAAGGTGGCTTCACCCGCGACTTCAGCCAGGAAGGCGCACCGCAGGCCTACGTCTACGACGCCGCCCAGAACTACCAGGCGGCCGGAACGCCGCTGGTTGTCCTGGCAGGCAAGGAATACGGCTCGGGTTCATCGCGTGACTGGGCGGCCAAGGGCACCGCGCTCTTGGGCGTCAAGGCGGTTGTTGCTGAAAGCTACGAGCGTATCCACCGCTCCAACCTGATCGGCATGGGCGTGCTTCCGCTGCAGTTCCCTGCCGGCGAGTCGGCAGCAACGCTGGGCTTGACCGGTACGGAGACGTTCGCGGTTGAGGGCGTCACCGAGCTGAACAACGGCACCACACCGAAGACGCTCAAGGTGACAGCTACGGCAGAAGACGGAACGTCAAAGTCGTTCGACGCTGTCCTGCGTATCGATACTCCGGGTGAAGCGGACTACTACCGCAACGGTGGCATCCTGCAGTACGTACTGCGCCAGATCTCCGCGTAGCGAACCGGCTGGTTACCAGCTATTCCTAGCCAGACAGCCCCGGCTGGTCGCCCGACCAGCCGGGGCTGTTGGCGTCCGGAACACCGGCTCCCGGAGATCGGTGCCAAGGGCAAACGCGCGGGCCCCGGGCACGCGCTAAAGTTAACGAGCACGTCATTCACCCTAAGGAGGGCCGTTGGGACTTTTGGAAACCGTCAAGGATCCACAGGACCTGGCCAAACTGTCCGGCCAGGAGCTGGAACAACTGGCTGGAGAAATCAGGGAATTCCTGATCACCAACGTAGCCGCTACGGGTGGACACCTCGGTCCGAACCTGGGTGTCGTTGAGCTCACACTGGCTGTCCACCGGATCTTTGAGTCCCCGCGGGACAGCATCGTTTTCGATACCGGGCACCAGTCCTATGTGCACAAGCTCCTGACCGGCCGCCAGGACTTCAGCACGCTCCGCCAGCAGGGCGGACTGTCCGGTTATCCGGAACGGGCCGAGTCCGAGCATGACATTGTGGAGAGCTCGCACGCGTCATCGTCGCTTTCGTGGGCCGATGGCATTTCACGTGCCCGCCAGCTGACCGGCGAAGGCGACCGGTTCGTCGTCGCGGTTGTCGGGGACGGCGCCCTTACAGGCGGCATGACGTGGGAAGCAATCAACAACATTGCCGCTGACAAGCGGCGACGCGTGGTCATTGTTGTCAACGACAACGGGCGCTCGTATGCCCCTACCGTCGGTGGCCTTGCCGATTACCTTGCGTCCCTGCGACCCACCATCGACTCGCTGCGTACCGCCCCGGCGTACGAGGGAATGTTGGACTGGTGGAAGCGGAAGCTGCAGAATGGCGGCCCTGCAGGACAATTCACGTACAAGAGCCTCCATGCCATGAAAAAGGGCATCAAGGACTGGTGGGCACCTCAAGGGATGTTCGAAGACCTTGGCATGAAGTACATCGGGCCTGTGGACGGACACAACCTTCAGGCCATGGAGCATGCGCTGAATACAGCCAAAGCCTATGGCGGACCCGTGATCGTGCACGCGATGACGGAGAAGGGCCATGGCTACGCTCCGGCACTTGCCAATGAGGCCGACCAATTCCATGCGGTGGGAATCATCGACCCCGAAACGGGCGAGTCCACCGAAATGCCGGGTGCCAGGTCCTGGACCTCAGTGTTCGCCGAGGAGATCGCGGACATCGCGGACGAGCGTCCCGACATCGTAGGCATCACCGGCGCCATGCTCATTCCTGTGGGGCTGCATAAGTTCGCCGAGCGCCACCCGGAGCGTGTCATTGATGTTGGCATTGCCGAGCAGCACGCCCTCACTTCCGCTGCGGGCATGGCCTTCGGCGGCCTGCACCCGGTGGTGGCGGTTTATGCGACCTTCCTGAACCGCGCCTTTGACCAGCTCCTCATGGACGTGGCGTTGCACAAGGCCGGCGTTACGATCGTCCTGGATCGTGCCGGTGTGACCGGACCGGATGGTCCAAGCCACCACGGCATGTGGGACATGGCCATGGTCCAGATCGTGCCGGGACTCCACTTGGCCGCCCCTCGCGATGCCAGCCGGCTCCGCGAGGAACTGCGGGAGGCTGTCGCCATCAATGACGCCCCCACGGTGGTGAGGTTCTCCAAAGGCAGCGTGGGATCCGAGGTGGAGGCCATCGAGCGTCTCCACGACGGCGTGGACATCCTCGCCCGGCGCCCGGAGGGTTCCACAGAGAACGACGTCCTGATCGTCAGCGTGGGTGCCATGTCGGAGCTCGCACTCGATGTTGCCGCTCGCTTGGGCGCCCAAGGCATCAGTTCAACGGTGGTGGACCCCCGTTGGGTCCTTCCTGTCCGCAAATCCATCATTGCCCTCGCTGCACGCCACCGCTTGGTGATCTGCATTGAGGACGGCGTCAGGGCCGGCGGCGTAGGATCGCGAATTCGCCAGGAAATGCGCGCCGCAGGGGTAGACACTGCCCTCAACGAAGTAGGTCTGCCGGTGGAATTCCTGGTCCACGGTTCCCGCAGTCAAGTACTTGAGCGCGTAGGGCTCACCGCCCAGAAGATCACCCACGACGTCGTAGCCCAGGTTTTGGGCACGAAGGTCCCCTTTGCCAGGCCCCTCCCGGGCCAGGAGCACCCCACCACCGGCAGTCTGCCCACGTTGTGAGCGACGGTCGCGGTCCGGGCGCACTGCAGCCCGGCGATCTGGTTGTGGCGAGAAACAGGAAGTGGAACGGCACCGCGCATTGGGTTGTGCCCGGCACCTACCTCGGTGAAGACGTCCACGGCTGGTGGATCTTTCAGGGAGCAGGTGAGTTTTGTTCCCGTCCGGGGGCGGCCTTCTACACCGCCTCGGACGCGGTCCTGCTGGTCCCGCGAGCGGGGGAGTTCGTGGCCACGTTCTACGACGACTCGTATCCTGGCGACTTCCGGATTTACGTAGACCTCGCCACTGCCCACGCCTGGAACCCGATCAGACCGGGTGTCACTGAGTTCCACATGATCGACATGGACCTGGACGTCATCCGCTCCACCAGGCACGGGGTGTTCGTGGATGACGAAGACGAGTTCGATGATCACACGGTGGCCATGGGCTATCCACAACCAACGGTGGCCGCCATGCGGGCAGAATGCACGGCCCTTTTCGAAGCAGTGGACACCATGAAAGCACCATTCGACATCACCGGCCATAACAGCACCAGTGCTGAGTGGTTCAGGAAAGGACGAGCATGAGCGGCATTATCCGTACGTACAAGCGGGACGAAGAGGGAGTCCTTCACTTCCGGGAGGCCTGGTACGACGACGAAGACCAGCAGTTCGTGGTCAACCACGGCGTGGTTGGCCACCAGAGCAAGACTGATGAAACAGGCGTGGACGACGACTCCACGGTGGAAGGGCTGATGGATGCCTTTGCCGCCCAATGCGAAGAAGATGGATACGCCGAAATTCCCGAGTCCGAGCAGTTTTGGGTTGTTGCCCAGCTGGCCCTTAAGACCAAGGACGGTACCGAGCGGGATCGGCACCTTGAACGAAAGGCAAAGGCAGCCCTCACTGGTGAATTGGCGTGGCGGGGCCTCGGCATCGTGGATCGCTCCGAAATTGGCAATAGCCGCCTGAACATCTTCTGCCTTTGCCCGGACGTCAGCAAGGCAGTGAACGCCATCAAGATCTGCGTTCGTGGCGAGGACCTGGATTTCACCAAGCTCACCATCGCGGCAGCACCCCACAGCGATCCCACTGCGTTCAAGGTCAAGCACTCGCCCAAGCAGGGCGTGGGCTTTACTCTCTAAGTAGCACCCAACGCACCAGGAGGATCTCCATGCCGTCCAAGAGCAACTGGCCCGGCCATACGCCCCTCCCCAAGGGACTTGCTGCGCCGGCAAAGAGGGCGCTGGCCCACGAGGGGATCGAGACATTGGAGCAGTTGGCTGAGTTCGGTGAAGTGGAAGTGTCAAAGCTCCACGGAATGGGTCCGGCGGCCATTGCCCAACTGGAGGACGCTATGGAAGAGTCCGGAATCTCGTATGGGCCTCGGTAGCGTCGTGTGATCTTTTTGTTGCCTCAGGTGACAATCTGCCCGCAGGCGCGATATAGGCTGAATCCATGACTGAATACCGACGCCTTGGCCATTCCGGACTCACCGTCTCAGCTGTTGGGCTGGGCTGTAACAATCTGGGCCGCGCCAACACCCCTACAGAGTCCCAGGAAGGAACAGACGCTGTTGTCCATGCCGCCGTTGACGCCGGTGTGACCTTCTTCGACGTCGCCGATGTCTATGGTCGTGAGCCGGGCCTCAGCGAGGTCATGCTGGGGAAGGCACTCAAAGGTCGCCGCGACGACGTCGTGATCGGTACCAAGTTCGGCATGGACATGCGTGGCGTCAACGGTAACGATTTCGACGCCCGTGGCTCGCGTCGGTACATCGTGAAAGCGGTTGAAGCGTCGCTTCGCCGCTTGGATACGGAATGGATCGATCTCTATCAGTTCCACACCCCGGATCCGCGGACTCCCATCGAGAAGACGCTCTCCGCCCTGGATGACCTGGTGTCCAGCGGGAAGGTTCGCTACATCGGACATTCAAACTTCGCGGGCTGGCAGATCGCCGAGGCTGAGTATGTGGGACGACAAGGCGGTGGTGCACGGTTCATTTCGACCCAGAACCACTACAACCTCCTGGACCGTCGCGCTGAGCTGGAAGTACTTCCGGCCGCCGGGGCGTTCTCCCTGGGTGTCCTCCCGTACTTCCCCTTGGCCAATGGACTCCTCACTGGAAAGTACTCCGCTGGAAAGGCCCCGGAAGGCTCGCGGCTGAGCCACACCCGCACCAACTTGGTTCACGACGCCGACTGGGAGCAGCTGGGCCGCTTTGGCCAGTTCGCCAAGGAACGTGACATCAGCGAACTCCAGTTGGCTTTCTCCTGGTTGGCTGCGCAACCAGGTGTCAGCAGCGTCATCGCCGGTGCAACCCGCCCCGAGCAAATCCGTGAGAACGCCGAAGCAGTGTGCTGGGTGCCAACACAGGAGGACCGCGAGGAACTCGACGACATCTTCCCCCGCGCTCCGAAGGTGGCACTCTTCTAGGCAAGACGCAGGACGCAGGACGCAGGACGCAGGAGGGCCGTGGCTGGAGCAGGTGCTCCAGCCACGGCCCTCCTGCGTTAAGCGTCTGGTTGCTTAGGCAGGTGCCGAAGCAACGCCCGGAGCAAGGAATCGCTTGCCGTTGACACGCTCTGAGGCGCCCACCCGATCCAAGTATGGTGTGATTCCGCCCAGGAACATCGGCCAGCCGGCACCCATGATGACGCAGAGGTCGATGTCTTCGGGGCCAGCCACGACACCTTCTTCCAGCATGAGCCCAATCTCTTCCGCCAGTGCATCCTGCGTGCGCCGCAGGACCTCCTCGCCAGTGGACGGCGTGTTGCCGAAGGACATGATGGCCAGCGTCTCAGCGGGGATGACAGGCGTTCCGTCCGGGCCGGGTACCCAGAGGGACTTGACGCCGTTGTCGATGAGTTTTTGCAGGTTCTGCGATACAGGGAACCGTTCGCCGAAGGCTGCGTGCAGGGACTCCTGGACGTGCTGGGCTACCGGCAGGCCCACCATTGCACTGAGGGTGAACGGAGACATGGGCAGGCCCATGGGTCGCAGGGCGGTGTCCGCCACTTCGGCAGGTGTTCCTTCATCGAATGCGGCGATGACCTCGCCCATGAGGCGCAGCAAGATGCGGTTCACAACGAACGCGGCAGCGTCCTTGACGAGAACAGCCGTCTTCTTCAGACCCTTGGCGAGTTCGAAAGCGGTGGCCAGGACGGCGTCGTCGGTCTTGGGGGCCCGCACGATCTCCAGGAGGGGCATCACTGCAACCGGATTGAAGAAGTGGAAGCCCACCAGCCGTTCCGGATGCTTTAGGTCCTCGGCCATGGCCGTGACGGACAACGAGGACGTATTGGTGGCGAGGATGCACTCCGGTGAGACGATTTCCTCCACCTCGGCGAAGACCTGCTTCTTGATGTGGAGTTCTTCGAAGACGGCTTCGATGACGAAATCGGCATCAGCGAACACCGCCTTGGACACGGAACCTGTAACAAGGGCCTTGGTCCGGTTGGCGGCGTCGGGCTTGATCCGTTTCTTGGCCAGCATCTTGTCGACTTCGGCGTGGACGTACGCCACTCCCTTGTCCACCCTGGCCTGGTCGATATCCGTCATCACCACGGGGACCTTCAGCTGCCGGGCGAAGAGCAACGCCAGCTGGCTGGCCATGAGGCCGGCACCAACGACGCCGATCTTGGTTACCGGGCGGGCCAACTTACGGTCGGGGGCGCCTGCCGGGTGCTTGGAGCGCTTCTGGACGAGGTCCAGGAACGCGTACACCGTGGAACGGAACTCGTCCGTCTGCATGAGGCCGGCGAGGGTCTCGCATTCCAGCGCAGCAGAGTCCGCCTGCGTCATGGTGCGGTTTGCCTCCATGACGTCAAGAACCTTGGCCGGCGCGGGTGAGGCGTTGGACGTCTTGGCCTCAACGAAGGCGCGACCTGCAGAAATCGCGGCCGCCCAGCGCGCGGCGACACCTTGGTCAGCGGGATCAACAGCGTTGTTACGATCCGGCGTCACATCGCCGGTGATGACGCTGGCCGCCCAGGCGAGGGACTGCTCCACGAAGTCGGCCGGTTCAAAGATGGCGTCCGCAACGCCGAGTTCAAAGGCCTGGGGTCCGGTGAGGGTCCGGTTGTTGCTGAGGGGGTTCTCGATCATCACCTTGACTGCGTTCTCGGGACCGACGAGGCGCGGCAGGATGTAAACGCCGCCCCACCCCGGCACGAGGCCGATGAACGCTTCAGGTAGGGCAAGTGCGCCCGCACCTGTGGAGACGGTCCGGTAGGTGGACTGCAGTGCTATTTCAAGCCCGCCGCCCAGGGCAAGGCCGTTGATGAAGGCAAAGCTGGGAACGCCAAGATCGGCCAACGTAGCGTAAACGGCGTGGCCGAGCTGGGCCATCCAGAGGCCGTGTTCGCGTTCTTTGAGCGTCTTGACCGCGGAGAGATCGGCACCTGCCACCAGGAAATACGGCTTGCCTGTGACTCCGACGCCCACGATTTCACCGCGGGAGGCCCGGTCCTTGAGGTCCTCCAGGACGCCGCCGAGTTCCACCAGGGTGTTGGGACCCAGGGTGGTGGGCTTGGAGTGGTCCAGCCCGTTGTCCAGGGTAATCAGGGCAAACGTCCCGGCGCCGCCCGGGAGCTGGATGTCCTGGACGTAGGAATGCGTCACGATTTCATCGGGGAACAGGGCGGCGAGCTTCTGGAATTCGGCGGCGCTCATGCTGCGGCTCCTTCTGTGACGGCTGTGGCGGCTGTGGTGGCTTGGTCAGAGGTGGAAGATGCGTAGTCGGCGTGGTGGGGGTTCTCCCAGATCACCGTGGCTCCCATGCCCAAGCCTATGCACATGGTGGTGATGCCGTAGCGAACCGAGGGATCCTCCTGGAACTGGCGTGCAAGCTGGTTCATGAGGCGAACGCCGGATGATGCGAGCGGATGTCCGACGGCGATGGCCCCGCCATAGCGGTTGACGCGGGGGTCGTCATCAGCGATGCCGAAGTGGTCCAGGAAGCTGAGGACCTGGACGGCGAAGGCCTCGTTGATCTCGAACAGTCCGATGTCTTCAATGCCCAACCCGGCGTTCTTGAGGGCCTTCTCCGTGGCGGGAACCGGGCCTATGCCCATGACCTCAGGCTCGACGCCGGCGAAGGCATACGAGACCAGGCGCATCTTGACGGGCAGGCCGAGTTCCTCGGCGGCTTCGGCCGATGCCAGGACCGCTGCTGTGGCGCCGTCGTTCAGTCCCGCGGCGTTGCCTGCGGTGACCCGGCCGTGAGCGCGGAATGGAGTACGCAGTTCGGCCAGGTCTTCCACAGTGGTTCCGGGGCGCGGAGGCTCGTCTGTCGTGTGGAGAGTCCAGCCCTGGCCCGGCTTCATGGTGGCCACGGGCACGAGGTCGTGCTGGATTTGCTCGTTGGCGTAGGCCGCGGCGAGCTTGGCCTGGGAAGCTGCCGCGTAGGTGTCCGTGCGGTCCTTGGTGATGGCGGGGAAGCGGTCGTGCAGGTTCTCGGCCGTGTTGCCCATGTTCAGCGCTGCGGGGTCTACCAGTCGCTCGGACATGAAGCGAGGATTGGGGTCGGCGCCGGCGCCCATGGGGTGGTTGCCCATGTGTTCAACGCCTCCGGCGATGACGACGTCGTAGGCGCCGAAGCCGATGCCGCTCGCCGTCGTCGTCACTGCCGTCATGGCTCCGGCGCACATGCGATCGATCGCGAAGCCGGGGACGGTGCGGGGGAGTCCGGCCAGCAAAGCGGCCGTGCGGCCGATGGTGAGGCCCTGGTCTCCGGTCTGGGTGGTGGCTGCGATGGCCACCTCGTCGACGCGGTCCGCGGGCAACGAGGGGTTCCGCCTCATGAGTTCGCGGATGCACTTGACCACGAGGTCATCGGCGCGGGTACCGGCGTAGATGCCTTTCTCTCCGGCCTTGCCGAAAGGGGTGCGGACCCCGTCCACGAAGACAACGTCACGGACGATCCTCTGAGCACTGCGTGTTGGACTCATGTATTACTCCTCGTTGAGACGTGCCGCAGGATCCGCAAGGCGGGTCCCGTTGGCATTACTGCAATGTTACTCATGAGTAACTTAGCTTGCAAGGTCAGTTAAGCCGGCGGCGGGAGGAAGATGCTGGCACGCAAAAGGCCCGCCACCGCGAAGGGAGATTCGGGTGACGGGCCTGCAGACCAACGCAATCAGTCGGAGTCCTTGGATTGTTGCGCTTCCTTGGATTTGGACTCCTTGGCCGGAAGCGGTTGGGGGTTCAGGCATGCTTCGGTGAGGATCGGAGCGGCGAAGGAGATTTGCCATTCGCGTGCACCGAGCGCCCGCAGCTCCGCCGAGATGGATTCCAACGAGGCATCAGCCGGGGGTCGCCAGGCAACCCGACGCAAGTAGTCGGGAGTCAGCAGGTTTTCGACGGGCAGGTTGAGTTCGTCGGCCTTGGCTTGCAGGGCCGGCCGGGCGGTGGCCAACCGTGCCGCCGCTTCCGGATCCCGGTCAACCCACACCCGTGGTGGGGGTGGCGCGTTGGTGGGCAAATGCAGGGGCGGGAGATCCGTGATGGTGCGGGCGTTCGTGATGCAGCGCAACCAACGGGGAGCTTCACGTTGGGCGGACCTGCCGTGGAACCCCTTGGTCGCCAGAAGTTGCGGGACCGTTGTGGGCATGGCCTTTGCTGCAGCGACGAGGGCAGAGTCGGGGATGAGTCGACCGGGCGCTACGTCGCGTTTCCTTGCGAGTTGATCGCGTTCCTGCCACAGTTCACGGACGGCTGCCAGTTGGCGGCGGTCACGGATCTGGTGGAGCCCGGAGGTTTTGCGCCATGGATCGACCCGCGGCGGGGAGATGCCGGCGGCGAGGATTCCCGCGAACTCCTGCTCTGCGTACTCCAGCTTGCCGTCCGCTTCCAGCAGTTCAATGAGTTCCTCGCGGAGTTCAGCAAGGACTTCGACGTCCAGGGCGGCGTACCGCAGCCACGGTTCCGGAAGGGGACGGGTGGACCAGTCTGCGGCAGAGTGTTCCTTCGCGAGTCCGAAGCCGAGAAGCTGCTCGATAACAGCTGCCAGCCCGACGCGGGGGAGTCCGGCGAGCCGGGCCGCCAGTTCTGTGTCGAAAAGCTTGTCCGGCCACATCCCCAGCTCCGACAGGCAAGGCAGGTCCTGGGTGGCTGCGTGCAGGATCCATTCGACGCCACGGAGGGCGTCATTGATGATGTCCAGGTTGTCGAAGGGCTCGGGATCGATCAGCCAGGTGCCCGCACCCTCACGCCGGATCTGCACCAGGAAGGCGCGCTGGCCGTAACGGAATCCGGATGCGCGCTCGGCGTCCACGCCGGCAGGTCCTGTGCCGGCGGCGATGGCGGCTGCGCACCGCTCCAAACCGGCCGCTGTGTCGATGACCAACGGCACGCCTTCGCGTGGGGTATCGAGATCGATAACTTCAGGAACGTGGCTGTCGAAGCCGTCAACCTTGATGTGGGTGGTGGGATCAGCAACCGGATCGCCGGCTGTGGTTTTATCCAGATTTTCAGGGGTCATGGTGGCTTAAGCTTACCGATTCCCGCCGGAGCAGGGTGCCTTCGGGTTGTGGCCAGTCAATTGAGCCTCCTGTTGGGTAGTCCCGTGACCCCTGGCGGAAGGGGCGGAAGGCCGGCGAACGTGCAGACCATGTCTGACCACGCCTCCAAATGTGCTTGGACGTCGGCACTGGCGGGAGTCCAGGACGCGCGAAGTTCGATGTCTATGGTGTCCGGACGGTCAGCCAGGGTGCCAAAGCTTTCGGAGAGAATCCGGGTGGCAGTGCCTCCAGCAGCGCGGTACGGGGCTGCGTGGTTTTCCAAGGCGTCCACGAGCCACGTCCAGGCAACCGACCCAAGCATGGAGTCGTTTCCCATCTCGGCGTCCATTTGGGCCCGGATGTAGGTGACGATGCGGAACTCGCCTTCCCAAACGGCGGAACCATCGGGGTCGTGCAGAAGGATAAAGCGGCCCGTGGCCAACTCGTCGTCCTCTTCACTGGCCGGAGCGTTGCTCTGGCTCGCGGCGAAGGCTTTGGCCGCGGGCCCATGGACGGGGACCTGCCGGGTGGCCGCGGTGGGGCTGAAGACTTCTGCGCCCAGGGCAACTGCGTAGGGTGCCAGACGTGCGGGTGCGGGGATCTCGTCAAGCCGCAGTTCGCTGCGGCATTGTGCTTTTCGTAGCGTTCCCAGGGCGAAGAGAAAGTCCGCGGGAACCTGTGCGAGGGCGTTCACCCTCGCAGGTTATGCGCCCGGGACGGCGATTCTGTGCAGGCTCGCCGCCCCGGATTGCATAGGGTTGCGCGTCAGGCCAGCTCGCCCTTGATCGCCGCCACAAAGGCGTCGATGTCTTCCTCTGTAGTGTCGAAGGAACACATCCACCGGACCTCGCGTCGTGCAGCGTCCCAGTCGTAGAAAGCGAAGGACTGACGCAGGCGATCGGCAACCCCGGCGGGGAGAATGGCGAAGACGCCGTTGGACTGCGTGGCCTGGGTGGGTTCCACGCCGTCGATTTCTTCCACGGCGGAACGCAGGCGCGCCGCCATGGCGTTGGCGTGGGCTGCCGAGCGCAGCCACAGTCCGTCTTCAAGCAAGGCGATGAACTGGGCGGAGATGAAGCGCATCTTGGAAGCCAGCTGCATGTTCATCTTGCGCAGGAACTTCAGGCCGTAGGCGGCTTCAGGGTTCAGGGCCACCACCACCTCACCGAAAATCAGGCCATTCTTGGTGCCACCGAAGGAAAGTATGTCCACGCCTGCGTCGCGGGTGAATGCCCGAAGGGGGACGCCCAAGTACGCCGCTGCGTTGGCGAGCCGGGCACCGTCCATGTGCAGCTTCATGCCCTTGGCGTGCGCATGGTCGGCAATGGCGCGCACTTCCTCCGGCGTGTAGCACGTGCCGAGTTCGGTGGTTTGGGTAATGGAGACCACCAGTGGTTGGGCACGGTGTTCATCGCCCCAGCCCCATGCTTCCCGGTCGATCAGTTCGGGCGTGAGCTTTCCATCATCGGTGGGCACCTGCAGGAGCTTGATCCCGCCGATGCGCTCCGGTGCGCCGTTCTCATCCATGTTGATGTGGGCAGTGGAGGCACAGATCACCGCTCCCCAGCGGGGCAGCAGGGACTGCAGGGACAGGACGTTGGCGCCGGTACCGTTGAACACCGGGAAGCACTCGATGCCCTGGCCGAACTGCTGCTCCATGACCTCCTGGAGGCGGGCTGTGTACACGTCCTCACCGTAGGAAACCTGGTGCCCCCCGTTGGCTGTGGCCAGCGCTGCCAGGATTTCGGGATGGACACCGGAGTAGTTGTCCGACGCGAAGCCGCGGACCGAAGGGTCATGCAGCTGTCCTGATGCTGCTGTCCCGCTCTGGATTGCCTCTGTTGTGCTCGTCACTTGTTCATTCACGCTTTCAAGTCTATTTGGCCAGCAGGATGCGCTGGCCGTTCAGGGTTGCTGCCGGTTGTTCAAAAAGTCCGACGGCGGCAGCGGCCAGGTCTTCGACGTCCGTGTAACCGGGGAATCGACGTTCAGGATGCTCACGACGCATGGCATCGTCAACGAGAGCCTTGACCACGAAGATGACTGCTGCGCTGTGCTGCTCGGTGGTCGGGTGGGGCTGCTCGGTGATTGCGTCGCCATTACCGGACTGGGTGCGACGGAAACCGTCGGCCACTGCCATGGTCCAGGCTTCCGCCGCTGCCTTCGCCGCTGCGTAGCTGGCGACGGCGGCGGTGGGAGCCGAGGCGCTGGTGGACGAAACCATGGCGAATCGTCCGCGCGCAGAAGCTTCGAGCTGGCTGTAGAAAACCCTGGAGACGTTGCGCAGCGTGGTGATCGCGCCCCGCTCCAAGGCTTCCCAGTCCTCATCGCTTTGGTCCTCGATGCCCTTCGCTCCGCGCCAACCGCCGACGAGGTGGATGACCCCGTCGACGCCCCCAATGCCGAGGCCCTCGATGGCTGAAGCCAGTTGACGTACGGATTCAAGACTGGCGAGATCGCAGACCAGTGGCGTAACGCCGTCGCCGGCCTCAAGGGCAGCAGCCTGGATTCTGTCTTCGTCCGAGCCCACGGTGAGCACCCTGTGGCCAGCCGCAGCCAGCGCCCGGGCGGCAGCGACGCCGGAAGCGCTGCTGCCGCCCGTCACCAGAACAGTCAAAACGGTCATCAGGCCGCCGTTGCGCCGGTGATGCCGGTGGTGGATTCGATAACGGGGCGCATCTTCTTCTCCAGTGCTTCGTAGAACATGGACAGCGGGAACTCATCGTCCAGGACCTGATCGGTGAGTCCGCGGGGCGGGCCGTCCAGGGGCAGCGCGTCAGGTCCCTTGGCCCAGATGGATGCGGGGTGGGGAGTCACGGTGCTGGAGATGAGCTCGTAAGCCGCCAGCCAGTGGGCAGCCTTGGGACGATCAATGGAACGCCAGTATAGTTCTTCAATTTTGGCGCCGAGTTCAACCACGACAGCTGCTGCGTCATCCCAGTCGATGGAGAGCTTGCTGTCCGTCCAGTGGAGTACGTGGTGCTGGTGCATCCAGGCGAACAGGAGCTGTCCACCCAAGCCGTCGTAGTTGCGGACTCGGCTGCCGGTGATGGCGAAACGGAAAATCCGGTCGAAGATGACGGCATACTGAACGAGTTTTGCGTGCTTACGGGCATCGGGATCGGCCTCTTCGTCCTTCTCGATGCGCACGGACTCGCGGAACGCCGTGAGGTCGCAGCGCAATTCCTCGAGGGAGTAGAGGAAGAACGGCATGCGCTGCTTGATCATGAACGGATCAAACGGAAGGTCGCCCCTCATGTGGGTACGGTCGTGAATCAGGTCCCACATCACGAACGTGCGCTGCGTCAGTTCCTGGTCCTCGATCAGCTGTGCTGCATCCTCCGGCAACTCCAGGGAAGTTGTTTCCGCGGCTGCCTTGAGGACGCGGCGGAAGCGGGCGGCCTCGCGGTCGGCGAAGATGGCGCCCCACGTGAAGGTAGGTGTCTCACGGACGGCGACGGTCTCGGGGAAAAGGACCGCGGAATTGGTGTCGTAGCCGGGCGTGAAATCAACAAAGCGGATAGGAACGAAGAGCTTGTTGGAGTAGTCGCCGGCTTCCAGGCCGCCGATGAACTCGGGCCAGATGACTTCGATCAATACCGCTTCGACCAGCCTGTTGGTGCTGCCGTTCTGCGTGTACATGGGGAAGACCACCAAATGCTGGAGGCCATCGATCCGCTGCTCCTGGGGCTGGAACGCCTGGAGGGAGTCCAGGAAGTCCGGGACTCCGAACCCGCTGTTCACCCACCGGTCAAAGTCCTCAACCAGGAGCGACAGGTACTGCGCGTCGTGGCGGAAGTGCGGAGCGAGGGCCTTGATGGCGTTGGTGATCGTGGCGACGAGGCCGGCTGCTTCACCATGGACTGCAGGATCGGCAATGGAACCATCCTGCTCCTGGTGCGCTTGGAGGGCCGTTGCTGCGGCCTTGAGGGCGGTCCACTCTGCGTTGTCGGCGGTGACACGCGGGAGGGTGGGGGTGGCGATAGTGGTCATGGTGCTCGGCCCTTTCCGAAGTGGTTATTGCTTCTGGGCCGAGCGTAGCAAGCGGATAGCATCGCTAATCCAAGATTGAGCTGAGCATAAGTAATTCTTGCTCATTCGGCCCCTGAGTGAGCCCTGAGATTCAGTTCGGGAAGAGGATGCGGCGTGGAGGGGCCACTCCGGGCGGACCGCCACCGACGACGGTCCGCCCGAAAGGCCCTAGCCCTCGTCCGGGTTCACCAAACGAAGTGAAATCGAATTAATGCAGAACCGCTGGTCCGTGGGCGTACCGTAGCCCTCGCCTTCGAAGACGTGACCCAGGTGGGAATCGCAGTTGGCGCAACGGACTTCAACCCGGTCCATCCCCATCGTCCGATCATGGAGGTACCGGACGGTGCCCTCAGCCAGCGGCGCCCAGAAGGACGGCCAGCCGCAGTGGGAGTCGAACTTTTCCCGGCTGGTGAACAATTGGCTGCCGCAGGCCCTGCATTGGTAGACGCCTTCAGTGTGCGTGTCCCAGTACTCGCCCGTATACGGCCGTTCCGTTCCCGCCTGCCGCAGGACGCGGTATTCCTCCGGCGTCAACTCCTCACGCCATTGGGCATCGCTCTTCTCCACAGGCACGGAAGACGTCTTGCTGGTGTTGTCAGGAGTGTTCATGTCTTGTGCAACGCTCACGAGTCGCCGATAAATCCCGAGCCTGCATACAAGTGAAGGACCGGAAGCCCAAGCTGGTCCTGAGCCTTGTTGGCCCAGTCCGTATGGAACGTGTCGGCGATGGCATGCGGACGGGTCACCACCACGGCCTGCGCCGCGTCCAAGGACCGAACCTTCGCCACCAAGCCGGCCACGGCACCGCCGTCGACGATTTCACCGGTGACGCCGCCACCCAAGCCATCCAAGGCTGCCAAGGATGCAGCCAGCGTCTCTGCGGCTTCGGCGCGCTCCGCCTCCGGGTCCGGTGATTGCGCAGTGAGTTCACGGAACGCCTTGGCAATATCAAGCAGCGAGAGGTTCTCCAGGAAATCCACCAGGAGGTGTCGCTCAGTATTGGAGGGGACCAGCACCACAAGTGGCGCGTCGCCGCCGTCGAGCAGCTTGGCGATGTTGATGCGGTCGTCGGGGCCCAGGGGCTCTTCAGTCAGGATGACTATGGGATCACTCATGGCTACAGCGTAGTCCCGGGGAACGGGAGTCCGCAGGCTTTCGGGAGCCGATTCCGAGGAACGGTCCGCCGCGCGGTCCGCACCTGCACCAGGCAGCGCTGATCAACGGCAACAATGGAAGCATGGCATCGAATTCCCGGTCAGCGAGAGACGCTGCAGACACCAAACTGTCCCCCCGCACCAAATGGGCGATCGCAGGCTTCCTTGCCGGCGGAACCCTTGCAGGGCTTGTGGGGGCCGGGTCCTCCGCGCTCGCCGTGTACTTTGCCCGTCGTGTCATTACCCCTGCCGCGCGGCACGAGGACCAGGAAATCCTCGCGGTGATCCGCGGGGACAAAGGACTGCAAGTCATCCTGGCCGCCACCCCGGACACCATCATTGATGGCGTTTTCAGCCTCTTCTTCTCCGCCGGCCAGGGGCACGCGCGCATTGGTCGGATTGTGTCCTATTCACCGGCCGAACAAACTGTCCTGCGCGAGGTGGAGGAGGTCTACAGCGGCAATCTTTCCGAGGCCCGCCGCGCCTGGTGGAGCGGCGCAACCTATCCGGATCCGGCCGCAATCGGCCTCGCGGCGGAAGACGTTGAAATAGACGTCGACGGCGGGAAGGCACCTGCCTGGTTGATCCGCGCCGATGCGTCAGCGTCGGCACCGGTGTGGGCGATCATGGTGCATGGCCGCGGGGCTACGCGTCTCGAAGGCCTCCGGGCCGTACGCACCGCACGCGACCTCGGACTGGACAGCCTCCTGATTTCGTATCGTAACGATGGGCTGGCGCCGTCCGCCCTGGATGGACGGTACGGCCTGGGGTCGACGGAATGGCGTGACGTCGAGGCTGCCATCGAGTACGCAATGGACCACGGGGCGCAGGAGGTGGTGCTCTTCGGGTGGTCGATGGGCGGGGCGATCAGCCTGCAGACCGCCGACCTCTCCAAGCACCGCCTCGTCATCCGGGCCCTGGTCCTGGACGCCCCGGTCATCAATTGGGTCAACGTCATGGCCCATCACGCGGAAATGAACAGGATTCCCTACAACGTGGGGCGTTATGGGCAGATGATGCTCAGCCATCCGTTGGGACGCCGGCTCACAGGCCTTGCCGCTCCCGTGGATCTGAAGGCAATGGACTGGGAAGCGCGGGCTGTTGAGTTGCGCACGCCGACGTTGCTCATCCACAGCGTGGACGACGACTATGTTCCGTTCGAACCGTCGGCAAGTCTGGCCGAAAAGAACCCGGAGATGGTTACATTCGAACCCTTCGACGGCGCGCGGCACACCAAGGAGTGGAACGTTGATCCCGAGCGGTGGGAGCGAGTGGTGCGTTCGTGGCTCCAGCGACAACTCGCCCCGCGGAACAACCCCGGCCAGTCGAGTGCAACGGCGCCGGCCCCCGGGGCAGATAAGGGCGCTTGAAGTCAGCCTTTACCGGAACCTATCGCGGCGGTAACGGCTTGTGTGAGCCGGATGAGGTCAACCGGAGCGAGTTCGATGTCCAACCCCCGCCTTCCCCCGGAAACCAGAATGGTGTCAAAGGCCAGGGCCGATTCGTCCAGGACGGTGGGGGAGGACTGGCGTTGCCCCAACGGAGAAATCCCACCGAGCACATATCCCGTGCGGCGTTCTGCCGCTTTGGGATCCGCCATGGCCGCCTTTTTGGATCCCAAGGCAGCTGCTGCGGACTTCAGATCCAGGTTCCCGGACACCGGGACGATGGCCACAGCCAATCGGCCCTCTACCTCCACCATCAAGGTCTTGAAAACCCGTGCAGGCTCGATACCCAGGACCTCTGCAGCTTCCAGCCCGTAGCTGGCCACCGCGGGATCGTGGGCGTAGGGGTGCAGCACAAAAGGAACGCCGGCCGCAGCGAGTGCTGCTGTAGCCGGCGTTCCCTGCGAAGCCATTTTCTTGGCCATGCCGCGCGGCGGAACCCTTCAGTGCTCCAGCCGACTGGCGGCTGAGACTTTCCGCTTGATACGGCCGAGCATTGCCGTCATGCCCCGCATGCGCAGGGGAGTGATGGCCCGGGTCAGCCCCAGCAATTCCGGCATGTCATCCGGAACCGCAAGGATTTCCTGGGCCGTCAGCCCATCGAGTCCCTCATGCAGGACACCGGCGAATCCACGGGTGGTGGGCGCCTCCTGCGGTGCCTTGAAGTAGAGGCGGTAGGCGCGGGGGCCATTGGGCACCTCTGTGTTCTTCTCCGACTCAATGGTGAGGAACAGCGGGGACTGGCACTCGACGACCTGCTCCAACAACTCGGGGTGGTCTTTGAGGCGCTCTGGAAGCTCCGGCAGGCCCCTTGAGAATTCGAGCAGCAGTTGCAAACGGTCAGGCTCCGTCAGTGCCTGGAAGTCATCGACGATTTCCGCCAGCGCGGCGGGCAAAGTGTTGGTACTCATCTCTTCCAGCTTACGCACAACGGCGGCGATTGCATCTTGTGTGCCGGAACACTACGGGCCTTGAAGAACGGGACTAGTTGCTTGCGAAGGCCGCAGGAACGGAACCACGCTCGGCACCCTTGACGATGGGAACACGCACGGCGTTGCCCCATTCGGTCCACGAGCCGTCGTAGTTGCGGACGGTGTCGAAGCCCAGCAAGTACTTCAGGGCGAACCACGTGTGGCTGGAACGCTCGCCGATGCGGCAGTAGGCCACGACGTCGTCGCCGGCCTTCAGGCCGGCCTCACCCAGGTAGAGGGCTTCGAGTTCTTCGCGGTTACGGTAGGTGCCGTCTTCCGCTGCTGCACGGGCCCACGGAATGGAGGCAGCGGTGGGAATGTGCCCGCCACGCAGTGCGCCCTCTTCCGGGTAGGCCGGCATGTGCGTGCGCTGGCCTGTGTATTCCTCGGGGGAGCGGACATCGATCAGGGGATTGCCCAGGTGCGCCAGGACGTCGTCCTTGAACGCGCGGATGGGAGCGTCATTGCGCTCTACCTCGGGGTACTCGCCGGGAGCGGGCGTCGGCACATCGGTGGTCAACTCGCGGCCTTCGGCGATCCACTTGTCGCGGCCGCCATCCAGGAGGCGGACGTCGTCGTGGCCGAACAGCGTGAAGACCCAGAGGGCGTAGGCTGCCCACCAGTTGGACTTGTCACCATAAATCACCACGGTGCTGTCCCGGGAGATGCCCTTGGACGCAGCGAGGGTGGCGAATGCTGCGCCATCCACATAGTCTCGGGTGACCTCGTCGTTAAGGTCGGTGTGCCAGTCGATCTTGACGGCGCCCGGGATGTGGCCGGTTTCGTACAGGAGAACGTCTTCATCGGACTCGACGACAACCAGCTTGCCATCGGCAATGGCGCCGTCAGCAAGTGCTGCCGCGAGCCACTCGGTGGACACAAGGCGTTCAGGGTTCGCGTACGACGCGAACTTTTCGTTCTGTTCAACGGGGTAGGACATGGTGATGGCCTTTCACTGACAACGGACGGAGCCAGGCCGCGGGAATGGTGCAGACGCCGGCCCGGCGTGCTTCAACACTAACCACGGGCTCCCGTGAATGCTTCCCTGGGGTCATACGGTGAAACATGGGCTTGGTCACGTGTCCGTTCCAGGGCGTCCGATGCCGGTATTCTTGCTGGGGACCTAATACCGAAGGAACGGACCACCGTGGTACAGATCGAACAACTGGCTGCCCGCACACCGGCAGTCTCCGTGGAGGAACTCCTCAAGGGTTTCTACCCGTCTCCGCGATTCGGAGAGGTATCGTTCGACAGCTACCGGCCAGACCCTTCGCAGCCGAGCCAGGCCAATGCAGTGAAGCTGCTGTCCGCCTTCGCCGATGGCGTGGGCAACGACGACGGCGGTGGGCTCTTCAAGAAGCTGTTCGCCAAGAAAGCGCCCGCCGCCAGGGCTGGGATTTACCTCGATGGTGGCTTCGGTGTTGGTAAGACCCACCTCCTGGCGTCCCTGTGGCACAGGTCCCCTGGGCCCAAGGCATTCGGCACCTTCGTGGAATACACCAACCTTGTGGGTGCGCTCTCCTTCCGCAAGACCGTGGAAGCGCTCAGCAGCTACAAGCTGGTTTGCATCGATGAGTTCGAACTCGACGATCCAGGCGATACGGTGCTGATGTCGCGCCTGATGCGCGAGTTGGCCGACGCCGGCGTCAAGCTTGCCGCCACGTCCAACACTCTGCCCGGCTCGCTCGGCGAAGGCCGCTTTGCCGCCGTCGACTTCCAGCGTGAGATCCAGGTCCTCGCAGATCAGTTTGACGTCGTGAGGATCGACGGCGAGGATTTCCGCCACCGTGGCCTGCCGGCCGCCCCTGCACCGCTCAAGACCGAAGAACTCAAGCACCGCATGCGGGCCGAATTCGATGGCAAGACTGTGGCCGTGGATGACTTCCGGACCCTCGTCAACCACTTGGCCGCAGTCCACCCCAGCCGCTACCGTCAGCTGATCTCCGGCGTGGAGGCAGTGGTGTGGAGCGACGTGGAAACCATCACCGAACAGGCCGTCGCGTTGCGCTTTGTTGTCCTCGCAGATCGCCTTTACGACAAGGATGTCCCCATCCTGGCCAGCGGCGTAGCCTTCGACAAGCTCTTCACCGAAGAGATGATGACCGGTGGCTACACGAAGAAATACTTCCGGGCAGTGTCACGGTTGACTGCCTTGGCACGCGAGGCACAAAACCACGAGCCCGCCTGATTCAGGCCTTCTGAAGGGGCTCGCGGCTCTTCAGCATCCAGCGCACCAGGATGCCGCCGGCCAAAGCCCAGAAAGCAGCGCCGACACCGGCGAAGCTCAGGCCGGACGCTGCCAGCAGGAAAGTAATACAGGCCGGGATGCGTTCCTCGGCCACAGCCAGGGCAGATGAAATGGACGATGCCAAGGTCCCGAGGAGTGCGAGGCCCGCGACGGCCTCAAGGAGTCCCGGCGGAGCCGCAGCCACCAAGGTAACCAGGGCGGCAGAGACTGCAGCCAGCATCAGGTAGGCAAAACCGGACACGAAAGCAGCGATCCAGCGTCGGCTGTGGTCCTTGCCCGCCTCCTCGCCTGCGGCCAGGGCCGCACTCAGCGCGGCCAGGTTGATGGCGTGCCCCCCGAAAGGAGCCCCTGCGATGGTCCCCACTCCGGTCACCAGCATGGAGGGACGCCACGGCGTGGTGTAGCCGAAAGATTTGAGGACTGCGACGCCGGGAATGTTCTGCGACGCCATGGTGACGATGAACAAGGGCAGGGCCAGGCCTACCGCGGCCTCCAACGTAAAGGCCGGGGTGGTCCACTCCAGCCGGGGGAGGAGACTGTTGGCCGGGACATGAACGCCGTTGGAGGCGATATGGATGCCGATGACCCCCAAGGCCACCATCAGGGACGCCGGCACGGACCAGCGTGGCGCAAATTTCATGAGGACTATCCAGCACAGAACTACAGGGGCAATGAACAAGGGAGCCGATCCCAGCGATTTGAACGGTGCCAGGCAGAGGGGGAGCAAGACCCCGGCGAGCATGGCCTGTGCCAAGGCGGTGGGGATCTTCGACATGACGCGGCCGAGGAACGGGAGCAGGCCCGTGAGGAGGATCAGCGCCCCGACGATCAGGAACGCACCGACGGCAGCCGGCCAGCCGCCGTCGACCATTCCTGCTGAGGCGAGCAGTGCCGCGCCGGGCGTTGACCACGCGAGAGTCACTGGCATCCTGGATCGCCATGACAGCCAGAGGATGCCCACACCGAAGGTCAGGGTCAATGCCAGCAGACCGCTTGATGCCTGTGCCTGATTGGCGCCCACAGCCTGCAATCCGGCCAGTACTACGGCAAAGGACGAAGTGAATCCCACCAAGGCGGTGACGACGCCTGCAGTAATCGGCGGTCCCAACATTTCCCTCGTGGCGCGGCTGTTGGTGGCTGGCGGGGAGACGGAAGGCATAGGGTCCAAAATACCCGACCCATGGGTGGAACCTGTGACGGGCGAAGTCCAGTTAAACGCCAAGGGCACCGGTGGCGCCTCGCGGCGGGACCGGTGCCCCCTTGACGTATCTGGTACGGCGGCTCAGGCAGCTACGGCTGCTTTGGCTCATCCGTGACGGGAGCCTGCTCAGGCTGACCGTCGTTCTTGGCCACGAAGTCGGAAGCGGCATTCTGGACCTTGTCGACGTGACCGGCATACTTGCCGCCCGTCTTCTCGTCCACAAAATCCCCGGCCTTTTCGATGCCATTCTTGATGGCTTCTTCGTTGCCTTGAATGAGACCCTGAGCCTTGCCCTTCAGGTCGTCAATTAAACCCACGGGCACCTCCCTTCCATCGCGGAGCCAGTTCGCTCCTCCGCGTCCGACCCTAACACCAGTTCACTGGGGTGCCAAGGGTTCTGTCGCGGACTACGCCAACGGCTGACTGTCCACCTTGTGGCGCGGGCTGTCCGGGTTCATGAGGGAGTGCCTGCGGCCATAGGCGAAGTAGATGATCAAGCCGATGACCAGCCACACACCGAATCGAAGCCACGTTTCCCAGTGCAACTGGAACATGAGGAACGCAGAGGCGAGCACGCCGAACGCGGGAACGACAGGCATGAAGGGCAGCCGGAAGGTGCGCGGTGCGTTGGGCTTGGTGTAGCGGAACACGATTACTGAGACACAGACCACCACGAACGCGGCCAGGATGCCGATGTTGGTGAGGTCGGCAACTTCCTTGATGGGGAAGACGCCGGCGAGGAACGCAGAAGCGACGCCTGCGATCCACGTGACACGTTGCGGGGTTCCGTGGCGGTCCGTCTTGGCGAACCAGCCGGGCAGGAGGCCATCGCGGCTCATGGAGAACCATACGCGGGTGACACCGAGCAGGAACGTCAGCATCACGGTCAGGATGGACAGCACAGCAAATACCGAAATGATGGTGGCGATGACCGGCAATCCGACGCCGGTGAACGCAGATGCGAAGCCAGCGGTGGGATCGATGTCCTTGTAGTTCTGCATGCCCGTGAGGACCAGTGTGGCGGCAACGTAGAGCAGCATGGCAACGATCAGGGACAGAATGATGGCCTTGGGCATGTGCTTCTTGCCGTCCTTGGCCTCTTCCGCCGCGGTGCTCATGGCGTCATAGCCGAACACGGCGAAGAAGACCGTCGCAGCACCGGCAACAACAGGCCCGAAGCCACTGGGCATGAACGGGTTGTAGTTCTCGGTGTTCACGTAGAAGATGCCCAAGCCGATGATGAACAGGATCAAGATGACCTTGATGGCCACGGCCACGAGTTCGAAGCGGCCAAATGCTTTGGTTCCACGGCTCAGGATCCACGTGACCAGGAGGCAAACGAGGATTGCTGGGAGGTTGATGATGCCGCCCTTGCCCTCATCGGCCGTGGATGTCATCCAGGTGGGCATGTGGATTCCGATGCCGGACAGGAAGGCATCGAAGTAGCCGGAGATGCCGATGGCCACCACGGCGACGATCGCGATGTATTCAAGCAGCAGGTCCCAACCAATGAACCAGCCGATGATCTCGCCCAACGCCACGTAGCCGTAGGTGTAGGCCGAACCTGCGCGGGGGATCATGCCGGCGAATTCGGCATAGGACAGTGCCGCCGCACCCGAAGCCAGGCCGGCGATCAGGAAGGAAAAGAGGACCGCGGGGCCCACGCCCGGATTGCCCTCGCTGCCGTGGGCCACAAGGCCGGCAAGCGAAAAGATGCCGACGCCGATAATTCCGCCGACGCCGATGGCCGTCAGCTGCCACAGGCCAAGACTCTTGAAGAGTCCGCTGTGCTTGTTTTCTTCCTCGATGTCGTCGATCGGCTTGCGCCTCAGGACGGACTTGGAAGCCGTCTGTTGATTCATGGGGGTACTCCTGCCAGTTGGCGTGGAACGGTGATGAGCTCGCAGTACATTATGCGAGCCGAATCACATTAGATAAAGCGAATTCTTCCGAGGGGTATCGGTTACTTCAATTGATGAATTGGATAGCCTGCGTTTGCGGGCATAAAAAAAGCAGCTCCGAAGAGCTGCTTTTCTTATTCTGGAGCGGACGACGAGATTCGAACTCGCGACATCCACCTTGGCAAGGTGGTGCTCTACCAGCTGAGCTACGTCCGCATACTTTGCCGGCCTGGCTGATGCCTGGCCAACAACTACAAACAAGTTGCCTTGTTCTGGTGGGCGATACTGGGATCGAACCAGTGACCTCTTCCGTGTCAGGGAAGCGCGCTACCGCTGCGCCAATCGCCCATGCATCCAGCAGAAGCTGGAAGACATGGTTTTCACCGAGGTGGGTACGGGATTCGAACCCGTGTATACGGCTTTGCAGGCCGCTGCCTCGCCTCTCGGCCAACCCACCGTGTAAGCAGGATTCCGAGGAATTCATGCCTTGACAGTGCCTTGCGAGCGGACGACGAGATTCGAACTCGCGACATCCACCTTGGCAAGGTGGTGCTCTACCAGCTGAGCTACGTCCGCAGTGTCGTATCGGCGGGCAGCCCTGCAGGCATTCCGTCGCTTTCCGACGAGTAAAAACTCTATAGGAGGTTCCGGCAAACTCCAAATCGGCAGCTTGCTTTGGGGTTCGAAGGCCGTTGGATCGTTGATTTTGCGCGGAATCCGAGGAGTTTCATGGCTGTAATTCCATGGTTGTAGTTCAGTCGAGGTTGTGGGGTTCGGATGGGTTTTGCATTCCGGCCACCGTCCGTTAGTGTTTTCTATGCACCCGGGCGATTGGCGCAGTGGTAGCGCGCTTCGTTCACACCGAAGAGGTCACTGGTTCGAACCCAGTATCGCCCACCAATAGAAACCCCCGGACCTCCGGGGGTTTCTTGTTTCTCCGGCACTCTCGCCGGCGCTGACATCTCAAGCCGGCTGCGCTCCACCTGGCCGGATGCGCTCCACCTGGGTTGCTGCTTCCTCGCTCGTCAAGAGCAGGAGGCCCCCAAAGGGAGGCTTGATGTATGGCCCCCTCCGCGCTCCCGTTGTGGACCGGGCGGACTTACTTCCGGGCGAAGTGAAGCAATCCTCTCCACTGAGACACTGAGACACTGAGACACTGAGCTTCAGGGCTGGACTGCGTGATCGACATCGAAAACGAGCATGCACGGACACCTGCGCATCGGGCTGCAGGCAACCGCCCCGGCCGGGGTTCAGGCTGAACCGCCTGCAACCAGCAAGACCGGGTTGACGATCGTGATGATGGCAAAGAATATTGCGAGTCGCCGATTGGAGGCAGCAAGCGTCCGACGGGCGCAGCCGACAAAAACAGCGGCGCCCAGATTGCCAAATAGAATCCGTAGCCACGCTTCGCCGAGCGTTCCGATCGCACCGGGCCCGGGCGCCCTGTCCCAAAGGAGTGAAATTCGAGCCAACACTTCCGTGCTTCGTTTGGTCTTTCTGCGTCACGAAGGAGACGCACGAAGCACATTCCCTATATGCGTGAGCAAGCAGAACCTGAGCGCCCCCCATCCGCCGAGGCTCCAGTCCCGTCCTTTGGGGATCTTTCCTCGACTGCCCCTATCCTGGCGCGAAAGCTGGCCCGGCTATCCCCGGAGCAGCTGACGATGATCTTCGCGCGGGAGAATTCTGTCGGCCCTCTGTGACAAAGTCTTTGTATGACTGCTCCACTGCTTGCCCACGCTACCGATTACGGCCGGATGTACGCCCGCTCCACCACAGAGCACTTCTCCGTGCCATCCATCACTACAGTGATCGGACAACAGGCCCACGCCTTGGACGGTTGGTTCAGTTACATGGGCGCGAGCAGCCTGGCCGCTGATCCCGAGCTTCCAGCGATCCTTGGAAGTCCAGCCAAGACCCGCCAAGCCATCAACAAAGCATCCAAGGCCGCTGAAGTTTACCGGGACCAAGCTGCGGCCCGCGGTGACCGCGTCCACACCTACTGCGAGCAGGTGGCCTTGCGCGCGCTCGGACGCCCGCACCGCATGCAGGAATGCCGGGACGAGCTCGCAGCCAACGGCGAGCAGGCCTTTGCCGCCCGCTTTGACGAGTGGTGGGAGCTTTACCAGGTGGAGCCACTGGCCCCGGAAATCACCGTCTGGAACAAGACCGTTGGTTATGCCGGAACACTTGACCTCGTGGCCCGAATCAACGGGCGCATCTGCCTCATCGACTACAAGACAAAAGGCACCACGCGGGACGGCACAGTCAAGGCACTGGACGACAAAGTGGTCATGCAGCTGGTGGCAGGCATGAAAGCCGAGGAGAGTCTGGTGGATCCCGTGGCCGGCGAATGGGAACCGTGGAAGTACGGGGACAACCCCATGCTGCTTGCGGTTGCCATCGGTGAGACGGAAGTCCGTCCGCAGCGGGCCAACCCGGAGATCCTTAAACACCATTGGTGGAAGTTCTGTGCCTTGCGGCGGGTATGGGAAATGTCGGCGGACGTCACTGCGGCAGGGCAAGCGCTGCTGCCGATCGCCCCGCCCGTGTTCGCGACGGCCGGTGCTGCTCCCACAAACACCGGCAGTGCGATGACCTCAACTAAACTGGCTTAGGCTCCGCAACGCACGGACCAGGTTTGACGATCGTGAGGACTGACAGCACATGGCAATTTTGAGTATCCGAATCATCGGGGATCCGGTGCTTCGCACCGTGGCCGACCCCGTCACTGACTTCGGTCCGGAGCTCGCCAAGCTGGTAGCCGACATGACTGAAACCATGGAGGACGTGGAGGGCGCTGGCCTGGCCGCGCCGCAGGTGGGCGTCAGCCAAAGAGTATTTACGTACCGCATCGGGGGAGTGGAAGGCCACATCATCAACCCCGTCCTGGAAAACAGCGAGGACTTCCAGCCTGACGAAGTCGAGGGGTGCCTCTCTATTCCAGGTCTTGGTTTTCCCGTGCGCCGGTACAGGTCTACACGCGCAACCGGCGTGGACCTTAACGGCAACCCGGTCTCGGTGGAGGCCGAAGGCATGCTGGCCCGCTGCTTCCAGCATGAAACGGACCACCTTGACGGTGTGCTGTACACGGACAGGTTGGAAGGCGAGGACCGTAAAGCCGCCCTTCGCGCCATCCGCAACGCCAATTACCACGCCATCACCGAACAGACCACGTCCAAGCGAGCCAACACTGTGGGCTCCAGCTTCGGTGGCGGCAGTTTCGGGGTTCCCGAGTGAGGGTACTCTTCGCAGGAACCCCCGCCGTCGCCGTACCCTCTCTGGAAGCGTTGGTTAAGGCCGGCTTTGACGTCGTCGCCGTCCTCACCCGACCGGACGCGCCATTGGGCCGCAAGCGTGTCATGACTCCCTCTCCTGTAGCGGCCCGCGCCGAAGAGTTGGGCATCGAGGTCATTCGAGCGGCCAAGGTTGACGCCGCCACCACGGCGCGCATCGCGGAGTACTCGCCGGATGTAGCGGCCATCGTTGCTTACGGCGGCATTGTTCCGCGCGCCGCCCTTGGTGTCCCCACTCATGGTTGGGTCAACCTGCATTTCTCACTTTTGCCCGCCTGGAGGGGCGCGGCCCCTGTTCAGCGCTCCATCATCGCCGGGGATGACATCACCGGCGCCGCCACGTTCCAGCTCGAGGAAGGCCTTGATACCGGCCCCGTGTTTGGAACGCTCACCGAAACTGTCCGCCCGGAAGACACCGCCGGTGACCTGCTTGAGCGGCTGTCCATCAGCGGGGCTGTACTGCTGAGCCAGACCCTTTCAGCCATCGACGCCGGACAAGCTGCTCCGCAGCCGCAAGCAGGGGAGGTGTCATTGGCTCCCAAACTGACTCTGGACGACGGGCGCTTGGACTGGCAGCTGCCAGCGCTCGCCTTGAACCGCCGTGCACGTGGAGTCACCCCGGAGCCCGGGGCATGGACCATGTTGGAGGGCCAACGGGTAAAGCTTGAACCTGTGAAGCTGAGGCCCGAGGTCAAGGATCTCGCACCAGGAGCCATCCGGGTGGATGGTAAATCCGTACTCGTGGGCACTGGTTCCCACGCCGTGGAGCTTGGCCGAATTCAGCCGGCCGGCAAGAAAATGATGTCGTCGGCCGATTGGGCCCGCGGCTTGGCATCGCCTGAGAGAGTGGTATTCGAATGAGTGAGTCCGGCCGTCGAGGCCCCAACAACAGCGGGAGCCGGGACGGCGGAGGGCAAGGAAACCGTGGTGCCGGGGGGCAGAGCAGACGCAACGCCCAAGGGCGGGAGCGGAACAGGGGGCCCCAAAGGGGCTTCTCCAATAACGCCCCGTCGCAGCGCACACGCCGTGCTGACCCAGCGCGGTTGGTTGCTTTTGAAGTGCTCCGCGCCGTCGCTTCCGAGGACGCCTACGCTAACCTTGTCCTTCCAGCACGCATCCGCGAACACCGCCTCGATCGGCGCGATGCCGGATTCGCCACTGAGCTGAGCTACGGCGCCCTGCGCGGTCAGGGCACCTACGATGCCATCCTGGCCCGCTGTGTGGACCGTCCCCTCGAGCAGTTGGATCCAGCGATCCTGGATGCCTTGAGGATCGGTGCCCACCAGCTCCTATCGATGCGCGTTCCCGCCCACGCCGCCTTGGACCAGACGGTCGGCCTGGCGCGGGCGGTCATTGGGGCCGGACCGTCGGCCCTTATCAACGCCGTGCTCCGCAAAGTCACTGCCCACAGCATGGACGAGTGGTTGGACATCCTGCTGGACCAGGAAACGGACGAGACTAGAATTGCTGCCCTGCGCCATGCCCACCCGGAGTGGATTGTCCGGGCCTTGCGCCAATCGCTGGTGAACCATGGTCGGCCCAAGACCGAGATCAACGATCTCCTGGAGGCCGACAACGCCGCGCCGGTGGTTAACCTCGTGGCGTTGCCGGGCTTGGGCAACTTGGATGAAGCCTTTGACAATGGTGCCACCGCTGGTGAATTGGTGGAAGATTCAGCCCTCTCTGCCGGCGGCGACCTCGGCCGTTTTGAGTCGGTCCGCCGCGGCAGTACCCGTGTCCAGGATGTCGGATCACAGTTGGTGGCACGTGCTTTGGCCGGCGTCGAGTTGGCGGGGTCTCCTGGCCAACATGAAAAGTGGCTGGACCTGTGTGCTGGCCCCGGCGGCAAAGCTGCGCTCCTGGCCGCGCTGGCACATCGCGATGGGGCCACCCTCCTGGCCAACGAGCCCGCACCTCACCGGGCCAAGCTGGTTCAGCAGGCGCTCTCTGCTGTTCCTCACGATTCCTGGACTGTGCGGACCGGTGATGGGCGCGAAGTCGGCGCTGAACAGCCTGAGACTTTTGATCGTGTCCTGGTGGACGTCCCGTGCAGTGGTCTCGGTGCCTTGCGCAGGCGGCCGGAGTCTCGCTGGCGCCGCTCACCCAAGGACATCGGCGACCTCGGTCCCTTGCAGCGCGAACTGTTGAAGTCCGCCATTGACGCCGTTAAACCGGGCGGTGTAGTGGCTTATGTGACGTGCTCGCCGCATCCGGCTGAAACCACCGCTGTTGTGGGTGACGTGCTCGGCAAGCGTGACGACCTGGAACTGCTCGACGCCGGACAGGCACTGGACCATGTCAGCCTCACCGGCAACCTGGGCGCCGGTCACGAACTCACGGCCCAGCTTTGGCCCCACGTCCATCAAACGGACGCCATGTTCATGGCAATTATCCGTAAAAAGGCGTAACCGCAAACACCGGCTGCAGCAGGTGGGGCCCTACGCCCGGCCGCCGCAGCACTCCCTCGACAACCACTCACCCGAAGGGGCTGCCTTGTCTCAGTGCTGTATCAACCCGAGCATCCTGTCCGCAGATTTCGTCAACCTTGAGGCGGAGCTACAGCGGATCAGCAACGCCGACGCCGTCCATGTGGACGTCATGGACAACCATTTTGTGCCCAACCTGACGCTCGGCTTACCGGTGGTGCAGAGGATTCAGGCTGTCAGCCCCATCCCTTTGGACGCCCACTTGATGATTTCCGACGCCGATCGATGGGCTCCTGCCTACGCGGACGCAGGAGTCGCGTCGGTGACGTTCCATGCTGAAGCTGCCATGGCTCCGGTCAAACTGGCTCGCGAACTGCGGGCCCGTGGCTCAAAGGCTGGCATGGCGTTGCGCCCTGCCACCCCGGTGGAGCCCTTCTTGGACATGCTCAGTGAGTTGGACATGCTGTTGATCATGACGGTGGAGCCCGGCTTCGGTGGACAGTCGTTCCTGGACATCACGTTGCCCAAGATCCGGCGGGCCCGGGCAGCAATCGAAGGTTCGGGTATTGGAGTGGCCATCCAAGTGGATGGCGGAATCACCGAAGAAACCATTGTTCGGGCGGCAGAGGCCGGTGCGAACGTTTTCGTTGCAGGTTCGGCAGTTTACGGGCACGAGGATCCCGCAGTGGCGATTGACCTGCTCCGCGCTGCGGGTCAGGCGGCTGCTGCTTCGACGAAAGCCTGACGACCGTCACCACATGTTACGAAGATGGCCGGGAATAGCCCGGCCATCAGGGTAGTTGTGGCAGAATAACAACACACATACGTGCTCCGGGGTCGGTGTAAGTCCGAACCGGCGGTTATAGTCCGCGACCCGCGCGCCAGTGGGTTCCAAGTGATTGGGATTCGGTGGCAGACGGTTGAACCGGTGGAATTCCGGTACCGACAGTTAAAGTCTGGATGGGAGAAGCACGTACAGTCATGCCGTGGGAGTTCCTTGAGCGACGCCCGGCATTGCGCTGTCGTACACCCCCGGAGTCATCGCGGCTTACTGGGAAGGAACGGCATGGACTTTCTGCGATGGCTCTTCGAAGCACAGATCCCCGTTGGAGGGTCTGCTCTTGTCTTACGCGAAGTGCTTGGAAACATCTTTGGGCTCCTCAGCGCCCTCGGCGGCATGCGCCGAAAAGTCTGGGCATGGCCGATCGGTATCCTCGGCAACATCCTGCTGCTGACGGTCTTCCTCGGCAATGTTTTTGGCGCGGCCGCTCCGGCTACGCTGTGGGGCCAGGCCGCACGGCAGGTCATGTTCATAGCGGTCGCAGTCTATGGCTGGTACCGCTGGCAGCAAGGAAGGCAATCCAGCACCCAAGGACGAGCGATTGTCCCGGGCTGGGCCAGTAACAAGGTCCGCATTGCCCTGATTGGTGCGATGGTGGCAGGCACCGCGGCGTTGACACCGGTGTTCGACTCCCTTGGCTCCTACCCACCCGTCTGGGCTGACGCCTGGACTTTCATGGGATCGCTCCTGGCTACCTACGGGATGGCTCGTGGATGGACCGAGTTTTGGCTGATCTGGGTTGCCGTGGACATCGTGGGTGTCCCCCTCCTCTTCAGTGCCGGCTACTATGCCAGCGCCGTCATGTACTTGTTCTACGGCTTCTTCACCCTCACTGGATTCTTCGTGTGGTGGCGGGCGGAAAAGCGTGAACGTGACCGCCCCAAGCCAGCAGCCGTTCCCGTGGGAGCTGCCCAGTGAGCATTTCAGACGTTGTCTTCACCAGCGCGGAAAGCACCGCCATGGACGCAGCGCTGGCGGCCGCGCTGGCTGGTCCCCGCGGTGCGAATCCATTGGTTGGTGCAGTGATCCTCAGCCCGGAAGGCGAGCGACTTGCCACCGGCTACCATCGCGGCGCGGGAACCGCCCATGCCGAAGCCGACGCGATCCTTGAGGCCCGTCGGCAGGGTATCGACACCAGTGGGACCACCATGGTGGTCACACTTGAGCCGTGCAACCACGTGGGCCGCACCGGTCCCTGCGCGCAGGCCATCATTGAAGCCGGAATCGCAAAGGTGATTTACGCCGTCGACGATCCCCACGATCCTGCCGCGGGCGGCGCCCGTACCCTCCGCGAGGCGGGCGTTGAGGTCCGGTCCGGGCTGGCGCTTGCCGAGTCGCTGGACCTCAACCGCGAGTGGTTCGACGCCGTTGCCTCCAAACGCCCCTTCGTCACCTTGCACATCGCACAGACGCTGGACAGCCGGATAGCCGCTGCAGACGGCAGCAGCCAGTGGATTTCCAGCCCGGAATCGCTGGCGGACAATCATGGGTTGCGCCGACTTATCGACGCGATCCTGGTGGGGACGGGGACGGTCCTCATCGACGACCCCCGGCTTACGGCCCGCACACCTGACGGTGAACTCTCCGAACGCCAGCCACTTCGGGCAGTCATGGGCCTGAGGGATGTACCCGAAGACGCAGCCGTGCGTGCGGCTGACGGGCGCTTCGTGCACCTTCCCACAAGGGACCCGGTGGAAGCCCTCAGCAGGCTCTTCGATGAAGGAGTCCGCCACGTGATGGTGGAGGGTGGCTCGAGCATCTTGAGTACCTTCCTGGCCGCCGAGCTGGTGGATGAACTGATCATTTACCTGGCACCCACGCTCCTTGGCTCCGGAACGCCCGCCCTCAATGACCTGGGGATCACCACCTTGGCCGATGCCCAGCACTGGTCCTGGGACGAGGCGGGCGGCGGCGCGGTCCAGACCCTCGGAAACGACCTTCGGCTGCACTTGCGGTCCACAAGGACCGCCGCCAGCACCACCAAAAATTCGATTCCGCGCAGGGAAGCTGCGGAATATGTCACAGGAGGACACTGATGTTTACCGGAATCGTTGCAGAACAAGGCACTGTGCTGGGCATTGAACATGACGGCAGTGCCAGCGCGACCCTGCGCTTGAAAGCCCCAACCACCACAGGCGACCTGGCTCTGGGCGGATCCATCGCAGTTAACGGAGTTTGCCTGACAGCTACGCAGATCAAAGGCCAGGATTTCAGCGTCGATGTCATGGGCGAAACCCTCATCCGCACCACCATTGGGGAACTGGCGCCAGGAGACACGGTGAACCTGGAACGCTGTGTTCCTGCCGGTGGACGCCTTGACGGCCATGTGGTCCAAGGGCACGTGGACGGCGTGGGTGAGTTGCTGGAGCGCGAGGCGCTGGGCAACTGGGACCGCCTGCGGTTTGGCGTCCCGGCCCCGCTGGCACGTTACATTGCCGAGAAAGGTTCGATCGCCGTCGACGGTGTTTCGCTGACGGTGACTGCCGTCAGTGCAGCTGCCGAAGCGGAGCCATGGTTCGAAGTGGGCCTGATTCCCACCACCCTGGAAGAAACCGGGCTGGGAGCCAAGGCCGTAGGAGGCCGCGTCAACCTGGAAGTGGATGTGCTGGCCAAATACACCGAGCGGCTTTTGTCGTTCGCGCCGACGCAGGGGGCAAAGCGATGAGCGCCCCGGCCAAGACGTCTGCCCCCGTGCGGCGTACCGGACTCGATCCCGTGGAAACGGCCATCGCCGCGATGGCTGCGGGCCAGGCCGTGGTTGTTGTGGACAACGAGGACCGTGAGAACGAGGGCGACATCATCTTCGCCGCCCAGCACGCCACCCCCGCCCTCATGGGATGGACCATCCGGTATTCATCCGGCGTCATCTGCGTCCCGTTGGAAGGGGAACGGGCGGACGCCCTCGTCCTGCCGCCCATGGTGGAGATCAACGAGGACGCCAAGGGAACTGCCTACACTGTTTCCTGCGACGCCGCGATGGGGGTCAGCACCGGCATTTCGGCAACGGACCGTGCTTTGACGGCCCGCATCCTGGCTGATCCGAGCAGCACTCCGGCCTCCATTACGCGGCCCGGGCATATTTTTCCGTTGCGGGCCGTTAAGGGTGGAGTGCGTGAACGTCCGGGACACACGGAAGCTGCCGTGGACTTGTGTCGTCTTGCCGGGCTTGCCCCGGTGGGTGTGATCGCAGAGTTGGTACATGACGACGGTGAAATGATGCGCTTGGACAGCCTGCGAGGGTTTGCCGCAGAACACGGATGCCCCCTCATCTCCATCGAGGACCTGGTGTCATACGTTGAAGCGGTAGAGTCCCAGGCGGGACATATTTCACGGGCAGACGAGGAGAAGCGATGACCGCATCGACAACACGCAGTGGCGACCACACGGACCCCTCGCCACACCCGGTAAGCGGTGGGCCGATCGTCCAACTGCCCACTGCCTTTGGCGACTTTGTGGCGCAGGCCTGGACGGACCACGTCACCGGCGTTGAACATCTTGCCGTCAGCTCGCCGAACCCTCCCAAAGGTGGACGTGCGCCGCTGGTCCGCCTTCACTCGGAGTGCCTGACAGGCGATGTTTTCGGTTCCTATCGTTGCGATTGCGGCGAACAACTCGCGTTCGCCTTGGAACTCATCCACGAAGAGGGTGGAACGCTGCTTTACCTGCGTGGACAGGAAGGACGCGGCATCGGACTGGCCAACAAAATCAAGGCCTATGCCTTGCAGGAAGCCGGGTTCGATACCGTCGAAGCCAACGAGCAGCTTGGCTTGCCGGTTGATGCCCGGTCCTACACTGCGGCGGGACAAATCCTCGCCGAGATGGGCCTCCACGAGGTCCGGTTGCTGAGCAACAACCCGGACAAGCAGCACCGCCTGGACAAGGCCGGCGTGACCGTCGTGGAAATGGTGCCCACCGAGGTGCCCTCACGCGAACAGAACCTGCGCTACCTGCAGACCAAGAAGGACCGGATGGACCACCGGCTGACACTTGACGTCGAGCCCGTCAGCAACGGTAAGACACCTTCAACGCACACCTTTGACACCAACCAAGACTGAACGGATTCACAGCACACCATGAGCGGACACGGCGCGCCCACCATCGACCTCACCACACTCAACCCCGAGGAAACCTCGCAGCTGAAGCTCGCCATCGTGGCGGCCAGTTGGCATACCCAGATCATGGACGGACTGGTAGACGGTGCCCTTCGCGCGGCCAAAGAAGCCGGCATCGCTGAGCCCACCTTGCTGCGTGTTCCGGGAAGCTTCGAACTCCCGGTCGCGGCAGCGCGGCTGGCACCGCACTTTGACGCCGTGGTTGCGCTCGGCGTCGTGATCCGTGGCGGCACGCCGCACTTCGACTACGTCTGCCAGGCCGCGACGTCGGGACTCACCGATGTCAGCGTCCGCACCGGCGTGCCGGTTGGCTTCGGCGTACTCACCTGCGACACCGAACAGCAAGGTCTTGACCGTGCCGGCCTTCCCGGTTCCCAGGAAGACAAGGGCCACGAAGCCGTAACGGCCGCCCTTGCCACGGCGGTGACCCTCAAGCAATTCAGCTAGGCGTATTGCCCTCAGCGGGCGCCGGAAGGGCTGTGAGTGTGTCTTCACTCACATCCCTTCCGTCATGCAGCGCCCCAACAAGCGGCACCAGCCCCGGAGCAAGTAGTCTGGAGGGCGTGAAGAATTTCGAGACGCTGTTCGCAGAACTGAGTGAGAAAGCAGCGACCCGCCCGGCAGGTTCGCGCACGGTGACCGAACTGGACTCCGGAATCCACGGCATCGGCAAGAAGGTGGTCGAAGAGGCCGCCGAAGTCTGGATGGCCGCGGAGTACGAATCGGACGAGGCCGCTGCTGAGGAAATTTCCCAGTTGCTGTACCACCTGCAGGTCCTCATGCTCGCCAAGGGCCTCAGCCTGGAAGACGTTTACAAGCATCTCTAGCCACGCCACTTCGCCCTCCCGAGGCGAAGCCAAACGCGTGGCCGATGTGCCTGAAACCTCCATTCCAAAAAGAAAGTCTCCCCAATGCTCCGTGTAGCAGTCCCCAACAAGGGATCCCTGTCCGAAGCCGCCTCGGCAATGCTGTCCGAGGCCGGTTACCGCCAGCGCCGCGATTCGCGTGAGCTGGTGATGGTTGATCCCGACAACGACATCGAGTTCTTCTTCCTCCGTCCCCGCGACATTGCTGTTTACGTAGGCCAGGGCACCCTGGATGTCGGCATCACCGGCCGGGACCTCCTCCTTGACGCAAAGGTGGAAGCCGAAGAACTGCTTCCCCTGGGATTTGCCCCCTCGACATTCCGGTTCGCTGGCCCCGTGGGCGACTTCACCGGCGTCGAGCAGCTCGAAGGCAAGCGCCTGGCCACCAGCTACGACGGTCTCCTGCGCGACTACCTCCAAGAGCGCGGCGTCAACGCCAAGGTTGTCCGCCTTGATGGCGCGGTGGAATCCTCTGTACGTCTCGGCGTCGCGGACGCGATCGCCGACGTCGTGGAGACCGGTAATACGCTCAAGGCCGCCGGCATGGAAATCTTCGGCGATCCCATCCTCAAGTCCGAGGCCGTGCTGATCCGCCGCTCCGGTTCCGGTGGTGCTGCCAACGGAACAGCCAAGGAAATCGAGATCCTGATTCGCCGCCTGCAGGGTGTCCTCGTGGCGCGCCAGTACGTGCTGATGGACTACGACATCCGTAAGGACCTCGTTGAAGACGCCGCCGCGTTGACCCCAGGCCTTGAATCTCCCACTGTATCGCCGCTCCGGGATTCCGAGTGGGTTGCCGTGCGGTCCATGGTTCCCAAGAAGGAAACCAACCGCATCATGGACGAACTCTACGACCTCGGAGCACGCGCCATCCTGGTCAGCAGCATCCACGCCTGCCGCATCTGATCCCGGACATCGATCAAGCAGAGCCCAGCAGAATCTAGGAGCAGCACATGGCTGTAGCCGTACGCGTCATTCCTTGCCTGGACGTAGACGCAGGCCGCGTCGTCAAAGGCGTTAATTTCGAAGGCCTTCGGGACGCCGGCGATCCGGTGGAGCTCGCGCACCGGTATGACAATGGCGGGGCGGACGAACTGACGTTCCTCGACGTCACTGCGTCCTCGGGTAACCGCGAAACCACCTTCGATGTTGTCCGTCGCACTGCCGAGGAAGTGTTTATTCCGCTGACCGTGGGCGGTGGCGTCCGCGGTGTGGCGGAGGTGGACAAGCTCCTGCGCTTCGGTGCAGACAAGGCATCCATCAATACTGCGGCAGTCGCACGGCCGGACGTGATTGACGAAATCACCCGCCACTTCGGCTCGCAGGTACTGGTGCTCTCCGTGGATGCCCGCCGCACCCGCGAAGGTGAGGTCCCGACGTCGTCCGGTTTTGAAGTAACCACCCACGGAGGCCGCACCGGCACCGGAATCGATGCCGTCGCCTGGGCCAAAGAAGCCGCAGACAGGGGGGTGGGAGAAATCCTGCTCAACTCGATTGACGCCGACGGTACCAAGGACGGTTTCGACCTTGAGCTGATCCGCCTGGTTCGCGCAGCCGTGAACATCCCGATCATCGCCTCGGGCGGTGCCGGGGTGCCTGCGCATTTCCCGCCAGCTGTTGAAGCCGGCGCGGACGCCGTGCTGGCAGCCTCAGTGTTCCACTTCGGTCCGGACGATATGATCGCTCAGGTCAAGGGAGCGATCCGTGCGGCAGGTTTCGAGGTCCGCTAGTCTGAGCGTTCAAACAGCAATGGAGGGTCACCGCAGGGTGACCCTCCATTCCTGTTATGTCCTGTGGGTGGTTAGAGGCCGATGTCTGCGGACTGCAGAAGTGCGACGGCGTCCGGCTGGCCTTCGAAAGTGACCAGGGCCTGACTGGTGCGGCCATGCGCATGCATGAGCAGTTCGCCCGGCTCGCCAACGATGGCCACGGAAACTGGAGCGCGCTTGGCAACGTGCCGGGGACCGGTAGGCCGAACCAGGACGATGCCGAGATCCACTCCGCGGTACAGGAAGGCCGCGCGCTTGATCAGTTCGTCCCAGAGTGCGTCCGAATAGGCTTCGTCGAGTGCTCGGGGCGCCCAACGATCACCGGCGCGGCGGATGTCTTCGGTGTGCACAAAATACTCGATGAGGTTGGACGTCTCATCCAGGGCTTTGATCTTCAAAGGAGATAAGGCTGGAGGTCCCGCGCGGAAAGTTTTCACGAGATCGGCGTAGGCGTCCGTGTTCTTCAGCTTGGCTGCGAGCTTGGACGTTGCCTTCTCGGACGCCTTGCCCAAGCTGGGGATCAGGAGCCCCAGGCCCACCGCGATTTTCCGTTCGCGAAGATACAAGTGCGCAGCGAGGTCCCGTGTCTGCCACCCTTCGCAGAGCGTGGGGGAGTCAGGCCCGGCCGCCAGCAGGGTTTCGGCCAGTACTTCTCGGGAGGGATCGACGAAATGCATCACTTGTGAAACTAGCACGATCAGGCCACTCTTGCGCAGTGGAACCGCCGCAGAATCCGGCTCCCGCCAAAGGCACTAGACTTAATCCGATGTCAGAGCAGTCCGCCCCCAGCCCAACTCCTGCCCCGGAGCTTTCCAGCGACCCCGCAGGTCCCTTGCCGCAGGAGATCGCAAACGCCCTCAAGCGTGACGCCGCCGGCCTCGTTGCCGCTATCGTCCAGCAGCACGACACCAACGAGGTCCTGATGCTCGGCTGGATGGACGACGAAGCGCTGCACCGCACCATGACCTCCGGGCGCGTCACGTTCTACTCCCGCTCCCGCCAGGAGTACTGGCGTAAGGGCGACACCTCCGGACACGTACAGTTCGTGAAGTCTGTCGCCCTGGACTGCGACGGCGATGCCCTCCTGATCCGCGTGGACCAGATCGGCGCAGCCTGCCACACCGGAACCCGGACCTGCTTCGATGGTCGAGACTTCAGTGTCGTTACGGGCCACCGCGACTAAGGCATCCACCACTTTCCACTGACGCACCACCTCAGACCAAAGGCGGAGAACTATAGCCATGCAGGACCTTGGAATCATCAGCCCGGGCCTGGAAGAGTTCCGCGAACTCGCCGTCCACAGCCGTGTCATCCCCGTGCGCCTCAAAGTCCTCGCAGACGCCGAGACTCCCATCGGCCTCTACCGGAAGCTGGCCAAGGGGCAGCCAGGGACGTTCCTCCTGGAATCAGCAGCGGTTGGGGGTGCGTGGTCCCGCTATTCCTTCATCGGTTCCAAGTCGCGCGCCACGCTGACAACCAAGGAAGGCCAAGCACACTGGATCGGCGAACCACCTGTCGGTGTGCCGGTATCCGGTAACCCGGTGGAAGCGGTCCGCGACACTATTGCCGCTCTGCAGACGGACCGCTTCGAGGGGCTCCCGCCATTCACTTCCGGGCTGGTGGGCTTCCTTGGGTGGGAAGCCGTTCGTCACTGGGAGCGGCTCACGTCTCCGCCCGAGGATGACCTGCAGTTGCCCGAGATGGCGCTGAACCTGGTGACCGACATGGCGGTCCACGACAATGTGGATGGAACCGTCCTCCTGATTGCCAACGCGATCAACTTCGATGACAGTTCCGACCGCGTGGACGATGCGTGGCACGACGCCGTGGCCCGGGTGAAAGGCTTGCTGGACCAGGTCAGCACACCGGTTGCCCAACCGGTGTCCGTGCTGGAGACGGCCGCTCTGGACTTCGCCTCCAGCGTGCAGGAGCGTTGGGACGAGGCCAAATACCTGGAAGCGATCGACCGCGGCAAAGAAGCAATCGTGGACGGTGAAGTTTTCCAAGTGGTGATCTCCCGACGCTTCGAAATGGAGTGTGCAGCGGATCCCCTGGATGTCTATCGCGTACTGCGCAACACCAACCCCAGTCCGTACATGTACCTCTTCAGCCTGCAAGATGCGGACGGCCGCGAGTATTCGATCGTGGGTTCATCGCCGGAGGCCCTGGTCACGGTGACCGGCGAGGAAGTCATCACGCACCCGATCGCCGGATCGCGTCCTCGTGGGAAGACCGTGGAGGCGGACAAAGCGCTGGCGACGGAACTTCTGGCAGACCAAAAGGAGCGTGCCGAGCACCTGATGCTGGTTGACCTGTCCCGCAACGACCTCTCCAAGGTGTGCGTGGCCGGTACCGTCGACGTCACCCAGTTCATGGAGGTGGAGCGGTTCAGCCACATCATGCACCTCGTTTCCACGGTGGTGGGCGAGCTCGCCCCCCAGGCCAAGGCCTACGACGTCCTGAAGGCCACGTTCCCTGCAGGCACGCTCTCCGGAGCGCCCAAACCGCGTGCTTTGCGCCTCCTCGACGAACTCGAACCACACCGTCGCGGAATCTACGGCGGTGTGGTGGGTTACCTGGACTTCGCCGGCGATATGGACATGGCCATTGCCATCCGGTCCGCCCTGCTCCGGGAGGGCCGCGCCTACGTTCAAGCCGGAGGTGGAATCGTAGCCGATTCGCATAAGCCTTCCGAGGCCTTGGAAACAGTGAACAAGGCTGCGGCACCCCTGCGGGCGGTCCACACTGCCGGTTCACTGCAGAACATTTCCGGTGAAACCGTGCGGGACGCAGGAATTGTCGACGGCGGGACTTCAGCCCCATGAGCACGGCCTCTTCCGCTCCAACCAGCACGAAGCCGCCACGGTGGGCGCGCAAGTCCACCCTGATCCTGGCCACGGCGGTCCTTGCGCTGGTGGTCTTTGGAACCACCACCCAGACGTGGATCGAGGTGCAATTGGACCCCACCGGTGCCTCCAACAGCAACCTCCACGTCCAAGGCAGCAAAGCCGCCACTGCCGTCACCGCCCTGGCGCTGGTTGCCTTGGCCGGCGGCTTGGCCGCCTCCATTGCCGGGAAGATCGCACGGTGGATCATTGCGGCCATCATCGCCCTGACTGCCGTAGGGATCATCCTGGCGGCCATTACGGTGCTGGCTGATCCGCTTGGTGCTGCACAGGGTTCCATTGCCGCAGCCACTGGCATCTCCGGAGGCCAGGCGAACGTGGCTGCGACGGCTTTCCCCATCGTCGCCGTCTGCGCAGGCGTCCTGTTGGCCGTCTGCGCAGTCCTGTTGCCGTTCGCCGGGCGCCACTGGAAGTCACGCACCAAGTACGACGCTGCTGCCAGGAAACAGGGCAACGAACCCGTGGACGAGATTGACAGCTGGGACAGGCTGTCGCGTGGTGAAGACCCTACGTAGCAGCGAAAATCGGGCTTTCGGGCCGGTCCGGCGCAACAAAAGCGCCTCGGCCGGTCCTGACGTCGGACGATGTCCCGGACGCCGTCAATAAATGGCAGAATGTAAGCAGTATTCATCCTGAGGAGATTCCACATGAGCAAAACCACAGTGTCCGCAAACCAAGCTGAATCCACCATGGCCAGCCACGCTGACGCCATTGGCCACGGTAATAGCCCGGCTGCCTGGACCTGCGTGATTGTGATGCTGGTTGGCGCCCTGATTTCCTCCATCGCTTTCGTCATCGCCAGCACGCCCATCTTTGTTGGCGGGCTGGTTGTCATGGTCATCGGCCTCATCGTGGGCTTGGTAATGCGCAAGGCGGGCTACGGAGTTGGCGGCAGCAAGCTGCAGAACAACGGCCACTAGTCGTGACCGTTCTTGATGACATCATTGTTGGCGTCAAGGAGGAGATGGACGCCCGCCGCCGGCTCGTGTCCCTCGTCGAGCTGAAGGAGCGCGCCGCAGGTTCCGCTCCTGCCCGTGATGCCTGGGCCGCCTTGGGCGGTCCCTCCTCCGTGCGCAACGACCTCAAGGTCATCGCGGAAATCAAGCGGCGCAGCCCCTCCAAGGGCGACCTCGCACCGATCGCCGACCCCGCGTCGCTTGCGGTGCAGTACGCCGACGGCGGAGCATCCGTCATCAGCGTCCTTACAGAACAGCGCCGGTTCGGCGGGTCGCTGGCCGATCTCGATGCTGTTCGTGCCGCCGTCGACGTTCCCCTGCTGCGCAAGGACTTCACCGTTGACGAGTACCAGATCTGGGAAGCCCGTGCCCACGGTGCCGACCTCATCCTGCTCATCGTGGCGGCCTTGTCCGACTCCGAGCTTGCCGAGTTCAGCGCACTGAGCCACGAGCTAGGCATGAACGTCCTGGTGGAAACCCACACCGAAGAAGAAATTGAGCGCGCCGTTGCGGCGAAGGCCAAGATTGTTGGCATCAACGTCCGCAACCTTAAGACGCTCGACGTCGACCGCTCGGTTTTCGGGTCTTTGGCGGGATTGATTCCGGCTGGGTCCGTCATCGTCGCGGAATCGGGTGTCAGGGGTCCAGAGGACGTATCGCATTACGCAGCGGGTGGTGCCAACGCCATCCTGGTGGGGGAGGCGCTGGTCAGCGACTCCACCCCACGCGAACGTATTACCGAATTCAAGGCAGCTGGAGCTGCAGCCATCGCCGTCAGGAACTGAGGCAGTAACTGAATCACGGCGAATAGTCATAAGGCAGCCCGGGCAAGCGCCCGCGGCTGCCTTGTGGCACGTGGAACTACCCAAAGAACTATCTGGAACAGGACGGTGAGACTGATGGTCGACGCGCCAACAGCCGGCTCAGAAGAGAATGCGGCCGACGCATTCCTGCAAGGTGGCCCTTCGCTGCGTAACGCCTCCGGGCCCTACTTTGGCAGCTATGGCGGACGCTGGATGCCTGAATCCCTCATCGCCGCCCTCGATGAAGTCCAGGACACCTTTGAGAAAGCCAAGGCTGATCCCGATTTCATCGCGCAGCTGAAGGACCTCAACAAGAACTACTCGGGCAGGCCGTCCTTGCTCACGGAGGCCAAGCGCTTCTCGGAGCACGCCGGTGGGGCACGCATCTTCCTTAAGCGGGAGGACCTCAACCACACCGGTTCCCACAAGATCAACAACGTACTGGGCCAAGCCCTTCTGGCGAAACGCATGGGCAAGACCCGCGTTATCGCTGAGACGGGCGCCGGACAGCACGGCGTGGCCAGTGCTACCGCCGCCGCCCTGTTGGGCCTCGAGTGCGTGGTCTACATGGGCGCTGAGGACTGCCGCCGCCAGGCGCTGAACGTGGCCCGCATGCAGCTGCTTGGGGCCACAGTGGTCCCTGTGACCAACGGTTCCCAAACGTTGAAGGACGCCATCAACGACGCCCTTCGTGACTGGGTTTCGAACGTGGAGCACACGCATTACCTGCTGGGCACCGCCGCCGGCGCGCATCCTTTCCCCGCCATGGTCCGTTACTTCCATGAAGTCATTGGTGAGGAAGCCCGCGGCCAGATCCTGGAGCAGACCGGAAAGCTTCCGGACGCTATCTGTGCATGCATCGGTGGCGGCTCGAACGCCATTGGCTTGTTCCACGCGTTCCTGGATGACGCGTCTGTAAAGATCTATGGCTTTGAGGCCGGCGGCGAAGGCGTAGAGACCGGCCGGCATGCTGCAGCCATCTCCCTGGGCCGCCCGGGCGTACTGCACGGCGCCCGTTCGTACCTCATGCAGGATGAAGATGGTCAGACCATCGAGTCCCACTCAATCTCGGCCGGTTTGGACTACCCCAGTGTTGGGCCCGAGCACTCGTACCTTGCGGACATCGGGCGGGTCACCTATGAGGCCGTCACCGACACCGAAGCCATGGACGCGTTCAGCCTCCTGTGCCGGACCGAGGGCATTATTCCTGCCATTGAGTCCTCGCACGCCTTGGCCGGTGCCATCAAGATTGGCCAGCGCCTCACAGCAGGCAAGGAAACGCCCTCCGACGTCTCCGTGATCGTCAATCTGTCCGGGCGTGGCGACAAGGATGTTGAGACGGCCGCCGCCTGGTTCAACATGTTGGATGAGGAAGGGCACGTCAAGGGCACCACGTTGTCCACACGCAAGCCCAAGGGACCCACAGACCGTACGTCCGAAGCAACCGCGGACGTCAACGAGGACCAGAAGTGATGACTGAACAATTCGCCAGCAAATCCGCTGCCGCCATTGACCGGGCCAAGTCCGAAGGCCGGGCAGCCCTGGTGGGCTACCTGCCTGCGGGTTACCCGACGGTACGGGAGAGCATCGAGGCCGGTATTGCGCTGGCCCGCAACGGCGCTGACCTCATCGAAATCGGCATCCCTTACTCGGATCCTGTGATGGACGGCCCCGTCATCCAGGCCGCCACCACCGAAGCCATCTCCAATGGTTTCCGCGTTGCGGACGTTTTCGACGTCGTTGCCGGGATTACCGCGGCAACTGACGCCGCGGTCTTGGTAATGACGTACTGGAACCCGGTGATGCGGATGGGCGTTGACGAGTTCTCCCGCCGCCTGGCCGAAGCCGGGGGAGCAGGGCTCATTACGCCGGACCTCATTCCGGACGAAGCCTCAGAATGGTTTGAAGCCTCGGACAAGTACGGACTGGACCGGGTGTTCCTCGTGGCACCCTCATCGACTCCCGAACGCCTCGACATGACAGTCAAGGCCAGCCGCGGATTCGTCTATGCGGTCTCGATCATGGGCGTCACCGGAACACGCACTTCGGTCAGCAGCAGCGCGGAAGACGTCGTCGCCCGCGCCCATGCAGCCGGAGCGGAGAGGGTCTGTGTTGGTTTGGGTGTCTCCAACCCGGACCACGTCCGTGAAATCGCCGCCTATGCCGACGGCGTCATCGTTGGCACCGCCCTGGTGGCGGCCCTCCGCGACGGCGGCGTGGACGCCGTCGGGCAACTCACCAAGAACCTCAGCGCCGGCCTGGGCCGCGCAGCTGCAGAAGCCTAGGAAAAGGAAACAGCGAAGCGAATGCAGACCGTCCTCCACGCAGCGGCAATGGTCCCCCTGAGTATCCCGAGCCCGTCGTGGTCCGGTTTCGACATTCCGCTGCCGTGGGGGACGTTGCGTATCCACGCCTACGCTCTCTGCATCCTGGCGGGCATCATCGTGGGCCTTTGGTTGACCTCTGCCCGATGGAAGCGCAGGGGCGCCCCTGAAGGAAGCCTGTGGGACATTGCCATCTGGGCGATCCCGTTCGGCATCATCGGTGGACGCCTTTACCACGTGTTCTCGTCTCCCGACGCCTACTTCGGTCCTGGCTTCGACGGCACGGGAGACCTCTCGCTGATTCCGCAGATTCAGCGTGGCGGGCTTGGCATCTGGGGTGCGGTGATCCTCGGCGCCGTGGGCGCTTGGATTGGCTGCCGGCGCGCAGGCGTCAAGCTGACGGCGTTCCTGGACGCAGCAGCGCCCGGCCTCCTGCTGGCGCAGGCCATCGGCCGCCTGGGCAACTGGTTCAACCAAGAGCTCTTCGGTGCGCCCACCACCTTGCCGTGGGGCCTGGAGATTGATCCTGCCAATGCCAATTTCCCGGCCGACATGGCTGCGGGCACCCTCTTCCACCCGACGTTCCTTTACGAGATGGTGTGGAACCTGGTTGGCGTCGCCATCCTCTTGCTGCTGGACAAGAAGTTCAGCTTCCGTTGGGGTCGCTTGTTCTGGCTGTACGCCGTGTACTACACCCTTGGCCGTGTTTGGATAGAGGCTCTCCGCATTGACGACGCAGAGCAAATCACCCTGTTCGGCATCACCACCAGGCTCAACGTGTGGACCAGCATCTTGGTCTTCATCGTGGCACTGGCGATCTTCTTCGCCCTCGGCCGACGTGGCCGGCCGGTGCCCGACACCCCTTATTTGCCGGGCCGGGAGCCAGAAGAGAAGGCCGAAAACGGCCCCTCTGCGGTGACGAGCGTCACCAGTCATGATGTGGACGCATCTGTCTCAGATACTGGTTCGCGTGGTAATCTCCCAGATAACCAAAGCGATCCGGGCCACGTTGACGAGCCGCAGGATGCAGCAGGGGATTCTACGAAGGACACCACGTCCGCCGCGGATTCCACACCTGCTGCGACTGCCGCGAGGAAGGCCCCCGGATCCTCGCCGAAGGCAGACGACACCAAGTAGTCGCCGTCGGTTCAGGGGCAACAGAGTCACCGCTCGTAGGGCCCAGTCCACAGCGTCGTGGCACCCCGGAAACCGGATCGCAGCATACCGATGTTCACTGGTCAAGCCGGGGCCAGAGGTCTGCGTAACTGTTCGTTGCGCTGGATCGGCTGGCCTACAATTCCAATAACTAGCGCTTTGTTGTGCCCGTCACAGGGCAGGCAAGGTGGGGCCAACGTTGTCCCTTCCATACGCACGATCTCGAGGAAGGACGTCTCCCATGACCCATCTTCATAACCCCGGTTGGTCCGAAAATATCGAACCTCAGGGTGCCATGTCTCCGTTCAAGCGCTTTGCCGCGCTCCCGGAGGCCCAGGGTCTTTACAACCCTGATAAGGAGAAGGACGCCTGCGGCTTGGCTATTATTGCCACGCTCCGCGGGGAACCGGGATACGACATCGTGGAAGCGGCACTGACCGCCCTCCGCAATCTCGAACACCGCGGCGCCGTGGGCGCCGACGAAGGTACCGGCGACGGTGCGGGCCTGCTCATGCAGGTTCCGGACGAGTTCTTCAGGGCCGTCACCGAATTCGAACTGCCTGCCCCCGGACAGTACGTTGTGGGCACTGCCTTCCTGCCTGCTGAATCCCGCGAAGCAGACAACGCGAAGGCCGGCATTGAGGCGCTTGCTGCCGACGAGGGCCTCACAGTCCTCGGCTGGCGTGAAGTGCCCGTCGTGGCCGACCTCGTTGGCGCCATGGCGCGGGCTTGCATGCCGTACTTCGCGCAGCCCTTCTTTGCTTCGGCCACCGGCGAGCAGCTCGAACACAATGAGCTGGATTCCCGTGCCTGGCGAATCCGCAAGCGCGCCCAGAACAAGTTCGGCGTGTACTTCCCGTCGCTGTCCTCGCGCACCATTGTGTACAAGGGCATGCTGACCACGGCCCAGCTTGAGCCGTTCTACCCGGACCTTTCGGACAAGCGCTTCAAGACGAAACTCGCCATTGTGCACTCGCGCTTCTCCACCAACACGTTCCCGTCGTGGCCATTGGCGCAGCCTTTCCGCACCATCGCGCACAACGGTGAAATCAACACGGTCAAGGGAAACCGCAACTGGATGCGTGCGCGCCAGTCGCAGCTTGCCAGCCCTCTGCTGGGTTCCGTGCCCGAGGAGCTGTACCCGATCTGCACCCCGGGTGCCTCGGACTCCGCTTCGTTCGACGAAGTAGCCGAGCTCCTGTGGCTCTCCGGCCGCCCCATCACGCACTCCATCATGATGATGATCCCGGAAGCGTGGGAGAACCACGCCACCATGGATCCCGCCCGCCGCGCGTTCTACGAGTACCACTCACTGCTCATGGAGCCGTGGGACGGTCCTGCTGCTGTCTCCTTCACCGACGGCAACCTCGTTGGTGCAACGTTGGACCGCAATGGCCTGCGCCCGGGACGCTACTGGATCACCGAAGACGGCCTGATCATCTTCGCCTCCGAAGTCGGCGTGATCGAGGTTGAGCCTTCCAACGTGGTCAAGAAGGGACGCGTAGCTCCCGGCAAGATGTTCCTGGTGGACACTGAGGCCGGCCGCATCATTGACGACGCCGAGGTCAAGGCCGAGGTCGCCGCCGCCAATCCCTGGGCTGAGTGGCTCAAGGACAACCTGATCGACATCAACGAGCTCCCCGAACGCGAGCACGTGGTCCACACGGCTGCCTCCGTGAACATCCGTCAGCGCACTTTCGGTTACACCACCGAAGAGCTGAAGATCCTGCTTGGCCCGATGTCCCGCACCGGTGCCGAGCCCCTGGGTGCCATGGGTTCAGACACTCCCGTTGCCGTGCTCTCCAAGCGTCCGCGCTTGTTGTTTGACTACTTCGTGCAGTCCTTCGCCCAGGTCACCAACCCGCCGTTGGATGCCATCCGCGAAGAGCTGGTTACCTCGCTGAAGTGCGCGATTGGTCCGAACGGTAACCTGCTGGACGGCAAGCAGGTCCGGCAGCCGCAGATCTCGCTGCCGTTCCCCGTGATCAACAACGACCAGCTCGCCAAGATCGCGAATATCGAAAGCCCCGACGGCGACCGCATCGCCATGAAGGTCCGTGGCCTATACCGCCCCGAAGGTGGGGAAGCGGCGCTGCGTGCCCGCCTGACCGAGATCTGCGAGCAGGTTTCCGGTGCGATCAACCGTGGCGTGCAGTACGTTGTGTTGTCCGACCGTGACTCGAACGCCCAGTGGGCGCCGATTCCTTCGCTGCTCCTTGTCAGTGCAGTCCACCACCACTTGCTCCGCAGCGCCAACCGCACCAAGACCGCACTTGTGGTGGAGGCCGGCGACGTCCGCGAGACGCACCACGTGGCAGTACTTATCGGTTACGGCGCTTCGGCCGTGAATCCGTACCTTGCCATGGAGTCGGTGGAACAGCTGATCTCCAACGGCGACGTTGTGGGTGTGACTCCGGAAGACGGCGTCTACAACCTCATCAAGGGCCTGGGCAAGGGCGTCCTGAAGATCATGTCCAAGATGGGTATCTCCACTGTGGCTTCGTACACGGGTGCCCAGACGTTCGAGGCACTTGGCTTGTCGCAGGAACTCGTGGACGAATTCTTCTCCGGAACGCATTCCCAGCTGGGCGGCGTTGGTTTGGACGTCATCGCAGCCGAGGTTTCAGCCCGGCACCAGATGGCATACCCGGAAGGTGGCATCGAACACCCGCACCAGCCGCTGCTCGGTGGCGGCGAGTACCAGTGGCGTCGTGATGGCGAACCCCACCTCTTCAACCCGGAGACGGTGTTCCGCCTGCAGCACGCCACCCGCGAACGCCGCTATGACATCTTCAAGTCCTACACCAAGGGCATTGACGACCAGTCCGAGAACCTGATGACCCTCCGCGGTCTCCTCAAGTTCAAGAACGATGTCCGTCCGGCTGTTCCCCTCGAAGAAGTGGAACCCGTTTCCAGCATCGTCAAGCGTTTCTCCACGGGTGCCATGAGCTATGGCTCCATCTCCAAGGAAGCGCACGAGACACTCGCAATCGCCATGAACCGCCTGGGCGCCAAGTCCAACACCGGTGAAGGTGGCGAGGACGTGGACCGCCTGCTGGATCCGGAGCGCCGCTCCGCGATCAAGCAGATCGCATCCGGCCGCTTCGGTGTGACCAGCCTCTACCTGACCAACGCCGACGACATCCAGATCAAGATGGCACAGGGCGCCAAGCCTGGCGAAGGTGGCCAGCTGATGGCCCAGAAGGTTTACCCCTGGGTTGCCCGGACGCGCCACTCAACCCCCGGCGTTGGACTCATTTCCCCGCCCCCGCACCACGACATCTACTCGATCGAAGACCTCGCGCAGCTCATCTATGATGCCAAGCGCGCCAACCCTTCGGCCCGAGTGCATGTGAAGCTGGTTTCGGAGGTCGGGATCGGCACGGTGGCGTCCGGCGTCACCAAGGCGAAGGCCGACGTCGTGCTTGTTTCAGGTCACGACGGCGGTACCGGCGCCTCGCCTCTGAACTCGCTGAAGCACGCGGGTGTGCCGTGGGAACTCGGCCTTGCCGAGACCCAGCAGACCCTGATGCTGAACGGTCTCCGTGACCGTGTTGTGGTTCAGGTGGATGGCCAGCTCAAGACCGGCCGCGACGTGGTCATCGCTGCCTTGCTGGGTGGAGAAGAGTACGGTTTCGCCACTGCTCCGCTGGTGGTTTCGGGCTGCATCATGATGCGCGTTTGCCACCTGGATACCTGCCCTGTCGGTGTTGCTACGCAGAACCCCGAACTCCGTTCCCGGTTCAACGGCAAGCCCGAATTCGTGGTCAACTTCTTCGAGTTCCTCGCAGAAGAAGTCCGCGAAATCCTCGCTGAGCTCGGTTTCCGCAGCCTGGAAGAGGCCATCGGCCACGCTGAGGTCCTGGACACCCGTGAGGCGATCGACCACTGGAAGGCCGAAGGCCTGGACCTCGATCCCATCCTGCACGGCCTGGAATTCGACGACGACGTGCCGCTGCGCAACATGACCGGCCAGAACCACGAGCTGGACAAGCACTTTGACCAGCGACTGATCACCATGGCCCAGGAAGCGCTCAGCGACCGCATGCCCGTCAAGATCACCCTGGATGTCATCAACACGGACCGTTCCGTGGGCACGATGCTCGGCCACGTGGTGACCAAGACGTTCGGCACCGATGTGTTGGCGACAGACACGATTGACGTGACGCTGAACGGCACTGCCGGCCAGTCCCTTGGTGCCTTCCTGCCCGCCGGCATCACGCTGCGCATGTTTGGGGACTCCAACGACTACGTCGGCAAGGGTCTTTCGGGTGGCCGCATCATCGTTCGCCCGGACCGGACCAACGTGTTCCAGGCAGAACGCAACGTCATCGCCGGCAACGTCATCGGCTATGGTGCCACCAGCGGCGAAATGTTCCTCCGTGGACAGGTGGGCGAACGCTTCCTGGTCCGCAACTCCGGCGCGACTGCCGTCGTCGAAGGCATTGGCGATCACGGTTGCGAATACATGACCGGTGGCCAGACGCTGATCATCGGCCGCACCGGCCGCAACTTCGGTGCCGGCATGTCCGGTGGTACGGCATACGTGCTGGACCTGCAGCCTGAGCGCGTCAACAAAGCAGCCCTCGATACCGGCGAACTCCAACTTCTGGAGCTCGACGCCGAGGACCGCGACATCGTCCACGGCCTGCTCACCAAGCACGTCGAGGAAACCGAATCCGTCCTGGCCGGCCGTCTGCTCGAGAACTTCGACGACACTGCCGCCCGCATCACCAAAGTGCTGCCGCGCGACTACGCCGCAGTCCTGCAAACCCGTCTCGACGCCATCGAAGAGGGCCTTGACCCCGATGGCGAAGAAGTATGGTCTCGAATCCTGGAGGTAACCGGTGGCTGATCCACGCGGATTTCTGAAAGTCCGGCAGCGCGAGACGCAGCCACGCCGTCCCGTTCCCGTCCGCATCATGGACTGGAAAGAAGTGTACGAAGCCCAGGAAAAGGGCGTCCTGAAAAGCCAGGCAGGACGCTGCATGGACTGTGGCGTTCCGTTCTGCCACCAGGGCTGCCCGTTGGGCAACCTGATTCCCGAGTGGAACGACCTCGTATGGCGGGACAAGGGTGAAGAAGCGATCGAGCGTCTTCACGCAACGAACAACTTCCCGGAATTCACGGGTCGGTTGTGTCCCGCACCCTGCGAAGCGTCCTGCGTGCTGGGCATTAACCAGCCTGCCGTGACCATCAAGCAGGTTGAGGTCTCCATCATCGACCAGGCTTTCGACAACGACTGGGTCCAGCCCCTTCCGCCGACGCGCCTCACCGGCAAGACGGTCGCCGTCGTCGGTTCCGGCCCCGCCGGCCTGGCCGTTGCGCAGCAGCTGACGCGTGTTGGCCACACCGTTGCCGTGTACGAGCGTGACGACAAGATCGGCGGCCTGCTCCGCTACGGCATCCCCGACTTCAAGATGGAGAAGGAACAGGTTGACCGCCGCCTGGAGCAGATGAAGGCCGAAGGTACGCGGTTCCGCACCGGAGTAGCCGTCGGTACGGACGTGACCTGGGAACAGTTGCGTCGCCGTTACGACGCCGTGGTGGTCGCCACCGGGGCTACCGTCCCGCGCGACCTGCCCATCCCCGGCCGTGACCTCGACGGCGTGCACTTCGCCATGGACTACTTGGTTCCTGCGAACCGCGTCGTGGCGGGGGAGACTCCCGAGAACCACATCGATGCCCGCGGCAAGCACGTTGTCATCCTCGGTGGTGGCGATACCGGTGCTGACTGCATTGGCACCGCACACCGTCACCAGGCTGCTTCGGTGACCACGCTCGCGATCGGCAAGCAGCCGCCAGCCGAGCGTGCAGCGCATCAGCCGTGGCCCACCTTCCCCACCCTCTTCGAGATGGCCAGCGCCCACGAAGAAGGCGGCGAGCGTACATACCTTGCGTCCACCGTTGAGTTCGTTGGTGAAAACGGCAAGCTCACCGGAGTCAAGGTTGCTGAAACCGAGTTCGTGGACGGCAAGCGCCTGCCCAAGGCCGGTACGGAGCGGATTATTCCTGCTGACCTGGTGTTCTTGAGCCTCGGCTTCACCGGCCCCGAGCCGGCTGGAATCACCGAGCAGGTCAGCGCAGAATTCGACGGTCGGGGCAACGTTGCCCGCGACGGCTACTACATGACGAACACCGAGGGCGTGTTTGTTGCCGGCGATGCCGGGCGTGGCCAGTCACTGATTGTGTGGGCCATTGCGGAAGGCCGCGCCTGCGCGGCCGCAGTGGACAAGTTCCTGATGGGAAGCACCATTCTCCCGGCACCGGTCGCCCCCACCGACCGGGCGATAGCGGTCTTATAGCGCCGGCAGGAACAATCTTTAACTCAATCAGCATGACACTACTTAGGGTAGGTATATGAGACGCGCGAAAATTGTGGCAACTTTCGGCCCGGCTATCTCCAGCTTCGACAACACCCTCGCGGTGCTGGAGGCCGGCGTCGACGTTGCTCGCATGAACATGAGCCACGGCGACTACTCCGTGCACGACAACACCTACGAGAATGTCCGCAAGGCTGCCGCCCAACTCGGCAAGCCTGTGGCCATCATGGCCGACCTGCAGGGACCCAAGATCCGTTTGGGTCGCTTCGTTGACGGCCCCCACGAGCTGGCGGTCGGCGACACGTTCACCATCACCACCGAAGATGTGCCCGGCACCAAGGACATCTGCTCCACGACGCTTAAGAGCCTCACCGAGGACGTCAACGTCGGCGACGCACTGTTGATCGACGACGGCAAGGTGGCGCTGCGCGCCATCGAAGTTGACGACGTCAAAGTTGTTGCCACCGTTACGGTTGGCGGCAAGGTGTCCAACAACAAGGGCATCAACCTGCCCGGTGTTGCCGTCAACGTCCCCGCGCTGAGCGAAAAGGACGAGGACGACCTCCGTTGGGCCCTCAAGCGCGGTGCTGACCTCATCGCCCTCTCGTTCGTGCGTGATGCCTCGGACATCAAGCGCGTCCACGAGATCATGGACGAAGAAGGCCGCCGCGTTCCGGTGATCGCCAAGATCGAAAAGCCGCAGGCCGTGGAGCAGCTCCACGAAATCATCGACGCGTTCGACGCCATCATGGTTGCCCGTGGCGACCTCGGCGTTGAACTGCCGCTCGAAGAGGTGCCGATCGTCCAGAAGCGCGCCATCGAACTGGCACGCCGTTGGGCGAAGCCGGTCATCGTGGCCACCCAGGTCCTCGAATCCATGATCGACAACCCCCGCCCGACGCGCGCCGAGGCTTCCGACTGCGCCAACGCAGTTCTCGACGGTGCCGACGCAGTCATGCTGTCCGGCGAAACCTCCGTGGGCCAGTACCCGATCGAAACCGTCAAGGTCATGGCACGGATCATCGAATCCACCGAGGTACACGGTCTTGAGCGCGTCCCCCCGCTGGGTACCAAGCCCAAGACGCGCGGTGGCGCCATCACCCGTGCCGCCGTCGAAATCGCAGACCAGCTGGACGCCAAGTTCATCTGTACCTTCACGCAGTCCGGTGACTCCGCCCGACGCCTCTCGCGCCTGCGCCCGGTCAAGCCGGTCTTCGCTTTCACTCCGGTGGAACACGTCTGGAACCAGCTGGCCCTCACCTGGGGCATCCAGCCGGTACTGGTCCCCACCGTGGGGCACACCGACGAGATGACCGCACAGGTTGACCGCAGCCTCCTGGACATGAAGATCGTGGACGAAGGCGACCTGGTTGTCATCGCTGCCGGTTCCCCTCCAGGACAAGCCGGTTCCACGAACTCGCTGAAGGTCCACAAGGTGGGCGACCTCGCCGACACCTCCGCCGTGGACTCGTCGCGCAAGGAGCCCGTTGGCCCGTGGCCTGAAAAGAAGTCCAAGACCAAGGCCTAGTCTTCCGGTTGTGAAAGCGGACCCCGCCGTATGGCGGGGTCCGCTTTTTTATTCTTGTGCGAGTACGACGGCGGCCGCGCACCCCATGTGGGGTACGCGGCCGCCGTCGTGAGTTGCTGTTTGTTAGTTGACCTGGTTGATGATGGTTTCGGCAACCTCACGCATGCTGAGGCGGCGGTCCATGGAGGTCTTCTGGATCCAGCGGAAAGCTTCCGGCTCCGTCAGCCCCATCTTGGTGGTCAGGAGGCTCTTGGCGCGCTCTACGAGCTTGCGCGTGGCGAACTGCTCCTGGAGGTCGGACACCTCGTTTTCGAGCGCCTTGATCTCCTCGTGGCGGGAGAGGGCGATCTCGATGGCCGGGATAAGGTCTGCGGGGGAGAAGGGCTTGACGACATATGCCATGGCGCCGGCGTCGCGTGCCCGCTCCACCAGTTCCTTCTGGCTGAACGCGGTCAGCAGGACCACCGGAGCGATCCGGGCCTTAACGATCTTCTCAGCTGCCGAGATGCCATCCATGACGGGCATCTTGACGTCCATGAGGACGAGGTCAGGCTTGAGTTCCTCAGCCAGCTGCACGGCCTTCTCGCCGTTGTCTGCCTCGCCGACGACGTCGTACCCTTCGCCCTTCAGGATCTCGATAATGTCCAGGCGGATGAGGGTTTCATCCTCGGCTACGACAACGCGTCGGGCCGGCTGGGCTGTGGACGTGGACTCCGTCTGTTCGGTCACGGGATCTCCTTGAAAAGGTTCGGCGGGTTCATGTCCATCTTAGTGTGGACTCTTTGATGGCAGGTTTTTGTTGCATCAGCGCGCCCGGTTCTTTGAATCAGCCTATCTGCATGTATAGTAATTTCGCGTGCTGGGAAAGGATCGCGTTGCTCACAGAAGTGAGCAGTCAGCGAGATTTAACTTCCCGGTAATCCGCGCCCGAGTGGCGGAATTGGCAGACGCGCTGCACTCAAAATGCAGTATCGAAAGGTGTGTGGGTTCGAGTCCCACCTCGGGCACGGCATACCCCCTCGTCAGAGGGGGTTTTTGCTTTAACTGGTGGATGTGTCTGGGCGGGCCCCTCGGGCGTTAGCGGCCCCCTCTGCCCATCGTCCCGGCTGGTGCCTGGCCACCATGTCCGGCCTGTTCAGTTTGGGTGGGGAGCGGGGTGAGCGTCCTGGCGTCTGGGGGCGTTCGGTGTCTTGTCTTTAGGTGTTCCGGCGGCCGTCGTTGGCCGCTCACCATATGAATGACAGCGTAGATCGGTGCGGACGCGGCAGGGGCCGTGCCACGCGGTATTTTCAACCGGGCAGCACGGCCTTCCATTAGTCCCTGTTGTTCCTCACGATGAACGATGCGAAGAGTGCAGTGATCACGGGGATCAGCACTGTCAGCGTCGCACTGAGAATGGTCTGGGAGTCTCCGAGCAGGCTTCGGATCCCGAGGGTTATCAGCCCCACCAGTAACCCGAGACCAAGCCACAGGACCCGCCGCTTCGTTGAGGGCGCGTTTCGTCCGGGCATCTCAGCAGCTGGTTGCACTCTGAATTCCCGAGAAGATAGCGCCGGTCAAACCACCGATAAAGATCCCGGGAATGCCCGCTCCCGCCCCGGTGAGCGCCCCAGTCCCCAACCCCCAGAGAAGATTGTTGAGGGCACACCCCTGGTTTATCCTGAGTGATGGGACCGCGGCGGATGCGCCACCGGCGGGCTGAAAGTAGACCTCTACCGTTTTCCGGTTCGACGAGACCTTGAACGACAACGTGTAGTTGACGCCTCCAACACTGGCCTTGGCAGGGGCCGTCTCCAGGACGTTGCCGCGGACATCTCTTGCGTTGAGCGTCCCATCCGCAGCGACTTCGAACTTCGCACGGACAGCGCTCAATCGGATGACCTTCTGCCCCTGGACGGTCTCCAAGGACGAAGACAGATATGCGCCATCAGCATCGGATGTGTTGGCCCGGAAATTTCCCTCAGATACGGTCTGGTGAGTGGCAGCCATTGCCGGTACGGGCGCCATCAGCGTAGAAACCAGCACGAAGCCCAAGACGGGCAGCAGCACGTTCTTGCGATTCATCTTCTCCCCAAATCTGCTCGATCTGCGCATTCATTCCTACCTAGATGTTTTGTTTGATTCCGGGACGCCACCGTACTGACATCGGAACGGACAGTCGGTGTGGTGGATGGCATCGTCGGTCTCTTCGGCGGCGAACATTGGTATTTCGCTATCTGGTAGTGCACTGAAGGGCGTTTTCATGACGCGTCAAGGGCAGTTTCGAGAGAGTCTTGTGATCCGTTTGGGCGAATTACGGCGACTTCCTGTCGGTATGGTGCTCATGCTCGGCCGTCGCACCAGGCCTATTCTCTTGGACTCACATGACTGGTAAACGCGCGAGGACGCCGTTGAGCTAGGGAGCACCCATCAGACCCGCAGCTGATTCCGTCATGCCGTTGCTTCGTTCTCTCGACATGAATAGGTGATCCCTTCATAGGGCCGTCTGGAAGCACGAAGGATGGCTGTCGTGGCCTCTGCATCTGAACCGAACGCCGACGCAAGCGGTGAATCGGAAGCCGGCGTCCCGCCGTCGAACGTTCGCCTGTCACCCGAGGAACGCATAGCCGACCTGACCAGGGGACTCCACACAGCACTTGAAGAAGCCATCGAGTCGCCCACACGCTGGCAAGCCCTCCTCGATGCCTCTGCAACACTGTGGCGGTACTCCGGGGGTAACGTCGCCCTGCTGATGATGCAGATGGCCCAGCGCGGTACCCAAGAACCGACGCTGGTGGCCGGCTACAAAGAGTGGGCCCGGCATGGGCGAACGGTGCTGCGGGGAGAGCACGCGCTCTGGGTCATCGCGCCGCGAACGGCCTCGATGCAGGAACTGATTTTGCCTGACGGGCAGCGCAAGCTCTTGCCAGCGAATCAGACTGCGCCTGTAGATGCCATCAGCAGAGGCAAGAAGAACGTGATCACGGGCTGGCGCGGGCAGGCCGTTTTTGACGTCACTCAAACCGAGGGCACGCCGCTGCTGGTGCCTCGCGCGGATGCTCGAGGTGGGGCGGATGTGGGTGACTTATGGAGTTCCCTACGGGAGGTTGCGAAGGAACACAGCTTCCGGGTTGAGGTGTCGGGATGTCAACAGGGGTACACCAGTGGCTATACCGACTTTGATGCTCGTCGAATTCAAGTTGGTGCCTGGATGAACGACGAGGAGTGGGTAGCGGTTCTTTCCCACGAACTCGGTCACGTCCTTTTGCACGGACCAGACGACCGCCTGGGGCGACTATATGGCAGCAGCGCGAACCATCGCGGCCTAGCGGAGGTAGAGGCCGAATCGGTTGCCTATACCGTCCTGCGGGCCCACGGCATCGATCGTGGACCGCAGTCAGCGTCCTATCTGGCTGGATGGGCCGACGCTGTGATCCGCGCGGAGAAGGACTTGAAGCACGACTCCGCGGATAGCTGGGTGCCGACGTCTCGAGTCGACATCGCGAAGTCCGTGCTGGGGAGAGTGACCGGGGCTAGCAAGGGCATCCTGGCGGTCTCGGACCCTCCTGGGTTCGGTGGGAAGTTCGCTGCCGCCAGTACTGATCCGTCCGTTGTGACCAGTCCAACCTATGCCGGTGTCCGTGGACCGACCGCGTCATTTAACGGTCCTGAAATTGCTGGTCCCTGAACGCGCAGATGTCAGTCGGGAGAGGCCCGTCGACTAAGGAAGGTAACCCATCATGAATACAAAGATCCCCATCACCATCGCGGGAAACCTGGTCGCAGATCCCGAACTGACCATCGGGGAATCCGGAACTCCGCACGCGAAACTCCGTGTCGCCGTGAACCAGCGGATTCCGAACCCGGATGGCACTTGGCGGGATGGCGAGCCGGTCTTTCACAACGTGTCTGCCTTTCGGATGCTCGCGGAGAATGCTTCTACTTCTCTGAAAAAGGGTGACCCGGTGACTGTGTCGGGAGAGCTAGATGTAGTGTCCCGGCAGGTTGGTGACACGGGATTGATGTGACGCAATAAGAGGACCTCCGGGTGTTGTGTGGTGCTTG
>NZ_VNFK01000015.1 GCF_007786235.1 Paenarthrobacter nitroguajacolicus | reverse complement strand
CCCGCAGGAACTCCGCGGCGTTCCGGTACCCATCATCCAAGAGACCGGCAGCGGAACTTTCAGCCTCCGCACCCAACACGGCACCAGCACTACCCTCCGCACCCACCACGGCACCAGCACTACCCTCCGCACCCAACACCACAGTGGCAGTCGGGTCGACTACACCCGCACCTGTGTCGGTCACACCCGGTTCAGTCCACCCGGTCCGCCACTCCGGCGCTGTAGCCGCCGACCCCCGCCGCGCCATCTGCGCCATCTGCGCCTCGCTCCGGGTCCGTTCCACCGCCTGCGCCGCGAGAACCTGCAGATACTCCAGAGACCGGGACATATCCTCAACCCGGCTGGCGAAATCCGCCGCCTCCACAAAACCAAACAGCCCGGCCTCATCAACAGCACAGGCCCGTACCTCGTCGATTGCAGCCGCCCCCACATCAAGGGCCTCACCCAACCCGGGCCCACCAGCGCGCAAACCGCTTACGGGTCCAAAAGCCAAGGACGGCCCAGCCGGAGCGTCCGAGCCCGGCCTCCCAGATCCCGGACCTCCAGCGGCCGATGTCCCCGCCCCAGCGACCACCGATGTCTCCGCCGGGTGCCCGGCGTCCGCTCCGCCGTCCGCAGCGGTGACTGTTGCGGGAACCGCGGACTGGCCGGTCGAATCCACCCCGGGAAGGAGCCCGGCCCTTAGCGGATCGTCCGCGAGGGTGGTGACCGCCGTCGGGCCCTCAACGAATGCAGTGGCGGGCTGGACCGGCAACGACATGGCCGTCCCGGCGGAGGGGGCAGCGAGCAGGAGACCAGCATCGGCAACATCCGCCCGCCGCTCCAACACCCACCCTGCGCTCTCCATACGAAAACCCTGTCACGACAGCCCCACCACCATCAGCCCCGGATTCACCTATGTGGAAAACAGCCTAGGTTCTGCCGTCACTTCGGTGTCGGCAACAACGCGGTCCTTCATCTGGTCGCCCTGCCCGCTGGCGTCCTGCGCGCATCTGACTCGATGTTTCCAGCGGTTTGGAGAAGCTGCAACGCCTCCGCCCCCGGGGTTCCAGGGTCTGCGGCATACATGAGGACGCGGTGCCCTGACTCGTCGGGCGGTGTGAGTACTTCGAAGTTCAACTCCAGGTAGCCCACCTCCGGGTGATGCATGTATTTCAGCCCGGACATGCAGTTCTCCACCGGGTGCTTTGCCCACAATTTCGCGAAGTCCTGGCTCTTCAACGTGAGCTCCCCAACCAAGGAAGCCAACTCCTGATCGTCGGCCGATTTGCCTGCCACCAGGCGCAGGGACGCGACAGCCCGCCTGGCCTCCTCCGGCCAGCGCGCATAGAGCTCGCGCGTGTGCTCGTCAAGGAACAGCATTCGGGTCATGTTGGGACGGGTAGAGGGCCTCTCCGGAGCTGTGTAATCCAGGTGTCCGGCAACGAGCCGGTGCCCGAGCGCATTCCACGCCAGTACGTCGCTGCGACGGCCCAGGACCACGGCTGGAGTGCTGGTCATGGACTGGATCAGCCGCAACGTTCCGGGGCGCGCGTTGTCTGGTTTGGCAGGGACGCGCCGCCTGCCCTTTCCGGGGCGCGCAAGGTCGAAGAGGTGGGGCCGTTCGTCGTCGTCCAGGTTCAAGGCGCGGGCAATGGCGTTGATGACGGATTCGGAGGCATTGGTGCTGAGGCCCTGCTCCAGCCGCGTGTAGTACGTGGTGCTGACGCCGGCCAGCATGGCGAGTTCCTCCCGGCGGAGGCCCGGGACGCGGCGGATACCGTAGTTCAGCACTCCGACGTCTTCCGGCTGCAGAGCGGCGCGACGAACGCGAAGGAACTCCCCAAGTTCACTGTGTGTATCCATTCGCCCATTGTTCCGTGACGTGCCGGCATTGTCCTGTCACTGCCAGTGATAGGCACGGCAGGGTGTGGTTGACACGTACCAAGCCGTCCACGATGAACTCATGCCAGCAACTAACGAACTCACCAGCAAGTCATCAGCACATGGCATGACCACCAGGCAGCACCTGGCACTGGTCGTCCTGCTGACCGCAAGCTTCACCCTCGCCGTCGACTTCTCCATCCTCAACGTTGCTCTGCCAACCATTGGCGCGGACGTGGGCTTTTCCTTGGATAACCTCCAATGGATCGCCACTGCCTTTGCCCTGTGCGCCGCCGGTCTTACGCTCCTGTTCGGTCGGGTGGCTGACGTTGCCGGCCGCCGGAAGCTGTTCTTGATCGGCATGGCACTGCTCGGCGGGGCATCACTGGCCGGCGGGATGGCCACCGAACCGGCGCTGTTGCTGACCGCGCGGATCGGGCAGGGTGTTGCCACGGCCATGGTAGTGCCGGCAGCACTTTCGCTGCTGCTCAGCTCTTTTCCCGAAGGCCCACTTCGGGATAGGGCACTCGGGCTGAACGGCTCCTTGATGGCCGCCGGATTCACCACCGGCGCCATCCTTGGCGGGCTGCTGACCGATCTCCTCAGTTGGCGTTGGGCGTTCTTCATCAACGTACCCGTCGCAGTTGCCGTTCTCCTGGTTGCGCCTGTGGTGCTGTCCGAAAGCAAGCCGAACATCAAGCGTCGACTCGACATACCTGGAGCCATCACGGTCACCCTGGGCCTTCTTGCCCTGATTTTCGGCCTTACCCGGGCGGCAGAACATTCATGGGCCGATTCCCTGACGCTCGGCGCGCTTGCGGCCGCCGTCGTCCTCTTTGCCATCTTCGCTGCGGTTGAAAGCCGCGCCCAGCACCCGTTGGTCCCCCTCGGAGTCCTGAAGCGTTCGAGCGTAGCGTGGGGCAATATCGCCGGGGTTCTTGCGTTCGTCACCGAGACGTCGCTGGTGTTCCTGCTGACCCTTTACCTTCAGCAGGTCCTCGGCTATACGCCGCTGGGTGCCGGACTTTCTTTCGCCGTCCTCGGTTTGGGCACGGTTCTGGGCGGCGTCCTCGGGCCAAAAGTGATCGCGAAGGTGGGCAACAAGAAGGCAATCGTTTACGGGTTTGTAGTGCAGGCCGCTGCTACTGGCGTCTTGGTCCTGCTCAGCGCAGAACCCGCTTCCATCGGCTTGTTGTTGGTGGCGACGTTTGTTGGGGGCGTCGCAAACCTCGTGGTCATCGTCGGCTTCATGGTCACGGCCACCTCCGGCTTGCCCGACACCGAGCAGGGAATGGCGACCGGACTGGCCACCATGAGCCAGCAGATCGGCATCACCATGGGGATCCCCGTGATGAGTGCGGTGTTCACTGCCCAGTTGCTGGCGGTCGGAGCCAGCGATGCGACCGCCGTGCTGAGCGGCGTCACGGTAGCGATCACCGTCAACGCAGTTCTTTGCCTCGCAGCGGCATTGGCCGTGGCATTGTTCCTCAACGGGAAGGCGTCACCAGCCGCGGGCTGAAGCCGGGCGCCGGCGGCGAAAGCGTACGACGGCGGCAGGTCGCCGTCGTGCGCTTGTTGCGTTGGGTGCGGCTTGCTGCGGCTGTGGTTACGGCCGTTGGGACGCCGCTGCGGAAGGTTCGAGGTCCGCGAGGGTGAGCAGGTGCACGGGGTCGGCAGGGAAAGGCACTGTGGACGTCACGGCCAAGTCCGGGCCGACGTGAACCAGTTCGCCGGAGGCCATGGGGCGCCAGTCCGGGTTGTGATCCATGGGCTCGGTCGCAAAGAGGACGTGCGGGGATCGGGCAAGCTCTGTACTGCGGGAATGGATTCGCCTGCTTCGGGCGTCTAGTGGCGCGGGCGGATCCGGAGCAGCGGCGGGATCCCTTTCCAGCACATACAAGGGGTGGGTTGCCGGGTACCTGAGCGCCCATAGTTCGGTCGCCGTGGACAGGATGAAGTTCAGGCTGAAGACAGGCAGTTCGCGGGCAATCCAGCTGATCGCCCGGGTGATGCCTGCTCCGATGTCCCCGCCCGACCTGCGGGTTTCAGCAGTGATCAGCGCGAAAAGGCGTTCGCTGTCCGACTGCCCCAGCACCAAATCCATGACCCCGAGCTCGGTAAGGCGGCGGTCGAGTTCATCCAGGCCGGGGAGTACGCCATTGTGCGCCAACAGGCGTCCATCCTGTTCGAACGGATGAGTGTTGGCCAGGGTGAGCGCGCCGGTGCTGGCGTATCGGACGTGCGCCAGGAACGTGGTGCTCTTCAGGTCTCGAGCTTCACGGGCGAAGGCGTGATCCTCCCATGCGGCGAGGGGTTGCTTGGCCACATGGGGTTTTCCGTCCGCCCCGAACGTGCCTATGCCCGCTCCGTCAGGTTCCCGGCGGCTCTGCACGGAGAGGCTGTCCGGAGCGTCCAGCAGCCAGAAGGTGGCACGGACGGGCCGGGGACCGGCATGCAGTCCAAAGAGACGGCACATGGCAACTCCTCCAAGGGTTAGTGGTGGAAGCCCTGTGCCTGCTTGTCCGCGGGCATGGGTGCTGTAAGGCTGTCGAGGTAGTCCACTTCCTTCTTGAGGTCAGCCAGGAAGCTGGAGGCGAGGTCGCGCGTGAAGCCGTTGCGGACCACGATCCTTTGGACCGTGACGTCGCTCAACCCTTCAGGCAGGGGGTAGGCAGGAACCAGCCAGCCGTTCATTCGCAGGCGCTCGGACAAGTGGTGGAGGTTCCAATGTTCGGTGTGCCCGTCGTTGAGCTGCCAGGCGAAAACCGGGATGTCGGAACCGTCGCTCCAGAGGGTGAAGGCTCCCATGGCTCCGATCTCGGTGGAAAGATACAGCGCAACGTCACGGGACGTGGCTTGGACGGACCGGTATCCTGCAAAGCCCAGCCTGAGGAAGAGGTAGTACTGCAGCAACACTTGGGCGCCGGGTCGCGAGAAGTTAAGGGCAAAAGTGGGCATGTCCCCGCCGAGGTAGCTGACGTGGAAGATCAGGTCCTCAGGGAGTGCCGCTGCGTCCCTCCACACCACCCAGCCGAGCCCGGGATAAACCAGCCCGTACTTATGGCCGGAGGTGTTGATGGAGGCCACCCGCTGGAGACGGAAATCCCATACAGTCTCCGGTTGCAGGAACGGAGCCACCATCGCTCCGGAAGCGCCGTCAACATGGATGGGAATGTCCAGGCCACGGCGTGCCTGGATGTCGTCCAAGGCTTCGGAAATGAGCTGAACGGGCTCGTAGACGCCGGTATACGTGACGCCCATGATCGCGACGACGCCGATGGTGTTCTCGTCCACGTACTGGTCCAGGTCATGGCCGTCCAGCATGGGGTGTTCAGCTGATACCGGAACGAAGCGGGCCTCCACATCCCAGTAGTTGCAGAACTTCTCCCAGCACACTTGGACGGCCGAGCTGAGGATGAGGTTGGGCTTATCAGTGGACTTGCCCTCGGCACGCCGGGCATGCTGCCATCGACGCTTCAGCGCCAGGCCGCCCAGCATGCAAGCCTCCGAAGATCCGATCGTGGACGTGCCGATGCTCTTTTCGGCATCCGGAGCGTTCCAGAGGTCCGCGAGCATCCGCCAGCACCGGGTTTCGATGAGCGCCGTTTGCGGGTACTCGTCCTTGTCGATCATGTTCTTGTCGAACGTCTCGGCGTACAACGTGGCCGCTTCTGGTTCCATCCACGTCCCCACGAAGGTCGCGAGGTTCAGCCGGGAATTCCCATCCAGCATCGCTTCATCATGGACAACTTGATATGCGGTGGACGGCAGGGCCTCGCCCTCGGGAAGGGTGAACCGGGGAAAGAGGGTGGATTCTCCCGGCCTGCTGAACAACGGGTTCAGCTCCACTGCCGTGTTGGGTTGGTGCTGTGACGTTCGGTGGGACCTGCTCATGGGCCAGCTCCTTTGCAATCGTCCGCTCGCTGCGGGGGCAACCTGTCTGCCGTTCACGCTACCCGGGCCGGGGAGCACACCCAAGCTCTTCCGCCGGGCTGATGGCACAGCAAAACGCCCGACGGCGGTAGTCGCCGTCGGGCAGTTTTGTTTACGTTTGCGGGCGGTGCGGAAGCCTAGTCCGGAATCTCCATCTGGAATCCGCACTCATCGCAATGCAGCACGCGAGTGTTGAGGTAGGCCTCAAGTTCAGGATCAACGTTTCGGCTCGAGAAACCAGCGGTCAGCAAGCTCCGTTTGCCGGCGCCCGTGTGCATGGGGACTCCACAGTGAAGGTAGTGCTTTCCGAACTGCAGGAGTCCGGGGAGTTTCGCTGAAGTGTTCAGGACCTCCGCAACGTCTGCCACGGTTGCTGCGTGCTCGCGGAAGGAACCGCAATTCCTGCAGTTGTAGCCAACCTCGACGAGTCCGGCCGAGAGGTCGGAGTGGGCATCGATGGTGTCAACCATGAGGTGTTGGCTGGTGCCGCATTGTTCGCAGCGGGGCTGGGACGCCGAGGAAGACGTCAAGGAAGAGGAGGAAAAAGTGGGGTGTGCTGACTGAGCAGACATTGTTGACCCTGCGGTGATGGAGAGTGGATACCTTTGTCACAAGTATGGTTTCTCCACTCCTGAGAGTAAGTGCGCGGGTGCCGTCCTGGCAAGCGGCTGAATCACCTCGCAGGAATTGCCGCTACCGCAAATGCATGGGCGATGGGACGATTTTCATATGGGCGAACAAGAGTATGGCCAGCCCGCCGCGCCGCCAGGCGCAGCGTCAGAGGACAGGGGAGACCCCACAACACAGCAGATGCGGACCATCGGCCAGCGGAGGCGTGAAGCCGAGCGGAAACTGGACCTGCACTTGGAGGAAGCAAGCCATAAGGGCGAACCGTCCGCTACCGAAGGCGAGGATCATCCCGAAGGGTAGAGCCGCTCGCGTTCCCGGGATGCTTGGGGTGGACCAGTGGGGTGTCACTGCTGTGGGCTTCGCCGTGATGGAGCTGCAAGGCGCTGTGGATGAGCGGAAAGTGGCTGAAAGCCTGCGGGGTATTGCCGAGCTGCCGCTGTGCACGCGGATCCCATTCTTCGCTGAGCAGGCCAACATCGTTCCGCAGCGTCAGTAGGCGCTCGAAGAGTTCGGTGGCCTCGACCTTGCGGCCAATACCCAACAATGCGTCCACCAGCCAGAACGAACATGCAAGGAACACGCCTTCGCTGCCTGGCAGTCCGTCATGGCCTGCCTCGGTGCGGTATCGCAGCACAAAGCCGTCGTCCGTGAGCTCCTTCTGGATGGCATCCACCAACCCGGCGACCCGGGGGTGGCGGTGGGGAAGAAAGCCAACGCGGGGTATCAGGAGCAGGCTCGCGTCGAGTTCCTTGCTCCCGTAGGACTGCACGAAAGTGTTGCGTTCCTCGTCGAAGCCCTTGGCCATGACGTCGGCGTGGATCTCGCTCCGGAGCGCTGCCCAGCGGTCGTGCGGACCGGGCAGTCCTGAGGTCCGGACGGCCTTGACCATGCGGTCGGCTGCAACCCACGCCATCACTTTGGAGTGGGTGAAGTGCTGCCGGGGCCCACGCATTTCCCAGAGCCCGTTGTCCGGTTGGTCCCACGCCCCTTCGAGGTACTCCATCAACGCGACCTGAATGTCCCAGGAATTGTCTACGGTGCCCGGAGGCGAAGCGGCCCGCGTCAGTGAGAGTCCGTCCAGAACCTCACCCCAGACGTCCAGTTGAAGCTGCGGAGCCGCGGCGTTTCCCGTGCGGACCGGCTGTGAACCTTCGTAACCGGACAGCCAGGGGATGTCTGCCTCCGGAAGTCTCCTGGCGCCGTCGAGCCCGTACACAATCTGAAGTTCGGAGGGGTCGCCGGCGATAGCGCGCAGCAGCCATTCCCGCCACGCCGCGGCCTCTTCCGTGTAGCCGGCGGCGAGCAGCGATTGGAGAGTGAGCGTGGCGTCCCGGAGCCAGCAATAGCGGTAATCCCAGTTGCGCGGGCCGCCGATTTGTTCGGGCAGGGATGTGGTGGCGGCGGCCACAATGCCACCTGTAGGCGCATACGTCAGTGCCTTGAGGGTAATCAGGGACCGTTCCACCGGCTCCTTGTACTTCCCTGTCATTTCGCTGCGGCCGATCCATTCCAGCCAGAACGATTCGGTGGCCTCGAGTGCCCGGTGGGGGTCGATCCGCCTCGGCTCGCGCTCATGGCTCGGCGCCCAGCGGAGCACGAAGGGAACCTTGTCGCCCGCACGGACGGTGAAATCGCTGTACGTCCGCCGGTCCCTGCCTTCGAGCGGGGCGTGGGTGGTGAGGTATGCGGAGTCCGGGCCTGCTACTGCGCTGATGCCGTGCTTGCTGTGACGGACCCAGGGCACCACGCGACCGTAATCGAAGCGCAGGACCAGCTCCATGTGCATGTCCACCTCGCCGGACAGGCCTTCGACGATGCGGACCAGGTCCACGGCGTCGTCGCGGACCGGCATGAAGTCGGTGACTCGGACGGAGCCGCCGTCCACCTCCCACTCGGTTTCGAGGATCAGGGTGTCCTCACGATATTGGCGTCGGGTGCAGTTGCCGTCCGCAGGGGTCCCGGCCGGTACCAGGAGCCAGCGGCCGGCGTCGGAAGTGTCCAGCAGCGCGGCGAAGCACGCGGGCGAATCGAATCGGGGCAAGCACATCCAGTCGATGGAACCACTTCGCCCCACCAGGGCCGCCGTGTTCAGGTCCCCGATAATCGCGTAGTCCTCAATCCTGGCCATGGATTCGATCCTAGCCTTCGCCTGCCGCCAAACGGCTGAGGCCATCGAGGATGAGGTCCAGGCCAAAGCCGAATTCGTCGCCAAAGTCGTAGCCGGGTTTGAGGACATGTTCGACGGCGATCTCCACCATGTGCGGATACTCGCCGGTGGCGAAGCGCTCCATGATGGGGTTGGTGATCTCGGCCGCGGTGTCGCGGCCTTCGAACGGCAAGGCTGCTTCCTGGAGGGCGAAGCCGTAGATGTAGCTGTCCAGCAGGGCGTAAGCATGGGCTGTCAGTTGTATGGAGAAGCCCGCCGTCCTCAGGGTAGCGAGGGTTGCCTCGTGGTGCCGAAGGGTTGCAGGACCGGGCGCGGAACGGCTCTCCATCAACCCGACTGCCCAAGGGTGGCGCCTGAGCGCGGCTCGAACTGCCTGAGCCCTCCGGTGCATTTCCTCCCGCCACTCTCCATGGGGGGCGGGCAGGTCGATTTCACTGAAGACCATGTCCACGATGCCATCAAGGATTTCGTCCTTGTTGGCCACGTAGTAGTAGAGCGACATGGGTTTGGTTCCCATGCTCTGGGCGAGCGTGCGGATGGTCAGGGCCGCTATTCCGGACTCGTCGGCAAGCGCGACGGCGCATTCAAGCACCCTTTCCCGGCTGAGTGGAAGGCGCTGGGATGCTGCGGTGGTCACGAGTCTTCCTCTTTCCAAGCTGGCCTCTAGCGGTTTAGTACAGTGTACGGTAGCGTCATTGGTACAACGTACGAAAAAATCGAAACACCCCAATGCAATGAAAGGACCGGCCATGGCAAATGGTCAGCAAGCCAAGGAATCACACCCGTCAGAAGCCCGGCCGGCCTCTGAAACCATGCGGGCGATCGTGCAGGAGGCGTACGGTTCGGCCGATGTCCTGCACCAGGCGCTGATCCCGCGGCCCACCATCAAGGAAAACGAAGTGCTGGTTCGGGTCCATGCCGCAGGGCTGGATCGTGGTACGTGGCACGTCGCCTCGGGCCTGCCATACGCGTTGCGCTTGGCTTACGGATTCAAAGCGCCCAGAAACCCTGTCCCCGGGCTCGATCTCGCCGGCACTGTGGAGGCCGTTGGAGCGAAGGTGACGCGTTTTGCGGTGGGAGACCAGGTCTTCGGGTCAGGCAAGGGTTCTTTCGCCGAGTACGCGTCGGCCCGCGAAAACCAGCTCGCCCACAAACCCGGGAACGTCAGCTTCGAGCAGGCGGCCGTGGTCCCGGTGTCGGCCTGCACGGCGCTGATTGCCTTGCGGGCGGGTGGCATCGACCCCAGCCGAGGTGCCATGCCGCAACCGCTAAAAGTCTTGGTTACCGGCGCATCAGGCGGCGTGGGCAGCTACGCGGTGCAGTTCGCCAAAGCAGCTGGCGCCGAGGTGACCGGCGTGGCCAGTACCACCAAGCTGGACCTTGTCCGTACCCTGGGGGCCGACCACGTCATCGATTACACCGCGCAGGACTTCGATGACGGCGCTGGACAGTATGACGTCATCATCGACATCGCCGGAAACCCCACCATCTCCCAGCTCCGCCGGGCGCTCAGCGCTTCCGGTGCGGCTGTGATAACCGGTGGAGAGGAGGGCGGATCGTGGACCGGAAGCCTGGACCGACAATTCCGGGCTGTGGCGCTCTCGCCGTTCATCCGCCAGCGGCTCACCATGATCGTGGGCACGCAGGGAGCGGAGGACCTTGAATACATCGCGGGACTCCTGGCGGCGGGAACATTGACCCCGGCCATCGACCGGACCTATCCGCTCGCCAGGGTGCCCGATGCCATGCGCTACTTCGACGCCGGCAAGGCCCGCGGCAAGATCGCGATCACCATCTGAGCCGCGCGGCGCCCAACGCAACAAACGCACGACGGCGGCAGGTCGCCGTCGTGCGTCAGGCCTCCATGCGTCAGGCGTCCCTGATGGGGCGGTCAGCGGGTACGGCGTCCGGCGCAGGGGCCGTGGTGATGGGTTCGGCCAGTGGGGGCGGGTTCCTGGCCCCGCCGCGCTGGGACGCGGCGCCGGCGAACACCACAAGGGCGATGCCGATGAACTGGACGATCGATGGCTGCTGGTGCAGCACGATGAGTCCGAGGAGGACGCCGAAAGCCGGTTCCAGGGACATGAGCGTGCCAAAAGCTGTGGAGGTCATGCGGCGCAAGGCCATGAGCTCCAGGATGAACGGAAGAACGGGCATCAGCAGCGCCACTCCAAGGGCAGCCACAAGGATCCCCAGGCTGAGGTGCCCCGCCGCTTGCGGAATTCCCACGATTGCGGCGGTGACGGCGGCCACGGGAACCGTGAGCGAGAGTGCGCCGATACCGGTAAATCGATCGCCGATCCTTTGGGTCAGCAGTATGTAGGCACCCCAACCTGCGGCTGCGATGGTCGCGAACAATACGCCCAACACATCAATCTGCCCGTGCCAGGGTTCGGTCAGCAGGATCACTCCCACCAGTGCCAGCACCGGCCATGCGAGGGCCCGACGATTGCGGCTGCGAACCGCTGCGACGGTCAAGGGGCCGAGGAATTCGATGGCCACGGTGGTGCCGAGAGGAATGCGTTCAATTGCAGCGAGGAACATGATGGTCATCAGGCCGGTGGCAATGCCGAGCCCCAGCAGGGTTGGCACGTCGTGCCTGCGAACGGAACGCAGCGGTGGGCGGGCGATGGCCAGGAAGATGATGGCACCCAGGCTGAGCCTTAACCAGGCAGTTCCTGCCGGACCGACTTCGGAGATGAGGTTCACGGAAAATGCGGAGCTAAGCTGCACCGAGATCATGGCCGCGACCGCGAGTCCCCACGGTGGAACCGGGATGCGGTTACGAGTGGTCATGAACCCGTCTCCTGCCGATGCCCCGAACCCACTCCAGGCTCAAACACTGCCAAGGAGAAGCGGGCGGGTTCGCTGCCGGAGTTGGCATACGAATGCGCGACGTCTCCCGGGAAGGTCAGGGAGTCGCCGACTTCGAGAGTTACAGCCTGGCCCGCCACGTCTACGGTCAGCGACCCCACGTGGACCTGAAGGAGTTCCTTGGTGCCCGCGGCATGGGCTTCGCTCCCGTGGCTATCGCCCGGTCCCAGCGTCCAGTCCCACAGTTCCACCACGTCCGGAGATTCGGTTCCCGCCACCAGGACTCCGCGGCCACCCTGCCCGCTCCTCCACAAGGTGGCACCTTCGCCGCTGCGGACCACCTTGACGGGCTTCGGCCGCGGTGACTCCACCAGGGCGGGAAGTCCGACGCCCAAGGCGTCGCTGATTCTCAGCAACGTGCCGACACTGGGGTTCGCTGCTCCCTGCTCCACGTTGACGATCATTCTCCGGCTCACGCCGGCGGCTTCGGCCAACTGATTAAGGGTCCATCCGCGGTTCTGGCGTTCTTGCTTCACCCGTGCGCCAATGGCCAGGGAGAGCGTGGTGGTGCTTTCATCCATAAGTGCAGCATACTGCACTTGCAGTGCACTGCAATTCGCGATGGGCGCGGAGGCCTAGTCGCGGGGATCGGCGCGTGCTACCACTGACCATAAGAACGAGACCCCCAAGGAGAAACTGTGGCCGAAGACCTTCCTGTCCTTGTTGTCGGTGCCACGGGTTTTCTGGGTGGCCAAGTGGTGGATGAGCTTCTCAAGCGCGGCAAGAAGGTTCGTGCGCTCGTTCGCCCCAAGTCCAAGACCCACAAGCTTGAGGCGAAGGGTGTGGAGATCGCCCGCGGAGACATGTTGGACGCAGCCTCGTTGATCACTGCGATGACCGGCGTATCCGCGGCCATCTCCACGGCCGCCGGCTATACCCGAAATGACAAGAACGCCCACGCGATCGACACCTACGGGAACAGCAATCTTGCGGTGGCGGCCAAGCATGCCGCAGTGCCCCGCTTCGTGTTGATCAGCATCGTCACCAGCGATCAAACTCCGCAGATTCCCCACTTTTGGAACAAGAAGCTCGCGGAGGACAAATTCGAGGAGCTTGGCGTCCCGTTTGTAGCGCTGCGGCCGGGTGCCTTCTTTGACCAAGCGATCGGCATGGGTGGCGATCCCTTCGCGAAGGGTCGCTTTGTGTGGCTCGGATCCAAGAACGCTCGGCTGACGTTCGTCCTGGCCAGTGACGTCGCCGCTTACTTGGCGGAGGCGGTGGATGCGGACATCGTTGAAGGGGAGCGCATCGACATCGGCTGGAGCCGGCCCGTGAGCATTCAGGAAGCTGCGGACTTGGCCGGGCGCAGGTCCGGTAAGCCGATCAAAGTGATGACCATTCCAGCGGGAGCCATTGCCGGACTCGGCAAAGTCACCTCCAAGATCCTTCCTTTGGTGGGTGACATGGCCAGTATGGTGGCATGGTTCGAGACCGGTAAGTACGTTGCCGACACAACCCGCCAGGAGCAGGTCTTCGGGCCGGCGCCGACTCCAGAGGATGCCATCTCCCGGGTAGCCGCTCGCTACGGCCACTGATTGGCGCGCTGCCCCGCTGATCAACACGTCGCTCAATGTCTGGTGGGAGCGGTAGATCGTAAGTATCCTGATCACACAAATCCGGCCGGAGACATTTCCCGCGGGCCGGACCAACATGAGGAGCACGTTATGAGAATCGGTTCTTCCATTGCCCTGATCGCCGTCGGAGCTATTCTGGCTTTCGCGCTCGCCCCTGGACTCATCCCCTTCCTGGACCAGGTTCTGGTGGGCTACATCCTGATGGTGGTGGGCGTCATCGGCCTGATCATCTCCATCGCCATGTCCAACAGGACCCGCCGCACCGTCGTCGAACGGCGCACGGCTCCCGAAACCGTTGTTGAGCGGCGCCCCGAGGTTTAGCAGCCGCAACAAACGCATGAAGCGCACGACGGCGAGTTGTCGCCGTCGTGCGCTTCATGCCTTAAGGGAGGGGCAGGCTAGGCAGAGGTAACCCCGCTGCGCTGTCCCGCCGTGTTGGAGTTGCTCCACTCCGGCGAGCGGAAGTGCGCCCCACCGAACATTGGGAAGGGCAGCAAGCCCTCCTGGTCGCGAAGCTGTGCCCACGGGCGGTTAATGCCGTGTGTTCCGTAGCGTCGGAGTTGGGTAACGCGGTCCAGGTCCAGTACGGCAAAGAGGATCTCTTCCCCGCCCCGAGCATGCTGCATGATGGTGCCCTCGGGGTCCACGATGACGCTTTCACCCACCCCGGAAGGGGATGCGCCGTTGACGTTCACCACATAGACCTGGTTGGCGAAAGCATTGGCTTGGGACATGACGATCTCCATCTTCAGAAGTCGGGGTATCTTCAGAAGTCCGGGGGAGCGGCAGTGGCAAAGGTGCACAAGAAGGAAATTCGACGCCAGGAAATAGTGGCCGCAGCCCAGGCCGTGGCCGCGCGCGATGGCGCGGAGGGCGCCACGCTGCGTGCCATCGCCGCAGAGGCGGGCATGGCCGCCAACGCTGTGCTGTACTACTTCGGCAGCCACGCAGAGATCATTGCGGCTGCCGTGCATGCATCGTCGGACAGGTTCCTGGAAAAGCTCGACGAGGCCATCGACCCCGGCATGGGCCCCACGGCCCGGTTGGCCGCGGTCATCAGCGCGGGAACGACCGCCGGGCTGGACGACGACGTCTCCCGCATTCTCTACGAGTACTGGCCGCACATGCTGCGGGATCCCGAACAACGCCGGATCCAGGAAGAGCTCACCGCCGCCCAGGAACGCGTTTACCGTGACATCATCGACGCCGGAACGCTCTCGGGAGAGTTTTCGCCCGTCTTGGATCCGGCCAGGATTGCCCGCACCCTTGTGGCCCAGGAAGACGGGCTGGTGATGGACGTGTTGGCCGGGAGTGCCAGCAGCGAGTATGTGCTGGACCTGATGGGGAGCCTTGCGGCCGCTCTACTGGGAGTCAAAGAGGAAATCCTGCTGGGGTTGGTCAGCGCCCGGAATGGGTCATCACCCGCGGCGTGACGGCGTAGGCTGCTTCCATGGAGAAGTCATTCGACATCGAACTTGTGAATCAGAACGAGTACCTGGTGCGTTGGGCATCCGAAGGGCAGACCGGGGAATCCCTGGTCCATACCAACCCGGATTTCCTTGCAGAGGCGGGATTGGGCGGCTTCGATGAACAGTCGGTCGTGGAAGAAACCACCAGCTACCTCGCCGAGCACCAGCCCGTGATCGACTTCCCCCAGACTGTTGACCTGGAAGAAATTGCCGCAGCCTACGGCGACTACGCGCAGCAACTCAAGGCACGGCTCGAAGCCAGATAATCGGGCGCCCCGGCCGCCCGATCCTCGAACCGGGAAGCCTATGCCAACGCGCCTGAACTCTCTATTCTCGTGACAAGGGCGTTTGGGAGCATGGCGTGCGGGGAGCTTGGGGGTGGCACATGGGCACACAGGTCAATACTCCGCCTGCTGACAACTACGCCGCCTTCATCTTGAGGCTGGAGGCGGCTGCTTCGAACCTGGGCAAGCGCGCGAAAGCCGTGGATAAGGCAGTCTCTTCCGTCTCTCTGCTCTTGGAGAAGTACCAAGTGGCATTGCTGGGATGGGAGCGTCGGCGTGCCCGTGTCAGCGAAGAGCTGGACCGGTACTCGGGCGAACCGCAGACGTACGCCACCCTGGCGGAACTCCACGACACGGCAGTCAAGATGGTGTCGACGCGCCGTACCCAGGCACTCCGGATCGCGGAAAAGCTGCGGCGCTTGCAAGCGCAACGAGAGGCCGTGGGTCAGTCGCTGCGCGAACTCGAGGCCAGCAGGGCAAAGCTGACGTCGGCACGGCGTTTGTCACGCGACCGGGAAAACCTGAACAGGGTCATCTACCAACTCGCTGGCCCACGATCCGGCCCAACCACCCCGGACCCGGGTCTGCGAAATGATCTGCGGGAAGCACGCCAGGCAGTCATCCTGGCCGAAGCGCTCATGGAAGTGAAGGGAACCTGACGATGGATGATTCGGTGCGCCAACCATTGCAGCACGACTCCGTGACGGTGGTTCGCTGGGAGAGGAAGCCAGGCGACAACCCCATGGTCAAGTTCATTGTTTTCAGTGCTCTGGGCCTGGTCCCAGGTCTTGCCCTGGCCTTCATGCCAGGCTTGGGAGGCTTGGGTGCGACGACCCTCTTCACTGCGCTTTTCGCCACTATCCTCACCATCCCGGCGATCGCTGGTCAGCGGAGCTTCATGCTGGGGCTCACCAAGAGAGTGAACGACACCATCGTCGAGGTGACGGGTAGCTCCCGCGACAGGCTTTCTGTGAAGCAACTCCGCCGATTGATTGCCAGCGGCGAGCCTCTTCCGCTCAGAGTCAGCGGGCTTCCCGGGTTGCGGCTTCACGCCAAGCGACTTCTCGCGGTTGAGGCCGACGCTCCCCAAAAGTGGGCTGTCAAGATCTCGGCAGTCCCGCAAGGGGAGGGAGTTGCCAGCTTTGACCGTTTATTGTCGGCGGCGTTGTCCGCCCGGTCGGAGGGTCCCAGCACCAGCTAGTACTCCACGGCTCCTCCCCCGGATCAGACCCCGGCGTCGGCGGTGACGCGCTCGCCGTTGAAGTACTCAAGCTCCCAGCCGTCCGTCACGTGGTGATGGGCCAAGTTCAAGACAGCGTTGTGGACACTGTCCAAGGTGCGACCGATGGCACGGTTGAGCGTCAGCCGAATCAAGGTGCCGTGAGCAACCACCAGGACACGCTTGCCGGCAAACTCTGCGGCCAGTTCCTCGAGCGCTCCCAAGCCTCGGCTGGCGGCGTCGTCATCGCTCTCGCCGCCACGGAATCCACCCGGAATGCGCAGGGCCTCCAGCTCGGGGCCCGCCTGCAGTCCCTCGGCAGGTCCAAAGCTGCGTTCGGTCAGCTCCGGAACGAGCCGCGCGACCTTGAGTCCCAGCCCCTCGGCAATGATCTCGGCGGTCTCAGCGGCACGGCCCAACGGCGAGGAGACTACAGCGTCCCATGAGCGATCCGACAAGAAGGCGACGGCGTCGCGCGCCTGTCCGCGGCCGACGTCGTTCAGTGGAATATCGGTAGAGCCCTGCAACCGGCGCTCCGCATTCCAGTCGGTCTGGCCATGGCGGACGAGGGCAAAGGTTGTAAGGGTCATGCCTCCCATTGTGCCCTGAGGCCCTGCCGGACCGCAGTTCCGTGCGTCACGTGAGGAAAGGCCCGACGCCGGGACGTCGGTTAGTCCTTTTCGTAGACGGTTCGCCCGCCCACCACCGTTCGCACAACCTTCGCAGCCAGGAGTGTGGCCGCGTTGCCGGCGAAGACATCGGTGTCCAGGACAACGAAGTCCGCATACAGGCCGGCTGCAAGCCGTCCGATCGCATGCTCGGCGCCGCAGGTCCACGCAGAATCCCGCGTTGCATGCTCGATCGAATCGGCCAGTGGCAGCGCGAAGTCAGGCACGTTGGTTCCGGCGGACGCGTCCAAGGCAGAGGCACGCGTGGTGGCCACATACATATTGGGCAACGGTGCGTGCGGGGACGTGGGGGAGTCGGTGCCGAAAGCAAGGCAGGCGCCGGCCTCCTTGATCCACGGCCATGGGAAACCGCGCTCCACCCGCTCGTCACCCAGTTTGGCGGCCCAGTTCTCGCTGATGGCGGGATCGGCGTGGACAGGTTGCATGCTGGCGGTGATCCCCAGCGCGGCGAGGCGATCGACGTCGGCCCTGTCCACCAACTCAAGGTGCTCGATCCTGTGACGGCGTTCGCGGGGGCCGTTCGCCGCCACGGCGTGTTCCACGGCGCCGATCGCTATCCGCACCGATTCATCCCCAATGGCGTGCATCGCAACCTTGAGGCCAGCGGCATCCGCCGCCGCCACCACCGGCGCCAGCTCGTCAAGGCTCCAGATCGGCTCGGCGTTTGACCCGTCGGCGTACGGCATTCCCAGGGTGGCGGTGCAGCCGTCGATGGTGCCGTCGATGATCACCTTGATACCCACCACCCGAAGGAACGGTGTTTCATGCTCGACGGCGAGCGCAGCCGCCCGCTGGACCTGGGCGATGTTGTCCTCCACAGAGCCGGTGTTGTTAACCCGCCAGTAAGCGATGAGTCGGCTGGTCAGCGTGCCGTCCTTATCTGCCCGTTTGAAGGCGTCGAGGTCCGTCTCGTTGAAGCCCATGTCGCACGCGGCGGTGACCCCGGTTTCGCGGTAGGCCTGCTGGACTGCGGCGATGCTGGCCGAGTGCTCATTCTCGCTGACCTGGGAGTCCAGGAAGGGGAGCACCAGATCGTAGAAGGCGTTCTCGTCGATGTAGCCCGTGGCATGCCCGTCGGCGTTGCGTTTGATAGTGCCGCCGTGGGGGTTCTCTGTGGCGTCGGTGATCCCGAGTTCAGTGAGCGCCGCGGAGTTCACCCACACCGAGTGGAAGTCGTAGGCGAAGGCATAAACGGGTTTGTCCGGGACCACGGCATCCAGCATGCCGGCGTTCGGGACGCCGCCAGGTATTGCTCCGTGAAGCCACCCGGTGGCCAGGATCCGGTGGGCATCCGGTCGTTCGGTATCCCGCGCCTTGATGCGTTGCTGGATGTCTTGCACGGACTTGGCGCCCCACAGGCTGACCTGTCCCAAGGCTTCGCCGGTGCCCACCACGTGGGCGTGGCCGTCAACGAACCCGGGGACTACCAAACGGCCCTCGAGGTCCGTGACCGCGGCGTCCGGTCGCAACCGCGCCGCTGTGCCTGCGTCCCCTACGTAGAGAAGGCGGTCATCCTGGACAATCATGGCCTCCGCCCAGCGGCGGGTATCAGAGGTGAAGATGCGGGCATTGGTGTAGAGCTGGGTGGTCACGCTGCGTTTTCCTTGCTTTCTGTTCCTACGGTGTTTGCGTCGTATTGGGCGCCGTGGTCAGCGGTGATGTGATCCACTGCATGGCTGACATCGAGGAGTAACTGGTTGTCGAGTTCATGGAAGTGGTCGCTGTCCGGTTCCGGCCACGTGGACAGCTTCACGATCACGGTATCGGTGGTGGGATCCAGCCAAAGGTACTGGCCGTGGATGCCAATGCCGGTGACGTTGCCGCGCTCGTTTCCCGTGCACCACCACTGCCTCGTGTAAGAGCCGCCGGGGTGGAGCGCTGTGTAGGAGGAGTCGGCCATGGCGTGGGGGTCCCCGCCGTCGAGGATGTTGCGGACCCACCCCGCGGACACCACCCTCCCGCCTGGACCTTTGCCGCCGTCGAGCATCAGCCGGCCCACGCGGGCGAGGTCGCGGGCGGTGCAGGAGACCCCGCCGTTCGCGAAGCCGAAGCCTGCGGGATCGACGGTGATGGTGGCGTCCCGGCCAGCATCGAGCTTGGACCACAGATACTTGGAGAGCGCGTCCGAGTAGCGCAGCCCCGTAACCCGCTCAATGATCCATGCCAGGACGTCGGTGTTGGCCGAGCAGTACTGGAACGAACCCACTGTGCCGTTACCCGTGAGCGTAGTGAGGAAGGCGTACGTGTCCGCAGGGTCGGCGCTTTGCCGGGTGCGCCAGCCGGAGGACCGGTCGTGGGTCTGGACTTCGGAGGACGGATCCATATAGTCCTCGCTGTAGTCGAGGTGGATCGCCATATCCAGGACGTGCTGCACTGTGGGTCCATCGTAGGCCGACCCTGCGAGTTCGGGGACGTAGTCGACCACGCGGGCGGATGTCACGATGTCTCCTGAGCCCACCAAAGCCCCCACCACCAGTCCGCACATGGATTTGGAAACGCTCATGACCAGGTGAAGGTCATCCGGAGCGAAGCCGGGGCGGTAGTACTCCGCGATCACCTCGTTGCGGTGCAGGACCAGGAAAGCATCGGTGTAGCTCGCTTCCAGCCGTTGTGCCAGGGCGGGCAATTCAAGGGCGTCCAACCGCTCGGTAGCCCTAACAGGGGTGGCCGGGAAGCGGCGGGTGATGGCCGCCGTCGGAACTATTTCCCCCAGGTGCGCGAACGTCCATCGGTTGTGCGGTCCCACCTGCCAGGTATCGAGGGTTGGTTGCTCGGCGGCGCCGGGGTAGCGGGCGGGGTGGGCGCCTGTGGTGGGGGACGTCATGCGCGGGCTCCTTCGATGGAGGGGATGGCGGTAGGGCGGCGCTTCGCGGCCAGGCGTGTCAGGGCGATGTACACCCCGGCGGTAGTCACCACGGATACCGGCACCGAGAGGTCCAGGTTGCCCATGGCCGCTGCGATGGGGCCTGTCCACACGGCGTTGGTGAGGAACAGGGACGCCACAGCCGCGCCCACAACGATGGCGAGCAAACCGGGAACGTGCCAGCCGCCGGAGTACCAGAAGGGGCTGCCGGGCTTTTCGTCGAAGAGGTCCCTTCCGCTGTAGCGATTGCGCCGAAGAATGACGTCCGTGGCGAAGACCGCCATGGTGGGTCCCGAAATGAGGACCAACAGCTGGAGCATGAGGTTCACAGCTTCAAGCAAGCTGGTGGACATCACCAAATAGATGGTCAACGCCGTGCCGATGGCCCCAACTACCACCGCCGAGGGGATGCGCCGGATGGGTACGCCGATGGACTGGAACGCCATGCTGGCGGTGTAGGTGGTCATGCCGTTGAGCGAGATGGTGTTGATGATGACGCCCACCACGAAAAGGGGTCCGAGCCATGCGGGGAGCAGGGCCAGGAGCGCCGATTCGATGCCGAGGTCCATGGCGGCTGCGTCAATGCCGGTTGCGAGCAAGGCACCTACCCCTGTGAAGAACATGGCAGGAAGGGCGCCCCCGAGCGCTGTAGCCGCGATGATGTGCGAAGGCTTGGTGGACTCGGGGAGGTAGCGGGCCAGGTCCGGGCTGTTCGAGTAGGACAGGGGGCTGGAGGCCAGGATGGTAAAACCGATGGTCATCGCGGACCACAGTGGTGCACCTTCCAAGGGCGCCGGAGCGGCGTAGCCCCACTGAACGTGGGGCAGGATGAACGCGGTCACCAACAGGAAGATGCCCAACAGTACCGAAGCCACTATGGGGTAGCTGCGCAGGATCAGGCTGTGCCCGAACACCGCAACCAGGACTGTGATGGCGGCAACCACGATGGTGACGAGGACTGGAACCAGAACGGGATCCGTGAGCCCCAGCTGGCCCAGGAGCTCGGCGCCCATGAAGGAGGATGCCAGCCAGTTGAGCGCCAGGAAGACTGCGGAGATGAACCAGCCGAAGAAGGCCACCACCAGCCTGTTCCCGCGGATTCCGTAGATGGCGCGGGTGATGACGGAGCCTGACGTGCCTGCGGCAGGACCACTGGTTGCGACGATGCCGGTGAGGATCCAAGGGAGGCTGCCGGCGATGATCACGAGGAAGGCCTGCCAGAGTTCCATGCCGAGCAGGATCAGGGAGGCGCCCACCGTGAAGTTCAGGACGCTGACGTTGGGGGCGGCCCAGACCGGGAAGAGGTCCCTGGCCCGGCCGTGCCGTTCGGAGGTTTCGATGAGTTCGATGCCGCGGGTTTCGGGATGGGCAAGGGGTTCGGGGTAACTGACCGCGTCAGTCATAGGGGGGTGGGACAACGTTGTTCCTCTCGGGCAAGGATCGGTTCGCACCGTTGGGAACCGATCCAATGACGCTATTGGTCGCCTGACCAATGTGCTATTGGTCACCAATCCAATAGACTGTGGGGCATGGTGTCAAGCCCCACATCGCAACGCGTCCGAAAATTACCTGACGAGCGCCGTGCCGAGATCCTGGCCGAAGCCGCTTCGATTGCGCTGAATGAGGGCTTGGAGCGGATTACCCTCCGCGCCGTGGCCGAGCGCCTGGGCGTGCGGCCCGGGCTGATCAGTCACTACTATCCCGCCGCCGAAGACCTGGTGATCGCCGCCTTCGTCCGCGCTGTTTCGGAAGAGCGGGAGGAGTTGTTCCCCGACGTCGGCACTCCCCTCGAGCGCATGGCGCACCTTGTCTTGCGCATCGAAGGCCAAGGTGCCTTCGAACTCACCCGGCTGTGGCTCAACGCCCGGCATCTGTGCCGGTTCACACCTGCCCTCGTGGAAGCTCTCTTGGCGCAGGAGCACTTGGATCGGACCAGGCTGACCGCCCTGATCGAGGATGGCGTGAGGTCCGGGGACTTCGTGGTGGAGGACCCCTTCGCCGCCTGCATTCGGATCTGGGTAGCCATTGACGGCGTGGGTTCGTACGTCAACAACGCCGAGGCCTTCGATTATGAGGCGTTCACTCGGTTCGTCACGGACGTGGCCGAATGGTCCCTGGGGGTACCTGCGGGACAACTTCGCGCGGCCGTGGACCGGCTGCATAGCGCCTGATTCAGTTGTCCATGAATCGCCACGTTGCCCTTGTGGGTGGTTAATAAGTATCCTGATGACTTATCTGGTGTAACCGGATGATGCTGTTTGGGCTTTGAGCCTGGGCCGCCAGGGGCTGAAGCAGTCGGCCGCGCGGCCATCGTGGAAGTTTGATTGACGGCATTGCTTGGTGACGTCGGACGGTGGATTGGTCCGGGGTATCCAGGTGGGCCTGAAGGGCGTGACCATTCGTGGGCAACAATGAAGAGGCCGTGGACTCCCGCGTCCCCGATTCCATCGACGACACCTTGGACGGCCGATACCAGATGGGCCCTGTCCTGGGCCGCGGCGCCATGTCCACGGTCTACCGGGCAACGGACCTGCTGCTCGGCCGTGAGGTGGCCATCAAGATCTTCCTCCCGGGTTCGGGCGACGACTCCTTCCGTGGACGCCAGGAAACCGAAATGCGGCTTCTGGCAGGGTTTGACCACCCTGGACTCGTTGCTGCCTTTGACGCGGGCGTCGATACCCGAAACGACGAAGAACGTGCCTTCCTGGTCATGGAACTCGCCGAGGGCCATGACTTGCGCGCCGTGCTGTCCGACGGTCCCCTCACCCTGCCGGAAACAGTGCGCATCGGCAGCCGGATAGCCGGGGCGCTGTCCCAAGTACATGAGCACGGTGTCATCCATCGCGACATCAAGCCCGCCAACATCCTGGTATCCGACGACGGCGAACTCGCCGAATCCGTGAAGTTGGCGGACTTCGGGGTCGCCTTGGTCATGGATGACAACCGCCTCACCGCCACGGGGTTCACTGTGGGAACGGCCCAATACCTCAGCCCGGAGCAGGCCCAGGGCCTGCACCTGACTCCGGCCAGCGACATCTATTCGCTGGGCCTGGTGCTGCTGGAGTGCCTGACCGGGAGGGCGGAATACCCGGGGACTCCCATCGAGACCGCCGCTGCCCGCCTGCACCGCGCTCCGGAGATTCCCCTGGAGCTCCCCGCGCCGCTGCGTACCCTTTTGGAGACCATGACGGACATGGACCCCGAAAAGCGTCCGAGTGCCCAAGACGTTGAGCTGGCGCTCGCCGAAGAAAAAATCCAATCGGGCCGGCGGACCGCGGTGTTGCCGCCGGTGCCGTCGCGGCCACCTTTCCGCACGCCAACCCGAAAGCAGGCCGCGATCAGCGGACTCCGGACCGTCGGCAAGAGGCGTCCCAAGACTGTCCGGGCAGTCGCCGCTGCGGCCGTGACTGTGCCGCTGGCTCTGATCTTCCTCACCCAGGGAATTGCGCCATCGGGCAACACCGCGGATCCCACCCAACCTGCAGATTCCGGGATATCCCAGGCGGAGCCCCAGCCAAGTTCGCCGGCTCTGCCAGTGGCCCCCGTGGCACCGGCGCCGGCACCTGCCGAAGCTGTGCCCGCCGAGGTGGTCAATCTTCCCGAGACACCGCAAACGGATCCCGTTCCCGTGGTCGAGGCGCCCGCCCCCGTGGTGGTGCCAGGCAAGGACCTTGCCGAGAAAAAGAGCGACGGCAAGAGCGAGAAGAAGCCTGAAAAGGCCAAGGGCAAGGGCGAGGACAAGTAGCCCCGGCTCGGGGAAGAGACGTACGACGGCGACCTGCCGCCGTCGTAACTTAACCTCCGGCCGTTCAGCGGCCGGGAACGCAACCCCCCGCGGCGCCTCGGCACTTGTAGGTGGCTCCCGGCATCAGGTCGATCCCCGCGAAAAGCTGCGGGAGGGTCACCAAGTAATAGCCCCTGCCTTTGAGCTGGGTGATGAGTTCGGCCTGGCCGTCGACGGTGGACGCGTGGACGTCGTGTTGCAGGATGATCGATCCAGGCTTGACCAAGCCCATGATCCGGGGGATGAACACAGCCTTGTTCCTGGACTGCCAATCAAGGGAGTCCACATCCCAGGTGACCTGCGGCAGGCCCACGGAGGCGGCAACTGTTGCGTTGGTTGCACCGTACGGCGGTCTCAGGAATACCGGCACCACACCCGTTGCTTTTTCGATGGCAGCCTGGGCTCCCTGGACCTCCCTTTCGATGCCTGACGCCGGAAGCTTGGTGAGGTACGGGTGGCTCATGGTGTGGTTGGCGATGCTGTGGCCCGCTGCCGCCACGGATTGTGCCACCGCCGGATTGGCCCTGACGTAGCCGCCCTGCTGGAAGAACGTGGCATACACCTTGTGCTTGTCCAGGATGGTGAGGAGCCGGGTGGTTTGGGCATTCGGCCCGTCGTCGTAGGTCAGGGCAACACACGGGACGAGGTCGCAGTTGATGTGCGCCGCGCCGTCAGGGGTGCGCTGTGGGGCGTTGAACGGTGTTCCCGCGGTGACTGCGTTGCGAAGCACTTGGCCGGCGGGTGAGATGACGTTGTCCGTGGTTTGGGCACTGAGCTCCACAGTGAGCGGACTGGTCAAGGCGACGCCTGTGCCGGGGTCTTGGTGGATGGTCACGCTGAGATTACCGGTTGTGGTCAACGCGACGGCGGTGAGCAGCTCGGCATCGGGCAGCGGACCTGTGGGCAGTGAACCTGTGGGCAGTGAACCGGGGGTCGGGGCACGGGTCTCGGAACGGAAGATGTCCCCAAGGATTGTCCGCAGGGTTCCTGTCATGGCCGGGCTGATCAAGGCTGCGCTGTCAGTGACCGCCCCAGTGCTGAGGTCCTGGTAGCTGATCTGGTCCCTCCACGCAGTCCGGACACCGTTGGCCATTGTTGTCTGCACCCATCGGGAGCCCACCACGTTTCCCGTGGCCAGGATGATTTCATGCGTGACCGACACTCCGTCGGACAACAGCGCACCAGGGGTGGCTGACAGGGCCGCTGGTTGATGGCGGCCGCTGGCCCGGGCATCGAAAATGCCGAGCAGCCGTGCATCCAGGTCCCTGTTAAAGGACTCTGCGCCGCTGAGATACTGCCACGTCGCCACCGTGGGCGATTGTCCTGCCGTGCGCGTCGTCATGGCCTCAGTGGACGGAGTCCCCAGCGCGATCTTCGACGGTGCGGCGCCGATGACCGCGACAGCTGGTGGTGCCGGTGCCGGCGGCGTTGCGATCGGGACACAGCCCGCCAGGAACAGCACGATGACCACGAGTGGGATCGCGATGAGTGAGCGGACGGGGGCGGGCCGCTTCACGGTTTCCTCTACAAGAAATGTGAGGTCGTCATGCCTCGAATGATGACAGGCGCAATGGCAAGGAACCGGGAGACACTCCGGACGGTCTAGAGCCCCGCGGGAAAGCTGACGGCCACTGTTGTTCCGCCGCCGGGGGTCTCAGCCAGTGTGAGGTCGCCGCCGTGTGCTTTGGCGATGCTCCTGCACGTTGCCAGTCCGAGGCCCGTGCCCGGGCCATCACCTTGCCGCCGCAGGCGTACCAAGGGCTCGAGGCATTTGGCCCGGTCTTCCGGGTTGATGCCCTTGCCGTTGTCCGCGATGAAAATCGTGGCGCCGTGGTAGTTGGAAACCCCACTTATGCGGACGCGGAGGTCGCGTTCGGGACTGCGGTAGTTCATGGCGTTGGAGAGCAGGTTCTGCAGGAGCGTACGGACTTGTCCACGGTCCGCGCGGACCGTGAGATCTTCGACGTCGACTATCCCGTCATTCTCAATTCCCAGGTCACCTGCAACTTCCTCGGTGACCTCTCGCAGAGACACATGCTCCGGCTGTATGCCGCCGCCCACCCGGGAGTAGCTGAGGACGTCCTCCAGCATTCCGAGCATCCGCCGGCCGCTGGCACCAATGCGGTCCAGGTAGTTGGCGGCCGTGCTGCCAGGCTCGACATCGGGATCGTCTTCCACCAACTCGACGTAGCCGAGGATGGTGGTCAAGGGAATGCGGAGATCGTGGCTGACGCGGCCAGCGAAACCGGCGAGCTTGGCGTTGCTGTCTTTGAGCTCGGCATAGGTGCGGTCCAGCTGGACCGTGCGATGCTGCAGTTCCAAGAGTTCCACCACTTGCTTGGCAAGGACTTCAAGCATGCTGATTTGTTCGGGGCGCAATTCTTTCGTCTTATCCGAGAAGACGCAGAGGGTTCCTGGCACAAAGCCCGATTCCGTTTGCAACGGGACAGACGCATAAAAGCGGACTTTGCCGATTTCCCCCGTGACAAAAGGGTTGTCCGCGAAACGCGGATCCTGGGACGCGTCGCTGACGACTGTCCGCTCGCGGGAGAGGAAGACCTTGGCGCACATGGAGTCTTCTCGCGAGCAGACTCCGGGTTCCACACCCCACGCGCCAATTTGGTGCTGGTATTCCGCGCTGATGATGTTGACCACGCCGTAAGGAGCGCCGCACAACTCGGTGGCCAAGCGAACAAGGTTTTGCAGGGCGCTCATGACAGCCGTATTGGGAAGGAGCGTGGAATCGACTGCAGGATCCAAACCATATTCCTGTAATTCCAGGTCCCGGCTTACGTCGTCGGTAAAAGCGAGCTGACCTTGTGCGCGCGTCATTAAACAATTCCCCCAAGCGTCTTTAGGATTCCCTGCCGATACTACCGGGCTGTGGGATGCAGTGGTTTACTGGGACGCATGACTGAGCAGGAACCGGCTTCTGCCGTGGATTCCGACGCCATCGACCTGTCCGTACGCACTCCGGCGCAGCGATCCCGAACCTTCACCGGGATCCTGGTCAACACGGCCTTGGCCAATATCACCACCAGCTACCTCTGGTACGCCTTGACCTTTTGGGTGTACTTGGAGACGCGCAACGTGATTGCCACAGGGGTTATCGGCGGCGCGTACATGCTGCTGATTGCCCTCTCCAGCATTAGTTTCGGCACGCTCGTGGACCGCCACCGCAAGCTGGCGGTGATGCGCTTCGCCGCAGTGTTCACCTTGGTGATGTTCGTCCTCGCCGGAGTCATGTTCCTCCTGACCCCGGTAGAGGCTTTGCTCGACCTGACGCAGCCCTGGTTCTGGATCTTCACCATGATCATCCTGATCGGCGCGGTGGTGGAGAACATGCGCAACATCGCCCTTTCCACCACGGTCACCATTCTGATTGAGCCCGACCGTCGGGCGAATGCCAACGGATTGGTGGGCATGGTGCAGGGACTGATGTTCCTGGTGACTTCCGTCCTGTCCGGGCTGTCCGTGGGAATGCTGGGCATGGGGTGGACCGTGGTGGTGGCTTTGGTCCTCACCGCGTTGGCCTTCGCACACCTGCTCACTCTGCGCTTGCCCGAGGAAGTGCGGGCAGCGGCCTCGGATGCGCAGGGCGGATTCGACCTGCGTGGGTCTTGGGCGGCTGTGATGGCAATATCCGGCCTGTTCGCCTTGATCCTCTTTTCCACGTTCAACAACTTCATCGGCGGCGTCTACATGGCGTTGATGGACCCTTACGGCCTGGAGATGTTCTCCGTGGAGATCTGGGGGACCGTCTTCGCGGTAGGCGCCACAGGTTTCATCGTGGGCGGAGCGCTGATCGGGAAGTTCGGGCTTGGGCCCAACCCCTTGCGGACCATGCTGATCGCCGTCGCTTTGATGGGAGTCCTCGGCGCGGTTTTCACCCTGCGCGAGTGGGCGTGGCTCTACATCGCGGGCATCTGGTTCTACATGGCACTTGTTCCCGTGGTGGAGGCTGCCGAGCAGACCGTTATCCAGAAAGTTGTTCCGCTCCCGCGCCAGGGCAGGGTCTTTGGTTTCGCCATGGCCTTCGAATCGGCGGCAGCGCCCATAACCGCATTCCTGATTGCACCAATCGCCCAGTTCTGGATCATCCCGTATGCCCGGTCGTCCGAAGGTGCCGCCCAGCTTGAACCGTTGCTGGGCGAGGGAATCTCCCGCGGCATCGCGCTGGTGTTCCTGGTGGCCGGACTCATCATGATCGCGGTGGCACTCATCGCTTTCCTCACACCGGTCTACCGCCGAGTGTCGGCATCGTATGCACAGGCCGGGGTGGAGGAACCGGAAAGTGAAAACGCGGACACGTCGTCCACCAGCTGATCGGACACCAAAGATCACTCATTTCGGAGGAGACGGGAGGTCGCCGGCGGGCGCAGGGTGGAGACAGCCCGTGGTACAACGGACACTTCGGACAGCCCAGGAGAGATGGAGAGTTCTATGGCTCAGACGGACTCCGACGATTACGTCATCCGATTCGAGGCGGACTCCGTCATGTCCTTGGCCTGGAAACCCGGTGTCCGCATTGGTGCCGACAATGCCCGGGCAGCGGTAGACGCAGTGAATGAAATCGCCGCCGGACGCCGATACCCCCTGCTGGTGACCATGGCCGATGCCGGCCACCTCAGCCGTGGAGCCCGGGACGTCTTCGTTGAACCCTGCGCGGCCTCCAAGATCGCGTTGCTGGGAAGAAACCCCGTAGACCGGATGCTCGCCGACTATCAACTGGCTGTCCAGGAACCGCCGTGCCCTACTCGTTTTTTCACCTCTGAAGACGAAGCGATGGTGTGGCTCACGGCCCCGTCTGAGGCGGCCACCGATGGTCCGAAGGGGCGTGCTGGCTCCCTGGGAGGAACCACGCCGTGAGCCAACCGACGGTGGGGCGAACAGCTGGCACGACGACTGTCCCCAGCAGGCCACGCCAGCGTGAGGTGGCAACCGAGTCCGAGGCGCTTGTGGCCGCTGCCTCGGCTGCGGTGGTTGCAGGCCTGGCAGCATTGCTCATCTTCTTCGGCCGCACCCCGCCGCTGTGGGGAGGCGCCTCCCTGGGGTTGGTGACGGCCGGGGCAGTCCTGGTGCTCGGGCTGGCGGCAGCATTCGTTGGCTACTGGCGTTCGCGTTACCTTCCGGACCAGAGCTGGCGGCTCAGCCTTCCGCCGTGGAAGTTCATCGTGGACGCAACAACAGTAGCCCTGGTTCACGCCCTGATCTCGGCCATCGCAACAGTAGCCACTTTCCTTTTGCTGCAGCGAAGTTTTCAGGGCCTCACCGTGGACATCTACGCGGCCACAGTGGGAATGGCAGTTGCCTGCGGACTGGCGGTGTATTGGATCTATCTCTCAGTGGCTGACATCAATACCCGGAAGTTGTCCGGCCTCCTGGTTCTCTTCATGGTGATGAGCACGGTGGCCAGCATGGCTACCTCGCAGGACCCGAAATGGTGGGAGTACCACTTCAGCCAGCTCGGCACCCTGGGCGGCGCATCCAGCGGCCTGTTCAATCTGTCGCTGATCGTTGCCGGCTTCTTCATCACCACGTTCGCCGTGTACCTCCACCGCGACCTGAGGTCCCTCATCGAGCGAAACGTGTTGGTGCACCGGTGGAGTGCCGGCCTGTGCTCGGGTGCGTTTGTGGCAATGGGGCTGCTCCTCGCGGGGGTGGGCGTGGTGCCGCTCTCCGTCAGTTTCCTGATCCACACCCTGTTCGCTTCCGGAATGGCCGTTGTCTTCATCCTCCTGCTCCTTGCCTCTCCCTTCGTTTTGCGAGGGCTTCCGCGCCGCTTCTTCTTCCTTTGCAGCGCTTTCCTGGCAGCCCTCATCGTGTCGCTTCTGCTGTTCTTCCCGGTGGGCTACTTCAACCTGACTGCCTTTGAACTCATCGCCTTCGTGATCATCTATGGCTGGATCGCCGTCTTTATCCGCCTGCTTGATGCCCTGGCTGTCGGTACCGCTGATGGCTGACGGCCAGCTCAGGTCGGAGGGACGGGCCCTGCGCTTTTCGTTGTGGGCCTCTGCCGTGGTCGCCGCCGGAGCGCTGATCCTGGGGATTGCCAGCGGGACCAGGATCATCGTGTTCGACGGCGCGTACATGGGAATCGGTTTGGTGCTGTCGGCGATCTCGTTGAAGGCATCCTCCGCCTCCGCGGCAGGGCCGACGCGACGCTTCCCCTTTGGGCGGGACGCGCTGACGCCGTTAGTGGTTCTGATACAGGGGATCGCTGTGGCGGCCACGCTGTTGGTGGCCGTGAGCGATGCCGTGGTGGTCATTCGCGACGGCGGTTCGCCGGTCAGCGCCGCCGTCATCGCCATTTATGGGGCGATCACCGCTGCCATCGGATTCGCGACTGCTTGGTGGATGCGTCGCGCGGCACCGGACTCGGACCTGGTAGGAGCTGAGATTGCGCAGTGGCGGGCGGGAGCCATCCTCAGCCTCATGATGCTCTTGGGCGCCGGCGTGGCTTTGGTTCTGCAAGGTATGGGGCTGGCGGAGGTGGCGCTCTATGTGGACCCCGTACTCGTCCTGGTCGCCTGCCTGATCCTCGCGTACATTCCCATCGGACTGATTCGGGCCGGATTGAACGAACTTCTTGAGGGAGCACCGTCCAAGGAGATCGACGCGGCCATCACTGCGGCGGTGCAGGCTGTCAGGAACGAGTTCGGGTTGGAACAGCCGCTGGTTCGATCCGGAAAAGTTGGACGGAAACTCTACGTTGAGGTGGACTTCGTGGTTGCCGGGTCGGCCTGGACTGTTGGTGAGGAAGACTCCGTCCGCCGGGCTGTGGTGGCCGCACTCGCACCTCTGGGCCTCGAGGTCTGGGCGTACGTGGCGCTCACTGCATCACCGGAGCTCTTTGAATGCAGCCGGCGGATCTATCCCTCGGCCACGAGGTATGGAATTATCGGCGAATGGACCAATATCTGTGGGTGTTGAAGCAAGATCAACTTGATTTGATTCGCGAATTGGAGCCAGCCAGGCTTGAGCTGCTCGACGAAGAGGGCCTGCTGAAACTGCATAAACGGGTGCGGCGGGCCCGCAATAAGTACACCACCAATTATCGGCGCAAAGCGGCAGATGAGGTGCTGGAAGCCGGCGCGCGCGGAGCTGCCGCCAACAAATCGGACAAAGCCCGCGCCCGTGCCTTCGTGTTCGAGGAAGCACTCTCCATGGTGAGTACGGAACTGGCCCGCGTGGCCCACCAGGCAGCGGAAGAACTCAAGGATGAGCGCTTGGAACGCGCCGCTGCCGGGAAGTCGTCCGGGCCGCAGACCTCAGGTGCCGGTGCCAAGTCCACCACAGGTCCGGGCCGCGCCCGCTCCCACCAGAAGACCACCGGTGGCGTAAAACGCGACGCTTCCAGCCGCTCGCAGGGCGCCCAGCGCCAAGCCAAGAAGGACGCAGGCTAAGCAGCCCACATCGGGGACGGCACAACGCACGACGGCGGGAGGTCGCCGTCGTGCGTCTTTGTCAGCCGCGTGCCGGCTCGCCTAGGCCGTGAAGGCGAGATCCTCCGCCTTCACCCGGAACCGCAACTCCTCCCGGCGGGACAGGCGCAGGGCTTCGTTTACCGCGCTCGCAGCCATCCGCTCGAGTTCGTTGCCGAGGGACCCGGCTACGTGCGGGGTGAGCAGCACGTTGGGGTGCGTGTAGAACCGGGATTCGGCGGGCAACACCCACGGGGTGGTGACGTCCAGGATCGCGTACAAGTCACCTTGTTCCACCCGGACGAGCAGCGCGTCCTGGTCCACCAGTTCACCGCGCGAGGTGTTGATGAACGTGGCGCCGGGCTGCATCCGTTCGATCAGTCCGGCGTGCAAGAGGTTCTTGGTGGAGGGTAACGACGGCGCGTGGAGGCTTACGATGTCGCTGCTCGCCACGAGCTGGTCCAGGCTGACAAGCCCGACACCAAGGGCCGCAGCCTCAGCCGGGGACAGGTAGGGGTCCGAGACCACGACGTCCAGATCATACGGCGCGAGCAGCCGGATAACGTGCCGGCCGATCTTCGAGGCACCAATGATTCCTACGCGTTTGCGGTAGTTGCCCATGTCCGGGAAGAGCTGCTCAGCAAGGACATCGGTCCGCGTGGTGTGCAGGGCGCGGGCGATCTGAAGGACGCGCTTGTTGGCCAGGACGATCATGGCCACGGTGTACTCGGCCACGGGGATGGCGTTGGCATCCGCAGCCGAGCTGATCTGGATGCCGCGTTCCCAGCATGCGTCGCCGATGTGGTGTTTCACGCTGCCTGCGGCATGCAGGACGTACCGCAGGCGGGGTGCTGCATCCAGGACAGCGTCGTCGATCATCGGACAGCCCCACCCGGTGATGAGGATGTCTGCTTCTGCGAGCATGGAACGGCCCGGCACCGACCCAAAATCCTGGATCGGTTCGCGGCTGAGCAGGTTCAAGGCTGGTTCCAACGGGTCAAGGCTGCGCGGCGGAAACACTGCCCGTGCCGTATGGGCGGGCATGGCCAAGGCGACATTCAAGGTCATTTGACGCTCCCTGCGGTGAGGCCGGACTTCCAGAAGCGCTGCAGCATGATGAAGGCCACCAGCAACGGAACGATCGAGAGGAGGGATCCTGTGATGACCATGGGGGTGAACTCAGGCTGCGGGATGGAGTAGCCCTGCCAGATGGAGATGCCCACGCTGACGGGCAGCAGTTGCTGGTCCTGGAGCATCACCAGCGGGAGCATGAAGTTGTTCCAGACGCCCACGAACTGGAACAGGGCGATGGTGATGTAGCCGGGCATCATCATGGGCAGGCCCAGGGAGAAGAAGGACCGGATGGGTCCGGCTCCGTCCACGCGGGCCGCTTCGAGGGTTTCGGCGGGGACGTAAGCGGCCGAGTAGACCCTGGCCAGGTACACGCCGAACGGGTTGCACAAAACCGGGATGAGGATGGCCCAGATGGTGTTGGTGATGCCGAACACCGAGGCCAGCAGGTACATCGGCAGGACGGTTGCAGTGTTGGGAATCAGGACGCCTACCAGGACGATCCCGAAGAATGAATCCTTGCCGCGGAACTGGAACTTGTCGAAGGCGTAGCCGGCCATGACGGAGATGAGCCCGCCGAAGACCGCTCCGAAGGCCGCGTAGAACATGGAGTTTGCCATCCAACGGAGGAAGACCCCGCCGTCCTGGTTCAGCACTGCCGCGATGTTGTCGAAGAAGGCCGGCTCCCCAAAAGCGTAGGCAGCAGTTCCGTAGAGGTCCGCGGTGTTCTTGGTGGAGGCGAAGAACAACCACACCACCGGGAGAACCATGTACGCGCAGCCCAGAATCAGCAGGGCATTCACGGTAAACGAACTGGCGAAGCCGCCGTTGCGGGCAGCCCGACGCCTCTTCGGTGGCCCGGCGGGGGTCGAGGCCCTGGGGCGGGACAACGTTGAGGTGCTCATGCTTTGTTCATCCTTGAGCTGAAGCGGGTAACGGCCCAGGACAGCACGGCGGCCATGAGCGCGATGATGATGGAGGCAGCTGCGGCCTGGTTGAGGTTGTGCCGGTTGAACGCGGCGTCGTAGGCCCACATGTTCGGCACCCAGGTGCTGGTGACGGAGGCCGTGGCCTTCGAGATGATCGACGGCTCGGTGAACAGCTGGAGGGTGCCGATCACGGTGAACAACATGATCACGCTCAGGGCCGGGAGGATCAAAGGCAGTTTGATGCTGAGCGCCGCGCGGATTTCGCCTGCGCCGTCCACGCGGGCAGCTTCCAGGATCTCCCGCGGGACAGCCTGAAGGGCGGTGAAGAGCACGATCACGTTGTAGCCGGTCCACTCCCACACTGCGATATTCACAATGGACGGCAAAATCATCTGGTTGTCCAGGAAGTTCAGTTCAATACCGCCGCTTTCCAGGACGGAGACGATCGGGCTGACACCCGGAGTGTAGAGGTAGGCCCAGATCAAGGCAGCGATGACGCCGGGCACAGCGTGGGGGAGGAAGACCAGGAGCTGGAAGAGCTTCCGGGCACGCGCGACGGCCGCGTCCAGGAGGAGCGCGAACGCCAAGGCGCCGCCCACCATGCAGGGGATGTAGAGCGCGCAGTACATGGCCAGGCGGCCAATACCGCCCACGAAGCTCTCCGACTGCAGTACTTGGAAGTAGTTCTCGAGGCCGACGAATGAGGTCTTGGCTTCGCCGAAGCCCAGCCCGGACTTCTGCTGGGCGAAGAAGCTGAGCACAATCGAGTAGATAACGGGTGCCACCATCGCGAGTGCGAAGACTGCGAAGAATGGTGTGAGGAACAGTGCCGCCGTACGGCCGCCCGTTCCGGACATTGCGCGTTGCTTGCGGGTACTCGCGGCGCCTGTTGTGGTGGGTATTTGCGTAGCCATGATTACTCTCCTCGGGCGGGGGCTTCGTGGTCCCGAAGCCCCCGCCGTTCGGGCCTACTCCTTGACGGAGAGGCCGCTCTGCTTGAGCCCGGCTACCGTCGCGGTCTGGGCAGTGTCCACGGCTTCAAGAACCTTGCCGCCGGTGGTCAGCTTGCCGTAGGCGTCCTTCAGCGCTGTGTTGGTGATGTCCCAGTTGGGACCCCACTGCCAGCCCGGGGTAATGGTGGAGTAGGCCTTGTCGAAGACGGCGTAGATGTCGTTGCCGAAGTAGCTGGCGTCGAACGCTTGCTGCGCTACGGGCGTCAGCCCCGGGAAGGCCAGGAAGGCAGAACCGGTGTTGCCGCGGGCCTTGATGGCGTCCTGGCTGGTAGCCAGGTATTCGACGAACTTGGCCGCGGCGGCCGGATTCTTGCTGCTTTTGGTGATGTTGAAGCTGGAGCCGCCGTAGAACGCATCCGCTGGGGTTCCCCAATTGGGGGCCTCGGCAGCGATCCACTGGCCTTTCTGGCCGCTGGCTTCGGTGCGCTTCTGGATGCCGGTCGCGCTCCAGTTGGCGCCAAGGACACCCACGACGGCGCCACTGGCCAAGTCTGCGGACCATTCGTCACTGAAGGACTGCTGGACCTTGACGATCTTCTGGTCGATCAGCTTCTGCCAGTACGTGGCCACCTTCTGCGTGGCGGCGTCGTTCACGCCCACCTTCCAGCTGTCGCCTTCGGTGCCGAACCACTTTGCCCCGGCCTGCCATGACAGGGCTGCGGTCAGTGCTGCTTCGTTCGGGTTGAAGCTTGCCAGGTAGGCCTCCGGCGCAACGGCCTTGAGCTTCTTTCCGGCTTCTTCGAAGTCCTCCCAGGTCTTGGGTGTCCCGACGCCGGCCTTGTCCAGCATGTCCTTGCGGTACCACATGATCATGGGGGCTGCGTCATAGGGCAGGGCGTAGGTCTGGTCGCCGAACTGCACCAAGGCCTTGGTCTCATCCGTGAGCTTGTCCACGGTTTCGGCCTTGTTGATAAGCCCGTCCAGTGGCTGGAGCTGGCCGTTGCTGACGAACTGCGGCAGCTGCGGGTATTCGATGGTGGCAACATCAGGGCCATTGCCCGCCGTGATCGCGGTGGACAGCTTGGCGTAACCGCCGGCACCACCGTTGGGGATGGTTTCGAAGTTAACCTTGATCTTGCTTTGGCTTGCGTTGAACGCGGCGGCCACCTTGTCCATTCCGGCCATGGACGACCAGAACGTGATGGTGCCGCTGGGATCTTCCGTGGCCGTGGGGGCGGACGTGGCGGACGGGGTACTGCCACAACCGGTGACCAGGGCGGCACTGGCCATCAGGCTGACTGCTCCGAGCAGAAGCTGGCGACGCTTCATTCTGTTCTCCTTTGAAGTTCACGATGCGAAGTCGTGGTGTGCTCTGAGGGCACTTTTGGACTACCACCATGAAATCCACAAAAATGAACATCATCAACAAAGTGAACAGAAATAAACAATCGGCTCGGGGCGCCCTGGGGGTTACACCTGCGTGGAGCCGCGCACTTCCAACGCCGGGGACAGGTTCACCCGCTGCAGCGCGGACGTGCTTCCGCGCCGCGCCCCGATGCGGCTCAGGCACATCACCAAAGCCTGGTGGCCGACGTCGTATTTTGGCGGTGCCACAGCGGTGAGCGGGACGGCGCCGAGGGCGGCGATCTCGTCGTCGTAGGAGACGATGGCGAAGTCTTCCGGCACGCGGATCTGCCGTTCCAGGCACGCGCTGACGAACTGGAGCGCGTCCTCGTCGGTGTGGACAACGGCGGCCGTCACCTCCGCTGATGCGCACCAATCGAGGATCCGGTCCACCAGTTCACGGTGGGCCTGGGGATCGTTTTGGGCGCGGGACATGGCACGCACCATCGAGTCATCGCGGGCATGTCCGGCCCGTTGCATGGCCAGGTGGAAGCCCTCGATGAGTTGCGGGGCGGTGGGGCTGTTCTCACGCAGGCAAATAGCGACTTTCTGGTGCCCGAGGCCCAACAGGTGGTTCACGGCGATCTCCGAGCCGCGGACATGGTCGCTCCGCACGGCTTCGAGCCGGCCGTGGTCCAGGGCGTCGTCGATGGACCGTTCCACCACTACCACCGGCACCTCCGCCTCGGCCAGCAGCTCCAGAGTTTCGGTACCTGCCAACGATTGTCCGCTGGGAGTGATGAGGATTCCATCCACGCCGTGTTCGTAGAGCCGCCGCAGCTGCCGCCGCTCTTCCGCGTCCGAATAGTTGGTGACGCCCAGCACCAAGCGGACGCCCGCTTCCTGCGCGGCGGCTTCAGCGCCGCGGATAACGCCCGGGAAATAGTACGACGCCGACGGCACGATCATCCCGATGGTCGCCAGGGGCCTTCTCCCGCCCGGACGCCAGGATGTGGAGGGCTGCGTCGCGGGTCCAGCGGACGGTTTGCCACCCACCGGGATGGCGCCGCCGTGGACCCTTTCCAGCAGGCCCTGCTCCGCGAGCACCGCAAGGTCCCGCCGCACGGTCATCCCGGAGGTACCCAGTTTCGCCGCGAATTCGCTGGCATTGAGGGAACCGTTCAGGGCGAGTTCCCTCAGGATGAGCTGTTGACGATCCTCGGTCAGCATGCAGGTGTCCGCCTATCAAGTTCACTTGTGTTCAGTTTGTTCATTATGAACCAGAACCCGGCGACTTGGACGCCCGTTGCCTAACTGCCCAGCTGCACCACGGAAATCTCGACGACGGCGGCCCGGGGGAGAAGGTGCCTGCGGATCGCCCCGGCTGCTTTGCGGGTCACGGCCGGAGCAGGGTGGGAAGCACTCACTCCGATCCTGACTTTCACGGCCAGTGTGTCGCCGGTCTCGACCAGGCCGATCAGCGGAAGTTTCTCTCCGGTGACCGCAGCCAGGGCGGCACCGGCTATGGACTGCCACAATGGCTGGGCGGGATAGACCGAGTGGACCCCCTCGACCGCCTGGACGAGGCCGAGCAGTTCCTCGGCCAGGGCGGTTGACACGGCTGCCGACCCGCCCACAGGGGAAGTGTTCGCGGCTTCCAAAAACTCCGTCATGGCTGGTCCTCCGTGTTCAGCGGATCTGTGGTGGCAGGTGTATCGGTGGGCTGGACCGGTGCCGGCGGCTCGAGGACGTCCGTCACGGTGATGTTGATGGTCTGGATGTTCAGTTCTGTCTGGGTTGCCAGCGTCCTCGCCAGCTCGTCACGGAGGGCGGCTGCGCGTTCTTCCATGGGGTGTCCGTACACCACGGCTACTTCCACCTCCACCGTGATGGGGGCTCCCATGATGGTCACCTCTCCCTGCAGCCGGCACTTGCCGGCCGCAGTCCCCGGGAGTGCGTCGGCCACGGACCGGATCAAGGCCGAGACCGCTCCTTCGGATTCCCACAGCGTGTCATCCGGGTGTTCCGCCTGCAAGGGAATGCTCCGTCCGGGCCGCAGTTCCAAGCGCAGGTTGTCCAGGATGGACTGCATCCAGTCGTCGTTGCCTGAGCCCGCGTCTGCTACATCGGACCGGAGCAAATCCCCGCCGAGTTGGGAGAGGTTGCGCAGGGAGGCCAGTGCGGCCTGGCATTCGGGGCACCTCTCCAGGTGCGCGGGATCATCAATCTGTCCCGTATCCAGATAGGCACTGAGATCCGCAAGGCTGTGCCCGCAGTCGAGGGTGTCGTTGGGGGTGTTCATCGCCATTCCTCCATGGTGCGTGCGAGCGTGATCCGTGCCCGGGCCAACCGGCCTCGGACACTGGCGGGGCTGATGTTCAACGTCAGCGCAATCTCCTCGTAGCTCTGGTCATTGAATTCCTTGAGTACCCAACAGCGTCGTTGCTCCTCGGGGAGTGCGGCGAGCGCGGCCTTGAGCGCTTCCACCCGCGAGGCGTTGACGGCGTTGTTTTCCGGATCCTGGGTTCCCGTCCGGGGGCTGTCATCGCGCGGGCTTTCCACGTGGTCCAGATCCACGTGGTTGCGTCGTTTCCTGAGGTGGTCGATGCTGCGGCTACCAAGGATCCTCAAGAGCCAGCCTTTGACGGCGGCAGGCTCCCTCAGGGTGTCCATCTGCTTCCATGCCTGCACCAGCGTTTCCTGGACCACGTCATCGGCGTCGGCGAGGCTGCCCGTCAACCGGCGGGCGGTGGCGCGCATCAGTGGGCCGTGTCGACGTGCGAGCGCTTCGAAAGCTGCCGTGTCACCATCTGCTGCCCGGCCGGCCAGCAAGGCATCCGGAACGAGGTCCAGTTGGTGCTGCGCCGCGGGTGAACCAGTCACGTTCTACCTTCCCAGTGGGGTCGAGGGTCATGGTGGAAAGGGGCCGGCCCCGCAATCGCTGCGGTGCCGGCCCGGGAAAGGCCTACTTCCTGGTGAAGCCCTCTTTGAGCTTCTGGGCGGCATCCTTGATGTTGTCACCGATGTCGGCGGCAGCGTCCTTGACCTTCTCACCTGCTTGCTGGAGTTTTGCCTGGGCCTGATCGTGCTGGCCTTCACGCTCCAGCGACTGGTCGCCGGTCAGTTTTCCGGCACCTTCCTTCGCCGCGCCAAGGTGCTCGGCGGCGGCGTTGTTGATTTTGTCGTTGATTCCCATGGTGTTCCCTTTTCTTTTCAGGCGCGTGCTCTGTGGTGCCGCGCATGGTTTGGTGGAGAGAAATGCGTTCCAGCGGTTACCGTGCACGTCGCGATCCGGACACCTGGGTTCGGGCGCCGCTGGTAATTCGGACCAGGACGGGGATTGGATGTCCCAGCAGGGCATCTATTTCCCGGATGAGTTCTTCGGCGGTGTCGGCAAGTTCCCGCGGTGAGCTTCCCTTGCGGGCTTCCACGCGGAGCCGGAGAGCGGTTCCCCGCCGTGACTCCCACGCCGAAACGGACGTAGCCAGGACGTCCCGGTTCCCGCGGAGGGCTTCCCGGAGTGCTGTGGAGACCAGCCCGACGTCCACTACTGTCCGGCCGCGGGCGTCCCCTGCCCCCTGGGATCCGCCCCGTTCCTCAGCCCCGTCCTGTTGCTCGGCGAGGCGTGGAGTACGTCCCCCGCCTTGGGAGGCGAGCCAGGCCGCGCTGAGGGCGACCCCCACCAGCAGCGCCGCGATTCCTGCCACCAGCCACCAACTCCGCACGGGGTCCGGTAGGGGTGCGGTGTCCACGAGGTTCCGGGCGGAATCGCGGACGGATGAAGCCATTGTTGTCCAGGTATCCGCTGCTCCCGGCAGGGTTCCGGCCGCGATGACTGCGGCGCCGGCACCCAGTAGTGCAAGGCCCAGGAGGGCAAGCAGGATGCGGTTCAGTGCACGGTTTGTTTGCCTCATTGCCCCACTGCTCCTTGGTTCAGTACCCGGACACTCGACGACGCCCGGCGGTCCAGCGCGAAGGCGGCCAGTTCGCCGTCGACCACTGTTGTCACGGACTCAAGGTCCAACGGAACGCCCGACGTCGGACGCACCTGGACGCGTACGGACCGTCCACCGACGGTGGTGGTAGCCTGCCCTGGGGCCAGGCCGGCGGCGAGCCGGGTGGTGTTGGAGAGAGCTGCAGCGATCACGTCGTCGTCCACCACCACGGCGGCGCGCTGGCTCGCCAAGGAGCGTCGGGCTTTCCGGCCCCTGCCCACGGCAAGCCCCAGCAGCAGCAGGCCCAGAATTCCAAGGCCGGCGCCGGTCGCTGCCATTCCCGCCGGGAGCGTGGTGTCCGGAAGGTCCACAAGCCACTGGAGCATCTGCGAGGGGCTTGCCAGCAGCGGCTGGTCCTTAAGGATCCACAGCACTGCTTCCGCTGCGAGCCATAGGAAAACGACCATGAGGACGCAGGCAGAGATGATAGACGGGAGGGCCCGCGACGAGTGCGTTTCCCGGCGGATCATCCGCCGTTGGATTCGGTCTTGGTTCACAGCACTCTCCTTTCATCGACTCGTTCCGTGGATTGATCCTTGGTAGGGGGCTGCTGCTTGGCACCTGCGAGGCGGATATCCACCCGGCCGATCTCCAGGCCGGTCAGCTCCAGGCCGCGGGACACCAGCTGTGTTCGTGCTGCCTGGGCCTGCTGGAAGACGGTGTCCGTGGTTTTCCGCGGTCCCAGAAGCGGCGGGAGTGACAGCTTGACGGAGAGGCTTACCCCGAGCTTCCCGGCGTCGTCCTCCAGTTCGGCTGCCACGTTTCCCGCCCCTATCCGGAACGCCTGGGCGGTGACGGCTTCCAGCGTCTTCCGGAGAGCGTGCTGGGTGATGCGCGTGTGGCCGGCGCGACTCATGATGAGGAGCGCTTGCCCCGCAACGCGTCCAGCACGCCGCGCAGGTCAAGCTTTCCTTCGGCGGAGCGGCCCAGGACAGCCCCGACGCCCATGAACAGTGCCGTCAGCAGGAGGCCCCAGAATCCAAAGGCCAACGCTGCCAGCGCCAGGACCGCACCTATGGCCAGGCCGGTGACGGTGGGGTTCATGCGACCCTCGGCTCACGCTCGGCGTCGTCGGAATCGGCATCCTCGGAGGGAACGTGGATATCGGTGATAGTGATGTTGACCTCGGTGACTTCCATTCCCACGAGGTCTTCGATGGCCGTGTAGACGGCGTCGCGGGCGTTATCGGCCACTTCCTGGAGCGGGTGCGGATACTCGACCACCAGGGTGACGTCTACGGCCACCTGCGTCTGGCCAACTTCAACGTTGACGCCCTGCGTGAGGTCCTTCTGGCCAACCTTTTCGCGGAGGGTTCCGATCGCCCTGGCCGCACCGCCGCCCAAGGCGTGGACGCCGGGGATTTCCTGGATGGCTATGCCGGCGATCTTTGCTACTACGCCATCGGCTACCGTAGTGGCTCCGCGGCCGTCCTTGCCTTTGTCCAGTACCGGCGCCGGGGTGGTGGCGGTTGCGTTCTTTGCGGGTACGTCTGCGGGGGTGTGCGTCTGGGTGGTCATGGCAATCACTCCTGTGTAGTAGATGCTGGCGCTCTTTGCGCCTACATGAAGAAGACGAGGCAACCTCGATCAACCTCACGCTGGATACTGAGTGATGTGCATCACATTTTAGGCGGCGCCCGGGTAGTTCAGTTTTGTTCACTTCGCACCGCGCCCCGCTGCGGACACTTACTGTAAGGAGGCTAGCCACTACGCGCCCCTGCAGGAGACTCATGGCAACCGGCTTCACCATGCCCGCCCCGGATTTTGACCTCAGCCCGATGACCGGGTGGACGCGGCAGCATTGGCTGGCGTTCGCGGATCTACAGTTGCTCGCGGTGCGACCTCACTTTTCCCCGCGGAAGGCGCTGATCGGGCTGGGCGGCAGGCCGTCGTCGTCGGGGGTTTTATCCGACGGGATGGAGGGCTTCGCCCGAACGTTCCTGATGGCGGCGTTCAGGGTGGCTGGGGAGAAGGGGAGCGACCCCCATGGGCATCTTGGCCTGTACCGCGAAGGCCTCCTTGAGGGAACGCAGGCCGGGAGTCCGGAAGCGTGGCTGCCTATTACCGACCGTTCGCAGCCAATGGTGGAGGCTGCGTCCATCGTCCTGGGACTCCAGCTCACCAAACCTTGGCTGTGGGACACGCTCGGCCCTGGAGAACAATCCCGTGTAGCCACCTGGCTGCAGGGCTCCTCGCGGAGCAGTTGCGTGGACAACAACTGGGTCCTTTTCCAAGTGATGATCGCCGAGTTCCTGGCCGGTGCGGGGTTCGAACACGACGAGACCCAGATTGAGCACGGCCTGAAGCGTCTGGAGGACTGGTACGCAGGCGGCGGCTGGTACAGGGACGGGGACAACGACGGCACCGGCGACTTCTTCGACTACTACTGCGGCTGGGCGATGCACCTTTACCCCATCCTGTGGGCAGAGTTCGCCGCGGGCAGGCATCCCGATGCCGATGACCGGCTGGAGGTCTACAGGGGCCGGCTCGCTGCCTTCCTGGAGGATCACGTCCGTTTCTTCGGCTCCAACGGTGCACCTGTCTTCCACGGCCGCTCCCTGATCTACCGCTACGCCGCCGTTGCACCCCTGTTCATGGGGGAGGCGATCTGCGCCACGCCCTTGAACCCGGGCCAGACCCGCCGGCTCGCCAGCGGTGCCGCCCAGTACTTCCTCGACGGCGGAGCGTACGACGGCGGCCTGCCGTCCCTCGGGTGGCTCGGCGAGTTTGAGCCGATGACCCAGGAATACTCCGGTCCGGCCTCCCCGTACTGGACCTCCAAGGCGTTCGTGGGGCTCCTCCTGCCCGCGGACCATCCTGCGTGGACCGCGGTCGAGGAGCCGTCGCCGGTGGAGAACGACGATTGCGTGAAGCGGGTGGAGGGGCCCAATTACGTGCTCCACTCCACGGCCGCCGACGGCATCGCCCGCCTGCTCAACCATGGCAGTGACAAGTACTACGCCCCCGGCCCGGACGACCCCCTCTACCGACGCCTCGCCTACTCAAGCCACACGGCGCCGCTGTTCACAGAGCAGCCGGTGGACAACCACGTCGCCATCCTCAATGACGCAGGAATTCCCAGCCGGCGTGCCAGGATTCACCGCCTCCGGGCAGGGTACAAGCAAGCGGCCAGTTGGCACGCCCCAGTATGGAATGACGCCGACGATCCCGCTGGCTCGCCGTGGCGGGTAGCCACGGGAACTGCCGCGGCAAATGGATACGAACTGCGGGTGCATGCCATTACTGCCCCGACCGGTTCAATCCAGACGGTCCGCGAGGGCGGCTACGCCCTTGCCGGCACCGTCCCGGTGGACCAGCAGGACGGATTCCTTCGTACCCCGGCACTGCGAACAGCCGTCTGGCCGCTCCACGGCTACTCAAGCAGCGGGATCTTCCGAGCGGAAGGCGTTTCGCCTTTGGGGGAGCATGCCGCGTGCAGCTATCTTGAGGGCCGGTTGTTGGGCGAACGCAGCTGCTTCGCCTCTCTGGTGTACCTCGGAGGCGAGGCCGACGCCCCGGTTCCTGCCGCCGTCGAGCCCTTTGCGGCTTTCGAGATCAACGACGACGGCACGCGCGTGAGTGCCCGGCTCACCTTGGCCCCAGGGCAGGTTCTGGAGGTGCTGTTCGAGTTCTGAGGTGCAGGCTGAAAGCTTGAGCCAATCTTGAGATGACCCGGCGTCGTTCTTGAGGACCCCATCCGATGGTTGAAACATCAGCCAATGGAGCTGATGGGAACTTCCAGGAAGGACGACCGAAATGACTGAGCAGATCTCCGCCAAGTCCATGAACACCGGCGCTGCCTACGTGAAGACCGATGCCCATGGCGGTGTCGTGGAGACTGGCCGCCAGGCAGGGGAAGTTCCCGGCCAGGCCCGTGCAGTCGTGGCCGTCCGTGAGCAATTCAACCCCCTCGGCGCAGGGCTTCGGAGCATCTGGCCGCAGTCGGTGGTCGGGTTCTAGGGACCTTTCATTTTCTGGGCGGGCAGGCACCTCAGGTGCCTGCCCAAGGTCGTTAAGCTCGCGGTGGTTGGGGTCGTGGCTTTGGCGGGGTTCGGGTGGCACGATGGTGTGCAGACGGCATAACTAAGGAGGCTTGTCATCAAGGAAGAGATGAGAAAGGCCGCCGACATGGCCGAGGAAGCCTCGAACTCGCGCACCTTTGCGGTTGTTGCCCGGGCGGGGTACGTCGTAAGCGGCTTGTTGCACATACTTATAGGCGCCATCGCCCTCCAACTTGCGGTGGGCCGTGGCGGCGAAGCCGATGTGTCCGGAGCTGTCGCATCGTTGGCCAGCCAACCAGCCGGGCCCTTCCTGTTATGGGCATGCTTCGCTGCGTGTGCAGCCCTCGCTTTATGGCAATTGGGGAACGCCATCCTGGGGCAGAGGACAGGGTCCAACAAACTCGGCAAGAGGCTCTCGGCGGTGGGACAGGCGATGGTGTTTGCCGCCCTTGCTGCCACCATCATTTCGTTCGTCGTAGGCAAAGGGCAGAACAGTCGGGAAAGTTCCAGCGACGTTACCGTCACGCTGATGAAGGCGCCCTTCGGGATGTTCCTGCTCATCGCTGTCGGCGCCGGGATCGCGATCACGGGCATTGTGTTTGCCGTGCGGGGATTTCGGCAGACTTTCACCAAAGACCTCTCACTCTCGTCTGCCCGGACGGTACGGAAGTTCCAGGTGGGCGTGGGCGTGGTGGGGTACATCGCCAAGGGGATCGCCCTTTTCCTGGTTGGCCTGTTGGTGGTCATCGCCACAGTCCGGGCGCAGCCCGAACAATCAACTGGACTCGACGGAAGCCTCAAGGCGCTGAGGGAACAGCCCTATGGGCCGTATCTCTTGGCCGCCGTAGCGTTGGGGCTTATTGCTTACGGACTGTTCCTGATGGTGAAGGCCAGGACGCTCCGGACCTGACGCCACGGGTTTAGGGCTGCCGGCCCGTGGGTACAGGCAGGAGGACCGCTGGGTACAGGCAATGAGAACTGTGCAATCTGAAGCAGTGCAATCTGAAAAGGGGCAGAACCATGACTCAGGATGATCCAAACCAGAAGCCGCAGGCAGACGGGCACAAGCTCACCTCCGCACCGTCCGACCCCCGGAGTGGTTACCACACCGGTAAATTCCCGCAGCAGGAACAGCAACAGCCGGGGCTTACCAAGCCCTTGGAACCCCAACCGGACCACGGCGAGAAGAGCTATGTGGGACACGGCCGGTTGCGGGGCAAGACGGCGCTCATCACGGGCGGCGACTCCGGCATCGGTGCAGCCGTGGCTATTGCCTACGCCCGTGAAGGCGCCAACGTGGCCATCAGCTACCTTCCGGAGGAAGAGGAAGACGCACAGTCGACGGCGGAATGGATCCGTGAGTGCGGCGCCCAGGTTTTGCTGCTGCCCGGCGACGCCCGGGACGAAGGTTTCGCGACCGACATCGTGGAGCGTACCGTGCAGGAACTAGGTGGCCTCAACGTAGTGGTGTTGAACGCGGCCTACCAAAAGAACCGCGAGGGTTTGGAGACCATCCCCACCGAGGAGTTCGACCGCGTCTTCAAGACCAACCTCTACTCGCTCATCTGGACGGCGCAAGCGGCGATTCCACATCTACGTCCCGGTGCGTCCATCATCGTCACGGCATCCATCCAGGCCTTCAATCCGTCAGCCCAGCTGGTTGATTACGCCATGACCAAAGCGGCCCAAGTGGCCTTCACCAAGGCCATGGCTGAGGAACTTGGACCCAAGGGAATCCGAGTCAATGCCGTGGCCCCGGGACCCATCTGGACACCCCTGATCCCTGCTACGGAATGGCCGGACAAGCTGCCCACTTTCGGGCAGGACACTCCGCTGGGCCGGGCCGGACAGCCGGCTGAGTTGGCCCCCGCGTACGTCTTGCTGGCATCCGACGAGGGTTCCTACATGTCCGGAGCAGTGCTGCCCGTCACGGGCGGCAAAGGACTCTGAGACTCGATGGGGATCCACAGCTCCCCACGTCCATGGCTACCTCCAGCTTCCACGTGGACGCTGAGCAGTTCTGGTCCGGGTGCCCACCTGTACGGGTTGGCAGGAAACCACTCCGTTGCAGCGTCCGCCCACATGTTTTGAAGAACTTCCGGGAACTTTCCTTCGGTTGTGAAGACCACCCACAACCCAGCTGGCACCTCAAGGGAGTCGAAACCCTCAGGCGCCGGCTGAGTGGACGCCACTGCGTGCCAGTAGTCCAGGTTGCTTCCTTCGGTGCGCTGTTCATCGATGTTGTCCGTGACCGACAGCGGTCCTGATGGATCGGTATCCGCGAACTCCAGCATGCGCTTGGTGACTGCCGGATCCAGGCTTCGCTGGAAGTCGATGATGGCTTGGTTGGGCCCGGAGTGGACCAGCGGGACACGTGCTTTCAAGCCAATCAGGCGGAAAGCTGCCTTCTTCACTATGCGGTGCTTCATGTCGGTATTCCCTTCGATTCGGAGGTGGAACCTCAGCTGAGGTTGGGAATGAAGTACCGCGCCGGGGCGCCGCGCCTCGGTAGGCGTCAGCCCGTGCATGGCCCTGAACGCCCGCGTGAACGCTTCTGCTGATCCGTATCCGTAGCGAACGGCGACGTCCAAGACTGTATCGCCGTCCAGGATCTCCGCAGTGGCGGCCGTCAGGCGGCGCCGGCGGATGTACTCCGAGACGGGAATCCCCGCCAAGGAGGAAAACATCCGGCGGAAGTGATACTCGGACGTGAGGGCGGTCCGCGCCAACGCACCCACCTCTACCTCCGCAGTCAGGTCCTGCTCAATGAGTTCGATCGCTTGGTTCCATTCGCGCACGGCTATCTCCATTCCTCCACCGACGCTACGCGGACAGCTCCGCAGTTGCCCCGACAATCCATGCCCGAAAGTATCAGGCTCCCGGCACAACGAAAGAACCCGGAGGCTGCAGTCGCAGTCTCCGGGTTCTTTGCTGATATTCAGCTGTTACTGGCCGCTTGAGCCAGATGCTTCGTCGTCCGGTTCGGAGGAGAATGGACGATCCTTGGGGGTGTCCTCCGTGTTGTGCTCGTCGAGTTCCGCGTCCGCTGATGGGACGGTCTTCTCGGCGTAGTCACCCTCGGTGTAGTCACCACCGGCGTCGTCCTTCAACGCTTCCGGTGACGCACCTGCGTCGCCGTAGTCGCCCTCGGAATACTGACCTTCGCGTTCGTCGGCGTTGGCATCACGATTCTGGTTGTTAGCCATGGTGTGCCTTACGGCCAGTGACCAGGCCGTAGATCAGCAGCACGATGATCGAGCCGCCGATAGCCAGGAGCCACGTGGTGAGGGAGAAGAATTCCTGAAGGCCGGTGCCGAAGATGAGGCCACCGATCCAGCCGCCCAGCAGAGCGCCGACGACGCCCAACAGGAGGGTGATCAGCCAGCCGCCACCCTGGCGGCCGGGAAGAATAAGCTTTGCGATAGCGCCAGCCAAAAGGCCGAGCAGAAGAAAACCAAAGAAACCCATTTTTGCTCCTACTTTCTTGTTATGGAAATTCCATGAACGTGATGAAGCGAGTAAGTTCACCGGGTGCCTGTTCCAAGCTGTAGGCACCGTAATGGGGCCCCTGGAGGCCCTATGGAATTGGGGGAGTGGAACGATTTATGCAACCCCGATGAATTTGTTATATGCAGCCAATAAAGCACTCCTGCCGATTGGGTCGGACTCGGTACTACACCAGTAACGCTAGCCGCTCAGCTGGCTAGTAGCAAGTAACCTGACTATTAGGCTGCCCTTGGCCCCAAGCCCGGGGATGCGCGGATTCGAGGCCTAACGGCCCTCCAAAGAGTCCTTGACGCCCTTAGCGGCGTCCTTGGCTTTCTCGCCGGCCTGCTTCAGATTTGCCGTTGTTTGCTCTGCCTGACCTTCGGCCTGAAGGTCCCTGTCACCCGAAGCCTGGCCGGTCTTTTCCTTGACCTTGCCAACTGCTTCTTCAGTGGCGTTCTTAATCTTGTCACCCAGTCCCATGGTTTTCACTCCTCGGGTTGTGATGTGGTTACTCCCTGCGGTTATCCGCTGGATGGCATAACATTTTAGTGAACTCTTTTATTTCGGCAAATCTGTATTAACTTGTCCACGGTCAAGGCGCAGGTGGCATGGTGCAGCCCGCGGGACTACTGTCGAAGGATAAACACCTCGGAAGGAGTGATTGCTGTGAAAGGCAAAGCATTGTTCGCCGTTGGCGTGGCTGTCGGCTACGTGTGGGGATCCAAATCCTGGCCGGAGGTGTATCGGCGGATCCGTGGAGGCACGGAAAAGGTCTGGAAGAACCCGGAGGTTCAGGAGAACGTCCATCAGGCCACGGAAGCCGTTCAGGAATCCGTTCCTGACATCCTGGACAACCTGTACGAGGCCGGCAAGAAGCTGATGGAGAAGGCCGAGACCATGTTCCCGGGCATCACCTCACCGAAGTCCGGCCAACACTCAGATGCGAAGCCCACTGCGACCACGGTGCCCACCATCAAGTCGGATGTCATATCTGATCCCGCCTTGGATGACACCACCGGTAGTGACTGGACGGGTGAGGGCGGCGCAGAGCCGGAAGGACCAGCCACAAATACGCCGCCCCGTCCTTAGTCGGCGCGGCCCACTGCCGTCAGGATTGCTTCGCCCAGTTCCTTGGGCTTGGTGAACTGCGGCCAGTGGCCCGTAGGCAGGTCTATGTATTGGACATCCCGGATCCGGGCTAGTTCGGCTGTGAACGGGTGCCCGGCGTCCATCCATTCCTTGAGCAGCGACGACGGAAACTGGCACGCGATGATCGTGGCGGGGACGTCGTAGCGCCGAATGTCGTTCAAGTGCTGCTGGTCGAAAGCGACCCCTTTGGGTTCCGGGATAGCCCGTGCGCGGAAGGCTTCCTTCAGGTGGTCGGTGAGGTCCACGAGATCTTCGTCCTCGAATGCTTCCCACGGCGGCAGCGGAATGTCGTGGCCGTCGTCGGGCAGTTCATCGTTGATGACCCCGCCCTCACCGAGTGGTCCACTGTCCACAAAGATGGCACGGGCCACGCGGTCGGGGCGGGCATCCGCGACGCCATGAATGATGGCGCCGCCGCCCGAGTGGCCCACCAGGATGACCTCTCCCTGGAGCGAGTCCACTTTCTCCACTACGGCATCAATATGGGTGCGAAGGCCGATGCCCGCCCGTGCGGAATCCACCGACTCCAGCCCTGGCAGGGTGAGCGGATGAACAGTGTGTCCTGCCGCCACCAGGGGTGGGGTCACCTCCTCCCACGACGACGCGTCCAACCAGAAACCGGGTACAAGGATGATGTCCATGCGGGTACCCTACGGGAGCCCACCGACAAGATGTAAGGGCGGTTAGTTCCCCAGCGCCAAGCCGTCCACGGCTTTCGCCACCATCTTGGCGCGAGAGTCCGGCGTTCGGGTTTTGAGGACTTGCAGGATGATGAGGTATCTGTCGGTCTTTCCGAGCCGGTCAAAAGCGTCGCTGGCTGCAGGGCTGAGTGCCAATGCGGCTCGCAGATCGTCCGGAACCTCAGCGTTGGCCTGTGAGACGTAGGCGGCTTCCCATCGCCCGTCCGCCTTCGCTGCGTCGATTTCCGCAAATCCGGATGGCTGCATGCGTCCAGCCTGGATCAGGGTTTCCACTTTTCCTACGTTGACTTGGGACCACGAACTCCGGGCCCGACGACGCGAATACCTCTGCAGGAAGGTCTTCTGGTCAAAGCCCTTCCTTTGCCCGTCGATCCAGCCGAAACAGAGTGCGCCGTCCAGCGCCTCCCCGATGCTGATCAACCCGGCGTCGGAGTTCTTCTTGCCAATCACCAGCCAGGCCTCGGCCTTGGTGTCATGGTTCCCGGCGAGCCAACCTTCCCACTCCGCTCCGCTGGAGAACCTCAGCAACTCCGGCTCACTCTTCTCCATCGCGCACCTCCCTTTCCAACTAACTGGCAATAGTGGTTGTTTTGGCGGCTCATAACAACCACTAGTGCCAGTCAGTTGGGGGTTGACGTGGATCACGTTTCCGGGTCATAGTTTTCGTATACGATTTCGTACTCGATAAATGTTTGATCAGAGGAGGCGCCGTGACACTGGAGTTCCGGACCCAGGAAGTCAGCCAGGACATGCTGGCCCGGACGCGCAAAGTCATTGCGGTCCACATCAACTACCCCAGCCGTGCCGCGCAGCGTGGACGAACCCCGCAGCAGCCGTCGTACTTCCTGAAGCCTTCCTCGTCCTTGGCGCTCGGCTCGGCTGATGCCCCCGGATCGGTGGAGCGTCCGGCCGGTTGTGAACTGCTTGGATATGAAGGCGAGATCGCCCTGGTCATCGGCAAATCCGCCCGCCGCGTCGGCCTCGACGATGCGTGGAGCCACGTCGAGTGGGTCACCGCGTCCAACGACCTCGGCGTCTACGACCTCCGCTACGCGGACAAAGGATCCAACGTCCGGTCCAAGGGCGGCGACGGCTTCACGCCGGTAGGTCCAGCGTTGATCCCAGCCGACGCCGTGGATCCCGCCGCCCTGCGCATCCGGGCCTGGCACAACGGCGAACTCGTCCAGGACGACACCACCGAAGACCTGCTCTTCCCGTTCGCGCAGCTCGTCGCGGACCTTTCTCAGCTGCTTACGCTCGAAGAGGGCGACATCATCCTCACCGGCACCCCCGCCGGCGCCTCCGTTGCCAAGCCGGGTGACGTCGTCGAAATTGAGGTCACCGGTGGTGACTTCAGCAGCGGCCGCTTGGTCACCAAGGTGACGGAAGGTACGACGCCGTTCGCGGACTTTGGTGCCCGACCCAAGACCGATGACACCCAGCGGGAAGAGGCGTACGGATCCCGGGAGGCGGCTGGCCTGGAGGCTGCAGGACCGGAGACGGCCGCGAGTGTTCTGACTCCTGAACTGAAGGCAAAGCTGGAAAGCGTCGCTACGGCCACATTGTCGTCCCAACTGCGCAAGCGCGGGCTGAACAACGTGAGCATCGACGGCCTGCAGGCCACCCGTCCGGAGCGCAAAGTGGTGGGCCTGGCCCGGACCCTGCGGTATGTGCCCAACCGCGAAGATCTCTTCAAGACCCACGGCGGCGGGTTCAACGCCCAGAAGCGCGCCATTGACTCCGTGAACGAAGGCGAAATCCTGGTGATGGAAGCCCGCGGGGAAAAGGGGACCGGCACCGTGGGGGACATCCTCGCGCTGCGTGCCCAGGTCCGGGGGGCCGCTGCCATCATCACCGACGGCGGCGTTCGTGACTACGCGGCCGTGGCGGGACTGGAAATGCCGACGTACTTTGCGAATCCGCACCCGGCAGTGCTGGGACGCCGACACATCCCGTGGGACACGGATATCACCATTGCCTGCGGCGGGGCCACCGTGCAGCCCGGAGACATCATCGTGGCCGACTCGGACGGCATCCTGGTGATTCCGCCGGCTATTGCCGAGGAATTGGTGGACGACTGCATTCAGCAGGAAAAGGAAGAAATCTTCATTTTCCAGATGGTCCAGGAAGGCCACAGCGTTGATGGGCTCTACCCCATGAACGCCGAGTGGCAGGCCCGCTACAAGGCGTGGGAAGCCACGGAAGGGGCCCAAGGTGACTGAAGCAGCCGTCGAAAGTAAGTCCCAGCAGGCCTATGCCGCCGTGAAGGCGCGGATCGTGGAAGGCACCTACACTCCGGGCTACCGGCTGGTGCTGGCGAAAATCGCCGAAGACCTGGGCTTCAGCGTGGTTCCCGTGCGGGAAGCGATTCGCCGACTGGAAGCCGAAGGGCTGGTGAAGTTCGAGCGGAACGTGGGCGCCACGGTGTCCGGGATCGACCCCACCGAGTACCTCTACACGATGCAGACACTGAGCATCGTGGAGGGTGCGGCCACGGCACTTTCCGCTCCGCTGATCGACTCGGTAGCGATTGCCCGGGCACGTGCGGTGAACGAGGAGATGCGCGAGTGCCTGGAGCATTTCGATCCCGTCCGCTTCACGGCGCTGAACCAAGACTTCCACAGCGTACTTTTTGAACACTGCCCCAATCCGCACATTCTGGACCTCGTCCACCGCGGCTGGAACCGGCTGGCCTCGCTGCGCTCGTCCACATTCCGGTTCGTGCCTGGCCGCGCGCAGGAATCGGTGCGCGAACACGAGGCACTGCTGCAGCTCATTGAGAACGCCGCGGACGCAGACACCATCGAGAAAGCAGCCCGCCAGCACCGCGCCGCCACCCTGGACGCCTACTTGGCCCAAGCAAAACCGTAACCACCAACCACTGATCGCTAGTTAGGACTTCAACGATGACGACCTCAGTAGAGACCGCCAAGCACTACATTCCCGAGAATCTGCCGTCCCACATCCAGCACTTCATCAACGGTGAATTCGTTGATTCCGTGTCCGGCAAGACCTTCGACGTCCTGGACCCTGTCTCCAACGGCAACTACGCCACTGCTGCTGCGGGCCAGAAGGAAGACATCGACCTCGCCGTCGCCGCTGCCCGCGAAGCGTTCGTCAACGGCCCGTGGCCGAAGATGAAGCCGCGCGAACGTGCCCGCGTCCTGAACAAGATCGCCGACGCCGTGGAAGCGCAGGAAGCACGCCTTGCCGAACTGGAAACGTTCGATACCGGCCTGCCGATCACCCAGGCAAAGGGCCAAGCGCTCCGGGCTGCCGAGAACTTCCGCTTCTTCGCTGACCTGATCGTGGCCCAGTTCGATGACGCCATGAAGGTCCCGGGCTCGCAGATCAACTACGTGAACCGCAAGCCGATCGGCGTCGCTGGCCTCATCACGCCGTGGAACACGCCCTTCATGCTCGAGTCCTGGAAGCTCGCTCCGGCTTTGGCCACCGGCAACACCGTGGTCCTCAAGCCTGCCGAGTTCACGCCTTTGTCCGCCTCGCTCTGGGCGCAGATCTTCAAGGACGCCGGCCTGCCCGACGGCGTGTTCAACCTGGTGAACGGCCTGGGTGAAGAAGCCGGCGATGCGCTGGTGAAGCACCCGGACGTACCGCTGATCTCCTTCACCGGCGAGACCACCACGGGCCAGACGATCTTCCGCAACGCCGCAGCCAACCTCAAGGGCCTGTCCATGGAGCTCGGCGGCAAGTCCCCGTGCGTCGTGTTCGCCGACGCCGATCTGGACGCCGCGATCGACTCGGCACTGTTCGGTGTGTTCTCCCTCAACGGCGAACGCTGCACCGCAGGCTCCCGCATCCTCGTTGAGCGGGCCATCTACGACGAATTCTGCGAAAAGTACGCCGCCCGGGCCAAGAACATCGTGGTGGGCGATCCCCACGACCCCAAGACCCAGGTGGGCGCGCTCGTCCACCCGGAGCACTACAACAAGGTGGCGTCATACGTGGAGATCGGCAAGTCGGAAGGCAGGCTCCTGGCCGGCGGCGGCCGACCCGACCACCTGCCCGAAGGCAACTACATCGCACCCACGGTGTTTGCCGACGTCGCGCCTGACGCGCGGATCTTCCAGGAGGAAATCTTCGGTCCAGTCGTGGCCATCACGCCCTTCGAGAACGACGACGAGGCCCTCGCCTTGGCGAACAACACCAAGTACGGCCTGGCGGCCTACATCTGGACGCAGAACCTGACCCGTGCCCACAACTTCTCCCAGAACGTTGAAGCCGGCATGGTGTGGCTCAACAGCCACAATGTGCGTGACCTCCGCACCCCGTTCGGCGGCGTCAAGGCCTCCGGCCTGGGCCACGAGGGCGGCTACCGCTCGATCGACTTCTACACCGACCAGCAGGCCGTGCACATCACCCTCGGCTCGGTCCACACACCCAAATTCGGCGCCTAAACCCGGGAGTATTTGTACAGATAACGCCCCCCAAAGCCCGTTCTAAAGGGCCGTACCTGTACAAAAAATCCACCCAAATGACCCCTTTCAACGAAGAGAGACCATCATGAGCAACCCCTTCACCGGCCCCATCCCCACTCCCACCGTTCCGGCTCCGGACATCGTCCGCTGTGCGTACCTGGAACTGGTGGTCACGGACTTGGAGAAGTCCCGCGCGTTTTACGTGGACCTCCTGGGCCTGCACGTCACCGAGGAAGATGAGAACACCATCTACCTGCGCTCCTTCGAGGAGTTCATCCACCACAACCTGGTGCTCCGCAAAGGACCCGTTGCTGCAGCCGCTGCCTTCGCGTACAGGGTGAAGTCCCCGGCCGAAGTGGACGCCGCCGAGGCCTACTACCGCGAGCTGGGCTGCCGCGTTGAGCGCCGCAAGGAAGGCTTCACCAAGGGCGTGGGCGACTCCGTCCGCGTGGAGGACCCGCTGGGCTTCCCGTACGAGTTCTTCTACGACGTTGAGCACGTGGAACGCCTGACCCAGCGCTACGACCTCTACTCCGCCGGCGAGCTGGTCCGCCTGGACCACTTCAACCAGGTCACCCCTGACGTTCCCCGCGGACGCAAGTACCTGGAGGACCTCGGCTTCCGCGTCTCCGAGGACATCAAGGACTCCGACGGCGTCACGTACGCCGCCTGGATGCACCGCAAGCAGACCGTGCACGATACCGCCCTGACCGGTGGCAACGGACCCCGCCTGCACCACATCGCCTTCTCCACGCACGAGAAGCACAACATCATCCAGATCTGCGACAAGATGGGCGCCCTGCGCATCTCCGACCGGATCGAACGCGGCCCCGGACGCCACGGCGTGTCCAACGCGTTCTACCTCTACATCCTTGACCCGGACGGCCACCGCGTGGAGATCTACACCCAGGACTACTACACCGGCGATCCCGACAACCCCACCGTCACCTGGGACGTCCACGACAACCAGCGCCGCGACTGGTGGGGCAACCCCGTAGTCCCGTCTTGGTACACCGAGGCTTCCCTGGTCCTGGACCTCGACGGCAACCCTCAGCCCATCATTGAGCGCGAAGACAAGTCCGAAATGGCCGTCACCGTCGGCGCCGATGGCTTCTCCTACACCCGGCCCGAGGGTGCTTCAGATGCGGCGGAGGGCTTCAAGCTGGGAGCGCAGGTCTAAACCATGTTGGACGCGAAGACGATCGAAGCCATTGCCGACGAGCTCCTCGAAGCAGGCCGGAGCCGCAAGCCGGTGCCGCGGCTGACGGCCCGCTACCCCGACATGACGGTGGAGGACTCCTACGCCGTGCAGCAGTTGTGGCGTCAGCGGAACGAGGAAGCGGGGCGCACATTGGTGGGGCGGAAGATCGGCCTCACGTCCAAGGCCATGCAGGCCGCCACGGGCATCACCGAGCCGGATTACGGTGCCATATTCGATGACATGGTCCTCGAAACCGGCTGTTCCGTGGAGTGGGACAAGTACACCCATCCACGGGTGGAGGTGGAGCTGGCTTTCGTGTTGAAGTCCGGCCTCAAGGGGCCCGGTTGCACTATTTTCGATGTCCTCAATGCCACCGACTACGTGGTTCCGGCCCTCGAAATCCTGGACTCCAGGATCGAAATGGAGGGCCGGACCATCGTGGACACCATCTCGGACAACGCCGCGATGGGCGCCATGGTGGTAGGCGGACGACCGGTGCGGCCGGACGCCGTCGACCTCCGCTGGGTCTCCGCCATCTTGTACAAAAACCAGACCGTCGAGGAGACCGGAGTTGCCGCCGGAGTGCTCGACCACCCGGCCAACGGAGTCCACTGGCTGGCCAACAAGATCGCCGCCCACGGGGACTCGATGAAGGCCGGAGATATCATCCTGGCAGGCTCGTTTACCCGCCCCCTGTGGGTGTACAAAGGTGATACCGTGCACGCGGATTACGGACCGTTGGGAGTCGTGACATGCAATTTCGACTGAGCCCCACCTTCTACTCGGCCCTCTCCGACGCGGGTCGTCCCTTGGCCGGAATGTGGGTGTGTTCAGGCAGTCCGCTGGTGGCCGAAATCTGCGCCGGGTCCGGTTTGGACTGGGTGCTGATCGACGCCGAGCACAGCCCCAACGGCCTCGAATCCATCCTGGCCCAACTCCATGCCGTCAGCGGCTACCCCGTGCAGGTCATGGTCCGGCCACCGGTCAACGACACCGTGGTCATCAAGCAATACCTGGACCTCGGCGTGCAGAACCTGATGATCCCCATGGTGAACTCGGCCTTTGAAGCCGCCACCGCCGTGGCAGCGGTGCGGTATCCGCCGCACGGTGTTCGCGGTGTTGGCTCCGCCCTGGCGCGCTCGTCACGCTGGAACCGCGTCCCGGACTACCTGGGTTCCGCCTCCGAGTCCATCAGCCTCACGGTCCAGATCGAATCCGAGTCAGCGGCCTCGGCTGTCGAGGAGATCCTGGCCGTCGACGGCGTGGACGGCATTTTCCTCGGTCCCTCCGACCTCGCGGCGTCCATGGGCCTGCTGGGACAGCAGGAAAATCCGTTGGTGAGGGCCGTCGTCGAACATTGCCTGGAAGCCGCGAAAGCGGCCGGAAAACCGGCCGGCGTGAACGCCTTCAACGAGGCCACCGCCCGCGCCTATCTCGACGCTGGCGCCTCCTTTGTGCTGGTAGGCGCCGATGTCGCGGTCCTGGCCCGTGCGTCCGAAGGCTTCGCCTCAACGTTCATTCCCGTGTCCAAGACCGCGGAGCGTGACAGCTACTGACATGCCGGCGTGGGCTAGGCTCGAGGACACGAGAGCCTGAGGGGGCAGAGCCATGAATCGTCGTGTTGTCGCTGTAGCTGCCATTGTTGCCGCGTTGGGGCTGGCCGGTTGTTCGTCGCCAACAGGCCCGGACGTCCTGGCCAGGGAAGCGACGGCGGAAGACCAGCTTCCGGAGCCCGTGAGCCTCACCGGAGTGGATCTTGAGGTCGAGCCGGGGTCGGCCCGTTTGTTGGCTACCCATGATGACGTGAAGTACTACGGGGCCAAGAGCAAGACAGGCGGTTCCTTTTGCTTGTACGCGGTGCCGGTTGGACTCCCGGAGCGGTGGAGGGCGGGCTGCGCGGCGGTTGCCACGGGTGAGGAGATCCTCACCCTCACTGTGTTTGACGGTTCACAGGCGAAGCTCGTCAACGATGACGTCGACGCCAGCCAAGCTAAATACCAAGGCTGGACCCAGATCCACGAGAATGTGCTGGTCGGCCCCGCTGACCGATAGCGGCTATTTGCCCGATAGTGGCTATTTGCGCGCCATGTACCACTCCGTGAATTCACGGGCGCGGCCGTCGTCGGCGAAACGGATCACCCAAAGGTTGTCGTAGGTGGGCTCACCATTGAGGTACGTGGTCACGCCTTGGACGAAAGCGGTATCGCCGTCCTGCCCCAGGAGTGTCCATTCGAAGGTCCAGTCCTCAGGCTTGTCGCCTGCGTCCGCCCACGCTTTGACGATCTCTTCGTGGCCATTCCACGGTTTCTCCGTGTTGGGTTTGTCGTAGTAGACGGCGTCCTCGGTGAAGAGGGCCCGGATGTCGTCGGGCTCGTTTGAGGTCCACGCGCGTTCGTACCGGTCCATCCATGAATTCACGTCGTTGGTCATCTACCCGTTCTACCCTGCACTGGTGCCGGGTTCAACGGTGTGGGCTCAGGCGGGACGCACGCTTCCGCGGGTAGCCCGGCGGACGTGGTCCGGGGTGAGGCCGGTCAGCGAGGCGAGTTCCAGGTCGTCGCAGACCTGCTTCCGGAGTGCCATCACCATCAGGGCCTCGCGACGTTCCGTGATCTGGTCACGGTGCCTTTCGGCTGCCCTGAGTTCCGCGCTTTTCTGCTTCAAGGCGGCCACATGTGCGTTGCGGGGGAGACCGCTCGGATGGAGGTCGTCATAAGCCAAACCTATGGTCCGGAGGGCCCTCAGGTTCTCCCCGGTGACAGTCGAAACCGTGGTCAAGGTCAGCCCATCCTCCAGGGCCTGCGCGATCAACTCGTTCCGCGCGGCGGTCAATGTCCGGATGGCGCTCGCTGCGTGGGAGAGCAGTTGACGATGCACGGCCAGGGCGTGCGTGAGTTTGGCGTGTTCGGCTTCCAGGGGCTGCGAGCGTGGGGCCTTGGCCCGGTAGATGTACCGTCCGGTGGCTGCGTGGCCCTGCAATGAAACGGCAGGGGCTGACCCGGTTTGGGTTGGCATGTGGCTCCCTTTCGGTTTTCGTAACAGGCGCTTCCGACCCCTCGAATCTAGGCAGAGTTCAGCGGGCCAAGGAAATACCAATACCGCGTGAACCCATAAGCAAAGTGCATGGAAGGGGTGTCATAAGACCCCCTTATAGATCCACGCACATTAGGTCTTATCCACAGCGCTCGCGGATCCCTAGTCTCGAAAAAGGGGATACGCGAATCCGCGCGTCCTGAGTTCCACATTCCTGGAGGAGACATGTCCGACTACCTGCCGGCGTCGAGGGTCACCCGCATCAAGTCCTCAGCGAGCGTCGCCGCGGCCGCCCGCGTCCGCGAACTGAAAGCTGAAGGCATCCCGATCATCGACCTGACAGTGGGCGAGCCGGACTTCGACACCCCGGACCACATCAAGGCCGCGGCCATCGAGGCAATCAACAACGGCGAGACCAAGTACACCTCGGTGACCGGTACGCCGGAGCTGCAGACCGCTATTCTTCGCAAGGTTGAAAGCCACACCGGCCACCACTACCAGCGGAACCAGCTGACCATCGGCGGGGGAGCCAAGCAGGTCCTGTACGTAGCGCTGATGGCGTCCCTGAATGAGGGCGACGAAGTGATCGTTCCCGCGCCGTACTGGGTTTCCTACCCGGACATGGTGCTCGCCAACGATGGCACCCCGGTGATCGTGGCCTGCGGCGAAGAGGCAGGCTTCAAACTCACGCCGGAGGCGCTGGCAAAGGCCATCAGCCACAAGACCAAGTGGCTCATCCTCAACGCGCCGTCCAACCCGACCGGTGCCGTGTACACCCGCGAGGAACTGCAGGCACTCGGCGCGGTCCTTGAGGAACACCCGCACGTCTTCATCCTCACCGATGAGATCTACGATGAAATCCACTTCGGCGACGGCCGCGTGACCAGCCTGGTCACTGCCGCACCGGCACTCAAGGACCGCATCCTGTTGGTCAACGGAGTTTCCAAGGCCTATGCCATGACCGGTTGGCGGCTCGGCTACGGAGTGGGTCCAGTACCCCTGATTGCGGCCATGAACAAGCTGCAGTCGCAGACGTCGTCGTGCCCGTCGTCCATCAGCCAGGCCGCAGCAGTCGCGGCGCTGGACGGCGACCAGTCCTTCGTCCGTGACTCGGTGGAGGTCTACCGCAAACGCCGGGACGCCGCCGTCGAGGGCCTCAACGCCATCAACGGCCTGTCCGTTGCGCCGGCCGAAGGCGCGTTCTACGCCTACGTGAACTGCAGCGGTGTGATCGGCAAAACCGCGCCCGACGGCAAGGTCATCGAGAACGACCAGGACTTCACGCTCTACCTGTTGGACGCCGCGCGCGTGGCCGTCATCCAGGGTTCGGCCTACGGCTTGGGCCCTTACTTCCGGATCTCCTTCGCCACGTCGCTGGAGACCATCAACGCCGGCGTGGACTCCATCCGCGACGCCGTCAACGCCCTCAACTAGAAAGATCCAGACCATGATCCACGTCAAGACCAAGTTCGAGCGCCCCGACGCCGATCTCGTCAGCCGCCTCGCCAAGTTTTCCTCGGCCACGATCCACGAAGCACAGGGCCGCCGCGGCGCGTTGAGCTCCAGGATCAAGCCGATCGACCGTTCCATGTCCTTCTGCGGACCGGCCGTCACTGTGGCCTGCGCACCACAGGACAACCTCATGCTCCAGGTCGCCATCCACTATGCCCAGGCCGGCGATGTGGTCCTGGTTGGCGCGCAGGAAATGTCCGAGGCCGGCACGTTCGGCGATGTCCTGGGCAACGCGATGAAAGCCAAGGGAATCGCTGCCATGGTCACTGACTCGGGCGTGCGGGATACCCAGGACCTGATTGAACTCGGCCTTCCCGTGTTCTCCGGCAGCGTCAGCATCAAGGGCACCGTCAAGGAAACCCTCGGCCCGATCAACCACCCCATCGTCTTCGGCGACGAAATCATCTACCCGGGCGACATCCTCCGCGGCGACGCTGACGGCGTGGTGGTGGTCCGCCGCGAAGAGGCCGAAGAAGTCATCGCACTGTCCCAGGCACGCGACGACCACGAGCGCGAACTCATCAAGCTCTACCACGACGGCGGCAACACCATCGAGCTCTGCGGACTGACGGAGAAGCTCAAGGAGAAGGGCCTCCTGGTGGAGGACTAGGCCCTGCTGCCAAGGCTGGCCGCACTGCTGGAGAACCAGCGTGCGGCCGGCCTTTGGCGTATCGGGAGAGCACAACAAAGGCGCCCTTGCCAGTGGCAGGGCGCCTTATCGTGGTGAAGCTGAAGTGGGAGTACGACGGCGGCTGGCTGGGTGGTGGCTGGTTCAGTCCAGTCCGGAGTGTCCCGGGCGGGTATCCACCAGGTGCCATTCAATGCTGTTGCCGGCGTGGGCGGGCATCAGGCTTCCTTCGAAGACGAACAAGGGTTCGCCAATGCCGCCGATCGGACGCCAAAAACCATTCCGTGGGCAGTGAAAACCGGTTCGTGCGCTGATCGTTCCGCGGGTTGGATTCGAAACCCATCCGGCCGTGCTGATCTTTTTCACCGTTGTTTCCTTTGAACGTGCCCGCGGAATCCGTGAGCTGCTTTCGAATTTCTTTCTAATTCGATATTAGGAAATTAAATCGGCGTTGAATAAGACCAAAGCTGTCTGTCCGGATAAGTGTTTGTTATGGATGGGCCGGCAGTTGCACGGGGTCGGTTCCGTACTTGTTGATCAGTTGTTGGTGCAGCATTTCCTTGACCACCATGAGCACGGCCGAGGCGGCCTCGGACAGTGGCTCGTGGTCGGGGGTGCAGAGGGCGATCTTGCTCTGCAGTCCAGGTTCCACGATCCGCAGCACCTTGAAGTTCTGGTCCGGGAAGAGGGCATCCGCGGCTGATTTCGGCAGCACGGTGCCGCCCAGGTTGGCACGGATGAGCCGGGTGAGGGAGGGGACGGACTCCACTTCGCCCACCAAGCGGAGCGGCAGGTCCTGGTCTGTCAGTCCCTTCTCGATGAGCTGCCGCAGCGTGTGGTTCTTCTCCGGGAGGAACAGTCCCACCGTGCTGGCTTCGGCGAGGGTGATGGTGTCCTTGCCGTGGCTGATGTCCACGTCCGGGTGCACCACCAGGTGGAGGTCTTCCACGATCATGGTGGTGAACTGCACGCCGCGGATCTTTCCAGGCTCGTAGATCAGGGCCATGTCCAGGCGGCCGTTCTTGATGGCCTCGCTCAAGACGCCGCCGAAAATCTCGGTCAGGTGCACCACGATATCCGGGTACCGGCGGCCGACTTCGCTGATGATCTGGGGCGTCAGGCTGGACGCCATGCTGTAGGGCGCGATCGCAATGGAGACGCGGCCGGAGGGGGCCGCCCCGGAGGTGGCGACGTCTTGCCGGGCCTGCTCCACCAGCCGGAGAATCGACTGCGCGTGGCGGTAGAGGGTGTGCCCTGCGGCCGTGGGCTCAACGCCTTGCTTGCTGCGGATCAAAAGGCGCTGCTTGAGGTCGTTCTCCAGCGCGGAGACCTGCTGGCTCAGGGCGGGCTGGGCCACGTGGAGCGCGGCAGCGGCCTTGGTGATGCTGCCTGAGTCAACAATCTGCACAAAGTATGAGAGCTTGCGCGTATCCATGGGTCTGCCTTCCTGGAGGGCCACGTCCCCGGGTGGCATGCGTTAGGGAAATTCTATCCGGGCACCGCTGGGACCCAAGCCACAGTACAGGGTGGCGCAGGTCATAACGGAGAGCTATCACGGGATAGCTATTAGGTCTTTGTGCAACGTGGTTGACCGGTGCGAGACTTTTGGAAAGAACTTCAGGCAACGCTTTGGGTATCAACCAGCACCTGCCATTTTCCCGGAATTCAATTCCACTGCAAAACCACGGAAAGAGAACCACGTGAACCCGATTATTGATCTTGTAGCGGATCTTGGAGAGGGATTTGGCGCTTACACCATTGGCGACGATTCTGAACTCCTGGAGATCGTTTCAAGTGCCAATATCGCGTGCGGGTTCCACGCCGGCGACCCGGACATTATGGCCGCCACGGTTGCTGAATGTGTTCGCCGCGGCGTAGGCATTGGGGCTCACCCGAGCTTCCCGGACCTGCGCGGCTTCGGCCGACGCGACATGGGCCTCTCAGCGAGCGAGGTGCAGAACGATGTGCTGTACCAGATGGGGGCCCTGAACGGTTTCGCCGCTTTCCATGGCACAAAGGTCACCCACCTCGCCCCGCATGGCCGGCTCGGCAACCTCGTGGCTGTCCGCGCAGACTACGCCAAGGCGGTGGCCCAGGCGGCGGCCCGCGTGGACAAGGAACTCATTGTGGTGGCCCAGGACGGCGAACTGGCCACTGCCGCCCGTGAAGCCGGGCTGGACGTAGCAATAGTTGGCATTGTGGACCGCGCGTACCAGGAAGACGGTACCTTGGTTCCCCGCAGCCAGCCGGGCGCTGTGCTGCACGATCCCGCAGAGATCGTGGACCGCGCCCTGCGCATGGTGGTGGACGGAAAGATCCGCTGCGCCACCGGCGTGGACATGGACATCGACGTCGATACCGTCCTCCTCCACGGGGACAATCCCGGCGCTGTGGAACTGGCCCGCCGGATCCGTACCGAACTTATTTCCGCCGGCGTCAGCATTGCCCCGCTGGCCGAGGTCATGGATGCCAAGCGGAAGGCGGCCTGACATGTCCGTCCTGACAGTGGCTCCCACGGAAATCCACGAGTGCGGAGACTCCGCGTTGCGTGTCGTGGCGATATCGGAGGCGAGTGAAGACAATTGGCTCACCGTCCACCGCTTGGCCGACTGGCTGGAAAGCTGCGGAGCGGAAGGTCTCCACGGCGCTGTTCCCACTTACGACTCCGTGCTGGTGGAGTTCGATCCCATCATGGTTTCCGCCCGCCAAGTGCGCGCCTTCGTCAAGCTCGGACTCCTGGAACTCCACCATGCCGATGAATCCGCAAAGGCTCCCCGCGAATTCGATGTTCCCGTGGTGTACGGCGGCGAGTACGGTCCGGACCTGGAAAAGGTCGCCGAGTACCAGGGCATCTCCACCGAGGAAGTCATCAGGTTCCACACCGGGAAGACCTACACCGTACGGTGCCTCGGTGCGCCAGCGGGTTCGCCCATGATGGACGGTCCGGCGTTCCCCAAACCCGTGCCCCGCCTCAAGGATCCCCGGCTCAGCGTGCCCGCCGGCGCTGTGGCGGTTGCCGGACGCCAGGCTGTCATCGCCCCGGCAGCGGCTCCTGGTGGCTGGTGTGTGATTGGCCAGACCCCGCTGAGCGTCCTGAACATCCGTCGCGAACCCCTTGTGCCCTACAAGCCGGGCGACATCCTGCGGTTCCGGCAGATCCCCGCCGAAGCCTTCAGCGACTTCGCCGGCATGGACTTGGTGCCACTGGAATTGGAAGCACGGCCATGAGCGGCGCAATCCTGGTCCAGCAACCGGGCAATTCCGTGGTCACGGACCTCGGCCGATTCCGTGGACCCCGCTTCGGGCTGCCGGTCAACGGCGCCTTGGACCAGTACTCCGCCCGGGCCGCCAACATCCTGGCCGGCAATCTGGACAACCATCCCCTGGTGGAAATCACCGCCCTCGACTTCCGGATGACGGCAAACACCGACCTCCTGATCGCCGTCACTGGTGCTCCCCTCACCCTCACCGTCGGTGGCCGCCCCTGCAGCCAATGGGAACCGGTATCGGTGCGTGCAGGTGAATCAGTGTCCATTCGCGGGATCCACCGCGGACTCCGTGCCTACCTGGCCGTCCACGGCTCCCTCGAAGCTGAGACGTTGCTCGGCAGTGCAGCTCCGGACACCGTGGTGGGCTTCGGACTTCAACTTCGGGAAGGAACCACGCTCGTCACCCGTCGGAGCGTGACACCTGTACGCCAGCCGTACTTCGACCTTCCCCTTTTCCGGCTGGGCCTTGAGCGGCCAAGCATGGGATCAGACCTGTCGGTCGATGTGACCGATGGACCGGACGTCGCCGAGTTTGGCGAATCTGGTGAATTGCTCTTCACCTCGGAGTACGCCGTCAGCGGCCGCAGCAACCACATCGGCCTGCGGCTCGGCGGAGAGCTTCCGGAAAGAACCTCAAGCGGTGAGGTCCTTTCCCGCGGCGTGCCAGTGGGCGCCGTCGAGGTTCCCTCAAGGGAAGAGCTGCTGGTACTGCACCGGGGCCGCGGCGTCACCGCCGGGTATCCGGTCCTGGCAGTAGTCACCAGCACCGGACTGGATGTCCTGGCCCAAGCGAGGCCAGGGGACAAAGTCCGTTTTCGGAAAACCACAGTGGCAGAAGCAACTGCCGCCCACAGGCGCTCGCGGGCCCAACTTGAAACACTCCGCGAATCCGTCAACACCGTCTTCGGACTCCTCGGCATCGGATGCCGTCCCCAGTGGCAGGACCTACCAGTTGCGGCATGCAGCTAAAAACCTGTCGTCATACCAGTAGGCGTTGCTACGCTCATCTCAGTAAGGAAAAGTCATGACCGCAAGCACCAACGCTGCGCCAGTGCAGCATGAGCGGCTTACCAGCCGCCAAACCCGCAAGGTTGTCACCGCAGGTTGTGTTGGCATCTTCGTGGAACTGTACGACAACGGCATTTTCGCCTTCATGGCGGGAACGCTGGCTCTCGTCTTCCTGGCCCCGGGCAACCCGGACAACGCCCTGCTCTTCGTGTTCGCCGGTTACGCGGTCTCCTTCTTCGTTCGTCCGCTCGGCGCGGTGGTTTGCGGCTACCTCGGAGACCGGATCGGCAGGCAAAAGCTCCTGGTCTTCGTCATCCTCCTGATCAGTGTTGCCACCGCCGGTATCGGCCTGCTGCCCCCTTACGCGGCCATCGGCATCGCGGCGCCTATCCTGTTGGTCCTCATGCGGCTCCTCCAGGGCTTCTCCGTCGGCGGCGAGGCCGCCGGCGCCATGACCTTCCTCGCTGAGCACGCTCCTGAGGGCAAGCGCGGCATCATCACGTCTTACGCACAGATCGCTTCCTTCGCGGCACTGCTCACCGGTACCTTGGTGGCCTTCTCCATGTCGCCGTGGCTCACCCAGGCAGCAATCGACGGCGGCGGCTTCGGCTCGTTCGCCTGGCGCATCCCGTTCCTGGTGGCCATCCCCATGGGCATCATTGGTTGGTACATCCGCAAGGCCATCAGCGACACCCCCAACTTCGAGAAATTGAAGGAAGAGGGCGGGCTCTCCAAGAACCCGCTCAAGGAAGCCTTCCAGTCCAAGGAACACCGCCGCGCCATGCTCCTGGCCCTCTTCATCCCGCTGATGAACGGCTCCGGCTACTACGTCCTCTTCTCCTACATGCCTACCTTCCTCAAGGGCAAGCAACTGAACTTCACCATCGGCGAAGCCCTCCTGGTCACCGCGTGCAGCCTGGTGGTCATCTGCATCGCCATCCCGTTCATGGGCGCCCTCTCCGACCGCGTTGGCCGCAAGAAAGTCATCGCGGGCTCCGCCATCGCCATGGCAGTCCTCGGCATTCCGTCCTACGCCCTCATCGCCACCGGCGAAATGGGCCTGGCCATCCTCGGCGCCTGCATCATGGCCATCGTCTTCGCCGGCCACACCGCAGTCATCCACATCCTGATCGTCGAGCTCTTCCCCACCCGCGTTCGCTACTCCGCCTACGGCCTGGGCTACAACATCTCCTCGGCCCTGTTCGGCGGTACCGCCCCGCTGCTCATGACCTGGCTGATCGGCAGCACCGGCAACATCTACATGCCTGCGTTCTACGCAGTGGTCACGGCCCTCGGCACCTTGATCGCCGTCAGCACGGTCAAGGACCGCGCACACGAACCGCTGCGCGACGCCTAGCCACCACTACCTGCGGCCCACTAGCTGCGGCCAGCGCCGGGCTTCCGGGCCCGGCGCACTGCGCCCCACGATTCCCCACCTTTGGAGGACCCAATGTCTTTTTCCGACTACACCACCGCCCTTGTCACCGGAGCATCAACCGGAATGGGCGCAGCCATCGCCGAGCGCCTGGCCAAGCGCGGCCTGACCGTCCACGCCGTGGCCCGCAACGAGGAACGCCTGGCCGAGCTGGCCGACCGCACCGGAGCCATCCCGCACGTAGTCGACCTGACCGACACCGCCGCGCTGGCCGCCGTCGTGAATGACCTCAAGGTGGACGTCCTCGTGAACTGCGCCGGAGTGTCCCGGCCCGGCAACATCCTGGATTCGTCCGAGGAGGACATCGACGAACTGGTGGATGTGAATCTTCGCGGCCTGCTGCAGCTCACCCGACTGGTGCTGCCGGGCATGGTGGAACGCGACCTCGGCCACGTCATCAACATCAGCTCGATCGCCGGCACGTACAACTTCTACGGCCACACGGTCTATCACGCCACCAAAGCCGCCGTGCACCAGATCTCCCGCCAACTCCGCAACGACACCGTGGGCAAACGCATCCGCGTCACCGAGATCTGCCCCGGCCGGGTGGAGACGGAGATCTTCGGCCGCAACCTGGGCGGCACGCCCGAGGCCATGGAAGAAGCCTGGCAGACCTACTACGAGGGCTACGAGTCGCTGACCACGGACGACATCGTCAACGCCCTGGACTACGCCATCGAAACTCCGCGCCACGTGAATGTGGGCATGCTTGAGCTCATGCCGACGTTCCAGGTACCCGGCGGCCTGACGTTTGACCGGCGCTAAGGTGCCCCACAGGTTCCGGTGACATCACTCCCGTCACCGGATATATAAGCTGGCGGCCGCGTTCTCGTGGCCGCCAGCACCCGTTGAGCAGCAGTTTGAAGGCGGTACGACGGCGGCAGGTTCAGTCTTCGTCCAGCGTTTCGGTCAGGTGATGCGTGGGGATGCGGTCGCGGTCGTACGTGATCTCCGTGTAGCCATGCGGCTGGGGACGACCGTCCGTGCCGAGGTTCACGAAAACGATCTCCTCAATGGTCAGGATCGGCTGCCGCGTGATCATGTTGCGGACCTCTGCCCGCATGGTCAGGGATGTCCGGCCGAAGCGCTTTGCCGTCAGCCCCATCTCGATCAGATCCCCTTGCACAGCGGAGCTCACAAAGTTGATTTCGGAGATGTACTTGGTCACTGCGCGGCCATTGCCCAATTGAAGGATGGCGTAGATCGCGGCCTCTTCATCGATCCACTTCAGCAGGCTGCCACCGAAGAGCGTGCCGTTGGCGTTGAGGTCCTCGGGCCGCACCCATTTACGGGTGCGAAAGGTGATGTCTGCTTTTTCCATAATCCGAGATTATCGAACCGGAGCCACTCTCTGCTTGATATTGCGCAGACGCGCCAGGCCAGTACCGTCCGTTCCTACGCCATTGCCGTGTGAGACGCACTGTGCGAGTCGAGGCGCTTGGAGTAGCAATACGATTCCTCGACCCCCACGTACGGGCCAAAGTTCGGCACCGATGCGAACCCTGCGCTCTCATAGAAGCTGCGGCCGTCCGACTGGGCCGAACCCGCTTCTGCGGCGATCACGCTGAATCCGTGGGAATGGGCCTGGGCCTCGAGTGCAGCCAGGATGGAACTCGCAACTCCCGAGCCGCGGGCGTAAGGGACCACGTACAACCTTTTGATTTCGGCCGTGTTCTCGTCCAGCATTCGGAGCCCGCCACATCCCAGCGGCTGTCCGGAGCATTTCTCGTAAGCAACAACGAAGACCGCCGTGTCAGCTTCCGAAGGCGGCGGGCCCGGCTCATGGTCCGTAGTTCCGAAGCGTGAATCCAGTTCTGCCTGCTGTGCTGCCCGGAGGTCGGCGCCCACGGGATTGGCCCACGTGACCTGCCGAATATTGAGCCGTGGGTTGGTCTGCATTGGTGCCTCAATTCGCCGGGTTTGGTCGGAGGGGTCTATGCGTATCAAGCCTACGGAGCGGTGGTTACCGTGGTGTTTCCTGCGCGTAAGCGTCGGGAGAAATGCTGGAGCGAAGGGGAGCAGCGTGCCTTACAGTGCCTCGCCCGTAGGGTCCTCGGCGGTTTGGTCTGCCAGAGCCATGCCACCCACGGGGATCTGGTCCCAGTGCAGCACCTTCCACCCATGGGCGGGGTCGCCGTCCAGGGCCACGATTCCGGTGTTGGGGAGCTGGTGCGTTTCGGCGAACAGTGTGTCAATGTCAGTGGCCCTCCTGCCTGCCCAACAGCGGATTGCGGCACCATGGCTGACGATCGCGGCTGTTGAGTGCCCTGCGGCTGCAACTTTCTCCACCGAAGCGTCGAAACGGGCGAAGAAAGCGTGCCCGTTGAAGGCCCCCGGCATCCGCACGTCCAGGTCACCGTCCGTCCAAGCGAAGACGGTGCTCATGTAGCGCATGTGAGATTCGTGGTCTGTCTTCTTTTCCAGGGCGCCGGCTTCGATTTCGTGGACGCCGTCCAGGATGGTTGGCTCCAATCCTGTGGCTTGTGCCAGCGGGGCCGCAGTGTGTTGGGTACGCAGCAACGTGGATGTATACAGGGCCTCGATGGCTTCGTCAGCCAAGGCTTCCGGCAAGGCCGCTGCCTGGCGCTTACCGAGCTCAGTCAGCCCCGGGCCAGGAAACGCCGTGTCCAGCTGGCCTGCGACGTTACCAGGGGTTTGTCCGTGCCTGATCAACAGGAGCTTCATGGTTGCTCCGCTCCTCACGTGTAGCTGCAGGGGGTGGCGGTGTTGCGCTCCAGCCCGTTTACCTCCACCCAACCAGCCCCTGGAGCCACGGAACAGCCAGACACGCCGTTTCGAGGTCAAGCGCGTGCTGTGGTCAGCAGCTGGGAAGGAGCAGACTTCCGCTGGAAAGCTGGGGCGCCGACGCGGGAGTGATACCGAGGGCGGTTAACGCCGACGGCGGACCGAGGCACCCAGCCCCGGCCCGCCGTCGTCGAGCGTTGAGCGTTACTGCAGGTGATCCACCAGTTTGTCGGCGATGCCCGTGTACTTGCCCGGAGTGAGGGCGAGCAGCCGAGCCTCGGCGTCAGCGGAAAGGCCGAGGCCCTGGACGAATTCCTGCATGCGGGCAGCGTCCACGCGCTGGCCACGGGTGAGGTCCTTGAGTCGCTCGTACGGGTTCTCCATGCCCTCGACGCCGGCAATCGCCTCGGCGCGCATGACCATCTGGATCGCCTCGCCCAGGACTTCCCAGTTGGTGTCGAGGTCGCCGGCCAGTACTTCCTCGGCCACGTCCAGAGCTTTGAGGCCCTTGGCGACATTGGAGATAGCCAGCAGGGAGTGGCCGAACGCGACGCCGATGTTGCGCTGCGAAGATGAGTCGGTGAGGTCTCGCTGCCAGCGGGAAGTGACCAGCGTTGCGCCCAGGGTGTCCAGGAGGCCGTTGGAGGTTTCCAAGTTGGCTTCAGCGTTCTCAAAGCGGATCGGGTTGACCTTGTGGGGCATGGTGGAGGAACCCGTGGCTCCCGCGACCGGAATCTGACGGAAGTAACCGATGGAGATGTAGCTCCAGATATCCGTGCAGACGTTGTGCAGGATGCGGTTGAAGCGGGCGATGTCGGCGTAGAGTTCGGCCTGCCAGTCGTGGCTTTCGATCTGCGTGGTGAGCGGGTTCCACGTGAGGCCGAGGCCTTCCACGAACGTCTTGGCGACGGTTTCCCAGTCGGCGCTCGGGACAGAAGCGACGTGTGCGGCGTAAGTACCGGTAGCACCGTTGATCTTGCCCAGGTACTCGGTCTTGGCGATGCGATCCAGCTGGCGGTTCAGGCGGTGTGCGATGACTGCCAGTTCCTTGCCGAGCGTGGTGGGCGTGGCGGGCTGGCCGTGCGTGCGGGACAGCATGGGTACCGAGCGGTTCGCTTCCGCCATGTCCTCGATCTGCTTGACGAGTGCGGCAGCGTTGGGCAGCCACACGTTCTCCACGGCACCCTTGATGCCAACAGCATAGGAGAGGTTGTTGATGTCCTCGGACGTGCAGCCGAAGTGCACCATGGCCGTGAGGTTCTCGATGCCGATAGCGGGCAGGCGGCGGCCGATGTAGTACTCCACAGCCTTGACGTCGTGGACAGTGACGGCTTCGATTTCGGCGAGTTCATTGACCGATGCGGCGTCGAATTCGGTGACGATCGCGCGCAGCTTGGCGTTCTGCTCATCGGACAGGGGACCAGCGCCCGGCAGGACGGACTGGCTGGTCAGGTGAATCAGCCACTCGACTTCAACGTGAACGCGATCGCGGTTCAGGGCCGCCTCGGACAAGTAGTCGACGAGGGGCGCAACAGCGGCACGGTAGCGGCCGTCGAGGGCGCCGAGGGCAAGGGGTTCGGAAGCGAGGGACACGCGAGGGGATTCAGCCATGGTGCCTATTCTTTCATGTTCCGTGGGACAGCCCGAGTTGGTGACGGGGTTATGTGGATGGCCATCCCTTTATCCACATAGCCGACGACGCCGCTTCCGTCGGGTTCCGCCGGTCCGTAGCGTTTTGGCTACCGATCAGCAGAACAATCCCTGGAGCAAACGGACATGAGTGTCGGCTTGATGCCTGCAGCCAACCCGCCCACCTTCGACCCCCTGGAATGTGCCTCGCGCAGCCATGAAGTCCAGAGACTGGCATGGCGTCTCACCACCTGTGTGGATCAAGTGGACGCCGTCCTGGTGTCTCTGCGGAGGACCCAGCTCGCGGACTGGCAGTCGCCGGCAGGACGCGCCTATCGGACCACCATTGCCCTGCACGCGTCTGCACTGATGCGGGCCAGGGAGTCGCTGGACGCAGCAGTTGCGCTCGTTCTCCGTCACTCCCAGAACGTCTCCGTATCGGGCGAGAGGGGTCCGTGATGGCTGATTCCGCCCCTGTGGGTGCCGGCGCGGCCCCGCTGCCTTCACCCCCGGCCCCGGATGGGACCCTTCTGATCAGGGGAGGAGTGGGCGGGATGTCCTTCCAGCTTGAGGAACTCCTTCGTGGCGCCAGCCAGCTCGACGAGCTGGTCCAGCAGCTTCTTGGGCTGGAAGAAGAAGCACTCCGTATTCAGGATGCCCTGGAGCCATTCCTATACGACTCTTATGATTCCGGCTGCCGTGCCGTCGACGCCGTGGCGGAGAGCCGGAAGGAGGTAGGGCGGGTCCGCCAGGAATTGGCGGGGGTCGGTGCAAGCGTCCGGGCAAGCCACCGGGACTATGTGGAGACGGAGGCCTATAACGCCCGGCCCCACGCACTGCGTCTTGATCAAATAAGGAGCTCCGGCATTCCTGGATTCCTGGCACTGGGGCGAGACCTCACTGAGGAGGGCTACAACCGGCTCATCCCCGATGGCTACAAGGCGGCCGACTTCATACGCCTGCTTCTTGATTCGCCACTGCTGACCCAGCACCAACCCCGTCCGGTAAGCATCGAGAAGATGGAAGAAGCCACCGAAGACGTACAGCCGACCATGGCAGAAAGCCTCCGGCGACTCGAGAGGCTGCATGCCCTGAACGATGGTGCAATCGAGGTCATTCAATTCGATAACAACGGGTCACCCTCATGGATGGTCCTGATTCCGGGAACCCAACCCCAGTCACCCTCCACAAACCCCTTTGATATCCAAGGAATCGGCGAAGCGCTGGGCTATGACTCTGAAGAGGTTGTTCCAGCCGTCGGCCAAGCGCTCCGTGAGGCGGGTGCTGCGGCCGGGGATCCAGTGGTGGCAGTGGGCCACAGCCAGGGCGGCGTTCATGCCATGAACCTCAGCCAGAACAAAGCGTTCTTGAACGAATTCGACCTCAAGTATGTTCTGACGGCAGGAGCCCCGGTTGGAGACATTACCCCCGAGCCCGGCATCGCCTCGCTCCATCTGGAACACGTTCAGGACTGGGTCCCTGGGACAGACGGCCGGATGAACGCCGATACAAAGGAGCGGGTGACTGTCACCCTGACCGACGAACTCCAAGCACCCGACGGAGAAGACCCGGGTCTGGGACCAGGACATGACCAAGAGAACTACGCGGCAGGAGCAGAGTTGGTCGCCGCCAGCCATGACGAGTCACTGCTGGCTTCAAGTGCTGCGTTTGCGGGCGTGGTCGGTGCCGGTGGCACGGCCAAAGTGACCCGTTTCAAACTGCAAAGGGCGCCCATGCCAGACCAGTCATCGGCGTTACAGCCTGCTTCGCCCCCAACGGTCCGTGAAACGAAGGCGGACGCGGGAAGCCGGTAGCGCTTCACCTGCGGGGGACGCAATCCTTCTGCTAACGCTTGCGTGCGCCTGGGATCAGGCCAGCCACCATGGAAATGATGCTGATGATGATGGACGCCAGGATGGCCGTCCAGAAGAACGAGTCGAGAGTGAGGTGCACCGGAGTGAAAGTGCTCAGCCATGCCGTGAGGTACAGCATCGCGGCGTTGATCACGATAGTGAAGAGTCCAAGCGTCAGGATGGTCACCGGGAGGGACAGCAACCGGACCAAGGGGCGAACGAAGGCGTTCACCACTCCGAAGATGAGTCCAATGAAGAGGTAGGCCAAGATAATGCCGGCTGTGTCCGCGCCTTGCGCCAGTCCCGCGTTGGAGGCGGCCGTTTCGGTGGCGGACGTGGAGATATCCATGCCTTCAAGCAGCCAAGTGGCCACCCAAAGGGCAAGTCCGTTAATCAGGACGCGAATAATGAATGAACCCATGACCCCATGGTTCCACACGCACCAGTTAAACAGCTCAGCGATGGCCGTGTGCAGGCAAGTAGGCTTGAAGCCATGACTACTACTGACAACGTACCGGAGGGCGTACTCCCTCGCCCGGTCGTGGACAGGCTCCCCAAATATGCGGCGGGTAAACCACCCGTCCCGATTGAGGGCCTTACCAGCTACAAATTGTCGTCCAACGAGAACCCGCTGCCTCCAATTCCTGCAGTGCTGCAGGCAATCGCAGACCAGTCCGATATCAACCGCTACCCGGATCCCCTTGCCACCAAGCTGCGCAACAGCCTGGCGGGCTTCCTGGATGTCCCCGCTGACGACGTCGTCACCGGTGCCGGCAGCCTGGGGGCACTGAACCAGATCCTCGCTACGTTTGCCGGCCAGAATGACGACGGCAAGCCCGACGAGGTCATCTACGCTTGGCGTTCTTTTGAGGCTTACCCCATCTGCGTTGGACTCGCGGGAGCAGCCAGCGTGCAGATCCCGTTGTTGGCCGATGGGCGCCACGACCTCGACACTATGGCCGCCTCCGTTACGGTGCGGACCAAGGTGATCCTCCTCTGCACGCCCAACAATCCCACCGGACCGATCCTCACCGCCGAGGAAACGGAACGCTTCATTCAGGCCGTGCCGCCCAATGTTGTGGTGGTCATTGATGAGGCTTACCAAGAGTTCGTTCGTGATGCGGACGCCGTGGACGGAATCAAGCTCTACCGCAAATACCCCAACGTTATTGTGCTGAGGACGTTCTCCAAGGCCCATGGACTCGCCGGCCTGCGTGTTGGCTACAGCGTTTCCGGTCCTTTGCTGACGCAACACCTCCGTGTGACCGCCACACCCTTTGCCGTTTCCCAAATCGCGGAACGCGCAGCCGTGACATCCATCGAGAATTTCGACCAGGTTGTGGAAAGGGTACAAAGCCTGGTGGACGAGAGAGACCGGGTAACGGCTGGCCTGCGGGCTTTGGGTTGGTTCGTGCCGGAAGCCCAAGGCAACTTCGTTTGGTTGAATCTTGGCGAGAACAGCGGCGAATTTGCGGCCCTTGCGGCGCAGCAGGCGTTGTCAGTGAGGGCGTTTGGAAACGAAGGCGTTCGAGTCAGCATTGGTGAAGAAGAAGCGAACACTCGATTCTTGAATCTCTGTGCAGGTTATACAAAGGCTCCGCAAGGTTCCTAGCGGTTAACAAATGCGCCAACCTTACTTACTGCCGATAAAGTAAGGGACGAAAGCCAAAAGTATGCCCGTTCCGGAATGCATTCCGGAACGGGCATATATCCCAGCGACAGACATTGCCCGGCGCTCCGCCGTGGCAAGCAAGGAGACGGAATGGGCTCGACACAACTGCCCCCCGGGACGGAAGAAACTCTCGCGGCGACCACCGCGGCAGCCGCCGCGCCAGGCGAACCTGTGGAAATGGTTCAGTTGCTCGGCCCCGACGGAAAACTGGGTACCGATCCTGTCTTCTCGGACTACGCCAAGCGCATTGATCCCGAAAAGCTCCGCGTCTTCTATGCGGACATGGCCAGGATCCGTCGTTTCGACCAGGAAGCCACCGCGCTCCAACGCCAAGGTGAACTTGCCTTGTGGGTCCCGCTGACCGGTCAGGAGGCCGCACAGATCGGCTCCGGGCACGCAAGCCAGCGCCAGGACTACATCTTCCCCACCTATCGCGAGCACGGCGTCGCGCTGGTCCGCAACGTGGACCTTGCCGAGCTTCTCAAGCAGTTCCGCGGCGTCTCCAACGGTGGCTGGGATCCGCGGGAGAACAACTTCCACCTCTACACCCTGGTTCTCGCGGCCCAGACCCTTCACGCCGTTGGCTACGCGATGGGCATCCAACGGGACCAGAAACTTGCTGCTGCCGCAGACTCCACGGATCCCAAGGCCGCCGTGATCGCCTATTTCGGTGATGGCGCCAGCTCTGAGGGCGACGTCCACGAATCCATGGTCTTCGCCGCGTCCTATGAAGCCCCCGTGGTGTTCTTCTGCCAGAACAACCACTGGGCCATCTCCGTGCCCACCGAGGTCCAGACCAAGGTCCCGCTGGCCAACCGTGCCAAAGGCTACGGGTTCCCGGGTATCCGTGTGGATGGCAACGACGTGATTGCGGTCCATGCCGTCACTGAATGGGCCCTTGAGCATGCCCGTGAGGGCCGTGGTCCCGTACTGATCGAGGCTTACACCTACCGGGTGGGTGCACACACCACGGCCGACGATCCCACCAAATACCGGGAGTCCGCAGAGGAAGCCGCGTGGCGCGAGAAGGATCCTCTGGACCGTTTGGAGAAGTACCTGCGCGCCGAGGGCCTGGCGGACGAAGCGTTCTTTGACCAGGTAAAGGCCGACGGCCATGAGCTGGCCAAGTACGTCCGCAGCACGACGCATGGCCTGGAGGTCCCCGACATCCGCGATGCGTTTGCCAATGTGTACGCCGAACAACACCCGCTGATTGCGGAGGAACTGGCCTGGTTCGAGGAATACTCGGCAGGCTTCGAAAGCGATGAGGAGGCAGCTAACTGATGGCAACCATGACCATTGCTAAGGCCATCAATGAGGGTCTTCGGGCATCGCTGACAAGCAATCCAAAGTCGCTGCTCATGGGCGAGGACATCGGGCACCTGGGCGGCGTTTACCGTGTCACCGATGGCCTGATCAAGGAGTTCGGCGACGAACGCGTCGTGGATACTCCGTTGGCTGAGTCCGGCATCGTGGGTACGGCCATTGGCCTGGCCCTCCGCGGATACTCACCGGTGTGCGAGATCCAGTTCGACGGCTTCGTCTTTCCCGCCTTCAACCAGATCACCACGCAGTTGGCGAAGATCCACTCCCGCAGCCTCGGCAAGTTGACCGTACCCGTGGTCATTCGAATTCCCTACGGCGGCGGTATTGGCTCGATTGAGCACCACTCCGAGTCGCCGGAGGCACTGTTCGCCCACACCGCCGGGCTGCGCATCATTTCGCCTTCCAACGCCCACGACGCCTACTGGATGATCCAAAAGGCCATCGAGTGCCAGGATCCCGTGATCTTCTTCGAACCCAAGCGCCGCTACTGGCTCAAGGGTGAGGTGGACGTCCAGAACCCCGGTCTGTCCGAGGACCCGTTCAAGGCGCACGTTGTCCGCGAAGGTACTGACGCCACCATCGTGGCGTACGGTCCCTTGGTTCCAGTGGCCCTCGCCGCCGCCAACGCAGCCATGGAGGACGGAAGGAGCATCGAAGTCGTCGATCTCCGTTCCATCTCGCCGGTGGATTTCGACACTGTGGAAGCGTCAGTCAAGAAGACCGGCCGCTTGATCGTTGCCCACGAGGCCCCGACCTTTGGCGGCATCGGTGGTGAGATTGCGGCGCGTATCAGCGAGAGGGCGTTCCTGCATTTGGAGGCTCCCGTGATCCGTGTGGGCGGATTCCACATGCCTTACCCCGTTGCCAAGGTGGAAGAGGACTACTTGCCTGACATCGACAAGATCCTCGAAGCGCTCGACCGCTCCCTGGCCTACTAAACCGCCCTGATCCTGCCCGCTTTGCTGCCGGGTAACCGGAAATCGAGGACCACTGTGACTGTAAAGAAATTCAACCTGCCGGACGTTGGCGAAGGCCTGACCGAGGCCGAGGTAGTGGCTTGGAAGGTCAAGCCGGGAGACGTCGTTGCCATCAACGATGTCCTGTGCGAGATCGAAACCGCTAAGTCCCTCGTCGAGCTCCCGTCGCCGTTCGCCGGCACTGTCACGGAGTTGCTCGTAGATGAAGGCATCACCGTGGAGGTCGGCACGGCGATCATCGCTGTCGCGGAAGGCCAGGACGGCGAAGCTCCGGCGACGGCCCCTGCGCCGGACGTGCCTGCCGTCGAAATGCCCCTCTACGGCAAGCTGCCCGCCGACGACGACAGCAACGACAACCGCCCGGCCGGTGGTCCGTTGGTGGGTTCAGGTCCCAAGGCCGACGCCGTCAAACGCCGGGCCCGCAAACGTCCGGCCGGCGCTGTGGTCGAGGCTGCCGCAGTAGCTGAAAACGCGGAGGGCACAGTTCAGGATCACCAGGCTGTCCTGGAAGCCAAAGCAGCCGAAGCGCCGGTACCCCACCGTACGACGCCGGCACGCGCCGTCGTCGAGCCTGTGACCCAGGTGCCGGACGGCCAAGCGCCGCAGCCCGCAGCTTCCCGGGGTGCGGCTATCAGCGGCACCATCAGTGGCCTGGTCAACAAAGTCCTGGCCAAGCCGCCGGTGCGTAAGTTCGCCCGCGATCTTGGCATTGACCTCGCAGATGTGGTGGCCACTGGTCAGCGCGGTGAGGTGACCCGCGAGGACCTGGTGAGCTACCAGGCGCAGCGGGACGCCGAACACGACCAAGCGGATAGTTTCTGGGGTGCGTCCAAGAAGCCCCAGGACCAGCGCGTGGAGCGTTTGCCGGTCAAGGGCGTACGCAAGGCGACAGCCAAGGCCATGGTGGAATCGGCGTTCTCCGCTCCCCACGTCAGCATCTTCGTGGACGTGGATGCCAGCCGCACCATGGAGTTCGTCAAGCGACTCAAGGTTTCCCGGGATTTCGAGGGCATCAAGGTCTCGCCGCTCCTCATTCTCGCCAAGGCAGTGATCTGGGCGGCTGCCCGCAACCCCAGCGTGAACGCAACGTGGGTGGATAACGCCGACGGTAATGGAAACGCTGAGATCCAGGTCAAGCACTTCATGAACCTGGGTATCGCGGCTGCAACCCCACGCGGTCTCATGGTCCCCAACATCAAGGATGCCCAGGACCTGTCGCTCAAGGAATTGGCCTTGGCGCTCAACGAGCTGGCCACCAAGGCCCGTGCAGGCAAGACGCAACCAGCTGAAATGCAGGGCGGAAGCCTCACCATCACCAATATCGGTGCCCTGGGCATTGATACAGGTACGCCAATCATCAATCCGGGCGAAGTCGCCATCATCGCGTTCGGAACCATCAAGCAGAAGCCGTGGGTTTTGGACGGTGAAGTCATTCCGCGCTGGATCACGACACTTGGCGGTTCCTTCGACCACCGAGTAGTGGACGGCGACCTGTCGGCTCGCTTCATGGCTGACGTAGCAGCCATTCTTGAAGAACCGGCGCTGTTGCTTGACTGACCAGAAGGCGGGCCCAACCTCGGGCCCCAACCCGGGTTCCGGCTTGGAGCCCGGGATCGGCATGCCCGGGCATATGCCTCCCCAGATGCTGACGGGTCCGTGGCGCACGGTTGCCCGGGTGTTGACTGAGGTCTTCCAGCCGCCGGCGGTGGTACTGGTCCTGCTGTTGATTAGTCCTGCCATTGAACCTGGATTCCCTGGGACGATGTGGTTCGGGCTGCTCGGAGCCTTGTTCGTTTGCGTCTTGCCGCTGTCCTACGTGTTGGTGATGGTCAAGCTCGGAAGGATTACGGACCACCACGTCAGCGACCGCAGGCAGCGGCCCGCGCTGCTGCTGATGGCGCTGGTATCTGTGGTGGCCGGACTGGTGGTACTCCAGGTGCTGGATGGGCCCGTCAGCGTTTCGGTGATGATCATCGCGCTGATCGGCGGCATCGCGGTCCTGGCCGTGGTTAGTGCTTTCTGGAAGATGAGCGGACACGCATCGGCCCTCGCTGCGGCCGTCGTCATAGTTGTCTTGATGTTTGGCCCCGTGTGGCTTCCGCTGCTGCTGCTCGTGCCGGCCGTGGGCTGGTCGCGATTGGTCCTGCGCGCCCACACCCTGGGCCAGGTCATTGTGGGCTCGTTGTTTGGTGGCGTGGTGATCGCCGGCTTGTGGTGGCTCTTGCGGGAGTGGATGCTCTAGCCGCTGGCCCGCTGGCCCGCTGGCCCGCTCAAGCCGGCAGGGACACCGTTCGTCCACTCCGAACAATCCGCAGCGGGGCGGGCCTGTCCACCACCAACTCAGGAATTGAGTTGGCAGCGAACTCAAGCCGGTCATCGGACCCGTGGCCGGAGAAACCGTTCACCGCGGCCGAGCCCACGAGTTCCGCCCCGGCGGCCGTGGCCATCCGGAAGCAACGTTCCAGTTCTTCATCGGTCAAAGCACCGGTACGGTAACCCAAGAGGTGTGCACGGTCCAGCATGCTGCCGGTGCCGAAGGGCGACCAGGAATCGCGGACTCCGTCTGATCCGAGGGCAACCCTGACCCCGTGGCTCTCCATGAGGTCCAATGCGGGGACTGGATCCGCACCCAGGGCACACGTCGCCATCCACATCCCTGCCTCCGCCATTGCGTCCAAGGTGGCCCCCAGCTCCGGTTGGGCGGGATCGCAGACAGCAAATGCATGCCCGATGGTGACCCGTCCCTGCAGGCCTTCCGCCAAGGTGCGCTGCGCGATCGCACGCACTTGCGCCAGTCCTTCCGGCCCCGCGTCGTGCAGGTGGATGTCCAGGTCCCTGCCGTGCTTGTTCGCGAGTCCGAAGACGGCGTCGAGATGGCCGTGAAGATCGCCGTCCACTGATACGGGGTCGATGCCGCCTACGAGATCGGCTCCCTCCGCCAAGGCGGCTTCCAGAAGCTCGAGGGTTCCGGGATTGCTCAGCAGGCCAAACTGCGGGAAGGCGACGATCTGCACGTCCAACAAAGGGGCAAGCCGTTCAGCGGCCGCCCTGACGCCGTGGATATTTTGGAGGCCGATTTGCGTGCCAACGTCCACATGCGCCCGCATGGCCATGGTCCCGTTGAGGACGGCTTGCCGCATGAGGGAGTAGGCGCGGTCCTCAACGGCGTCCTGGAACGAAAGCTGGGCCTTGAGGTCGTTCCCGATCAGGTCGGAGAGCGTATGGGCGGGTGGGCGGGACAGCCAGTCGGCGCCCCACGTGGTTTTGTCCGGGTGTATGTGCGCGTCCACGAAGCCCGATGTCAGCAGAAGAGACTCCCCTTGAGACAGTTGGGCATGATCCATCGGCATCGCAGATGTAGTCACATGGGTCCTCTCTCCAGTTCGGTATACCAAATATCCTAAGCATCGAGTGCCGGCGCAAGCAACAGCCTAAATGGCAACAAAACACTGAAGCCGGCATGACCCGATACAAATTTTGGGATACCAAAGGCTATACAAGAGCCGCAGCACCCTCTAACCTAATGAACACCATTCATTTATGTGATGCGGATCGCATCGAGGAGAACGCCATGTACACCACCCCAACCAGCGCCACGGAGGGTCCTGCATCAGGGCCAACGCTCAAGCGCGTCCTCGGTTTGCCCTCACTCGTCGCCTTCGGCCTGACCTCCATGGGGATTCTCTCGGTGGTGGCGGTGTACGGGGCCGGGACGGAGATCAGTGACGGGCATCTGCCCGCGGCCTATATGGCGGCGTTGGTTGCCATGCTGTTTACGGCCCACAGTTACGGACAGATGGCGCGACACGTCCCCGTGACCGGCGGCGCCTACGCCTATGCTTCCCGCGCCTTCGGCAAGCCTGTGGGTTTCATGGTGGGTTGGGCCATGATGCTGGATTACCTGTTCCTGCCCATGGTGAACTTCCTGCTCTTCGGCCTCTACCTCAACAGCTTGCTGCCCGGAATACCGCCTCAGCTGGCAGTCTTGGCCTGTCTTCTGGTGGTGGGACTCTTCAGCGTGATCGGCGTTGCCTGGATTAAGAAGATGAACTTTGCGGGGGTGACCGCTTCGGTCCTTGTCATCCTGGTCTTCGTTGTTTTGGCAGTCCTCAACGCCCCGGATCTCACATTTGGGAATGTCATCCGCCCCCTTACGTTGGGGGACGGGGGAATAGCGCCGGTCATGGCCGCTGCGGCCATTGTCGCCTTCGCTTTCCTGGGGTTCGACGGCGTCTCCACCTTGTCCGAGGAAGCCCGCAACCCGAAGCGGGACGTTCCTCGCGGCATCATCCTGTCCACGCTCTTCGCAGGATTGGGTTACACGCTGTTTTCGGTGGCGGGAAGCCTGATTGCACCGGAGTGGAGGTCCCTCGAAAACCTCGACGCCGCCGGCACGGAACTCATGCAACGTGCCGGAGGTGACGTACTGATGGTGGTGTTCGTGCTGGTGAACCTCGGTGGGCTGGTCCTCTGCGGTACCGCAGCCCAGATGAGTGTCAGTCGAGTCATCTATGCCATGGGGCGGGACCGGATCCTGCCTGGGGCGTTGGCCAAGCTGAACGAGCGGTTCCGCACGCCATATGTTGCCGCCCTGCTTGTCTCTGCGGTCTCCCTGGTTGCCCTGTTTATTACGTTGGAGCAGGCCGTGTACATGATCAACTTCGGAGCTTTGATCGCCTTCGCAGTGGTGAACCTGGCAACCATCAAAGTGCTGTTCTTCGATCTAAGGAAACGGGGACCCAAGGGGATACTGCGAAATCTGGTCCTGCCGCTGCTGGGCTTTGCTTCCATTGCATGGTTGTGGACATCACTGGCTTGGTTCACGTACCTGCTGGGAGCGGTTTGGCTGGCCGTGGGGTTGGCGATCCTCGTCGCGCGGCGCCGGAAGGCCGGCGGTCGCCTGGACCTGACTTTCGACGACGGCACTCCCGACGGTGAGGCAGCTCAGCCTTCCGAGGTGGCTGGCAGCCGCTAGAACGCGGGGTAGTTGACCAGCAGTGCCTGAAGTTCCGTGGTTGACATGTGATTGGCCAGCTCCACGCTGATGCCCATCGCGACGGCGGCCACCGTCATCATCGCGACGCACGCGACGGACAGGAAGCGCCAGTCCTTGCGGAATACGCTGCCAATGGTCTCCGGCATGTCGAGGCTCGGGGAGATCATGTTGGGGGCGCTGTCCCAAGAGCCGTCGTCCAGCATCGCGATGATGCGGTCGTTGGCGCGGTCGAAGCGCATGGTGCTGATGTTGTTGCCGTGGCGGGCAAGCAGGATGTCGTGTCCCACGCGCTGGCGCGGCTGCAAGGTAAGCAAGGAAGTTCCCCTGAAATCGAGAAGTGGATGGTGGCGCACGCCATTGGGAGCATCTCGATTTTATAACGGTTAGGTCTGCGCGCAGGCCCAAAATACGCCAAGCGCCGGGTGAGTCTCCCCACCCGGCGCAGTGATTCAGCTCGCTTTATGGCTGGTCGGTCTTGGCAATATAGACATCGCAAGGGGCGGTGTGGGCAACCGTGTTGGCCACACTGCCCAGCACCCGGCCCAAGCCCTGCATGCGCCGGTTGCCCACCACGATCAGGCGGGCGTCCTGCACTTCGGCTTCCTTCACCAGGGCTTCGCCCGGCTTGCCGCGGGCGGCCGAATAGGTCACCTCAAGGCGGTCATCGGCCAGCCGCTCCGCCACAGCGCGGGCAACAGCTTCAGCCTCGGCGGCGTCGGACACGATCCACTTGTCCGTGCCGATCTCAACCACCTCGGTGCGGTTGCTGTCGAAAGCACTCACCACGCGAAGGCTGGCCCCCAGTCCAATGGCCAGCTGCTGGGCTGCCCGGGCAGCCCTCATTGCTGTCTCGCTGCCGTCTACTCCGACAATCACAACTCCGGTCATTGTGCTGCTCCTTCATTGGTGGCTTTGATGGCTTCCGCCAGGACTGGTGCCAGGCGGCGGACGCCTTCGGCTATCGTATCCGGGGGTACTGCGCTGAAGGCGAGGCGGAGCTTGTTGGAGGGTCCGTCCGCCGGGGAGAATGCCGCGCCGGGGATGAAGACGACGCCGGCGTCGATCGCCTTCGCCAGCAGGGGATAGGTGTCCACGCCCTCGGGAAGCGTGACCCACACGAAGAAGCCGCCGTCCGGCCGGGTCCACGTGAGTCCTGCGGGCATGTATTCGTCCAGCGCGGACAGCAGTGACTCGCAGCGCTCCGCGTACAGCTTCCGATAGGTATCGATCTGGCCTTCCCAGTCGTATTCGCGGAGATATGCCGAGACGAGCATCTGGTTGAGCGGCGGGGGGCAGAGCGTTACGGCCTCCGACGCCAAGTAGAAGCGCCGCTGCAAATGCGCGGGAACCAAGGCCCAGCCGATGCGAAGCCCCGGAGCAAAAATCTTGGAGAACGAGCCGAGGTAGATCACGTCGTCCGGGTTCGCTGCGCGCATGGGAGCAATGGGATGGCCGTCGAACCGCAGCAGCCCGTAGGGGTTGTCCTCCAGGACGATAATATTCGCTTCGCGGCATATATTGACGATCCGCTGCCGGCGCTCCTCGGCCAGGGTGATGCCCGAAGGGTTGTTGAAGTTGGGGATCGTGTAGAGGAACTTGATGTTCTTTCCCTCTGACTGAAGCGCCGCGATCCTGGCCTCAAGAAGCTCAGGTACCAGGCCGTCGTCGTCCATTTCGATCGGTTCCACCTGCACTTGGTACGCCTCGAACGTATTCAGGGCCCCCACATAGGTGGGGTTTTCGACGAGGACAACATCGCCGGGGTTGCAGAAGACCTTGGTGGCAACGTCCTGTGCGGACTGGGATCCGGCGGTAATGACCACGTTCTCGGGGATCGCGTCCGTGATTCCCTCGGCGGCCATGATCTGGCAGATCTGTTGGCGCAGCTCTTCCGTGCCTTGGCCGCCGCCATACTGCAGGGCGGTCATGCCTTCTTCGGCGATGATCCGCGCGGCAGTCTGGCCAAGCTTCTCCAGGGGCAGCGACTGCAGGTACGGGTTGCCCCCGGCGAGGGAGACAAGGCCCGGCCGCATCGAGATGTCGAAGACATCACGAACGGCGGACTGCTTGATGTTGGCGGCCCGCGCGGAGAACAGTTCCTCGTGCGGGTGGGCGGCCGTGGCGGCCCGCTCAATGGCGTCGATGGCTTCAGCGGGCAGCGTTGCGCCGGCATCCAATGTTTCGTGGGTCACAGTGACAGGATACTCCTCGATGTTGCTAATGAGGCAACAGTTGTTTTCGAATCAATTCCATTTTCGCAGGCTGAGCTTTACGCCGGCATCGGGAGCGGCTGGAATGTAGCTATGACAGCGCACCGGGGATCCGTGACCAAGGCCGAACAGTTCCACAAACTCCACGACGCCGGGCCCACGCCGCTGGTGCTCGTGAATGTCTGGGACGCGGCCTCCGCCCGCGTCGTCCAGGAAGCAGGCGCGACGGCGATCGCCACCTCAAGCTCGGCCGTCTCCTGGAGCCTCGGGTTCCGGGATGGCGACCACGTGCCGTGGGGTTTGGCCATGGCGGCATTGGGGCGAGTGGTCGGTGCCACCACGTTGCCGGTTACCGCCGACATCGAGACAGGTTACGGGCGTACGGACGACGAACTTCGCGCCACGGTCCACGCAGTCCTGGATGCCGGAGCCGTAGGGATCAACATCGAAGACTCCGCCACGGAACCGCTCACTGACATCGACGAACAGTCGCGCAGAATCGCCCTCATCCGCGCCGCTGCGGACGATCGCGGCATTCCGCTGTTCATCAACGCCCGCACGGACACCTACCTGTCGGGCCAGTTTCCTGACACCGCCTACGTCGAAACGCTTCGCCGTGCCGAGTCCTACCTCAGGGCGGGTGCCGACGGAATCTTTGTGCCCGGCGTCGTGGATTTGCACGTCCTGCATGAGCTGTCCAGCCGCATTCCGGCGCCGCTCAACGCTTTGGCAGGCGTCGGGGATCCGTCGCCCCTGGAACTGCACGACGCCGGTGTCCGTCGCGTCAGCATCGGCGGCAACGCAGCCAAAGCCGCTTACGCCAAGGTGGCCCGGGTAGCGAAGGAAATCCTTGGCGACGGCAACTGGGCCGGGCTGGCCGGAACGCGGAGTCACGATGAGATGGACGCACTGTTCGCCCAGGGGCCCAAATACAGCCTGTGAGGCGGTGGAACGCGCGACGGCGGCACCCGGCTTTAATGTCGGACCCCACCGATAGCGTGGGTGGCGTGGAAGACGAGGGGAGGGTCCATGGCACGGCGTAGTGTGCAGTTCTGGCGGATCGAGCAGCTCAACGGTGACGAGCTCAGCCGTCCCTTTCCGGCACGCCGTGTGGCCGAGGTCCTGAAGAAGGCGAAGGACGCTGGAACGGACAGGCACTTCACCAGCGTGGACGGGACTGTGTTGCTCGCCCAGGCCGCGGCATCTTCGCCGCATCCCGTGCTGCTCTTGGACCGGGTCCGGGACACCAACCTGCCCAGTGTTGGGGACGCCCTTGGCCGGCGAAAGCCGCTGCCACTCGCTCCGGGCGACCACCTCCTGGAGACCACCTACTTCGCGTTCCTGAAGCGGAACGTCATCGCGGTCCTGACCAGTGGGAACGGTCCCAGGGCTTCGCGGCTGGGGGAGTACCTCGGAGAGATGTTGGGACTGGAACCCACTCTGGTTCCTGTGGTGAGGGAGGATATCGAGGAGATCCTCACTCGGCTCGAGGTCAGTCGCTTCGAGTTCGCTATTCCTGCCGAACGTTTGTCCGGGAAGCTTATGGAGGGCGAGTGGGCTGATGTGCTGGACAGCGCCTCCCGGCTCATGAACGAGGGAACGTTCCGGATCTCCCTGAGCGTGGGCCGGTCCGGTAAGGCGGAGGACAAGCAGCGGATCCGGGACCGCATTCAACGGTTGATCGACCTTTTCCGCAGCGCTGGCTCCGTGGAGCACTTTGACTACGTGGTGGCAGAAGGCAAAGACTCCCTGACTGGTGACCGCGAAGTGGTGGACCTGCTGAAGGAACGGTTCATTTCACACATTGAGGTGGACCCGGACGTCTTCAACGATCCGCAAAAGTCGGTGGCCGAGGCCATTGCCATCCTCAACAATCAGGCCAGGGACAACGAGGCCTTTTTTGCGAGAACCCTGCCGGACGTCAAGGGCTCCGCTGACTCGAGTCTTGTGCCGGACATCGTCGCCGGTGGGATGGCGGCCGCAAGGGAGGCCCTCCCTGTGTCTACCGCCAGTGCAGAGGCCGAGGGGGGTACGGCCCATGAGCTTGTACGAGGTTGATATCGAGCGCACTGGGCGGCGTCGAAGCGTCTGGCGGTGGTTCTTGCTGCATCCCGCTGCCGACTACCTGTGGGCTGTGCTCGGGGTCCTGCTCTGGCTGGGGATTGCGATGCTCGCGAGGCAGCCGCTGATGGTGGAAGGTGCGGATACTGACGCCCGGAGAACACTGCTTCAGACCCTTGCTACGTTGGCCGGTGCCACGGCCGGACTGACACTCACCAGTGTTTCCATGCTCATCAACGTCCTGGGCAAAAAGGCTGCGCCGGGCCAACGGGAACTTCCCTTGGAAAGGCTCTCTGCCGCCCACCGGCGCCAGATCGGCGAAGTCTTCTTGTTCGCCATTCCCGGGCTCGGCCTGCTGGTGGTTGCTGCCTTGGTAACGATTGTGCTGGAAGGAGATGCGCCCACGGGTCTTTGGATTCCCGAGGCCGTGGTGTTCGTGCTGGCGTTCGCGTCGGTGCTCGCTCTCCTGAGAGTGGCCTGGGCGCTCCGGCGGGTGCTGGCGATCGCAACGGCTTGATCATGTGGCCGGCCCGCGCCGGTTGGTCTACTGCAGCACGTCGCAGCCCCGCTATTCCGTCGCTGGCCCACCACGGAACAGCGGGCCCACCACGGAACAGCGGGCCGGCAACGTAGTAGTCAGCCAGGCTTCATCGCACGCTCAGTGCCTCCGTCAAGGTCCGGCCGTTGACGTAGATCTCGGCCCGTGTCGCACCACTGGCCGAAACGATGGTGTGCGTCAGTTGGGCCTGGATCCGTGGGATGTCGCAAATGCCCCCGGGCCGCAGTGATCCGCTGAGGTTCACCACCACCGTGGAACCGTTCATGTAGCCGGAGAGATATCTCAGCGACGAACCCGCGAGGGCGTCGTAGAGCGCGGCGTCACTGTCCAGTGGCATGCCCGCGCCCAGCAGCCGACCCAACGCCACGGACAACGGATCACCGGGAACGGCGACGCCGCGGACCGGCACCAGGCTGTCATTGCACCCGAACCGAACACCCCGCGCGCCGCCGTCGTCGATAGCCACGTAGTAGACCGCTGGCCCGTAAGCGTCCACGTCCACTGGGATCACGGTGTCGGTTGCCGAAGGTTCGGGCGCGCTGGTGCCTGGCTCCGGTGAAGGCTCGACGGCGGAACCCGGCTCAGTGGCGACTGGCGAGGGAGTGTTGGCGGGAGCAGGCGATGGTGCCGGGGTCGCGGGCGGGGGTGGCGCGGCAGGAACTGTAACCGACGGTGTGCCCGGACTGGAGGCAGCAGACGGTGGAGCAGCCGTCGCCGAAGCCACGGGCAAAGGGCTGGTGGTCGAAGGCGGTGAGCTCACCGTAACCGTCGGGAGGGGGCCTTTTTCGGCTGGAGGGGCGGCCTCCGGGACTGACGTGCAGCCAGCCACCCAGAGACTGAACGCGAGGCAGGCAGCCGCGATCGCCGTCGTACTTTTGGATCCCCGCCCGGCATGCATGACAGCCCGCGCTCCTGTCCGTCCACCTGTAACTCCAACGTTAGGCCCGGGCAGCGGGGAGCAACATGCCGCTAGGGTGACGGTTCGGACAAGAGTTGGTCACGCCCGGCCGGCAAGAACGCAAAAGCCCCCGCCCGCGAAGCTGCGGAGCGGGGGCGCTGCAAGCGAAAGGACTAGGCTGCTGCTTCTTCGTCCTGGACTGCGGTCAGGGGCTCGAAGATGCCCTTGATCTGCTCCACGACCTCGGCGTCGTCCTTCGGGTGCAGTTCAGCGAAGCGAATCATGGAACCCGGGACGGCCAGCTTGACGTCCTCCAGGACCTTGGCGCCGGCGATGCCAACAGCCTTGCGGGCCTCGTCCTGCGCCCACACGCCGCCGTACTGGCCAAAAGCGGTTCCGACGACGGCGGTCGGCTTGCCGGAGAGGGCGCCGGCGCCGAAGGGGCGGGACAGCCAGTCGATGGCGTTCTTCAGCGAAGCCGGAACGGTGCCGTTGTGCTCGGGGGTGACCAGCAGGATGGTGTCGGCGTCGGCTGCGGCGGCTCGGAGGGCAGCGGCTTCGGCGGGGACCTGGCCTTCTACGTCGATGTCCTCGTTATAGAACGGGATGTTGCCCAGGGAGTCGTGGATCTGGACGTCAACGTTCTCCGGCGCGTTCAGCTGGATGGCTTCGGCGAGCTTCTTGTTGTGGGAATCGGCACGGAGGCTGCCGACGAGGGTCAGAACGGTGCTCTTTGACATGGTGTCTCCTAAAAGTCTGGCCAGGTGCCGTGTGGTACCGGGCTTGCGTTGTCTCTGGGCTTTGGAGCCTTCACAGATACTAAACGGACTACGGTCCGTTTTCTATTCCCGGGTCTAGAATGTTTTTTGTGAGCTCCATCCCCCTCCAGCCGGACGTGCCCCTCGGCCCGCCCCACGAGCGCAGCGACGCGGCGCGGAATCGTGAGCGCCTGCTGTGTGCTGCCCGCGAACTGGTGGACGAGTTCGGGGCCGAAGCGTTGACCATGGATGCGCTCGCCTGCAAGGCCCAGGTTGGCAAGGGGACGGTCTTTCGCCGATTCGGCAGTCGGGCCGGGCTCATGATGACCCTGCTGAGTGACGCGGAGTCGGAGTTTCAGCGAGGGTTCATGTTCGGGCCGCCGCCGCTGGGTCCGGGGGCGCAACCTCTTGAGCGGCTCATTGCATTCGGGGAGGGTCGCATCTATTTTGTTCTTGAAAATGGCGAGCTCCTGAAGGCGGCCGGCGCTGCCACCCGCAATAGGTTCGAAGTCCCCGCAACGAAGCTTTCGCATCGACATATGGAGGTCCTGCTGCGGGAGGGGGGAATCGCGGATCCCTGGGTGATGGCGATGTCCCTGACCTACGCGCTGGACCCTGAGCGTATTGTCGACGACGTCCGCGCCCGCGGCATTTCACCCACGCGCCTCACCGACTCCTGGCGCGAGCTGGTAACCCGGCTGCTGAGCGGCGCCTAGCCACTCGAGCCGCGCGGGAACCCTGTTAGCGCCCCCATCGGTGCCGCTGCCCGCGCACAGTGCCTCCGGCGTCGTAATCGTGACGCAGTCTGCACATAACAATCTGGCTGCAGGCGTGAAATTGGCTGCCGTGAAGCAAAACGTGAAGCAGTTATTGTGGTAGTTTCCTCTTGAATGTGACGCATGCCATACAGGGCTGGTGATCACTGAAGGGGTGTGGGGGACCCAAGAACCCGCTGCACCAATTCGTAGCTGACGCCGGCCACAGCCGGGAACCGCGGAAGGACGAGCTTTGAGTTTTGCCACGATTCGGGGCAGCCACCCGACATGCTGAAATATCTGATGAAGCGGTCGGGAATCTACCTGATCATGATCTTCCTGACCACCAGCGCCGGGTATTTCCTGGCAGTCTCATCGCTCAAGCCAGCGGTCCTGGAGCAAGAGAAAATTCCGCGGCCAACCCCTGAACAGGTCAACGCCTCCTTCCGGGGACTCGGGCTGGACCCGGAGAAGAACGCCTGGGAACGCTATGTCGAATGGCTTGGCGGAATCATCACCCGCTGGGACTGGGGACGCAGCCCGAACGGCGCGTTCGTCAACGCCGAATTCGCGGACCGCGTGATGGTCTCCACCCGGCTGTTCATCGCCTCCATCATCCTGACCCTGGTCATCGGCGTCGCGCTCGGTGTCTATTCCGCCGCACGCCAGTACAAGTTCCAGGACCGTGTCATCACGTCCTACAGCTACCTGGTCCACATCCTCCCAGCGCCCATCGCCTACTTCCTGGTGCAGCTCGGCGCCATCAGCATTAATGAGGCCGTTGGGGAGCGCATCTTCTTCGTGACGGGAATTTCGACGCCGGGAATTGAGCCGGGCTGGCCCGCTTTCGTCGACCTTGTGGCCCACTACGCCGTGCCTACGTTCGCGATGACCATCTTCGGTTGGGCCGGTTACCAGATCGCCCAGCGGCAGTACCTCCTGGACAACGTGAACGCGGACTTCGTCCGCACTGCCCGCGCCAAGGGACTGACCCGCAACCAAGCCATCAGGAAGCACGCCCTGCGGGTCTCGTTCATCCCCGTGGCCCAGAGCATCGCCTTCACTATTCCGGCCATCTTCACAGGCGGCTTCTTCGCCGAGGCCATCTTTGCCTGGCCCGGCATCGGGCTGTGGAGCATCCAGGCCATCAGCCTGCAGGACGTCAACGTCGCCACCGCCACGCTGGCCTACGGCTCCGTCATTTTCGCGATCGGTGCCATCCTTGCCGACTTCGCCACCACGCTGGTCGATCCACGAGTGAGGGTCCAGTAATGACCAACATCATTGATCCCATTGCGGAAATCGACGAAGCCCGGGTTGCCGACCAAGACGTCGTTATTGGGAAGTCCCGGATCATCTTCCGTCGTTTCATGCGGAACCGGACCGCCGTCGCCGGCTTGTTCATTTTCCTTGCCTTGTTCCTGTTCTCGGTCTTTGGCGGGTTCCTGACCTCGTGGGACAAGGACACCATTGATCCGTTGAACATTGGTATGCCACCGTCACCGGACCACCTGCTGGGGACCACCCAGGCCGGCATCGACCTCATGGCACTCATTGTGGACGGAACCCGGACGTCGATTCTCATCGGCCTGATCGTGGGCGGCGTTTCCGTTCTGATCTCCGCTGTGTACGGCTGCACCATGGCCTTCTTTGGCGGCAAGGTGGACGCCACCATGCTGTTCATCCTGGAAGCGCTCATCATGATGCCCGCCATCCTGGTGGTGGCCGTGGCCACCAGCGGCAGCGGTGGTCTCAAGGACCTTCCCAGCTGGCTGCTGCTGATTGTCGTCTTGCTGTTCTTCAGCTGGATGGGTACCGCCCGCCTGGTTCGTTCGTTGTCGATGTCCCTCATGCAGCGTGACTACGTGAAGGCCGCCAAGTACATGGGCGTTCCGTCCCGCCGCATCGTGTGGCGCCACCTGGTTCCGAACATCGGCTCCTTGCTGGTCCTCGACTTCACCCGCGGCATCACCGGCGCGGTGCTGGCTGAGGTTGCCTTCTCCTTCATCGGCATCGGCATCAAGCTCCCGGACGTGAGCCTCGGTGTCCTGATCGGCCAGGCGACGGGCCAGGTGTCCTCCTTCCCATGGATGTTCTGGGTTCCGCTGACCGTCATGTTCCTGCTGACCGGTTCGCTGGCCATGATGAACGACGGCCTCCGTGACGCCTTCGACCCCAGCTCCAGCTCCATTGGCCGGGCGAAGCGGACCAAGCCCCAGACTGCGAAGGTGACCAACTAATGAGCACCAACACCACTCCCGCTGAGCGCCTCCGCGATGCCGGACTCTACGCCCCCGGCGATGCCGTCCTCAGCGTCCGTGACCTGAACGTCCGCTTCAACTCCGAAAACGGCGTGGTCCATGCGGTCCGTGGCGTGGACTTCGACCTCATGCCAGGCAAGACTTTGGGCATCGTGGGTGAATCCGGCTCCGGCAAATCCGTGACGTCCATGGCCGTCATGGGGCTCCTCCCCGAGACAGCGGACATCTCCGGGTCCGTACGCTTCAAGGGCAAGGAGCTCCTTGGCCTGAGCGACAAAGCCATGTGCAAGCACCGCGGTAATGACATCGCCATGGTGTTCCAGGATCCGCTGTCGTCATTGACGCCCGTCTACACCGTGGGCAACCAAATCATCGAAGCGCTGACTGTCCACAATCCGACCATGAGCAAGCAGGCGAAAGAAGCCCGCGCCGTCGACCTTTTGCGCATGGTGGGCATTCCGAGCCCCAAGGACCGGCTGAAGGCCTTCCCGCACGAATTTTCCGGCGGCATGCGCCAGCGCGTCATGATCGCCATCGCGATCGCCAACGACCCGCGCGTACTCATCGCTGATGAACCCACGACGGCGCTCGACGTCACCATCCAGGCGCAGGTGCTGGAAGTCCTGCACACCGCGCAGGAGGAGACCGGTGCCGCCGTGGTGATGATCACGCACGACCTCGGCGTCGTAGCCGGCATGGCCGACGACATCATGGTCATGTACGCAGGGAAGCCGGTGGAAACCGGCACTGTGGAGGACATCTACTACAACCCCCGGATGCCCTACACCTTGGGCCTGCTGGGTGCCGTCCCTCGCGTGGACACGGCCACCAAGCAGTCGCTGGTACCCATTGAGGGGACGCCGCCCAATTTGGCCCTGCCGGTAACGGGTTGCTCTTTTGCGGCGCGTTGCCCCCTGGTCAGCGACGCCTGCCTCCATGGCGAGCCGGAGCTCATCGCCGTCCCCGGTGTTGAGGGCCAGACGCTGGGACACCGGGCAGCCTGCATCAAATCAAACGAGCTGTCCAACGACGCGGACGCGCACAAGATCTTCCACGCGCCGCCCAAGCCGGTATCAAAGTTCGACGGCGTCGCTCGCGTCGAGCGCGAAAAGGTCCTGGAACTCAAGGACGTGAAAAAGCACTTCCCGCTGCTCAAGGGTGCACTCATCAAGCGGCGGATCGGCACGGTCAAGGCCGTGGACGGCCTGAGCTTCGACATCCGCGAGGGCGAGTGCGTGTCCATTGTGGGCGAGTCCGGTTGCGGTAAGACCACCACGCTGCTGGAAATCATGGAATTCCACCCGGACCAAGTGGGCGAGGTGGTCATCGGCGGCGTCAGCAACAAGGTGGCCACGGACCACAAGACCACGATGACCATGCGCAAGGAAATGCAGATGGTCTTCCAGGACCCCACCGGCGCCCTGGATCCACGCTTCACCGTGTATGAAGTCCTGGCTGAGCCCTTGGAAAACCTGGGAATGCCCAAGGCTGCCATCAAGAAACGCATCATGGAACTCATGAAGCTGGTGGGCCTGCAGCCGGACCACGTGAACCGGTTCCCCAACCAATTCTCCGGAGGTCAGCGCCAGCGCATTGGCATTGCCCGGGCCTTGGCGGTCAATCCCAAGCTCGTGGTCCTGGACGAACCGGTTTCTGCCTTGGACGTCTCCGTCCAAGCCGGAGTCATCAACCTGTTGGATAAGCTCCGGGCCGAGTTGGGCCTGAGCTACCTGATGGTGGCCCACGACCTCTCGGTGGTCCGCCACATTTCAGACCGCGTGGCCGTGATGTACCTGGGCAAGATCGTGGAGACCGGAGATGTGGACGATGTCTTCGACAACCCGCGCCACCCCTACACCCGGGCGCTTCTGTCCGCCATCCCGGTGCCCGACCCGAACCTGGAACGTACCCGCGAACGCATCATCCTGCAGGGTGACCTTCCAAGCCCGCTTGATGCTCCCAAGGGATGTAACTTCGCTACACGTTGTCCCGTGTTCGCCGCGCTACCTGCCGCAAAGCAGGAGAAGTGCCTTACTCTGGAGCCGCCACTTGCTTCGGAGAAGGACGGAGCGCAGGACTTCGCCTGCTTCTTCCCGGACGGAGAAATAGATGCCGACATGCTGGTGGTGCATGCCTGACGACATATGACGCATTGAATGAATCCCTGGTCTCAACTCGCAAAGATATTTCAGTCGTAAACATGAAGGGCAAACCATGAAGAAGTACACGACGATCGGCGGCGTAGCACTCGCAGCAACGCTCATGCTGACCGCTTGCGGCGGGGGAACGCCGTCGGGTCCGGCCTCGCAGAAGGCCGAAGAGAGTGGCGGCGACATCAGCAAGCTGATCAGCGTCAACGCCAAGGAAGCAAAGGACCTGGAGCAGGGCGGCACCGTCACCCTGGCTGTTGGCAGCATCGGCCCGGATTTTAATGGCTTCTCCAACGTGGGTAACAGCGCTGATACTTCGGCCCTGTTGACACCCGTCAACACGGCTGCCATCAGCAGCGGTGGCATCGGTGGCTGCTGGAAGCTGGACTTCAGCGGCAAGGCTCAGCCCAACAAGGACTTCTGCGAGGAGGTCAAGAGCGAAGTCAAGGACGGCAAGCAGACCATCACCATCAAGGTGAACGAGAAGGCGACGTGGAACGATGGAACGCCCATCGATGTCAAGACCTTCGAGAACACCTGGAACATGCTCAAGGGTGAGGACGAGTCCATCGACATCGTCACGGCCGGTAACTACGCCTTCGTTGATTCCGTCAAGGCCGGCGCCAACGACAAAGAAGTCATTGTCACCACCACCCAGCCTGTTTTCCCGCTGGATTCCCTCTTCTTCGGCCTGATCCACCCGGCCAACAACAACGCCGAAACCTTCAACAAGGGCTTTGCCGGCAACATGCATCCCGAATGGATGGCCGGCCCGTTCAAGGTGGAGAACTACGACACCACCGCCAAGACGGTCACCATGGTTCCCAACGAGAAGTGGTGGGGACAGAAGCCGGTCCTGGAAAAGGTCATTTGGCGCCAGATGGAGCCCAGCGCCACCATCGCAGCCTTCAAGAACGGTGAAATCGACGCCGCCAACGGTCGTACGCTCGGCCGTTACAAGCAGCTCGAAGGCACCAACAACTCCGAGATCCGTCGCGGCCAGCGCCTGTTCGCCGGTGGCCTGAACCTGAACGCCAAGCGTCCGGCCCTCACCGACGTCGCCGTGCGCAAGGCGATCTTCACCGCGGTCGACCGCAAGGCCATCCGCGACGTCCGCTTCAACGGCCTGAACTGGTCCGAAGAGAGCTCAGGCTCCATGATGCTCATGCCGTTCTCCGAGTACTACCAGGACAACTACCCTGTGAAGGACACCGGCGCCGAAGCTGCCAAGAAGGTCCTGACCGACGCCGGCTACACGGCCAACGACAAGGGCATCATGGCCAAGGACGGCGTTCCCGTCTCCTTCAAGATCACCAACTTCGGTGACGACCCCACCACGGCTGCAACCTCGCAGACACTGCAGAAGCAGCTCCAGGCTGCCGGTATGGATGTTTCGATTGACCAGCGCGGCGACGCCGACTTCGGCAAGGTTGTTGGCACCCGCGAATTCGATGTGACCATCTCCGGTTACACCGTGGGCCCGGATGCTACCGATGCCGTGAAGCAGTACTACGACTCCGCCACCAACGAGAATGGCCTCGGCGACGCCGAGCTCGACGCTGAAATCAAGCGCCTCTCAACCATCGCGGATGACGCGGAGCGCAACAAGGCCGCCATGGAGGTCGAGAAGAAGCACATGGAGAAGTACTTCTCCATGGGCGTCGTGATGAACGGCCCGGAGATCCAGTTCGTGCGCACGGGTCTGGCCAACTACGGCCCTTCCCTGTTCCAGAGCCTCTCCAATGTTCCGGACTGGACCACCCTCGGTTGGGAAAAGGGCGCCAAGAAGTAGCCTCCCCGCTGTAGTTGTCCAAGATGTAGTTTCCTGAAGGCCGGGAATCTCCCTGAACCTGTTCATCGGTTCGGGGAGGCTCCCGGCCTTCGCTGTCCCCACCCTCTCTCACGTCCCGCGTGCACGGGCGCCACCCTCGCTCACTCGGTGATAGAGGGTTGGCGTGAAAGGGCTGTTACGTGAGAGGGGATCGGTAGCCTAGGGGCATGACTTCCTCGCCGATCCGTACCGCCGTTGCAGGTTTCGGGCTTTCGGGCAGCGTGTTCCACGCGCCCTACATCGCCAGCAACCCCGCCTATTCGCTTGCCGTCATCTCCACCTCGGATGAGGCGCGCCAGGCGAAAGCCAAGGACCGCTACCCCCAAGCACAGATCGTCAACACCCCCGAGGACATCCTGGCGCTCGCTGACCAACTGGACCTCATCGTCATCGGCACACCGCCCGCAACCCATTACCCGCTGGCCAAAGCGGCGCTGGAAGCCGGGATCGACGTCGTCGTTGATAAACCGTTCGTGGTCCACAGCGCCCAAGGCGAGGAACTGATCCAGCTGGCAGCGAAGCTGGGCCGTGTCCTCACCGTCTACCAAAACAGGCGCTGGGATGGCGACTCGCTGACGGTCCGGAAACTGCTCGACGCCGGGACGCTGGGTACTGTGACCCGGTTTGAGATCGGCATGGAGCGCTGGGCGCCGGAGATCGCCAAGGCCTGGAAAGCCAGTGCCACGGCGGAGGACGGCGGCGGTGTCCTGTTCGACCTCGGCACCCACGTCCTTGATCTGACTCTTCGGTTCTTCGGACCAGCCACCGTCACGTTCGCAGAGATCGCGGCACGCCGCCCCCAGGAAAGCGCCGATGACGATGTTTTCCTTGTCCTGCGGCACCAGTCCGGTGTGGTCAGTCACGTCACCATCAACCTCAACAGCCATCTCCACGGCCCCCGCTTCCGCATCCTCGGCTCAGAGGGCGGCTTCGTGAAGTTCGGCACCGACCCGCAGGAGCCGTACGTGGTGTCCGGCGGGCTGCCTACGGACGCCGAGTACGGCGTCGAACCGGCTGAAAACCACGGCACGCTCGAGGCGGACGGCCAGCGCACCACTATTCCCACCGAGCGCGGCGCCTACCCGGAGTTCTACCGCATCCTCGCAGAAAAGCTCGACGACGGCGGCACCGCCTCAGCGCTTCCGGCACCGGTGGATCCGGCCGACTCGGTGGCGGTGCTGAAGCTGATCGAACAGGCCCGGGCGTTGTCGGCGAAGAAAATTACCGACGGGGCGTAACCTTACCGGCACAGCAAACGATGTAAGGGGAGTGCGGGCCACGTCCGCACGTTGATCATCCGGCAGCGACCCAACCGCTGCCGGGGCAATCCCCAAAATCGTTTGTCGGAGGGTTTCATGTCCTTGTTCACTGTCCTTGCCACCAGCAAAGTCGCCGCGGGCGTCCTGGCCGCCGGAGCCGTAGCGGCCGGCGGAACCGGTGTCGCTGCCTTCAATGGCGCGCTTCCCACCGAGATCCAGCAGAGCGCCCATGACCTCGTAGGGGCTCCCGCGCCCGTCGCTTCGAAGGCAGCGGCAGCAGCCGACGCGGCGAAGTCCGAGGTGGCCGGCGCCAGCGCCAAGGCGACCGACGCCGTCGAGTCCGCGCAGTCCACAGCAGCCGACGCAGCCGATGCCGGCCAGGCGAAGGCCGCTGACGCCGTCGATCGCGCCACGACCGACGCGGAGGACATCACGTCCCCGGAGGCGCTGGGCCTTTGCACCGCATTCCTTAACGCTGGCCTGAAGTCCGACTCCACGGTTCCGGGCTTTGAGTCCCTGACCATCGCCGCCGGTGGCGAAGCCAAGGTAGAAGCCCACTGTGCGGCTGTGGTCGAAGCAGGCAAGGCCGCCGGCGTGAAGGTGGACGGTTCGGCTCAGGCAGACGCCTCCGTGACCAGCGAGCTCCCGGCAACCCCCGCCGTCCCGGCGACGCCGGGAGTTCCGGCAGCCCCGAAGGTTCCGGCCACCCCGGCTGTCCCTGCGACCCCCGCTACCCCGGCGGCACCGGCGCTGCCGACGCAGGTTCCCACCGACGTTCCGGCTGCTCCCGGAGCACCCCTCGATTCTGTCCGCTAAGCAAGCAGCGGCTACGGTTTAAGGGCGGGGCTCCTTGGCTTAGGACAAGGAGCCCCGCTACGTGACGCGGGACGGAGGCATCCCCGGGTGCTTAACCCTTTGGCTGAAGAAGACGTGCAGGCGGAGCATGATGACCCCGCCCTGCTCTTTACAGCTGCCTACAACAGCTACGCCGGACCGGTTTTTGGCTACCTCCGCGCCCGCGGCGTGGACGATCCCGAAGCCGTCACCCAGGACGTTTTCCTGGCCCTGTATCCCAAGCTGGAATCTCTCAGTGGTGGCCTTCGTGGAGCCAAGACGTTGTTGTTTACCATCGCACACGCCCGCATGGTGGACTTCTACCGTAAGAGGGAAAGAACCCCCGTTGCCGCAGCTTTCGAGCCGGAGTTGGACCCGCGGCGGGCACCGTCCGCGGAAGACCAGGCTTTCGGGCGGGCTTCCGGGTTGGGTGTCACCGGGCTTTTGGAAGACCTCGCCCTCGAACATCGGGAGGTCTTGGCACTGCGGGTCGTCGCCGATCTGTCAGTGGAAGAAACAGCGGCCATCATGGGCAAGTCCCAGGGAGCCGTGAAACAGCTGCAACGCAGGGCATTGGGTGCACTGAAGAAGCGTGCACTACTAAGGAACGGCACACCATGAGCGAATACACCGCACCCGGTCGAGGCAGCGATCAGCAGGCCATCGATTCCCTGCTGGCCGATGCCGGGCTTGAGGGCAGCACGAACCTCCGCAGCGAACTTCTTGAGCTGCGTTCCCTGGCCGACACCGCTCCGATGCCGTCCGATGCCGTCCGCACCCTGATGGCAGGCGGGACGCTGGCTACCGGACCCTCCGCCGTCACGCCGCAGGCCCCGGCAACAGAGCAGGCCCCGGCAACCGATGAGTTGGCTGCGCGGCGACGGAAGAAGCGGCGCACGGCCATCGCGGGCCTTGCCGTGGCGGTGTCGCTGGCCGGTGGCGCGACGGCGGCCGCCGCTGCCGCCGAAGGCGGGATTCCGGGGGCTTTCCAGCATCTTGGCGCGGCCATCGGCTCGGTGGTTTCCCAGCTCACTCCAGGCGTGGGCAATGCGCCACAACCTGCCGTGCCCGCGGGATCTACGCCTGAACCCGGACCTTCACATCAGGACAGTCAACCGGCAACGGTTCCGGGCCAGGCCGGCCCCGCGGATCCCGGGAACTCCGCCGGAACACCTCACGCTGAACCGCACCCGGCGGCTCCCGGTAACCAATCCGGGGATTCCAAGAGTCCCGCGCACACGGCCCCTGGCAAGGGCGTGCTCCCCGCGGTTCCTTCGTTGCCGGTCACGCCTCAGGAGATCGACCCCTCGAAGCCTGATCCCGCACAGCGTGACCCCTCAAAACCTGGGCCATCGGACATCCCCGTTCCGGTCCCGTCCCAGGTGATCCCCCCGGTCCTGGAAGGCCCGAAAGTCCCCGCGAAGTGACAGTTAATAACAATGTTCTTCGGGAACATTGGCATTAAGTGCCAACTCGGCGGGCTTTAAACCACGACGGCGGGGTGCGGCTTCGCGTGGAAGCCGCACCCCGCCGTCGTGCTTGGTTGGCTAGGCGGAAACCAAGCTGTGCCAGTCGTTGACGAGGGGCAGGTTGTGCGCCTCGGAAACGGAGTGGTGTGCCACGTGGCCGGCGGCGATGTTGAGGCCGGCGGCGAGGGCGGGGTCGCGGTCGAACGCGGCCTTGACGCCCAGGTTGGCCAGTGCCACGGCGTAGCGCAGGGTGACGTTGGTCAGTGCGTACGTGGAGGTGTTCGGAACAGCGCCAGGCATGTTGGCAACGCAGTAGAAGATCGAGTTGTGGACCTTGTACGTCGGTTCCTGGTGGGTGGTGGGGTGCGTGTCCTCGAAGCAGCCGCCCTGGTCAACAGCGATATCCACCAGGACCGAGCCCGGCTTCATGCGGGAGACGAGTTCGTTGGTGACCAGCTTGGGAGCCTTGGCGCCCGGGATCAGGACGGAGCCGATCACGAGATCTGCGTCGATGACTGACTTCTCGATCTCGTAAGCGTTGGAGGCAACGGTCTTCAGGCGGCCCTGGTAGAGGGCATCCAGTTCGCGCAGCCGGTTGATGTTGATGTCCATGATGGTGACATCAGCACCGAGGCCCAGCGCCATGGCAGCGGCATTGGTTCCCGCAACGCCGGCACCGAGGACAACAACCTTGGCCGGACGGACGCCCGGTACGCCGCCCAGGAGGACGCCCTTGCCGCCGGCTGGAGCCATGAGCGAGGAAGCGCCGACTACGACGGACAGGCGGCCTGCGACCTCTGACATCGGGGCGAGCAGCGGAAGGGTGCGGCCTTCCTGCACGGTCTCGTAGGCGATGGCCGTGACGCCGGAGTTGATGAGCTCGGCGGTGAGCTCGGGCTCTGCGGCGAGGTGCAGGTAGGTGAAGAGGATGAGGCCCTTGCGGAAGCGGTGGTACTCGGCCGCGATGGGTTCCTTGACCTTCATGACCATGTCCGCACGACCCCAGACGTCGTCAGCATCGTTGACGATTTCTGCGCCGGCGATCGAGTATTCCTCGTCGGTGATGCCCGAGCCGAGGCCTGCGCCGCGCTCAACCAGAACGGTGTGTCCGTGGGTGCGGAACTCGTGGACGCCTGCGGCCGTGATGGCTACGCGGAACTCGTTGTTCTTGATTTCTTTGGGGACGCCGATGATCATTTGCTGGCTCCATCGTTAGCGGCCTGTTCGGCCGAATATTTGCTGCGGGCTGTGATTCCAGAATAAATCCGACTGTGAGGCAGGCGACATGGGATTTTGAATCTCCCATCGGTCGGAACCCCGGAAAATCAAGGGACTTCACTGCTACGGCTCGACATTTGTCGACCGATGGAGCGTCAGGTGTCGCCTGCTGTTGGTACGCTTTCTGGATGCAGCAGGACGTGGAACAGATCGTTGAACGCGTTGCATTGAAGCTTGGCCGCGGCCTGTCCCTTGAAGACCTGGACGGCGTCCTCCTTGCCTACAGCTCCAACCAGTCCCACGCCGACCGCGTCCGGGTGAACTTCCTCCTCAGCAAGCGCGTCCCTACCGATGTCAGTGCGTGGCAGCTCTCCCACGGAATCGCCACCGCGGTGCGTCCCGTCGTCGTTCCCGCCAACGATGAACTCGGCATGTTGGGCCGAGTCTGCGTGCCGCTCCTGGTGCGGGGTTTCCGGGTGGGCTACTTGTGGGTGCAGCTGGACCTTGAAGAGCAAAGTGCGACGGCGATCCTCGCCGAGTTGCCCGGCGTGCGTGACGAGCTGGACCTGTTGGCAGGCTTGTTGCTGGATTCAAATACCGCGGAATCGGAGTTCAGGAGGCGTCGCGAGCAGGAGTTCCTGTCGGCCTGCGGCGGCGAATCGAACGCCGTGGCGGCTGTGGCGGGGTGGAAGGAAATCCAAGGGCGTGGTCCGTGGCAATTGGTCACCATCCTGGATCCGGAAGGCGCCAGGTCCGACGTCGATCCCATCGCCGCAACACTGACCCACCGGTCAGCAGCGCTGCAGTCCACCATCGGGGTCAATGCTGCATTATTCAGTGCGGGGACGGAGACGCATTCGGTGGTCCTGTTCCGCGAGTCGGGCGGCCGGGCGGACCATGCCCAGGTGCTGGTGCACTATCAACTGGAACTTGCCAAACGCGCGGGTCGCAAGGTGGACAGGGTGATCCTGGGCATCAGCGAACCATTTCACGTCATCCGGCAATTGTCCGGCGCTTACCGCCAATCGAGGGTCGCTGCTCAAGCGGCCGCCGTGGACCAGCCGCTCGGCGAACTTGTGGACACCCGCGCGGTAGGGGTCTACCAGCTCTTTGATCGCTTGCTGGCGCCCGGCGGCTGGGACGACACAGGCTCCGTGCATTTCCGGACCCTGGAGGAGCAGGACAAGAATGGCGAGCTCCTGCCCGTCCTGGAGTTGCTGTACGACAATGACGGCTCCGTGCAGGACGTCGCCGCCAAACTCCACCTCCACCGGAGCAGCATCTACAACCGGCTTGGCCGGATCCGTCAACTCATCGGTGCTGATCCGTTGAGTGGCGCCATCCGCCTCGAGCTGCATGCGGCCCTGAAGGCCCGGCGCTGGGCAGGTCGTCCCCGAATCTGACTGCGGGTTCTCAAATGGACACTCCGGGGTGCGCGGCATACGCTGAGAAAACGGTTTCTCGACAATCCCGGAAGGAGCACCATGGGCGGCGTTGTCTCCGGCATACTCATTGTTGCCGTGGTCATCGCGGTCGGGTATTCAGCTGCGCGCTTCAAGGTTCTGACGCCGGATGTCCAAGGCGCCCTCACCCGCACGGCGTTCTACATCACCAATCCGGCCCTGCTCTTCACTGTGGTGGCGGGTAGTGACATCGGCGCTGCCCTGGGAGTCGATGCTCCTCTGGCCCTTCTGTCGGCAGCGGCAATTGGCCTTCTGTATTGCTTGCTGAGTTTCCTGTTCTTCCGGCGACCTGTCGCGGAAACGGCAGTCGGTGCGATGGCCAGCAGCTATGCCAACGCCAACAACATCGGCATACCTGTTTCGCTGTATGCGGTGGGCACTGCCCAGCACGTGGCTCCGGTCCTTCTGGTTCAACTCCTTGTGATGGCGCCCTTCTACCTCAGTGTCCTGGGTGTGGCCGGCGGCGCCAAGGTCTCCTGGAAACGAATACTGTTGCAGCCGTTCTCCAACCCCATGATCATCGCGTCGGGGCTGGGGCTGCTCGTGGCGATGACCGGGTGGGCAGTTCCGGAGCTTGTCCAGAAACCCGTTGACATGTTGGGTGGAGCCGCCGTGCCCATGGTCCTGCTGGCCTTTGGCATGTCCCTCGCAGGCAAAGCCCCGCTGCAAAAGGGTGATGGGCGCGTGGAGACAGTGGTGGCAACCTTGTTGAAGGTGGCAGGCATGCCGGTGGTTGTGTGGCTACTGGGACGATTTGTCTTCGGGCTGGAGGGCCAGCACCTCTTGGCCAGCGTCATTATGGCCGCACTCCCCACGGCGCAGAACGTCTTCCTGTTCGCTTCTCCCTATGGGCGTGGGATGACCATGGCAAGGGATGTCATTCTCTGCACCACAGTGCTGTGTGTTGGAGCCCTGCTGGTGGTGGCCTGGTTGCTCGGCTAGGAGCGCCTCAGCCGCTGGCAGCTCCAACGGCCTGGCCTGCGCCGGAACATAGCCGTTCGGCTGCTGCTGCAGTAGCGCCCGTGCCACCCGATGTGGGTGGTGGTGCGGGGGAGCCGCGTGCTCACTTCAGGGCCTTCTTGGCAGCATCAAGGAGGGCTTCCAGCGAGCTCTCCGAGGGCTGCGGCGTGGTGCTGGCATTGGGGTTGCCAGTTGGCCGCGGCTTGGAGGTCTGGGTCTCCGTCGGTGTTGGGGTGGGTGTCGGCGTTGGCGTGACTGTGGGCGTTGTTGTCGGCGTGGGCGCCGGCGGCGTGGTGATGGTGTCCGACGGCGCGTCGCTGGGTGCCGGAGCCGGTTGGGTTGGGAGCGGGGTGGTCACGCCGGGAGCGGGGTTCACTGCCGGCGCCGCTGACGGTACCCACACTGGGTCGGCGAGCGATACAACGGGCGTCGGAACCGACGACGGCGACACTGCGCCAGGTGCCCCAGGAACGGTGGCTGGCTGGCCGGCTTCGGATGACGACGAACCCGTTGCCGAGGGCGACGTCGCAGAGCCCGTGGAGGCGGACGCCGTGGCGTAGGAAGCCTTGGGCGCAGGCGCCGCTGAGGCGGACTGGCGATCTTCGCCGCTTCCGCTGGCTTCCTGGGTGGGGGTCTCCTGGCCAAAGAACGGAAGCTCAAGGGCTTGTCCAAGACCTCCGGCCGTCAGGACAAGGCCCAGGGCGCCCGCAACCACGGCCATGCGTTGGCTCATCTGCTTGACTGACGCGGCTTTGCGCAGAACCGTGTGGGGCTCGCGGCCGAACGATGACCCGCCAAAGCCGGATTTGGAGCGTGTCGGCGAGGCGGCCGATGCGGCGCCCGGGGTTGCGGTGTCCTCGAGGCCGGCCACTACGGGAATGGCTGCGGTGGCGGGTTCCGTTGTACCCGAGTGCGCGGCGGTACCCGCGTGCGCGGCGGTACCCGAGTGCGCGGCGCCAGGTTCGGCGCTTGCCGGCTGAACGATCGGGATGGCCGCGGTGGGAGGTCCGGGGGTCGTCGATGCCGGGGCTGCAGCCAGCGCGGCCTCCACGGCCGGAATCGCAGCAGTTGCGGGCTCGGTGGGCTCGATCACGGCTCGGGCTGCCCGCTCTCGCTCCGCCGCACGCGCGGCCGCGCGGGTGGTGGGTGCCGCGATGGTGGGGATGGCCGACGTGGCGGGTTCCGGCGTCGTGCTTGAAGGGTCCGGAGTCGTCACGGAGCCTTCAGCAGGCGCGCTGGTCAGGGATCCGCTGGTCAGGGATCCGCTGGGTTGGGCCCGACGGCGTCCGGTTGGTTTGGGGCGCTCGCGTTCGGTTTGGTCGCGGCGCGGCTGATCCATGGTTGGGGACATGGTGGTTGCCTCTCAACGCCTTCGAGGTTAGCTGTCGGGTTCGGACGAGGCCGTCCGGCCGCCTGGGCGGCTTCACCCCGAGGGCTTGAAAACAAGCCCGGGAACTCTGGGTCCCCCGTCTCTGCCGCGGGTCTGGCGGATCCCGGATTGCGGCAGAGCTCGGCGTCAATCCGGAAGCGGCCCAGCGGATATTCGGGTCGCCCTACGACGGTACATGAGCCGGAAAGTAAAGTCACATTAATGTAACGGGCGGTAGTTCTTCCCAAACGAGAGGCTTCTAGCGCTTAGGCTTCGGGGCCGGTGCGGGAGCCGGGAGCTCGTACTGGATCTTCAGGATCTGATGCGCATGGTGGGTTTCCGGCCGGAAAATCTCGTCTGCAATTCCGAGCATCCCACCCGCTGCGGTGCGTCGAATCCCACGGCCGTTCTGCCGCGTGATCCAGTACCAGAGGCCGGCGAGAAGAGCCGGCGCACCAAGTACTGCGGCCAACACGGCCAAGATATCCATGGCCTAAGACTAGCTTCGGCGTGCACCGGCAGGTAGACATTGTCTATGGACCTGCCTGTGATGCCGCCCGTCTCGCCCATGCTCGCCAAGTCCGTTCCGGCCATCCCCGATGTTGGGCACTACGAGCCCAAGTGGGACGGCTTCCGGACCATCGTCTTCAAGGACGGCGACGAGATCGTCCTGGGCAGCCGCAACGAAAAGCCGATGACCCGGTATTTCCCGGAAGTGGTGGATGCCCTGCGGGAGAACCTCCCGGACAAGTGTGTGATCGATGGCGAAATTGTCCTGATCCAGGGCAACAGGTTGGAGTTCGAGGTGCTGCAGCAGCGGATCCATCCCGCCGACAGCCGCGTCAGGATGCTTGCCGAGAAGACCCCTGCGTCCATGATCGCCTTCGACCTCCTTGCATTGGGCGACGAGAACCTCATGGATAAGCCGTTTTCAGAGCGGCGCGCTCTTCTGGAGAAAGCTCTCGCCAAGGCAGAACCTCCTGTCTACGTGACTCCCGCTGTGACGGACCTTGAGCGGGCGCAGGAATGGTTTGTCCAGCTCGAGGGCGCCGGCCTGGATGGGGTGCTGTCCAAGCCATTGGACGGGTTGTACCAACCCAACAAGAGGGTGATGTTCAAGACCAAGCACGAGCGGACCGCCGACTGCGTGGTGGCAGGATTCCGCTGGCACAAGACGGCGAAGGTTGTGGGGTCCATGCTGCTTGGGCTCCATGACGAGACGGGCCGGCTTCATCACGTAGGTGTGGTGGCATCGTTCCCCATGGCGCGGAGGGAAAGCCTGGTGGCCGAGCTGGAGCCATACCAGGTGGAGCTCAGTGACCACCCCTGGGGCGAGTGGGCCAACCAGGACGAGGCTGCCGGGGGTTCCAGGATGCCCGGCGCCCAGAGTCGGTGGAGCGGTGGCAAGGATTTTTCGTTCGTGCCTCTCCGCCCCGAGCTGGTAATCGAGGTGGCCTACGACTATATGGAGGGCGATCGGTTCCGGCACACCACGCAGTTCCGTCGGTGGCGGCCGGACCGGACTCCCGGGAGTTGCACCTACTCGCAGTTGGAGGAGCCTGCCGAGTATGACCTCGGCGAGATCCTCAGGTTGCCGTAACTACTCTTCATGTCCTTGGTCGCTGCTCATGCTGCCTTCGGCCGGCGGGGTTTCTCCCGGAGGAACTCCGCCTCCGGGCTCCAGTCCTGTGACGTTTCCGTCGAGGGGATCGGGGTTGGCCGAGGCTGCGGGATCCTGGTCCTCGTCCTGGCGCAGTTCCGGATCGGCGTTCACATCGCCGTTGTCGGCTGCGGGGCCCGTCGCGGCGCCATACGGCCCCGTGGCGCCTGTCGCACCGAATCCTTGCTCTGTTTCGTTCGGGTCTTTACTGGTCACGTTTCAGCCCTTTCGTAAGCAAACTTACTAATGCGTCTGCTCGGCCAGCCTAGCCGCGACGCGCTGACGCAACAAGGGCACCCACACCACCCAACCGGCGTCGTGCTTCTCTGCTTAGCGCTGCTGCGCTGTCGCGGCGACAAAACTGCGGATGGCATCAGCCACCGCCTGCGGCCGCATGTGCTGGACCACGTGGCCGACGCCCGGGACCTCCACCAAACGACCCCGCGACACCGCCCTCGAAAGCTTGAGCGACCACTCGGGACCCGCCACTTGGTCACGGCTGCCACGCAGGATCAGTACCGGTACTTCAATGCCCGCCAGCCGCTTCTCCGTGGGGTACTTCATCATCACGGGCAGCTCGGCAAGGTACCAGCGCGGTCCGCACCGAAGGTAGTCCGTGGTCACTATCAGGTTGGACGACGGACTCTCCCGCAGCAGCCCGTCAAGGGTGAGGGCCAGCGATTGTCGCCACACATTCTTATGCCGGGAATCAACAACGGGTCCCATCAGCACCAAGTGCCGGACCCGGTCCGGCCCATGCAAAGCTGCTTCGATCGCGAACTGCACGCCCATGGAATGCCCCACCAGAACATACGACTCGATGCCACGGCTCTTGAGGGCCTCGGCGATGAACGCGCCGTAGTCTTCCACCTGGAGTCGCCGGCTCGGCTTGGGAGTCCCGCCGAAACCCGGAAGGTCCAAGGAATACGTCGGTGCGCTCGCCGACAATTTCGCATGCAGCCGGGCCAAATACCGGTGGGAAACACCGATGCCGTGGATGAGGATGTACGCCGGCTGGCTGGCGGGCTCTGTGCCTTGGAACAGCGCAGCTGTTCCAGGTGCCGGGGTTCCAGGTGCAGGGGTTCCATCCGTCCAGAAGATCCGGCCGGTGAGGCCCAAAACTTCGACGTCGGTGGAGAGCAAGGTTGTCATGCCTGCCTCTGCTGCAGAAAGACGGAGGCGCCGGGGCCACTCAGTTCATGGTCTGCTACCGGCCGGCCGGATACCGCCAGCAGCAGCGCGATGGCTGGTCCTTCCACAGCGGGGCCGTCGCCGTGTTCAAAAGCGGTGTCGGTGGCTACCAAGCGCCAGCCTTGTGCGATCTCCTTGCCGCCACCCATGGCTGCGGTGGTCCTGACCTGGTAGCCGAGCGCGGTGGCAACATGCGCCGGAGGGTAGGTGCGGCTGATCCCGAGGGGGCGCCGGATATCCTCCCCGTGCACGAACGCCTCAACCAGCCGGGTGGCAAGCCCTGCCGGCGGTCCGGAAGTTCTGGAGAGCACGGCACGCAGCCTCGCCAGTGTCTGCTGCGGGTTCCCGGCCTTCTCGCGCTCCACTCCCATGGCGTTGTCGCGGTCGAAGTCCATTCGGGCGGCAACCAGGCGGCGAATGAAACCCAGGCGCGTGGTCTTCGCGGTGTCGATCACATGCGCCAGGACATCGTGGACATCCCAGCCGGCACACAGCGACGCCGTCTGCCATTGAGCCGGCGGCAGCTGCTCCAAGTCCTGGATCAGGGCCCGACGCTCTGCGTGCACCAGCGGCCACACGATGGAAGGTGAAGGTGAACCCATGGGGCTATTCTCCCGCCGCCGCTTCAGCAGCTTGCTGGCGCTTCTGCTTTTCCAGCCAAGCCATGATGGCGGCCTGCCGGATGCGGCGATGTGTTCCCCGGTATTCCACGGGGATTTCGCCGCGGTCGGTCATGTTCCGAAGGTACGTATGCGAGATGCCCGCGAGTTCCGCGGCCTGCGACGTCGTGAGCATTTCCTCCACGCTGCTCACCGTCACCGTTTCGCCACGGCCCAGTCTCGCAAGGAGGTCGACGACGGCGTCCCTCGCCTGATCGGGCAGGCGGTGGACGGTGCCGTCCACGAACACGGTGATGTCGTTGCTGTCCTGCAGGGAATGCGCCAGATTCCGGGCGTCGTCGGCGGGAAGGCCTGCCGTGACGCGGGGAGCTATCAATGCCATGGCAGAAGCCTAGCCTGCGAAGTGCTGCTGGCAGGGGTGTGGTTACAGAGAAGCCCGGAGTTCTGCGGCGTTGGCTAAGTCTGCGGCCAGGTGCCCGCGCTCCCCGGGTGTCAGCCCGCGGGCATCGCCTTGGCGGGCGGCGTTGAGGAGCACGCGGTCAAGGCGACCCCCTGAGTCCGAGCCGTCCTCCTCCGTCTCGCCCACCGCACTGATTCGCAGCCAGTTCCCGCCCGGGGCCCGAAGACGCAGGGAGTCACCCGATTCGATGCTTCGCTGCGGATCCTGCCGCGCGCACGGCACTGCCGGCAGCAAGGCATCGAAATGGTGCGCGAACGCTATTCCGCGTCCAGGTCCGTCTCCAGCAGCTTCACCAGTGCGTCCAGCGCAGCATCGGCGCCGTCGCCCTCGGCCCGCAGCACAACGACGTCGCCCTTCGCCGCGCCGAGGGTCATGAGCGAGAGGATGCTGGCGGCGTCGAGGGCGTCATCGGCAGGGTCGCCCTGCATGGCGATGGTGACTTCCACTGGCTGCTCGCCCGCCGCTTCGGCGAACAGGGCGGCGGGGCGGGCGTGCAGTCCGGAGCGGCTGGCGATGGTGGCTGTGCGTTCGGGCATGGGTTTCTCCTAAAGGTGTAGCGGTTAAGAAGCTAGAGGCCGAGCTCTTCGAGCACGGGGAGCTTGGCGCGGACCCAATCGCGGGCTTCGGTGGCACTGGGCGCGGACAAAGCCAGCCGGGCAAGTTCCTGAGCCTGCTCCAACGTGACGGTCTTCAGGACGGTCCCGACGGCGGCCAACGAGCGCGCGGTCATGGACAGTGTGGTGACACCCAGCCCGGTAAGGACGACGGCGAGGGCCGGGTCCGCGGCCGCCTCGCCACAGACGCCCACGGGCTTGTTGTTGCCCTCCATGGCCGAGCCTTCCACAGTGAGCTGCACCAGTCGAAGGACGGCGGGCTGCCACGGCGTGTTGAGCTCGGCGAGGGGGCCGAGTTGGCGGTCGGCGGCCATGGCGTACTGGGTGAGGTCGTTGGTGCCGAGCGAGGCGAACCCGACTTCCCGCAGCACGGTGGCAGCAGTCAAGGCGGCAGAGGGGACTTCCACCATCACGCCAGGTGTCTGGATTCCGGCAGCGGCGCACAATGAGGCAAAGCGTCCGGCTTCAGCGGCCGTGGAGATCATGGGTGCCATGACCCACACGTCGGCCTCGGACCCTGACGCTGCCCGGGCGATGGCCTCAAGCTGGCGCTCCAGGACGCCGGGAGTGGTGAAGTCGGTGCGGTAACCGCGAACACCCAGGGCGGGGTTGGGCTCGGTGGCGTCCGTGAGGAAGGGGAGGGGCTTGTCGGCGCCGGCATCCAAGGTACGGAGGACAACCTTCTTGCCCGGGAACGCGTCGAACACGGCCTTGTAGGCTGCGGCCTGCTCATCAACGGAGGGCTCGGTGTCGCGCTCCAGGAAGCAGAACTCGGTGCGGAAAAGGCCCACGCCCTGGGCGCCGAGGCCCGCTGCTGCCACGGCATCCTTGGCTCCACCCACATTGGCGAGCAGCGGCACCAGGTGGCCGTCCGCCGTCGTGCCGTTTCCGTCGAATTCGGCGAGCGTCGCAGAGGTTTCAGCCCACGCTGTGGCAGAAGCGCGGTGCTCTTCGGAGGGCGAAACGGCCACGAAACCGGCCGCGCCGTCGACGTACACTTCGGTTCCATCGGCAATGTCATCCACGCCATGTGCGGCGACAACAGCGGGCAGGCCAAGTGAACGCGCGATGATCGCGGTGTGCGACTGAGGACCGCCGCCGGAAGTCACCAGGGCAAGCACTACAGCGGGATTCAGTGTTGCAGTGTCAGCCGGGGCAAGGTCCTCGGCCACCAGGATGAAGGGCGTGTCGGAGGAGGGGATGCCCGGTGCGGGGACGCCGCGGAGTTCGGCAACGATGCGGGCGCGCACGTCCAGCACATCGGTGGCGCGCTCGGCCATGTAGCCACCCAGGTTGTGAAGCATTTCGGAGACGGAGGCTCCCGCTTCCCAGATGGCACGCTCTGCCGACGAGCCGGCGTTGATGAGCTTGGCCGCCGACTTCAGGAGCATGGTGTCCTTGGCCATGAGCGCAGTTGCCTCGAGGACGGCTTTGCCGTCACCGGAGGCGGTATCCGCGCGGCCCTTGAGTTCGTCGTGGACGGACTGAGCGGCGGCTTTCAAGCCGACGACGGCGTCTTCCGGACTGATTCCCTCGGCCAACCGCTCACCCGACGGCGGTTCGCTCACCGGCTTGGGCATTTGGCGGACGGAACCAATGATGCGGCCAGGGCTTACCCCTACTCCTTGGAAATTCTGCACTGAATCCTCTGTTCCTGCTTGTTGGTTCAGACCCGCCGGCGACGGCACCGGGAGCCTCGAAAAATAGCCTACAAAATTCTGTTGTGAGCCACTTCATATAGCAACGCTATAGGTGCTAGGGTAGCGGTTATGAGTTTCGATGACCAGCTTCCGCCCAAAATTCGGTTGCTTCGCGCAGCTGCCGAGTTGCTGGCGAATTCGGAGGGGTCAGCGGTCTCTACGCGTCAGATCACCAAGCTTGCCGGGGTCACGGCGCCCACGCTCTACCACCACTTTGGTGACAAAGAAGGACTGTTCGATGCCGTCGTATCGGCCGGCTTTGAAGAGTATGTGGCAGGGGAGCGTGATTTTGCGCCGTCCGGGGAGCCCTTGGAAGACGTCCGGCGGATGTGGGACAACCACGTCCAGTTCGGGCTGACCCAACCCCATCTGTATCTGGTGATGTTCGGCAACATCAGGCCGGAAAGCCGCCCAGCAATCGTGGCCGATGCTGAAGCGCTTTTGGAAGAGATGCTGAACAAGGCCGCTATCTCCGGTCAGATCAACGTGCCGCCCCGCGAAGCGGCACGCAGCATCCTGGCTGCCAACGTGGGTGTCACGCTCATGTTGATCGCTGAACCGGTGGAAGAACGGAACCTCGAGCTCTCAACGATGACCCGGGATTCCATGATTTTTGCCGTCTCCACGGAAACCGCCCGTGGCGCTGCAGCGGACGACTCCGGTAAGTCGTCAGTAGTTGTTGCGGCAATCGCCCTGAATGCGGCACTGCAGGCCTCGCATTCGGACCAACTGTCCAGCTCTGAACTGAAGCTCTTCCTTGAATGGCTTCACCGCATTTCCAGCAGCTCCTAAGGCTGTTCTCTCTCGATCTATATCGACTGACCCCGCGCCGCCGCGGGACACACGTTAGGAATTCACATGGCAACAGAGACCGTTGCGAAGCCCCGCACCAGCGCGCGCGTTGGTGTTCAAAAGTTCGGAACATTCCTGTCCGGCATGATCATGCCCAACATCGGCGCCTTCATCGCCTGGGGCCTCATCACGGCCCTGTTCATCGAGAAGGGCTGGATTCCCGTGCCTGCCCTCGGTGGCTTCGGTACAAACGCCGATGGTGATCCCAACGGAGGCATCGTTGGCCCCATGGTCACGTACCTGCTTCCGATCCTGATCGCGTATACCGGTGGACGGATGGTTTATGACGTGCGCGGCGGTGTGGTGGGCGCCATCGCAACCATGGGCGTCATTGCCGGCACGGATTCTCCTATGTTCATTGGCGCCATGATCATGGGCCCGCTGGGCGGCTGGACCATGAAGAAGATCGACGCCATCTGGGATGGCAAGATCCGCCCCGGCTTCGAGATGTTGGTTAACAACTTCTCCGCCGGAATTTGGGGTGCAGCCTTGGCCCTGGGTGGTTTCTATGGCCTGTCCTGGGTTGTCCAGCGCTTCACCGAAGGCGCGGGGGCTGTTGTCGAATTCCTGGTCAACAATGGCCTGCTGCCGCTGACCAGCATCTTCATTGAGCCCGCCAAGGTCCTCTTCCTTAACAACGCCATCAACCACGGCGTGCTGACTCCGCTGGGCATCCAGCAGTCTCTGGAACAAGGCAAGTCCATTTTGTTCCTTCTCGAGGCCAACCCCGGCCCCGGTATGGGCATTCTGTTGGCCTACATGTTCTTCGGCCGCGGTGCTGCCAGGGCTTCGGCTCCCGGTGCCGCAATCATCCACTTCCTTGGTGGCATCCACGAGATCTACTTCCCCTACGTCCTGATGAAGCCGATCCTGATCCTCGCCGCCATCGGTGGCGGCATGACGGGCATCGCCACCCTCGCCATCACCAACTCCGGCTTGGTTGCTCCGGCCGCGCCAGGTTCCATCATTGCCGTGCTGGCTCAGACGGCCCGCGACAGCTACGTCGGCGTGATCCTCTCCGTCATCCTGGCCACTGCCGTGTCCTTCCTCATTGCTTCGGTCATCCTCCGCGCTTCCAAGAACAAGGGGGAGGACGACCTCTCGGCAGCAACGTCCCGGATGGAAGCCATGAAGGGCAAGAAGAGCTCCGTCTCCTCGGCACTGACCGGTGACCGCGCCGGTGACCGCGCCGGAGCGCAGGGCGGAGCCGTCCTGACCCGTCCGGTCCGGACCATCGTGTTCGCTTGCGACGCCGGCATGGGCTCCAGTGCCATGGGTGCCTCGGTGCTGCGCAACAAGATCAAGGCCGCCGGCTTCCCGGACGTCAAGGTCACAAACTCGGCCATCGCCAACTTGAACGACACTTACGATGTTGTGGTCACCCACGAGGACCTGACCGAACGCGCACAGCCACGCACGTCCAGTGCGGTGCACTACTCAGTGGACAACTTCATGAACAGCCCCAAGTACGACGAAATCGTCGAACTGGTGAAGTCAAGCAACAGTGAAGAAGGCACGACGGCGGCCCCCGCCGAAGACGCCCGGCCCGCCGCCGCTGCCACAACTCCTGCCCACGGTGCGCATGCCGCTGAGCCGGCTGCCGCCGTCGAGGGCAAGGGTGTCCTGCTCCGCGAAAGCGTGATCCTGAATGGAACGGCAGCCGACCGCGACAGCGCGATCGACGAGGCCGGAAAACTCCTGTTGGACCGCGGCGCCGTGGATGTCAGCTACGTCCACGCCATGCACGAGCGCGAGGAATCCGTGTCCACCTACATGGGCAGCTTCCTGGCAATCCCGCACGGCACCAACGATGCCAAGGAACACATCAACCACTCGGCCGTGTCCATCATTCGGTACCCGGAGGGCATCGACTGGGGTGGCAAGCAAGTGAAGTTCGTGGTGGGCGTGGCCGGCATCAACAATGAGCACCTCCACATCCTGTCTTCCATCGCGAAGATCTTCACCAACAAGGCACAGGTGGCCCAGTTGGAGGAAGCAACCACTGTGGATGAAGTCCTGGAGCTGTTCGGAAAGGTTAACGCATAGTGAAGGCAGTCCATTTTGGGGCAGGCAACATCGGGCGCGGCTTCGTGGGGCTGTTGCTGCACGAAGCCGGCTATGAGGTGGTGTTCGCGGATGTTGCGGATGCGCTGATCAGCCAGCTTGCGTCGGCAACCAGCTACGACGTCCACGAGGTGGGCGAGAACCCTGCGGTGAAGACCGTGACGGGTTTCCGCGCACTGAACTCGAGCACGCAGGAAGCCGCTGTCGTGGAGGAAATCTCGACGGCGGAGGTGGTCACCACCGCGGTGGGGCCCCACATCCTGAAGTTCGTGGCACCGGTGATCGCCCGCGGTCTTGCCGCACGGGAACCGTCGTTGCCGCCCCTGCAGGTGATGGCGTGCGAGAACGCCATCAATGCCACGGATCTCCTGCGCACGGAGATCCGGGCGGCCTGGGACGACTCCGCAGGCGACCTGGACGCCGTCGCAGTTTTTGCAAATACCGCAGTTGACCGCATCGTTCCCAACCAGGCGCCGGGCCAGGGCCTGGATGTCACGGTGGAAACCTTCTACGAGTGGGTCATTGACCGCACACCCTTCGGTGACAACGTGCCCACCATCCCCGGAGCTACTTTCGTGGACGAGCTGGGCCCGTACATCGAGCGCAAGCTGTTCACTGTGAACACCGGGCACGCATCGGCTGCGTACTTCGGGTACGCGGCGGGGCTCGAGAAGATCTCCGACGCCATGGCCGATCCTGGCGTGGCCGCAAAGGTCAGGGCTGTGCTGGAGGAAACCAAGGAACTGCTGGTGGCCAAGCACGGGTTCGTGGAGGCGGAGCAGGAAGCGTACGTGCAGAAGATCCTGCAACGCTTCACCAACCCGCACCTGCCGGACACCGTGAACCGTGTGGGCCGTGCCCCGTTGCGGAAGCTTGGCCGGCACGAGCGCTTCGTTGGCCCGGCAGCTGAACTTGCCGAGCGGGGCATCACTCCGGTGGCGTTGCTTGAGGCGATGTCAGCAGCCCTTCGTTTCGACGACGGTGCCGACGACGAAGCCGTGGAGCTCGCCAACATGCTGTCCGAGCTGGACGCGGCTTCCGCAGTCGAACGCATCACGGAACTGACGCCAACACACCCGCTGTTCCCGGCGCTGCAGAAGCTCGTAGAGGATCGTAAAGCCGAAGCCTAGGCACTGGACCGAATTGTCACAAAGGCTCTCCAGTGGGAGAAAAACACGTGAGTTCGCTCACTTTCTCCCACTGGAGGGCCTTTCGGTTTTGAAGTTAGCCTCACCTTACTAATAGAGTCAAAAGGCAATTAGGCAACACATCTATGACTTATTAGTGAGTGGAGTAACGGCGTGAAAATGAGGCTGTCGAGCTACATTGGGGCACTGGCTGCAGGGGCAGCCTTGCTGACCGTCACGGCCTGCGGAGGCGGCGCCACCGCGTCGTCGCAGCCGGAAGAGTCCAGCACCATCACCATCGAGCACGCCCAAGGCTCCACAGCCAACGTCCCCGTGAACCCGGCCAAGGTTGTCACGTTCGACCTCGGCGTCCTGGACACCATGAACGCGCTCGGCGTCGAGCCCACCGGTGTTCCCGAGGCCAGCTACCCGGATGCGCTCAAGAAGTTCTCCGAAGCCAAGTACGCCAAGGTGGGCTCGCTCAAGGAACCCGACTTCGAAGCCGTCAGCTCCGCAGCTCCGGATCTCATCATCATCTCCGGCCGCACCTCCGGCGCCTACGAAGAGCTGAGCAAGATCGCTCCCACCATCGACCTCTCCGTGGACGCTGCCAAGCCCATGGAAAGCTTCAAGGCCCAAACGGAGAAGCTCGGCAAGATCTTCAAGAAGGAAGACGAAGTCGCCTCCAAGCTCGCCGAGGTGGACAAGACCGTTGCCGACACCAAATCCAAGGCAGCTTCCGCCGGCAAGGGCTTGATCGTCCTCACCTCCGGTGGCGAAGTCACCGCTTACGGCGCCGGCTCCCGCTTCGGCATCATCCATGACGTCCTGGGCGTCCCGACGGCTGCCACGGTCAAGTCCGAAGGCGCCCACGGCGAGGCCGTTTCCTTCGAATACATCAAGGAAACCAACCCGGACATCCTCTACGTCATCAACCGCGACACCGCCATCGGTACCGCCGGCTCCACGGCCAACCCCATCCTGGACAACGAGCTCGTGAAATCCATCAACGCCGCCAAGAACAACAAGATCGTCAACCTGGATCCCGCCGGTTGGTACATCGTGGGCTACGGCTTGAACAACGTCCAGGCCATGGTCACCGCAGTGGCCGACTCAGTCGCCTGATACTTCCCCCACCTGAAATTCCGTTGTGACAACTACAGCCGTGCGCCCCACGGCACCAGCGAGCCGCAATCGGACTGGCGAATCCGCCAGGCTGATTGCGGCTGCTGCCGTTGTGCTGGTGATTGCGGTTGGCAGTATCTTCGTGGGCGTCAGCGACGTCTCGCTGCCGGCCCTGTTGGCGAACGACGCCGGGGCCTGGGAAATCTTCTGGGTCTCCCGGGTGCCGCGCACCTTGGCCGTGGTCCTGGCCGGGATGGCCGTTGCCGTTGCCGGGTTGATCATGCAACTCATGGCCCGCAACCGGTTCGTGGAGCCGTCCACCGTGGGAACCGTGGAATCCGCGACGCTCGGAATCCTGGTGGTGACCGTGCTTGCTCCAGAGTCTCCGATCCTCACCAAAATGATCGTGGCCAGCGTCTTCGCGATCCTCGGCACGGCGCTGTTCCTGGCGATCCTCCGCCGACTCCCGGCCCGCAACACGCTGCTGATCCCGCTGGTGGGCATCATGCTGGGCGGCGTCATCGCTGCTGTCACCACGTTCTTTGCCTACCGCTTTGACCTCCTCCAAACGCTGAGCAACTGGATGATCGGTGACTTCTCGGGCGTGCTGCGTGGCCGCTACGAGCTGCTGTGGATCGTGGCCGTCCTTGTCCTTGTGGGCCTCTTTGCTGCTGACCGGTTCACCGTTGCGGGCATGGGCCAGGACTTCACCACCAACCTCGGCCTCAACTACGCGCGCACCATGCGGCTCGGCCTGATGATCGTGTCCCTGATTTCGGCCGTTGTTGTGACCACTGTGGGTGCCGTTCCGTTCCTGGGACTCGTGGTGCCCAATATCGTGTCCCTGCTGTTCGGTGACAACCTCCGCCGGGCCGTACCCTGGACCGCTTTGTTCGGTGCCGCGTTCGTGCTGGTCTGCGACATCATCGGCCGGACCATCCGGTTCCCCTACGAGGTGCCCGTCGGCATGGTCATGTCCGTCCTGGGCGCCATCTTGTTCCTCTTCCTGCTCCTGAGGAAACGCAATGCCTGAAACCCCTGTGTCCACGGCACCGGCTGCCGATTCGTCCGTTCCCTCCCGCACACGTTGGTCTGCCCCAAAGCACTGGCGTGACGCCGTCCGAAGCACCCCGCCGGGACTGGTGATCGGCATCCTGGCGGTTGCCGCCGTCGTGCTTGTTGCTGTTTTCCTGACGATCGACCTCAAGGGCAACATCGCCTACATCCTGCCGCGTCGGGCCATCAAGGTGTCCGCGATGCTCCTGGTGGCCGTAGCCGTTGGCGTCTCCACGTTGCTGTTCCAGACCGTGACGGCCAACCGTATCCTGACGCCGTCCATCATGGGCTTCGATTCGCTGTACATCCTGGTGCAGACCGCGCTGGCCTTCGTGGCGGGTGCTGCGACGCTGGCCACGGCTCCGTCCACGCTCAAGTTCGGGCTGGAAATCCTGCTGATGGTGGGGTTCAGCGCGTTCCTGTACCGGTGGATGTTCACTGGGGCCACGCGCTCGCTGCACCTGCTGCTGTTGGTGGGCATCGTGCTCGGGACGCTGTTCCGGGGGATGTCGTCGCTCCTGCAGCGGCTCATGGAACCGAGCGAATTCATCATCCTCCAGGATCTGTTCTTCGCCAGTTTCAACAACGTGGACCCGGGACTCCTGGGTGTTTCCGCACTTTTGGTCGCTGCCGTATGCGTTGGCGTGTGGCGGATGCGGCACACCCTGGATGTGCTGGCACTCGGCCGCGAGGTGGCCATCAACGTGGGCGTGGACCACAAGCGCGTTGTGATGCGCGTACTGCTGGCGTGCTCGCTGTTGGTGGCGATTTCCACGGCGCTGGTGGGCCCCGTGACGTTCTTCGGACTCCTGGTGGTCAGCCTCGGCTACCAGCTCTGCCGCGGATTCCGGCATGCGTGGCTTGTGCCGATCGTTGTGCTCATCGGGGCGATTGCGCTGGTGGGTGGCCAGTTGCTGTTGGAGCGCGTGTTCGGCTTTGCCACTGCTTTGAGCGTGATCATCGAGTTCACCGGCGGCATCCTCTTCCTTTACCTGTTGCTGAAAGGCTCACTGAAATGACCGGGGTCCGCCCATGATTACCGTCCGGAACGTTACCAAGCGCTACGGCGGCACCACCGTGCTGGACGATGTCAGCTGCGAGATTCCCCGCGGCGGAATCACGTCCATCATCGGCCCCAACGGCGCCGGCAAGTCCACGCTGCTCTCGTTGATCAGCCGCCTCCAGCCCATGGATGCCGGGGGAGTCTCCGTTGCCGGCTTGGACGTAACAGCTACGCCCAGCAAGGAGCTGGCCAAGACCATGGCCATCCTGCGGCAGGAAAACCACCTGACCATGCGGCTCACCGTCCGCGACCTCGTGGCCTTCGGGCGCTTCCCGCACAGCGGCGGCCGGCCGACGGTCGAGGACCTGGAGCACGTGGACGAAGCCATCCGACAGCTGGACCTCACGTCCATGGCGGACAAGTTCGTGGACGAGCTCTCCGGTGGGCAGCGCCAGCGCGCCTACATCGCGATGGTGCTGGCGCAGGACACCGAATACCTGCTGCTGGACGAGCCACTGAACAACCTGGACATGAAGCACTCCGTGGAGATGATGCGGCTGCTGCGGCGCTTGGCGGACGAGCTCGGGAAGACCATCGTCCTGGTGGTCCACGACATCAACTTCGCATCCTGCTACTCGGATACCATTCTGGCCATGAAGGACGGTCGGCTCATCCACCAAGGCGCACCCACGGACATCATGCGCGCCGGCATGCTGCACGACGTCTACGACATCGACATCCGCATCGAGGAAATCGATGGGAACCGCATAGGCGTCTACTTCGCCTGACGCTCGCTCACCAGCAGACAACAGAGCCCGACGTCGGCACCCACGGTGGGTGCCGACGTCGGGCTCTGTTGGTTGGAGAGTCAGCGCGCTATTGGACCGTTAGCGCGCTGCCGCGGTTTCGGCCTCTGACATGGCCTTCCATTCGGCCACGCGGGCCTGGTGGAGCGGCGTCTTGCGGACTACTGCATAGGCGACGCCGAGGATCGCGAACCAGATTGGGGTCACCAGCAGGGCGGTCAGCGTGTCCGGCTGCGTGGTCAGTGCCCAGACCAGGAACGCGAAGAACGCGAACACTACCCAGACCATCGGGATACCGCCGGGCATCTTGAACGGCGAGGCCGCGTGCAGCTCAGGGCGGCGCTTCCGGTACACGAGGTAGCTGGCAAGGATGATGGACCAGACGAACATGAAGCACACTGCGGACACGGTGGTCACCATGTCGAACGCCACGCCAACGTCCTTGCCCGCGTAAAGAAGCGCGACGCCGGCCAGCAACAGGACGCAGGAGAGGAACAGTGCGTTTTGGGGTACTTTGCGGCTGGAGAGCCGGCCGAAGAGCTTGGGTGCGTCGCCGTCGTTGGCCAGGCCGTACACCATGCGGGACGTCGAGTAGATGCCCGAGTTGGCTGACGACATTGCCGATGTGAGGACTACCAGGTTCACCACAGTCGCTGCCATGCCAAGACCGGCCAGCGAGAACATGGCGATGAATGGGCTCTGACCTGCCTTGAACTCGGTCCACGGGGTGACCGACATGAGGATGATGAGGGCGCCTACGTAGAAGAGCATGACGCGCAGGGGAATGGCGTTGATGGCGCGGGGCAGGTTGTGCTCCGGGTTCTTGGTTTCTGCAGCCGCGGTACCCACGAGTTCAATGCCCACGAACGCGAACACGGCGATCTGGAAGCCGGCCACGAAGCCCATGAATTCCTTGGGGAAGAAGCCGCCGTGGTTCCACAGGTTGGTGAAGCTTGCGGTGCCCGCGTTGGACTGGAAGCCGGTGAAGATCATCACCAGGCCCACCACGATCAGCGCCACGATGGCGATGATCTTGATCAGCGCAAACCAGAACTCGGTCTCGCCGAACGCCTTGACGGTGGGGAGGTTCAGGAGCAGCAGGATGATGATGGTGGCCAGGCCCGGGATCCACAGCTGGATTCCCGGCCAGAGTTCGTTGGCGTAGCCCGCGATGGCGATGACGTCCGCAACGCCGGTAACCACCCAGCAGAACCAGTAGGTCCAACCGGTGAAGAAGCCGGCCCACGGGCCCAAGAGGTCTCCCGCGAAGTCGCTGAAGGACTTGTAGTTCAGGTTGGAGAGCAGGAGCTGGCCCATGGCCCGCATCACGAAGAAGAGCATGAAGCCGATGATCATGTACACGAAGATCACGGAGGGGCCGGCAACCGAGATGGTCTTGCCGGAACCCATGAAGAGGCCCGTTCCGATGGCACCGCCGATGGCCAGGAGTTGGATGTGGCGGTTGCTGAGCGAGCGTGACAGGTGGGGCTCGCTGTCCCTGCTGGAGGCGCGGAGCTGCCCCTGTGTTGTCTGGTCGGACATTAGTTCAAGAACCCTTCGGAAGAACCGACACAATAGTGACGGCCGTTACAAATCTGTTCGATAAAGCTATAGCTAATGTCTGACCAATGGCGAATCGGTCTGCATGGCGAAAGCTCCGCCCGGTTCCGGGGGAGCTTCGGCCTGTGTTTCGGGCTGGTTTGTGCTAGGCGATCTGACGCTTGTACGCGGCGGTGGCGAAGGCGTAGGAGATGACGAGGATCCCCAAGCACCACGCCAGGGCTACCCAGATGTCACCACCAACCGGACGCTGGGCGAACAGATCCTGGATGGTGTTCACGATGGACGTCACCGGCTGGTTCTCGGCGAACCACCTGACGGGGCCGGGCATAGTCTCCGTCGGGACGAATGCCGAGCTGATGAACGGCAGGAAGATCAGCGGGTAGGAGAACCCGCCGGCGCCGTCCACGGACTTCGCGGAGAGGCCCGCGATGATGGCGATCCACGTCAGGGCCAGGGTGAACAGTGCCAGGATTCCTGCAACGGAGAGCCAATCCAGCACGCTGGCCGAGGTGCGGAATCCCATGAGTAGCGCAACTCCCACAATGATCACCAGCGAGAGTCCGTTGGCCACCAACGACGTCAGGACGTGTGCCCACAGGACCGAGGAACGCGCGATCGGCATGGACTGGAACCGCTCGAAGATACCGCTTTGCATATCGGTGAACAAGCGGACTGCCGTATACGCGATGCCGGACGCAATCGCGATCAGCATGATGCCCGGGAGCAGGTAGTTGACGTAGTTCTCGGTGTCGGTCCTGATAGCGCCGCCGAACACGTAGACGAACAGCAGCATCAGGGCAATCGGCGTGATCGCCGTGGTGATGATGGTGTCCACGCTGCGGAAGATGTGCCGCATGGAACGGCCCAGCAGAACAGAGGTGTCTGCGAAGAAATGGGTACTCATGACCTGTCCTTAACTGACTCGTTGTTGCCCGTGCCAACCAGGGCCAGGAAGATGTCCTCCAGGCTCGGCTGCTTTTCGACGTATTCGACCTTGGCTGGCGGAAGCAGTTGCTTGAGCTCCGCGAGGGTGCCGTTCGCAATGATTCGCCCCTCGTGAAGAATGGCGATTCTGTCTGCCAGTTGCTCGGCTTCGTCGAGGTACTGGGTAGTGAGCAGGACCGTGGTCCCTTGGTTGGCGAGCTTCTTGACGATCTGCCACACCTCCAGGCGGGCCTCCGGGTCCAGGCCGGTGGTGGGCTCATCCAGGAAGATCACTTTGGGGTTGCCGATCAGGCTCATGGCGATGTCCAAGCGGCGACGCATGCCGCCGGAGTACGTCGCCACCTTGCGGGATCCTGCCTCCGTCAGGCTGAACTGTGCCAGCAACTCATCCGCGATCTGGCCCGGATTCTTCAAGTGCCGCAGTTTCGCCACCAACACCAGGTTTTCCTTGCCGGAGAGGACCTCGTCCACCGCGGCGAACTGTCCGGTGAGGCTGATGGACTGCCTCACCTGGAGCGAGTCCGCTGCGACATCAAAACCCTCGACGGCGGCTTGCCCGCCATCCGCCTTGAGCAGCGTGGACAGGATCTTCACCATGGTGGTCTTGCCCGCGCCGTTGGAGCCCAGAAGGGCGAAGATGCTGCCCGTCGCTACCTCAAAATCCACCCCGCGGAGAACATGGAGATCCTTGTACGACTTCTCGATGCCCTGGACCCGAATTGCTGTTGCGGTCATGATTCCGCCTCCTTTGCCTTATTGATGGCCTTTTCCAGGCGCTCGCGTTCCTTGTCGATCCAGCGTTTCCCGCCGTAGGCCTGTGCGAAGCTCTCTGCGAATTCGATGGGGTCGTCGCCTACAAGCTCGCTCACCGGCGTACCGTCGATGGCGGCGCGCTCCCAGAGGTCCGCCAGATCCGTGAACATCTGGACCATGGTGTCGCCCTCGGTGACGCCGCCGTAGTACATCAAGTACCGGTTGAAGGCCGTGGCCACAGTGAGGTACGGCTCGGGCAGGGCGTCCAGCCGTGCTTTGGCTTGCTTGTACTGCTTCTTCTGCTCAAGCGATCCGGTGACCAGCTCGATCCATTTTGCCGCCATGTTATTTTCCTTCCTTGCGGAGCTGTTCAAGCCGTTCGGACAAGAAGCTCCATGTGTTCCAAAATTCGTCCAGTTCGGTTTTGCCCTGGGCGTTGAGCGTGTACACCTTGCGGGGCGGGCCCTTTTCGGACGGGCGCTTCTCCACGTCCACCAGCCCCTTTTGTTCGATCCTGACCAGCAGTGCGTACACGGTGCCCTCAGCGATCTCGGTAAAGCCCTGTGCGCGGAGCAGCGTGGTGATCTCGTATCCGTACGCCGCCTTTCCGGTCAGGAGGGCCAGAACAATGCCCTCCAATGTGCCTTTGAGCATCTCCGTCATTTGCTTGCCCATCGGACACCTCCTTCACTACTCGGTATTACTAGCTACCACTACATAGTAGAACTAAGTACCGGTACTTAGCAACACTGAGTTCCGAAAGAAATGGCAAGCTGGGGTGGTGACCGCTGACTCCGCCTCCGCGCCCGCTTTGCTGACTGCCGCCGTCGACTCCGGTACCTTCACCCTGCGGCGTGCCCGCAAGGACGACCTGCCGCGGATCCTCGCGTTACTCGCGGACGATCAGCTCGGTGCCACCCGCGAAAGTGCCGACGACCTGGCGCCGTACGAGTACGCCTTTGACGCGATCGACGGCGACCCGGCGCACCTTCTGGTGGTGGGCGAACTCGACGGCGATGTGGTGGCAACCTTCCAACTCAGCTACCTACCGGGCTTGTCCCGCAGGGGGTCTTGGCGGGCGCAGATCGAGGCCGTTCGGGTGTCCGAGGTTCTGCGTGGGCAGGGTGTTGGTGCGCTGATGATCGAGTGGGCTATTGAGCAGGCTCGGGAACGCGGCTGCTCCTTGGTCCAGCTGACCACCGACAAATCCCGCGTTGCGGCGCACCGTTTTTATGCGCGGCTGGGGTTCGTGGCGAGCCATGAGGGCATGAAGCTGAAGCTGTAGGGGCTGGCGGCCTCACAGGCTCATTAGGGCAGGTTGTCCACATAGGGCGGTTGGGGTCTGATGGTGGCTGTTGCTGGCTGGAAGAGTTGGGGCATGGGGCAGATTCGGGACGGGCACGCGGGCGTAGACGCAGTGGGCGCGGACGCAACGGGCGCGGCGCTTGCTCATGTTGCGGGTTGTTGGTCCAGTGCTTCGCCGCCGCGGGTGTCTGATCTCATCACTCTCCTGCGCTCCGTCCCTCTGGGTGCGGGCAGTGGTGAGTTGGTGGATCAGGTCCGGGGGTTGGAGGAGTTGAAGTCTGCCATCACTGGGTTGCA